>JAAOXG010000001.1 GCA_013036995.1 Lacrimispora defluvii
GTGGTTTTGAGGGTATATGCCCAGATAAAAGAATAATTAATAAGCGCGAGTGGCTCAGTTGGTGGAGTACGACCTTGCCAAGGTCGGGGTCGCGGGTTCGAGTCCCGTCTCGCGCTTTTTTTATTTGCCGGAAGTCTTTCTTTTAATAGAAGGCTCTGGTCTTTTTTTATTTCCAGGTTAGATAATATGGACGAAATATGGAAATAAGGTATACATAGATTACAGAATGTGATAAAATGCGGATGGATGTACCAAATAAGTATATCTGATAGTCTGCAGTATGAATGGAATGTTATGAAAAGAGAAACTAATAGGATTGCCTGACGGAAGATAAGGAGGGTATATGTTAGATCGTGTGATTACCATAAGCAGAGAGTTTGGAAGCGGCGGCAGGGAACTGGGAATGAAGCTGTCAGAGAAACTTGAAATCCCTTTCTACGACAAAGAATTAATTTCTTTAACTGCACAGGAGACAAATCTGTCTGAGACTGAGTTTCTTAATTATTATGAGAGCATTCCCGTAACAGAGCAATCATTGGAACCACCCCTTTATACCTCATTTTCCCCTCTGTATGAAATACCTATCTCTGATCAGGTATTTCTGGCTCAGTCCAGAGTGATTAAAAGTCTGGCTGAAAAGGGACCGTGTATTATGGTTGGAAGGTGTGCGGACCGGGTTCTTGAAGACAGTATTAATCTATTTATATACGCAGGGATTGAACACCGGACCCAGCGAATTATTTCCTTAAATAAAGATCTGGATCCTGAACTGGTAGAGAATAAAATCAGGGAAACAGATCGGAAAAGAAAAGATTATTATCAGTATTATACAGGCTGTGAATGGGGAAAGGCGCAAAATTATCACCTTTGCCTGGACAGTGGCCTTGCAGGTGTGGAAGGCTGTTATCAGGCCGTTTTAAGCTATCTGGGTTATTGTATTTAATTATAGTAATGAAGGAGCATGGTTGTGAACGTAAGAATGAGTAAAAAGATAAGAAAAGTTTTTTTGGGTCTGATGGCAATTGTGTTGATAGCTTTGACTGCAACAACCGGTTATGCCCAGGAGGCGGCCGGACCGGGGGCAGGTGGAAAGGCAGGGAATGCTGCATCGGTGAATGGCGTATCCATATACGTGAGCAAACGGTTGAAAATCCTGACATTAAAACAGAATGGAACTTTAATCGGGGAGTATCCCGTATCCATTGGTGCATCGTCTTCTGACGGAAACAAAAAGGTGGAAGGTGATATGAGAACTCCCAGCGGTCAGTTTTACGTCTGTACAAGAAATGACAAAAGTGTGGCATATCTGGCACTTGGGCTTTCTTATCCCGGAGTAGAAGATGCAAATCGGGGATTTGAGCAGGGAATCATCACCCAGGAGCAAAGAGATGAAATTATTAATGCTAATTTAAACGGACAGCAGCCACCGTGGGAAACCGCACTGGGCGGAGCTATTATGATTCATGGATGCAGAGTTCCGGATGGAACAACTCATGGGTGCGTAGCAGTTGATAATGATGTAATGGATGTTTTGTGGAGCTACTGCAATTTAGGTGTTCCGGTTACAATTGGTCCGTAAATGAAGTCCTCAAACTCGGTATATGCCGTTTTTGGGGACTTTTTTAATGCCTGTCCTTGTAATATAAGAACCTTTGTACTATAATAACTAAGATTATATTTTATTGAAAAAAGACAGAGGTGGAATGCCCATGCGATTTGCTAGAAGAATGAACCATTTTGGAGAGGGAATCTTTTCTAAGCTTCTGGAGTTGAAACGCCAGAAAGAGGAGAAAGGGGAACCGGTTATTGATCTGAGCGTGGGAGCACCCAACATTCCGCCGGCTGGACATATTACAGAAGCTCTTTGCGAAGCGGCCGCTGATCCCAGCAATTATATTTATGCCATACATGATCAAAAAGAACTATTAGAGGCAGTTGCTCTATGGTATCAAAGACGATATGGAGTTACCCTGAATCCTTCATCAGAAATCTGTTCACTTCTTGGATCTCAGGAGGGGCTGGCACATATAGCACTGTCTATTATAGACGAAGGAGACGTAGTGCTTGTTCCCGATCCCTGCTATCCGGTATTTGCCGATGGTCCTTTACTGGCTGGGGCCAGTCTTTTTTACATGCCCCAGAGGAAAGAAAAGGATTATCTCATTGATTTTTCAGAAATACCGGAAGAAATAGCAATGAGAGCAAGGTTCATGATTGTTTCTTATCCCAATAATCCTACCACAGTCATGGCACCTGACAGCTTCTATATAAATCTAATTGAATTTGCAAAGAAGTATGATATTGTGGTTTTACATGATAACGCTTATAGTGAGCTGGTTTTTGATCAGCGTCAATGCGGCAGTTTTTTAAGCTTTCCCGGTGCAAAAGAGATTGGTGTGGAATTTAATTCTCTTTCGAAAACCTATGGACTTGCTGGTGCAAGAATCGGATTCTGCCTGGGAAACCGGGAAATAGTTGAAAAAATTAAAACCTTAAAGTCTAATATGGACTATGGAATGTTCCTGCCTGTTCAAAAAGCGGCCATTGCTGCAATTACAGGAGATCAATCCTGTGTTGAATTTACCAGAAAGGCATATGAGAGACGAAGAGATGCTTTGTGTGAACATATGACCCGAATTGGGTGGTATATGGAAAAGCCCCAGGCAACCATGTTTGTATGGGCAAAGATACCGGACAGATTTAAAGATTCCGAGACATTTTCCAGGGAACTTCTGGAAAAGGCTGGTGTACTGGTAACACCTGGAAGTGCGTTTGGTCCTTCAGGAGAGGGATTCGTAAGGCTAGCGCTGGTGCGTGAGGAAGAGGTGCTCATTCAGGCTGCCGGGCAGGTAGATAAAAGTGGAATTTTGAGGTGAGACATATGAAAAAGAGATTGGTGTGGACAGTGACAGCAGTTTTATATATTTTATTTATTTACTCCAACTCTCTTAAGACAGCAGATTTATCATCGGTTGACAGCGGGCATGTTTTGGAGTATTTAAGGAATCTCTTTATCTCTGCTGGAATAGAGAGCCGGTGGCTCACAGAGCATATAATCCGAAAGGCAGGTCATTTCTCGGAATATACGCTGTTAGGAATAATTTTGTTTCAGTGTGTGAAATCATATAAGATTACCATGGAGAAGCGGTTATTTATCCATGGAATAGCAGGTTTTCTGATTCCTTTTATTGATGAAACCATTCAGCTGTTTGTACCGGGAAGATCAGGACAGATCTCTGATGTATGGCTGGATTGTTCAGGAGTGGCAGCCGGAACTGCGATTGCAGCACTCCTGTTTTTTATATACGCAAAAGAATGGAGTAAAAAATGACAAATTACCGGATTATAGTTGAGTATGACGGAAGCCGTTATGATGGATGGCAGAAGCAGGGAAATACGGATCAGACCATACAGGGGAAGATAGAAACTGTTTTAGAGCGATTATGCGGACAAAGCGTGGAGGTACATGGATCAGGCAGAACAGATGCAGGGGTACACGCTCTTAATCAGGTTGCTAATTTTTACGTTGATATAAATAAAAAGGGACAGGAGATAATGGAATATTTAAATCATTACCTTCCTGAAGATATTCGGGTAAAGGCGCTGGATCAGGTGCCGGAGCGGTTTCACAGTCGTTTGAATGCACAGGAAAAGACATATCTTTACCGCATTGAAATGGGAGAAAAGAAGCAGGTGTTTGATCGTAAATATATTTATGGTCTTCATAAAAGCCTGGATGTAGAAGCTATGGAGCGGGCAGCTGTTTTACTCTGTGGTGAACACGATTTTAAAAGCTTCTGTTCTAACCGGAAGATGAAGAAGTCAACAGTAAGAAATTTAAAGAAGATAGAATTTGAAAAAGAGGATACCAGACTTTTCGTCCGTTTTACTGGAAATGGATTTCTCTATAATATGGTAAGAATTCTTATGGGCACTTTAATAGAAGTGGGACTGAAGGAACGAAGACCTGAGGAGATGCCTGGTATATTAAAAGCGCTGGACCGGCAAATGGCAGGTTATACCGTGCCTCCGGAAGGCCTTTTTTTAGAGAGTGTGAGCTATTAACTATAAAATCAGGAAAGGAGAACTATGACTGATTTTTTCGTTCGAATATTTGTGAAGGACTATAAAAACACGGAGGATTCCCTGGTTCGTACCCGGTATGGGCTAATGGCCAGTGTGGTTGGGATTTTCTGCAATATCCTTTTGTTCACCGCTAAGCTTTTAACGGGACTGCTGATTAACAGTATCTCTGTTATGGCAGACGCATTTAATAACTTATCGGATGCGGCATCCTCCATTATAGGGTTTATTGGAGTGAAAATGGCTGGGAAACCGGCAGATGAGGAGCACCCATTTGGACATGGTAGAGTGGAATATATTGCGGCATTTATTGTTGCATTTCTTGTTATCCAGGTGGGATTTTCACTGTTTAAAACCTCAATAGATAAAATTCTCCACCCTCAGGAGATGTCTTTTCATACAGTATCTGTTATTATCCTTATTTTGTCTGTATTGGTGAAATTATGGATGGCGCTTTTTAACAGGACTCTTGGAAATCGAATACAGTCAGCTGTCATGAAGGCGACGGCAGCAGATTCTATGGGTGATGTAATAACCACCACCTCCACTATTTTATCTGTGGTTATTTATGGCATTTGGGGGTTAAATATTGATGGAATCGTGGGTGTGATTGTCTCAGTCATCGTCATGTGGGCGGGTATCAGGATTGCAAAAGATACACTTACGCCATTAATCGGTGAGCCTATTGATCCAAAGCTTTACCAGGAAATCACTGATTTTGTGGAAGCATATGAAGGAATTGTGGGTAGTCATGATTTGATTGTTCATAATTATGGACCAACCAGAAGTATGGCCTCCATTCATGCTGAAGTTCCTAATGACGTAAATGTAGAGGTATCCCATGAGATCATCGACCGGATTGAACGGGAGGCATTAAAAAAATTTGGTATATTTCTTGTTATTCATATGGATCCTGTGGAAACCAGAGATTCTAAAGTAATGGAATTTGGAAGTATGGTGGAACATGTGATACAGGATACAGATGAAAGAGTCACATTTCATGATTTTAGAATGATAGAAGGAAAGGATCAGATTAATCTGATCTTTGATCTGGTTGTTCCCAGGGAATATGACCGCAAAAAAAGGGAATGGCTAAAGGAAGAGATCACAAAAAAGGTAACTGAGATAGATAAACGCTGCTGTCTGGTCATAACTGCGGAAAGCGGTTTCGGTGTGGAAAAATAAGGTAATAAAATATTTCCATTTTATGCAATAAGATGACAGAAATCAGCATTAACCTAATAGAAAGGAAATCGGATCCATGCTGTTTATGGGATTGATGAGCTTTGGCGGAGCTGAAGATTACAGCCTGTTAAGCGATGAAGCGCTTTTGAAAAAAGTGGCAGAGGGCGACCAGGAGGCTTTTCAGCGTTTATATCAGAATACAGACCGCACGATGTACAGTTTTATTCTGTCCATTATAAAGCACCCCCAGGATGCGGAGGAAATCTTGCAGGAAGTCTATTTAAAGATATGGACTTCTGCAAAGAGCTACAAATCCCAGGGGAAACCTTTGGCGTGGATGTTTACCATAGCACGGAATTTATGCTATATGAAATTCCGGGAGCAGAAGCATGACTCGGACATTACGTTAGAAGACTTGTCTGGAACGGAAACCGGTGAGGTCTGTTCAGAAATAGAGATGGCAGCTGATAAGATGGTATTGCTGGCTGCATTGTCGATTTTAAAGGAAGAGGAGAGAGAGATCGTTCTTCTTCATACATCCGCCGGAATGAAGCACAGGGAGATAGCGGCCAGCTTAAAGATACCTTTGGCAACTGCTCTGTCCAGATATAACCGGGCTATGAAAAAACTGGAAAATTATTTAAGAGAGGAGTAGGCTTTGATATGGTTTTAGATAAACACAAACAACTAAATAGAAAACAGATCGAAGCCTGCTTAAAATCTGCAACTGATGACTTAATCCCCAATGTACTGGACCGGATTGATTTAAGCACTCCCCAGATTGAGGACACCAGTGTTTCTAAGCCAGTTTTTTTTAAACGGCAGAGGGTGATTGCAGGGCTGATTGCAGCCTGCTTCTGCATGATTATGCTTGCCGGAGGAACTTACAGCTATCAAAACAGCAGAGTGGATTCAGTCATAGGAATAGATGTGAACCCAAGTGTTGAATTATCTGTGAACAAGAAAAACAGGGTACTGAAAGCGGAAGCGGTCAATCAGGACGGGATGACTATACTTAAGGATATGGATATGGAAGGCGTGGATTTAAATGTGGCTGTTAACGCCATTATCGGATCCATGGTTACCCATGGCTTTCTTGATGATCTGGATAATGCAATACTGGTTACTGTATCCAATGACAGCATTAAAAAGGCTTCCAACTTAAGATCTGCAGTGGTCACTGATATCAGGACGACTCTGGAGGAAAAAAGATTAAAAGCGGTTGTGTATGACCAGCAGGTCATAGAGGAAGATGATGTGAAGCAGCTGGCCCGGGAATATAACATATCCTATGGAAAAGCTTATTTCTTAAAAGAACTGATTGCTCAGAATTCTTCCCTTTCTATGGAAGATATGGAAGAACTGGCTCCACTTACCATGGAAGAGATTGCTAAGGTCATAACAGAAAGGTCCTATGCAGTGGGGGCTAAGACAAAGGTTTCAGAGGAAACGCTGGAAGAGACCAGGACCAGCATTCAGACAACGGAGGAGACGACTACAAAGAAAGAGACAGTGTCTGTTACTGAAACCACTCCGGAATCCACATCTGCTGAGTCTAAGAGCCAGGTGCATACAGAGCCATCGAACACCCAGCCTACGGCTACAAGCGGGGAAACGACGGCAGCAGCAACTACTTCTGAGGATGTGGTGTCATCAGAGAAAATAAAGATTGATTATGTGGACTATGAGAATGGCACTGTCATGGTTCACTTTAAAACGAGAGTCAAATGGAAAAATCCGACAGTTTCGGTAAAAGATGGAGATAATAACACATACTCATCAAAGATAGAAAGTACCGATTCTGATTATTGTGAGATCAGTGTAACCGGCTTAGAAGGAGACAGGGAATATACCTTTGTGCTTGGAGGAATATCACCGAAGTCGGGTAAGCAGACCACTGTAAAGGGAGTATTTGAGACACCTGTAATTGGCAACGGGGAAGCTGACGACACGGAAACAGAGGAAACCACCGAACAGGTAGTGACAAAGCCGTCTGAAACTACAACCACGAAAGCGCCAGAAACAGATACAACCGTGGCAGAGAAAAAGAACACAGAATCAGTAAATCAGGAAGGGCATTCCGTACAATAAGGCTCTTCCTGAGCTTTAAGAATTTTTGGTAAAAAATTGTAAAATAGTGCTTGACCACAGGAGAAAGCTATAGTATAATACACTCGTTGCACTGATGGGCTATCGCCAAATGGTAAGGCAACGGACTCTGACTCCGTCATTTCAAGGTTCGAATCCTTGTAGCCCAGTGATGAAAAAAAGAAAAAAGGCGTTGGTTTGCGAAAGCAAATCAACGCTTTTTTGGATGTATTCGGTTCTGTTAATTTAATGCTTCAATCAGTGAAATCAGGGTTAGTGACTGACCATATGCCATGGGACGAATTGTTATATTTTTATAGTGCTCTGCATTGTAACCCATGCCGGTTCCTGCGGAAACATTTAAGACGGTTCCGTCTTCCGCTATATTGTTGCAGATTCCAGCAATAGCCCTTGCTGCACAGTCATGATATGTTTCATTCAGAATTCCCATTTTAATTCCTTTTAAAATACCACCTGCGATAGCTGCGGATCCCGATACTTCCTCATAGCTATCCGGATCAGTAAGAACGGTATGCCACAGCCCGGAAGGTGCCTGTAAGTCTTTTAGGGCATTCACCTGGGCTTTGTAGGTATCTGTCAGATATGTGAGAAGTCCCGGATCCAGAGTCTGATCAAATGACTCAATCAGTTCCAGAATTCCATAGGTAAACCAGGAATTGCCTCTGCACCAGAAAATTCCGCCGAAATTACTGTTTAAGGGAAAACTCCAGCCATGATAAAACAATCCGGTATGTTTGTCATATAAATATTTAATATGAAGTAATACCTGATGGAGAGTTTCGCCTATCCATTCTTCATTTTCGAAACGATGTCCCATTTTATTTAAAAACAGAACTGCCATGAATAATGTATCAATCCACATTTCACCTTCATTTAACAGGACACCATTCCGGTTTCCTATTGCAGTTACCACATGCTGGAAGCCGCCTTCTTTTGTTTTCGGCAGTTCGTTCATCAGCCAGTGCGCATGATCCAGACAGAGTTTTTCATAATCCGGATTTTGGAACGAATCCAGCAGTTGGGCTAAAACAAGATAGGGAGCAGTTGTATTTATATTTTTGCTGGGAAGTCCTTTCTGCAGATTATTTTGGAACCAGCGGTCAAAAAAATCTAGGTAACGGTCATCTCCATAAAAACCCTGAAGCTTTAACAGTCCATAGAGACCTACGCCCTGAGGCCAGTCCCATTCCTCAATACCAAAATCTCTGGCAATGATACCGCGGCTTGCATCTTCCTTTCCGACTGAGCGGTCATTTTCATAATTACCGCCTCCCAGATTCATCAGTTTGTCCATCACAAGATGGATTTTCGGAAGTAATTCCTTGTTTGTCATTTCAATCTCCTCCATTTAATTTTTTAGCGTATGCGCTAGGTGTCATCCCCGTGCCTTTCTTGAAAATCTGACTGAAATACTGGGGGTTATTTCCACACCCTACCTGCTGGGCAACCCATTGGATCTGTTCTGTATGGCCTTCTGCTAATAATTGCTTGGCTTTTTGGATGCGCAGGGCAGTGATGTAGTTTGAAAATTTTTGTTTTGTTTCTTTACTGAATCGTTTGCTGACATAATCAACATTCATAAAAAGATAATTTTCGGCAATGCATTTTAATGTAAGATTGGGATCATCCAGATGCTCTACCACATATCGAATGATTTTGTCGATGAAAGGGCTGTAGTGCTGGGAACGGCTGGAAGGCTTTTTCAGGATTTCGTTTAGCTTTCTGCACAGCATGCGGCGGATTTCAGAATATTCAGTCTGCTGGTTTAAGTCCATCAGGTACTCTGTGGTATCCACCGATGACAGATAGCTGGTTTCTGTAGCCAGCTTAATTAAAATTCGTGATCCGGCCTGCTTTAAAAAATCCGTATTGCTGATATCGTTTAAAGTTGCAGTGAGATTTTCCACACAGGATTTCCGTTCCGGTTCTTCTGCAACGATTAAACGTGCAGTCAGTTCCTCGATTTTAGTAATTAAATTTTTATAATTGCAGATAGGAACCGGTTCCAGCCCATTCATGTAATAAATAATTCCATAACGTCTTATTTTTGTGATCAGATTTTTCAAAAGCTGTTCAAGGCTATTGAAGGTGGATCGTTTATAGTCTAATTGAAAAGGCAGCTCTTTTGGTTTTAAGGTCTGCATGAATAAATCAAACTGGTCGTAGGAGGACTGGTACCTTTCAAAAAAAAGAATCAGTGAGTTTTTCACATAGATACAATACAGCTCAATGCCAGGGGCATGCTCGGCCATATAATCATAAATAAGGCTTAAAACGGAATTTAAATACTCTTCTTCTAAATAGTGAAGGAAGCACAATTCATATCCCGTCTGATAGAAATCCATAAATCCTGAATAAGCATCCCAGGAAACTTTAGCAGGATCAGATTTAAAAATCTGCTCGTTAATAATATTTCCCATAATGCTGTGGTGGAGATTAACCGTCAGCGCCTTCTGACGTTCCTTTAAATCCTGAAAAGCCTGGCGGTGATAGTATTCCTTTATGATATCTTTCATGCTTTCTACGATTTGTTCTTCGTTGCAGGGCTTTAGAAGATAATGGTGAACCCGGTATTTCATTGCCTGCTTTGCATATTCGAATTCTCCGAATCCGGACAGGAGGATAAACTGGGTGTCCATATCGGCCTCATAGATACGCTCTATTAATTCAAGTCCAGACAGGCCAGGCATGCGGATATCGGTCATTACAATATGGGGTGATTCATCGAGAATCATGTGATAGGCCTCGATTCCGTCACGGCATGTTCCTACCAGTTCAATGCCAAGGCTGTTCCAGTCAATCAGGGAAGAGATTGATTCCCGTATTACCCGTTCATCATCGGCAATTATTAATTTAAGCATGATTATTCTCCTTTCGTATCAGAAATGTCTTCCGGAGGCTGGCTCAGAGGAAAAGAAAGCTGTGCCACGGCCTGGTCGTCCTCATTATAGAGGGTAAGGCCGTATTGTTCTCCGTAAGTCAGCTTCATTCGCTCCGATATATTTAGCAGGCCGATTCCAAAACCATGAGGTTCTGCTTCCCGGTTTTTCAATTTGTTTATCAGGTCTTCTTCAAATGCGGAGCTGTTATTTCTGACTGTGACAATGAGGGAAGTTCCGTCTGCTTCAGCTGTAATTAAAATCCGGCAACCTTCTGTATTTTCTTCCAGTCCATAACGGATTGCATTTTCCACCAGGGGCTGGAGGGTCAGTTTTAACACATAACACCCAACCAGATTTTCAGGGGCAGATATTTCATATTCCAGCCGGTCTTCATACCGGAACTTTTGAATGGTCATATAACATTGCACCAGCTCAAGTTCCCTGCTTAAAGGTACCTGCTTGCTTTTCTGGTCCAGTGTGATGCGAAGGAGAGTCCCAAGAGATTCTGTCATGGAAGAGATATCTTTTGCTCCAACTGTTTTTGCCCTCCAGTTGATTGATTCTAAGGTATTGTATAAAAAGTGAGGGTTCATCTGTGTCTCCAGCGCTTTTAGCTGGGCTTCCTTTATCAGTATTTTATTCAGGTAATTTGTTTTAATCAGCTGATTTACTTTATCCACCATCTGGTCGAAGCAGGAGTGCAAAATCCCTAATTCATCGGAGCGTTTGCTGTAATCATAGGAAACCTGGGGGATTTCAGTCTGCCCTGCTGCAAAGCGTTCCATTTTTAAAATGAGATTATCAAAATGTCTGGTGATTGAGTCAATTAACGAAGAGGACAAAAGGATAGCCAGTCCAATGGAGACAGCAATAATAATCAGGCATACTTCCAGGCTTGTGCGGAGAGAATTTGTTATGCTGCCATAGGGGATCAGACAGACATAATCCCAGCCATATTCCGGTATGATTCCTTTGACATAAAAGAAACTGTTTCCATCTTTATTTACAAGTCCGTATCTGGAATGAAAATATGTTCCAAAGAGAGTTTTATGGTCAGTCTTTATACTGGAGGAATTATAGATTAAGTTCTCCTGACTGGAAAGAATATAGCGGGTGTCATCATTAAAATGACTGGTGTTGGTAGCACCATTAATAAGTCCGTCTACGTTAATACTTACAATCAGAGTTCCCAGCGGGTCAAGAGTCAGATATTCTGTGCGCAGTAAATGCTTAACCATAAATAAACCATATTGATCGCTGTAGTCGGTAATCCAGATGGTTCGTCCCCTGGCTTCTTCGGCTCTTGTGACCAGATCCTCAACCACAGATTCCGGAAGTGTTTTTCCAGCCGCAATATGAGTATGGATGGAATACCGGTCCTGATAAAGACTCATAAAGTTAATGTTATTTTTGCGGAAGGTAAAATAATATTCATTTAAAACGCCGTAGAGTGATTTATATGCAATGGAACGGTCCTGGATGCTTGAGGAATCTTTTAATATACCAAGTCCGTTCTGTATATTGGTATCAGCCAGAAACATATCCGCCATTGTAGATATATTATCCAACCGGTTATTTAACTCTTTGCCAGTATAGGATAAAGAGGAAGCCACAGACTGATAAAGCACCTTTTGATTAGCCTTTGCTATCAGCTGTATACTAAAAAGTGAGGCCAAAGCCAAAAGGATAATACAAAAAAATACAATGGAATGAATCTTCTTTTTTAAAGAGAGATTTCTAATAAAATGCTTCATAAAAACCGCCTTTCGGATCTGGAGTAATGACAGCTAAATTATATATAAAACATTTTGCCAATACAACCGGTAAGCACAAAGAACTATTCAAATTATACACACAACACGGTTTTTTCAACCTGGAAGCCGGTTTTAATCATTTACTGGAATTAGAGGGGGAAGTATAATAAAAAACGCCTGATATACGAAAAAATTGATTGGAGGAAGGTTATATGAAGAAAAAAGTTGCGTTACTTATTGCGTCAGCTATTGCATTAGCGTCCCTTTCCGGATGCGGAGGCAGTGGTGCAGCCACTCCCGCAGGCACAACGGCGGGGTCTACAGCAGCGGGGTCTACAGCAGCAGAAACCACAAAGGCAGCAGCGGGGGATGAAAGCGGAAAACTGAAGCTAACCATGAGTTGGTGGGGAAATCAGGTCAGAAATGAGAAAACACAGGCAGCACTTGATTTGTATACAGAGCAGAATCCTGGAACAGTAATAGAGGGTCAGTTCTCTGAGTGGTCTGATTACTGGAATAAACTGGCCACATCTGCAGCAGGTCAGGCGATTCCTGATATTGTTCAGATGGATTATTCATTTATTGACCAGTATGTAAAAAACGGACTTCTGGTGGATTTGACACCCTATATCAAAGATGGCACTTTGGATGTCTCAAATATTTCTGATAATACCATGGCAAGCGGTACGGTGAACGGAGGCGTATATGCGGTCTGTGCAGGAATTAATGCACCATCACTGCTGTATAATAAAACTCTTTTAGATAAAAATGGTATTGTGGTCAAGGACTATATGACAACCGATGAATTTATTGATTTATGCCGTGAGGTTTATAAGAAGACCGGGTATAAAACAAACATTGCCTATTACAATGCAGGTGCTTTTCTGGATTACTTCATGAGAGGAAATGATGTTGTTCTCTATGGAGATAAAAAGATGGGCGGAGAGGAAAAAGATTATCTTCCATTCTTCCAGATGTATGAAACAGGTATAAAAGAAGGGTGGTTTATAGATCCAGGCGTATTTGCTGAGCTTTCCATTGGTTCCGTTGAGCAGGAGCCCCTGGTTTACGGTTCCAGTCCTGAAACCATGTCCTGGTGTGCTTTTTATAATTCAAACCAGCTGACTGCAATGCAAAAAGCGGCTCCGGAAGGGATGGAGATCGGTATCACTACCTGGCCCTCAGCAGATCCGAAAAAGTCCGGATATTTAAAATCCAGCCAGTTCTTTTCTGTTGGAGCTCATTCAAAGAATCCGGAAGAAGCAGTGAAGGTGATTAACTTTTTAACCAATTCCAGCGATGCTAATAACATTTTACTGGGTGAACGGGGAGTTCCGGCTTCCAGTAAGATTGCCAGTGAACTTGCACCAAAGATGAGTGATGTGGAACAGAAAGTCATTCATTATGTCAATGAAGTAGTTACTCCAAACTGTTCCCCCATTAATCCCCCCCAGCCAGATGGCGCCAGCGAGGTCTCAAATCTGTTAAACCAGGTACAGGAACAGGTTTGCTATAGTGTATATGATGCCGAAACAGCCGCTAAAGAATTCTATAACGGGGCAAATGAAATTATGAGCAAGAAATAATGAATCAGTATACGGGGGCAGAGACAGCTTTGCCCCTGTTTAATCAAGAAGACGGTTATCTATGAATGGAGGATGTCTATGAAAGATACGTTAGGTGCAGGACTCAGACATTTCCTGAACAAAGAAAGCACAGCGGGAGTGGTATTCAGCCTTCCTTTTATTGTTGGATTTCTGCTGTTTATGGTTGTACCTATGGGAATTTCCTTTTACTATTCTTTATGTGATTATAATATTTTGTCTCCGCCTGTTTTCACAGGATTAAATAATTACATAAAAATGTTTACTGATGATAATGTGTTTTATAAAACCATAGGAGTCACGTTTTATTTTGCCTTTGTATCGGTTCCTCTGCGTCTGATCTTTGCGCTTATGGTAGCCCTGCTTCTGCTGAAATCATCAAAGGCAACCGGCTTTTACCGGGCTTTTTACTATCTTCCGTCCATTATTGGAGGATCTGTGGCAGTCTCCATATTATGGAAACGGATGTTTGCAACTGATGGTGTAGTGAATCTGCTTCTGGGTATTTTAGGGATACACACTAATTTTCCATGGCTAGGAAATAATAAAACGGCGATCTGGACTCTTATTATACTGGCGATCTGGCAGTTTGGATCTTCCATGTTGATTTTTTTATCATCTTTAAAGCAGATTCCGGTATCGCTTTACGAAGCTTCCCGGGTAGACGGAGCCAATAAATTTTCCCAGTTTTTCAGGATCACTCTGCCTCTGCTGACACCCACTATTTTCTTTAATCTGGTTATGCAGATGATTAATGGTTTTCTTGCATTTACGCAATGCTTTATTATTACCCAGGGAAAACCCCTTAACTCTACCTTATTTTATACCGTTTATATGTACCAGCAATCCTTTGAGTTTTATAACACCGGATACGGCGCAGCCCTGGCATGGGTAATGCTGCTGCTGATCTGCGTGATAACAGTGATTCTGTTTGCAACAAAAAGATTCTGGGTTTATACGGAAGGAGTGTGAGGCAGATGATGACCAGAAAAAAGGCAGGTAAGATTTTATACCATGTAATTGTGTGCAGCCTGGGGCTTGTAATGATTTATCCTCTGTTTTGGATGTTTATGAGTTCATTTAAGGAATCAAATACCATTTTTTTAACAGCGGGCCAGTTGATTCCAGAAAAATTTGTATTCAGCAATTATACAAACGGCTGGAAGGGATTCGCAAAAATCTCTTTTGCAGTTTTTTTTAAGAATTCATTTTTTATAGCTGTTACAGCAACATTAGGAACTGTTTTTTCTTCTGCTCTGGTGGCTTACGGACTTGCAAGATGCAGATTTTTCGGTAGAAAAATTCTATTTGCAGCAATGCTGGTATCCATGATGCTTCCGGCACAGGTGCTCATGATTCCCCAATATTTATGGTATCAGAAATTAGGGTGGGTAGGAAGCTATAAACCGCTGATTCTTCCCTACTGTTTTGCCATTCAGGGTTTCTTTGTTTACCTGATGATTAATTTTATTGATGGAATACCAAGGGAGCTTGACGAGGCAGCTAAAATCGACGGCTGCTCCTATTACAGCATATTTTCCAGGATTATCATGCCCCTTATCACACCAGCGTTAATTACAGCCAGCATATTTTCCTTTATGTGGAGATGGGATGACTTCCTGTCAGCCCTGCTTTATATCAACGAATCCGCGAAGTATCCGGTCAGTCTTGCCCTTAAACTGTTTTCCGATCCGGGATCTTCTTCGGATTACGGTGCCATGTTTGCAATGGCAAGCCTGTCCATCTTACCGGCAGTGATTATTTTTATCTGCCTTCAGAAATATCTGGTGGAGGGTATCAGTACATCGGGTTTAAAGGGATAAAAGGAGAAGAATCATGATAAATAAAAATGTTCCAAGACCTGATTTTATAAGGGAAGAATGGACAGATCTCAATGGAGAGTGGGAGTTTTCATTTGATGAACCGGTATTTGATAAAAAAATCAAGGTACCGTTCTGCTATCAGTCGGAAATGAGCGGAATCTGTGATACAGATGTTCACCATGTTGTCTGGTATCGGAAAGAATTTGCTGTAGAGAAAAGCAGATTAATGGGTAAAAGCCTGCTTTTAAAATTTGGAGCTGTGGATTATGAGGCGGAGGTTTATATCAATCATATCCATGCAGCAGGTCACAGAGGCGGTCATACTCCCTTTGAGGCTGACATTACGGAATTGGTTTTGGAAGGGAAAAATGTTTTAACCGTTAAAGTAATGGACTATAGTGATGAGGATAAGCCAAGAGGAAAACAGACCTGGACAGGAAAAAACTTTGCATGCTGGTACACGCCCACTACAGGAATATGGCAGAGTGTATGGCTGGAATATGCAGGAAAAACCTATATAAAACGAATAAAAGCAACTCCCGATCTGGAACGGAATGAAGTTCTATGTGAAGTTTTTATTTCTTCCATGGAAAAGGTGAAGGCAGAAATTTCCTTTAGAAGTCTTCCGGCAGAGGGCGGGACTGAGATGGATTTGGGAAGTCTGAATATCGTCTGCGAAAATGGGTATGGAAAAGGCATTTTGGCTTTACCTGACTTAGATGTGCGCAGGGAAGAGATGATCTGGACACTGGAAAAACCCAATTTGATTGGAATGGAGGCAACGCTTCTGAATGATAAGGTGTCAGGTTATTTTGGACTCCGGTCTGTCTGCATTTCTAATGGAAGAATTCTTTTGAACGGTGAGGTATTATACCAGAGGCTGATTCTTGATCAGGGATATTGGAAGCAGAGCCTTCTTACGCCTCCAGATGAGGAATCCATAAAAAAAGATATCATACTTGCTAAGCAGATGGGATTTAATGGTGCAAGAAAGCACCAGAAAATTGAGGATCCCAGATATTATTACTGGGCGGACAGGCTGGGATTTCTTGTATGGGGAGAAATGCCAAGCTGTTATAAGTATACAGACAGCACTCTGAAGAATACCTCTGGAGAGCTTACTGAATTTATTGAACGGGATTACAATCATCCATCTATCATTACGTGGGTTACTGTTAATGAAAGCTGGGGAATGAGAAACATCAGAACGGACAGCAGCCAGCAGAGCCTGGCCAGTATGCTGTATTATCAGGCCAAAGCGCTGGACAGAACCAGACTGGTCAGCGGAAATGATGGCTGGGAACAGACGGAAAACACGGATATACTGGCATTGCATGATTATGAACTGATGCCTGAAAATACAGGAAAATATGAATCTATGGAAGATATTATTAATGGACATGCAGAACGCCGTATGGTTCTGGCTGATGGACAGAAATATGGAGGCCAGCCTGTCCTCATGACAGAGTATGGCGGTATCGCATTTACTTCAGAAACAGAGGGCTGGGGTTATTACAATAAAGCGGCAAGCCAGGAGGAGTTTCTAGAGCGTCTGGAGCCGGTTAACGACTTTCTTATTAAAAGCAGAAAATTTTCCGGTTTTTGTTATACCCAGCTGACGGATGTGATGCAGGAAACAAATGGGCTGTTAAAGGAAGACAGAACACCGAAATTACCTCTGGAAGAACTGAAACGGATATTTGGAAAGAAAAGCTACGAGTAAGTAAGGGGCAGTGTGTCTCAATGGATCAGTTCAGCCGGACCGGCTGAGCTGTCATCCATAAGTATACCGCTATATAAGTCAGCTGGTAAACTTTTTTGCTAAAAAATAAAAAAGAACTTGACTATTTAAAAGATTTCTTGTATAATTCCTTTTGTTGTGTTAATGGGCTATCGCCAAATGGTAAGGCAACGGACTCTGACTCCGTCATTTTCAAGGTTCGAATCCTTGTAGCCCAGCTTCTGAGCGGGACCTGATATGGTCCCGTTTTTTTGTGTGATTGATCTGTATCCGGAAGAACTGTTAAATCTATGTTAAAAGATAATCCTTTCTGCATTTTTAAGGGAAAAGTGGTGCAGCCGGTTACTCTTTTATCTGGACAATCGCTAAAAAATGCTTTATAATGTTATATAATTTTGAGGAGAAAATTTAAATGTATACATTCGGCAGCAGAGTACGATATAGTGAGACAGATGAATATGGAAAACTTTCATTAACCGGTATTATGAATTATCTGCAGGATTGTTCCACTTTTCAATCTGAGGATAATGGACTGGGAGTGGCATATTTTATCGATCGGCACAAAACATGGTGGTTATCATCCTGGCAGATTATTGTGGACCGTTATCCGACTCTGGGTGAAGAAGTTTTAATCAGTACCTGGCCCTATGATTTTAAAGGATTTTACGGATACCGTAATTTTACAGTATGCGATCATGAGGGCAATTATCTGGTAAGAGCCAATTCTGTATGGTTTTTGTTTGATACGGATAAAGGACGGCCTGCAAAAATTGAGGCAGATGATATCCGCGGTTACGGAACCACATGGGAGAAACCTCTTGATATGGAGTATGCTCCCCGCAGAATTGCAGTTCCTGATGAATATGAAGCTTCAGCTCCTGTTATCGTGGGCAAGCATCACATTGATACCAATCACCATGTGAATAATTCCAAATATGTGGAAATTGCCAGGGAAGTGCTTCCTGATGGAATGGAAGTGTCGGAACTGAGAGTGGAATATAAAAAGGCAGCAGTTTTTGGAGATGCAGTCTATCCCAGAGTCAGTAAGACAGAGGAAGGATACGTTGTTTCTCTGTGTGATGAACATGGGGCAGCTTACGCAGTTATTTGGCTGCGTGGAACAACAGAGAGGATATAAGATGATTGAATTAGGTAAGATGCAGACCCTCACAGTCCAGAGGGTAAAGGAGTTCGGCGTGTATTTAGGAGAAGATGCCGGCAGTGAAGTATCTGTACTGCTTCCAAAGAAACAGGTTCCTGAAGGAACGGGGCAGGGAGATGAGATTACGGTCTTTATCTACAAGGATTCAGAAGACCGGTTGATTGCGACGACTGCAGTTCCCAAGCTTTTAGTTGGTGAGACCGAAGTTCTGAAAGTGAAGGAAGTAGGAAAGATCGGCGCATTTCTGGACATGGGACTGGAGAAGGATCTGCTCCTGCCATATAAAGAGCAGACATATAAAGTACGGCCCGGTGAGAACGTTCTTGTCACCTTGTATATTGATAAAAGTAAGCGGTTGGCTGCAACCATGCGGGTATATGCCCATATGAGCAATCAGTCTCCTTATAAAAAGGATGATCAGGTTACAGGGATTATCTATGAATTCAGCGATACGCTGGGGGCATTTGTTGCAGTAGATAAAAAATATTATGGACTGATTCCCAAAAAAGAGCTTTTTGAGAAATACAGGGAAGGTGATGAGATTACAGCAAGGGTCACTAAGGTAAGAGAAGATGGAAAGCTGGATTTAAGTCCAAGGCAGAAAGCATATATTCAAATGGATGCGGATTCACTAAAGGTTCTTGAGATCATTGAAGATCAGTTTTCGGGAACTCTGCCATTTACTGACAAAGCTGATCCGGAGAGA
This sequence comes from Lacrimispora defluvii, assembly GCA_013036995.1. Classification (GTDB taxonomy): domain Bacteria; phylum Bacillota; class Clostridia; order Lachnospirales; family Lachnospiraceae; genus Lacrimispora; species Lacrimispora defluvii. The sequence goes on from JAAOXG010000001.1 coordinate 19,050, forward strand.
ATCAAGCGGGAATTTTCCATGAGCAAGAATGCTTTTAAACGTGCAGTGGGACATCTTCTAAAAGAAGGTAAAGTAAAGATAACAGAAAACAAAATAGAAGTAATTAATTAGCGGGTAAGCGGATAACAGGAGGATTATTTTGGACTCGATAGACTATTATAATAAGTATGCGGCAAAGGAATTTGAAGAAACAGTAAATCAGGATATGTCAGAAATCATGAGAGAATTTTTAAATTATCTGGAGGAAGGCGATACGATTCTTGATTTGGGCTGCGGCTCAGGAAGAGACAGTCTTACTCTATATGAACTGGGATATGATGTGACACCGCTTGATGCATCTTCTGAGATGTGTAAGCTGGCGGAAATTCACACGGGTCTTGATGTACTACAGATGACATTTGAACAGATAGATTTTGACGATGTATTCGACGGAATCTGGGCGTGTGCATCACTGCTTCATACTCCGAAAAAGGAACTGTCAGGCATTCTTACAAAGATAGCAAGGGCCTTAAATGAGAAGGGTATTCTATATATGTCTTTTAAACTGGGAGATTTTGAGGGGTTCCGTGGCGAACGGTATTTCAGTGACTTTACCGCAGACTCTATTTCCCAGCTCTTAAGAGAAAACGGCAGATTTGAAATTTTAAAGCTGTGGGAAACCGAAGATATTCGTTCTGGTCATTCTGACGTAAGATGGCTGAACGTTCTTGCGAAAAAGAAATAAATATATTTAAAATATTACAAGGCGATGTCGAAAATAACGACATCGCCTTGTAATATATAACCAAATAAGAGGCAAAATAGTCACTGGGTATCGAATATAGACAGAAATGTACGAGCCTGTATCTTGATATTTTGACGTTTCAGTCAGTTTTTTCAAGGGTTATACAAATTAGCCAAAAGCCCCAAATGGATTTTGGTAAATAAGAATATGGTAAAAAAAAAACAATTCATGTATGATTGTTTCAGAAACATGGAGCTGCAGCTGTGGGGGCTTGTGGTTCAGAACAGAGAATATATATTTTATTTTTAGGAGGATTAGTAAATGGCTAGTTTATCACTGAAAAACATCGTTAAAAAATATCCCAATGGATTTGAGGCAGTTAAGGATTTCAATCTGGAGATTGCAGACAAAGAATTTGTTATTTTTGTAGGACCATCTGGATGCGGTAAGTCCACAACTCTTCGTATGATTGCTGGTTTGGAAGACATTTCCTCTGGCGAACTTTACATCGATGGAAAGTTAATGAACGATGTAGAGCCTAAGGATAGAGATATCGCGATGGTATTCCAGAACTACGCTTTGTATCCACATATGACTGTATATGATAACATGGCGTTTGGTCTGAAACTGAGAAAGACTCCAAAGGATGAGATTGATAAGCTGGTTCATGAAGCTGCAAGAATCCTTGATCTGGAGCATTTATTAGATCGTAAGCCAAAGGCTTTATCTGGTGGACAGAGACAGCGTGTAGCTATGGGACGTGCCATTGTTCGTAATCCTAAAGTATTCTTAATGGATGAGCCGTTATCCAACCTTGATGCTAAGTTGAGAGGCCAGATGCGTATCGAGATCTCTAAATTACATCAGAGACTTCAGGCTACAATCATCTACGTAACACATGATCAGACAGAGGCTATGACACTTGGTACCAGAATCGTAGTTATGAAAGATGGTGTTATTCAGCAGGTTGATTCTCCTCAGAATTTATATGATAAGCCAGGCAACAAATTCGTAGCAGGATTCATCGGAGCTCCTCAGATGAACTTAATTGAAGCTACTGTTGCTAAGAACGGAAGCGATGTTACTTTAACATTTGGTGGAAACACAATCGCTCTTCCAGCTGAGAAAGCAAAGAAACTGGAAGATGGAGGATACATTGGAAAGACTGTAGTTTTAGGTATCCGTCCGGAAGATCTTCATGATGAGGAAGCATTCCTTGAGTCTTCTCCAGCAAGCGTAATCGATGCAACCATCAGAGTTTATGAATTACTTGGTGCAGAAGTATACTTATACTTCGATGTAGAAGAAGTAAACTTCACTGCAAGAGTAAATCCTCGTACAACTGCAAGACCTGGCGATACAATCAAGCTTGCTCTTGATTTATCAAAAGTTCATGTATTTGACAAAGATACAGAATTAGTTGTATTAAACTAATTGGTGAAATTTTATGCAAGCGAGTATGATACTCGCTTGCTTTTTTTTTCTTTTTGCATTAATATAGAATAAGGTAAATTTACGAAAAAGGAGAATATGCCATGATTTCGAATCAAATACTTCAAACAACCATTGAAGGATTAAAAGGAATAACAAGAATAGATCTGTGTATTTGCGATACAGAAGGAAAGGTTTTGGCGACCACATTTCCTGATGCGGAAGATTACGAAAGTTCGATCCTGGCGTTCGTGGATTCTCCAGCCGACAGCCAGGTAATCCAGGGATATCAGTTTTTTAAAGTCTTCGACGAGCATCAGTTAGAATACATCCTCCTTGCAAAAGGCGGAAGCGATGATGTATATATGGTAGGCAAATTGGCATCTTTCCAGATCCAGAGTCTTTTAGTTGCTTATAAAGAGAGATTTGATAAAGATAATTTTATTAAGAATCTTTTATTAGATAACCTGCTTCTGGTAGATATCTATAACCGGGCAAAAAAACTTCACATTGAAACCAATATAAGACGTGTTGTATTTATTATTGAAACACAGCACGAAAAAGATGTGAATGCGCTGGAGACCGTACGCAATTTATTTGCGGCAAAGACAAAAGATTTTGTTACTGCCGTAGACGAGAAGAATATCATTCTTGTAAAAGAGGTAAAAGAAGGCGAGAACTACGAGGATCTGGAAAAAACCGCCAATACGGTTCTGGACATGCTGAACACAGAGGCGATGACTCAGGTTCATGTAGCATTTGGTACCATTGTAAGTGAGATCAAGGAAGTATCCAGATCTTATAAAGAAGCCAAGATGGCGATGGATGTAGGTAAGATCTTCTATAGTAATAAGAATGTGGTAGCTTACAGCAAGCTTGGAATCGGACGTCTGATTTATCAGCTTCCGCTGCCTTTATGCCGCATGTTTATTAAAGAGATCTTTGACGGCAAATCACCAGATGATTTCGACGAAGAGACCCTGACCACCATCAACAAATTTTTCGAGAACAGCCTGAATGTTTCCGAGACTTCCAGACAGCTTTATATTCATAGAAATACGTTAGTGTACCGTTTGGATAAGCTGCAGAAGAGCACAGGACTTGATCTTCGGGTATTTGAGGATGCAATTACGTTTAAGATTGCACTGATGGTAGTCAAATATATGAAGTATATGGAGAACCAAGACTATTAACGCCAGCCATGAGCAGTGCGAAAAGAGGCAGTAATACAGATGCGTTGTGCTTGCACAAAAGCATCTGTATTACTGACTCTTTTCATAGGGCGAAGCCCGTAAACCGAGATGAAGCGAAGCGTAATCGAGGTTTCACTGCGGAGTCGTGGGAAGAGAACAAAGCGTTGTGCTTGCACAAAAGCATCTGTATTACTGACTCTTTTCATAGGGCGAAGCCCGTAAACCGAGATGAAGCGAAGCGTAATCGAGGTTTCACTGCGGAGTCGCGTTTCTATATATTTTGAGGTATCTACTTATTAGCGTTTTAACGAATTTGCAGTTTCACGTATATATCAAAGAAAATCACGCTATGCAAAATTACTCAGAGGACTAAAATGATTGAATTATGGAACGTAAGTAAAACATACGAGGCGGGAAACAAGGCACTGCGTAACATCAATATGACGGTAGCAGACGGTGAATTTGTTTTCATCATCGGCAGAAGCGGCTCCGGAAAATCCACTCTGCTGAAGATGCTGTTAAAAGAAGTGGAACCCACCTCTGGTAAGATTATAGTAAATGATATGAATTTAGGCAAGATGCCAAGGCGGTTCATCCCCAGGTACCGTCGGAAGCTTGGCATGGTTTTTCAGGATTTCCGCCTGTTAAAAGACCGTAATGTGTATGAAAACGTTGCATTTGCGCAGCGTGTCATTGGGGCATCCACAAGAAGCATAAAAGAATCAGTGCCAGCCATGTTAAAAATGGTTGGGCTGTCTTCCAAATATAAATTTTTCCCGCAGCAGCTTTCCGGTGGGGAGCAGCAGCGAGTGGCGATTGCAAGAGCGCTCATTAACAAACCTGAAATTCTTCTGGCCGACGAGCCAACAGGCAACTTAGACGGTCATAACTCCATGGAGATCATGAAGCTTTTAGAAGAGATCAACAAGCTGGGTACTACCGTAATTGTCGTTACCCACAGCCAGGAAATTGTAGACCGAATGAAGAAGCGGGTAATTATGATGGATCGCGGAACCATCGTAAGCGATGAGAAAAAAGGCGGTTATACGTATGAGAATTAGTACATTTTGGTATTGTCTGAAACAAGGTGTAATAAACATCTGCAGAAACATATTATTTTCACTGGCCTCCATTGCAACAGTATCCGCATGCATTTTCCTTTTTTGTCTGTTTTTCTCTATCATGGTAAATGTACAGTACGTAGTGAAAAATACGGAGAGCACAGTGGGAATCACTGTATTTTTTAATGAGGGCCTTGATAAGAACAAGATCACCCAGATTGGCAATGATATTAAGCAGCGAAAAGAAGTAAAGGAAGTAAAATTCACCTCTGCTGAGGACGCATGGTCAGAAGCAAAGAAAGAGTACTTCGGTGATATGCAGGATCTTGCAGAAGGATTTGAAGAGGACAACCCTCTCGCCAATTCTTCTTCCTATACAATATTTCTAAATGATTTAACCCAGCAGGATGAGCTTGTATCCTGGTTAAATGGAATCGAGGGAGTAAGAAAAGTTAATTATTCCAAGACAGCGGCAGAAGGTATGAACAGCTTAAACAAAGTGATAGGAATTCTTTCCATGCTGATCATTGGTATTCTTCTGGCTGTGGCCATTTTCTTAATCAGCAATACGATTTCCGTAGCAGCTGCATTCAGGAAAAACGAGAATCAGATTATGAAGTTGATTGGTGCGACCAACTATATGATCAGAGCACCATTTGTGGTAGAAGGAGTCATCATCGGACTGGTAGGTGCCTCTCTTCCCCTGATCGCCATATATTTTCTCTACCGTTCAGCAGTTGGATATGTAGTGACTAAGTTCAGCATTCTTTCCGGATTGTTTCAGTTTCTTCCCGTTGATGCCATATTTCCTTACATGGCAGCAACTGCTATGTCACTGGGACTTGGAATTGGATTTTTTGTCAGTTTCTTTACTATCCGGAAACATTTAAAAGTATAAGGGGAGTCGTCCGTGAATCATGGAAAAAGACTGTTTGCAGTGGGAATCGGTCTTTTGATGACCGTATCATGTATATTTCCCTCCTATGGTACAAAGAATGATGTAAATGATGCAAAGAAAAAGGCCAGTTCCATGGAGGATCAAAAAAAGGAAGTGGAATCAGCTTTAAAAGAGCTGGAGGGGCTGAAAGCGGATACTGCATCTTATGTGAAAGGTCTGGATGACAAACTGGCTGTCTATGATAAGCAGCTGACGGCACTCACCGCCCAGATCGCAGCGAAAGAAGAGCAGATAAAAGCTGCCAGAGCAGATCTTGAGACCGCAAAAAAAGCACAGGAACATCAATACCGGAATATGAAACTCAGAATTCAATATATGTATGAAAAGGGTGAGACGAATTATCTGGACTTGCTGTTTAAGTCCGCCGATCTCACCCAGCTTTATAACCGGGCGGAATATATCAGAAGCATTGCCGCATATGATAGAAGAATGCTGGAGGACTATAAAAGAACCAAAGAAGAGGTCAGTCAGAGAGAAGCTCTGTTAAAGGCAGAATATGAGAATCTGCTGGGATTCCAGACTGCTGCCAGAGACAAAAAGCAGGAGGCTGAGGGACTTTTACAGGCAAAAAACCAGGAACTTGCAGCATATCAGACCAGGATAGCCAAGAACCAGGAAAATTTATCAGAACTGGAAAAGGATATAGCAGCGCAGGAACAGCGTATCAAAGAAATGGAAGCACAGATACGAAAACAAGAGGAAGAAGCACGGAAAGCTGCCCAGAAGGCTGGAAAAACGTATAATACGGTGGCAATCGGGAATATTAGCTTTATATGGCCCTGTCCGTCATCTTCAAGAATCACTTCCTCTTTCGGAGACAGAGAATCTCCAACCGAAGGAGCCTCTTCTAATCATCAGGGCATAGACATCGGAGCATCAACCGGTGCCGGTATTGTAGCAGCTGCTTCCGGGACTGTAACGATCTCTACATACAGTTATTCTGCCGGCAATTATATCATGATTCATCATGGCGGGGGAGTCTATACTGTTTATATGCACTGTTCCGAACTCCTGGTTTCAGCGGGACAGGAAGTGTCGCAGGGACAGTTAATTGCAAAAGTGGGTTCTACCGGGTATTCCACAGGACCGCATCTCCACTTTGGGATCAGAGTGAATGGAAGTTATGTAAATCCAGTGAAGTATGTAAGCCCATAATGAGCTAGATAGGAGAATGACAGTGGAAAGTAAGAATAAATTTTGGAAGGGTGCCCTAGTCGGAGCACTTCTTACCACATTGGCAGCCCTTGTAATTGTGGGGATGTCGCTAGGCATTTTTTTAATTGGAAGAACTGCAATTGATGGCAAGGGAACAACGGCTGATTCTGTTCAGGCAGAGAATCAGAACGGCGATCTGGATATGAACCGGATTGTGGCTAAGATCCAGACCATTCAGAGTGTGATTGATAAGTATTATCTTTTTGACGAAGACAATACGAAAGTGGAAGACTGGATCTATAAAGGAATGCTTTATGGTCTTGAGGATCCCTACACAGTTTATTACACGGCTGATGAATATAAAAAACTGATGGAAGATACGGCTGGTGAGTACTGCGGGATTGGAGTGATGGTAAGTCAGAATCCCTCAACCGGAGTCATTACAGTCAGCAAGGTATTTGAAGGAACTCCCGGAGCGGAAGCGGGAATTCTGCCTGGTGATATCCTTTATAAGGTAGGCAGCAAAGAAGTGACAGGAATTGATCTGGAACTGGTAGTAAAGGATTATATCAAAGGTGAGAAAGGCACACCTGTGACAATCACTGTTCTTCGTAAGGAGGCAGGCGATTATATCGATATGACCATGGAGCGCCGGCAGATTACAGTGCCTACGGTTGAATATGAAATGCTGGCTGACAATGTTGGATATATTTCAGTAAGTCAGTTCGATACGGTAACTGCTGATCAGTTTAAAGGTGCAATTGATGATCTGGAGAAAAAGGGAATGAAAAAGCTGGTGGTTGATTTAAGAAATAACCCTGGCGGAGTTGTGGATGCGGTTGTATCCATGCTGGATTACATTCTTCCTGACGATCTGGTCATTGAAGGTGATCCCAATCTGGTAAGAACCAAGAAGAATAAAACCCTTCTTGTTTATATGGCGGATAAGAACGGAAAAGGCGAGCAGTATTATGCATCAGACGGCCATCAGGTAGATGTTCCAATGGCAGTGCTGGTGAATGGTCAGTCTGCAAGTGCATCTGAGGTCTTCTCCGGTGCCCTTAAGGCATACAAGAAAGCGAAGCTTGTAGGAACTAAAACATTTGGCAAGGGTATTGTCCAGACGCTGTTCCCGTTAGATAACGGAACTGCAATCAAGATGACAGTTGCCCATTACTATACACCAAGCGGTTTTGATCTTCATAAAAAAGGTCTTGAACCAGATGTTCCTGTAGAATTAAAAGAAGAGCTGAAAACAAAAATTAAGATTGAGCATAACGAAGACAATCAGCTAATAGAAGCAATTAATGCTTTAAAATAAAAAGAATGCCCTTAAGAGACAACAGCAATTTCATTGCCAGTTTCTTAAGGGCTTTTTCATTACATGGAACAGGTTTTAAGAGCGTCTAAAAATTGTCTGCAAGCATCTTCTTTGGTTGCCCAGGAGGTAACCAGCCTTATGACAGAATGACCATTGGTTCCTTTTTCCTGTATGGAGAATACAAAGTCTTTCTGAAGCGTTTCTATCACTTCATCAGGAAATATGGGAAACAGCTGGTTTGTGAGGGAAGGGGCAGCGAAGGAATAGCCAAGGCCGCTGATGCCCTTTCTCAGAATATCTGCCATTGCATTGGCATGGGAAGCAAGATCGTAGTAAAGATTGTCAGTGAACAGTTCCTCATACTGAATGCCCAGGAGCCAGCCTTTTGCCAGCAGTGCCCCACGCTGTTTTATCATAAAACGGAAATCTGGTTTTAAATCCGGGTGGCTGATAACCAGAGCCTCGCCAAACAGAGCACCGGCTTTTGTTCCGCCGATATAAAAAACGTCGGTTAAGGCAGCAATATCTTTTATGGTTAAATCATTTACTTCACTGGTCAGAGCAGAACCCAGACGGGCACCGTCTAAAAACAGATAGAGATCTTTTTCCTTACACAGACTGCGGATTGCTTCCAGCTCGGCTTTGGAATACTGGGTTCCCAGTTCGGTGGAGTTTGAAATATAGACCATTTTGGGCTGTACCATATGTTCATCTGTATGAAGATTTAACGCCTGAGTGATATCAGCAGGAGTCAGCTTTCCGTCTTTTCCCGGCATAGCAAGAACTTTATGTCCGGTGGCCTCGATTGCGCCGGTTTCATGGACATTAATATGTCCCTGGGCAACGCAGATTACAGCCTGCCACGGTTTAAGGGCTGTACCGATTGTAATCAGGTTCGTCTGGGTTCCTCCTACAATAAAATGAATATCAGCGTCCTCACGCCCGATTTCCCGTCTGATTATCTCCCTGGCACGGGTACAGTGCCCGTCAGTTCCGTATCCACTGTTCTGATCCAGATTGGTCCGTGTGATCGCCTCCAGAATCTTTGGGTGCGCTCCTTCGCTGTAATCGTTATTAAAGCTATACATAAAATGTCCTCCTGACGATTGATGGTATAAAAAATATGATATACTAAATGGGACAAATTTACAATGGCAGATGGACAAGTGCAATATAATCTTATGTTATAGTAAATATTCATATCATGTATTATTATTATATTAATGGCTGTGGTAAAATAAATAAAAGAATATGTATTACGTATGAGCAGGAGGAAACCTTATGGCGACAGGTGCAATTTTTAAATTTCATAATGATCTGGATACAGATCAGATTATAGGATCCCAGTATCTGTTATTACCTGATCTTGAAGAAATGAAAGTACATACATTTGAATCTCTTGATCCCGACTTTCCTAAAAAAGTAAAGGCGGGAGATTATGTAGTAGGAGGGGAGAATTTTGGATGCGGTTCATCCAGAGAGCAGGCACCGGGTGTGTTAAAGGCTCTTGGTGTGGAAGCTGTGATAGCCAAATCATTTGCCAGAATTTTCTTCCGAAATGCAATTAATATCGGACTTCCTGTGATCGTGTGCAAAGAACTTCCGGATGAAGTAAATACAGGTGATGTGATGGAGCTGTCTTTGTCAGAGGGAATCGTAAAGGCAAAGGGCAAAGAGTACTCCTGTACGAAGCTTCCGGAATATATGCAGAATATTTTGAATCAGGGCGGCCTGATTGCATCTTTAAATAAGGAGGAATCGGTATGGGAATGACAATCGCAGAAAAAATAATAGCGGCTGCTGCCGGTGTGGATCATGTAAAGCCGGGGGATATTCATACTGTTAATTTAGACCGCCTGATGAGCAATGACGGAACAACCCATTTAACCGTTGATATGTATCATAACAAGCTGACCAGTCCCCGTATTGCAGATCCTGAAAAACTGGTCTTTATAGTGGATCACAATGTTCCTGCTGATAATCCAAAGACTGCTGCAGCCCAGAAAAAGATGAGAGATTTTGCCAGAGAGCATGAGATTGATTTCTGGGAGGGAAAGGGCGTATGCCATCAGATTATGATGGAAAACTATGTCTGCCCGGGAGAACTGATCTTTGGAGCTGACAGTCATACCTGCACTTATGGTGCGTTAGGTGCCTTTGGTACAGGAGTAGGGTGTACGGATTTTCTTTATGGTATGGTTACAGGGACATCCTGGGTTCTGGTTCCGGAATCTGTTAAATTCAATCTGGTTGGGAAGCTTCCAGAGGGAGTTTATCCAAGAGATTTGATGCTTACGATTATTGGTCAGATTGGTGCCAATGGCTGCAATTATCAGGTGATGGAATTTTGCGGAGAGGGCGCAAAAACACTGAGTGTCAATGACCGTATGGTTTTATGCAATTTATCCGTTGAGGCAGGAGCAAAAACCGGTATCTTTGAGGCCGATGAAATCGCCCTTGCCTACCTGCAAGAGCAGGGGAGAAAGCCAAAAGCTGTATATAAAAGTGATCCTGACGCAGTTTACGCAAGGGAATATACCATTGATTTGTCTGCTATCCAGCCAGTGATTGCAAGACCGGATTTTGTAGATGATGTGGTTCCTGCAAAAGATGTCTGCGGCGTGAAAATTGACGAAGCATTTTTAGGATCCTGCAACAATGGCAGGATTGAAGAACTGAGAATCGGAGCCGGTATTATCAAGGGCAAAAAGGTAGCGGATAGTGTCAGGTTTTTGGTTGTTCCGGCAAGCCTTTCCGTATACAAACAGGCATTAAAGGAAGGACTCATTGACATTTTTATGGAATCTGGTGCAATTGTCATGAACCCTAATTGCAGTGTCTGCTGGGGAAGCTGTCAGGGTGTCATTGGTGAGAATGAGGTTCTCATCAGTACAGGAACCCGTAATTTTAAAGGCAGGGCAGGTCATCCCAGTTCCAAAGTATATTTAGGTTCTGCTGCCACAGTGACGGCATCAGCAATTGCAGGAGAAATTACGTTGGCATAATGAGGGGAAAGGAAATGATAATGGAGACATTTACAGGGAAAGTCTGGGTTCTTGGAGATGATATTGATACGGATATCATTATTCCTACGGAATATCTGGCACTAAAAACCATAGATGAGATGAAGCAGTATGGCTTTAGCCCTCTCCGGCCGGAACTGGCTGGACTGATCAAAGAAGGAGATATTATAGTAGCTGGTAAAAATTTTGGCTGCGGATCTTCCAGGGAGCAGGCACCTGAGATTATAAAGGCTCTTGGAGTGAAATGCGTAATAGCAAAATCCTTTGCCAGAATATTTTTCCGCAATTCCATAAACAATGGTCTGCTTCTTATGGAACAGCCGGATTTATATGATGATATGACGGAAGGCGACATGATTCAGGTTACGGTAAATGAACATGTGGAATACCAGGGCAGATATTATCAGATCGCATCGCTGCCTCAGAATCTGGTTGATATTATCAGTGCAGGCGGACTGGTGAAAGCCATGCGAAAACGCAACGGACTGGATTAAGGAGGGGCAATGGGATATACAATTATTGAAAAAATAATCAGGCATAATACAGGTGCTCAAAATGTAAAGCCGGGAGATATCGTGACTGTGAAAGCAGACAGGGTAATGATTCATGATATTTTTATTCCCTTTGTAGCAGATAAATTTGAAGAAATGGGATTTAAAAAGCTTTGGGATCCGGATAGAGCAGTCTTAATCTATGACCATCTGGTTCCGGCCAGCCAGCTTGATGACACCAGGCATTTTCGGATTGGAGATGCATTTGCAGCAAAATACGGAATGAAGCACGTCCACAGAAGTGATGGAATCTGCCATCAGCTGATGACGGAGGCAGGATATGTAAAACCGGGAGATGTGGTTTTTGGAACAGACAGCCACACTACTACATATGGCTGTGTGGGAGCATTTTCTTCCGGAATCGGTTATACGGAGATGGCAAGCATTCTGGGTACCGGTACCATGTGGATCAAGGTACCGGAGACAATTAAGGTGGTTATTGAAGGAAAACTTCCGGATGATGTGATGTCTAAGGATATTATTCTGCGCCTGATCGGAGACCTGGGCGCAGACGGAGCCACTTATCTGGCTCTTGAATTTACAGGAAGCACCGTAGAGGAGATGTCAGTATCAAGCCGTATGACCATAGCCAATATGGCAGTTGAGGCCGGTGCAAAATGTGCCTTGTTTGCTCCGGATGAGAAAACGGCTGAGTATTGTGAAATACAGCTGAACGAATTTCAGAAGAGTCTGACTGGAGATGAGGATGCGGTTTACAAAAAAGTAATCCGGTATCGTGCAGAGGATTTTGTTCCCGTTATGGCATGTCCTTCCCAGGTGGATAAAATCAGGCCGGTCAGTGAACTGGAGGGGATCGCCATTGACCAGGTATTTATCGGTTCCTGTACCAATGGGCGTCTGGAGGATCTGGCAGCGGCAGCAGGGGTGTTAAAGGGCAAAAAGGTAGCTGACTACGTAAAGCTTATTGTGACACCTGCAAGCCGGAAGATTTACCAGGAAGCCATGGAGCAGGGAATCATGGAGATTCTGTCTGAGGCAGGTGCCATTATCACCCATCCGGGATGCGGATTATGCTGCGGAAGAACCGGAGGAATTCTAAGTGACGGGGAACGGGTAGTGGCAACCAATAACCGGAATTTCCTGGGAAGAATGGGAACTTCCAAAGTTGAAATATATCTGGCTTCTCCAAAAACGGCAGCAGCCTGTGCGTTAGCCGGCCGGATTGTAAGCGCCTTATAAGCAGCAGATTACTAAAAAATAAAATCAGAACAAATGTTCCTTCCCTGCCTATACTTTTTATCTTTGCTATGTTATAATCCTGGTACGATAGTTCACCAAGGAGGTAAAAAGAACGTATGGAATTTAAGCTGCATTCAGAATTTGCCCCGACCGGAGATCAGCCCCAAGCCATAGAACAGCTTGTGAGAGGATTTAAGGAAGGCAATCAGTTTCAGACCTTACTGGGAGTTACCGGCTCTGGAAAGACCTTTACCATGGCCAATGTCATACAGGAAATACAGAAGCCTACATTAATTATAGCTCATAACAAAACTCTTGCTGCACAGCTTTACGGGGAATTCAAGGAATTCTTTCCGGAGAATGCAGTGGAGTACTTTGTTTCCTATTACGATTATTATCAGCCCGAAGCATACGTACCATCTACCGATACTTATATTGAAAAGGATTCATCCATCAATGATGAGATCGATAAACTGCGCCATTCTGCCACCGCGGCATTATCGGAACGCAGAGATGTGATTATCGTTGCTTCGGTTTCCTGCATTTACGGACTGGGAAGTCCCATCGATTATCAGGAGATGGTGATCTCCTTACGGCCTGGAATGATCAAGGACCGGGATGAAGTGATTCATAAACTGATCGATATTCAGTATGACCGGAATGACATGGATTTCAGGCGCGGTACGTTCCGCGTCCGGGGAGATGTGGTGGAGATTTTCCCATCCTATTCCGGCAGTGAAGCTTACCGGGTGGAATTCTTTGGAGATGAGGTAGACCGGATTACGGAGATTGATACGCTGACAGGTGAGATACGGGCAGAGCTGGGGCATATTGCAGTATTTCCGGCTTCTCATTATGTTGTATCCAAGGATAAGATGGAGCACGCAGCTTCTACCATTCTGGCTGAATTAAAAGAGCAGGTAGAGTATTTTAAAAGTGAAGACAAGCTTTTAGAGGCCCAGAGAATCTCTGAGCGGACTAATTTTGATGTGGAAATGATGAAAGAGACCGGCTTCTGTTCCGGAATTGAGAATTATTCCAGACATTTAACAGGGGGAAAACCGGGAGAACCACCCTATACTTTAATTGATTATTTTCCCGATGATTTTCTGATTATTGTGGACGAGTCCCACATTACCCTTCCTCAGGTGAGAGGAATGTATGCAGGAGACCGCTCACGAAAAACCACTCTTGTAAACTTTGGCTTTCGTCTTCCCTCAGCCCTGGATAACCGGCCTTTGAATTTTGAAGAGTTTGAAGCCAAGATCAATCAGATGATGTTTGTTTCGGCTACCCCATCTGTTTATGAATCCCAGCATGAGCTTTTACGGGTGGAGCAGATCATTCGTCCAACCGGACTGCTGGATCCTGAGATTGACGTACGTCCGGTGGAAGGCCAGATTGATGATTTGATCTCTGAGGTCAATAAAGAGGTGGAGAAGAAGAATAAGATATTAATCACTACTCTGACCAAACGTATGGCAGAAGACCTGACAGATTACATGAGAGAGGTTGGAATCCGGGTCAAATATCTCCATTCGGATATTGATACGCTGGAACGCTCGGAGATCATCCGTGATATGCGGCTTGATGTTTTCGATGTCTTGGTAGGAATCAATCTATTGAGAGAAGGATTGGACATTCCGGAGATTACACTGGTGGCCATTCTGGATGCGGATAAGGAAGGCTTCCTGCGTTCAGAGACTTCTCTTATTCAGACCATAGGAAGAGCAGCCAGAAACTCGGAAGGCCACGTTATCATGTATGCAGATAATATGACGGATTCCATGAGAGTTGCAATTGAAGAGACAAACCGGAGAAGAGCAATTCAGGAACGGTATAATGAAGAACATGGAATCACTCCCACTACCATTAAAAAGGCAGTTCGTGATTTAATAGCCATATCAAAAGCAGCTGCAGCTGATGATAAGGAGTTTAAAAAAGATCCCGAATCCATGGATGCAACGGAACTGGAAAAGCTTTCAAAGGAACTGACAAAAAAGATGCATCAGGCAGCAGCAGAACTGAATTTCGAAGAGGCTGCAAAGCTGCGTGACCGAATGGTACAGGTGAAAAAGATGCTTCAGGATATCAGCCAGTAAAAAATATCTTTCTGGTATTAGGATAGTATTGACAATGATTCTCAATAAGTGTAAAATCTCTATGGATGCAATCCAGGGAAAGAACCCTGGTGCGCCGGTTTTGGAACTGGCTGCATTCAGAGGAGATTATTATGAAGCTTCATGAAGGAGATATCGGAAAGACCTACATTGTATACAGCGTTATGGTGAAAGATGCCATTACAAGAAGGCTGGAAGCATTAGGCGTCAACGAGATGACGCCAGTTACCTTATTAAACAAAAAAGGAAGCGGCACCGTGATTATTAAGGTCAGAGGGACTCGTCTGGCTCTGGGCAGGAAGATCTCAGAGGGAATTGAGATAAAGGAGGAGACCAGCCATGAGTGATGACAACAGAACAATCCGTGTTGCATTCGTTGGTAATCCCAACTGCGGGAAGACAACTCTGTTTAATGCTTTTACCGGTGCAAGGCTGAAAGTGGCAAACTGGCCGGGGGTTACGGTGGAGCGTGTAGAAGGGGAGACCATCTACAAAGGACAGACCATTCAGGTGATTGATACACCGGGGATTTACAGCCTGACCAGCTACACCATAGAAGAGATTGTTACAAGAAAATGTCTGGAAGATGAATCCGTTGACGTGATTATTAACGTTGTGGATGCTTCCTCTCTGGAGCGGAATCTATATTTGACACTTCAGCTTCTGGAACTGAAAAAGCCGGTGATTCTGGCTCTTAATATGATGGATATTGTAGAAGACAGGGGGATGGAGATTGATCTTCACCGCCTTCCTGAGATGCTTGGGAATATTCCTGTAGTACCGGTTTCAGCCAGAAAGCGGACCGGTCTTGACGTTCTCATGCATGCCGTGGTACATCATTACGAGGAAGGACCCCAGGGAGTGGTGGTTACGTACACACCCCGAATTGAAAATAAGATATCCAAAGTGGAGACAGTACTGAAAGCCCATTATGGAAAGCTTAAAAATCTGCGGTGGCATGCCATCAAGTTTCTGGAATATGATGAAGAGGTGGCAAATGACCATCCGGTTGATTTAAGCAATATTATTGATCATAATTATGAAAAAGAGATTATAAACGAGAAATACGATTATATAGAAGGGGTGATTCACGAATGCCTGGTTAACAAAGAGCAGAAGGCGGCAATGACAGATAAGATTGACGCTTATCTGACCCATCCCATCTGGGGAGTTCCTTTGTTTCTTGGTATTATGGCTCTTGTGTTTTTCCTGACGTTCACCGTGGGGGATTTCCTGAAGGGATATTTTGAGATTGCACTGGATCATCTATCGTCAT
This sequence comes from Lacrimispora defluvii, assembly GCA_013036995.1. GTDB lineage: Bacteria > Bacillota > Clostridia > Lachnospirales > Lachnospiraceae > Lacrimispora > Lacrimispora defluvii. The sequence goes on from JAAOXG010000001.1 coordinate 35,063, forward strand.
TTATGTATCAGATGATGACAGGAATTCATGCAGCGGACTGGATAACCTCTCTGGTAGTGGATGGAATAGTTGCAGGTGTAGGTGGAATCCTGACTTTTCTCCCGAATATTTTCATACTGTTTCTTGCCCTGGCTTTTTTGGAAGACAGTGGTTATATGGCCAGAGTTGCATATGTAATGAATGAAATAATGGGAAGGGTGGGACTTTCCGGCAAAGCGTTTCTTCCCATGCTTTTAGGGTTTGGCTGTACGGTGCCGGCTGTAATGGCAGCGAGAGCGCTGCCCAGTGAAAGGGACAGAAGAAGGACAATACTCATCACACCGTTTATGTCCTGCTCTGCCAGACTTCCTATTTACGTTTTGTTTTCAGAGATGTTTTTTTCGGGTCATGCTCTGATTGCAGCTTATTCTTTATATGTAATCGGACTTATGGTTGCGATTTTGATTGCCCATGTGACTCATAAGATGATAAAATCACAGGAAGAGGATACACTTTTAATTGAACTGCCGGAATATAAGACACCCAATGCGAGAACGGTTGCAATTTATGTGTGGGATAAAGTGAAAGATTACCTTGGAAAAGCAGGTACTACCATATTTCTGGCCTCTATCGTATTGTGGTTTGTACTCAATACTGGGTTTCATGGATTTGTCACAGATGTATCACAAAGCTTTGCAGCCATGATTGGCAGAGTTTTAATTCCTGTGCTTACTCCTGCGGGACTGGGTGACTGGAGAATTGCGGTAGCACTTATTTCCGGGCTTTCTGCTAAGGAAGTTGTGGTTTCCAGCTTTTCTGTTTTATTTGGAATCAGTAATATTAATTCGGCAGCAGGAATGGTTGAATTATCCGGATTGCTGGGCAACGTGGGATTTGGCGGAGTGAATGCATATGCGCTGATGATCTTCTGCCTTCTTTATTCCCCATGTATCGCTGCGGTTGCCACCATAAAGAAAGAAACCGGATCACTGAGATGGACACTTGGTATGGTGCTGTTTCAGCTGGCGGTTGCCTGGTTTTTAGCTGTAGTGGTGTACCAGATTGGAAGTTTGATTTTTTAATTGGATAGAGGATAAGCTGATGAATGATAAGCTGCTTGTGGAAACTGCTGTTCTGGCAGGTGAAATTATGTTGATAAGTGGTGCGGAGATCTTTCGTGTAGAAGATACCATTGACCATATTTTAAGAAAAGCAGGCCGGAATACGGCAGAAGCCATCGTATTTTCCACAGGCATTTTTGCATCCTTAAACGATCCGTCCATAGAGGCGATTACAGTGGCAAGAAGGGGGACAGTCAGAAATACCAATTTAAACCGGGTTTATCTGGTGAATGATGTGTCAAGAAAGCTTTGTGCAGACCTTATGACGGTAGAAGAGGCATTTGAGGGGCTGAAAGAAATACGAAAGACGGTTCAGTTTCATAAGAGGCTTAAGGATATGGGCTTTATGGGAGTGGCGGTGTTTTTTACACTGCTTCTTGGCGGCAATGCAAGAGACTGTGTGGCGGCTGCCGTAACTGGAGCTGTGCTGGCGGTTGCCATGGAGATTTCCCAAAAGATCCGTCTGAATGATTTCTGTGCCAATGCATTTTGCGCTTTCTTAATTGCTTTGACCACTCTTTTTCTGGAGAGATGGGGGTTGCCTGGAATTAAAAGTGATATTATTATAATTGGTGCCATCATGCCCTTAGTGCCGGGAGTAATCTTTACCACAGCTATCCGGGATACATTAAACGGGGATTATGCATCCGGTACGGCAAGAATTGTGGAAGCTGTAGTGATTGCCCTTGCAGTAGCGGCAGGAGTTGGAGCTGGTATGGGCTTGTATCAGTGGCTGGCCGGGGGGTATTTTATATGGTGATTCAGACAGTTGGTGCATTTCTTGCAGTGATCAGCTTTTCTCTGATACTGGAGCTTCCGAAAAAGTATCTGATTCTTTCAGGAACAATCGGTGCAGTCGGCTGGCTGGTATATCTTCTTGTACAAGCCGCAGCCGGATCGGTTATAGCTGCGGCTTTTTTATCCACTCTATTGGTAGCGCTGTTCAGTCATATTTCTGCAAGAGTGTGTAAAGCACCTGTTACGGTGTTTTTGGTAGCAGGAATCCTGCCTTCCGTGCCTGGTGCTTCTATATACCGAAGCGTGTCCTATGTGATCAGTAATGACCCGGTGCTTTCCAGCCGTTATCTGGTGGAGACACTTCAGGTTTCCGGTGCCATTGCCATGGCAATTTTTATTATGGATTCATTGTTCCGATTGGGAAAGAAGAAGTAAAAGCAACGGACAGGTGGTTCTTTGATCTGGAATAGTGATAGATATGGTTGGAGAGGCGGTCTTCCTGTGGAACTTCCTCCTGATTAATGGAAAATACGGTTTCCGCCAGCTCTTCATAGGATATATGATTGCTGTGCGGGATTAGCAAGACTTCGTGAATGCTGGAAGGCAGAATAATTAAATCGCCTTCCATGCGATCTGCGAAGTCTTTTAATATGCCTTCATAGAGCAAACAGGCAGCTCCGTGGACACCGTAAGGATTGGTGAGGACATACATGGGAGGGGACAGGGGAGAAGGGTCAAATAAACAGGACCAGTCTTCCTCTTTTATTTCCGTGTCTGAAGATTTTCTTGCAATTTCTTTTATTACCTCCATAAGAGAAGTGATCTTTGCAGGAAATAAGTCCGGAGTATTTAATTTAGCATACTGATATAAATCTTCGGTGGATAAGTTCCATAGTTTTTGATGGGAATTGTGGATAATGGCTGTAAGAAGCTGGTCATCTTTCTTGTTTAAAGACAAACAGAAGATCAGTGATAAATCCAGATCTGGTAATGATATGTGGGGGAGATCGGTTAGAAGGGTACGGTTAGCCGGTTCATTGATCAGGCGGAAGATGATACGGTCTGTTAAAGGGCTTTCTGAGTGTAGTTCTTCTATAAAATTATCATCTGGCAAATGCTGTGTCTGATATAATTCCATAATCTCATCTACAACCTGGGGAAACGTTTTTCCTTTTTTATAAGTATCATAAAATGTCTGAAGATAAATAGCCGGAGCCGTATGCTCCTGTGGCCTGCTGATGCAGATACCGTCAAGGGTCAGTCCGTTGTTTTTCGTAATGCTTTGAAGTGTCAGGCTGTAGCCAGAGCCAAAACGTTCTTCCAGTGATTCCTTTACTGCTTTTTGAAATTGTTCGTATACCATATTGTATACCTCCTTAGATTTGATTTATGTAAATCGCATAATACGAGATACAGCATAATAGTTGAAAATTGGATTCGATATGATTACCAGATATGCAGATGGATAAGCAATAAAATTAAATCCATTATACATTAGTTGATAAAAAATGACAATAAGTTTAGACATATTTGGAATTTTGTCGAAAAATCATTCAACTTAAAAAGATTGTATAATTACAAAATTGGAAAATGGTATTATTGTATACACTGAAAAGACGAATAAAGGGTGAGGACAGTGAAAACAAAAGAAAAAAATAAACAGCTTCATGAAAACAGGCCTAAGAAAAGACATTCGGGCCTTATTGAACTGATCGTAAAGAACGGCAGACGAATTGAAAAACTCTTTGCGCTGGCAGTGATTATATCTGCTGTCTGCGCCTGCTTTGTTCATGTTAATTATGATCTGAGCGAATATCTTCCCGACTGGGCACCAGCGAAAAAAGGCCTGAATGTAATGGAAGAAGAATTTGGATATCCAGGCACGGCAAGGGTGATGGTTGGCCCTGTTACTCTGTATGAAGCGAAGGCCTATAAGGACCGGATTGCGGATATAGACGGTGTGGATATGGTGATGTGGGCAGATACCACCACCGATGTTTATAAAGCCAACATATTTATTAATTACGATGATATCCAGGATTATTATAAGGACAATTATGCTGTTATGGATATCATTTTTAAAGAAGGGGATTCCAGCAGACTCACCAAGTCTGCAATCAGCCAGATGCAGAAGATGACAGGTGACAAAGGCTATTTCATGGGATCGGCAGTTCAGAACAAATCGTTAAATGAGACCCTTACCAGAGAGATCAGTATTGCCATGGCTATGGGAGTCGTAATGATTGCACTGGTATTGTGCGCAACAACGACTTCATGGTTTGAACCATTTCTTTTCCTGATGATTATGGGAATAGCAATTATCATTAATATGGGAACCAACCTGATGATTGGAACCATATCATTTATCACATTCAGTGTGGCTGCTATCTTACAGCTGGCAGTAGCCATGGATTATTCGGTTTTCCTTCTGGACAGCTTTACAAAGGAGCGGGAAAAAGGAGACGATCCGGTAACGGCAATTACCAATGCTCTTCACAAATCCATACCGTCCATTCTGGCTAGTGGCGCAACAACCATTATCGGCTTTCTTGTTTTGATGCTGATGCGCTTTTCTATTGGATACGATCTGGGATTTGTTCTGGCAAAGGGAATTGTAATCAGCCTTGCAACGGTTCTGTTTTTAATGCCTTCTCTGTTGCTTCGCTGGGGAGACAGAATTAAAAAGACAGAACATCGTTCTTTTATGCCATCCTTCCATGGGCTGGGAATTCTTGTACATAAAGTGCGTTATGGTGTTCTGACTGCAATCGCACTTCTGCTTATACCGGCTTTTATAGCCCAGAACATGAATGCATTTACATTTGGTAACGGTGCATTGGGATCCAGTCCGGGTACCCGGGTATATTATGATGAACAGCAGATTAACAGCCGTTTTGGGAAGAGTAATTTAATTCTTGCGGTTGTTCCCAATACCAATATGGTAACGGAAAAAAACTTGACGGATGAACTGAAAGATCTGGACTATGTGAGATCTGCCACATCTCTGGCAGGTACTTTACCAGATGGTATACCGGAGAAGATCATACCGAAAAGCATTACCAGCCTGCTGCATACAAAAGATTACAGCAGAATTATGATCTATGTAAAATCCTCTGATGAGAGTGATTTTGCGTTTCAATGTTCGGATGAAATCAGTGCCATTGTAAATAAGCATTATCCGGAGGGCGCTTATATCACAGGGGTAATCCCATCTACCCAGAATATCAAGACCATTATCACGGAAGATTATAACTTTGTAAATATTCTTTCCATATTGGGAGTCGGCCTGGTAGTTATGATTACGTTTAAGTCTCTGATTATACCTGTTGTTGTTTTGATCCCCATTGAAGTAGCTGTATTTATTAATTTTGCAATTCCTTATTTTAAAGGAGAGGATATATTGTATCTGGGATATATTATTGTCAGCTGTCTTCAGCTGGGTGCTACGGTGGATTATTCCATTCTGATGACCAATAACTATATGGATATGAAGAAAAAATATCCGGAAAAGGCAAGGGCCATCAAGCACACCGTTTCCAAAAGTGCACTTTCCATCCTGACTTCAGGAACTATTTTAACTATAGTAGGATACGGTTTATATTTTATCTCATCGGTATCTGCCATTGCAGGTCTTGGACATTTAATTGGCAGGGGCGCTTTTATCAGTGTAATTATGGTACTATTTCTGCTGCCGGTTCTATTAACCCTGGCAGATCCTGTGCTGATGTGGGAGGAAGGAAAACGGCAAAAGATTCTTGCTTCTCATCAGGCTGTAATTGAAAAGAAAAAAGCGTTCAAAGCCAACAGAATAGAAAAAAAGAAAGCTTTGCTGGAAGCGGAACAAACAAAAGACGTTAAAACAGAAGGTGGACAGAAAATAGACACAGAAGATAAGAAACAGGAACAGGAGGAAGTGAAAAACAATGATAATTAAATGGAGCGCAGCATACCGGCTGACAGCAGCGACACTCATCACTTCAATGATCAGTATTAATATGGCTGGAAATATATACGCCGGACCACCAGCTGTATCTGTGGACGAAACACTATATGTAAATCTGGACTATTACGGAAAAGAGACAGACAGCAGCGTGGTAAAAGGAGTCACATTAAATGGAATCCGTTCCTTTTCTGATTACGGAACTTATAAGGATATTACCAATATGTCAAATTATGCCAAGCCTGCTGTTGACGGAGACACAGTGACCTGGCAGCTTCCGGAAGATGCAAAAGACCGTTTCTATTATGAATGCCAGTTAAATAATGGAGAAGTGGTTCTTCCATGGGATTTTGACATTTCCTACAAATTAAATGGTATACCAAAAGAAGCCCAGGATCTTTTACATGCAGATGGGCTGGTAGAAATTGACGTTCACTGCATTCCCAATAAGAATGCCAATACATATTATCAGAACAACATGCTTTTACAGGTTGCTACAATGGTAGATATGGAAGATGTCAATTCCGTTGAAGCGCCCGGAGCACAGATCCAGTCCCTGGGTACTTATAAGGCTGTTCTTTTTGCAGCAGTTCCAGGTGAGGAAAAGACATTTCATATTGAAATAAGTTCCCACGATTTTGAATCCAGCGGTGTAATTATGATGATGGTTCCGGGAACCCTGGATCAGATCAGTGATATTGCTGATGTGAAAGAGGCAAAGGATACATTTAAGGATTCAGCAGATGAGCTGCTTGATGGTATGAATGAGATGCTGGATACACTGCACAATATCAGCAACGGTATGGATGTTACGAAAAAGGGACTGAACCAGCTGCAGGGAGCAAGAGAAAACTTCGATGCATCAAAGGATGAAATAATCTCGAAAACAGATGCAAGTATAGACAGTCTGGAAGCTGCCAATCAAAAGATCAGCCAGCTTGCACCGGACATTATGGCTAATAAGCAGGGACTTGATGATGTAAATAACAAAATGAATACTTTGGTGGAAACACTTCAGGATTCCGGGGAAGATTTCTATAATTTATCTTCATCCTTAAGAGATTTAAAAGATTCCCTGGGGGATCTCCAAAGCGGGCTGGAGGAGTCTGATGCAGATCAGATTACAGGTGAGATTAAAGATATTGAGCAGCAGCTTGATGCAATTCAGAGCGTTTTAAAGAAGCTTGGTTCCACTGCTTCCCCGTCTTCGGCATTAAGTGCAGAAGATCTTAAGCAACAGGCAGAGAGCATGCAGAAGCTTATGGGTGATATGAATGATGTGCTTGATGATCTGGAGTTTTCTTTGGGAAAAGATGCGGTAGACAAGCTTCGTGCCCAGCTTCAGTCGGTTGCAGCTTCTGGTATGAGTGACACCAATGCGGCTGCACTGATTCAGACAGCAGCTGTATTATCCAAAATATTAAACTCCATGAACAACATCTTATCCAGTGTCCGTTATACAATTTCAGGAATCGATGTTCAGGGAGGTGTAAAAGACAGTAAAGCAGTCGTAAGTAAGCTTGCATCTATTACTTACGATATCGATACAACAATCGGAGATGTGGTTAGTTTAAATAAAACAAAGAATGATAACAAGGCAGCTTTTGATTTAATGCTTGATGATACGGCAGCTTCTGTAGAACAGATCAGTTCGTCAACCAGCCAGGTGATATCCCTGTTCCGCAGTGTTCAAAATACCGTGAAAAACAATCGGTCAGCGGTGGAAGGCGGCACAAAGGATACCTTAAACGGTTTAATAGATATTTTGGAAAAGGCGGCGGAAACGTCCTCTACTACAAATAAGCTAAAAGGAGCCAATGAGAGCATTAGAGACAGCCTGGATGAGAAGCTGGATAAGATAGCTGACGACAGCAATCTGCTGGAAATGAATTTAGATGATAAGATGGTATCCTTTACATCGGATAAGAACCAGACTCCTTCCAGTATCCAGATTATCTTACGGTCACAGGAAATCTCAGAAGATGATGTAAATACCAATGCGGTAGATATTGAGCCGGCGCCTGTGGATGTGGGAGTATGGCAGCGGGTGAAGAATGTATTTGCAAAGATGTGGAATGCAGTTACGGGTATTTTTAGCTAAGAGTAGAAAAGGAATATTATAATGTAACGGGTGTAGATTGACGTGTTTAGTCTTCACCCGTTTTTTGTGTTTTGGAAGAGGAAAAATTAAAATAATATTATTATTTAGTTATGTATATCGGAAGACACATAATGTTATTTGTACTTAAAAAATAGATAGAATGATATATTTTACCCAACATATCTGTTTTTTTAAGGTAATATATGGTATAATTCAATCAGATATCCATTGAACCATAGCTTGATTATGATTTGTATCCTGGGGGAAAACATATGACTAATATTGTTGGGATTACAGTTTATGGAGTGTTATATTTAGTGGTTATGCTTCTGTTATTTGTATTATTCTTTATTGGACGGGACTGGCTGATGCTCACCGGGTTGTCCGGCTTTTTAATTATGGGACTCATATTGTCCATAACCGTAACCAGATATAATTATATCGATATGATACACAATAAGAATATGGTGGAAGTCAGCAGAACGGAATCTATTCCTGAGGTTGTTAAAGTAGGTAATATATACAGGAGCAACTGGAAAACGGTTCAGATCGCGTATGGTTTACCTAAAACTCAAAAGGAGTATTATTCCGTAATGAGAAGCAGGAATGGACTATTTGTCATTGAGGGAGGGGTATTGCATACCAAAGGGGGCAGTGATTATAATTGAATTTAAACCAACTGATCAAGTTTTTCAAATATTGCAGAAACTAGTTTCGCAGGAGGGATTATTTTTGAAATATAGGAAGCCCCCTGATGTAAAGTTGATAAATTAATATATATTTAAACGAGAATAACTGGATATATAAAGATTTTCTGTAAAAAAGGCTTCTATGATAAATAAAATTATAGGAGTCTTTTTATATAGATATTGCACTTATATTAAAAGGTCTAAAACAAAACTTCCCCCTAAAAAATGAATATTGCCAACAACTTTTATTTTTTAGATGAAATTGTGCTTTACATATCAATCTTAAATCATTGTATCTTCTCCCGTAGAATGGTTGCCTGAGCGGATAGTTCTTCGCTGGAAGCAGAACTTTCCTCCGATGTGGTGGCATTGGTTTGTACTACCGTTGAGATTTGTTCATGCCCTTCTGTAATTCTTAAAATAGTCTTTGCCTGTACTGCAGTAGTAGTATCAATCTGAACAATTAAATCATTTACTTCTTCGTTCTTTTGGGTTATCTCTAAATGAATTGTCTCAAGCTTGGAGGCAATCTCTATTCCACCCGTAACTTTTTCTGTTGAATCAATAATTAATTGGATGGATTGTTTAGTGGCTTCTGCTGATTTGGCAGCTAAATTGCGGACCTCGTCTGCAACAACCGCTGGACAGTGAAATGCCCTCATAATCTCTGTAAAATAAGATAACAACAAGATGTAACCCCTGTGAAAAAGAACTTAACCTCAAAATTATGGAATATAATTAGGACAGGACAAAATATACTGTAAAAGTGGAATTGTAATTACATTGACGAAGGCATGCTTAAAGTAACAGTAAGAATTTGTCAAAGAGGTGATAAAACTTTAACTAAATTGAAAGAACGTGACTATAAAGATGTTGTCATGGGGAAAATTAGAAAAAACTTCAAGATGATTTATACATCAGAAAACCCCATAAACTCAAGGTTTCAGAGCATCATTTCCGGGCAAAAAAATAGTGCATCTGATAGGAATCGAACCTACGCACGCGGCTCCGGAGGCCACTGCTCTATCCACTGAGCTACAGATGCATCTTTTACATTCTACTATAGATTGTTTTAAAGCGCAAGAGTTATTTGTTGATTTTTGGCTGTTTTTTTGTTAGAATAGAGAGGAGATTGTTTCTCCAGGAGGTCAGGTCTAATGAAGGACTTATTAGGAAAATGGAATGGGCTGAAAGCGGAAACCAGACGGTTTTTGAAGTTTCTCGCCATACCATTGGTTGCAGTAATACTGATCATGGCGGTGGTTGTTTTGGACAAAGCCGGACAGCCCGCGAATGAGCCGGAAACGGTCTCTGCCAAGGCGGAGAGCTCATCACCGCAAAGCGATGAAAATCAGCCGCAGAAGGTAAAAGTTGCACTGCAAAAGGATGCGGTGCCCGAATTGAATGATTTGATGAAGTCATACTTTAACGCCAGAAAGAGCTGCGACCGGGACGCACTTTCTAATGTTTATGGCGGTAAAACCGGGGAAGAGAGCCTGGATCAGCTGGCTTCCAGAATGGAAGAAGAGGTAAAGTTTTATCAGAGTTTTGAAAATCTGGAATGCTTTTCTACACCTGGAATTGGAGATGGTGATTACGTAGTTTATGCCAGATTTGATGTGAAATTCCGTCAGGCAGAGACGATGGCTCCAAGCCTGATTGTATGCTATGCTAAGACAGCATCGGACGGTAGCTGCTACCTGGTTGCAGATAACAGCAAAGAAGAGTCTGAATTTATGCAGGAAGTAAACCAGTCTGATGAAGTTCAAAAGATGGCGAAAGAGGTAAACGAAGGTCTTGAGAAGGCTTTAAAGTCCGATGAGAATCTTCTGGCAGTTTATAATACCTTAAAAAAAGGGGAAGAAGAGCCGGAAACTGCTGCAGAAACTACAGGGGAATCAGACAGTGAGTCATCTGGTGAACCTGCCAGCCAGTCGAACAATAGTTAAAACAGATGCTTCTCTGTGTGGCACCCTGCAGAGGAGCATTTTTGATAAAGGAGAGTAGTTTTATGAACGTCAGAGATTTTTATTTTGATTTACCTCAGGAACTGATTGCACAGGATCCATTAGAGGACCGGTCGGCTTCCAGACTGCTGGTTCTGGACAAGCATACGGGAGAGATCGAACACAGACATTTTAAAGATATACTGGATTATTTAAAAAAGGGAGACTGTCTGGTTATTAACGATACCAAGGTAATTCCGGCAAGGCTGTTCGGCGTAAAAGAAGGCACTGAGGCAAAGATCGAGATTCTTCTATTAAAAAGAAGAGAGAATGATATATGGGAAACTCTTGTGAAACCGGGAAAGAAAGCAAAAGCCGGAACTGTCATTTCATTTGGAGAGGGACTTTTAAAAGGAACCGTGATTGATGTGGTGGAAGAAGGAAACCGTCTCATCCAGTTTTCATATGAGGGGATTTTTGAAGAGATTTTAGATCAGCTTGGTCAGATGCCGCTGCCACCCTATATTACCCACCAGCTTCAGGATAAAAACCGGTATCAGACTGTTTATGCCAAGAATGAAGGCTCTGCTGCTGCACCAACCGCAGGTCTGCATTTTACAAAAGAGTTATTAAAGGAGATACAGGATAAAGGAGTGGAGATTGCCCATGTCACACTTCATGTGGGACTTGGAACATTCCGTCCGGTTAAGGTAGACGAGATAGAAGCTCATCACATGCATTCTGAATTCTATATTGTAGAAGAAGAGGAAGCAAAAAAGGTTAATGATGCCAAACGAAACGGGGGAAGGATCGTCTGCGTAGGAACGACTAGCTGCAGAACCGTGGAATCTGCATCAACAGAAGACGGTATATTAAAGGCAGGAAGCGGATGGACTGAAATATTTATTTATCCGGGTTATCGTTTTAAGATACTGGATTGCCTGATTACCAATTTCCATTTGCCTGAATCCACCTTGATTATGCTGGTTTCTGCTCTTGCGGGGAGAGATCATGTACTTCATGCATATGAGGAAGCAGTTCGGGAGAGATACCGTTTCTTCAGCTTTGGCGATGCCATGTTTCTGACTGACCAGAAGGACCGGGGTACAGTCAATTAAAAAGTGACAAAAGAGTTGCCGGTATCTGTTGTTTGTTTAATGAGACTGGGGGAAAATTTTATGGAAGAAAAGAAACATATGGTAGGAGGAATATCCAGAAAATCGCTGGAGCGCCTTCCCATTTATCATCATTATCTGGAAAAGAAAAGCAGCGATGGATTAGAAACCATTTCCGCACCCGCCATTGCTTTGGATCTTCAGTTAAATGAGGTTCAGGTCCGAAAAGATCTGGCATTAGTAGCCAAAACAGCAGGAAAGCCCAAAATGGGATATGTAATTAAGGAATTAATTGCAGATATGGAGGAATTTCTGGGATTTCATAACACCAATCAGGCAGCACTGGTAGGTGTGGGATATCTGGGAAAAGCACTGCTTTCCTATAAGGGCTTTGAGCAGTACGGAGTTGAAATAGTTATGGCTTTTGATGCTGACGGTAGAAAGGTGAATACCAGAATCGGCGGAAAGATGGTGCTTTCCATGGATAAACTGGAAAACCTCTGTCAGCGTATGAATATACACATTGGGATTATTACCGTTCCTGCTGAATATGCCCAGGGGGTCTGCGACAGGCTGGTGGCAGGCGGAGTGAAGGCCATCTGGAATTTTGCTCCGGTTCATCTGACTGTACCACCCCATATACTGGTTCAAAATGAGAATATGGCAGTATCGCTTGCAGCACTGTCAAAGTATCTGTATGAAGTGGAAAAGAACGGTTGGCAGGAGACAAAGGAGGAAGATGATTGAATACCGTGCTATTGCAGTATGCGGTTGAAGTGGAAAAGACCGGTTCCATTACACAGGCAGCAGCCAATTTATACATGGATCAGCCCAATCTCAGCAAGGCGATCAAGACTCTGGAAGAAGGCCTTGGGGCACCTATCTTTAAACGGACTCCCAAAGGAGTTGTGCCCACTGCCAGAGGGAGGATCTTTTTAGAACATGCCAGAAATGTTCTGATTCAGATCGATGAAATGGAACATCTGTATAAAACAGGAGATAGAAGCGGTGTGGAGTTTTCTCTATCCATGCCCAGAGCCAGTTATATCAGCACTGCATTTTCCGGTTTTATAAAGGAAATGGGCGCTGAATCCATGATGAACGTATGGCTTCGGGAGACCAATTCCACAGATACCATCAGGGATGTGGAGACAGGAGAGTACAATCTTGGTATCATCCGGTATCCGGTTGCTTCTGAAAAGTATTATGCAAGGGAGACCGCTGCAAAGGGTCTGATTATGGAATCTGTTTTTGAGTATTCTTTAAGGATCCTGATGTCAAACGCCCATCCTCTTGCAGATCAGAGTGTGATAGAAGCCGAAGATTTAATGAATTTTATTGAGATTGTCCACGGAGATGTTGTTTCCAGCAAAAACGATGATATTGGAGCGGGAATGAAATATCCCAAATCCCCAAAGAGAATTTATGTATATGAACGGGGCAGCCAGTTTCAGCTTTTGTGTGACAATCAGTTAACCTATATGTGGGTATCTCCCATGCCGGAAGAGCTGTTAAAGCAGTATCAGCTTGTGGAAAAACAATGTGTGAAGAAGAAGCATTTCAGAGATTCGTTCATATGCCGGAAAGGTTATTCGCTCACTGGCTGGGATAAGAAATTTCTTCAGCATTTAAATAGTGTAAAGGAAAAATTGGCAGAATAAGAATGTTAAATATATATCAGTATTTATATACTGATATATATTTTTTTACCTTTGTAATTCCTCTCTGTTTGAACTACAATTATCTCATAGAAACGACAGGAATTTCACAAGGAGGGTTTTACAATGGCTAGATTTACATTACCCAGAGACCTTTATCATGGAAAAGGCTCCCTGGAGGAAATAAAAAACTTAAAGGGAAAGAAAGCAATTGTTGTCGTAGGCGGCGGCTCTATGAAGCGTTTTGGCTTTCTTGACAGAGTGGAAGCATATTTAAAAGAAGCTGGATTAGAAGTAAAACTGTTTGAAGGAGTAGAACCTGATCCCAGCGTTGAAACTGTTATGAAAGGTGCCCAGATGATGCGGGAGTTCGAACCGGACTGGATCGTTGCAATCGGCGGCGGATCACCTATTGATGCGGCAAAAGCAATGTGGGCATTTTATGAATATCCAAATACAACTTTTGAGGATTTATGCATTCCTTTTAATTTCCCGACTTTAAGAACGAAAGCACAGTTCTGCGCGATTCCTTCTACTTCCGGTACTGCTACCGAAGTTACGGCATTCAGCGTTATTACCGATTATCACAAGGGAATTAAGTATCCCCTTGCTGACTTTAATATAACACCCGATGTGGCAATTGTTGATCCGGATCTTGCTGAGACCATGCCTAAAAAGCTGACAGCTCATACCGGTATGGATGCAATTACCCATGCTATGGAAGCATATGTTTCCACTCTTCACTGCGATTATACCGATCCTCTTGCGCTTCATGCGATCAAGATGATACATAATGATTTAATTGATTCCTATAACGGAGATATGGCTGCTCGTGACCGTATGCATAATGCACAGTGTCTTGCAGGTATGGCATTTTCCAATGCACTCCTTGGAATCGTTCATTCCATGGCTCATAAAACAGGAGCTGCTTATTCCGGCGGACACATTGTGCATGGCTGTGCCAATGCTATGTATCTTCCGAAAGTAATTAAGTTTAATTCCAAAGACGCAGAGGCAGCAAAGCGTTATGGTGAGATTGCCCGTTTCATTGGTTTAGAGGGCAGTTCAGATGAAGAACTGGTTGATGCACTGATTGCTGAGATCCGTTCCATGAACAAGAAGCTGGATATTCCTACCTGTATTAAGGAATACGAAGGCGGAATCATTGACGAAGCTGAGTTCAATGAAAAATTAGCGGCAGTAGCTGAGTTAGCAGTTGGTGATGCATGCACCGGCTCCAATCCACGGGCAATTACTCCGGCGGAGATGGAGAAGCTGTTAACCTGTTGTTACTATGATAAAGAGGTAGATTTTTAAGATAATCTCCAATAAAATGTATGCAATGTGTGCCACAGGCGCAGAACCGTTTGGTTCTGCGCCTGTGGTGCGTAAAAAGGAATTTGACAGCAAAAATCATCTGTGATATGGTAGTCAGGAAAATGATTAGAAAGTGTGGACCAGAAAGATGAAACAGGCATTACTAGTAGTGAGCTTTGGGACAAGTTATAACGAAAGCAGAAGCAAGACAATAGAAGCCATTGAACAGGCTGTAGCAGCTGAATTTCCTTCTTATGAATTAAGACGGGCTTTTACCAGCCGGATCATTATAGATATTTTAAGAAAACGGGATAATATTATAATTGACGGAGTAGAAGAAGCCATGGAAAAGCTGGCAGCAGAAGGCTTTAAACGGGTGTTGATCCAACCGACTCTTGTAATGGGAGGAGAAGAATACGACTGTATCGTCAATGCTGTAAAAAAACAGGAAGATTCGTTTGACCAGTTGATTATGGGTGCCCCCCTGCTTTCTTCTGAGGAAGATTATTTAAAACTTACAGAGATCCTGACGGAAGATACGAAGGAATATGATTCGGAAGGTACGGAGATTGTGTTTATGGGCCATGGATCCGAACATGAAGCCAATGCCGCCTATAACCACCTGGCTGGAATTTTGAAAAAACAGGGATATACCAGGTATCATGTGGGAACGGTAGAAGCAGAACCCTCCATTGATGATGTAATAGAAGCATTAAACGGGAAACAGTCAAAACATGCAGTTCTTCAGCCAATGATGATTGTATGCGGAGATCATGCTCATAATGATATGGCTGGCACAGACCGTGATTCATGGAAAAGCCGGCTGGAAGCTGATGGTTATGATGTGATCTGCCGGTTGAAAGGAATGGGTGAAATTGAAGGTGTACGCCGGATGTTCGTGGAACACGCAAGGCAAGCCGGTAAAAAATTGGAGGATCAGGAATGAAAAAAGGAAAAGCAGCGGTTTTGGCGGTCTGCCTGGCTGTCAGTCTTCTTACCGGATGTCATAGAAAAATTGAACCGATCAGTAAATCTGGATTTTTGTTAAATACATTTGTAACAGTTACCCTTTATGATAATGATGATCCAAAAATTTTAAAGGAATGTCTGGATCTGTGCCGTTCCTATGAAAATATTTTCAGCAAAACCATTGAAAGCAGTGAGGTATATAAAATCAATCACAGATCTGAACAGGAAACATCTGTGAAGCTGTCACCGGATATGGCTGCCCTGCTTTCCAAGGGGCTTTATTATTCCAAAATATCCAATGGTGATTTTGATATAACCATTGAACCGTTGTCTTCCTTATGGGACTTTACAGCTTCAAATCCCGTTATTCCCCCTTCCGATGAAATCAGTGCTGCGGTGAAAAAAGTGGGTTACCAGAATTTAAAGCTTGAAGATGATACCCTCACCTTTTTATCTCATGATACTTCCATTGACCTGGGGGCGATTGCAAAGGGCTATATCGCAGACCGCATGAAAGATTATCTTCTTGAACAGGGAGTGAAAAGTGCAGTGATTAATCTGGGCGGAAATGTACTCTGCGTGGGGAAGAAACCAGATGGAAGCCCTTTTAAGATTGGACTGCAAAAGCCCTATGCAGACAGAAATGAGACCATTGAAACGTTGAATATAGAAGATATGTCTGTGGTATCCTCCGGGGTTTATGAACGTCATTTTGAAAAAGACGGGGTGAACTACCATCATATTTTAAATCCAAGAGACGGCTATCCCTATGAGAACGGACTGGTTTCCGTCACCATTCTGTCAAAGCTTTCAGTTGATGGGGATGCATTATCCACCACCTGTTTTTCTATGGGATTGGAAAAGGGAATGGAGCTGTTAAATTCCATGGATGATGTTTATGGTGTTTTTATTACCGAGGATGGTAAGGTTCACTACACAGAGGGGGCTAAGGACTTTCTGGTAACGTCCCCTTAGATTCCCTTTACAATTTCCGGTGCCTATAATACAATAGAGGAAATGTGTTTTACAGGAGAACAGCTATTATGATTAAAAAAATATGGGACAAGGTTATGAACCGGGAGGTCATATCCTATTTGGTATTTGGTGTCCTTACCACGGTAGTCAACTGGATCGTATATGTTGGAATGGTGAAGGCAGGAGTCGACTATCGGATCAGTACTGCAGCAGCCTGGCTGGTTTCTGTGCTGTTTGCATTTGGTGTTAATAAAATCTTTGTATTTCAAAGCTATGATCTGCATCTGGGATTTGTGGTGAAGGAGATGATTTCCTTTACTGCATGCAGGGCTGCATCAGGCGTCATGGAAATGGTTCTTATGGTGATTATGGTTTCCTGGCTCAATATGGATGAATATGTAAGCAAAATACTGGTGTCCATCGTTGTTGTGATTGTAAATTATGTATTCAGTAAGCTTTTCATATTCCGAAAGAGTGAGGTTCCCCCTTGTAAAGAGAGGTAAGTAAAATGGAACGCGATGACGATATTGAAAAGATTTCAAAGGAATTAGAGGATATTCTAAAGATGACATCAGATGAAAAAAAAGATAAAACACTGGACATCCGGGAAGGGAAAAAAACGGATGAGAAACAGGATACAGGTTATTTGGGGGACGGGGGAGAAGAACAACCGGATTATGAATCCATGCCTGTCATAAGGCTGGAGGTTCCGGTTGAAGGAATGGAAGAACTTTATGATTTTGATGATTCCAATGAAGACAGTGAATATTATCCCGTTGACGAATATGTAAACACAGAGGAAGACGGGGGGGAAGAAATGAAGGACGAAGAACCATTGGAAGAAGAGCACCAGGAAGTCTTTCGCACCTTTCGGAAGAAAGAGCATAGAAGCGGAAGTCTGGTAAAGGACTCAGATGGTCTGATTGCCGCCTTTTTTGTGCCTGTGATTATCATGATCATTATATTTGCCCAGAGAGGGATCTTTCCCTTTGGAGAAGAAAGCTTTTTAAGAACGGATATGTATCATCAGTATGCGCCTTTTTTCTCTGAGTTCCAGTATAAGCTGACCCATGGTGGCAGCCTGTTATACAGCTGGGATATTGGTATGGGAGTTAATTTTGCAGCTCTTTATTCCTATTATCTGGCAAGCCCCTTAAACTGGCTGATTGTTCTCTGCCCGAAAAAATTTATCATTGAATTCATGACCTATATGATTGTGGTAAAGATTGGATTAAGCGGTCTTGCTTTTTCCTGGTATCTGCGCAGGCATTTTAAGACAGTTGATTTTGGAATCGCTTTCTTTGGGATTTTTTATGCATTATCCGGGTATATGGCAGCGTATAGCTGGAATATTATGTGGCTGGACTGTATTCTTTTGTTCCCGCTTATTATGCTTGGCTTAGAAAAACTGGTTCAGGAAAAGAAATGCATTCTTTACTGCATTACACTTGGGTTATCAATTTTATCGAATTATTACATATCGATTATGATATGTATTTTTATGGTCTTCTATTTCCTGGCACTTCTGATTCTGGAAGGAAGAAAATCTTGGAAAGAGGTTCTGATAAACGGGGTTCATTTTGCAGTGTATTCACTTCTTGCAGGTGGATTGGCTGCAGTAGTACTGCTGCCTGAAATCTATGCCATGAAGATGACAGCGTCTGGAGATATTAACTTTCCCCAGACATTCAGCTCCTATTTTTCCATCTTTGATATGATTGCGAGACATTTGCCTGCAGTGGAAACAGAAATCGGACTGGATCACTGGCCGAATATTTACTGCGGTGTGGCAATTCTTATATTTTTCCTTTTGTATCTTGGGTGCAGGAAGATCCGGCAGAGGGATAAGATTGTCATGTGCTCCCTTTTATTGTTTTTTTATGCCAGCTTCTCCATTAATGTACTTAATTTTATCTGGCATGGATTTCACTATCCAAACAGCCTTCCCTGCAGGCAGTCCTTTATCTATATTTTTCTTATACTGACAGCAGGATATCACGCTTATATCTATTTGCATGAGATACCATGGAAACATGTTGTAACAGCCTTTTTCGCCACTGTAATCTTTGTGATTATGGCTCAGAAACTGATTACTGACGATGCCTTCCATTTTTCTATTTTCTATGTTGCCATTATTTTTCTGGCAGTTTATACAGGCCTGATCAGCCTTTATCAGAGAGGAATCAACCGGAATGTGCTTGTTTTGCTGGCTCTTGGAGTGGTAGCTTTAGAGGCAGCAGTCAATACTACAGTTACAAGTATTACAACTACAAGCCGTACAAGCTATGTAAAAGATAATAAGGCCTCCATTGATTTAACAGAAAGTCTGCTGCCTAACCCGGATTTTTACAGGGTGGAAAAGGTCACTAGAAAAACCAAGAACGACGGTGCATGGATGAATTTTCCATCGGTTTCTCTGTTTTCGTCCACTGCCAATGCGGATCTGTCTAAATTTTTCAAAAAGCTTGGCTGCGAAAGTTCAACCAATGCTTACAGCATTACAGGCAGCACTCCTTTGGTAGACGCGCTTTTTGGTGTGAAATACGCTCTGTACTCAGAAGAGATGGGAGAAAATGAAATATCCTCTCTTGTTTCGGTTCAGGATGACATGCAGCTGTGGAAGAATAATTATGCACTCTCATTAGGCTTTATGATGCCATATGATGTGGAAAATAACTGGCAGCTGGAGCTGACCAATCCTGCTGAGGTTCAAAATGATTTATCAGTGGTATTGGGTGCAAGTCCGGTGCTTTCAGAAGTACCCAGTGAAGTAAAAGGAAAGAGCTTTACATTCACACCTGATACAGATGGTGATTACTATGTTTTTGTCAGCAATAAGAAGGTTGAAAAAGTCGCTGCACTTCTGGGAGAAAAGACAAAAAACTTTGATAATGTAAGCCGTGGATATCTACTGGAACTTGGCTATTTAAAATCAGGAGAAGAAGTTACACTTCGAAATGATGACAATGATCAGGATTTAATAGCAAGTGCTTACCGTTTTGATCCCAAAGGCCTGGAATCTGTATATCAGGTGTTAAATAAAAATTCCCTTAAGCTGACAAAGTGGACCGATACCCAGATTAAGGGAACGGTTGATGCTGAAAAGGCAGGACTTTTGTATTTAAGCATTCCTTTTGACAAGGGCTGGTCTGTAAAGATAGACGGGAAGGAAGCAGAGCCCTATAAGATCTTTGATACGTTTTTAAGCGTCCATATGACTGCAGGAACTCATGAAGTTTCCCTTGAATATGTGCCGGAGGGCTTAAAAGCCGGAGGAATGATTACCGGAGGAAGTATCCTGATACTTCTGGTGCTGACAGGCCTGGCAGCAGGAAAGAACAAAAAACGCAAACCCATGCGGACTCATACAACTAACTAAGGAAAGAGGAGAACTAATTATGAAATTATGGGGCGGTCGCTTCACCAAGGAAACCAATCAGCTGGTTCACAATTTTAACGCATCCCTGTCTTTTGACCAGAAGTTTTATCATCAGGACATTGAGGGAAGCATTGCCCACGTTACAATGCTGGCAAAACAGGGTATCATCAGTGAAGAGGACCGGGATAAAATTATCCATGGTCTGAAAGGAATCTGTGCCGATTTAGAAAGTGGAGTCCTTACAATTACAGCTGAGCATGAAGATATCCACTCCTTTGTGGAAGCAAATTTAACGGAACGGATCGGAGAAGCGGGAAAGCGGCTCCATACGGGAAGAAGCAGAAATGATCAGGTGGCTCTGGATATGAAACTGTACACCAGAGATGAAATCGATGAACTTACCGCTCTTGTAAAGGGGCTTTTAAAGGAACTTCTGGCTTTAATGGAGAAAAATCTGGATACCTATATGCCTGGATTTACCCATTTGCAGAAAGCCCAGCCAATTACCCTGGCTCATCATGCAGGTGCATATTATGAGATGTTTGACCGGGACTATTCCCGCCTTTTGGATATCAGAAAGAGAATGAACTACTGTCCGCTGGGATCCGGAGCTTTGGCAGGAACCACCTATCCACTGGACCGTGAATACACCGCAGAGCTTCTTGGTTTTGATGGACCTACCTTAAACAGCATGGACTCTGTTGCAGACAGAGATTACTTAATTGAACTTTTAAGTGCCTTATCAACCATCTCCATGCATTTAAGCAGGTTCTGTGAGGAAATTATTATATGGAATACCAATGAGTACCGTTTTGTTGAAATTGATGATTCCTACAGTACGGGAAGCAGCATTATGCCTCAGAAAAAGAATCCGGATATTGCAGAGCTGATCAGAGGAAAGACAGGACGGGTTTATGGAGCGCTTATTTCCATTCTGACTACCATGAAGGGAATTCCTCTTGCTTATAATAAGGATATGCAGGAGGATAAGGAGCTGACTTTTGATGCGATTGATACAGTAAAAGGCTGCCTGGCTCTTTTTACAGGAATGATTTCCTCCATGTCCTTCCGTAAGGATGTGATGGAGGTCAGTGCAAAGAACGGTTTTACCAACGCTACCGATGCCGCAGATTATCTGGTAAACCACGGAGTTCCTTTCCGTGATGCCCATGGAATTGTGGGTCAGCTGGTTCTTTTCTGCATAGAGAAAGGAATCGCATTGGATGATATGACTCTGGAAGAATACAAAGCCATCAGCCCTGTTTTTGAAGAGGATATTTACGATGCAATCAGCTTAAAGACCTGTGTGGAAAAGAGAATGACTATCGGAGCTCCAGGCCAGGAGGCAATGAAAAAGGTAATAGAAATTTACAAAAAGAAAATAGAAGAATAAAAACAGACCAAGACCCGTGTACGTTATACGGGTCTTTTTTTATATGAAATGTCAAACTGAACTGCAAAAAAACAGAAACAATGTAAATGTTTAATAAAGAAACAGGGATAGAATGTAAATAAGATGTTAAAATAATACTAGGATTCGCAAATATTTACCGTGGTTTTATCACTTTTTGTGTGATAGAATGATTTCGCTGGGGGAAACATAAGGAAATAATAAGGTTTTCAACTGGCAAGGAAATTATAAGGAGGGGTTATATCATGAAAAAAAGAGGACTGAGTGCTCTGATGTTAGCTGCAATTGCAGCCTTATCATTAACAGCATGCGGCGGTACTGCAAAAAATAATACCGCGACTGAGACAACCACTGCAGCAGCTACAACAACTGCAGCAGCAGGAGAGACAACCAAGGGGGGAGAATCCAAAGAAGCTTCTTCCACAGATCCACAGGTTACACTTGTATATGCAGAAGTAAATCCGTTAGACACAATCGTAGGTAAAACTGATCAGGCGTTTAAAGAAAAGGTTGAAGAATTGTCAGGCGGATCTATTAAAATTGATTTACAGGCAAGCGGTGTACTGGGAGCAGAAAACGATGTTCTTGATAACATGCTTGGCGGCGGCGGAACCATTGATATGTCACGTATCTCTGCGTTCGCTCTTACCAGCTATGGTGCAAACAAGTCAAAACTGTTATCCATTCCTTACACATTTGCAGGTCGTGATCATTACTGGAAATTCGTAAAAAGTGATCTTGCTCCAGAGTTTTTAATGGAGCCGCATGATATTGGATTAGGAGTAAGAGGTTTATTCTATGGTGAAGAGGGCTTCCGTCATTTCTTCTCCAAGAAACCAATTAACAGCATTGATGATATTAAAGGTTTAAAAATCCGCGTTTCCAGTGATCCTGTTATGACAGGTATGGTTAGTGCTTTAGGTGCAAATGCAACCGTAGTAAGCATGAATGAACTTTATTCCGCTCTTCAGACCGGTGTGGTTGATGCTGCTGAACAGCCAATTGCCAACTACAAAGGAAATGCATTCCAGGAAGTTGCTCCAAATTTAATTCTTGACGGACATACACTTGGTGCCATTCAGGTTATTATCACAGATGCTTCTTGGGATAAATTAACTGAGAATCAGCAGAAAGCCATGACTGAGGCTGCCAAGTATGCTTCTGAATTCAACCAGAAACTTTCTCAGGATAATGAGAAAGAAGTATTAGATGGTTTAAAAGCTGCTGGTGTAAATGTAGTTGAAGTAAAAGACATTACACCATGGCAGGAAGCCTGCAAGGATGTAATTGCTGAAAACACAAAGGAAAATGCAGATTTATATCAGAAAATTCTTGATATGAAATAATCAGTGTTGACAAGTGGGGCGCAGAAATCAGTTTTCTGTGCCCTCACTATTAGAAAGGGGTTCTTTATGCCAGAAATTTTCAAAACAATTGACAAGATAAAACCGGCTTATGATATTGTTTATAAGATTGTTTTGTTTATATGTAAGATACTTTTGATCGGAGATGTTTTAATAACCACTATGTCGGTGGCTGGAAGATATATCTCCTTTATCCCCGATCCAGCGTGGAGCGAAGAAGTGGTTTTAACCTTTATGTGCTACATGGCGGTATTATCTGCAGCTCTTGCCATTCGGAGAGGTTCTCATATCCGTATGACTGCACTGGATTCTTATCTGCCAAAAAATCTGATCAAGGTTCTTGACATTCTGGCAGATGTATCCATTCTCATACTTGCATTTATCATGCTGACTGTAGGCTGGAAATATGCTCATGGTATTGGAGCAAAAGGATTTTATACCAGTATGCCAAAGCTTTCCAGATTCTGGATGTACTTCCCGGTTCCGCTGGCTGGCGGTGCAATGCTTGTTTTTGAGCTGGAAGCATTATACAATGATATCAAACGTCTTTTTGAAAAGGAGGAAAATCGATAATGGGCGGCAATATAGCAATCCTGGTCTTACTGGGAAGTTTCTTTCTTATGGTTTTCCTTCGGTTTCCAATTGCTTACGCAGTGGCGTTATCGGCAGTACTTTGTCTGCTTTCCCAGGGAAGCAGTCTGGCAGTTATCTGTCAGCAGATGGTAAAGGGAATCAGTTCGTTCAGCCTGATGGCTGTACCGTTTTTCATCACCATGGGTGTTCTCATGGGATCCGGTGGTATTTCTGAAAAACTGATTGCACTTGCCAATGCATGTGTTGGCTGGATGCGCGGCGGCATGGCTATGGTAAATATCGTTGCATCTTATTTCTTTGGTGGTATTTCTGGTTCAGCTGCTGCTGATACAGCTTCACTTGGTTCTATCCTTATCCCAATGATGGTGGATCAGGGCTATGATGATGATTTCTCAACAGCCGTTACCATAACCTCTTCCTGTGAGGGTCTGTTAGTTCCTCCAAGCCATAATATGGTAATTTATGCAACTACTGCAGGCGGAATCTCTGTTGGCAGCCTCTTCCTTGCCGGATATGTACCAGGCGCCATACTGGCAATCTCTCTGATGGTTGGTTCCTATATTATTTCTGTAAAAAGAAATTATCCAAAGGGAGATAAGTTCAGCATCAAGAATCTGGTAAGACAGCTGGGAATTTCATTCTGGGCTCTTGCAGCTGTATTGATTGTGGTATTCGGAGTAGTAGGCGGTGTATTTACTGCTACAGAATCTGCAGCTATCGCTGTTATTTACAGTCTGATCGTAAGTGTCTTTATTTACAAAGGTCTGGACTGGAAAGGTGTTTGGAACGTAATGGGAGATTGTGTCAATACACTTGCCATTGTTCTTATCCTTATTTCAACCTCCAACGTATTTGGATATTGTCTTACATCACTCCATGTACCGGATATGGCAGCACATGCAATTACCGGAATTACTTCGAATCCGATTATTCTTGCTCTGCTTTTAAACCTGATTCTTCTGATCCTTGGATGTATCATGGATATGTCACCAATTATTTTGATTGCAACCCCTATTTTACTTCCCATTGCAACCTCTATTGGTATCGATCCGGTTCAGTTCGGAATCATTATGGTACTTAACTGTGGTATCGGACTTTTAACACCGCCAGTTGGTGCGGTATTGTTTATCGGTTCGGCGGTAGCAAAGATCCCAATGGAAAAGGTGGTAAAGGCAACACTTCCATTTTATCTTTGCATGATTGTCACACTTTTACTAATTACTTTTGTACCAGCAGCCAGTCTCTGGTTACCGTCCTTATTTGCAAAATGATGAGTACGTTTGAAATCAGGCATTGTAATTTTCAATGCCTGATTTCTGTTATGGGAGGAGATGAATTATGAAATACGAGTATACGTACAGAAATACAGGCATGGATATCTGGCAGCTGTCCATGTACTATATTTATGGGTCAATGGTAGGCATGTGCAACCTGATTTTTACTGCTGCAATTCTTACACTTACCATAGTCAGATGGGAAACTTCGGGGAATTTCTTCCGGATTTGTGCAGTGTTAGGCTGCTGTCTTTTTCCGATTATTCAGCCTCTTGCAGTTTATGGTAAGGCAAAGAAACAGTCGTCAGCCAGTCAGGACATCAAGATCCGGTTTGATGACACGGGAATACATGTGGGACAGGGAGAGGGAAAGCAGGATATAAGCTGGAACAAAATCAAAAGAATTGCGAAAAAGCCTTCCATGATACTGGTGTTTTTAAATTCCACACATGGATTTGTTCTGCCCAACCGCATATTAAAGGAAGAGAAAAATGACTTCTATGCCTTTCTCTCTTCCAAGATGAAGAAATGATATCAGATATAAAGTTGTAAGATCATTCTCCGCTGCAGGCTTCCGGACCAAAAATCTGTCTGCACAGGCGACAGCCGGTAGGTGTGGCAGCAAGCCCTCCTTCGGCTGTTTCTTTTAAAGAGGTGGACATGAGCTGCCCTACCTGTCTCATGGCGAGAATTACTTCATCTGCAGGAATCACGCTTTTGATCCCTGCGCAGGCAAGCTCGGATGCTGTAAAGGCATTGGCCACACCCATGGCATTTCGTTTGATGCAGGGAACTTCCACCAGTCCTGCAACGGGATCACAGACAAGCCCCATGGTGTTTTTTAACGCAATGGCACAGCTGTCGGATACCATCTGGGGTGTACCGTCAAAAATCTCTGTCAGAGCAGCGGCAGCCATGGCAGAAGCGGAACCAACCTCAGCCTGGCAGCCGCCTTCCGCTCCGGCAATGCTGGCGCATTTGGCAATGACCATACCTATGGCAGAAGCGGTAAACAAAGACATGACAATGTCATGCTTTGGGAGATCGTATTCATCCATAACTGAGATCAGGGCTGCGGGGATTACCCCACAGGATCCGGCAGTTGGAGCAGCAACAATTTTTCCCATGCAGGAATTAAATTCCGTAACAGCCAGTGCCATGCTGATGGCATTGCCAAGAAGATGACCGTAGTGGTTTTTTCCCTCCTCTACGGCTTTTTTTAATTTTGCAGCAGAACCTCCGGAAAGACCGCTGGGAGATCGGAGGGTTTCATCCAGTCCGCTTATTACAGACTGGCGCATCACGTCAAAACTGCTTTCCATGGTTGCATAGACTTCTTCTATGGTTGATTCCATATCTCCGGCCTGCTGCTCCAAAACGATTTCAGAAATTTTTTTGTGGCTGGAAGCAGCGGCCTCAACCAGCTCTTCCACCGTATTATATTTTAGTCTCATTGTATTCTCCAGTCGGTTGAATCTTTCAGCCCAGTTTTAAAAGAATGGTATTGTATACATGAGGAAGAAGCCTGATCTCAGACACTAAAGAAGGGTCCACATCGGAATCCATCTCAATTGTCATAATTGCAATTCCGCCTTTTTCCTGGCGGTTTAACCGGAAATTGCAGATGTTGGCGTTGCCGGCAGCAACCAGATTTGTGACCTGGGCGATGATACCGGGAACATCCTGATGCATGACTATTAATGTGGTATTCTGGCCGGTAAAATATACTTCCATGTCGTTAATTTTGTTTATCACAATATTGCCGCCCCCAATGGAAGCACCCTGGACAGAAAGTGTAGCACCTCCCGATCCGGTAAGGGTCACTAAAGCTGTATTTGGATGGGCATTTTCAATGGTACCAGTATGAATGCTAACGCAAATGCCCTGCATTTGAGCCGTTTCAAGGCTGGTACGGATTCCCGGATCCCAGGGATCATATTTTAAAATTCCGCCTACCATTGCTTTGTCAGTTCCATGGCCTTTGTAGGTTTTAGCAAAGGAACCGTGAAACAAAATATCCGCTTTTGCTACCGGTTCTCCAAGTAGGAGGGCAGCCGTTTTTCCAATGCGGGCGGCTCCGGCTGTATGGGAGCTGGAAGGTCCGATCATTACAGGCCCGACGATGTCAAATACATTCATGATGGTTCTCCAATCCGTGTTGTCTTAGATGTATCACAGTGGCTTAAATTCCGGTTTTCTTCTTCTGAATTCCGAATAATAGGAAAAACCGCATTGTTTCAAAAGTTCTTTTGCAGTCTGAAAATCTGCACCTAAATCTTCTGGTATATGGGCATCAGATCCCACCGTAATAATCTCACCGCCCAGCTCCCGGTAACGTTTAATAATATCTCCGGATGGATTAGACTGACCGATTCCCTTTCTGTAACCTGCGGTGTTCAGTTCAATTCCTTTTCCCATTTCAATTACAGTCTTTAATATCTCATCAATGATATCCTGATATGCATGATAGCTGTAATAAGCTGCTTTATTCGGACCATATCGGACGATGTAGTCGATATGTCCTGCAGTATCATAAGCGTCTTTTAGTTGTACGTTATCCAGTGTCGCCTCAAAATACTGAAGATATGCGTCTTCTTCCCGCCTGCCCTCAAAAAATTCGGGATAGGCAGCATCCCTGCGGTTAATGAAGTGAGTGGATCCGATTACATAATCAAAATCATAGCGTTTCAGCAGCTGGTCATAGTACTGTTTTAAATGGGGCTGCAGTCCCAGTTCGATTCCGATTCGAAGGTCAATTCGTTCCTTGTATTCTTCCCGAAGCTGACACATGGTGTTAAAATAAATTTCCGGGTCTAAGGTAAAATCGATGGGGGAATCTACGTCAAAGTCGTGGTGATCCGTCACACATAGGGAATCCATATGAAGCGCAATGGCACGTTCAATCTGGTTTCTGACTGGTGTGGTGGAATCCCCTGAAAATTCTGTGTGAAAATGATAGTCTGGCAGCATAGGAGTCTCCTTTTCCAAAATTAAATTCA
The DNA here is from genome assembly GCA_013036995.1 of Lacrimispora defluvii. Lineage (GTDB taxonomy): Bacteria > Bacillota > Clostridia > Lachnospirales > Lachnospiraceae > Lacrimispora > Lacrimispora defluvii. The sequence goes on from JAAOXG010000001.1 coordinate 62,632, forward strand.
TTATAAACAAACATGACTGGAAATGCAATCTGCCCAACTGACTGTTTTACTCAAATTTAAACAGAATTTTACATAAATTTTAAAAACCATTGATAAATGAAATCTTTCTATGGTATTATTTTAAACGGCGCAGATAAATGCATGGTCAGATATCTGTAGTAAAAAATACAAATTGGTTACAAGGAGGTAACGATGTCGGTTAATGACATATCGAGTTTGTTTACATTCATGGGAGGGCTGGGACTGTTTTTGTACGGCATGAATACCATGGCAGACGGCATGCAGAAAAGTGCAGGAAGCCGTATGAGTCAGTTTCTGGGAATGCTGACAAACAACCGCTTTATGGCAGTACTTCTGGGAGCAGTAATTACGGCTATTATCCAGAGCAGCGGTGCAACTACGGTTATGGTAGTTGGTTTTGTAAGTGCAGGAGTTTTAAATCTGACTCAGGCTGTGGGAGTAATCATGGGTGCAAACATCGGAACAACCATTACAGCTTGGATTGTTTCCATGAATCAGCTGGGAGATGCATATTCTATATTTCAACCTTCATTTTGTGCTCCCCTTCTTGTGGGAATCGGAGCGGTTCTTCTTTTATTTGCGAAAAAGCAGAAGACCAGAACCATTGGTGAAATACTGGTGGGGCTTGGCATGCTGTTTATAGGACTTGATTTCATGTCCAGTGCAATTTCTCCTTATACAGATGCGCCTATATTTTCGGAAGCATTCCGTGTCCTTGGAAACAATCCTTTCCTTGGCATGTTAATCGGAGCGCTGGTAACAGCCCTCTTACAGAGTTCCTCGGCTTCCGTTGGTATTTTACAGACCCTTGCAATGAATGGCGTGGTTACAACCAATGCTGCTATTTTCATTACACTGGGTCAAAATATTGGTTCCTGTGTGACTGCATTGATCTCAAGTATCGGCAGTTCCAGGACTGCAAAGCGGGCTGCCGCGATTCATCTTTCCTTTAATGTCATTGGTTCTATCTTATTTGGAATCGCATCTTTTCTTATATTTATGGCGATGCCAAGGATTGCAGACCACAACATTACAGCAGTACAGATTTCAATTTTCCACACCATATTTAATTTAACCAATACCTGCATTCTGTTTCCTTTTGCAAATCAGCTGGTTAAACTGTCTGGTATGCTGGTACCGGAGGAGAAAAAGGAATTAGAAGAAGCCGGTGATCAGGAAAGTGAAACCATGAAGCATCTGGACGAAAGAATTTTTGAATCACCTGCATTCGCAGTGGAGACAGCTGCCATGGAAGTGGTACATATGGGACAGATCGCCATGGAAAATGTGCAGCTTGCCATCGATGCGGTTATTTCTAAAAATGTCAATAAAGCAAAAGATGTGTATAAAACCGAAAAGACGATTAATAATATGGAAAAGATGCTGACGGAATATCTGGTCAAAATCAACAATCTGTCTTTGACAGAGGAGCAGAAAATAATAGTCAACAACCTGTTTTACAGTATCAGCGATATTGAGCGAGTCGGTGACCATGCAGAAAATCTGGCGGAACAGGCGGAATATATGGCGGAGCATGAAGTGACATTTTCTGAAACCGGAATATCCGACCTTAAGCTGATCTGTCAGACGGCTTTTCAGTCGTTCTCCCATTCCATTGATGCAAGGAGAAGAGGCGATATGGATGAGGTCCGCAAGGTGATTAAGTATGAAGATGAGGTAGATGCCCTGGAAGAGGAGCTAAGGGAAAAACACATCGAACGACTCTCTACAGGAGAGTGCAGCACCGCCGCAGGCGTGGTATTTTTAGACCTGATCAGCAACCTGGAACGCATTTCCGATCATGCTTACAATCTTGCCGGATATGTCAAGAATGAAATGTAAAATTATTGTGAGGAATTGATAAAAATAAAAAAAGGACTTGCTATTTACTGGAATATTAGGTAGAATAAACGGTAGTTGATTAATATTTAACGATCACTTTTAATTTTATTCTTAGGAGGAATTGAATTATGGCAGTAAAAGTAGCGATTAACGGTTTCGGACGTATTGGCCGTCTTGCTTTCAGACAGATGTTTGGTGCAGAAGGCTATGAAGTAGTAGCAATCAACGATTTAACAGATCCAAAGATGTTAGCACATTTATTAAAATATGATACAGCTCAGGGCGGATACGCTGGATTTTATGGTGAGAATGTTCACACAGTAGAAGCTTCTGAGGATTCTATTACAGTTGATGGAAAGACCATCAGAATTTACGCAGAAAAAGAAGCAAAAAATCTTCCTTGGGGAGAGATCGGCGTAGATGTAGTACTTGAGTGTACTGGTTTCTACTGCTCCAAAGATAAATCCCAGGCTCATATCGATGCAGGCGCTAAGAAAGTAGTTATCTCTGCTCCAGCAGGCAACGATCTGCCAACTATTGTTTTCAGCGTAAACGAGAATGTATTAACAGCAGATGACAAGATCATCTCCGCTGCTTCCTGTACAACAAACTGTCTTGCTCCTATGGCAAAGGCATTAAATGATTATGCTCCCATCCAGTCTGGTATCATGAGCACAATTCACGCTTACACAGGTGATCAGATGATCCTTGACGGACCTCACAGAAAAGGTGATTTAAGAAGAGCAAGAGCTGGTGCAGCTAATATCGTACCAAACTCTACCGGTGCTGCAAAAGCAATCGGTCTTGTTATTCCTGAATTAAACGGCAAGTTAATCGGTTCCGCACAGCGTGTTCCGGTTCCTACAGGTTCTACCACTATCTTAACAGCAGTTGTTAAGGGTGCTGAAGTAACCAAAGACGGAATCAATGCAGCTATGAAGGCAGCATCAAGCCAGTCTTTCGGATACAACACAGATGAGATCGTATCTTCTGACGTAATCGGTATGAGATTTGGTTCTTTATTCGATGCTACTCAGACTATGGTTTCCAAGATCGGTGATGATTTATATCAGGTACAGGTTGTTTCCTGGTATGATAACGAGAATTCCTATACAAGCCAGATGGTTCGTACAATTAAGTACTTCGCTGAATTAGGCTAAAGATCCACGAAGGGTCCGGTCGGAAAGGACCGGGCCTTTTGTTTTTTTATGATGTTGTAAAACATAATCTGAAAGGAGCACAATAAGATGCTTAATAAAAAAACAGTTGACGATTTAACCGGATTAAAGGGTAAGAAAGTACTTGTAAGATGTGATTTTAACGTACCGTTAAAGGAAGGTGTGATTCAGAACTTTAACCGTATTGACGGAGCAATCCCTACCATTAAAAAACTGCTTGATCAGGGCGCTAAAGTTATTTTATGCTCCCATCTGGGAAAACCAAAGGGCGAGCCCCTTCCAGAGTTATCTTTAGCACCAGTTGCTCCGGCTTTAAGCGAGCGTCTTGGCGTAGCGGTAAAATTCGTAAACGATCCTAAGGTAACCGGTCCTGAGACACTGAAAGTAGCTGAGGAATTAAAGGATGGAGAAGTTCTTCTTCTTGAAAATACCCGTTACAGAGTAGAAGAGACCAAATACGGCAAAGATGAGTCTGCAGAAGAATATGCAAAAGAGCTTGCTTCTCTCTGTGATGGAATCTTTGTAAACGATGCATTTGGTACTGCTCACAGAGCTCACTGCTCCAACGTAGGTGTTACCAAATATACATCTGAGAATGTTGTTGGATACTTAATGGAAAAAGAAATTAAGTTCCTGGGACAGGCAGTTGAGAATCCGGTTCGTCCTTTTGTGGCTATCCTGGGTGGTGCAAAGGTTTCCGATAAGATCAACGTAATCAACAATCTTCTTGACAAGGTTGATACCTTAATTATCGGCGGCGGTATGGCTTATACCTTTGCGAAGGCTCAGGGTCATGAAATCGGAAATTCCTTATGTGAGGAAGATAAGCTTGACTATGCGTTAGAGATGATCAAAAAGGCAGAGGAGAAAGGCGTGAAACTGCTTCTTCCTATTGATAATGTGATCGGCAAAGAATTCTCCAACGATACAGAGCGTAAAGTGGTAGAGTCCATTGACGCTGGCTGGTCAGGATTTGATATCGGACCTAAAACCATTGAACTGTTTAAGGAAGCATTAAAAGGTGCTAAGACCGTTGTCTGGAACGGACCGATGGGCGTATTTGAATTCTCTAACTTTGCAGAGGGAACCCTGGAAATTTGCCGTGCAGTTGCAGAGCTTAGCGATGCTACTACAGTTATCGGCGGCGGAGATTCTGTGAATGCAGTAAAGAGACTTGGCTTTGCTGATAAGATGACCCACATCTCTACTGGTGGCGGAGCATCCTTAGAGTTCCTGGAAGGCAAAGAACTGCCAGGCGTTGCAGCAGCAGATAATAAATAGCGGAAGGTAAGGTTATTTTATGTCCAGAAAAAAAATTATTGCAGGAAACTGGAAAATGAATATGACTCCAACGGAAGCGGTGGAGCTTGTTAATACATTAAAGCCATTAGTAGCAAACGATGAAGTAGATGTAGTATTTTGCGTACCCGCTATTGACATCATTCCTGCCATGGAGGCAGCAAAAGGTTCTAACATTAACATCGGCGCTGAGAATATGTACTATGAGGACAAGGGCGCTTATACCGGAGAGATTTCACCGGCTATGTTAAAGGACGCAGGTGTAAAATACGTGGTAATCGGCCATTCCGAGAGAAGAGAGTATTTTGCAGAGACGGATGAAACCGTTAACAAAAAAGCATTAAAGGCTTTTGAGTATGGAATCACTCCTATTATCTGCTGCGGTGAATCACTGACACAGAGAGAACAGGGAATCACCATTGACTGGATCCGCCAGCAGATTAAGATTGCATTTTTAAATATACCGGCTGAGAATGCTGCGAAAGCAGTCATCGCTTATGAGCCTATATGGGCAATCGGTACAGGTAAGGTTGCAACTACGCAGCAGGCTCAGGAAGTATGCCAGTCTATCCGTTCCTGCATTGCTGAAATCTATGATGAGGCAACTGCACAGGCAATCCGGATTCAGTATGGCGGTTCTGTTTCCGCCGGCAGCGCACCAGAACTGTTTGCACAGCCGGATATCGACGGCGGTCTTGTAGGAGGAGCATCCTTAAAACCGGAATTCGGAGATATTGTCAATTATAAGAAATAACACAGCTGCTGCTTCCTGTCTGCTTTCGGGCAGGGAGCAGCTTTTTGCTTCCTGATAATTTTCACCATTCCCAGGTTGCAAGAAATTACGAAATCATGTAAAATAATGTGTTGAAAGACAATAATTGCAATAAGTACAATTACGATAGAATGAACAGAGGGAAAAGGAGAACTAGTTATGAGCAAAAAACCGGTTGTATTAATGATCCTTGATGGTTATGGGTTAAATGATAACTGCGACCATAATGCAGTGTGTGAAGCAAAAACTCCCATTATGGACCAGCTGATGAGCCAGTGTCCTTACGTAAAAGGCAATGCCAGCGGTCTGGCAGTGGGGCTGCCCGACGGTCAGATGGGTAACTCTGAGGTTGGCCATTTAAATATGGGTGCAGGACGTATCGTATATCAGGAACTGACCAGAATTACAAAAGCGATTTCAGACGGAGACTTTTTTACCGTTCCAGAATTTTTACAGGCAGTGGAAAACTGCAAAAAGAACAATTCCGCACTTCATATGTGGGGACTGGTTTCAGACGGCGGTGTTCACAGCCACATCGGTCACATCTATGGATTATTGGAACTTGCCAAGAAAAACGGCCTTGAGAAGGTATATGTTCACTGCTTCTTAGATGGACGTGATACACCACCTGCTTCCGGAAAAAGCTATGTGGAAGCGCTGGAAGCAAAGATGAAAGAGCTTGGCGTAGGCAAAGTGGCATCTGTTTCCGGACGTTATTATGCCATGGACAGAGATAACCGCTGGGACCGTGTAAAACGGGCTTACGATGCACTGACAAAGGGAGAAGGAAATCAGGCCCAGTCAGCAACTGCTGGTATTCAGGCTTCCTATGACGCGGAGAAGAATGACGAATTTGTAGAGCCTTTTGTTGTGACAGAAAACGGAGCACCGGTGGCTGTGGTAGAGGATGGCGATTCTGTTATCTTCTTTAACTTCCGCCCAGACCGTGCAAGAGAGCTGACAAGAGCTTTCTGCGATGATGAGTTTAAAGGATTTGAAAGAGAGAAACGCCTGAATCTCACCTATGTCTGCTTCACTGATTACGATGAGACAATTAACAATAAGCTGGTTGCATTTAAAAAGGAATCCATTGTCAACACATTTGGACAATTCCTTGCTGATCACAACATGACTCAGGCCAGAATTGCTGAGACGGAAAAATATGCACACGTAACATTCTTCTTTAACGGCGGTGTGGAAGAGCCCAATAAGGGAGAAGACAGAATTTTAGTACCGTCTCCAAAGGTTGCTACCTATGATTTGCAGCCAGAGATGAGCGCTCCAGTTGTCTGTGACAAACTGGTGGAGGCTGTGACTTCCGGCAAGTACGATGTTATCATTGTGAATTTTGCAAATCCGGACATGGTTGGCCATACCGGTATTGAAGATGCAGCAATTAAGGCCATTGAAACGGTTGATACGTGTGTGGGAAGAACTGTAGATGCAGTGAAGGAGATGAACGGAGTAATGTTTATCTGTGCAGATCATGGTAATGCAGAGCAGCTTCTGGATTATGAGACGGGTGAACCGTTTACAGCCCATACAACCAATCCGGTGCCTTTCATTCTGGTAAATGCTGATCCGGCCTGTAAGCTGAGAGAGGGCGGATGCCTTGCAGACATCGCACCGACCTTAATTGAACTGATGGGTATGGAACAGCCGAAAGAGATGACAGGAAAATCACTGATTGTCCGTTAATGTTATAAACGAAGAGGGCTTCCCGGTAAACCGACCGGGCGGTCTTCTTTTTTATAAAAGTTTGAAAATTACTTTGTCCATATACGTTTTGTGCTTCCATTTCTAACAGAAATACGATAGAATATAGAAAGGTATGTTAGGAAGGATTTCAGATGAGTATAAGAATCAGATTTTCTTTGGAGCCCAAGAAAAAAATATTTTCCGGATTTACCTGGAACAGTCAGTCTGCGGAGCTTATGGTAAAGGATCTGGCAAAGAAGATGGGATATCAGTGCTTTCGCATTGAAGGCATGCTGCTTGTTCAGCTGTGTCCGGAAGGATATATCTGGTTTAACTGGAATAAGCGTAAGCTTCAGGGGGAGAGCCAGACAAACATTGCAGGTCCCGGGTTTCATTCTGCAGTGGTAGAATTTTTAGAAGAAGCAGCACGGGAGAAGAAACTAAAACTAAGAGTAGAGGACCGGACCGGTTATTTCATAAAAAGAGATTTTCTGGCTATGAGACAAAAGTATTTTTACCAATGGTTTTCCGATTTGATGGATTTAGTATCCGGCTGGAGTGAAAAAGGGGAATATATGTTTTGCTGGCCTGCCATCTACTATGTTCCATCCAGGCAGGAAGGAAAGCTGATTACCCACATCCGGTCTTTTTCATTTAAAGAGATCGCAGGTATGGTTCATTCCGGTATGAGTGTGGCATTTGCCAAGGATTTTTTTGTGTGGAATGATCTTCAAAAAGATGCCAGATATTACAGAAACAGTGCTATGGTTCTTTTAAACCAGTCCTGTTATTTTATGCCCTCCCAGCGGAGCACTCAGGACGTTTATGTAAATCAAAAGATTATAGAGCTTCTTGAAAAAGCATATATTATGGATCCTGATATTCCATTTCCCCATAAAACCTATCTTAACATCTGCGCTCTTGATTCCCATACTCCCATGGAGATGAAGTCTGTGAATCTTATGGACATTGAAGATTCCATCGGTTGCAGAAAATATCTGGTCTATCGTAAGATCGGTAATATGAGTTTTGCCCTGCCAGGGAACTTCTTATACGATGAGGAAGATAACAGCGCAATGGATCATTATTATGACGGCAGAGATTACGGCGGTCATGATTACTATATTTACGCAGCGGTCTTTGCAGGACGTGAAGCGGAGTTTAAGCCCCAGTGGTTTGAACAGGGCAAACCTGAGGAGATTATGGATTTTGAACTAAATAACGCAAAGGTCAGGGTTGCATTTTATGAACCGGAGGAGAAGCCGGGAGAGACCAGATATGGAGTATCAGCCCAGGTACTTTATAAAGACCAGCGTATGAATATTAATATTGTAAGCAGAAAACCGGGGGAGAAAGACTGGGCTTTGGAACTGATAAAAAGTATTCGCATAACAGAGTAGAGGAACGTATGAATCAAAAAGAGATGAAAACAGGCATATTGCTGAGGCGCTTTGTGCCTTATTATAAAAAGTATACAAAAATCATGGTAATGGACTTAATCTGTGCGTCTTTAACCACTATTTGTGAGATGGTGCTGCCCCTGATTCTCCGGTATATTACTAATCAGGGGCTGCGGGATTTATCGGTACTGACCGTCCGCACCATTCTAAGCATCGGGGCTATTTATTTCGGTCTGAGAATCATTGACGGTATGGCTAGTTTCTATATGGCTTATACGGGTCACGTGATGGGTGCTGCCATAGAGACGGATATGAGAGAGGATGCATTTGGCCATCTCCAGAAGCTTTCGGATAATTATTTTAATAACACCAAGATCGGGCAGATTATGTCACGGATAACCAGCGATTTATTTGAGGTGACTGAATTTGCCCATCATTGTCCGGAAGAATTTTTCATTGCATTTTTAAAGACAGTGATTTCTTTTATTGTGCTGTCTGGGATTAATCTCCCCCTGACCATCCTTATTTTCCTGCTGATTCCGGTTATGGCGGTATCCTGTACCTATTTTAACATACAGGTGAGAAAAGCGTTTAAGCACCAGAGAAATCATATTGGTGAACTAAATGCCAGGATAGAAGACAGCCTGCTTGGAAACAGGGTGGTAAGAGCTTTTGCCAATGAAAAGATTGAGATAGAGAAATTCAACCGGGACAATCAGGAATTCTTACAAATCAAGCGAAAAACTTATAAATATATGGCGGCGTTCCAGAATACCATTCGGATGTTTGATGGACTGATGTACGTGGTGGTAATCGTTGCAGGCGGTATTTTTATGATAAAAGGTTTTATTGAACCTGGAGATCTTGTGGCATACACTCTTTATGTCAGCACTTTGCTGGCTACCATACGAAGAATTATTGAATTCGCTGAGCAGTTTCAAAGGGGAATGACCGGAATCGAACGATTCATGGAACTGATGGATGCCAATGTGGATATATTTGATGAAGAGGGGGCAAGACCGCTTACCAAGATCGGCGGGGAGATCTCCTTTGAAGATGTCTCTTTTGAATATCCGGATGATCGGAATCCAGTTCTGTCACACATCAACCTAAAAATCAGACCGGGTGAAAAGGTGGCTCTGGTAGGCCCGTCGGGAGGCGGAAAAACCACTCTCTGCAGCCTGGTACCGCGGTTTTATGATCCTACTGAGGGGAGAATATTAATTGATGGTCAGGATATCCGGGAAGTGACCCTTAAAAGCCTAAGAAGCACGGTAGGTGTGGTACAGCAGGATGTTTACTTATTCTCAGGAACCGTATTTGAGAACATTGAATACGGGCGCCCCGGGGCTTCCATGGAAGAGGTGGTTTCGGCTGCCAGGATGGCAGGCGCTCATGATTTCATTACAGGATTAAAGGATGGATATAATACATACGTTGGGGAGCGTGGTGTAAAGCTTTCCGGAGGTCAGAAGCAGAGGATCAGTATTGCCAGAGTGTTCCTTAAAAATCCGCCGGTACTGATTCTTGATGAGGCAACTTCTGCACTGGATAATGAAAGCGAGCAGCTGGTTTCCCAGTCTTTGGAACGGCTTTCCAAGGGAAGGACAACGGTGACCATCGCACACCGTCTGACTACCATACAGAATGCTGACCGTATTTTAGTTCTTTCTGATAACAGCATTGTGGAGGAAGGAAATCATGAAGAACTGCTTTTAAAGAAAGGCATGTACTACCAGCTTTATACCTCTGTGAGTGAAGCAGAGAAGAATACTTAATTTGAGAAATAAAGGAGAGCCGGAATGAAAGTAGCGATCGTTACAGACAGCAACAGCGGAATTACCCAGAAGCAGGGAAAGGAAGCTGGAATTTATGTCGTTCCCATGCCATTTATGATGGATGGAGAGATGTATTATGAGGATATCAGCTTAAGCCAGCAGGAGTTTTATGAAAAGCTGGAAAACGGCGCGGATATTTCCACCTCACAGCCGTCGCCCGGTGATTTAATGGATTTATGGAATGAACTGTTAAAGGAATACGAAGCCATTGTACATATACCCATGTCAAGTGGATTAAGCAGTTCCTGCCAGACAGCCATTATGCTGGCGGAAGATTATGAAGGTAAAGTGTTTGTTGTTAATAATCAGAGAATCTCTGTGACCCAGAGACAGTCTGTTCTTGATGCAAAGGAAATGGCAGATCAGGGAATAAGCCCTCAGGTGATTAAGGAAAAACTGGAGGAGACTAAGATGGACTCCACCATTTACATTACCCTGGATACTCTGGAGTATTTGAAAAAAGGTGGTAGAATCACTCCTGCTGCTGCACTGCTTGGCAGTTTTCTGCGGATTAAACCGGTTCTAACCATTCAGGGAGAGAAGCTTGATGCATTTGCAAAAGCAAGAACCATGAAGCAGGCAAAAGCCATGATGATTGCAGCCATAAAAAAGGACATGGATGAACGTTTTAACGATCCAGAGGGCAGGGTGACTCATATGGCAGTTGTTCACTCAGACAGTATGGAAGCCGCCCAGGAATTTAAGCGGGAACTAATGGAGCTATTTCCGGAAACAGGAGAAATCTACGTGGATCATCTCTCTCTCAGCGTATCCTGTCATATCGGCCCAGGGGCGCTGGCAGTTACATGTACCAAAAAAATAAATTTATGATAAGTCAGAGATTGGAGAGGTGGGACCATGTTTCAGGATAAACTATTCAGCCGAAAGCCCGCTATCAGCCTGCAGGTCACTCTGATCCTCGTCTTTTTGTTTATAGGAAGTATTCCCGTTTTTGTCGGGAGTTCTGTTCTGCTAGGAGCATTCCGGCAAAACCTGATCGATTCACGAATGCAGGAGATCCAAAACCAGTGCTGGATATTAAGCAACAAGATGACCAGGATCGGCTATTTAACCATGGATCCCAAAGATTCCCTGTTAGATAATGAGATGGCTGTGAAAGCGGATATGTTTAACGGCAGAATTGTAATTATCAATAAGAGCTTTCGTATTATCAGCGATACCTTCTCGCTCTCGGCAGGTAAGACCAACGTGTCAGAGGAAGTGATCCGGTGCTTTAACGGTGAAAACAGCAGCAAATACAATCAGGAAAAAAAGTATTTTTCTCTCACAATTCCGATCTATTCCAATAGTCAGGAAAAAGAGATTGACGGTGTCATGATCATCACAGCATCCTCGGAAGATCTTTTAAACCGCATTATCACAGTATCGGATAAAGGGGTATTTTTGCAGCTTTTAATTATTTCCATACTGGCAATTGTGGTAGTTCTTCTGGTTAAACTTTTAATGAAGCCGTTTCGTGAACTGCAGAGGATGTTAAACCGGGCGGCAGAGGGAAACCTGGATGAGGATATTATTTCCCGTGTTTACAAAGAGACCAGGCAGATTTCGGATTCCATTAATACTACATTAAAGAAACTGAAAGCGGTAGACAAGTCGAGGGAAGAGTTTGTTTCCAATGTATCACATGAGCTAAAGACACCAATTACGTCCATTCGTGTACTTGCAGATTCTCTTATCGGGATGGAGGATGCTCCGGTGGAACTGTACCGGGAGTTCTTAAGCGATATTTCAGAAGAGATTGAACGGGAGAATAAAATTATCGATGATCTCCTTGCTCTGGTTCGAATGGATAAGACAGCAGGGGCTAACTTAAATGTAGCCCAGGTGAAAATTAATGGTCTGCTGGAACTGATTTTAAAACGTCTTCGTCCCATTGCCGGGAAGCGCAATATTGAATTGACCTTTGAAAGTATGCGGGAAGTTACGGCAGATGTAGATGAGATGAAGCTGTCTCTGGCACTGAGCAATCTTGTTGAAAATGCCATTAAATACAATGTAGAAGGCGGCTGGGTGCGGGTTACCCTTGATGCAGATCACAAGTTCTTTTATGTAAAAGTTGCGGATTCAGGGATTGGAATTTCAGAAGAGTTCCAGGAACGGGTATTTGACCGCTTTTACCGGGTGGATAAGGCAAGGTCCCGGGAGACGGGAGGAACGGGGCTTGGTTTATCCATTACCAAAAAGATTGTTCTGATGCATCAGGGAGCGATCAAGCTTCAGAGCAAAGAGGGAGAGGGAACTACATTTACTGTACGTATTCCTCTTACATACATTTCTTAGGAACAGGAGGGATAGGGATGAAGCCACGAATGGGTATATTGATATTCCTGCTGTCTGTGGTCTGCTGTTTATCCGGCTGCTCAGGAAGAGCACCAGAAAAAAATACAGATAGCGGGGAACTTTATCAGATCTACTATTTGAATTCGGCCATGACCAAAATGGAGCCTCAGCCATATACCATGCCTGAAAAGCCTGTGGATGAATCAGAAGAGGAAACAGACTGGAAAATTAAAAATCTGATGGAACAGCTGCGCAACGTTCCCAAGGATTTAGACCGGCAGGCAGCCGTCCCGGACAAGGTGGGATTTGAGCGGTATAAGCTGGAGGATACAGTGTTATATCTGTATTTTGATAATAATTATGCGATGATGAACAGCACCAGAGAGATTCTTTGCAGGGCTGCTCTTGTCAGGACTCTGACTCAGGTTAAGGGGATTGCATACGTAGCAATCTATACAGCGGAACAGCCGCTTATGGACAGCACCGGCAATCCGGTGGGACCGATGCAGAGTACGGATTTTATTGATAATATCAGCAATGTCAACTCATTTGAAAAGACAGAGCTGTCCTTGTATTTTGCCGATGAAAGCGGAGAGAAGCTGGTAAAAGAATCAAGAGAAGTGGTTCATAATATTAATACTTCCCTGGAAAAGCTGGTAATTGAACAGCTGATCGCAGGTCCTGGCAGACCTGGATTGAACCCTACGCTGCCGAAGGAGACCAAACTGATCAATGTGTCAGTCAATGAAAATGTGTGCTACATCAATTTTGACTCCTCATTTCTCAATAACACTCTGGAGGTAAAGGAATATATCCCCATCTATTCCATCGTCAACTCTCTGGCTGCGGTTTCATCCATTAACAAGGTTCAGATTACAGTCAATGGTTCTCAGGATGTGATGTTTCGGGACTCCATTTCTTTGAACCAGCAGTTTGAGCGAAATCTGGATTACAATAAGGAAAATGAGGAATCAACAGAAGAAACAGGAGGAACAGAACAATAAAACGCCCATTATGTCTGATTGCAGGGGGATTTGTACTTGGAGAGACTGCCGTACTGCTGGCTTTGACATCTTGGCTTTTTATTCCGGCAATGATAGCTGCCGGGATGATTTTTTGTGGTTGCAGGAGAGGCAGAAACCCGCTTTGGGTCTTTTTGCCTCTTGTTTTTTTCTATCTGGGATCGGCTCGTGCAGGTCTTGAGATAGATCAATTAAGAGAACGGGATATCCGGCTTTTAGAGATTACCGGTTATTACACAGAGGTACAGGGCAGTATTTCATCAATTGCAGAAGAGAAGGGAGTTGTCAGTCTGACTCTGAAGAATAACCGGATCAGAAAAATGATGAAGTGGAAGTGGGAAGATGTTCTTTATGAGCCCCCCGGAATCATGGTTTCTTTAAAGGAGTGTGAAGGTAATTCATTAAAATCTCTGGGAATCGGACAGATTGTTGCTGTGCGGGGCGAGGTACAGCCCTTCTCACAGGCAAGAAATCCGGGAGAGTTTGATTTTAAGAGCTACTATCAGTCCCTGGGGGTGGATTTTACCCTTTTTGCAGAGGAGATTGATATAGTAAAAGTGGGGAAGTCTCCGCTTTTGGAGTCTTTAAGAAAATTAAAAGTCTATGGTAAAGCCCTTCTTTACCGGGATGCAATTGAAACGGATGCAGGGATCTTTACGGCTGCAGTGCTGGGCGATAAAATGGGAATCTCCAGGGATATTAAGGATTTATACCAGAAAAATGGAATTGCCCACCTCCTTGCCATCAGCGGACTTCATATGTCTTTTATCGGACTCTCTTTTTATAAGCTGATAAAAAAGGCTGGTGCAGGCTTTTGGGGCGCAGGTCTTTTTAGTATGGTGCTTCTGATTTTATATGGTATATTAACGGGTGCAGGTCCTTCTGTGGTGCGGGCCGGTGTGATGATGTGTCTGGGATTTTATGCAGCCTGTCTTGGAAGAACCTATGATTTACTGTCTGCAGCTTCGTTGTCATTATTTTTTCTTGGCTTTCAGTCTCCCTCACTCCTGATGCAGGGAGGTGTTCAGCTTTCATTCGGTGCCGTATTTGCAATAGGGGCTATTGCTCCGGTTATACAAGGATGGCTGGGTAAGGATCGCCTTTTTTCCGGTAGTATTTCAGCCTGCTTTGCGGTGCAGATGATTACTCTGCCTGTGACAGCCTTTCATTTCTACCAGGTTCCCCCTTATGGACTGATTTTGAATCTGTTGGTCATTCCACTGATGGGCGGAGTTCTTTGTTCCGGCCTGGGAGTGATTGCATTTGGATCTTTAAGCCCTGTTCTTGGAACTGCGGCAGCGGGAACCGGGCATTATATTCTGTCTCTGTATGAGATTCTTTTAAACATTGCCGGGAAAATGCCGGGGAGCAGTATTATCTTGGGCAGACCTGGTATCAGAAGGCTGGTGGCTTATGGGTTTCTTCTCACCGGCTGCATTTTTATAATGAAATTATTTAGCAGGGTTGAAAAGGAAGCAGAGAAAAAAAACAATGATACCGTAGGAAAACTCCTTTTCCTGACAGGATTTTATATATTATCCATATTTCTATTATTACCTGAGCCGGTTAAGGGGCTGGATGCATGGTTTCTTGATGTAGGGCAGGGAGATGGGATATTGCTCAGGGCAGAAGGGGCATGCATGCTGATTGATGGTGGAAGTTCATCTGAAAAATCTCTGGGAGAGTATACCTTGTCCCCATGTCTGAAGTCTCTTGGTGTTTCGGTGATTGATTATGCATTCGTCAGTCACGGAGACCTGGATCATCTAAGCGGAGTAAAATATTTGCTGGAAAGTTGTGAGGATATACAGATTAAGAATTTATATCTCCCTTATCATGGGCGGGATGAGGAGATGATACAATCTCTGGCAGCACTGGGGAAAAATAGAGGAGCTTGTGTGCAGTATCTGACAGGGGGCGATGTAATGAAGATAGGTAAGCTGGTTATTACCTGTCTTTATCCTGGGAAAGATGACATACCCACAGATGTTAACGGAGAATCCCAGGTACTTAAAATGGATTATGGTGAATGCCATATGCTGTTTACCGGCGATATGGGGGAGCGGGAGGAACAACTACTTCTTGAAAAAAAGAAAGATCAGTTATTGAGTGAAGTAAACGTTTTAAAAACGGCTCACCATGGCTCAAAATATTCATCCAGCGAATCATTTCTAGATGCAGTTTCACCTGTCTGGGCTGTGATTTCTTATGGACAGGGAAATTCTTACGGACATCCTCATGAAGAAGTGTTAGAACGTTTTAATGAGCGTAATGTATCGGTGTTTGGAACTGGGATGAACGGAGCAGTCAGGCTGGAAACGGATGGAACCAGGATCCGTTTTTCAACTTTCGTTGACGGAACCAGGAACCATGGGTATAATGTTAAGAAGGAAAAGGAGTGAACCATGCGATGCAGACCCTGAATCAGGATATAAAAAATAACAGTTTTAAGCCGGTTTATCTCTTATATGGAGAAGAGGCATTTCTAAAAAACAGCTACAAAAATCAGATGAAATCGGCCATAACTCAGGGAGATACCATGAATTTCAACCAGTTTGGCGGAAAATCCATTGATGTAAAGGAGCTTATAAGCCTTGCTGATACTATGCCTTTTTTTTCGGAGAAACGATTGATCCTTGTAGAAGACAGTGGATTTTTTAAGGCGGCTGCGGAAGAGCTGGTTAACTATCTGCCACAGATGCCGGATACAACCTGCATGGTGTTTGTGGAATCAGAAGTGGACAAGAGAAGCAAAATGTTTAAAAAGGTAAAGGAACTTGGTTATGCCGCCGAAATGGAGCGTCAGGATATTAATCAGCTGGCCAGGTGGGCAGGAACATTACTTTCCAGAGAAGGAAAAAAGGTGACTGGACAGACCATGGAGCTGTTTTTAAACATGACCGGTGATGATATGGAGAATATCCGCATGGAGCTGGAAAAGCTGATTTGCTTTACGTTAGGAAGAGATATCATAACCGACGAAGATGTGATGGCGATCTGTACAGAGCGGACCACCAATAAAATATTTGATATGGTTACTTCCATCGTTAACCGCCAGACAAAAAGGGCTCTTGAACTTTATGAGGACTTGCTTACATTAAAGGAACCCCCCATGAGAATCATGTTTCTCATTGCCAGGCAGTTTAACCAGCTGCTCCAGGTAAAGGAACTGATGGGCAAGGGAATGGATAAAGGGGGAATCGCCGCAAAGCTTAAAATTCCGCCTTTTGCTGCCGGTAAGCTGATGCCTCAGGCAAGAACTTTTTCCAGGGAACAGATTCTTTCCTATGTAAATTCCTGTGTTGAGGCGGAAGAAGCGGTTAAAACGGGAAGACTTTCGGATCGTATGGCAGTGGAGCTTTTGCTGACTGCAAAATACTAAAATAACAGGTTGTCTGTTTCAGAAGACGGGAGGATAAGGAACTTGTGGATAGTTCCTTATCGCTCCCGTCTTCTTTCACTTTGAAAGCCAAAAAATATATCATCATTAATATTGTCATTCTTGTCATTGCCGCAACAGAGAGCCTGGTGGGCTGCAAGCGTCTCCAGGGTATCGCCCAGCTGATTGAAAATACAGCTGAGGAGTGCAATTTCCTCAGCTGTCCGCCCTTGTGCGAGACAGCAGGCAATGGATGACACAAGTGTTACCAGTTCGCAGGACTGCATAGTTCATCACCTCTGGATAATATATGATGCATCAGGTGACATTAAGATAAGAAAAAAATTATTCTGCCATTTTATAAATATTAAACGGTTCAAAAAGAATTAAATAGTTGTCCTTTTGCAGCCCCTTCTCATATTTTGTCCGATAGCATTCCAGTGCTTCCAAAAGAAATTCTTCCGTAACCTCTAAATGTTCTGCGATCTCAAAGCTGTTTCTGCAGCCGGCCTCTTTTGCGGCAACCAGCTTCTCCAACGTGATCATTTTGTTATAAGCCCATAAACGTGCCGTGCGTTCCTGTTTTCTGTTTGAAACATCAGACTGATCCAGTATATCTCCGGCAGTGGTGTAGTAATGTCCAAGTTCTTCCGCCAGTACGCAGGCTTTCTGACAGCCGGACATGTTCTGCCGGATGAGAATCTGGTCGCCCCGAATCCGTCCGTCATTACCAATTAATGGTTTTTCTTTAATCATGATTCCGTCAGAGTCTGCTTCCTCTAATAATATGTCATAATTCAAATAAATCACCTCAACGAATTTTATTCCTTACTCATCGAAAAAGGCATCATCATGCTGTCTCATTTCCTCAGTCACTTCAATATCCGTCCTCTCATGAGCCGCTACCGGCTGTAAATAAGATCTGGAATCCGGACCCAAAGGCCGGACAACCGGGTCCGCATTTGTATATTGGGGGATGTGTACCATCTCACTGACCCGTTTTAGCGCTTCCTTTTGTCCGCTTTCGTTGAGCTTTTGAAAATTACTGAGCATTTCTCTTGCAGACTCTCCAAAACAGCTGTTAACGTGATCCAGTGCAAAAACCTCTGTTTCCTCCCAGCCCATGAGGGAAGCCGGGGTCGTTCTCAGTGCTTTTGCGATTGCGGTAATTTTAGACTGGGGAAGGCCTCTGCCGTCTACCTCTATCTTATTAATGGAAGAACGGGATTTGTAACCTGCCTTTTTCGCAAGCTCTTCCTGAGACATTCCCAGTTCTTCACGTCTTTGTTTTATGATCTGACCGATATCCATAGGGTCACCTCCATGAGAGAATTATATCATGGAGTAGAATTACTTTCAACAAAAATTGAGAAACGTGTTGACAAAAAGGAAACGGAGGAGTATGATGATGATGTAGACAAAAAGACTACAAAGAAAGGAGGATAGGATGACCAATACGGTTCGGTTAATTGAGTTGATAAAAAAATCCGGGCTGAAAAAGGGGTGGATTGCGGACAGACTTCACTTGTCCAGCTATGGGTTTCGGAGAAAACTGTGGAATAAGAGTCAGTTTAAGGCGGGTGAGATTAAAGTGCTGTGTGAGTTGCTTGGGATTGTATCGTTGGAGGAGATCAGTGATATTTTTTTTAATGATGATGTAGACAAAAAGACTACAATGGATAGAAAGGAGGTTGAGTTAAATTGTGACATTTAATGAATTGCAAAAGCTTTTAATAAATGAAA
This sequence comes from Lacrimispora defluvii, assembly GCA_013036995.1. GTDB lineage: Bacteria > Bacillota > Clostridia > Lachnospirales > Lachnospiraceae > Lacrimispora > Lacrimispora defluvii. Next base: position 81,125 of record JAAOXG010000001.1, read on the forward strand.
CAAAAGATCTGTTAAAGAATATGACCTTTCTTGATTCAAATGGGAGTGATACAGAAATATTCGGATATCCACAAGCGGCAGATTTTAATGGATTACCCGGACAGGATTTACTATTACAGGATAAGGAAGTAATCCTTCCGTATTTTCTGGTCAGACTGGATCGGGTGGAATATAGAAAAAAAGATGCCGATGATAAAAATCTTGGAAGTGTAGTATTGGAGATCAATATTTGCAGATTCCAAAAAGATGGATTTTATCTTTTGACAGCTGCAATCGAGAGAATTACCCATAGATATTTAACTGATCCCTTTTTACAATCATTCTGGTGTGAACGAGCAATAAACATAAGCTTTCCTAAAAAAGTCACTCCTTCTTATTTTACAGGAGAAATTGAAATGTTTTGGAATATGCCAGAACTGGAGTCAGGAGGAATTTAATGAAAGCGTTGATTTATGTCGGCCCATCAATGGATCAGATTGTAAGGAATGGAGCATCATTTCGTGGCGGGTTTCCCCCCGGACTCACAGAACTACTAAACGCACATCCGTTTTTAAATGAGTTAATGGTGCCCCCAGAGTTACTGGCGGAAGCAAAAAAGAACATCCGGAAATCAGAGAGCAATTTAAATATGCTGTACCGGAAAGCAGAAAATATCAGGAGGAAAAAATAATATGTCATATAAACATGGTATTGAAGTAATTGAAAATAAAACATCATTTCCAACCCCGTTATCAACCCGTTATGGAGTGCAGGTTGTGTGCGGCACCTCGCCGGTGAATTTAGCCACAGATCCCTATGCTATGGTAAATGTTCCGGTCAAAGTAGATAGTTTTGAAGCAGCAGCAAGGCTGTTTGGATATAGCGATGATTGGAAAAAATATACGCTTTGCGAAAGTATGTATGCAAGCTTTAAGCTGTTTCAGGTATCGCCGGTGATTTTTATTAACGTACTTGATGCAAAAAGGCATTTTAAAAATGTGGACGAGACCTTGTATCCGGTAAAGAATCATCAGATCACTTTAAAAACAGACGGTGTATTAAAAGATTCTGTCAAGATCACTGTTAAACAGGAGGAGTCAGTAAAGCAGCTTGTGGAGAATGCAGATTTTATCATGGATTTTGATGAAGCTGGAAATTTAATCGTTACTTTGCTGCGTTCCGGTATTGCTTACGACGCCAATGAATTAAAGATTTCATTTCATGTTATTGCTCCAGAAATGGTGACAGAAGAAGATGTGATCGGATCATACAATGTTGAGACTGGAGAAGAGACCGGTTTGGAAACTTTGCGTCAGATTTATCCAAGATACGGACTGGTACCAGGTGTTCTTCTGGCTCCTGGCTGGTCACAAAAGGCAAATGTGGGTGCAGCTCTTCAATCAAAATGTGAAGGAATCAGCGGTATTTTCAGAGCAATGTGCCTGTTGGACTTAGATACAGAAAAAGCCAGTAAGTATATGGACTGCCTTATGGCTAAGAAGGAAATGGGATATGACGAAAAGCACTCTGTCGTACTATGGCCAAAGGTGACAAAAGCAGGTAAAACCTATCATTATTCTTCCGTATATGGAGCAATGATAAGTTATTATACGGTTACTAATGGTGATGTTCCTTATATTTATCCATCAAATAAGCTTTTAAATATTGATGGGGCGGTTCTTTCCAATGGAAAAGAGGTTTATCTTGATCAGGTTCAGGCAGGAGAATTAAACGGATATGGAATTGTAACCGCGTTTCATGATAACGGTTGGAGATCATTTGGCAATAATACCGGCTGTTATCCTGGTAACGATGATCCCAAGGACCGCTGGATTGGCTGTCGCAGAATGTTTGATTTCATTGCAAATTATTTTATCACTGTCTACAGAGCAAGACTTGATGAAGGAATGAACCGGAGAATGGTGGATGACATTATCAACAGCTTTAATATATGGGGCAACAGTCTAATGGCTGCCGGTATGTGCGCCGGTCTGTACGCAGAATACCGCAATGATGAAAACACGCTGGAAGATGTGCTGGCAGGACATATGAAGATTAGAATTCATTTTGCTCCCTATACTCCGGCAGAGTACATACTGGCAGTAGAAGAATTTGATGTAACAGCTTTTGAAAATGCAATGAAAGCGGAGGAAGAATAATATGTTAAAACTACATTTAATCAACAGATATACGGTATATAAAGGCGGTAAGGAATTAATTGGAACTGCTGAAGAGGTAAAGCTTCCGGAAATCACCAATTTAACAGACAGCCTGGAAGGCGCAGGAGTAGGCGGAACAATGGCAGTTCCTGTGATTGGATTGGTAGACGATATGGAGATGGAAATACCGTTTCTGTCTTTGTGCAAGGACGTGTTCTCTTTAATGGATCCCACTCAGACAGCAGACATCACCTTAAATGGTGCACTTCAGGGCATGGATGGAGGAGACGGCAGTGTAGGATATAAACCGGTATCTATTTCCGTTCGTGGAGTGGTCAAGAAGTTTGCACCTGGTTCTATGAAATCGGGCGCAAAGATGAGTTCCAGTGTAACACTTGGCTTAAGCTATTACAAGATCGTACTGGATGGGAAAACGGTGCTGGAGATTGACAAGTTAAACGGCATCTATGTTGTAAATGGTAACGATGTATTAAGCGAAGTAAGAGAGATGTGTTAAGGAGAAAAGTCATGGAAAAAGAGAAAAAGTTTTAAAGGATAACGAGGCGGTTTCAAATCAGGAATGGCTGAAAATAAAATTAAAGGAGCCAGTGGAATATCAGGGAATCCGTGTGGACAGCCTCGATTTGACTGGGATGGAATCGCTTACAGGCAGGGATTTAAACTCAGTTTACGATCTTTACGCCAATATGGGAGGAAGCGGAATTATCATGCAGGAAGCAACTCTTCTTTTTGCACAGATTATTGCTTCCAAGGTGACTGGCTTTCCTATTGAACTCTTTTATATTTTAAAGGCTGGAGATTCTGTTAAAGTGAAGAATCGGGTGTATCGTTTTTTCTTCCTCGAGGGATAAGCTGCGCAGAAGATATCCGTAAGGTTAATAAAGCATTTATATTTGCGGGCCGGTATACGAAGGCCGGCCCGGAGTTCTATTTTTCCCTTCCATTGAGCCAGGCTGCCAGACTTATTAAGGATGTGGCAGAAACAGCCAGGGAGGAGAACAGGGAAAGAAGTGTGAGGTGAGAATTATTGCATCAGGTGATGAAAAAGAGAAGGCAGTAAAAGCACTTGGGGAGGCCTCTGATAAATATTTTAATACTATAGCCAAAGGAAGTTCATTGGCAGTTGAAAAAACCAAAGCTTTCTTAAAGGAGTCTGTCACCGCAGGCTTAGAGTTTGAGACTCAAATGAGCTCTGTTGAAACAATTACGAAAGCTTCTTCCTATGAAATGGAGCGTCTTAATCTGGCAGCCAGGAAAATGGGAGAAACCACAGGTTTTTCTGCCAAGGATGCTGGCAAGGAATTGGAACGTATGGCTTTGGCTTAATAATGGGTCGGCTGAATTGAAAGGTTCAGCGCATACTGGGGAAAATCGGTGAAGGCTAAAATTGCAAGAGATACAGACTGCAGTCATGCTAATACCGAGAGAGCTGCGAATCAGGCGGTTTTTGTAACGCATAGGAGTTGAGCGTTTTTGAGAGCAAAAAAACTCCCACGAGTCTCCGGCACGGTTGTCTTAAAGGACAGTCTGAGATAGTTAGCCACTATCAAACCTAACGTAAAACGAGGGTGAAGATGTATGCTGAGCTTACAGGAAACTGTAAGAAGCAGAGGATAAAAAGCCTTTGCGGTAACACACTGGGATGGAAAACAGAGGATATGTTAAAAGGGCTGCCAGGAGTTATGACTCTTGCAGCAGCCTTTGGACAAGATTTAGGAAGTGTTTCAGGGACTGTAACAGACACCATGAAAGCGTTTGGAATGCAGGCTGGTGATTCTGCTCGGATGGTTGATGTTCTGGCTCAGGCTTCAATAAGCACAAACACCAGTCTGGATATGATGGGAAAGGCAATTCAGGGAGCAGCTCCGGCCGCTACTACATTTGGTTATAGCATTGAAGATACGGCAATGGCGGTAGGTCTGTTGTCTGAAGCAGGTATTCAGGGTGAAGCAGCGGGCAAATCGTTGAAAAATCTGATGACTCATTTATCGGAACCTACCAAACAGGTTCAGAACTATATGGATCAATTATCCGTATCATTAAAAGACAGCTCCGGAGAGATGAAGCCGTTTGGTACTATTCTTTCAGAACTAAAATCAGGTTTTTCGGGATTATCAGATGCACAAAAAGAGGAGTATGCTTCGGGGCTGGCGGGTAAAGACGGCATGGCCGGTTTTCTGGCCATGATGAAAGGCTCCGATGAGGAATTTATCAGTCTGAAAGATGCCATGGAGAATAGTGAGGGAGCTGCCCGGAAGCTTTCTGATGTTCGGCTGGATAATCTGGCAGGTGATGTATCCCTCTTTAGTAGCGTATACGATGGTATAGGTCTTGACGTTTACAGCAATATTTCTGACGATCTAAGAATGATTGTTCAGGGGGCAACCAAATGGCTTCAAAGTTTTGGAGAGACTTTGGAGATTAATATTCCCACAGCAAGAAGATTCATGTCTGAATTTGCAGATGGTCTTGTAAAAACTTTTGGACCAGTAAAGGCAGTCGGGGAATGGTTTTTAAATCATCCGGAGGCAATTAATGGGGGCATTACTGGAATTACAGCTGCTTTTGCAACATTTAAAGCAGCCAATATAGGCATAAGTGTATTAGGAAAATTATCAACGCTTATAACTGCCTGGCCCTTGGCTGCATTTGGTCTGGCGGCGGGGGCAATCGCGGGAGTTTTTATGGCTGTGAAGGCACACAATGATAAATTAGCGCGACAGGATCTGGAACAACGGTTTGGATCTATAAAACTTTCTGTAGAAGAGCTTGATGCCACTGCTAAAAAAATCGTAGATAATGGCAATTTAAATAATTTATCTAAAGCATTTGGAGAGTTGGATAAAGTAAAAGATCTTTCTAAAAACTTTAAAAACAACAATGACAATTTGGATAAGTTAATATGGAAAGTTGGCATGGGATTTGAGCTGGACGAAAGTGATAAGGATACGTTTGCCTCTTCGGTTGATGGATTGGTAAAAGATGCACTGGATATTGTTGAGCAAACACAGTATTCTGCAAATCTAAATATCCAGGCTTTATTTGGTTCGGATAGTAATATAGGAAATCAGTTAATTGACAGCTTTAATGAAACTTACCAGTCAATTGGTTCTGAAGTGAATGATATAGGGAAAAAGTTAGGGGAAGTTTACAAAGATGCTATAGTTGACGGTGTAATTGATTCTAAGGAAGCTGAGATGATACGATCCCTTCAATCAGAGTTAAGCAATGTAACAAGTCAGGTTATAAAAGCAAGGTATGAGGGGAAAATGCAGAGAATTATGATGCAATACTCTGGTAAAGATTTAGACCCTGATACGTTTAATAATCTGCAGCAAGAAATAAAGGATACCCTTGCCGAAGAACGTGAGCAGCTGATGCAGGTTATGGATCTCAATCTTGGTGATTTAGAATTGCAATTGAATCGTGGAGATATATCTGTCCAGGAGTATGATGACAGAAAGAAAATAATTCAGGATCAGTATCATAATCAAGAAATGGAGTATCAGGCGAATGGTGTTTCTTTCTCTGTAAATACGATTGCAGATGCATATCAGGATGTATTTACAGAAATTATTCCAGAAGTCAAATCTGGTTTAGATAATGCAATGTCCGACATAGCAATAGCTCCCAATCAAACCGCATTTTTACCAAATGATTTGTGGAAAAAAATGGGATTTGATAAAATTGATGATGATAAAATGGATAGTCTTCAAAGTAATTGGAAATCTATGAAATCAGATTATGCCCAGCTACAATCCGAATTTAATGGTTATCTTCAACGGGGAGAGATAGTACCTGAGTCCATTGCTAAAAAGTTGTCTGATGCATCATTTATTGGAGCAGCAGCTGGTGATAAAAATGCATTATGGCAAATGATTGGAATAAATGCAGCGGGTAATTCAGATTATATGGCAGCAATAGAAAAAGCCAGGAATGCGGGCACAGAAATACCTGAAGAAATAGCATTATATCTTGATAACGGGGGGCCTGTAGTAACAAACGCCGTAGACAGGTTATATGATCTGGCGGAGACTACAGCAAACGATAAAACTGCTGATATAGTGGTTAAAGGTAATGTTCGATGTTTATTTAATTATCCTAACGATGAACCTCAACTTATTGCATTTAAAGGAAAGCAAGGATATGAATTACCACCTCTAAATAAGACTGAAGCGGAGGTAGCACCCAATGTAAAACGATATGCCAAAGGAGGATTAATAAGTCACCCCACAATATCCTGGTTTGCGGAAGAATACCCAGAAATGGCAATTCCTATAAATAATTCGAAGCGATCAAGGATGCTCTGGCAGGAAACAGGCCGGCTGATTGGTGCCTATGAAGAAAACAATTATGGAAGTATCTATGAGAGTATGACTACATCCAATTCAAGTGATATGAATGGTGGCAACTCATTTGCCCCCGTGTTCAGTCCAACTATCTATATTAATGGAAAAAATGCCTCCAGAGAAGAAACACAAGGTGCGGTACAAATGACGTATGAGCAATTTAAAGATTGGGCTTCACAACTTCAAAGAGAGAAGGTCCGGGCAGCGTTTTAGGAGGTAAAAATGAAAGAACAGTATGTAACAGAACAAGGTGATACCTGGGATTTGGCAGCTAAAAAAGTATACGGCGAAGAACAGTATCTTGATTATCTGATGAGTAATAATTTTAACTGTTTAAACTATTTCATATTTCCGGCAGGAGTCTCTTTAAAGACACCGGTTCTTCCGGCAGGGAGAGTGAATGGTGTTCCGGAATGGAGAATTAAAAGCAAATAAATGCGACAGGAGGGGTGGCATACGGGAAATCCAAGAAGAAAGTATTTAAGCGTTGTTTACAATGGAATTGATATATGGAACAATTTATCTCCTTACATAGAAAGCTTTTCTTATGAGGACTCAGTGGATGAATCAGACACCATATCCATATCATTAAGCGACCGTGATTTAAAATGGAGCCGAACCTGGCTTCCGGAAAAGGGGGATAAAATTTCTCCTTCCATCATTCTTGAGAATTGGAACTATGAAGGGGAAAAGATGACAGTAATATGCGGAGCTTTTTTAGTAGATGATTACTCTTTCTCCTGTCCTCCCTTTTCCTGCACAATCAATGGAGTCTCTGCTCCTGTAGACACTTCATTTAAAGAATCAGAAAACACAAAGACATGGGAAAATGCAACGGTTCGTCTGATTGCCAATGAAATTGCTGTAAAATATGGTTTAGAACTGATATTTGAAGTCAGTGAAGATATTGCTGTATCAAAAACAGAACAGGACAAGCAGCCAGACAGTGAATTTTTGAAAAATCTTTGTGAAAAATACGGTCTGGGTATTAAGGTATATTCCAACCGGCTGGTTATATGGGACTTAAAACAGTATTTTGAGAAATCTCCTGTACTTACCATTGTGCCGAATATGGTGTCAAAGTGGACATACAACAGCACGATACAAGGTACTTATACCGGAGCCAAGGTAAGTTATGCGAACCCCAATAATGAAAAAACGGTTGAAATACTGGTTGGTACGGAAGAACGGCTTTATAAAACCAATCAAAAAGCAGACAGTGAAGCAGATGCCAGACGGATTGGAGAGAGCATTTTAAGAAATGCCAATCGTAAAGAAAGAACTATGAAGCTGACGATTCCACCCAAAATGTCTTTATATGCAACCTGCAATGTTAAACTATCCGGATTTGGGAATCTGGACGGTAAATATTTTGTTGAAAAGGTATCTCACAGTTTGTCTGGTAAATCATACGATATGCAGGTAAGTCTGAGCTGTATATCAAGAGACAGTGAAAATTCAGAAGTGGAATCGAAAAATGAAACAGCTCAGACCAACGGCAACACTGCCCATGGTAATTACACGGTTGTCAAAGGAGACAGCTTATGGAGTATTGCAAAACATTTTTATGGAAGCGGAAGTAAATCTCAGGATCTTTATCAGAAAAATAGAGATCTTATTGAATCGGAAGCTGTAAAGAGGGGAAAGAAGGATTCTGGGAACGGTTACTTCATCTACCCTGGTATGTCTCTTATCATACCATGAAAGGAGAAAATATGAATGATGTAGTCAGAGTCGGGAGAATTTCTTCTGTAAATCAGGAAAATGGAATGGTCAGAGTTTATTATCCGGACAGAGACAGTACGACTTCAGAACTGGGAATGTTTTATTTTCTGGGAGAGTACAAACCTCCGAGAGTAAATGATCAGGTAATTGTTCTTCATCTGTCTAATGATACTAGTTCAGGCGTTGTATTGGGCGGATTCTGGAATGAAGTCAGAAAGGCTCCCAGGGAAATGACCTATAAAAAGGAGATGGACAGTAACAGTTATGAATCTCTTCAAAATGGAACATTTACATTGCATTCCCAGGAAATCAGTCTGGAAGGAGAAAAAGGAGCAATCAGTCTTACTGAAATTCTGGATTTGAAAGCCAGACTGGAAAGATTGGAAAGGAGTCTGTCGCAATGATTGGTATATTAGGAAGTCTGCGTTTTAGAGTCAATGACAACCGGGTATTTACTTTTCAGAATTTAAAGAGAGAAATATCAGCGTCATGGAGTACCATGGAACGGATTGGACAGAAGCCTCTTAGTGAATTCAACGGGCCTGACCTGCAGACCGTAAGTTTTGATATAACATTGGATGCGTCTTTGGGTGTAAAACCAAGGTATCTTTTAGGAGTACTGGAACGAATGGTTGAGACAGGGGAAGTAAATACACTAGTAATTGGCAAAAAAAAGTCGGAAAAAACAAATGGGTTATTACTAAAAGTTCGGAAGCCTGGGAGGTTGTATTAAGAGGCGGAGAATTGTACCGAGCCAGCGTTTCGCTGACTTTACAGGAATATTTGTGAGGTAGGTAAAATGGTAAATTATGAATTATCAATAACTGGTTTGTCCGGCAGGCTGGAAGAGGAATTGAAGAGAAACTTAAAAGCGCTGTTGGGAACAAGAGCTGGATCCCAGCCGGCTGACAGAGATTTTGGGATCTCATGGGGGTGTATCGATGAGGTTCCGGAAGCAGCAGAAAGCCTGTTTTTTCTGGAGGTCACCAGTAAAGTGGAAAAATATGAACCAAGAGTTTCTATAAAAGATATTACATTTGAAAATAAAGAGGGGACTATTATTCCGCACATATATTTTGCAGGAAAGGAGGAAACGTGATGGAAAACAGATTTTTTGATTATCCAGAGGTTAGTTTTATTGAAAATACAAGTTTTACCGACTTACAGGAAAGAATGATTCATGATTATGAAGAGAAATACAGAGAGCTAACCGGAGAAGATATTTCATTGGGATTGGCCGACCCTTTTCGTCTCATTCTGTATTCCTGCGCAGTTGCAATATATCAGGGGTATCAATATGAAGACAAGGCTGGAAAAATGGGATTGCTGAAATACAGCACAGGTGAATTTCTGGACAATCTGGCAGCATTTAAAAAAGTAAAAAGAAATGAAGCGGCTCCCGCACGTACGGTGATACGCTTTACGTTGGCGGATAAAGTTGAACGGGCGGTAGTCATACCAAAAGGAACCAGAGTAAAAGGTCCTGATTTATATTTTATAACAACAAAGAAAAGTGAAATAAAATTAGGACAGTTATATACAGATATAGCAGCTGAGTGCGAACAAAGCGGAACTATAGGAAACGGTTATCTACCCGGAGAAATTAAATGGCTAACGGATTTGCTTCCTTATACAATGAAGGTATCAAATATTGTGATGACCAGTGGTGGTGCAGACAGGGAAAATGATGAAGAACTGGCAGAGAGAATTTATTTATCTCCAGTCAGCTATTCCACTGCCGGTCCAGAGCGAGCATACGAGTATTGGGTTAAAACATTCAGTCCAGCAATTGGAGAATGCCGTATTACTTCAGAATCTCCGGGAGAGGTGGATATTTATGTTACCATGGCGGATGGTACAATTCCAGATGATGTTTTTTTAAAGAATCTGGAAACCTATTTATCAGATAGCAATATCAGACCCTTAACAGATCATGTAGTTGTAAAGAAACCTGAGGAAATAAAATATAACATTGAGCTGATCTATTATATCCGCAATGAAGACAGAGACAGGGAAGAAACCATGAAGGAAGCCGTTTCAACTGCCTGCAATAATTACATAACATGGCAGAAAAAAGTAGGGAGAGATATCAATCCGGCACAGCTCCTATATTACATAATGGGTACAGGAGTAAAAATGGCTGATATTGTAGAGCCAGTATTTACAGAAGTACCTGATTCCGCTCTGGCAGTACCGGATAAAATCACTTTGACTTACGGAGGAAGACGGGATGATTGATTTTTATCATGGTGAAATCAATGACATTATGCCGTACAATCTGATTACTCCTGAGACGAAAGCGGTCAGTTATGCTGTGAGCCAGGCGATGAAAAAATTGCAGGAGTATTCTCAGGCAAGCCATTTATATGGAGAAATTAAAAAAGTACCGGAGGCTGTTTTAGATCTACTGGCATTGGAACTTAATACTCAGTATTATGAACAGACGATGCCAAGGACTTTAAAAGAAGAACTGATTGTACAGACAACTGCTTGGTATATGAGATCAGGAACTCCTGGTGTGCTCAAGGAATTTTTAAGTGCGGTGCTTGATGGGGGAGAAATTAAGGAATGGTATCAGTATGATGGAGCTCCTTTTCATTTTAAAGCAATGGTTCAGGTAGGGGAACATGAAATTCTGCCTGGATATGGATCAGAGATAAAGAGACAGATAGAGTTATATAAAAATGCCAGATCGTGGCTTGAACATGTGGAATTTATAATAAGATCTATTGTTACATGTGAAATTAGTTATGACAATGCGATTCGGTTTCGCAACCGCTTTTATCCTCGGGTCAATACACCTTATTTGAGTCTGGATGGGTTTTGGAAACTGACTGATAAGAAGCTAAGCGGATATGATAGTGATGAAAGAATTGATTTCTATCCTGTTGTACAAAAATACCAAATTAGAGTTTCGAAGGATATATTACCAGACGGAAAGATGAGGTTTATGGATATGGTTCCAGTAGATCTATCCAGAGATGAACGCTTTCGTCTGATTGAGTTTCTGAAAGTAAGATCTGAGGGGAAAAATGCACTTAGGATAAAAAATGAAGTTAAAAGTGAAATAAAAGCAGGAAATATCAGGGTTACTACATTAAATGAATTATCTTCAGAATGGAGTCTTGATAATTCCAGATTATTAAACGGAGGACTAACCGTTCTATAGAAAGGATGATAAATATGGCAGATATTACAAATGGAGTTATCACACTAACTGGAAGGAAAAAATTTTGTAAAGCACATGCTGGAGATATGACACTTCCAATCATTACTCATATGGCCTGGGGCGATGGAGGAGTGGAAGAGAATGGAAAGCCCAAGACAGCTTCTGGAAATGAGATTGGTCTTTATCATGAATTGATGAAGAAGGAAATCGAAACTCATGTTTATACAGATGAAACGGAAACAATCTGTCGCTATACGGCTGCTCTAAACAAAGGAGAGCTTACCGGAAGTGAGATATCAGAAATGGGATTGTTTGATGCAGATGGAGATTTAATTGCATACCGAACCTTCATGCGAAAAGGGAAAGATGCAGACATTCCTCAGATTTATGATATGGATGAAATATTTTAAGGAGGTTTAATAATGGCATTTTGTGATGTAAAGAATCCGCCGGTATATACGGCAGAAATTCGTAAATGGGACAGGGATACGCTGGCAGATGGTCAGGAGATGGCGGTTGAGATTGAACAGCTTTTTAATAATACTTTTTATAATAAGATGGTTCAGGAACAGCATGAACAGTTAATAGAGGTAAGTATTCCGGCTTCTGGCTGGAGCGATACGGCTCCTTACAGCCAAAGAGTGGCGGTGGCGGGGGTGAAAGCAACTGACAATCCGGTATTGAGCCCTTGTACACCTAAAAATCTGGATGCAACAGCTGTAAAGCTTCGGAGAAAAATGACTGGGATGATAACTGACGGGGAGACAGAAGATGGGTATGTGACGTTCTATTGCGGAGAGAAGAAGCCAATAGAAGATTTTACTGTATATCTGAGAGGAGTGAGTGCAAATGGGTAAAGTAAGTGTTTCTGGAACCGGAGGTACTGGCTCAGGATCTGACGAGTGTACCGCTACAAGAGCTGAGTTGTTAAAGGGCTATGCAGCCATTACAAGTGATTCTAATGATGAAGTGGTCGAAGGAACTCTGGAACTGACTGGGGACGCAGCGGATAGCCAGGTTCTTGACAAAAGAACCTATTACAATAAAGATGCAAAAATAAAGCGTACAGGCACAATGCAAAACGTTGGTGCAGTCTCAGTATCGCTTAATTCAGGTGGGAGTTACACCATACCTGCCGGATATCATAATGGTTCCGGAAAGGTAACGGTTAACAGTCTGGCAAGCCAAACCCCGGGAAATGTAGACGCCAATTCCATGTTAAGTGGTCGGAGTGGTTGGGTCAATGGTGTTAAAGTTGATGGAAGGATTCTATGGCAAAATGCGGACGTTGCAGATACTGATCGTGCCTATGCTACAAATAATTTATGCTGGGAAGGTACTGTATGTTTAGGTGTTAGGAATGCGCATTATCTAAATGGAGTAAACTGGATTCAGGGTAATATTCCTAATTTTTATGCTAGTAATATCAGACAAGGTGTTAATATTGGAGGTCTTATAGGCACATTACCAGATTATTCATACTTAGCCAATGGGCAAACGTCTTTTTAAATGGGACCTTTTCGGGAGTTCTTTCTGGAGGGGTCCTACATGTAAAACCAGGCTCCAATACATGGCGCAGTCCACTTGTAATAAATACATCGGGAATCTCCTTGCCTTTTTGGATAAGTTCAGGTGACAGATTCTCAGTTGTCGTATGTGGAACTATAGCTAACAGAACAAGTATAAATTTAGCTCCATTCAGAATCATTAGGATACATAAATATTATAACTTCTCTGGTGGTGGTATAGAAGACAGGAGCTATGCTATGCCTGGGAATTTCGATATTCTAAAAACTAATAAGAGTCGTATTAAGACACAGCGTCTTAGTTGGGAAGGTGTCGACGATATTGATGTATCAACAATAAACGAACAGTCATTCTTACAGATTAGTGGAATACAAAGTCAAGGTTTTGCTGGTATAATAAATGACGGCACTATGACTATTACAAGAATTGACTTTCTTAATTAAATATAGTATTTGTTTTATTCATAGGTATGAAATCCCAAGTGAATTCAGACTATATTAGAAAATGGAGACTACTGGTGAAAGAATAAAACATAAGGAGAATAAAAATGGATAAAATCGTAGAACTACTTGCTCTTGCATGGGGAAGTACAATTATTAAACTTGTTATTTTAGCTGTAGTAATGGACACTTGCTTCGGCTGTATTAGAGCAATAAAGGAACATATGTTTAATAGCTGTTTTGGAATAGATGGCGCCATTCGCAAAGTATCAATGGTAGCCTCTCTGGCGTTTCTTTTGGTACTTGATCAAATTATACATCTAAATTTAATTGGTTTCATTCCTGAAGCAATCCGGACCTATCTACCAGTTAATGCAATAGGTGTTGCAGAGTTCTTCGGCCTTCTATACATAGCCTACGAACTGGTCAGTATTTTAAAAAACATGACATTATGCGGTCTACCCGTAAAACACATATGGGAAGCCATAAAGAAGTTCCTGTCACAGTACACCGACGAGCTTCCTGACCGCACCTAAAACTTACCAAGTGCACCGCCCCGTGACATTTTCCCCCTTTTCTTCATATGATAAATAGAAAGGGACAAGGTGATATCTATGGTAAAAAGCGAATCAACCAAAGACATGAGCAACATCGAACTACTTGGAATACAGGAAAATCTTAAAAATTCCGATTATACAGAAATTGAACGTTTCCGGGAATCCTTTGATGCAGATGACATGGGATTCTCGGGAAGAAGGGAGGGGATTTAAGTGGAAATAAACAAACTTCTAACCCCATACAACTACAGTAACGGTGAACTAAGCCGTATTAAATATATTGTCATTCATTATGTAGGAGCGCTGGGAGGGGCAGAAGCAAACTGCAAATACTATGCCTCCCAGTATGTAGGCGCCAGCGCCCACTACTTTGTAGGCTTTTCCGGAGAAATCTGGCAATCCGTTGAAGACAAAAACATCGCATGGCACTGTGGAGCCAAAACCTATATCCATCCAGAATGCCGTAATAGCAACAGCATTGGTATCGAGCTGTGCGTCAGAAATAAAGGCAGCCAGTCTGACACAAGCAGAGACTGGTACTTTGAAGACGCAACCGTGGCTTCAGCTAAAAAATTGACCATAAATCTGATGGAAAAATACGGAATCAGAGAAGATCACGTAATCCGTCACTACGACGTGACCGGAAAAATCTGCCCCAATCCTTATGTATACAACAATACCATTCACACCTGGGAAGATTTTAAGGATTCTCTTTTATCCGCAGCAGAAGTAAAATCCGGCTGGGTGGAAGATGAGAACGGATGGAGATTTTATTTAGGGAATACAGGAGATTATGTGAAAAATGACTGGTATCAGGATGGAGATACCTGGTATTGGTTTGACGAAGCCGGTTATATGGTGAAAGATACCTGGAAAACTGCAAGTGACGGAAAGTGGTATTATTTAGACAGTGCCGGGAAAATGGCAAAAGACCAGTGGGTGATCTGGAAAAATGAACTTTACCGATTAACAGCTGACGGCAGTATGTATGAGGGTGAGCTGCACTTAAAGTCAGACCAGAATGGCGCACTTCAGATCCAATAAGAACCTGGCGGGATCCAATAAAACGAGATCCCGCCAAACCAAAAAATCCCATTCAGCGGGTTAGTCTGAATGGGATAAATATCGTTTATGAATTAAGCCATTGCGTTAACAGCTTTAGAGATTCTGGATACTTTTCTGGAAGCGTTATTCTTATGATATACGCCTTTAGTAGCAGCTTTGTCGATCTCTGTAATAGCACTTACTAATAATGCCTGGGCAGCAGCCTTGTCACCGGCAGTAATAGCAGATTCCACTTTCTTAATGGATGTTTTCACTTTGGATCTGATCGCTTTGTTTCTAGCAGCCTTAGTTTCGTTAACTAAGATTCTTTTCTTTGCAGATTTAATGTTAGCCAATCTGTACACCTCCAATAAAATGTAATATGATTTATTCTTTGTTTTGCATCAAAGCCTGGACACGGACAGTTCAATGTAAACATACTTTTATATTCTAGCTAATTTCGGTACATATGTCAATACATAATTCCTGCTTTTTTGCAGAAAATACCTTAGAAATGCTGGAAAGGAGGAAGAAATGGAAAACACATTTGAAGTACGTACAGACCTTGCAGTTGAAGAAAAAGAAAGTTTTCCTGGTGACGGCGGAGAAATATCAGGAGTATCATTAAGGGAATGGCATCGGGCTGACAGCCGGATTAAAATGACAGAGGTAAAAATTCTTGATGAAAAAGGTTCAAAAGCCATGGGAAAACCCATTGGAACCTATATTACCCTGGAGGCAGACCAGCTGTCTTTAAAGGATGAGGATTATCACAGAGAGGTATCGAAGGAACTCTCAGCCCAGATATCCAAGCTGCTTGAAGGTAAAGATTTCACAAAACCCAATTTTCATGTATTGGTGGCAGGACTTGGTAACTCATCTGTAACTCCCGATTCCCTGGGACCGAGGGTTCTTAATAATCTCCAGGTCACCAGACATCTAAAAGTTCAGTATGGAGAAGATTTCTGGCGTGGAAAAACCATGCCTGTGATCAGTGGGATTGCACCAGGCGTTATGGCCCAGACAGGTATGGAGACAGCCGAGATTTTAAAAGGTATTATTAAAGAAACAAAACCCGATCTTATTATTGCAATTGATGCTCTGGCTGCAAGAAGCGTAAAACGTCTTGGGACAACCATACAGCTTACAGATACCGGAATTCATCCGGGCTCCGGAGTGGGGAATCACCGCAACAGCTTAACAAAAGAAAGCTTAGGGGTACCTGTCATGGCAATCGGCGTACCTACTGTGGTAGGGGCTGCTGCAATCGTCCATGATACAGTGACAACCTTAATCCGGGCACTGTCAGAAAATATGGAAACCAAAGGAATGGGAGATTTTATGGAAAATCTAAATTCTGATGAACAGTATGATCTGATCCGGGAACTTTTAGAGCCGGAATTCGGACCGCTTTATGTAACCCCTCCAGATATTGATGAAACTGTGAAAGAATTAAGCTTTACCATTTCCGAGGGGATCCACATGACCTTTTTGGGACAGGAAGTTTCGTAGTAAACAGCCACCTTTCTGCATAGTATATTATAATCAAGAATGCAGGAAGGCGGCTATGAAACAGAGCAGTGAACGATTGAACCGGATAATTAAAAAATTAATGATTACAGTAAGCCTGATTCTGGCCGTTTTTTTGAGTCTGAAAGAAGCTTCCCAGGCAGCAGGCAGGCTGGATTTAAAAGATATTCAAAACTGGATAGGAGAGGGCGTTGCAGAAAGCGCCTCTATCATCTGGCGTTACCAGTATCCTGCTTCCGTATGGGAACAGGAAGGGGAAGGCGGGAAGATACTGTATCAGGAAAAATCACTTGGAAGTCTGTTTTGTGGTTTTTTCTTCAGCCATTCCCCCTTATCCCGGTATACAAATAAAAGCGGAACATCAGCAGATTATTACGGAGAAGATGATCCTGCCTACAGGAGTTATTTAGAAAGTGGAAAGTTTTATGAGGAACACAGCTTTCTTCTATATGATGGGGGAGAAGAGAGCGGAGAAGACGGAAGCGTAAATGCCGGCGCACCCAAGGTTTCCCAGGAGACACCGGAAAGCCAGGCGGCTGCAGAACCGCCAAAACAGGAAATGGCCAAAGAGCCCCAACAGCCCATACCTGCCAGTGGGGAAAAAAATTCTGCAATGACCTGCGCATCAAGCAGTATCTGGCCCATTGTGGGAACTACCTACCGGAAGGAGCAGCTGGCAGATTATGATTATATGATGAAGCATTTTTACAGTGTTCATACCTCAACCACGGCTGGACGGGATTTAATGAAAGCCGATCAGTTTCTTTCAGAGAAATTTACTCTGGAAGGAGGAAATGACAAACCCCAGATTTTAATCTACCACACCCATTCCCAGGAAGAATATACTGATTTTGCGTCTGGTAATAAGGAAGCAACGGTAGTGGGAATCGGAAGCTATTTAACCCAGCTGTTAACAGCAAAGGGCTACAATGTCATTCACGATACCTCTGTTTATGATTTGCAAAATGGAAAGCTGGACAGAAACAAAGCATATACATACGCCCTTGACGGCATTACCAGAATACTTCAGGATAATCCGTCTATTGAAGTGATCCTGGATATACACCGGGATGGAGTAAACAGTGATCTGCATATGGTGAATAAGGTCAATGGGAAAATGACAGCTCCGGTTATGTTTTTTAACGGAGTAAGCCAGACTCCCGAAGGTCCCATTGAATATCTGCCCAATCCGTACAGAGAGAAGAATCTGGCTTTCAGCTTTCAGATGCAGCTGGACAGCGCAGCCTATTTCCCTGGGCTCACCCGCAAGATTTACATAAAAGGGCTACGATATAACCAGCATTTAAGAGCCAGATCCGCTTTGATTGAAGTCGGCGCCCAGACCAATTCCTACCAGGAAGCATTAAATGCCATGGAACCCCTTTCAGAGGTTTTGGATATGGTCTTAAAAGGTAATTAACAAACAACATAGTAGTAAATAAAAAAGCTGGAAGCCTGTTATGTTATCAGACTTATCCAGCTTTGCGTCTTCTCTGAAAATATAATCTGCAGAGGGGAAAATCAATTGCATGTTAAATTGGGATATGTTACCATAAGAACATGAAACAATCGTGTCACTGCAGGGGCGTAGGCCTTCCATCATTACATAGATGGGAGGTGATGTGAATGAAATATGACTTTAAAGACCTTATGGCTTTTGGTACATTCATTTTAGCATTGCTTACCTTTATTTTTATTAATTGTAAGTAATATTTTCTATCAAATCCTGGAAACAGGAAATAGAAAACCCACCCTTGTATACTTTGGACGGTAGCAAGGATGGATTTCTATCATTGTCATTGGCCAACCCCTTGTAATGGGGCGGTTGTTTCTTTACTATTATTCTAATACATAATTCCTGTATTTGCAAGCGAAAATAGTAACAGGAAATGTATATGATTCAGGGAATTCAACGCTTTCCCGGTGGACAACCGTTAATTTTAATGGTATATTTGAAGACACCAGAAACATCAGAAAAGAGGATTATATTTTATGGCAGCTGCCCAGCAGAATAGAATACGTAATTTTTGCATTATTGCTCATATTGATCATGGAAAATCAACTCTCGCAGACAGAATTATTGAGAAAACAGGACTGCTGACAAGCAGAGAGATGCAGGCTCAGATTCTTGATAATATGGATCTGGAACGGGAGCGTGGAATAACCATCAAGGCCCAGGCAGTTCGTACTGTTTATAAGGCAAATGACGGACAGGAATACATTTTCAACATGATTGACACACCGGGTCATGTTGACTTTAATTATGAGGTTTCAAGAAGTCTTGCAGCCTGTGACGGCGCTGTATTGGTAGTAGATGCCTCCCAGGGAATTGAAGCCCAGACTCTTGCAAACGTTTATATGGCACTGGATCACGATCTGGATGTATTTCCAGTATTAAATAAAATCGACCTTCCCAGTGCGGAGCCGGAGCGGGTAGTGGAGGAGATTGAAGATGTGATCGGCATCGAAGCTCATGATGCACCCAGAATCTCCGCCAAGACAGGTCTCAATGTAGAGGCGGTACTGGAAGCGATTGTTGAGAAAATACCAGCTCCTGCAGGTGATCCGGAAGCTCCCCTTCAGGCTCTGATTTTCGATTCCCTTTATGATTCCTATAAAGGAGTCATCGTATTCTTCCGCGTAAAAGAAGGAACGGTTAAAAAAGGAGATAAAGTGCGAATGATGGCCACCGGTGCGGTGGAAGAGGTAGTGGAAGTGGGATATTTCGGGGCAGGCCAGTTTTTGCCCTGTGAAGAATTATCTGCAGGAATGGTTGGATATTTAACTGCCAGTATCAAAAACGTAAAGGATACGGCAGTGGGAGATACCATTACCCATGCTGACAGACCATGCAAGCAGGCTCTTCCTGGTTATAAAAAGGTAACATCCATGGTGTACTGCGGTCTGTATCCTTCCGACGGAGCCCGTTACAATGATCTTCGTGATGCGCTTGAAAAGCTTCAGCTTAACGACGCTTCCTTATTCTTTGAGCCGGAGACGTCACTTGCCCTTGGCTTTGGTTTCCGCTGCGGATTCTTGGGACTTCTTCATCTGGAGGTAATCCAGGAACGTCTGGAACGGGAATATAATTTAGATCTTGTGACGACTGCACCTGGCGTAGTCTATCATGTGTTCAAAAAGAATGGGGAGAAGCTGGAACTGACAAACCCCTCCAATCTTCCTGATCCTACTGAGATTGAATATATGGAGGAGCCCATTGTCAGCGCAGAAATTATGGTAACTACAGAATTTGTAGGAGCCATTATGAAGCTTTGTCAGGAACGCCGTGGTGTTTATCTTGGAATGGAATATATGGAAGCTACCAGAGCATTGTTAAAATATGAACTTCCGTTAAATGAAATCATCTACGATTTCTTTGATGCACTGAAATCCCGTTCCAGAGGCTATGCTTCCTTCGATTACGAGCTGAAAGGCTATGAAAAGTCTGAACTGGTAAAGCTGGATATATTAGTCAACAAGGAAGAAGTGGATGCACTTTCCTTTATTGTACATGCAGAATCCGCCTATGAGCGCGGCAGAAGAATGTGTGAAAAGCTGAAAGATGAGATCCCCAGACAGCTTTTTGAAATTCCCATTCAGGCAGCCATCGGCGGCAAGATCATTGCCCGTGAGACAGTAAAAGCCATGAGAAAAGATGTACTTGCCAAATGTTACGGCGGTGATATTTCACGTAAGAAAAAACTTCTTGAAAAGCAGAAAGAAGGTAAAAAACGTATGCGCCAGGTCGGTAACGTTGAGATACCGCAGAAGGCATTTATGAGCGTACTGAAATTAGATGATGAATAAAAAAAATATGGAACTTTACGTGCACATCCCGTTTTGTGCACGTAAATGCGCTTACTGTGATTTCTTATCATTTCCCGGAAACAAACGGATACAGCAGGAATATACAGAACAGCTGCTGGAAGAGATAAAATACCAGAGTGCATATACCAGAGAATATCAGGTCATCAGTATATTTATCGGGGGAGGGACGCCTTCTATTCTGGAAACAAATCAGATGACTGCCATTCTTAACGCGTTAAACAGTCAGTTTGACATACATCCGGAGGCGGAGATTACCCTGGAGGCCAATCCGGGAACCGTTACCTCAGAGGCACTCATTCAGTACAAACGTGCCGGAGTAAACAGGATCAGTATGGGACTTCAGTCAGCTGACGATAAAGAGCTTGGCTATCTTGGCAGAATACACACCTACGACGAGTTTTTAAAAAGCTATCAGAGAGTGCGCATGGCAGGATTTGACAACGTAAATGTGGACTTAATCTCGGCCATTCCCGGCCAGACAGTGGAATCCTGGAAGAATACATTAAAAAAGGTTACCATGTTAAAGCCAGAGCATATATCGGCCTACAGCCTCATCGTTGAGGAAGGAACCCCGTTCTATGACCGTTATGGAGATCATGTGGAGATGGATAATGATTCTATGACAAGAGAGGAACGGAGGCGTCTGATGTCTCTTCCTGAGCTCCCTGACGAAGACATGGAAAGAGAGATGTATTATCTGACCAGAGAGTTCTTAAAGGAACAGGGATATGAGCGTTACGAGATTTCCAACTATTCCAGAAAAGGATATGAATGCAGACATAACATCGGCTACTGGACAGGGGTGGAATATTTAGGTCTGGGACTTGGAGCTTCTTCCTATATGGAAGGCTGCCGTTTTCATAACACAGCCAGTTATCAGAATTATATCAATGGCAGCTTTGGAAGAAAAGAAGAGTTTGACAATCTTTTAAGACAGGAGTTTGAACACCTCTCCATGGAAGAAAAGATGGAAGAGTTTATGTTTTTAGGTCTCCGCCTGATAGAAGGAGTATCTGCTCATGGTTTTGTCAGCAGTTTCGGCCAGAATATACGCCATGTATATGGAACAATCCTTGATAAACTGGAGCAGGAAGGCCTGATGGAGTTAAAGGAAGGATTTTACCGGCTTACAGAACGGGGAATTGATATCAGCAATTACGTGATGAGCCAGTTTTTGTTATAACATAAGGGGCCTGCAAAGAGAGAACAATACTTTCTTTGCAGACCCCCTATTTTATTATAAAGCTTCATCACTGAACCAGAAAAACCTCCATATTCCTGGTGCCATAAGCCCGGGTCTCCCCATGGGTATTAAAAAAGATATCAATATGATTCCCTCTTACCCCACTTCCGCAGTCCTCAGCCGTATAAATCACTCCCCCGATCATAAGACGGCTTCCATAAGGAATCACTCTTGGATCAACGGAAATGGTATGGCCTGCGGTGGCGATGGTACCCGTACTGGTTCTTCCTCCCCATCTGCCTGAGCAGCCTCTGCATGGGCAGTAAGCTGTGGTTCTGAACATTCCAAGGGAACGAAGCCCGTTTGAAGAAGCAAAAGAACCAACACCATACACTCTGGAGCCGGAAAGCTTCTGTCCGCCGGCATAAGCTTCCACAAGATAGGAGCCATCCCCATAACTGTTCCAGGGAGCGGATACTTCAAAACCGTAATTACCAGTGCCGGTGCCCTGATCAGCCAGATCCTCTCTGTATTTCGATGCAGAAGCAGTCAGTTCCCCCACAACACTTCCGGTTGCCTGATTGGTAATGATGACCTTAACCTCCTGGGTAGAAGAGGGATCTGAGCTGTTCCAGGCCCATCCCCGTATGCTGGTTTCATCCGCACCGTCTATAATCCCCGGAGTCTGTCCTGCAAGGATATAAGTGGGTGATATCGTATAAAATGCTATCATTAGTAATGTTCCGAGGAACCATTGTAATTTCTTTGTTTTTTTCATGTAATAATTACTTCCTTTCTTTTTTACAAAAAGTACATATAAATTAATATAATATAAATATATGTAACAGTTTTGTAATAAATGAGGTACAAGTAATTATTTTACACTTTTTTCCAAATTTGTCAAGTTTTTATAGCTTTATGTACCCGCAGCAGGATTTTCTACATAAAAAAAGCTGCCGGAAAGGGAGAAATCCGCTTTCCGGCAACATATATGGATAATGATTTATTATCTTTCTATGACAGCAAATATCTCTTTTGACTGTCTTCCAAAAGCGAGAGCTTCTCCCCGGCTTCCGAAATAGATATCCACTTTGTTTCCTCTGATACCGCTTCCGGTATCTTCCACCGTATAGACAACGCCATCAATCATGACCTTTGATCCAAGTGGCAGTACAGTAAGATCTGCAGATAAAGTGTGCAGCGGTTGTGGTATGGTTCCGGAATAAGTCTTCTGCTGTCTTCCTGAGCTGCTGGGGCAGTAGGCTGTTGCAGTGAATATTCCCAGAGATGCTCCTCTTTCAAAAACCGGACCTGTTGTGGGTGCTTTTTCTTCTGGCAGTTCTTTCTTTTCTATGCCCGGTCCTACCTCATCGCTCATCGTAGCGTCACTTGCAGTAGCAACCGTTCCGGTACTGTTCTTTTTCATTTGCTTATCCGTATCTACACTCCCTGACTGTTGGCTTTCGGTATTCTGGCTATCAGCCGTCTGGGCAGCCATTGCAGTAGTGGATAACAGCAGAATACAAAGGAGTGTCAGGAATCCGGTGATCCGGAATCGTCTTGAAAAACTAATCATGATTTACCTCGCAATCGTGTTGTTATGGTGTATCAATTACCATTATATTACAAAAGTGTTAAATGTCAAGAAAAAAATGTCATAGGCTTTGTAATATTTGATAGAAAATTGAGATAAAATGTACATGCAGGTCACAAAAACTTCATTTAAAAATTTTCAGGAATGTATTGACAAATGTAGAAAAAAAGAATATATTATGAAAAGAAGATGTTAGCACTCCTAAACGTCGAGTGCTAACAAATACCTCTGAAAGGAGCGTGGCAGTTTGGATGATAAGGATCAACTGGATGGACGGAAGATCATTATATTAAAAGCAATTATTAAAACTTATCTGGAAACAGGTGAACCGGTAGGATCCCGTACGATTTCAAAATATACGGACTTGAATTTAAGCTCCGCCACCATCCGGAATGAGATGTCTGATCTGGAAGAGATGGGTTATATTATGCAGCCCCATACTTCTGCTGGAAGGATTCCTTCCGATAAGGGATACCGCTTCTATGTAAATACCATTCTTCAGGAAAAGGAAGATGAGTTTACAGAGATTAAAGATTTAATGATAAAGCGTGTGGACCGGGTAGAATCCATGTTAAAGCAGGTAGCCAAGCTGCTTGCCCAGAATACCAACTATGCAGCCATGATCAGTGCGCCCCAGTACCATCATAACAAGTTAAAGTTTATCCAGCTGTCCAAGGTAGATGAGGGAAAACTGCTTGTGGTAATAGTGGTGGAAGGCAATATCATAAAGAACACCATAATCCCCATTCGTTCAGAACTGAGCGACGAAGGGATATTGAATCTTAACATTCTTTTAAATAATGCTTTAAACGGGCTTTCTATAGAAGAGATCAATTTAGAAGTGATCAGCAGGTTAAAGACCCAGGCAGGTCCCCACAGTGAAGTAGTGGACCGGGTTTTATCGGAGGTGGCAGCAGCCATCAGAGCCGATGATGAGGATCTTCAGATTTATACCAGCGGAGCAACCAATATTTTTAAATATCCCGAATTAAGCGACGGAGAAAAAGCAAGTCAGTTAATCGGTGCGCTGGAACAGAAGGAACTACTTCAGGAACTGGTAGATGATGTTAACAGTTCAGAAAGCAGCTCCGGAATTCAGGTGTACATCGGAGATGAAGCACCTGTACAGACGATGAAGGACTGCAGTATCGTTACCGCCAATTATGAACTTGGGGAAGGTTTAAGAGGTACCATCGGTATCATTGGCCCCAAGCGAATGGATTATGAAAAGGTACTCAATACGCTGAGGAATTTAATGACCCAGCTGGATACCATTTTGAAAAAAGATGAAAGGTGAAGGGTAGAATATTGAGCATGGAAGAAGTTAAAACAGACGAGAATCTGGCAGAAGAGACGACAAATCAGGAAGATGCCGTTTCCACTGAAAAAGAGATAGACGTTACTTGCGACTGTAAGGAAGAATGTTCACAGGAACAGGAAGAGACAGCAGAATCTGAAGGCGATTCAAAAGAGGAGCCGGAAAAGAAAGGCTTTTTTGGTAAGAAGAAAGAAAAAAAAGATCCCAAGGATGAGAAGATTGAAGAGCTTACAGACCGTCTTCAAAGATCCATGGCCGAATTTGATAATTTTAGAAAGCGTACTGAAAAAGAAAAATCTGCCATGTTTGAAATAGGAGCAAAGGACATTATAGAGAGAATTCTCCCTGTAGTTGATAATTTTGAGCGGGGTCTGGCAGCCATTCCGGAAGCGGATAAGGAATCACCTTTTGCTGACGGTATGGAAAAGATCTATAAGCAGCTGATGAAAGCTCTGGATGAGGCAGGGGTTAAGCCAATCGAAGCGGTTGGAATGCCATTTGACCCCAATTACCACAATGCAGTTATGCATGTGGAGGATGATTCTCTTGGAGAGAATATAGTTTCCCAGGAACTTCAAAAAGGTTACACCTATCGGGATACCGTGGTAAGACACTCCATGGTTCAGGTAGCTAATTAATAATAAATCAGAAACTCTCACAATTTTGTTTATAAAATAGGAGGAAAAAACTATGGGTAAGATCATTGGAATTGACTTAGGAACAACAAACAGCTGCGTAGCCGTTATGGAAGGCGGTAAGCCAGTTGTAATCCCAAACAGCGAAGGCGTAAGAACAACACCATCAGTTGTTGCATTTACAAAGAATGGAGAAAGACTGGTTGGTGAACCTGCTAAACGTCAGGCAGTAACCAATGCAGACCGTACCATTTCTTCCATCAAGAGACATATGGGTACCGATTATAAAGTTACCATCGATGGAAAGAACTACAGCCCTCAGGAAATTTCTGCAATGATTCTTCAGAAATTAAAAGCAGATGCAGAGGCTTATTTAGGAGAAAAAGTTACAGAAGCAGTTATTACCGTACCGGCTTATTTTAACGATGCACAGCGTCAGGCAACCAAGGATGCAGGAAAAATTGCAGGTCTTGATGTAAAACGTATTATCAACGAGCCGACAGCAGCAGCACTTGCTTATGGTCTTGATAATGAAAAAGAACAGAAGATCATGGTATACGATTTAGGCGGCGGTACATTCGACGTTTCCAACATCGAAATCGGTGACGGAGTAATTGAAGTACTTTCTACCAACGGCGATACTCATTTAGGCGGAGACGATTTCGACAACCGTCTGACACAGTGGATGGTAGATGAATTCAAAAAGGCAGAAGGCGTTGACTTGTCCGGTGACAAGATGGCTATGCAGAGATTAAAAGAAGCTGCTGAGAAGGCAAAGAAAGAATTATCTTCTTCTACCACAACCAATATTAACTTACCTTTCATTACTGCAACAGCAGAAGGTCCTAAGCATCTGGACATGAACTTATCCAGAGCTAAATTTGACGAACTGACACTTGATTTAATCGAGCGTACTGCGATTCCGGTACAGAGTGCTTTAAAAGATGCAGGAATGACAGCAGCAGAGCTTGGAAAAGTACTTTTAGTTGGTGGATCTACCCGTATGCTGGCAGCTCAGGAGAAAGTAAAACAGCTGACAGGCAAAGAGCCTTCCAAGTCATTAAACCCAGATGAGTGCGTAGCAATCGGTGCATGTATCCAGGGCGGTAAGCTTGCAGGTGATGCAGGTGCAGGCGATATTCTTCTTCTTGACGTAACTCCGCTTTCCTTATCCATCGAGACAATGGGCGGCGTGGCTACCAGACTGATCGAGAGAAACACAACCATTCCTACAAAGAAGAGCCAGGTATTCTCTACTGCAGCAGATAATCAGACAGCAGTTGACATTCATGTAGTACAGGGTGAGAGACAGTTCGCAAGAGACAACAAGACCCTCGGACAGTTCCGTCTGGATGGAATTCCACCAGCAAGAAGAGGGGTTCCTCAGATTGAAGTTACCTTTGATATTGATGCCAACGGTATCGTTAACGTTTCCGCAAAAGATCTGGGAACAGGAAAAGAGCAGCATATCACCATCACTTCCGGATCCAACATGTCCGATTCCGATATCGATAAGGCTGTAAAAGAAGCAGCGGAATATGAGGCTCAGGATAAGAAACGCAAGGAAGCCATTGATGCAAGAAACGATGCTGATTCCATGGTATTCCAGACAGAGAAAGCACTTCAGGAAGTTGGAGATAAGATCGCAGATACAGACAAAGCTACGGTTGAAGCTGATTTAAATGCATTAAAAGAAGCAATTAACAGAGCACCGTTGGAAGATATGACCGATGCTCAGGTTGAAGATATAAAGGCAGGCCGCGAAAAACTGATGAACAGCGCTCAGGCATTGTTTGCAAAGGTTTATGAGCAGGCACAGTCTCAGGCAGGCGCAGGCGCAGGTCCTGACATGGGAGCAGCAGGTGCTTCTTACCAGGACAGCGATGTTGTGGACGGAGATTACAAAGAAGTTTAATATTAAGTCGTTTGACAGGGCTTTGGGGAAAGTGTTGTAGGAATACAGCACTTTTTCCGCAGGAATAAATTCCTTACAATTATGAGAGGTAGACCTAAGATGGCAGAAAGTAAAAAAGATTATTATGAAATCCTTGGCGTTTCCAAAGATGCAGATGATGCAGCACTTAAGAAGGCCTATCGCGCATTGGCTAAAAAATACCATCCGGACACGAACCCTGGAGATACTGCTGCTGCAGAAAAATTCAAACAGGCTTCGGAAGCTTACAGCGTTTTAAGCGATCCGGACAAGAGACGCCAGTATGACCAGTTTGGTTCCGCTGCATTTGATGGAAGCGGCGGAGCAGGCGGTTTTGGCGGTTTCGATTTTAGCGGCTCCGATATGGGAGATATTTTCGGGGATATTTTCGGAGATATCTTTGGCGGTGGAAGAAGAAGCGCCCAGTATAACGGCCCCTTAAAGGGAGCAAATATCAGAACCAGCATCCGCATCAGCTTTGAAGAAGCGATTTTCGGCTGCGAACGGGAGATCGAGATCAATTTTAAGGAAGAGTGTGCTTCCTGCCATGGAAGCGGTGCAAAAGCGGGTACATCACCGGTAACCTGTCCCAAGTGTAACGGGAAAGGCAAGATCATGTACACCCAGCAGTCCTTCTTTGGTCAGATCCAGAACGTACAGACCTGCCCGGACTGCGGCGGTACCGGCAAGGTGATTAAGGAAAAATGTCCGGACTGCTATGGTACAGGATATATCACAAAGAGAAAGAAGATCAAGGTTACCATTCCTGCCGGAATTGACAACGGGCAGTCCGTAAGACTGGCTGGAGCCGGTGAACCTGGCACCAATGGCGGAGAGAGGGGAGACCTTCTGGTTGAAGCAGTGGTTTCCAATCACCCCATTTTTAAACGCCAGGATACCAGCATTTTCTCCACGGTACCTATTTCCTTTGCAAAAGCGGCACTTGGCGGCACTATACTGATAAAAACCGTAGACGGCGATGTAGAATACGAAGTGAAATCAGGAACCCAGACAGATACCAAGGTACGCTTAAAAGGAAAAGGCGTTCCTACTTTACGTAACCGTGCTGTCAGAGGCGATCACTATGTTACATTGGTGGTTTCCGTACCTGAACGTCTGACTGAGGCGCAAAAAGAAGCTTTGAAGAATTTCGATGAAGCCATGAACGGGAACCCGGACAGTGATAAACATAAAAAGAAGGGACTTTTTAAATAAAGCCTTTGAACGTACATGTTATGGAGAAGGGAGAAGGTATGAAAGGGGTAAGAAAAAAATCAGCATGGGCAGCAGTCTTGTCAGGAATGATAATCCTGCTGTCCATGAATGTATGGGCGGATAATGGCCAGACTGCCAGGGATTTTCCGGGCTGGAATGGTTCTGGCACCAAAATCGGCGGACCAGGTAATTCAGATGATTATTTTGACTTCTGGGATGATGAGGACGAGGATGAGGATGGTCCGGGAAACCGCAGTACTGGAAGAGGCTGGTATTACAGTCCTGCAGGCTGGTGGTTTCAGTACAGTGACGGCACATGGCCTTCTAACTGCTGGAAATTTATAAACGGCAGATGGTACCGCTTTGATCAGGGGGGACACATGGTCACAGGCTGGTATTCGGATCAGAATGGCGCAAAGTATTATTTAAATCCCGTTGATGACGGAATGCTTGGTGCCATGAGAACTGGTTGGCAGCTGATTGACAAAAAGGCATATTATTTTAACACCATGTCTGACGGAACACAGGGCAGACTTCTTTTGAATACAGTCACGCCGGATGGTTATAAGGTGGGGGCTGACGGGGCATGGGTTCAGTGAATATCATATGAATAATTATTAGAAAGTATAGTAATTTTAATTTTACTATGCTTTCTTTTGTTACGTTTATATAGTATACTAGATAAGAGATATAGAAGGGGGGATAACATTTGATACTTGCAGATAAGAAAGATTATAGACAGGGATATAAAAAACATTTTTCAGCTTATAAAAAGTTATATGAATGTAATGCAAATATTAATAGCAGAAGGCTGCTATTATCGTATTCGGTTGAATGCGGTTTGAAATTTCTTTTATTGGATAAATGGCATGAGGAGAACCCCCAAAATATACTTGCAAATAGTAATGATTTAAGAAAAAATGTTTTGGGGAGTCATAATTTGGAAAGAATTTTAAGAGAATTGGGACAGCAGGGAGCATTTAAATTTCCACAATTAAAAACTGTACATCATGATTCTGTATCATCTGAAAATTATCATCAATTATGTAGATATTGTATTAGGTTAAAGGAAGAGGATAAATTGCAAGATAAAATGTTTGAAGATGAATTGAGAAAGATAGCATGTTGGATAGCAGAAAGGGCGTGAATTCTATGTTACTTTATACTTGGAAAGATGTAGAACGTTGTTTACTTTTGAATAAAGATAAGTTGGGTAAAGATATTTTAGATATAGAGGTTTATTTTTCAGAGGTAATTATCTATATAAATAATATGGAGAATAAACAGGCCGTACAAGAAACTTTATATAAAATATTTGAAAATAAATATATACAATCAGAAAATAAGATACTATTAGATATTGGTACAAATAGTTACTTGTCTATTTTTTTTGAGACTAGTGAAACAGGAGAAAAATCTTCACAAATATTTCCTTTATTTAAAAATGTTCTTTATAATAAATCTGCATATGAAGAGGAAATGGTAAATCAATCATTACCTGGCAGTCCTGTAATCGCTTTTCATTCTTATAAAGGAGGAGTGGGGAGAACACTTTCGTTGCTAGCATTTCTTAAGGCATGGTCATCTCTTACTGATAATAAAGATTCTTCCAAATTACTTATTGTTGATTCTGATATTGAAGCTCCTGGTTTAACATGGTTAACTGCAACAGGTGAAGAGAATCCATTCAGTTATTTAGATCTATTAGAAGTTATTCAAGGTACAGATGACGTTAATATGATTGTAGAATTAGTTGCGGACAAGATAAGCCAGATGTCTTTTAAAATTGAAACTGACGTTAGAGTAATAGAGCATATTGTTTTACCAACTTATAGATATGTGGAACAGCTTCTTGATATGTATTCGAGTCCAGAAAGTATAGCTAACAGCTATAATAAAAAGTTTATATTGGGTGAGGTCTTATCAAAGTTAGGAAGCAAATTAAATGCCGCTGCAGTTTTGGTTGACTTAAGAGCAGGGATCAGTGAGTTTTCAGCTCCTTTATTATTTGATCCTAGAGTTAAGAAATATTTAGTCACATCTACTTCTTTTCAATCAATTAAAGGAACAGAGCTTTTGTTACGAGAAATGAATAAAGGTCTACCATTAAAAGAAAGCACAATATTACCTGAAATATTTTTGACTATGATTCCTGATGGGATGGATACAACTGATATTATTAGTAGTTTAATTGCTATATATGATAATAATCAGGCGGAAAATGATGAGTATTTAACTGATAATTTAGTGACAGAACTTCCATTTGCCAGTGAACTTGTGCACCTGGAATCTTTAAAACAAATAATGAATAATTTAGAAAGTAGAGATTTTTATAAAAAGATATATTCATTAGTTAAAAGTAATTATATATATAAGGAAGATGATAAAGATTTTGGTGTTTTAAATGACCGAGATGAAATTATTAAGAAGATTAATAATCTAGCTTATAAACAAATTAACGCTGAAGGTAATGTTGCTTTTAATATTTTAATGACTTCACCTATTAATAATTTAATTAAAAAATTTAAAAGTAATATACCTAGTACCGTAATAATGGGCGCTAAAGGTTCGGGTAAAACATTTCTTTACAGAGAATTATTGAGAAATGTTTATTGGGAATCATTTATTGAAAATATGGAAGGCATACATGTAAATGAAAATCATCATATTATAAATATTGTACCTATATTGGCGTCTAATAATGCTACTGGTTTTAATGATTTATTACAATTGGCTATTGAGAAATATAATAAAAATACTGACTCAGATATGAGTAATTCTGTATGGTTAGATAATAGAAACGAAATCAAAACAAGTGTTAGACAACAATATGATTCATTAGAATGGAAGCAAATATGGGAAAATTTAATTATTAGATCTTTAGGTCTGAAATGTGATGACTTAAGCCAATTAGATAAATATTTAGAAACAATAAATAGAAAAGTGGTCTTGATGTTTGATGGTTTAGAAGAAATATTTATTAATACATTAACATCTAAAAACGAAAAAAATGCTATTCTTGGTTTATGTCAGGAATTAGTAAATGAATTGAGAGTAAAATATAAAAATATTGGATGCATTGTGTTTTTGCGTAAAGATTTAGCTAGGGATTCTATAGAAGTAAATTTTGAACAATTCAGTACTCTATATAATTCTGTAGAATTAAAATGGTCTAGAATAGAAGCACTACGGTTAGTGGTGTGGCTCGTAAGTCAAGCTGTTCCAGGATATTATAATGAACAAGTTAAAGTAGAAGAAGCTCCTCAAATAGTAATTGAAAAAAATCTAACTAGATTATGGGGGGACAAGTTAGGAAAGGCAACTTCAAATGAAGCATATTCATCAAGGTGGATACTTGCTGCGCTATCCGACTTTAACGGACAATTACAGGCAAGAGATATAATTAGATTTTTGCAATATGCTACAAGTGATATTGGAAAGACTATATATGAGGATCGATATATAATGCCAGCTGAAATAAAAAGAGCAGTACCAAATTGTTCAAATAAAAAGATTGATGAAGTAAAACAAGAAATAGCAGCTTTAAAGCCTATATTTGATAAACTTGAACATGCTCCCGAAGAAAAAAAGACACTACCATTTTATAATGATACATTTGGACTTACCGCAGTAGAAGAAAAGCTGATGAAACAAGAAGGGTATTTAAAAGTAGATAATGATAAATATTATTTACCAGAAATAATACGGCATGCATTAAAATTTAGATATGAAAAAGGGGCCAGGCCTAAAGTTCTTTCACTTTTGCTCAAATAATGTAAGTTCATAAAAAAAACAGGAGACATTTGAGATGACTGAATAATCAGCCGTTCCAAATTTCTCCTGTTTTTCATTACAAATTCTAATTGCCTTTAGATTGTAATTTTGTAAAAAAGATTCTGTTCCGGTCACAGACACTCAGGCGGGTGTGATGGGGTGTAATGCATCAAGGAATTTCGTTTACTTGATATGTTTTTTTTGCCCTTATATCTGCTACGGAACAAAAGTCTTTTTCATCCGTTCAATTAGTTAATGCACCAAGTGGAAATTTTATTGCATTCTTTTTAAAAAAAAATAAAAAAATATATTTTTTCCGGAATATACCGGAGAAAGCCCGATTTTCTGAGCTTGCAACCCATATCATTGTATGTTATGATATCATGTGGTTTTCCTTGTGAAGGTTTTTTATTCCAATAGGATTCGACGAAAGAAAGGAAACAGAAGATGAATCAATACTTAATTGTGTGTCCTCTTGTATTTCTGGCTGGTCTGATAGATTCCATTGCCGGCGGAGGAGGACTTATTTCACTGCCTGCTTATCTCGCTGCGGGAATACCTCCCCATCTTGCAATTGGTACCAATAAGTTGGGATCTGCCATGGGGACTGTGGTCTCTACGGCACGGTTTGCAAAAAATGGTTATATCAAAGTGAAACTGTCTTTGTGCGCAGCACTTCTGGCAATAGGAGGTTCTGTCATTGGAGCCCATTTATCCATGCTTGCAAGTGAGACGGTGTTAAAGACCATGATGTTAGTGGCACTGCCGGTTGTTGCGTTTTATGTATTAAAGAATAAAGATTTGGGAGAGCAGGAAGGTAATAAGGAAGTATCTGAGAGAAACATGATTCTGATCACAATGGGGGCTGCCCTTGTGATTGGCTGCTATGACGGCTTTTACGGACCTGGAACGGGAACGTTTTTGCTTCTTATACTGACCGGCCTTGCAGGAATGGATATCAGAAGTGCTTCCGGAACCACCAAGGTGATTAATTTATCTTCAAACATTGCTGCTCTGACAACATTTTTAATAAATGGTAAGGTTTTAATTCCACTTGGTCTGGCAGCTGGTGTATTCTGTATTGCAGGACATTACATCGGTTCCGGACTTGTGGTGAAAAACGGGCTTAAGATTGTACGCCCTGTTGTGCTTGTGGTTTTGTTGTGTCTCTTTGTGAAAATTATAAAAGGATAGGGAATTGTTATGAAATGGAAGAAATTTACTCTTACTACAACAACGGAGGCTGTTGATTTAGTCAGCAGCATGTTTGATGAAATTGGAATTGAAGGAATCGAAATCGAAGACAATATTCCTCTTACAGAAGCAGAAACAAAAGGGATGTTCATTGACATTCTTCCGGAACTGCCCCCGGATGAGGGAGTGGCGAGAGTCAGCTTTTACTTAGATCCGGACTCTGATACCAATATAGAAGAGATGTTAATAAAGGTGGAAGAGGGACTTGACGAGCTTTCCATGTTTACGGACCTGGGAGCCCGTACTATTGAAACCAGTGAGACTGAGGACAAAGACTGGATTAACAACTGGAAACAGTATTTTAAACCATTTACTGTTGACGATATTTTAATTAAACCTACCTGGGAGGAGATCCCGGAAGAGCATAAGGAAAAACTACTGATCGAAATTGATCCAGGTACTGCCTTTGGAACAGGACAGCACGAGACCACACAGCTTTGCATCCGCCAGTTAAAAAAATATGTAAAACCGGGTGACCTTGTTCTTGATGTGGGTACTGGTAGCGGGATTCTTGGAATTACAGCACTTAAGCTTGGGGCAGGGGAAGTATTTGGAACAGACTTAGATGAAAATGCCATTACTGCCGTTATGGAAAATATGGAATCCAACCACATAGATCCAGAGAAATTTAAGGTTTTAAAAGGCAATATCATCGATGACAAAGAAGTAAAAGAAGCTGCAGGCTTTGAAAAATATGATGTAGTTGTGGCCAACATTCTTGCTGATGTCATTATCCCTTTACAGAAGGAAATTCCGGTTCATATGAAGAAAGGAACTGTATTTATTACTTCCGGTATCATTAATATGAAGGAAGAAGCTGTAAAGCAGGCATTTGCTGCCAATGATGCCTTTGAACTGGTGGAGATTACCTACCAGGGAGAATGGGTTTCTGTGACAGTCAGAAAGAAATAGGAGCACGGACATACCTTTATGTCCAAAAAGCATGGACAGGAAAGAGGAAACAATGTATCATTTTTTTGTGCAGCAGGATCAGATCGGGGAGACCACGGTCCGGATTGCCGGAACGGATGTAAACCATATAAAAAATGTTCTTCGCATGGGACCTGGAGAAGAAATTTTGATTAGCAATGGAGTGGATAAGGATTATTTGTGTGAAATTCTGTCCATTTCTTCTGATGAGGTTATGGCAAAGATATTAGAGATCCGGGAAGGCGGTACGGAGCTGCCTGTGGAGATTTATTTATTTCAGGGACTTCCCAAAAGCGACAAGATGGAACTGATCATACAAAAGGCAGTTGAACTTGGAGCGTTTAAGATCATTCCAGTTGAAACGAAGCGCGCTGTGGTGAAGCTCGATAAAAAGAAAGAGGAGTCAAAAATTAAACGCTGGGCGGCTGTTTCTGAAAGTGCGGCCAAGCAGTCCAAACGGCTTTTGATTCCGGAAGTGACCGGTGTGAAGACTCTTCGGGAAGCCTTTGAATATGCAAAGGAATTTGACATTCTTTTGCTTCCTTTTGAACATGCCGAAGGAATGATTCATACAAGAGATATTGTTTCCCGCATAAAACCGGGAATGAAAGTTGGAATCTTTATCGGACCGGAAGGCGGCTTTGAAGACGGAGAAGTGGAACTTGGAGAATCATACGGCGCACATACAATTACACTGGGAAAACGTATTTTACGCACGGAAACAGCGGGACTTTTCGTTCTTTCCGTACTTGGGTTCCAGTTGGAAAGCGTTTAGGGAGATGACATAAATGGAAGCATATTTTGATAATTCGGCAACGACCAAAGTTCTGGAGCCGGTAAAAGAGATTGTAATAAAAACAATGATGGAGGATTATGGAAATCCATCAGCCAGGCATAAAAAAGGACTGGATGCGGAACGGTATATCAAAGAAGCTGCCGAAACCATAGCAGGTACCTTAAAGGTGGCTGCAAAGGAAATCGTATTTACATCCGGCGGTTCTGAGTCCAACAATATGGCTATCATTGAGACCGCCATGGCCAATAAACGGGCGGGAAACCATATTATCAGTACTGGAATTGAACATGCTTCCGTATACAATCCTCTTGCCTATCTGGAAGAGCAGGGATTTCGGGTGACCTATCTTTCCGTTGACGGACAGGGTCATATTAACCTGGAAGAATTGGAGGAAGCAATCTGTCCTGAGACAATTCTGGTTTCCATCATGTATGTAAACAATGAAATCGGCGCCATTGAACCAGTGGAAGCTATTTCTAAAATTATTAAAAAGAAAAATCCAAACATTTTATTTCATGTAGATGCCATACAGGCTTATGGAAAGCTTTTGATCCGGCCAAAGAGCCAGGGAATTGACCTGCTCTCAGTAAGCGCTCACAAAATACATGGCCCAAAAGGGGTCGGTTTTCTTTACATCGACAAGCGGGTTAAAATAAGACCCATGATTTATGGCGGAGGCCAGCAAAGAGGCATGCGCTCCGGTACGGAAAATGTTCCGGGTGTTGCGGGCCTGTCTGCAGCCGCAAACTTTATGTACACCAATCACAGAGAAAAAATCCGTGCAATTACAGAGCTTAAGGATTATTTAATTGACAGACTGTCAGAAATAGACGGGGTAACCATAAACAGCTTAAAAGGAGAATTGTCGGCACCGCAGATTGTAAGTGCCAGTTTTTCCGGAATCCGCAGTGAAGTACTCCTTCACGCACTGGAGGAGAAAGAAATCTATGTATCTTCTGGTTCAGCCTGTTCCTCCAATCATCCGGCTGTCAGCGGAACCTTAAAAGGAATTGGTATAAAACCGGAACTTTTGGATTCCACCTTAAGATTCAGTTTCGGAGTTTTTAACACAAGGGAAGAAGTGGACTACTGCATTCAAACTTTAAAGGAACTGCTGCCTGTACTCAGGCGGTACCAGAGAGGCTAGATGGGTTTTTAAAGAAAGGACAACAGATGCAATATCAATCATTTTTAATTAAATACGCAGAAATTGGTGTAAAAGGAAAAAACCGTTTCTTATTTGAGGATGCTCTTGTAGCACACATCCGCCATGCATTAAAGAGGCTGGATGGAGATTTTATCGTTTCCAAGGAATCAGGACGTATCTATGCTACTGCTCAGTCGGAATTCGACTTTGATGAAGTTGTGGAATCATTAAGCCGCATATTCGGAATCGCGGCCATCTGCCCTATGGTTCAGGTGGAGGACAATGGTTATGAGGATTTAAAACAACAGGTTTTAACTTATGTGGACCAGTATTATGACGATAAGCATTTTACATTTAAAGTCTATGCAAGAAGAGGAAACAAACGGTATCCGGTTAACTCAGAACAGATTAACAGGGATTTGGGAGAAGTAATTCTTCATACATTTCCCGATACAAAAGTTGATGTTCATAATCCGGAAGTTATGCTTTATGTAGAAGTCAGAAATAAAATTAATATATATTCCAAAATTATTCCTGGACCGGGCGGAATGCCGGTAGGAACCAACGGTAAAGCCATGCTTTTATTATCCGGTGGAATTGATAGTCCCGTAGCCGGTTATATGATTGCAAAACGGGGAGTTAAAATTGACGCAGTCTATTTCCATGCTCCTCCCTATACCAGCGAACGGGCAAAGGAAAAGGTCATCGACCTTGCAAAGCTGGTTTCCAGGTATTCCGGACCGGTTCACCTTCATATCGTGAATTTTACTGACATTCAGCTTTATATTTATGACAAATGTCCTCATGAGGAACTTACAATCATTATGAGACGTTATATGATGCGGATTGCTGAGCATCTGGCAGGAGAAGCAGGAGCGCAGGCATTAATCACAGGAGAAAGTATCGGACAGGTAGCTTCACAGACCATGCAGTCACTGGCAGCTACAGATGCAGCCTGTACAATTCCGGTATTCCGTCCGGTAATCGGTTTTGATAAGCAGGAGATTGTTGACGTATCAGAAAAAATCGGAACTTATGAAACTTCTGTACTTCCTTTTGAGGACTGCTGCACCATCTTTGTTGCAAAGCACCCCGTTACCAAGCCTAGCATTAAAATGATTGAGCGTTCAGAAGAAAAACTGGAAGAAAAGATTGATGAGCTGGTTGAGACGGCCATTCGTACCGTAGAAAAAGTCTGGTGTTAAAGAAAAAATGGGGTCCGGCTCCTTATTAAAAGGACGGATCCCATTTCTCAATAACTCTTAATCAAGTTAATCTACAATATATGGAGATAAAATGTTTAAGATTTCATCGACAGCGCTTTCGGAATGAATATTTAAATCAATCGGCTTGGATAAATCCAGGCTGAAAATACCCATAAT
The DNA here is from genome assembly GCA_013036995.1 of Lacrimispora defluvii. Taxonomy (GTDB): domain Bacteria; phylum Bacillota; class Clostridia; order Lachnospirales; family Lachnospiraceae; genus Lacrimispora; species Lacrimispora defluvii. Next base: position 118,614 of record JAAOXG010000001.1, read on the forward strand.
GGATTTTGCGTCGATCACATATCTACCGGAAACAAGATCAAAGTCTGTATCAAATTTTGTCAGGTCATTTACGAAAGATTTTACTTTGTCGATGGAATTTAAAGATATACGAACTGTTTTCATGTGAAAAACCTCCTTGCGTGAGCTCTTTTATTAATCAGGGAATCGCCCCCTTTTTCACTTCAATACTACTGATTTATTGTATAAAAGTCAATGGTAATTTTACATGAAAATACTGAAAATTTAAGCAATATTTAGATAGGAGAAAATAAAATGAGAAAGGCAGCCCTGCATAACCTTGGGTGCAAGGTAAATTCATATGAAACAGAAGCGATGCAGCAGCTTTTGGAAAACGCAGGCTATGAGATTGTACCATTTGCAGAGGGAGCAGACGTTTATATTATCAACACCTGTTCTGTAACCAACATTGCTGACCGCAAATCCAGACAGATGCTTCACCGCGCCAAGAAAATGAATCCCGGTGCAGTCGTTATTGCAGCCGGATGCTATGTCCAGGCAGCAGGCGAAGAATTGAAAAAAGACGAAGCAGTCGATCTGGTGATAGGAAATAATAAGAAGACAGAGCTGGTTTCCATTCTGGAGGATTACTTTGCACAGAATAAAGTCACAGAGGAAGAAACCGTGATTGACATCAGTCATACCGCTGAATATGAGAACCTTTCCATCAGCAGGGTCGGTGATCACACCAGAGCATTTGTAAAGGTGCAGGACGGTTGCAATCAGTTCTGCAGTTACTGCATCATCCCGTACACCAGAGGACGGGTCAGAAGCAGAAAGCCCCAGGAAGTGGTGGAAGAGATCACACGGCTGGCAGCGCTGGGATATGAGGAAGCTGTTTTAACAGGAATTCATTTAAGCTCTTACGGCATGGATTTTCCTGCAGAGGAGAGAATCGGCCTGCTGGAATTAATTATAAAAGTACATGAAATACCGGAAATCAAACGAATTCGTCTGGGTTCCCTGGAACCAAGGATTATAACCAAAGAATTTGCGGCAGCTCTTGCCGGGATGGAAAAGATATGTCCTCATTTCCATCTGTCATTACAAAGCGGCTGTGATGCCACCTTAAAGCGTATGAACCGGAGATATAACACCAAAGAATACTTAACAGGCTGTGAGCTTCTTCGCAGCGCATTTAAGAATCCTGCAATAACGACCGATATCATAGTAGGGTTTCCTGGGGAAACCGACGCTGAATTTGAAACTACCAGAGAATATTTAAAGAAACTCCAGTTTTACGAAATGCATGTGTTTAAATATTCGGTGAGAAACGGAACCAGAGCGGCAGATATGCCGGATCAGATCCCCGAATCAGTAAAAGCAAAACGAAGCGGTGAGCTTCTGGCGCTGGAACGGGAGATGTCACTTTCTTACCGTGAATCTCATTTGGGAAGTCAGACCGAAGTGCTGATGGAAGAGGAATATGAGGTGGATGGAAAGCGTTACGTGATTGGCCATACTAAGGAGTATATTAAAGCAGCAGTGCCTTTTGAAGAAGGAATAAAAGGCAGGATGATAAAGGGAACTTTATGGAAAATGCTGACAGATGAAATTATATTTTTAAAATGTTAAGAGACAAAAATTATTTTTGTCTTGCCGAATCCATGATTATGGTTTAAAATAAAGGAGAACAGTTAAAGGACGTGAGAAACATGGGCGATATTCATAATACACAATTTTTTAAAGCAGTCCAGGAGAATAAGCTGGACGTAAGTCAGGTACTGGAACAGGTTTATATTGCCCTCACAGAAAAAGGCTATAATCCGGTTAACCAGATTGTGGGGTATATTATGTCAGGTGACCCTACCTATATCACCAGCCATAAGAATGCCAGAAGTCTGATCATGAAAGTGGAACGGGACGAGATTCTGGAAGAACTGATGCGGGTATATATTGATACGAAGTTAAAGTAATGACGCCATTTGGTGTCAGTCGGGTAGGATTCAACTCTATAAGACCTTTGCAATGAATGCGTTACAGCTGTCAGATGAAGTGGTAAGAGGCGGAGTCTGGCAGTTTGTTTTTATCTAGTTGGCTGCGAACCAGCTTTGTTTTGTTGTCCAAAAAGCATGGACAGGAAAGAGGAGCGTCCTGCGGACATACCTTTATGTCCAGAAAGCATGGACAGGAAAGAGGAACGTTCTAAGGAACATACCTTTATGTCCAAAAAGCATGGACAGGAAAGAGGAACGTTCTAAGGAACATACCTTTATGTCCAAAAAGCATGGACAGGAAAGAGGAAATATGAGAATCATGGGACTTGATTACGGTTCTAAGACTGTGGGAGTTGCAGTTTCCGACTTACTGGGTATAACTGCCCAGGGTGTGGAGACAATTACGAGAGAAGAAGAAAATAAACTGAGAAGAACCTGTGCCCGGATTGAGGAACTGATTCAGGATTTTGAGATTGAAACCATTGTTTTGGGTTATCCTAAGAATATGAATAACACGGCTGGAGACAGAGCTAAGAAGACTGAGGAATTTAAAGATATGCTGGAACGCCGGACAAAACTTCCTGTGGTTTTATGGGATGAGAGACTGACTACTGCCGCTTCTGAGAAAATTTTAATGGAGAGCGGTGTGAGACGGGAAAACCGGAAAGCAGTGATTGACAAGGTGGCAGCAGGACTGATTCTGCAGGGCTATTTAGACAGTTTAAAACGGGAGACAGGCAATGAACAGTGAAGAGAGAAAAATTACCCTGACCAATGACGAAGGGGAAGAAATTGTTTTATATGTTTTAGAAGAAACCAGAATTAATGGTATGAATTATCTGTTGGTAACTGATTCCACAGATGAGGATGAAGAAGGAGAATGTTACATCTTAAAAGACATGTCAAAGCAGAATGAAGAAGAAGCTTTGTATGAGTTTGTTGAGGATGATAACGAGATAGATTATTTATTTAAAATATTTTCCGAACTGCTTGACGGAGCGGATGTGGATATTGAAAAATGATGGTAAGTGGTTGAGGGACTGTTGTATGGAACAGGAAGTTTTTAAAGATATGCTTCGAAAAAAAGGACTCAAGGTGACCAATCAGCGTATGCTGGTGCTGGAACTCATGGCTGAGCGTCCGGGAGAACATCTGACTGCAGAGGAGATTTATGATCTGGCCAGACAGAGCTGCCCGGAGATAGGACTTGCCACGATTTACAGGACTGTACAGGTGCTGGTGGATTTGTCAGTGATTGATAAGGTCAGCTTTGATGATGGGTTTGCCCGCTACGAACTGGGGGGCTTTAATCGTGAGTCCGGACACCACCACCACCATGCCATTTGCAGCCGATGCCAAAAAGTATTTTCTTTTAAAGGTGACCTTTTAGATACTCTGGAACAGGCACTTCTTGATACAGAGGGGTTTATGGTAACAGATCATGAAGTGAAACTTCACGGGTACTGCAGGGAATGCCGGGAGAAAATGGAAGAAGATCAGGACGGGAAATAATAAAACGGAGGTAAAAGATTGAAGAAACAAGACAGCAACGCGAAAGTAAAAATCATTCCCTTAGGAGGAATGGAGCAGATTGGTATGAATATCACTGCTTTTGAATACGAGGACAGCATCATTGTTGTGGACTGCGGACTGGCATTTCCCACAGATGATATGCTTGGAATCGACCTGGTAATCCCGGATGTTTCCTATTTGAAACAAAACATTAACAAAGTAAAGGGATTTGTAATCACCCATGGTCACGAGGACCATATCGGTGCGCTCCCTTATATTTTAAAAGAGATCAATGTGCCGGTTTATGGTACCAAACTGACCATCGCATTAATCGAGAACAAATTAAAAGAACATAATCTTTTGAAAAACACCAAGAGAAAGGTGATTAAACATGGACAGTCCATTAATTTAGGCTGCTTCCGTATTGAATTCATCAAGACAAACCACAGCATCGCCGATGCATCTGCTCTTGCTATTTTCTCACCTGCAGGTGTGATTCTTCATACAGGAGACTTTAAGATTGACTATACTCCCGTATTTGGGGAACCGGCAGATTTAGAGCGTTTTGCAGAACTTGGAAAAAAAGGCGTGCTTGCCCTCATGTGTGACAGTACCAATGCCATGAGACCAGGCTTTACCCAGTCGGAAAAGACGGTTGGAAAAACCTTTGATAATATATTTGCAGATCATAAGAATAACCGTATTATAGTGGCAACCTTTGCCTCCAACGTGGACCGTGTGCAGCAGGTAATCAATTCCGCTGCCAAGAACGGGCGTAAAGTTGTAGTAGAAGGTAGAAGTATGGTCAATGTAATTGGTACGGCCAGTGAACTGGGTTACATTGATATCCCGGAAGGCACATTAATTGACATTGATCAGCTGAAGAATTATCCCGATGAGCAGACCGTGCTGATCACTACGGGAAGCCAGGGAGAATCCATGGCAGCTCTTTCCCGTATGGCTGGAAGTACTCATAAGAAGGTTTCCATTAAGCCAAATGACGTGATTATATTAAGCTCCAACCCGATTCCTGGCAATGAAAAAGCAGTTTCCAAGGTAGTAAATGAGCTTTCCATGAAGGGTGCTGAGGTAATCTGTGAAGATACCCATGTATCCGGACACGCATGTCAGGAAGAGATTAAGCTTATGTATGCCCTGGTTCGTCCTCAGTACGCCATTCCGGTACATGGAGAATACCGTCACTTAATTGCACAAAAGAGTGTGGTTCAGTCCATGGGTATTCCAAAGGAGAACGTAATTATCATGTCCTCCGGTGACGTAGTGGAGCTGGGTTCAGAATCCTGGAAAGTAGTAGATCACGTTCAGTCCGGAGGTATCCTGGTAGACGGACTTGGAGTTGGTGATGTAGGCAATATCGTATTAAGAGACAGACAGAATCTGGCACAGAACGGAATTATCGTGGTTGTGCTGACTCTGGAGAAATATTCCAATCAGCTTCTTGCAGGACCGGACATTGTGTCCAGAGGATTTGTATATGTAAGAGAATCTGAGGATCTGATGGAAGAGGCAAGAACCATTGTAAATGACGCAGTTCAGGACTGCCTGGAACGCAAAATCAACGACTGGGGTAAAATCAAGAATATTATCCGGGACAGCTTAAGCGATTTCCTTTGGAAGCGTATGAAGCGTAATCCCATGATTCTACCGATCATTATGGAGGTTTAGGAGTTTTTATAACTTCTGCCTTTAAGGCGAAAGGAATGGATCGTTATGAGCCGGACAACGAATGAGATAAATAAAATAACAGGAGCGATCATAGCCATATCCTCCAGACTTATCATTTTTGCACTGGTCGTAATGCTGCTGTATGAAGGTGTGACCAGAGGCTATGATTTTGGTCATGAGATATTCTATGCCTCCGCAGTTGAACAAAAACCCGGCCAGGATAAGAACATTACGGTGGAAAAGGGTGCATCAGCTGCGCGGGTAGCCAGACTCTTAAAGGGAAGCGGCTTAATTGCCAATGAATATTCCTTTATTATACAGGCAGAGTTCTTTGATTATAAGGTGAATCCGGGTATCTATACCTTTAATACTTCCATGACCTCCAAGGAGATCCTTCAGATGATGAATGATAATACGGAGGAAAAGAAAGATAAACAATGATTGTTAACGACAGGATAACGGAATATATTAAATCTCTGGAGACAGACCGCAGCGGTCTTCTTACAGAGATTGGAGAAAAGGCAAGATTGGAAGGGGTTCCGGTGATCCGGGAAGAAACCGCCGCTTTTTTACAGACAATGACTGCCGCCATGCAGCCACAGGCCATATTGGAGGTTGGAACAGCGGTTGGATATTCTGCTCTTTTAATGGCAGAGGTTATGCCCCGTAACTGCCATATCACTACCATAGAAAAATACGAGAAAAGAATTCCCCAGGCGAAGTCGAACTTTGAAAAAGCTGGAGAAACGGATCGGATTACCCTGTATGAAGGGGATGCAGAGGAGGTATTAGAGGGGCTTAGCGGCCCCTTTGACCTTGTCTTTTTAGATGCCGCCAAGGGCCAGTATTTAATCTGGCTTCCCAGAATTCTTGAACTTTTAAGGCCAGGAGGAATGCTTATTTCAGACAATGTTCTTCAGGATGGAGATATTATAGAATCCCGCTATGCAGTAGAGCGGCGCAACCGGACCATTCACACCCGGATGCGGGAATATCTGTTTGAATTAAAGCATTGTGACCAGCTTATTACATCGGTGGTTCCAATTGGAGACGGAATTACCGTCAGCATTTTAAAAGAGAAGTACGAGAGAGGAGTTTCATGAGAAAGACCGAACTTTTGATTCCGGCAGGCAGCCTGGAAGTGTTAAAAACCGCAGTCATTTACGGTGCAGATGCTGTTTATATCGGAGGAGAAGCCTTTGGACTGCGAGCCAAGGCAAAAAACTTCACAAATGATGATATCCGGGAAGGAATTGCCTTTGCCCACAAACATGGGGTAAAAGTTTATATTACAGCCAATATTCTGGCTCACAACGATGATCTTTCCGGAGTAGAGGAATATTTTAATGAATTAAAAGAAATAAAACCAGATGCGGTGATTATTTCCGATCCGGGTGTATTTGCCATTGCAAAACGGGTGATTCCGGATATGGAGCTTCATATCAGCACTCAGGCCAACAATACAAATTACGGAACTTATCTGTTCTGGCATCAGCTGGGAGCAAAACGTGTGGTATCAGCCAGAGAATTGTCCCTTGCTGAGATTAAAGAAATCCGGGGAAAGATTCCGGAAGATTTAGAGATTGAAAGCTTTATACACGGAGCCATGTGCATGTCCTATTCCGGCCGTTGTTTACTGAGCAATTATATGACCGGCAGAGATGCAAACCAGGGAGCCTGTACCCATCCCTGCAGATGGAAATATTCCCTTGTGGAAGAAAAACGTCCGGGCGAGTATATGCCGGTTTATGAAAATGAACGTGGTACTTATATCTTTAATTCCAAGGATTTATGCATGATTGAATATATTCCGGAGATGATGGATGCGGGAATTGACAGCTTTAAGATAGAAGGACGTATGAAAACGGCTCTTTATGTGGCAACGGTGGCAAGAACTTACCGGAAAGCCATTGACGATTACAACAAAGATCCTGAACTTTATAAAGCTAATATGGACTGGTACCGTTCGGAAATCGGAAAATGTACCTACAGAGAGTTTACAACCGGCTTTTATTTCGGCAAGCCTGATGAAACCACTCAGATTTATGACAACAACACCTATGTAAAAAACTATACCTATTTAGGAACGGTTGAAGCTGTTGATGAAAGAGGGTTTGCAAGAATCGAGCAGAAGAATAAATTTACTGTGGGAGAAACCATAGAGGTGATGAAGCCTGACGGAAGAAACCTGGAGGTAACAGTGAAAGGTATCTGGAATGAAGAAGGCAAGGCGCAGGAAAGTGCACCTCATTCAAGACAGATCCTTTTTGTGGAACTTGATGAACAGTTGGAACCATATGATATTCTTCGCAGAAGTGAAATGGAATAAATTAAAATCAGATTTTAAGCACTGTCCGGCATGGCAGGTAACTGCCGGATGGTGTTTTTCTTTTCTTGCAAATCAGGGTGGTTGTTGTAGAAACTGCCATATTGTGGTATGCTATAGAAAGTCTAAATCAGTTTAAATAAATTAGAAGCTGACAGAGCGGAGGCTTACGTATGATATGGATTTTGTGGCTGATAGCTGTTATATGTGTCATTTATTATATCGTGATTGTGGTTTACTCCGGTTTAACCACATCTTTTTCCCTGATCTGGCTGTTTTTCGCCGCCATATGCATGTTATTGGCAGGAGGATGGGAAACCTATATAAAGCATAAGGATAAAGTACCTTTGTGGGTTCCGGTTTCAGCTGCCACCATGTGCTGCACCGGCCTTTTAGTGTTTGCTGTGGTTGAGATTCTGGTATTTACAGGTGTGGCTGTCCGTGATACTTCAAATCTGGACTATGTGATCGTTCTGGGGGCAAAAGTAAAGGAAACAGGAATTACGAAATCCTTAAAAAAACGCCTGGATAAGGCGGTGGAATATGTGGATAAGAACCCGGGCACCATTCTTGTTTTATCCGGTGCCAGGGGAGAAGATGAGCCGGTTGCCGAGGCAGAGGCCATGAGAGATTATCTGATTTATAATGGTGTAAGAGATGAACAGCTTATTTTAGAAACACGTTCTTTCAGTACGGTTGAGAATATTGCATACAGCCGTGTAGCCATTGAAGAGGACCAGGCAAGGAAAAAGGCCAGCCGGTTAAACAGCCCGGGCATTGTGGTTCCGGGGGCATTTGAAGAGGTGCCCGATAAACCCATAAGAGTGGGAGTGCTGACCAGTGATTTTCACGTATTTCGCGCCCAGCAAATTGCGAAAAAATGGGGTATACCTGATATTTACGGAATATCCTGCGGATCCGATCCTGTTCTTTTTCTACATTTTTGCGTCAGGGAATGTGCGGCTATATTAAAAGACAAATTAGTGGGCAATATGTAATTAATACAGAATTTGCAGGAGGAAGAAATCATATATGAATCAATTAAAAAAACTTTCAGCCTATGAGGTTGTGGAGGAAAAAGAAATTGCGGAGTTAAACGCCACAGGTTGCGTACTCCATCATAAGAAAAGCGGAGCCAGAATTTTCATTATACCATGTGACGATGATAATAAGGTATTTAACATTGGATTCAGGACTCCTCCGGGGGACAGCACTGGAGTGGCACACATTCTGGAACACAGCGTTTTATGCGGTTCTGATCAGTTCCCTGTAAAAGACCCTTTTGTGGAACTGGTCAAAGGTTCCCTTAATACATTCTTAAATGCCATGACTTATCCGGATAAAACCGTATACCCGGTTGCCAGCTGCAATGAAAAGGATTTTCATAACCTGATGAATGTCTATATGGATGCAGTGCTTCATCCCAACATTTATAAAGAAGAAAAGATCTTTATGCAGGAAGGCTGGCATTATGAGCTGGAAGATAAAGACTCGGATTTAATCTACAACGGAGTGGTTTACAACGAAATGAAAGGTGCTTTTTCCTCTCCGGAAGAAGTTCTTGACCGTTTTACCAGAAAGGTACTTTTCCCGGATAACTGCTATGGTCAGGAATCCGGCGGAGATCCATCCTTTATCCCGGATCTCACATATGAGGAATTCTTAAATTTCCACAGTAAGTATTATCACCCCTCCAACAGCTATATTTATCTTTATGGCGATATGGATATGGAAGAAAAGCTTACATGGCTGGACCGTGAGTATTTAAGCCGCTATGATCAGGCAGAGGTTGATTCCAGAATTGAGAGACAGAAACCGTTTGAACATCCGGTACAGGAAGAGACATTCTATTCCATAACAGAAGGGGAATCTGAAGAAAACGCCACCTATCTTTCCATCAACACCGTAGTTGGTACCGATTTAGACCCCAAACTGTATGTGGCATTTCAGATTCTTGAGTATACCCTTCTTGATGCGCCAGGTGCTCCTTTAAAGCAGGCACTGATTGATGCAGGAATTGGTCAGGATATTCTTGGCGGATACAACAGCGGGATTTTGCAGCCGTATTTTACTGTGATTGCAAAGAATGCAAATAAAGAGCAGCTGGGAGAGTTCCTTGCAGTGGTCAAGGGAACCTTAAGAAAGCTGGCAGATGAGGGCATTAATAAAAAGAGTTTAAAGGCAGGCATGAATTACTATGAATTCCGTTATCGGGAAGCAGATTACGGTTCCGCACCAAAAGGGCTGATGTATGGACTTCAGTGTATGGACAGCTGGCTTTATGATGGGGATCCCATGATGCATTTACAGTATCAGGCCACCTTTGATTATTTAAAGAAAGTAGTGGATGACGGCTATTTTGAACAGCTGATCAGAGAGTATCTGTTAGATAATCCTTTTGAGGCAGTATTAACCGTCAGCCCCAAAAAGAACTTAACAGCGGAAGAAGACAGAAAAACAGCAGGAAAGCTTGCTGAATATAAGGCATCTCTTTCTGAAGAAGAGATTGACCGGTTAATCATTCAGACAAAAGCGTTAAGGGAATATCAGGAAAACCCGTCTCCCCAGGAAGACCTGGAAAAGATCCCCATGCTTACCAGAGAAGATATCAGCAGGGAGCCGGAGGAGATTATCTGGGAAGAGAAGAATGTCCATGGAGTTAAGGTGATTCATCATGAGATGTTCAGCTCCGGTATTGGTTACCTGAAAGTGTTGTTTGATACATCGGTTCTGCCGATGGAGGATTTACCTTATGTAGGATTTTTAAAATCCCTGCTTGGATATGTAAATACTGAGAATTACACTTACGGAGATTTAGCCAGTGAGATTCATTTAAACAGCGGCGGTGTCAGCTTCAGTGTCACCTCTTACCCTGATTTACAAAACAGAGGTCAGTTTAAAGGCTACTTCATGGCAAGTGCAAGAGTGCTCTATGATAAAATTGATTTCGGATTTTCTATTTTAAATGAAATACTGACCCGTTCTCTTTTGGATGATGAAAAGCGGGTGGGTGAGGTAATCAGCGAAACCAGATCCAGAGCGAGAATGAAACTGGAGGGAGCCTGCCACTCAGCGGCGGTGGCAAGGGCCACATCCTATTTCTCCTCAGCAGCCTACTTTAATGATATAACTGGCGGAATCGGTTATTATGAATTTTTGGAAATGCTGGATAAAGAATATCCGGCTGATAAGAAAACATTTATAGCCAGATTTCAGTCTGTGGTGAAAAAGCTTTTTACAACCGGTAATATGCTGGTCAGCTATACAGCAGACAAAGAAGGATATGCCCTTCTGCCTGATGCAATGAAAAAACTGACGGATGGGCTGCCTGCTGGAGACGAAAAACGGTATTCATTCCTCTACCCGTCAGGAAACAGAAACGAAGGCTTCACAACCGCTTCTCAGGTTAACTATGTGGCAAGATGCGGAACCTTTGCAGGCACTGGAATGGAATATACCGGAGCATTGAAGATCTTAAAAGTCATTTTAAGCTATGACTACCTTTGGATCAATTTGAGAGTCAAGGGAGGCGCTTACGGCTGCATGAGCGGATTCGGGCGTTCCGGCGAAGGCTATTTTGCTTCTTACCGGGATCCTAACTTAAAAGAGACAAACCAGATCTACGAAGGCGTGGTGGAATATTTAGAAAACTTCCAGGTGGAAGCCCGGGATATGACCAAATACGTAATTGGAACCATCAGTGATATGGATGTCCCCTATCCGCCGTCTACCAAAGGGAACCGCGGTCTGTCTGCCTATTTATCAGGTGTGACAAGGGAAATGATGGAAAAAGAACGGGAAGAAGTGTTGAATGCAACACAGGAAGATATCAGAAGACTGGCTCCCATCGTAAAAGCAGTATTAAGCACCGGTAGTCTCTGTGTCATCGGCAATGAAGAAAAAATCGCAGCGGAAAGCTCTATGTTTGCAGAGACAAAGAATTTATTCCACTCATAACACAAAGGAGAATCTATATGGATCAAAATTATAAATCTGGCTTCGTTTCTTTAATCGGGCGCCCAAATGTGGGAAAATCTACTCTGATGAATCATTTAATCGGGCAGAAGATTGCCATTACTTCCGACAAGCCGCAGACAACAAGAAACAAGATTCAGACCGTATATACGGATGACAGGGGGCAGATTATATTCCTTGATACTCCGGGAATCCACAAGGCGAAAAACAAGCTGGGTGAGTATATGGTAAACGTGGCAGAGCATACGCTTAAGGAAGTGGATGTAGTTCTGTGGCTGGTGGAGCCTACCACTTTTATCGGTGCAGGAGAGCAGCATATCGCCGAGCAGTTAAACCAGGTAAAAACGCCGGTAATCTTAGTAATTAACAAGATTGATACGGTGAAGAACCAGGAAGAGATTCTCACTTTTATAAATGCCTATAAAGATATCTGCAAGTTTACAGAGATCGTTCCGGTATCCGCCTTAAAGGATAAAAATACGGATTTAATGCTGGAACTGATTTATAAGTATCTTCCGGAAGGTCCCCAGTATTACGATGAAGATACGGTGACTGACCAGCCCATGCGTCAGATCTCTGCAGAGCTGATCAGAGAAAAAGCGCTCCGGCTTTTAAACGATGAGATTCCTCACGGAATTGCAGTAACAGTGGAGAAGATGAAGGAACGGGACAACGGAATCATGGATATCGAAGCCAATATTATCTGTGAGCGGGAATCCCATAAGGGAATTATCATTGGAAAAGGCGGCGCCATGTTAAAAAGAATTGGAACCGCAGCACGAAGAGAGATCGAAGCTCAGCTGGAGATGAAGGTAAATTTACAGCTGTGGGTAAAGGTCCGCAAAGAGTGGCGTGACAGTGAATTGTATATGAAAAATTATGGGTATAGCCAGAAGGATATTTAAAAACGGTGGTAGAAATTGAGGGAAACAGAGAAACTGACGGGAATGGTATTAAAGGTTTCTCCAGTAGGAGAGATGGATAAGCGTCTTGTGATACTGACCAGGGAAAGAGGGAAAATTACCGCATTTGCCAGGGGGGCAAGGAGACCCGGCAATCCGTTTATGGCGGTGAGCAGGCCTTTTGCCTTTGGCCAGTTTTCCCTTTACGCCGGCAGGGATTCCTACACACTTCAGTCTGCGGAAATTTCCAATTATTTTGATGAACTGGCAGCTGATATGGAATGCACCTGCTATGGCTCTTATTTCCTGGAATTTACCGATTACTATTCCAGGGAAAACATAGATGGAACCGGACTGTTAAAGCTTTTATACCAGTCGGTACGGGCTCTTTTAAAGCCTGCTTTAAATAACCAGCTGGTTCTGCGGATTTTCGAGCTGAAGGCCATGGTTTTAAACGGGGAATATACGGAGAAACCGCCCCGGCAGGTCAGTGATTCCGCTAACTATGCATGGGAGTATGTCATCGGTTCCCCAATCGAGCATTTATATACCTTTACCCTGACGGAACCGGTGCTCATAGAGTTCTCCCGCTGTGTGGAAATCAATAAAAAGCGGTACGTTGACCGTGAGTTTCATTCTCTGGATATTTTGCAGACGATGATGGGGAGTTAAGTATTGAAATGAAAGGCAGCATTTGGTATAATGCTCTCATATGTGCCAATGCAGGAGGAAATTGGATGAAGAAAAGGAAAGCGGTTCTGGCTGTTTTGCTGACTGCGGGCATGCTGACAGGCTGTCTTGGGAAGGGCAGCAGCACCTTAAATTCAGAGAGCAGCAGAATCTTTGTAACAGAAGAAGGAACCCTTCAGTCTGCAACGGTGGAATCTTATGTGCAGCAGGACTATTATAATGAGGATGAACTGAAAGCATTTCTGGAAGAGGCAGTTTCTCAGTATAACGGAGCCAATGGGCAGAATCAGGTCACCTTAGACTCCTGCACACTGGATAAGGGAACGGCCAAGATGGTGTTCCATTACGCTTCTGCTGAAGCATTGATTGGATTTACAACCCAGTATGAAGATAAAGCCAATCTGGTAGAATCCATTGAGGTAAATAAGCTGTCTGAAGTTTATAGTCAGAGTGAATCAGAAAAAGTAACCTTTATAAAAGCTTCGGACGGTAAAAAAGCGGATGAAAAGGCAGTATCCAAAAAAGGTTCGAGCCAGGCGGTTGTTGTAACATCAGCCAATCCCGTAACCATACAGACCCAGGGAAAGATTCTGCTTGTTTCCGACAATGTGGTGATAAAGGACAGTCATACTGTACAGACAACAAAGGGAAAAAGCTACATTATTTTTAAATAAGAGAGGTTAAGATCATGGAAAAGACAATGGAAAAGATAGTGGGACTGGCAAAGTCAAGAGGATTCGTATATCCAGGTTCTGAAATATACGGAGGTCTTGCAAATACCTGGGATTACGGCAATCTGGGAGTGGAATTAAAGAACAATGTTAAGAAAGCCTGGTGGCAGAAGTTCATACAGGAAAGTCCATATAACGTAGGTGTGGACTGTGCTATCCTGATGAATTCCCAGACCTGGATCGCTTCCGGCCATTTAGGCGGTTTTTCCGACCCTCTCATGGACTGCAAGGCATGTAAGGAGCGTTTCCGCGCAGATAAACTGATTGAGGATTACATGGGCGAACATGGAATAACAATCGAGGGATCCGTTGATGCCTGGTCTCAGGAAGAGATGAAACAGTACATCGATGAAAAAAACATCTGCTGCCCAAGCTGTGGAAAACATGACTTTACCGACATTCGCCAGTTTAACTTAATGTTCAAGACCTTTCAGGGAGTTACCGAAGATGCGAAGAATACGGTTTATTTAAGACCAGAGACTGCTCAGGGTATCTTTGTAAACTTTAAGAATGTACAGAGAACTTCCCGTAAGAAGATTCCTTTCGGTATTGGACAGATCGGTAAATCCTTCCGTAATGAGATCACTCCCGGAAACTTTACGTTCCGTACAAGAGAATTTGAGCAGATGGAGCTGGAATTCTTCTGTGAACCGGATACAGATTTAGAGTGGTTTGCTTACTGGAAAGATTTTTGCATCAGCTGGTTAAAGAACTTAGGCATGAAAGAGAATGAGATGCGTGTCAGAGACCATGAGAAGGAAGAGCTTTCTTTCTACAGCAAAGCAACCTCTGATATCGAATTTTTATTCCCATTTGGCTGGGGTGAATTATGGGGTATTGCAGACAGAACTGATTATGACTTAACCCAGCATCAGAACACTTCCGGTCAGGACTTAACCTATTTTGATGATGAAAAGAAAGAGCGTTATATTCCATATGTAATTGAGCCTTCACTGGGAGCTGACCGCGTAACACTGGCATTTCTTTGCGCAGCTTACGATGAAGAAGAGATTGCTGAAGGTGATGTACGTACCGTGCTTCGTTTCCATCCGGCTATAGCACCGGTTAAGATTGGTGTTCTTCCGTTATCCAAAAAATTAAACGAAGGTGCAGAAAAAGTATTTGATGAACTGCGCAAATATTATAATTGTGAATTTGACGACAGAGGAAACATTGGTAAACGTTATAGAAGACAGGATGAGATCGGTACTCCATTCTGCATTACCTATGACTTTGATTCAGAAGAAGATCACGCAGTGACCGTTCGTGACCGTGATACCATGGATCAGGTAAGAGTTCCGATTGCAGAGCTTAAAAGCTACTTCGAAGATAAATTCCATTTCTAAAAACAGAATCCGGAGGAGAATCTTTTTAAGATTTTCTTCCGGATTTTTCCCTTCACTTTTCCAAATCCGAGTCTCGTTTGGTCCAGTGTACCGTTTCCGGCAGATGAACAATTGGTGAATAGATACAATAGATTTTCAGAGGCCGGTTACCGGTATTGATCAGATTATGCCAGATATTAGCTGGAATTAAAACTGCACATCCATTATCAACAGGCTGGGAATAAAACAGCTCATATGGACTATCCCCCATATAAATGACTCCATCTCCATCTACAACGCAAAAATACTGATCCTGGCTGGGGTGATTTTCTGCACCTATATCATAGCCGACAGGAATACTCATAAAGGTAAGCTGCATATGTTCCCCTGTCCACCTTGTAGTTCGGAAGGAAGGATTTCTTAATGTATCATGATTGATATTAAGAATGAGAGGTGAAGGCCCATAGTCGCCGGCATCCCAGGAATAATAAGAGCGTTCATTACAGGTTGAGTTACAAAACGATTTACAGTCGGACATTGAAGCATCACTCTTTTCATTTTAGTAATGTATTATATGGTACCTTAATCGTTCAGTGACAACGGATCAGACAAAGAAAAAAGCCGCAGGGGGAAAATCCAGTGGATTTATCCCGTTCTGCGGCGTATTTGTTATCTCTGACCTTTGTCGTATGGAATTCCTTCCGCTTTTGGAGCCTGGGAATTTCTTGAGGTAAATACCAAGACGATTAATGTAATGATATAAGGAACCATTTTGTAGAAGTAACTTGGAATTCCAAGAGCACTTAAGAATGGAATTCCGGAATAAGAGGAAGCCACTGCTTTCATCAGTCCGAAGAATAAGGAACACAGCATGATATTGACTGGTTTCCACTGACCAAAGATTAATACCGCCAATGCCAGGAAACCGTAACCTGCCACATCTGCATTAAAGTTGGTGGAAGTAGGAACTACAAATACCAGACCTCCCAGACCGCCCAGAGCACCGGAGATCAATACTCCGGCATACTGCATACGGTAAACGTTAATTCCCGCAGAATCCGCTGCCTGTGGGTGTTCTCCGCAAGCCCGAAGCCTTAAACCAAATCGTGTGCGGTAAAGCACAATGGCAGATAATACAAAGATTAAAATTCCCACGTAGGTGGTAATATAGGCGTTCTGGAATAAAAGCGGACCGATAAACGGGATACTGCCCAGTACAGGAACCGAGGTGATACGGAAGGTATTATTAAATGGAACCTGCTGAACACCCTGGATCACGCGGGCTACGAATATTGCAAAAGCAGGAGCGAACATATTAAGAGCAGTACCGCTGATAACCTGGTTTGATTTCATGTTAATGGATGCATAAGCGTGGAATAAAGAGAAGATCATTCCGGTGCCCATGGATATTAAAATGGCAATAATCAGCTGAAGCTGCCCGCTCATATTTTTGCCTGTAAAATTTAAAAACAGGATTCCGGTAAACGCTCCCATGGTCATAATACCTTCCAAAGCGATGTTTATAATGCCGCTTCGCTCGGAAAACATGGCTCCAAGTGCAACGATCATGAGAGGAATCATGAAATACATGGTCTGCTGAAAAATAAAATAAATGACACTCATGATTTCTTTCCTCCTTTCCCAGTTTCGTCAGTTTTTCCATTATTCTGTCCAACGAACTTTGACATGATGATTTTTACCATCAGGGCAAATGCGCTGAAATAGATAATAACTGCTACGATTATATCGATAATTTCTGTGGAAAACTCAAACAGCTGTAAGTAAAAGCCGCCGGCTGTCAGGTATGCGATGAAGATACCGGAGAACAGAACGCCGATGGGGTTGTTTAAACCAAGGAGTGCAACAGAAATACCTGTAAATCCTTCGGAAGGAAGTACGTCTTTAATTTCGATATGCTTTCCGGTTCCTGCAAGGAATAAAAGACCTCCTGCAAGTCCTGCAATGGCACCGGCGATTACCATGGAAAGAATAATGCTTTTCTTTTCATTGATTCCTGCATATTTACTGGCGTCACGGTTAAAGCCCACTGCTTTTAACTCATATCCGAATGTGGTCTTATTTAAAATAACCCATATAAGGATTACCACCAGAATCGCGATGATAATTCCTCCGTTAACACTGGAACCCGGGAAAATCTTATCCAGACCCATCTTGGGGATATTAGCTGTATTCGCTACATTCTTGGATTCGTTTCTTAAATTGTTAAACAGCGGCTTATAGCTTTTCGTAATCCAGTTTACCAGATACATACCAATATAGTTCATCATAATAGAGGCGATAACCTCATTCACATTGTAATAGGCTTTTAAAATTCCAGGTACCAGCCCCCATAAAGCGCCAAGGATTACACTTGCTGCCAGAGCTACAATCCAGTGAGCCGGGCCGAGAGAGGTCCAGAGAATGCCTACATAAACCGCACCGAAGCCTCCAATGATAAACTGACCGGGAGTACCGATGTTAAAAAGTCCGGTTTTAAATGCAAAGCCAACAGAAAGACCGGTAAGAATAATGGGAGTGGCATAATAAAATACCTGACCGACACCTTTTGCTCCGTGGGTAAAGGCTCCGCTCAGAATAGTAGCAAATCCGGGAAGTGCCTGTTCTGGATTACACAGAAACAAGATAATCAGCCCTACAATGAGTCCCAGAATAATAGCGAATATGGAAGAGAGGATGCCTGTATGATCTTTTATCTGTTTCGGTTTCATAGTGTGCCACCTTCTTTCTTAGCGCCTGCCATATAAAGACCTAATTCCTGAACGGTAATGTTCTGAGGATCTAAGTCGGCAACGATTCCGCCTTCAAACATGACTAAAATCCGGTCACTTAAATTCATAACTTCATCTAATTCCAGAGATACCAGTAAAATTGCGGCACCTGCATCACGCTGCTTTACCAGCTGGTTGTGAATGTATTCAATGGCACCAACATCAAGACCTCTGGTAGGCTGAACTGCAAGGAGAATATCCGGACCTTTGGAGATTTCTCTGGCAACAATAGCTTTCTGCTGATTGCCGCCGGACATGCTGCGGGTTATGGTAAAAGCCCCTTCACTGCTTCGAATATCATAATTTTCAATCAGTTTTTGTGCATAGTCATAAATCTGGTCATTCTTTAAAAATGTGCCGCTCTGAAATTCTTTATCAAAATACTGCTGGAGAACCAGGTTGTATGCCAGATTGTATTCCAGTACCAGTCCATGCTTATGACGGTCTTCGGGTATGTGGGAGAGACCATGGGTATTTTTGTAGCGGATACTTTTTTTCGTCATATCCTCCCCGTTAATGGTGACAGTACCGGAGCTGGGATCCGAAATACCGGTGATTGCATGAACCAGCTCTGTCTGTCCATTGCCGTCAATACCGGCGATACAGACAATCTCACCTCTTCTTACCTGAAATGACACATCATGAACCAGCTTTTTGGTTTGTCCTTCCCGTTTGGCTTCTACGGATAAATCTTTTACTTCCAGAACTACTTCACCAGGCTCGGATGCCTTTTTACTAATGGTTAAGTTTACCTTACGGCCAACCATCATCTCTGACATCTCTTCCCGCGTAGTATCAGCAACATCTACGGTTCCAATATATTTACCGCGGCGCAGGACGGAACAGCGGTCTGCTACCGCCTTGATTTCGTTGAGCTTGTGTGTGATGAACAGTATGGACTTCCCTTCCTTTACCAGATCCCGCATGATCTGCATCAGTTCATCAATTTCCTGAGGAGTCAGGACTGCGGTAGGTTCATCAAATATCATGATTTCATTATCACGATACAGCATTTTTAAAATTTCAACCCTTTGCTGCATTCCTACGGTAATATCGGATATCAGCGCATCAGGGTCTACAAACAGTTTGTATTTTTCACTTAATTCCATTACTTTTTTGCGGGCATCATCCATCTTCAAAAAGCCCCGTCTTGTCGTTTCCATGCCCAGCACGATATTCTGCAGGACTGTGAAATTCTCTACCAGCTTAAAATGCTGGTGCACCATGCCGATACCAAGTGCATTGGCATCCAGCGGACCTGTGATTTTTTCTTCATTACCACGAACCCGGATTGAGCCTTTTTCCGGCTGATATAATCCGAATAATACACTCATAAGAGTTGATTTGCCTGCTCCATTTTCTCCGAGGAGGGCGTGTATCTCGCCTTTTTTTAACTGTAGTGTAATGTCATCATTGGCGATAATACCGGGAAATTCTTTTGTGATATGAAGCATCTCAATAATGTAGTCCATAAAATCCCCCTTACTACGGTACCTATCTATGGGACCCGGTACCCGGTTAATAAAGTTATAAAGCAAAAAGAAGATGCCGTAAGAGACCAGATCTGTACTGACTGGTGAATCAAACGGCATCTCCTTTCCTTTTTTATGTCAGAATTCTGACATCGTGGTATGCCCGGAGGGCACTATCCCCGCGGATTATTCTACAAAGTTAATCTTTGTTTTTTCAAGCTTTAAGTCTTTGTTCGGATCGTTGTTATCCTGAGAAGGCTGTACCAGGGTTACTTTGCCATCCTTTAATTCAGTGAAGATTTTTTCGTAATCTTCTTTTGTGAATTTGGTGAACTTGGATGTTTCCATCGGAAGGCCGATACCATCATTCTTTGCAGAGAAGATGCTTGTCTCGCCGCCTGGGAACTTGTTGTCATAGAACGCTTTTACGCCGTCGTATACAGATACGGAAAGCTGCTTCATGGCAGAAGTGATGACTGTATCAGATTCATAGCTCTGGTCAACGTCAACACCGATTACCTTTTTGCCTTTTTCCTGAGCTGCAGCCATTACAGAGTTACCAACAGCACCGCCGCAGCCGAAGATTACGTCAGTTCCGTTCTGGTACCAGGATGCCGCCATAGACTGAGCCTCTGGAGTTGCAGCGAAAGCACCTGTATAGTTGTACATGATTTCAACGCCGTCAATGCCCATTTCCTTAGCAGCGTAATCAGCACCTTCAGCAAATCCGTAACCATAACGGATAACTGCAGGCACAGCCATACCACCTAAGAAACCAAGCTTTGTGTAACCTTCTTTTACTGCTGCATAGCCTGCCAGGAATCCAGGCTCATCTTCCTGGAACAGGATTGGCATAACATTGGATTCTGTTTTATATTCTGAGTAGTCTGCGTTATGAGGAACTCCGTCAAGAAGAATGAAGTGAACGTCTTTATACTGCTCCTGAGCAAGGAAAACAGGCTCTTCAAATAAGAAGCCAGGACATACTACTAATTTTGCACCGCCTTCAATAGCAAGTCCAATGGTTTCTAAATAAGAATCAGTGGTACCTTCCTGTGGCTGATAGTACTTATAGGAGATCTTGTTCTCTTCCGCGTACTTCTTCATTCCTTCCCATGCACCCTGGTTAAAGGATTTGTCATCAATGGTACCAAGGTCTGTAACCAGCGCCAGTTCATATCCGGTTGAAGAATCAGACTTTACGGATGTAGCACCTGTAGTTTCAGCTGGTTTTTCTGCAGCAGTTGTGGTTTCTGCAGATGGAGCAGCAGTTGTAGCAGTTCCTTTACCAGCGGAACCACATGCGCTGAGTGTTGCAGCCATCATAACTGCCATGGCTAATGCGAGAGCTCTTTTTTTCATAATACGATCTTTCCTCCTGTTATTAATATATTTTCAGAGATAACTCTAATGTATCATATTTCAGCGTTGGAAACAATCTTAATTCATGATATTTTGCATAAAAACTAAGATAAAAAATTCTGTCATTTTAATATATATGCCCCAACTTTTAAATGTTAAATCCCACCTTCGTTCTTTTCCTTGTTATTTAATTAAATTATGGTAAACTATTTTAAGACTTTCAAAAGGAGACTTAATTATGAAAAAAGTAAATTTACTGGAAGACCCTGTTAAAAAATTATTTGCAGGTTATCTTCTTCCATCAATTAGTGCAACAATGGTTACCTCCATTTATATACTGGCAGACACTCTTATGATTGGAAGAGGGGTTGGAGCAATTGGAATTGCTGCTTTAAATATACTGCTGCCGTTATTCAGCCTTTTTTTTGCAACCGGTATGCTGTTTGGGGCAGGCGGCGGCATACTTCTGTCCGTCTGTAAGGGAAAAAAAGATGAATCAGGTGCAAATCAGTACTATACAGTGGCATTTATTATGGCTGCAGGAATGAGCGTGATTTATGTAGTTCTGGGACATGCATTTTTCCTGCCTGTTACGGGATTTCTGGGGAGAAATGAAAACATGACGCCTTATGTGAAGGAATATGGAAGAATCCTCATAACAGGAGCTCCCGCCTTTTTATTTGCTTCTTTTTATCAGGTTTTTGTACGAAACGATAAAGCTCCCCGTCTGGCTATGACAGCAGTGGTCTGCGGAGGAGTCTTAAATATTATTCTGGATTATGTACTGATGTTTCCTTTAAAAATGGGAATGGCAGGAGCTGCTGCAGCAACTGTCATCGGAACCTGTGTGACACTCTTAATATTGCTGACCCACCTGGTTTCAAAAGGGAATACTTTAAAATTTGTTTCTGGCTTTCATCTCAGTCAGTCTGTGGCTGTGGTGAAGAATGGGTTCTCCAGCTTTTTACTGGATATGTGCAATGGAATCGTAACCTTCTTATTTAACCGTCAGATCCTTTCTGTAGCAGGTGAACTTGGCGTGGTGGTATATGGTATTATCTCCAATAGTGCCTATATCGCATCATCTGTCAATAACGGTATCTCACAGGCAGTCCAGCCCATTCTGGCAACAAATTACGGTGCGGGGAAAAAAGACCGTTTAAAGGAAGTAAGACATCTGGCAGAGCGTACCGCCTGTTTTTCCGGTGTGTTGTTTGCTGTAACAGGACTTTTGTTTCCGGCTCTTGTGACAGAAGCATTTGTCAGACCTGAGAAGGAAATTCTGGCTATGTCGGTTCCAGCCGTTCGGATCTATTTCCTTTCTTTTGCAGCAATGGGACTGAATGTGCTGTATACCACCTGGTTTCAGTCCGTGATGGAACCGGGAAATGCATTAAAGATCTGTCTGCTTCGGGGAATTATTTTAAACAGTATTCTGGTCTTTATTCTTCCAATTTTTATGGGAGTTACCGGAATCTGGACGGTCATGCCTGTGACAGAGATACTGACTCTTGTGGTATGTCGAATTATGTTAAAGAAACAGAGCTTTTGTCGAAGGTGATTTCGTATATACGAACATAAATCGCATATCGGAAAAAGACAGACTTTGTAAGTGCTTTCAATACAATTGTATTGAAAAAAGAGATAATTACTTTAAATAATCTATGAAAACCTCTTTACTACCCTTTTAATTGTGCTATAATACTTTCAGGGCTTTTCCGCAATGGAAAGCGCGGGGGAGCAGCATAATTTACACATTTGAGGAGGATTTTACTTATGGCAAGAAAATGGGTTTATTTGTTCACTGAGGGTAGTGCAGATATGAAAAACCTGTTAGGTGGTAAAGGGGCGAATCTGGCAGAGATGACGAATTTAGGTCTGCCGGTTCCTCAGGGATTTACGATTACGACTGAGGCATGTACTCAGTATTATGAAGATGGGGAAACGATTAATGACGA
Source organism: Lacrimispora defluvii (assembly GCA_013036995.1). Classification (GTDB taxonomy): domain Bacteria; phylum Bacillota; class Clostridia; order Lachnospirales; family Lachnospiraceae; genus Lacrimispora; species Lacrimispora defluvii. Next base: position 141,297 of record JAAOXG010000001.1, read on the forward strand.
GATCATGGGGCAGATCATGGATCATATCGAAAAGATGGAAAAAATCACCGGCAAGAAATTTGGTGATAATGAAAATCCTCTTCTGGTTTCCGTTCGTTCCGGAGCCAGAGCTTCCATGCCTGGTATGATGGATACGATTTTAAATCTCGGTCTCAATGAGGACGTAGTGGAAGTACTTGCTGAAAAATCAGGCAATCCACGCTGGGCATATGACTGCTACAGAAGATTTATTCAGATGTACTCCGATGTAGTTATGGAAGTAGGCAAAAAATACTTCGAAGAGCTGATTGATGAAATGAAAGAAAAAAAGGGTGTTACAGAGGATGTGGATCTGAATGCCGACGATTTGAAAGAGCTTGCAAGACAGTTCAAAGCAGAATATAAGGAAAAGATTGGTTCTGATTTCCCAACTGATCCCAAGGAGCAGTTAATGGGGGCAATCAAAGCCGTATTCCGTTCCTGGGACAACCCAAGAGCCAATGTTTACCGCCGTGACAACGATATTCCGTATTCATGGGGAACCGCTGTTAACGTTCAGATGATGGCATTTGGTAATATGGGTGAGACTTCCGGTACAGGTGTTGCATTTACCCGTGATCCTGCAACTGGTGAAAAGCACTTAATGGGTGAATTCTTAATGAATGCCCAGGGCGAAGACGTAGTTGCCGGTGTTCGTACTCCCCAGAAGATCGAACAGTTAAAAGAGGTTATGCCTGAAGTTTATCATAAATTTGTGGGAATCTGCAGTATCCTGGAAGATCACTACAAAGATATGCAGGATATGGAGTTTACCATTGAGGATAAGAAGCTTTATATGCTTCAGACCCGTAACGGTAAGAGAACAGCAAAGGCTGCTTTAAAAATTGCCTGTGATTTAGTAGATGAGTTTATGATTACAGAAGAAAAAGCAGTTAAGATGATTGATCCGAGAAACTTGGATACTCTGCTTCATCCACAGTTTGATGCAGAAGTATTAAAGAAGACAGAACCGGTTGGAAAGGCACTTGCTGCTTCTCCTGGAGCTGCCTGCGGTAAGATCGTTTTCACAGCAGATGATGCAAAGACATGGAAGGAAAGAGGAGAAAAGGTGGTTTTAGTCCGTCTGGAAACCTCTCCTGAAGATATTGAAGGAATGAAGGCAGCTCAGGGTATTCTGACTGTAAGAGGAGGAATGACTTCTCATGCAGCCGTAGTAGCAAGAGGAATGGGAACCTGCTGTGTATCTGGCTGTTCTGAAATTGCCATGAATGAAGCAGCAAAGAAGTTTGTTCTTGCAGGTAAGGAATATCATGAAGGAGACTGGATCTCTCTTGATGGTTCAACCGGTAAAATTTACGACGGAATCATTCCGACTGTTGATGCAACCGTTGCTGGTGAGTTTGGAAGAATTATGGCATGGGCTGATAAGTATAGAAGACTGAAAGTCAGAACCAATGCAGATACACCTGCTGATGCAAGAAAAGCAAGAGAACTTGGTGCAGAGGGAATCGGTCTTTGCCGTACCGAGCATATGTTCTTTGAAGGTGACAGAATTGATGCATTCCGTGAGATGATCTGTTCTGATACTGTTGAGGAGAGAGAAGCAGCTCTGGAGAAGATTCTTCCGGTACAGCAGGGCGATTTCGAAGCTCTATATGAGGCTCTGGAAGGAAATCCGGTTACCATTCGTTTCTTAGATCCGCCTCTTCATGAGTTTGTTCCCACAGATGAAGATGATATCAAAAAGCTGGCTGATACACAGGGCAAGACTGTGGAGCAGATCAAGACAATCATTGATTCTCTTCACGAGTTCAACCCAATGATGGGACACAGAGGCTGCCGTCTTGCCGTTACCTATCCGGAGATCGCAAGAATGCAGACAAAAGCAGTAATCCGTGCTGCTATCAACGTTCAGAAAGCACATGCTGACTGGAACGTATGTCCTGAAATCATGATTCCTCTGATCTGTGATGAGAAGGAATTAAGATTTGTAAAGAAGATTGTTGTTGAGACTGCAGATGCAGAAATTGCAGCAGCAGGCAGCAGCTTAACCTATCAGGTAGGAACCATGATTGAGATTCCGAGAGCAGCACTGACAGCCGATGATATCGCAAAAGATGCAGAATTCTTCTGCTTCGGTACCAATGACTTAACTCAGATGACCTATGGCTTCTCCCGTGATGATGCAGGCAAGTTCTTAAATTCCTACTATGATACCAAGATCTTTGAGAATGATCCATTTGCAAAACTGGATCAGACTGGTGTAGGCAAGTTAATGGAGACTGCTATCAAGTTAGGCAAGGGCGTTCGTCCTGACATGCACGTTGGTATCTGTGGCGAGCACGGCGGAGATCCTTCTTCCGTAGAATTCTGCCATAAGATTGGTCTTGACTACGTATCCTGTTCCCCATTCCGTGTGCCGATCGCAAGACTGGCAGCAGCACAGGCGGCGTTGAATAATAAATAGAGTATACGAAGGCAATGAGTGGTGCAAAAATAAGTGTCAAAAAGTCCGGGGGAGAGCTTGCTCTCAACCGGACTTTATGGCACTTATTTTTATAGGGCGAAGCCCGTGACCGAGATGGAGCGTAAGCGGAATCAATGGCAGCGCGACGGAGTAACGTACCCATTTTTTTTATCTCCCGTTTTAAACATGACACCCAGTTGTCCTATCTATTATTTTATACTATATTCATAACCAATCAGGAGGAAAATCAAATGAACGAAGAAATCATTGCAAGAGCAGGAGAGATCATTGCCACCAGCACCGCAGGTGAAGACAAAGGATACTGCGCCTTAACACTAATGGACACAGATGACTTTCCAACAACCTCAACAATATCCGTATCAAAAGCTGACGGCATCAACTGGCTTACATTTTGTACCGGTTTAGGAAGTGATAGAACCAAACGAATCAATCGATGCAGCAAAGCCAGTGTTTGTTTTAATTCAATTGATCATAATATCACATTAGTGGGTACAATAAATGTAATAACAGACCCTGAAATAAAAAAAGAAATGTGGTACCGTGGACTGGAGAATCATTTCAGTGGATGGGATGACCCCAATTACTGTGTTTTGCGTTTCACCACAAGCCGTTACAATCTTCTCGTAGATTGGAAAGAAGCCAAAGGGTTCATATAAAACAAATAAATCAATTATTCTATCACGCAAAGGAGATCATCTCATGGAAACATCACGAATCTTCCAAATGCCCTTTTCAACCATTTATCCGCTTTATATAAAAAAAGCAGAGAAAAAAGGAAGAACAAGAGAAGAAGTAGATGAAATTATATTCTGGCTCACAGGCTATGATACCAATTCATTACAACAGCAAATAGAAAAGGAAGTAAGTATAGAAGTCTTTTTCCGCCAAGCTCCTCAGATGAATCCCAATGCGTCACTGATCAAAGGAGTAATCTGTGGATACCGTGTGGAAGAGATTGAAGATGAGTTGATGAGGCAGATCCGGTATCTGGACAAATTAATAGATGAGCTTGCCAAAGGCAGGGCAATGGAAAAAATACTAAGAAAATAGGGGGGAAGAAAAGCTGATTAAGATATTTGAGCCATGGTATTTTGCCCATAACAATGAAAATGATGAAAATATGTGTTACATCAAAGTGGATTTAAACCAGGGTTTATTTTACAAAGACGGAACTGGGTACAAAGTCAACTTCGAAAATAAAACTGCAGAAAAATTCCCCTTTATATTTGATATTGTAAAAATAGACTGATAAAGATCCGGATTATTATATGTAACCAGGATACTTTTATTTTTCACAAATAAACTTTTTTTTTACAATCCCAAGCAACACAAAGTATCATTCAACAATAGTCTGCGCACAGCTTTTTAATCAGCTATGCGCAGCTTTTTTTTTTATTGCCCGTTCCCTCATTGAAAATTACATGTAAAGTCGTAAAAATTACATGCAGTCAATATAGAGTATCTTTCTTGATATAATACGGACATGAACTTGGTAGTAATGTGATTCATCTCACGTTTACTATATATAATCAAATTCAGATTATATAACTACATAGAAAGGGGGACGAGGACATGAATAAAGATTTTGATTTAGATCTTAAAATGGACAAGGGTTCAGTAGATGTAGGAGAATCAAAAATTGCTAGTGTTGCTTATTGCACACCTGGTTGTTTAACAGGATCTACCTGTGGAACAAGTGAATGTGGAATGACAAGAAACTGCACAAACACATGGTTATGCTACTAATTTCCATGCAAACCTAAACCCGATGCAAACGTACATGCATTTAGAAGATTCACAAAATGCATGTACGTTTACATTTTGTGGAAGTAATTTACTGGTGCATACAAGAGTTAAGCAAGGGGGATACGGTTAAAATATGAAAGATTTATTCAAAGATATAGGTTCCTTTATGATAAGAACACCGGGTCTGCCAATTAATTTATTGACAGATAATACAGAGAATGCAAATAACATAGATCATACTATGTTTTTATTTGATTCTCCTCAATATAAAGATCAGTTTAATGAAGCTATATTTGTGGCCAGTCAGGATTTATTTGAATCCATGCAGCACTATATAGAGGATGGCACAGCAAGGGATACAAATTATTTGTTGAATTCAATCTATAAATATTTTAGCAGAAGCTGTTCCAGGTGTACTCCATTTGGATTATTCTCCACAGTTGGGTTTGGCAGTATTACATCTGACAGAACATCATTTGAATTAAGCAGTGCAGAATTAAAAAGGAAACCCCTGATTGATTCAGAGTGGCTATACCAAGTGGTTTTTATTTATGAATCCAAGTACTTAAAGTCCCTCCGCTATACAATCAATGAAAGTGTTGCTATTCAGAGAAACAAAGCAATCTTATTTAACTGCACGAAAGACAGCGATGGGGGAAAAGTTAATAAGAAATCTGTAAAGTACTCCAATGCATTTGAAGTAGTTTTAAGAATATCAGGTGATTACGTAAGTTATTCTGATATTATAGAAAACCTTAAAAAAGAATATCCGAATGTGGAAGAAAACACATTTCATACATATATCCAATCACTCATAAAAGAAGGTTATTTAATATCCGATCTTCGTCCGCCATTAACAATCGTTGACCAATTTGAATACTTTATCTGTAAATTACAGGAATACGATATAAATACAAACACCTTAGTTGACATAAAAAATCAAATTCAGGAATATTCCAATGGCTATATAAATAATACCATGGAATGCCTGACGCAGATTTTCAAAAATATGAAAAGAATCTACAACTCCAAAAACTACCTGACCATAGATTCTTCCTTTTCCTACAGCCAGTGCAATTTGAACCAAAATGAGATTAAAAAAATAAATAAGCTTCTCAATTTATTTATACAATTTAATATCAAAGAGCCTTTCAATAGTTTGAATGATTACAAGAACAAATTTTTAGAAAAATATGGCCTTTCCAGGTGTGTTCCTTTGACTGAACTTATTGATTCAGATATTGGAATCGGTTTTCCATCCCATAATGATGGAAAAACCGGCATGAATAATTTTGGAGAATATATCAATCCCTGGATACGATTTTTTGAAAGAAAATATGTAGATTCCATAAGACCTGGTCAGGAAATTGAGGTCACTGATGCAGACATGGGAATGCTTTTAACAGAAGATATTGATATGGATCAGTTGCCCAAATCCTTGGAAATCTACTTTAATTATGTGAAAGACAATGGAAAGGATGTCTACTATTTAAGTAATATTTTTGGATCAACTTATGCGGGAAAATCATTTGGAAGATTTTCTCATCTAATGAAGAATCCAGAACAATTCTTTGAAGAAATCAATAAAAATTATGGTGATGAATGCCAGGTCTGTGAATTCACCTACTTACCCGATAGTTTATATTCCGCAAACGTGATCCGAAACATGCATGGTTCCACTTATGAGACCAGTTTCGGGACTACAAATTCCAAAGATCAGGCATTTAAGCTTAAGCTAAGTGAAATTTTAGTTGAATTTAAAAATAACAAATTATATTTAAAGTCTGCGGTTAACAATAAAAGAATCATCCCTACATCTACCAATATGTTTAATCCGCAGTTAAAACCCAGAATATTAAGATTAATTGATGAAATTTCTTCTGATGGAATTAGGTTTTATAATAAACCATGGCAATACTTACTGGAGAAATTTGCCTATCTTCCAACAATACGATATAAAAACTTCGTATTGGAAGAGGAAAAATGGCTTATTAAAATAGGCGACCTGGGTTTAACAAAACATTATGATTTTGCTGAGTTTAAAAATAAGTTCACCGAATATATAAATTTAAGAAATATACCCCTTTGGGTGGATGCCGTAGATGCAGACAAAAAACTTCTGTTAAATCTGAAAGAAGACAGATGTTTATCTGTGTTACAGAAATTACTGGAAAAATCAGAAACTGTTGTGGAAAGATATCATATAGAATCAGAACAGCCAGTAAAACTGAATGATACTTCTTATTGCTGTGAATTGGTAATACCATTAATTTTAGCTCAGGATACTCCCCCCCATAAGGCCAATGATTTTGACATAACCAGGAATTATGGTAATGACAGATATAAAGAGCCTTTAGATGAGTGGCTATATTTCAAAATATACGGTATTGAGGAATACGCAGATTATCTGTTAGGTGAAGCTTTGTATGCTCCATTGCAGAAGTTACTTGAAAATAAAGAAATAGACAGCTATTTCTTCATTCAGTATAAAGATCCAGATTTACATCTGAGATTGAGATTAAAAGCGGATAATTCTAGATTAACAATGGTATTGCCTAAAATGTTAGATATATTAAGCCAGCTTATGAAAAAATCTCTTATCTCAAACTATAGTATTAATTGTTATGAGCTTGAATTGGAGAGGTATGGCGGATATGATTTGATAAACTATGCACATGAAGTATTTTATAAAGACAGCATAACAATTCAAACCATAATCTATGAAAAAAATAATCATAATATAAAAGTGACAGATGAACTTTTAGCATCATTGATTATTTTCTTTCACATGCAAACATTTAATTTGAGTTTTGAGGATATGTTTGTATTTCTCAATTGTGAAAATCCTACCAAGAGCTATCAAAAAGAATTTAGAGAACATAAGGATACCTACGTTGATTTTGTAATAAAGTATTTGTATCATGAAACGTTAGATCCAGAGATTGAATTTATTTTGAAAATATTATGGGTAAAACAAGAATCAATGAAAGAATATTTAAATAGAATTGAAGAATATTACCCGGATAATAAAGCTGTAAAATTAAGCATACTGGATAGTCTGCTGCATATGAATATGAATCGATTGTTTGGTCCCAATACAGAAATAGAAAAAAAGATGAGAAGTTTAGCGCGTCATACATATTACTGTGTTTACAGCAGAAAAAAAATAGGTATATTGGGTGGTAAATAATATGCAGAAATTTAAAATACTAAGTACTTCAGAAGTAAAGGAAATGCTTTCTTCCCTAAAAGTGATTCCCAAATCCATAAAAATATTCTTCCAGGCCAGCAAACTGATATTTGTACTAACCATTATTATTAACATTATCGCGGGTATTGTTCCTGTAATTTCCGTAAATATTTTTGGCAGCCTGATTAATGCTATTACAGCCAAAGACTTAAATCTCTCGCTGAGGATTTTAGCAGCCTATATCGGGATAAGTTTTCTGTCAGGTATGATTATAAGTATTAAAACTTTTTTATTCACCAAATTTCAATTCTTGTTGGATTATGAATTGATTAACAGGTTGTTGGATAAATGCGCCATTATGTCTTTGGAGGAATTTGAAAATTCTGATATACAGGATCAGCTGCAGCATATTCTATCCCAGGTGGGATTCAGGCCTTATAATATTTTTACTACCACATTGACACTTGTAACTTCCATTACTACCATACTTTCATCTGTTTATATCATGCTGATGTGGAGGCCGTTGTCAGTATTTCTGATTATTGTTCCGGCGTTTGCATTTTCAATTTTCTATTTATCCATAAGTAAAAGAGAGTTCCAGACAGAAGAAAGAAATGCAAAGAAAGCCAGAAGTATATGGTATTATGAATTTTTACTTACAAAGGATCAATCATTTAAAGAAGTTAAAATTTTTAATTTAGCCAGACATATTATAAAGAGACATAATGATTTGAAGCAAAGCGTGATTAATGAAAATTTATACAACACCAGGGTACGGCTGATTATATCTGTTGTATTTGATTTTGTTGATCAGATCTGTATGGCGGTACTCATGATTTTAATTATATTCTCCGTAATTGCAGGTGAAATCCTAATTGGTAACGCTGTTGCACTTCTTAGAATTATAAACATGATGTTTGATAGCTTTAACAGTATTATGAATATTATTTACAGCATAAATCAAAACAGTCTGTATATGTCAAAACTGATTAATTTTCTTAATAAGCCCGGAAATGGGAATAGTAAAGAAACATACAAATTAAATGATTTAAATCAGATTGAGATAAATAATCTGACATTTTCATATCCGGAAACAGATAAAATAGTTCTTCAGAACATCAATATAAAAATTAATAAAAATCAAAGAGTTGCATTGTTCGGAAGAAACGGATCTGGTAAAAGTACGTTAATAAAATTATTACTGGGATATTATTTAGTTGATGACGATATGATCAAGATGAATGGAATCCCATTAAATAAAGTTAATGTTGAAAGCTTACATAAATTAACAGGTATATTATTCCAGGATTACTGTAAGTATGAACTTTCAGTAAAGGATAATGTAGGGTTTGGTAACATTGATGAAATCGATAATGAAGCCCAGATAAGAGAGTCACTGGAAGAAGCTGGTATAGACTTTCTTCCTTCTGATTTAAATCAGCAGCTGGGAAAATGGTTTTCAGATGGAACACAGTTATCTGGCGGTCAGTGGCAGAGAGTTGCTCTGGCCAGGTGCTTTTTCAAAAAAGCCCAAATGTATATTTTAGATGAGCCCAATGCTGCCTTGGATAAAATGGGTGAGAAAAAAATAATGAACACATTTTTTGAACTTACAAAAAACAAGATAGGTGTATTTATTTCTCATAAAATTGCACATGTCATGTTAGCTGATAAAATAATTTATCTGGACGAAGGAAGGATTGTGGCAGAAGGTACACATGAAGAGTTATTAAAAACATGTCCCTCTTATAAAGAAATTTACGATCTGGAATTCGACATACCCCAAAATGGAGGCTGATTATGAATTTACCGAATGAAAAAAAGCGTAAATTGGATAATTTCATAATAAATATATCAAAAAAATTGTCCGACTCAGATTATGTTCAGGAGATATTTGCTTCAAATAACACTGAGTATCGATGTACTTCAGTAGCAGTTTCATATCCCGCATTATGTATCTTGTTTTCGGAACTTCAATTAAATTACCCAGATTATGATTTTGATAAATATGCCCATAAATATCTGGAGATCGTAAACGACTATATGGGAAAAAACAACATCTATGATATCTCCCTGTTTGATGGGCTATGCGGAGTGGGGTTTGCTGCGCATTGTATGTCAGACCATGGGAAACGATATCAATCGTTTATAAAGAGTCTAAACGAGTATATTATTGATATTGCGGAAAGTAATATTCAAAAGTACAAAAAACTTCCATTAAACGAACTGTTTTATGATATTATGTATGGATTAACCGGTACAGCTAATTATCTGTTGAATTATAAATCGGAGCCGAATGTGAAAGAGACTTTGTTGCACATTTTGCAATATTTAACGGATATTTGTAAAGCTGGGGACAACAATATCCCCCGGTTTGCCATCCGGTCGGATGAGAGTCAATTGTTTCCTCTGGAAAATAGTCCGGAGATACGATATATAAATTTAGGGGTTGCACATGGGATACCTGGCATACTTTTAATATTATGTAAGTCCTATGAATTGGGAGTATATGTACAAGACCAGCTGGAAGCAATAAAATATTTGTCAGAATTTATTTTTAACAGCTGTATAAAAGACTGTGATGATATTTTTTGGGAAACTCAAAAAATATTAGGAATGGAACAGGAGAAAGCAGTACCCTCCAGAGATGCATGGTGTTATGGTACTCCTGGTGTGGCATATTCGTTACTCATTGCTTCTAAGATCCTTAATAATGATGAAATGGGTAAGCTTGCCAGTGAGAGTATGAAATTATCTTTAAAAAGAATGCGACAGGTTATCTCACCTACTTTTTGCCATGGTCTTTCAGGTTTGTGCTGCCTGACCAGAAAATTCTATGAACACACGGATGATGATTTCTTTTATGAAGTGTATATGAAGATACTGGATCATTTACTGGAATCCTACAGTGATCAATATCCGTTTGGGTTTAAAGATACAGAAATAGAAGAAGGACATATCGTAAATAAGGATGAAATAGGACTTTTAACAGGAACCAGTGGAGTGATCCTGACTATTTTATCTTGCTATCAACCCGTTAAAACACAATGGGATTCCATATTTTTATTATAGAAAAATTCATAATTATAAAAAAGGGAGATGTTGAAAAATAGATGAGCAATTGAAAAGGATTAGAACAAAAAACGTTAAACAGTCAGCACTGATAATGGTGTCCCTTATTGTTTGTATCATCAGCATGGGTTGTACAAAAAATGAAATGACTAAACAAGAACAAACCAGCACCGAGCAATTAACAGCAGTAACTACGACTGAAGCGTTAACGACAGAAAAGGAATCGTATACTGAAACCACCATGGAAGAACTAATCCGGAATGATACACACAATATTTTTAAAGGTACAATAGGAGAATCAGAGGTACAAATGAACATCCGTAGAGAAGGTAATACTTTGACTGCATCATATATTACTCGAACCGATGATGAAAAAACACTTCGTGGAGAAATGAAAGGTCCAACGGAATTCCAGTTAAATGATAAGGAAGGCGGATATTTAAAAGGTACTGTTTATGATGGCAATTTAAAAGGCACCGGCAATATTTCCGGAAAAGATGTAACGATTAGAATGTATTTGTCAACGTTTATGCCTATAGGATATGATCATGATGATTACTACAGTGGAGATCGTATTATGAGTGGTCAAATGACATCAACAGAAGTTGAAAATTTTGCTAAACAGATAAAAGAATCTATAACAGATAAAGAAAAATTCATAAAATTGTTTCGATATCCACTTGATATTCGAGTAAATAAAAAGGTTATTCCTGTACAGAATGAGGATGAAATGTCAGATCAAATTGATACCTTATTGGCAGAAACGGATTTTCGTGAGCAGATTGAAACAATGTATACAAAATATTTATTTACAAATTACCAAGGGGTATGTGTTGAAAACGGAATTCTTTGGTTTGATAAAGATGATAATGGTGATTTTAAAATCTGGTCACTTAATTATCGGGATTCCAGCCACCTTAACTAATAGATAGTTTTGCGATGTATTATTACAGGGCAAAAGCCATACTAAAAGGCGTTGATCACCAAAAAAATCAACGCCTTCTTTTATTATGTCCTTGACAAAGGGTACAGTTTACCTCTCAAAATTTAATTGTAACAACCCCTCCGGACTTGTTGTTACTTAGATAAAGCTGACCTTCGTGAGCTTTAACTACCTGTGCGGAAAACCAGAGACCGAGACCATTATGACCATCTGCACCACGAGCCGTATCTCCCCGCCACAGACGTTCCGTTGCATGTTGTAAAGCCGCCTTACTAAATCCAGGGCCTTCATCACATACAGTCACCTGCCAGCCTTCATCTGCCATACTCCCTGTCAAATATACGTTTCCACCAACTGGTGAATGTTCTATGGCATTTTGTACTACATTTCCAAGAGCACGAAGCAGATGATCTTTTTGAATGTTTGATGAACCGTTAAGGACGTTCTGGACTTTCATGCAAACGCCCCTTGCTTCTGCAATAGCCGTAGTGTTAATAATCAGTTGTTCAAACAGAGCGCTCAGGCTGGTGCTTTTAAAAGCCTCCTCCTCACCTGCCGAGGCTTCAAGAAAACTTGTAACATACTGCCTGGCACGTTCATTACTGGCTGCAATTGTTTCCACCATCCTACGACTGCTTTCAGAGAGTTCTTCATCAAGCAGCAGCTCAGCATTACCTCCCACCAGGGTGAGTGGAGTTTTTAAATCATGGGCCAGCGCGGCTATTTCTGCTTCCCGTTCCTGTTGTGCTGCCCACTGGGAAGACAGGGAATTGTACAAAGCATCTCTCATATGCTCCATTGCATCAAGTGCCTGATCGTATTCCCGTATTCCTGCGTGTGGAATTGTAAAATCCAGTTCCTGTGCACCTACCTTCCGGCTAACCTCGCCAAACAGCTTTAGCTTGGCAGCAAGACGCTTACGAAGCCATAGGGTGTTAAACAGCAGACAAAGCACCAATGCTGCGCCCAGTGATGACAGCCACATATATTCAAAGGGTGGCAGGGCGCTCCGCAGAACAGGATTTGCAAACTCTGATCTGTAATAATATCGCATGATTATCGTGCTTCCATCTCCATAAGTGTGTCTGGCAACACGCATATTATAGGCGTCTTCATATAAAAGACTGGTCAGTTTTCTCAGTTTCCTTCCTTTGGTGTTGCTTTCCAGTACTTTACCGCTCCGGTCAAATAAAGCGTAATCTGGCAAAAAATCATCACCTGGAGAAACGAAGGCTTCCGGGTCACCAGCCAGTATTTTCTCTACCTGCTGGCTGGAAGTAAAAGCATTATAGAAAAAACCGGTGTTTACAAGCCGGATAAACAACCCATACCATAACAGGCAGCATAATAGCATGCAGCCAACCATGATGATGCCAAAGCGTAAAAGGACAAAGGATAGACTTACAAATCTTCGTTTTTTCGCCATTTGTAACCCACCCCCCAAATTGTATCGATCGGACTGATGCCGTGGGCTTTTAGCTTGGCACGGATATTTTTAATGTGCTCTGCTACAGCGGACGGATCTCCCTCTGCGTCAAAGCCGAAAACGGCTTCGTATAATTGTTCTTTTGTAAAGACCTGTCCGGCGTGAAGCGCCAGATGCTCGCAGATCGCATATTCACCCTTGGTAAAGGGGAGTATGTGTTCACCAGCAAATGCCGTTTTTGCCTGTATATCGAAGCGGACGCTGCCTCGCCTAAGTATGTGGGTTGGCTGACGCACTTCCCTCCGAAGATGGGCGCTTACCCGGGCGCGCAGCTCTGCAATACTGAAAGGCTTTTTAATGTAATCATCGGCTCCCAGGCCAAAGCCCTGGACGAGGGCCGAATCTTCTGCCTTGGCGGTTAAAAACAGGATAGGGCAATCCACCTCGGTACGGATCCGTCTGCAGAAGGAAAATCCATCCTCGCCGGGCATCATTACGTCAAGAAGCAAAAGATCGTATAATCGGCATCTGGCGGGCTGTAAGGAAGCGGCATTTGCTTCGGTGTCCACCTGGTAACCATCTTTTTCCAGAGCAGTGCGTACCAGAGCCAGCATATCCAGGTCGTCATCGATGACTAACAGTTTTGGCATAGACTATCCTCCCAATCTTACTCTTGTATAAATCTGCCTTCCCATCTACTATACCATAAGATTGTGAGAACCAGAACAACCGAAGTAATAATAATCAGAGAAATCACTCCAGGAATAACAGATCCATAAGTCAGGTCAAAATAACCTTTTAAAAACCGTACACCCCATTCCCAGGGAATAGCCGGCCAGATTTTATCACCAATGTAATTTTCAAAGTAACCGGCTAAAATTGTACCTGCGATTCCTGATAAAACGGAGACACTGAAACCAAATTTAAAAGCAATGGGTACATGTATAAAATATAAAAATAAGTTACTAATTAAAAACGAGCAGAATATGAAAAAATAGGAACTAAAGTTCATGAAATTCATATTTAGAAAAAATTTTACTCCGACATAAAAGCATAGCTCGTATAGTATAATACTTGCAGCAGACAGGAACAGCAGAAAGAATAATTTACCAAGATAAACGCTTCTTCTGGATCCCACAATCCCCAGAGCATTTTGAACATTGCTGATATTGCGGTCTAAATTAATAAAAATTGGTACAACAAAACTAACAAACATAGGATAGCTGATTTGCAACAAAATGAAAAACAGCCGAACATCAGAAAAAAGGCGGTATCCACCAGAATTGTAATAAACTAAAAATAATGTTGTGAATACCACAGGAGGCAGCAGATGCAATAGTAAAAGCGGAGTTCGTTTAATTTTTGTAAAGTTAGAGAAAAACTCTCTTGCAATTGTCAATTTCGATACACCTGCCCTCTGTACCAGCGTGCAAATAAAAAAGTAAGAACGACTGCAGTGAGCATGCTTACTACCACCAGCAGTGAACTCTGACCTAAATTCAGAATCTGTCTTGAACCTCCCTGTACGAATAATCCGTTTGGCAGAACCCCGAATAAAGTAATCATAAATCTGGCGGTCCAGCTATATGGAATAAACCAGAATATAGGCGAAAGAGAAAAAAACAAACCACCAAGTCCAGTGAAAATCAGGTTAATGATCATAGAACCAACGAATCCGGCCATTTGATCCAAAAACAGGCAGAAGGGGATCTGCCATAATAAAGTCAGCCATAATAAGCAGTATCCTAAAACATAATATCCGGTATGTCTGAATGCACTTAAGACACCTGACATCATGTACTCTGAAATAACAGATATCAATGAAAGTAATAATGATATCAGCAAAAGATTAAGTGCTATTAAAATTGTTTTAGAAATAAATGTATTTTTCAAGTCTATGGGCAGGCTGTATATAGTCCGGTAATTGTGTTTTTGTTCCTTATTATTTACTAAGTGGCATAATATCACAATGGATAAAGATGCAATGGGGACACACCAGTTACAGACGACGGAGGCTGAAAAACCACCTAAACCAATTCCCACCGATAAAAATATAACTGCTATTAAAATTAAGGCTGCCGGAATATATAAAATAAGTTTCCGAAACAGGGTTCGTTTAAATTTTAAGTTTTCGGCTGCCAGATAGGTTCGTAACATCAGGAAGCACGCTCCTTTCTTATAATATCCATAAACAATTGTTCCAGATTCTCATTGGCATCAATTTTATCCTGATATAGAAGCGACCCATTATTCAGGATGCCTATGTCATCGGCAACCTGCTGTATCTCGCTTAAAATATGACTGGATACGATGACTGATATCCCGGATACTGCAAATGTCCGGATCATTTTCCTTAAATCTTCCATTCCGAACGGATCCAGCCCATTGGTAGGCTCATCTAAGACTAATAATTCAGGGTCATTTAAAAGCGCTAATGCAATCCCCAGTCTTTGCTTCATTCCCAATGAAAAATCAGCGATCTGCTTATTTTCCGTATCCATTAAGTCCATTCTTTCCAAAACTTCCACGCATTTATCGGATGAGATCCCCAAAAGAGTTGCACGAACTTTTAAATTTTCTAATGCGGTTAAATTTTCATACAAAGGAGGTGATTCAATGAGGGAACCAATCCTTAATAGATCTTTTCTGCTCCAGGGATGATTATCGAATATTATTTCTCCGGAAGTGGGGGTGATGATACCTGTAATCATCTTCAGCAATGTTGATTTACCAGCACCATTAGGTCCTAATAATCCATAGACAGAATTTTTTCTTACAGACATAGATAAATCATTAATTGCATATGTTTTTTTGTATTTTTTTGAAATGTGGTTGGTTTTTAACATATACTCTTTCATCATAACATCCTCCTTTTGACTTGATATTGCTATGGTAACAGCTAATTTTAAGGATTTTATAAGGAAGAAGAGCAATAATACCAGCTTTCTATGTTATAATTACAACAAATTAGAAGGGGGGAAAGAGAAATGAATGTGTATAAAGATGGGTCTGGTTTTTTAATAAGGGGAAGCAGTATCTGCACCCTCATTTTTATTGTTCACCTGATATGTTTCTGCTATTATTCAACAGCGCTGGCCAACTCGGCAGAACCGCCGGGTTTTACCATTATTGTATTGAACTCTCCAGAGAAGATATCTTTATCCTTAAAAATGTCCAATCATGATGTTACAAACTTAAGAGTGGTGGAAGGGGAAAGAAAAGGCTGGGAAAAGTATTACAGGCTATATTACACCCATTCATCACCCCAGGTTAAGGATTTAAAGGATGCAGTGCTGGTGGTACAAAGTAATAAAAAAAGCTTTCGATGTGCCCTGCCTGACGAAACATTTGGAAGATATAGTAATATTCTGACACTTGATATGGAATCGGAGACCCTCACATTAGGTCAGGCTCCGTTACGGGTTCCTGCTCTGGTGGCAATGCGGGTTCTCCTGACGCTGCTTATTGAGGGAATTATTTTTCTGCTTTTTGGATTCAGGCAAAAAAGAAGCTGGCTGGTCTTTACAGCAGTCAATCTGATTACCCAGGCAGGGCTGAATGCAATGCTTACGGGACCTGATTTAGGCAATTACTGGATTTTTGGTTATCTATTTGGTGAGATTGTGGTGCTTGCGGCAGAACTGACTGCATTTCTTACCTTTGTGAAAGGATTCAGGAAAGGACGTATAGCGCTATATGTAATAACGGCCAATATGGCGAGCCTGATCATAGGAGGTATGGTGATTACATATTTACCAGTTTAATTGTATAATACAGTTTTTGATGAGCCATAGTGAAACAACTATGGCTTTTTCAACGTGCAAACCCGTAATTATTACGAGATAAGATCCATAATCAGTAATAATAGTAAAATAAAATGATTATGCCCAGAAATAGCAAAAACAATTTTGTTTCAAAATTTAAAGGGGAAAGACAAATGAATAAAAATATATTTTTATTTTGTTTTCTTATTTTATCATTAACCGGCTGCGCTGATTCCAGCATGACGGGGGGAACTGTTTTGCAGCCAGATGAAAGTCAGGTCAGCAATATGGTACAGGAACCAGTTGCTTTGACAGATGAGGAAATCAACTGGCAGACTGCATATATGGAGATTATCCACCAGGGGGGAGGTCATCTGCCAGATCCATATCATTTAAGAGGAGAAGATGGTTTAAATTCATCTTTTTATCTGGGAATTCACGATTTTAATGGAGATGGGATACCTGAATTAATTCTGGGAGACGGGATTTCCATTAGCGTGTATACTTACTTAAACCATGGACTGGAGAAGGTTGCCGATTTGTACGAACCGAAGGGCTGGTATATGATCCATGAATTATATATTCAAAACAATTGCCTGATTCTGGTGAGCAATGGAACGGATGGATGCGGATATGTTGGATTTACTTATGGGGAAGGCTCATATCTTACTGGTACATATAATGATTCCAGTCCGGATCAGTCGGTTTTAGACGGAGAAGTATCCGGGTTTAAAGAGTTCAATGATGTATTTCATATAACGGAACTGAGAGAGGACAGTAGAAAGCCTCTCAGAAAGAGAAACAAAGAAAGGGGAGAATTAATACCAGACTGGGCCATGCTGGTTTGGTAGTAAACATTTTAACTTAATAAGGATTATAAAGAAAAATGCTGAATAATATGGAGATTTCTCCCTATTATTCAGCGTTTTTTACGTGTTCCATTAAATAGTGAGTTTTTTATCTACAATCATATTATGCGAAAAAAATAAAGATTCAGAAGAATTTAGTTTACAATATTACCCTTTTTTTCTTTTTGCCTTTTAGGAGGTAAGAAAATGGGAGAAAGTGTTCATGTAATTATTGAGGAAATAAAAAAAGGTAATAAAGAAAAATTCTTACTGATAATAGATAAAATGACTCCACTGATTAACAAATACGTTCGCCTGTTATATAAAGACGATAAAGAGGACATGCATTCGGAATTTGTGCTCAGTCTGCTGGAGGCCATCAATTCAATGCAATATTATAAGGAAGATGGGCAATGTGTTTATTTTTTAAGCAGAGCCCTGAAAAACAAGTTCTTAGAACAGTATAAAAAAAGCAAGCAGCATTTTGATGCGGAAGCTTCTGTTGAGGATGAGTTTTTTACTGAGATCAGCATGGACCAGCCTGTTTATGATGACTGGCTGTTTCATGAAGATCTAAAAACTATGCTCTTGAAGGCAGAAGGAAAACAGGCGGTTATTCTATGGGATATTGTCTTTCATGAGGAGTCAGATGCAGTAATTGCAGAACGCCACTCTGTATCCCGCCAATATGTGAACCGGGTCAGAAGAAATTTTTTCAATCTTTTAAAAGAAAACTATTATAAATAAGTGAATGACATTACAGGAGGTGCAGCCATGGAAAAAAAATTGGATTTGGAAAAAAGCGCAATGGGAATCATCAGTGCCTGGATTATGGACCAATTCGGACTTTTATTTCCTGCCATATCGTTATTAACCATACTGATGATCACGGACTACATATCGGGGATGCTGGCTTCGAAAAAGGAAGCACTGGACAATCCTGACAATAATCAGTATGGTTGGAACAGCAGGAAAAGCCGGATCGGAATTTATAAAAAGTGCAGTTATATATTCATCATTCTGGCGGCAGTCAGCACGGATTATGTGATCTATAAATTTTCTACTGAGATCGGAATCAAATTTGAGCATAAAACAATTTTTGGATTGTTGGTATCTGTCTGGCTCATCATTAATGAGTTAATCTCTATTCTAGAAAATGCAGGACGAATGGGCGCCAGAATGCCGGAATTTTTACAGAAAGTCCTGACGGAATTGCGTGGGAAAATAGATAAAAACTAACCTCTGATTTTG
The DNA here is from genome assembly GCA_013036995.1 of Lacrimispora defluvii. Classification (GTDB taxonomy): domain Bacteria; phylum Bacillota; class Clostridia; order Lachnospirales; family Lachnospiraceae; genus Lacrimispora; species Lacrimispora defluvii. The sequence goes on from JAAOXG010000001.1 coordinate 160,004, forward strand.
GATAATATCAGTGTGATAAATACCAATAGATAAATCAGCGCCTCTAAAAAAATATAATTTTCTAAATTCAAAAAGAGAAAGCACAATGCGGCAAGGAAACTGATAAATAAAGTACGGTCAGTTTTATGAGTCAATGTCTGGTTTTCGTCTGTGTCAACCGGCCGGTTGGGATGGTCAACTGCTCCTGTCAGTTTGATGAGTACCATAAAAACCAGGTACAGCAGAAAGGAAACCGGAGCCTTCAGACTGTAATATTTCACAATCAGAAGTATGACAGTCATGGTAGCGCAGGAGAAAACCAGACATGAGAAATAAGACTTCAAATGCAGTCCTCCGTTAAAGGAGCGAAGAGGAATAAACAATAAAAAGAAGAGCAGGCATTCCACTTCCATATGAATAAAAAACGCAATACAGAGACTGCAGACCAGATTTAAAAACAGTTCCAGAAAGCTTTGAAAGCCATATAAATAAACTTCATAATCTTCTTTAGAGATCACTTCTTTTTTTAGAATATAATTGGTTAATACAATGGATAACCGCTCCATATTACCATCCCCCTGATCAGTAATTTGTTATTTTTCCGGTTCCTGATATAAGATCACAACCGCTTTAAATATGTTTCCTTCAACCTGTGTGATGGCTTCCCCATTACAGGCAGCTACCGCCTGCTCAATGGAAAACAGACCCAGGCCATGATGGGCGGGATTTTTCTTGGTGGTAAGAAAATGTTTCTGCCCGTCTGTGTATCGATCTCCTTCAAAGGTATTCCAGACAACAATGGAAAGAATTCCCTTCTGATAAGACATTTCCAGATCAATTTTTGGATGTCCGCTATTCATCTGGCGGCAGGCTTCCAGGGCATTTTCCAGCAGGTTTCCCAGTATAATGGTCAGATTTCCGTTTTGAAAAGGCATTACCGGCGGAATAAAAATATTGGTACAGAATTCTATATTCTGTTTTCGGGCAATGGAAGATTTATAATTCACAAGTGAGTCCACTACAATATTACCGCTGTGGGAAATTTCATTAATTTTTTTTGAGGTTCCCTTTTCTAAAAAAGAAGTGAGATAACTGGCGGCTTCTTCATTTTTTCCGGAATTAATCATGCCCAGTATGCTGACTAAATGCTGCTTCATGTCATGGCGCAATAAACGTATTTCAGTGTTTTGGATCTCACGTTCCTCAGCCTGGCGGCTGCAAAGTTCTAATTGCTGTTCATAGAGGAGGGTTTTTTTCTGATATTCTGAACTTGCTGCCAGAGATTCAAATACTTCGAAAATAATATAGTTAATAAACAGCAGTAAAATACCTGATACAAAGGAGAAAAGAACTTCATCCTCAGCCGTGCTGCTGATGAGAAAAATATTATGCATAATGTAAATACTTCCGGCAGGAACCATAAGTAAAATCGCCATATACCGCAAGGAAATGTCTCCTGTACTTTTATGCTGAAGACAGTGTCCCGTAACAATGGCAAAAACCATCATTATGATTTTTGAGATAATGGCTCCTGAGAGACCGGCTTTATCATCTAAATTCATCATATTTAAGATCATATGTATAATAATCTCCACAAGCATCCAGATTGCACAGATCAAAAAAGAGAATAAGGCACATTTCTTGTAGCTTTCTGAATAAGAAATACTGGTTGCCAGAAAGACAAAGACCATGTTAAGGAAAAGGGTCAGTGTCGGGGGAATTCCACTTCCAATGCCCAGAAATAACTGAAAGAAATAATAGGCGATCCAGATTAAATACGTTGTGGTTTTCTTCCACGAAGGCGCAAAAAATGCATTGATGCATTTCCGTATGACTAAAATATAAAAAAGTGAAAGAAAAGGACTGACAACGGTTGTTGAAAGAATTTTCATACTATTTCCCCCCCGCTTTTTTACTGGCCAGATCACATAACTGCTTCCGGATTTTCTTCTGTCTGTCTTCGCTGATTTGCAGTGTGGTTGACTTTCCTCCGTTTTCAATTACAAGACTGGAAAAATTCATGGTGCTGACATAATCATAATTAACAAGATAGGATTGGTGGATCCGCAGGTAACGCTGCTTGTTTCCGGCCAACTCATTTTCTACATCGTTTAGCTTTCCATAAAAAAATTCCTCTCTCCCATCCTTTAAATAAATGTATACAACCCGGTTACGGCTTTCAAAGTAGACCACATCCTTTAAGGCTACTTTTTTAATTTCTTTATTAAAATTAAACTGGAAATAGACGTTATTTTCATTGATCCGCTCATATGCTTCTTTGAAATACCGGGAGAACTTTGCAGTATCAAGTGGTTTGGAAAGAAAACGAAACGGTTCCACCTCAAATAATTCTTTTAAATACTGCTCGTATCCGGAAATATAAATTAACAATGCAGTTTTATCAATCTCTCTGATATGGCGTGCTGCCTCGATTCCGTTTTGCTGTGACATTTCTATATCAAGAAAAATCAGGTCAAATAAGTTACCAAGATGTACATATTTTGTCAGCATGGATCCATCAAAAAATACGTCAACTTCAATTTCAATACCGTTTGCCAAAGCTTCTTCTTTGATTAAATTTTCTAACATTCCTGTAAACAGAACGTCGTCATCACAAATTGCTATTCTTAACATACGTACCCTTCCCCATTAAAACTATTTACTTTATTTATGCAAAAATGAAACATCTATATCTGTATATCGTACGAAACCTTCCATTAATTAAAAGAGAGAATTAGGAGCTTTTGTCGCATTTTGTCTAATTGATCAAATTAAAAATTACTTGCAGGCTCGAAATTTCAACATGGTGTGATTTTTTCAATGGAAATATAATATTTTCTTATTGCACTAAAAATTATATCACATTTTATTATTGGAGGTAACAAAATTGAAACCCTATCTGCTTTTCATCATTTTTCTCTGTACCGTGTTTTTAGTTGTAAATCTGGTTCATCTCATTCAGGAAAAAAATAATAATCGAAAAACTAACAGAAAAGTTTATGTAATAAATATGATGACAGCTGTTGTCATTTCCAATTGTATTGAGTGGAGTGAAATGCAGTTTGAGAGGAGAGCCGCATTTTTGGGGGAAAGCTTTATATCCCTGCTAAATCTTATTAACATTTTGCTGTGTCTCGTTCTGGTGCTGTTCATGTTTTTTTATAAAAGTGAGAATGGAAGAATTCATGAGTATCAAAATCGGGAATAGTTACGAGCAGAACCGTAATTTTTACAACTTGTCTTTCTATCGCTGCTGTTTATGTATAATTGCATTATCTTAATGTCTTTATAATAATGGAGGTAGAAAGAATGAAAGGTAAAAGTAATATCGCAGCTAAATTCATGGAACAGGTAGCTAGAAAGTCTGTGGAGCTGGCATCTGAGAGCAGATGCATGTATATCTATCACCAGCCGAAGATGCCGGATCTTAAGAAATTTAAGAAATAAGCACCAGGGCAACTATAATTACATAATTTTCTGCATGACATGATATCCTTTGAAAAAGTTGGCTATAATTTTAACAGGACTTCCTCGGAGGGAACCAATCATGGAGGGCAGATAATGAGAATTCCAAAACACATCGGTATCATTCCTGATGGAAACAGACGTTGGGCTGTGGAGAATGGCATAAAAAAAGAAGAAGGGTATGATAAGGGTATCTCACCTGGAATGACCCTTTACCATCTCTGCAAGGATCTGGGAGTAGAAGAGATGACCTTTTATGGATTTACCGCAGATAATACCAAACGTCCATCTGTACAAAGGCAAGCATTTTCCAAGGCCTGCATAAAGGCTGTTGAGGTGTTGTCTAAAGAGAATGCCCAGCTTCTGGTTCTTGGTAAAACTTCTTCGGCTATGTTTCCGGATGAGCTTAAACCATATACCAAAAGGGTGTGTTTCGGTACAGGAGGAATGAAAATCAACTTTCTCATCAATTATAGCTGGGAATGGGATCTGGGACTGTCTGACGGAACCATAGGTCCTGAGCTTAAAACCTCTGATGTATCCAGAATGGATTTAATCATCCGCTGGGGAGGAAGGAGGAGACTTTCCGGCTTTCTCCCGGTTCAGTCCGTTTATTCGGATCTATATGTGGTAGACGACTACTGGCCGGATTTTAAAACAGATCATGTTTACAATGCGCTGGAGTGGTACTCCAGGCAGGATGTGACCCTGGGGGGGTAAAAAAAGAGAATACAATATTATTTAAGGCAGCCTTAGGGGGCTGCCTTTTTTGATTGCCTTAAAAAATATGTAAAGCATAATCCATGCCTCTTCATCCCACTGCTGTCAGAAAGAGTTATAAAGATACCAGGTATGTGTGGATTGCCTGTTATTGGTAATATATGCTATAATAGCAAAATAAAATCCGATTAAATTATCTGAATTATACAACAAAAGGAGCCGGTCTTGATAAGACAATTACTTAACAGATATAAAAGCTATAGCATAGCAAAAAAAACTCTTATTATTTTGCTGGCAGGTTCCATCATCCCATTAATGATAATGGAGACAATCACCTGCATGATTGCAGCCAGCACCTTAAAACGTCAGACTGACATTTTAATGGAGAGCAATATGAAGCTGTCACAGAAGGGGCTTGAGGATTATTTTTCCCAGTATGACAGCATTATCATGTCAATCTATACAGAAAACCAATATGCACTGAAGCTTGAAAAATTAAATGTCTGGGATTCCAGAAATTATTACCTTATAAAGAAAGAACTGGAAGATGATCTGGAAAATATATCTTACTTACATCCGGAAATTCTGGGTATTGCGGTGGTAACACAGAAAAAAGAGTGTATCGGGTATGACTCTGTTACCAACAGCACCATGAACAGCTTCTGTTTTCCAAACCGGGATAAAAGCTGGCTGGAAGTGGCAGATGAGACTTTTTTAAATACCAGGACGGTTTATTCTGACATGATTAACCGGAAGGAAGATAACGGAACCAGCCGGAATATTATTTACCTGGGGCATAGGATTGCGGATATTAACAATTACAGGCAGGGGACGGTAGGAAGTATTTTAATCTGCCTGGATGAAGAACGGATCAGGGAGACGTATTCTCAGGAAGACAAGCAGGACAGAACCGTATCCTTTCTATGTGATACCAATGGAACCATTATCTCCAGTAACCGGGCAGAGCTCATAGGAACAAGAATTGAACCGGCGACTAAGGCACGTTTTTCCAGTATCTACACAAAACCGGTTTTAAATGGTCAGTATGTGCTGGTTACCATACGGGATAATAGAGAGGTTTTGAAGGATTTTAAATATATTTTTGAAGTGATTTTTCTGTTGACAATCCTGATTATAATCACAAGCATTCTGATCATGCTTCGGTTTGCAGAGTCTCTTCAGGTCAGGGTGGAGAAAATTACATCAGCCATGGATAAGGCTTACAAAGGGGATTATACAGTCCAGATCAGCCATTCCTGGCAGGATGAATTTGGAACCATTGCAAGGCATTTTAACCACATGGTCACAAAGATAGACCAGTCAGGCAGGATGGAAAAGGAAGCTCTTTTAAGGGAGAAGAATGCGGAGCTAAAGGCTCTGGAAGCACAGATCAATCCCCACTTTCTTTATAATACCCTGGATGCCATTAACTGGATTGCAATAGAAAATGAACAGTTTTTAATCAGTAAGATGTTAAAAAACCTGGCCAATATTCTGCGTTACAGTATCCATAAAAGCAATGGCGTGGTCACTGTAAGAAGCGAGACTGAGTATTTGAAGCAGTACATATTTCTACAACAGCAGCGTTTTTCCTTTTCCTTCCACTGCATTATGGATATTGAAGAGGAAGTGATGGATCTTAAGATGCATAAGCTTTTATTTCAGCCTCTCATTGAAAATTCCATTAATCATGGATTCCCAGGTAAATCAGGAGAGGATTTAATTACCTTAACCATCAGGAAGAAGGGGGAGAGGCATCTGATGCTTGAGGTGAAAGACAATGGAAAAGGAATGAACCCTGAATTAATCCATGAACTCAATCATTACGATTATTCCGCCAGCTCTCTGGAGGGAAGCATTGGTGTGAGGAATGTAATCATGCGAATCAAGTATTACTATGGCGATGAGGGACATTTTGAAATTGAATCAGATGAAAACGGGACAACAGTGAGGGCAGAAATATTATTTGAATAGCAGGCAGGAGGCAGGACAGGCATGAGAATTCTCGTTGTAGAAGATGAACCCAATACCAGAAACGGAATTATTAAAATTATCGAAACCTATACCGGGCACCAGGTGGTGGGAGGAGCAAGTCATGGTGAAACGGGACTTTTTGAGGCTTTGCGGTTAAAGCCTGATGTGGTCATCACAGATATTAACATGCCTCAGATGAATGGGCTGGTAATGATTGAACGGATGAGAAAAGAGGGGTGTGAGGCCGCTGCAGTTGTACTGACCGGCTATTCGGAATTTGAATATGCTCAGAAGGCAATTCAGCTGTCTGTAGTGGAATATCTTTTAAAGCCTTTGAGCGTGGAGGATATTATGAGTGTGTTAGAGACCGTGGAAAACAGGCTTTCAAAGACCAGGGCAAAGACCGTATCACCCCAGCAGCTGCTGTTCTCCCTGTTGACAGGAGAGTTAAAAGAAGAGGCCATGAGGCAGTTTGCAGGTGAAATCCGATACCAGAACGGTCAGGAGATTTCTCTGTTTTTAATACAGTCGGAAAGTATACTGGAGGATACCACAAAGCAGATGGCTGAACTGCTGAAGGATAGTCTGGAAACAAACTGCCTGACCAGCTTTTACACCTTTCTGCTGCCTTATGAAAGGCAGATACTGGTCATGATATTAGACGGACAAAGTGTACGCTATTTAAAAAATCTGTTTCAGACCAGAATTTTAAAAGAACTGAAGGAGAAGGGAGAATTTTTAATTAGTTTTGAAAGCATCTATGGGATTGGAGAATTAAAGGATGTCATCCGGCAGATGCAGGACAGCTTATCTTACAGTTTCCTGTTCTCTGAAAGCTGTATTATTGACCAGGAGCTGATAAAAGGTCTGGCTTTTGAGCGGATTGATTATCCGGAATATTTGGAGCATGGAGTAAAGCGGGAAATAAAGAATGGAAATCAGGACGGTATCAGACGAATGGCAGGGCTTTTTGAGGAACAGGTAATTTTACGCAGAGAGCGTCCCGAAACAATAAAAAACCATACGGTACGTTTTGTCATGGCAATCCTTGATACAGCAAGAGAACTGATGAAGGAAAAAGATATAGACGGGCTGTACCAGTATCTCTTAAACGATATGATGAAAACTGGAATCAGAGAGGTATTTTTAAATAATTACTGGAAGATTATGGGTATGGTGACAGATGAAAGAGACAGCACGACACTGACAGACAACGGGATGATTTTAAATGTCATTGGATTTATCAGGCAGAACTATGCCAGGGAAATATCCCTGACCGACGCGGCGGAACTGGTAGGGATTACTCCGGAATACTTAAGCAAGCTGTTTACCAAAGAAATGGGAATCAACTTTACTGCATTTTTAGGGGAATTTCGCATTAGTACGGCTAAAAAGCTGCTTGCCTCCGGTAAATATAAAATCTATGAGGTAGCGGAGCTTGTGGGGTTTAAGGATACCAAGTATTTTAATAAGGTGTTTCGTTCTATTGCAGGAGTCTGCCCGTCGGATTACAGAAAGGGGGTATAGACCTTGAACCGAAGAATTGGTAAATTACTGATTTTAGCCTGGACCGTTGTATTTCTTTTGCTGATGGGGGTTCTGGTTAATTTCAGCAGGGAAACCAATGTGGTACACCGCCCTGGAAATGAAGAAAAAAAGCTGGTGATTATGGCAGTTTATGAAGAGGATGAAAGTGATGAATACTTAAAGAAAATACTGGATGAATATTCTGTAATACCGGGTAATCCAAAGGTGGTTACTGAGTATGTGGCTCAGTCTGCATTTCAGAAGCAGCTCTGTCTATATAAGGATCAGAACAGTCTTCCTGACTTAATTATCTGTGACAGTGTGATGACGCCTGCACTCCAGTCCATGGATATTCTCCGGGATCTGTCTGATTATATGACGGGGGAGAGAACCAGCCGGTTTTTAAAGCATGCCTATGGCAGCTGTGTGGTAAATGGAATCTGCTATGGCGTTCCCTTTACCAGCAATCCATATGTGGTGTTTTATAATAAAGACCATTTAGCCAGGTACAAAAAAGAGATCCCCCATAACATGGATGATTTTTATAATCTTTGCAGAGAGACCAAAAGTCTGGGAACCTACAGCTTTGGGATCGCAGTCAAAAATAAGGAAGATATTGCGTCCAGTTTTCTTCAAATGGTCTATTCGGCAGGAGGCAATCTTCGGGGTCTGGATTCGGATAACAGCCTGAAATTGTACGAGATACTTGGAAAAATGAGGGATGAAGGTATCATTGCCCAGGACGTGATTAACTGGAATCAGAAGGATCTTATGCAGGCTTTTTCCAGTGGATATGTAAAGATTGCGGTTGCCAAGCTAAGCTCCATGTCACTTTTAGAGCATTCCTCCAGCCAGATTAACTATGAAATAGCGGAAATTCCTTATATACAAAAGCAGACTTTTTTATTTCAGGGAGATATGATCGGGGTTACTGAGACTGCAGATGAGACGGAAGCATTAAAATTGCTGGATTACATAACTTCCCCTGAGGTTGCTGAATCTTATTATAGAAACACCTATAGCCTTTCAGTGAGAACTGATGTGTGTGTCAATCCGGGAAAAGTGAGGGGACTTTCTGATGGGTTCGTGGAACGGGAACGAAACCAGAGTGTTTTAAAAAGCACCTATTCCACATGGTTTATTATTTCCGATTCCATTGCAGGGGCAATGTCGGACTTTTTCGGGGACAAATCCATGACGCCCCGGGCAGTTGCTGCAAGGCTTCAGGGAGAAATCCGCAGCGCCATTCTGGAACGGTAAGGCGGAGATTAAAATTACACCCCTTTTCTAAAAATTTGGAATACACCGGGGAAATGTCTTATGCTATGATTCATCTAACAAATAAAAAGGAGAGGGTATTATGAAAAAAATGAAACGGATTCAGGCAGCAGCGCTTGCTTCAGTTATGGCGCTTTCCTTAACGGCTTGTCAGGGGGCAGGAGGCAGGTCAGAGACCCAGGGAGGAAGTACAGCGGCAGCCACACAAAAGGAGACAGAAAAACCAGCTGGTCAGACAACAGCGGCAGCAGGAAAGACAAAGATCAGCATTACCTTTCGAAATGACGGAAGCGATGTACTGAAAAAGTGGTTTGAACACGCCTATGAAACCTATGACAAGAAAGATTCCATTGAACTGGATATTGCACCCATCACTGCATCAGAGGGAGATTATTTTGCAAAGGTGGCTCTGGCTCTTCAGTCTGCCGATACGGCACCGGATATCGTATGTGAAGATACCTTCCAGCTGCCTTCAGACGTGGCAGCCGGATATTTAACCAATCTTTCCAGCTATTTAAAGGATTATAAGGAATGGAATGACGGAACCTTCTACGGGGCACTGGTAGATGGCGTTACCTATGAGGATGGAAGCGTATATGGAATTCCATATTGTACGGATACCAGAGGGCTTTGGTATAACAAGGATGTATTTGCGGCAGCAGGACTTGATACAAGCTGGCAGCCAAAAACATGGCAGGATGTCCTTGATACCTGCAAGGTTATTAAAGAAAAATGTCCGGATGTAGTTCCATTCTGGTGCAACTCCGGTGTAGCAACCGGCGAAGCAACTTCCATGCAGACTTATGAGATGCTTCTTTATGGAACAGGAGAGCAGCTTCTTGATAACAACAAATGGATTGTAAAAAGCGATAATATTTTAAAATCCTTAAATTTTATCAGCACCATTTATAAAGATGGTTATGGTCCTTCCTTATCAAAAGTATTAAATGGTGAGGCAGGCAACATCGCTTCCAGAGAGTATTTACCAAAAGGCAAGTTAGCCATCTCCCTGGACGGTTACTGGATGACTGGAAACTATAAGGAGACAGGAGCTGCACCATGGCCGGAGTATAAAGATAAGCTTGGAATCGCAGCGATGCCAACCAGTGAAGGGCAGGCGCCGGGCAGTGTTACCATGTCAGGTGGCTGGGCATTATCCATACCAAATCTGTCCGATCAGAAAGATGCAGCCATGGATTTTATCAAACACTGTATGAGCTATGATGTCTACTTAGATACCATTATTGCTCAGGGAAATATTGCCACAAGAACCGACATTGCAAAAGATGCTTCCTATTCATCCCAGCCGTTTATGGAAACCTGCACCGGCTTCCTCTCAGGCGCGTTCTATCGTCCGAGAAACAGCCAGTATACCACCGTTACAACCCATATTCAGACAATGGTGGAATCTGTGGTGTCCGGTACCAGCCCGGAGGATGCAATGGCACAGTATAAGTCAGATGTGACCAACAGCGTAGGCGCGGAAAATGTAGTGGAAAAGTAAAGTCAAAATGAGGTCAGAGAGGGCAGGTTAGTTCAGTACCTGCCCTTCCCTTTACCCGCATTCCATAAGGAGGCAACTATGAAGAAAAAACAAAGCGGCCTGTTGGAAGAGGCGAAAAAATCGGTACTGTTAATGCCGTCAGTCCTGCTTCTGCTAGTTTTCTTTGTCGCACCCATTCTGCTTACGGTATATTACTCCTTTACAAACCTGGCTTTGTCAGGGGAGAATGCCAGGCAGTTAAAATTTATCGGACTGAGTAATTATTTTACCATGTTTAAAGACAGAACTGTCCGCATCAGCATTGGTAACACTCTGGTATTCCTGCTTGGAAGTCTGATTGGGCAGCAGGTTTTAGGTTTTATCATCGCTCTTAATATGAGAAATAAGAACAGGGTTTTCAGAGGAATTGCAGGTCCCATTTTTTTGGCAGGCTGGATAATGCCTGAGGTAGTTGTTGCTCTTTGCTGCAGCACTTTTTTTGGAGACAGCGGAACCTTAAACCAGATTTTTTCTTTTTTCCACCTGCCGCAAGTGGAATTTTTATTTGCAGTTCCCATGCTTACGGTAATACTGGCAAATATCTGGCACGGAACAGCATTTTCCATGATGAACTTCCAGTCAGCACTGGATGGGGTTCCTGCAGATATTGAGGAAGCGGCAAGAGTGGATGGAGCCGGGCCTTTTCAGACCATGATCCGGATTGTCCTTCCATGTATTAAAAATACCATTGCAACCAATACCATGCTGAATACTCTGTCCACTCTTGGAGTGTTCGGATTGATTTATATGATGACAGGCGGCGGCCCGGGAACAAAAACCCTGACTCTTCCCATCTTTATGTACAGACAGGCATTTATTTCCCAGCAGCTGGGATATGGAACTGCCATATCCATGATCCTTCTGGTGATTGGAATTGTTCTGAGCGTATTTTATACCAGAATTATGAGAAATGATTAAGGAGGCAACCACATGTATTGGAAATTTCGTAAAACAATCCCTTACCTGGTACTCACAATTTTAGCTGTAATATTTGCCCTGCCTCTTCTCTGGATTTTACTTGCCTCCTTTGATGCCAATGCTTCCCAGGCAGTGAAAATGCCGTCCCAGTGGACCGTGGAGAATTATAAAACCATACTGCTTAATCAGGCAAATCAGAAAGCGTTTGGAAATGGGCTTCTCATCTCCTTAGGGCAGTCCGTACTGGTGGTGCTGATTGCAGGTCTTGCTGCTTATCCCCTGTCAAGATACGAACTTCGTTATAAGAACATGTTTTTATATACGATTTTATTTATGACCTCACTTCCCATTACAGCAGTGATGGTTCCCGTTTATAAAATGTTTCTGACCGTTGGGTTGTATGATAAGATTGGAGGGCTCATATTATTTCTTACGGCAACATCCATGCCGTATGGAATCTGGCTGATGAAAAATTTTATGGATAATGTGCCAGTGGAGCTGGAGGAGGCTGCATGGGTGGATGGGGCTTCTGCCTTTGACAGCTTAAGAAAGATTATTGCACCTCTCATGTTTCCGGGGATTTGTGTGGTTTTTATTTTCACCTTTTCGGGAAGCTGGGGCAATTTCTTCGTTCCTTATATTTTGCTGCAGACCCTGGATAAGTTTCCAGCTTCGGTGACACTTTATCAGTTTTTCGGGCAGCATGGAATGGTGATTTATGGACAGTTGGCAGCGTATTCCGCAGTTTATGCAGTTCCTTCCATTGTCCTTTATGTTCTGTCTCAGAATTACATGTCAAAAGGCTTTAATATGGCCGGAGCAGCCAAGGGCTGATAAAAAAAAGGAGGAATTTCACGTGATTTTAATTAAAGAGAGAATCGGTAAGCTGTTAAGTGATTTACAGTCTTTGATCTATAAAGAAGATATTCCGGTATCAGAGTACCGGATGCTTAAATCGGCAGAACGGTTTGAGCATGTCAGTGATCTGGATACCCAGTCCTGGGAGGTGCTTTCAAAAGAAGAGCTTTGGGGTGGACACAGGGAGTATTACTGGTTTGAAACGGAAGTTATCATACCAGAGGAATGGGAAGACCAGTGTGTGGTCTATGAACTGCGGACAGGAAGGGAAGGTTTCTGGGATGCCACAAATCCCCAGTTTACCATTTATGTAAATGGAATCAGGCGCCAGGGGCTTGATGTAAATCATCGGGAAGTGCTTTTAACCAGACAGGCTAAAGCAGGAGAAACCTTCCGGATTATTTTGTCTGCTTTTACGGGAGACCAGAACTTTAAGCTGGTGATGGATTCTAAAATCCGCATCCTCGACCAGGATACGGAACAGTATTTTTATGATGTATCCGTTCCCTATGAAGCAGCAAAACTGCTGCCTGATGGTGACAGCAGCTGCATTGCCATTTTAACCGCAGCCAATGAATCTTTGAATCTGCTGGATTTAAGAAAAGAGTATTCTCCGGAATACTATGAGAGTTTAAAAAAGGCTTACAGATATATGAAGGAAGAATTTTATGACCGCTACTGTGGAGGAGAAAGTAAAACCATATGCTGTGTGGGCCATACCCACATTGATGTTGCGTGGCTGTGGACTTTAGCTGTTACAGAGGATAAGGCAGTGAGAAGCTTTTCTACGGTTCTGGAACTGATGAGACAGTATCCGGAATATGTTTTTATGTCCAGTCAGCCCCAGCTTTACAAATATGTGAAAAAGAACGCTCCCGATGTGTATGAAGAGATTAAAAAACGTGTGGCAGAGGGCAGATGGGAAACAGAGGGCGGCATGTTTGTGGAGGCGGACTGCAATTTATCTTCTGGAGAATCACTGGTCAGACAGTTCCTTCACGGGAAGGAATTCTTCCGGGAAGAGTTTGGAACAGACAACGTGATTTTGTGGCTTCCAGATGTATTCGGATATTCTGCCGCTCTGCCCCAGATTATGAAAAAATGCGGAATCCGGTATTTTATGACAACCAAAATCAGCTGGAATGAATTTAATAAAATGCCCTATGACACCTTCTATTGGGAGGGAATAGACGGAACTAAAATTCTGACTCACTTCAGCCCCAGCAGGGAATATAATAAGGCGGCAGTTTTAGGGGGAACGGAGACAGAGCATTTTACCACCTATAACGCGTATTTAAATCCCACCTATGTAAAAGGTGCCTGGGAACGGTATAGTCAGAAATACTTAAATGATGAAGTGCTGATGTCCTTTGGGTATGGGGACGGAGGCGGTGGTCCTACAAAAGATATGCTGGAAAACCAGAGAAGGCTTGAAAAAGGAATTCCAGGCTGTCCCAAAACGAAAATGTCCACCTCCAGACAATTCTTTGAAAATCTGGAACAGGATGTAAAGGGACAAAAGTATCTGCCATCCTGGGTAGGAGAGCTTTACCTGGAATATCACAGGGGAACTTATACCTCTATGGCTAGAAATAAAAAATACAACCGCAAGTCTGAGTTTCTTTTTGAAAATGCGGAATGTTATGGAATGCTGAACCGGATACTGACTAACAGCACCTATCCGAAAAAAACCATAGATGAAAGCTGGGAAGTTATTTTAAGAAATCAGTTCCATGATATTCTCCCAGGCTCATCCATCAAAGAGGTATATGAGGATTCCAGAAACGAGTATGAGAAGATTACAAAGAACGGTAAAGAATTAGTGGATCTGGCTTTGGATGAAGTGACGAAACAGATAACCGGGACTAAAAACACGCTGGCTGTCTTTAATCCCAACAGTTTCACAGGGGAAGGACTGGTAACCGTAAAGCTGCCGGAGGGCATGAAAAATCCCGGAATCTTAGACGGAGATAGCAGGCTGCCGGTTCAGATTGCAGAAGATGGAACTCTGCTCTTTGGGGCATCCGGTGTACCTTCAAAGGGCTATCGCACCTTTGTTTTGACTGAAGATAATGGAAATGTGGCTGAAACCGCCCTCACGGCAGACGTGAAGCGTCTGGAGAACCAGTACCTCCGTGTTGTTTTAAATGAGAAAGGGCAGATATCCTCCATCTACGATAAGATCATGGAGCGTGAAGTCCTTCCGGATCAGAAATGTGCCAATGTGCTGATGACCTATGAAGACCGTCCCCACAATTACGATGCCTGGGATGTAAATAATTATTATGTGGAAAAATCCTGGGAAATTACCGATGTCGCCTCCATGGAACTGGTGGAAAACGGCCCGGTCCGCGCCACGGTCTGTGTAAAGAGAAAATACCTGGATTCTGTTATCTGCCAGTATATTTCCCTTAACTTTGACAGCCCTGAAATTCTCATTCGCAATGAGATCGACTGGAAAGAAAAAAATATTTTTATGAAATCCATCATACCCGTTGACGTTCATACAGATGAGGCTGTCTTTGATATTCAGTATGGAAATGTGAAGCGGAAAACCCATTATAACACCATGTGGGATTATGCCAGATTTGAGGTCTGCATGCATAAATGGCTTGATGTTTCCGAGGGTGATTACGGAGTCAGTGTGTTAAATGACTGTAAATATGGTTGCCACGTTCACAATGGAGAGATTGGAATTTCCATGTTAAAATCAGCGGTATATCCAAATCCAGATGCAGACAAGGAGCATCACAGCTTTGTATTTTCCATTTATCCCCATAAAGGAGACTGGAAAGAGGCAGGTACGCCAAAGAGGGCTTATCTTCTCAATAACCCCATGACGGCAAGAATAAAGGAAACGGATGAAGGCAGTCTGCCAGGTGCATTTTCACTTGTTAAAACGGATGCAGACAACGTAATCATTGAAGTGGTAAAAGAAGAACGAAACGGCGATGACATGATCATCCGTTTCTATGAGACTGCAAACCAGCGAACCACTGGAAATATGATCTTTGGAACTGAGATTCTTGGAGTTTGGGAATGCAGCATGCTGGAGGAGGAAGAACAGGAAATCCCATTTATAGACGCTGCTGTTTCCTATACCATAAAGCCTTATGAAATTAAAACCTGGAAAATAAAACTGAAAAAGGCAGTCTGCTCATGCTCCTTCCTGCTTGCATAAATGAACATCCCGTAATAGAATGGATAAGAGAAATTCTAGCGGGTTTGCAGGGAGAGGAAGGAGCATGGAATGATTACAATTAAAAAAATGGCGGAATTGCTCGGCACCAGCACAACTACCGTTTCCAATGTAATACATGGAAAAGAGGGGGAAGTTTCTCCTGTTATGGTGGAAAAGGTGAAAAAGCTGATTGAAGAATACGACTATGTTCCAAACAGAAATGCCAGAAATCTGGCCAGTAACCGGTCCGGAATCATCGGGCTTGCAATGAAAGCCAGCGAAAATAAGTATGATAACTTTGTAAAGGATCCCTTTGCAGGGGAACTGATCGGAGCAGTGGAACGGTTTGTACGTGCTAAGGGATATTTTACCATGCTTTATGTATCCAGCGATATAGGAGAGATTATCAGTTCGGTTTCCAGCTGGAATGTAGATGGTCTCATTCTTCTTGGAATGCAGAAAGAGGATGGGGAACTGTTAAATCAGAAGATGAAAAAGCCCATGGTTTTCGTCGATGCCTATTTTGAAGATGTCCCTTTTAAGTACGTAAATGTTGGAATCGATGACAGAAAAGGCGGCAGAGAGATTACAGAATATCTGATACAGTCCGGCCACCAGAAAATCGCATTTCTGGCGGATAACTGTATGGGAGTAGACTATCAGCGGTTTATGGGATACCAGGATGCACTGACCAGTGCCGGACTGCCATGGGACGAAGACAACTTTATCAGGCTGAAACCAAGCGGTGCTGATTTATCCCTTATTTTATCCCAGGCATATGAGAGGGCAAGGGACTTTACCGCCTTTATCTGCGCATCGGATTATTATGCTGCTTTTATTTTAAATGATTTAAAGGACCGGGGAATGAAAATACCCCAAGAGCTTTCTATTGTGGGATTTGATGATAATGTCTGCAGCCGTCTGGTGAGGCCTGCGCTGACAACCGTTCATCAGGATGTAACGGAAAAAAGCCGGATTACCGTGGAGAAGTTGTTTCATATCATTAACGAAGAGGATTATGGAGCAAATTTAGAACAACTTCCTGTCTTTATCGTGGAGCGTTCTTCCGTGAGAAAAATGTAAAGTTTCCTGTATCTGACAGAAAGACTGAGCTGTGGAATAGGGGGGATTGATCAAATTGACCAATCCCTCTTTCTTTGACGCCTCATTCAGGGGAATTCTTTTGCAGGTGGCTTTTTATCCTTTCCAATTGTTCCAAAACCAGCATCTTCAAGGAATTTGGCTGAATCGATAAAATATTCTTACCGTATGCAATAAAATAATTTGCGATAAAAGTTTCTTCCCCTTTGTTATAAAAGCCTCTTATATAATTCTTCCCATTTTCATGGAACAGCTCCATAGACGGATAATGTTCCTTATAGAATATATCCGCACCTTTTACAGAAATCCCAACTTCAAAGTCAACAGCACCTTTCTCTCTGAACATCTCTTTCACTGGAATAAGCAATTCAGAAAGCGGCCTGGGCAGATATTGGTCACAGGAATTTACAGAATGAATTTTATCGCACCGGAACACTTGCGGCCTTTTTGTCTGAAAATTGTAGGCGGTGGCATACCATTGTCCATAGGCAGAGGTTATGTCAAAAAACTGAACGTAATACTCATTTATAATTTCTTTCTTTTGGTAGGTTACTTCGCACACCCGTTCCTCAACGGCCATGTTCAAAATCTCTTCTAAACAGCTGCATTCATTTTTATTCTGGTAACTTCCCAAGCTAAAAATCAATTCCATTCTCCGCAGCTTTTGTATTCGTTCTTCTGATATACACCTTTCAAACTTTTGTTTTAGTTTTTTAACATTTAAGTGGAACGGGGTGGATTGATAAGCGTTTAGGGTTTGCATGGCAAAGTACAAGGCATGAACCTCATCAATGGTAAAGACAATGGGGGATAGCAGACGATTGGGAAGAATCCCATAGCAGCCATTCCGTCCAGAGGTGGAGTAAATTGGCATACCTAATTCTTCTAAGGACTGAATATCCCGAAGTGCTGTACTTTTGGATATGGAGTATCGTTCCATGATGTTTTTTAAGTTAAATGACTTTTTATCATTGAGGTATATCATCATATCATTAAGCCGCTGGGATTTATTCATGGCATTTCCTCTTTTCAATTAAATGGTTTCACTATTTGACACCATTATAGATTATACTGGATTCAAGATCATAAAGAAAGGACTAAATGGTTTATGAAAAAATTATTTTTGGCATCATCCTTTAGTGATGTAGCTGACATATTTGCAGAATTTGAGAAAGATTTAAACGGAAAAACAGTCACCTTTATTCCCACTGCAAGCAAAACGGAAAAGGTTGTATTTTATGTAAAGGAAGGAAGAAAGGCTCTTGAAAAGATGGGGCTGATTATTGAGGAGATGGATATATCAGCCACTCCAGCTGGTGAAATTACCGCCAAAATAAAAAATAACGATTTTATTTATGTGACAGGGGGCAACACATTCTTCTTGTTGCAGGAATTGAAAAGAAGCGGTGCAGATCAAATAATTATTGATGAAGTGAATGCCGGAAAACTGTATATCGGCGAATCTGCCGGGGCAATAGTCGCATCTGCAAACATAGAATATGCGAAAGGAATGGATTCAGCAGAAAAAGCACCTGACTTAGAAAATTTTGATGCGTTAGGCCTGGTGGATTTTTATACGGTTCCCCACTATACCAATTCACCTTTTAAGAAGATCGGGCAGAAAATAGTGGACACCTATTCATCTGTATTAAACCTGACCCCCATTAGCAATCATGAAGCAATTGCGGTCAGCGGTGATGAAATAGCAATCAAAAGAAACTGAACTCCTTGTCAACCTGGCAGTGTATCATCAATGAACGGCGGTTTTCAAAACCGCTGTTTTTCTATTTGGAAAATCAATAAAAAAACTCTTGTTATATCCTCCATAAAGTGCTAATATACTTTATATAGAACTTATGCGCATAAGTTACAATATATTTATTAAAATATCACTTTTTGACAGCATATTTTATAATGGAGGGTATATTATGAAGAAATACTTATGGGTTATGGCGATGGCAGGGGCAGCGGCAGTTTTGTCACTTGCAGGTTGTGGTAAGAGCGCACAGTCAGATGGAACAGTGGCCTCCTCTTCAGGAAGCCAGTCTGCAGACAGCAAGAGCGAAAGCCAGAGCCAGAGCCAGGCTAAGTCAGGGGGACAGGCGATTCGAATTGTGAACGGAAAAATCGAAATCGACGAACCCTTAAAGGCATTTGCCAAAAAGTATCAGGAGAAGACCGGTCAGGAGGTTGTAATTGAGTCCCTTGGAGGCGGAGTTGACATCAATGGAACCATGAAGGGATACCTGGCAGCAGGTAATATGCCGGATTTATTTGTATTCGGCGGCGAAGGAGATTATCAGACCTGGAAGGATTATATGACCGACTTAAGCGGGGAGGAATGGGCTTCCCAGACAGAGTTTGGTTTTAAGTCAGAGGATGGAAAAACCGTAGGATTTCCTTATGCAGTAGAAGGGTATGGTATTACATATAATAAAGACGTTTTAAAGGCAGCAGGAATCGATCCGGCTTCTCTTACCAATTATGATGGATTTAAGAAGGCTTTTGAGGCCATTGATCAAAAAAAGGGAGAGCTGGGACTGTCCGCTGTATGCTCGGTTGCGGCTGAATCCGGACAGATGTACTGGTCAACAGGAAACCATCTGTTTGGTTATTATTTATCAGGCGGGTTAAAGAGAGGGGACACCACTTATATTGATCAGTTAAAATCCGGGAAGACGGACACAGAGCGTCTTGGACAGTTTGCAGATTTCATGAAGCTACTGTTTGATTATTCGGATAAGAATACTCTGATTTCCGGAACATATGACGATCAGCTGGCTCTGTGGGCACAGGGAAAGACTGCATTTATCACCCAGGGGAACTGGATTGATCCCTCTCTTCCTGATTATAGCGTGAAATTTGAATGTGGAATCGCTCCTCTGGCATTTACAAAGGAAGAAATGAAAGGTGTTCTTGCAGACTGTCCATCCTGGTGGGCTGTTTATAATAAAGGCACGAACATCGATGCATGCAAGGCTTTCTTAAAAGAACTTGCCCTGACGGAAGAAGGACAGGAGTGTCTGGTAAGCGACTGCGGTATGATTTCTCCTTATACCACTTGCAAAGTCAGTCCCAAGACGCCTTTGGCCATGAGTTTAAAGACCTATGTGGATGCAGGAAACACCTATTCCTGGGAATGGACGAAGATGCCGGAAGGAATCTCCATGAATGCTACCGGTAAAGTGTTTGAGCTGTATGCAAAAGGAGAGATTGACAAGGACGGATTTGTAAACATGATGCAGACTGCCATTGCAGACTATGTGAAAAAATAACCGGGTTGGGCGGCCAAAAGCCGCCCGTATCCATATTTAACGTCAAAGCAGAGATAAAGGAGAAGTCGTATGGAGGGAAAAGCAAAAAAGATAACGACATATCTGCCGGCAGCAATAGGTGCAGCGATGGTTTGCTGCGGGCTGTATTTTGATTTTTACAACAGGGATTTTGGGGGAAGGGGTCCATTACTTGCGGGCGGGCTGCTTCTGCTTGTGATTAGTCTTTATCTGGTTCCTGGAAAAAAGCACAGGGTGATCATAAATGGTTTATTTCTGCTGCCTCTCATAGGCGCTTTTTTCATAACTGTGCTGATCCCTTTTATATTTGGCATTTTTTATTCATTTACAGACTGGAATGGAATAAAGTTTACCCAGTTTGTTGGTCTTAAGAATTATGGGCAGATGTTTCATGCTCCGGATTATTTATATTCGCTGTTAATTACATTCTTATTTACGGTCTTTAATATGGTATCTGTCAATATAGCTGCGTTTTTCCTGGCAATTTTATGTACCTCAGGGGTAAAGGGAAGAAATTTCTACAGAGCTTCCTTTTTTCTCCCTAACTTAATCGGAGGAATCGTACTGGGATATGTTTGGCAGTTTATCTTTAATAAAGTGTTTACAAGCGTGGTGACGGGAAGTGTTTCCATGCTGACCAGTCCCAATCTGGCATTTTTTGCAATTCTCATTGTCAGTACATGGCAGTACGCCGGTTATATTATGATGATTTATGTTACCGGTCTTCAGGGAGTTCCAAGAGATATTCTGGAGGCGTCGGCTGTAGATGGGGCAGGAGCGTTAAAAACTCTCTTACATATTAAGCTGCCTATGATTGCCAATACTTTTACGGTTTGTATCTTTCTTACCCTGGTCAATTCCTTTAAGCAGTTCGATTTAAACTATGCCATTACAAACGGAGCGCCCAGCCGGATTCTGGGAGCAAAGGCAGTGGCTTCCACGGAGTTTCTGGCTCTTAATATTTATAATACGGCGATAGCAAGAAACAGATATGCAGAAGGTCAGACAAAGGCAGTGGTTTTCTTTCTCATTCTGGCAGCTGTATCACTTACCCAGGTTTCCATCAGTAAGAAAAGGGAGGTGGAACTATGAAAGAAATTAGCGGGAGGCAGTCAAAACATCTGATTCCTGAGCTGATTGGTCTCATACTGTCACTGACTGTGCTGTCTCCTTTTATTCTTGTGGTATTTAATGCAGCGAAAAAAAGTGCAGATATTGTAATCAGCCCTATTGCACCTCCGTCCGACTGGGGACAACTGTTTGTTAACTTAAAAAATGTGATCGGAAACCAGAATTTCAGCTATTGGAAATCATTTGGAAGTTCTTTATATATCACTACAGTCAGTCTGATTTTACTGACCTTATTTTCCAGCATGGCGGCATGGGTGCTGGTTCGGAACAAGACAAAATGGTCCCAGTTGATTTTCATGATGTTTGTGGCATCCATGGTTATCCCGTTTCAGGTGGTTATGCTTCCTCTTTTGTCTACGTTTCGCAAGGTATCAGAATTTACAGGAATTCCTTTGTTAAGCAGTTATACCGGTATCATTACTGCCTATCTGGGATTTGGAGGTTCCTTATCTGTGTTTATTCTTCATGGATTTATTAAGGGAATTCCAAAAGAACTGGAGGAAGCAGCATGGATTGATGGCTGCAGTCCGGAAAATACATTTTTCCAGATCGTATTTCCGCTGTTAAAGCCAGTGCAGATGACTGTGCTGATTCTCAACGGAATCTGGATCTGGAACGATTACCTTCTTCCTTCCCTGATGCTGGGACTCAATGGAAGAATCAAAACCCTGCCTGTTGCAGTGAGCAGCTTTGTAGGTTCCTATGTCAAGCAGTGGGATTTAATCCTGGCAGCCGCATTTCTTGCCATGATTCCCATTGTAATTCTGTTTTTATGTGCCCAGAGGCAGATTATACAGGGAATGGTAGAAGGGGCAATTAAATAATGGAAAGGAGTCCAAGATGGAACGAAAATGGTGGAAAGAGGCAATCGTATATCAGATCTATCCCAGAAGTTTTAAAGACAGCAACGGAGATGGGATTGGTGACTTAAACGGGATCAGACAGAAGCTTTCCTATTTAAAACTATTAGGAATTGATGTAATCTGGCTGTCACCGATCTATCAATCCCCTAATGACGATAATGGATATGACATCAGTGATTACAAAAAGGTTATGGATGAGTTCGGAACCATGAATGATTTTGATGATTTGTTAAAAGAGGCTCATGAAAAAGGAATCCGGATTATAATGGACCTGGTTGTAAATCATACCTCTGATGAGCATCCCTGGTTTCTGGAAAGCCGGAGCAGCAGGGAGAACCCTTACCGGGATTATTACATCTGGAGAGAAGGAAAGGGTGAGAAAGATCCGCCCAATAACTGGGGCTCCTGTTTTGGAGGTTCTGCATGGGAAAAGGATGAGAAAACCGGCATGTATTACCTACATTTGTTCTCACCAAAGCAGCCGGATTTAAACTGGGAGAATGAGGCTGTCAGAAATGAAGTTTTTGAAATGATGGACTGGTGGTGCAGAAAAGGGATCGATGGTTTTCGAATGGATGTAATCAGTATGATTTCCAAGACGCCCACTTTTCCAGACGGAGAAGTGAAGGGAGGGCTTTATGGGGATTTTTCACCCTACGCAGTCCACGGACCAAAGGTTCATACTTATCTGAAAGAAATGAATGAAAAGGTTTTGTCTAAATACGATTTGATGACAGTGGGTGAGACTGCAGGGGTTACGGTGGAGGAAGCCAGAAAATATGCAGGAGCCGGAGAACAGGAATTAAATATGGTCTTCCACTTTGAACATGTGGAGGGAGACGGAGAACTGCTGAAGTGGACGGATAAAAAGCCGGATCTGCTGCGGTTAAAACGCATTCTCTCCAGATGGCAGGAGGAGCTGGGAGACGATGCCTGGAACAGTTTATACTGGGATAATCATGACCAGCCAAGAGCCGTTTCCCGATTTGGTGACGACAGCAGCCGTTACAGAGAGGTTTCCGCCAAGATGCTGGCAACCTGCCTTCATATGATGAGAGGGACTCCTTATATTTATCAGGGAGAAGAATTGGGGATGACCAATTATCCATTTACTGAAATGTCCCAGTTTCGGGATATTGAGAGCCTGAATGCATATAAAGAGCTTACTGGAAAAGGCCTTGTAAACCATGAAACCATGATGAGGTATTTACGGTGCAAAAGCAGGGATCATGCAAGGACTCCCATGCAGTGGGATGATGGCCCGGAGGCCGGATTTACCGATGCAGTGCCCTGGATATCTGTGAACCCTAATTATATTGAAATCAATGCGGAAAAAGAACTGGCAGATGAAAACTCTGTGTTTCATTATTACAGGAAGCTGATTGAGCTTCGGAAGAATTATGAGATTATTGTTTATGGAAATTATGAACTGATTCTGAAAGAGGACACCCGGGTATTTGCCTATCTGCGAAGTCTGGGAGAACAACGCCTGCTGGTGGTTTGTAATTTTTCTGATGAGGAGGCAGCTGTATCCTTACCAGAAGAATTTTTCAGAGAGGATGCAATGTGTCTGATTCATAACTACAATGACTCTTTGCAACAAAGACATAGCCGGCTGCTACCCTATGAAGCGGCAGCCTATTACCAGCAAAAGAAATAACCTGAATGGAGAAATAGAATGAAAAAACAATGGTGGCATGATAAGGTTGCCTATCAGATCTATCCGAAAAGCTTTCTCGATACCAACGGAGATGGCATAGGAGATTTAAGAGGCGTGATTTCAAAACTGGATTACTTAAAGGAGCTTGGTATCGATATTATCTGGCTATCACCGATCTATCAGTCCCCCTTTGCAGATCAGGGATATGATATTTCCAATTACTATGAGATTGATCCCCGGTTCGGTACCATGGAGGATTTGCAGGAACTGATTGATGAAGCAAAAAAAAGGAATCTCTATGTCCTTCTTGATTTAGTGGTGAACCATTGCTCCGATGAACATGAATGGTTTCAGAAGGCTTTGAAAGATCCGAACGGCGAATATGGTGATTACTTTTACATCAGGGAAGGAAAAGATGGGAAAGAGCCTTCTAATATCCGGTCCTATTTCGGAGGAAATGCATGGGAACAAATAGGGGATACCGGCCTTTATTACCTTCATCTTTTTCATAAAAAACAGCCGGATCTAAACTGGGAAAACCCGGTGGTGCGAAAAAAAATCTACGACATGATAAACTGGTGGCTGAAAAAAGGTATTGCAGGATTTCGGATTGATGCCATTATGAATATTAAAAAGGCCCTTCCTTTTCATGATTATGAGCCTGACAGGGAGGACGGACTGGCGGACTGCAGGCTGATGCTAAAAGAAAATAAGGGTGTTATGGATTTTTTAAAGGAAATGCGGAACGCCACCTTTCAAAAATATGATGCCTTTACCGTAGGTGAAGTCTTTAATGAGAAAAAGGAAGAACTGTGTGATTTTATAGGAGAAGACGGATGCTTTTCCAGCATCTTTGATTTCAGCCAGACTGTATTCGGGGCAAGTGAAAAAGGCTGGTATGACAATCGTCCTGTTACTCCCGACGATTACAGAAAGTGTTGCTTCGACAGTCAGGAAAGAGCGGAGGGGATCGGTTTTCTTTCTAATATCATTGAGAATCACGATGAACCAAGGGGGGTAAGCAGATATATTCCTGAGGGTGAGTGTTCCGATGCTGCAAAAAAGATGCTGGCAGCTTTGTATTTTCTGTTAAAAGGAATGCCCTTCATCTATCAGGGGCAGGAAATAGGAATGGAGAATGTCTCCTTTGAAAGCATTGACCAGTATGACGATATTTCCACATTAGAAGAATACCAGGTGGCAATGGAAAACGGTTTGTCAAAGGAACAGGCTTTGGAGGCTGTAAAGCGCTACAGCCGTGATAATGCAAGGGTGCCCTTTCAATGGGACGACAGTGAGAATGCCGGATTTACCACAGGAACTGCCTGGCTTCCAGTCAGTAAGGACTATCCCTCCATTAATCTGCATCATCAGTCTGCAGATCCTGATTCCGTTTTTCACTTTTACAAAAAGCTGATTGCCCTGAGAAAGAATGAGGAATATAAAGATACCTTTGTTTACGGCCAGCTGACACCCGCATATTTAGAAATGGAACGGCTGATGGCCTATTATAGAAACGGGGTACATGAGAGGATTCTTGTCATAGGAAACTATAAAATGGAAGAGCAGGAAATAGATCTGGAGGAGCCCTACCGGATAATCCTGCTTAATAATTACAAGACGGTAAGAGAAGATGGGAAGAAGCTATTCCTAAAGGGTTATCAGGTGCTGGTACTGTTATTTTAGTTAATTAGTATCTCCCGGATCTTATCAACTGACTGCCATAGAGGCGTCAGTTGATAAGATCCGGGTACATATCCGATGCGAGTAGTTCCACTCCGTCTAAAATCTGATAACTATAACCCCAGAACTGACTAAAGTCTATTATATATATCTGCTTGTTCGAAACTGCAGAAAGTGACTGAAGTGCAGGCATCTTATAAATTTCCTCAACGGATTTTTCTGCCTCCGGGCCCCCTGCGTAACGAGATATCAATAAAACATCAGGATTGGTTGAGACAAGCTGCTCCAGTGTGATCTCACCGGCTGCATTTTTAAAAGCATTATCCAGATTTATCATATTTAACGCATCATTCTGAAAGGTATCGGAGGTTGCTGAATAAACGGAAAGGTCTCCATCGCTATAGGATACATAGGCATAAGTAAGCTGCGGCGTAACTCCTGAGAGCGTATCAGTTAAGTGATTAATCCTGGAATGAAGACTGTCGGCAAATGCTAAAGCATGATCCTGTACACTAAATATTCTGCCAAGCTCTTCTATATCCTGAAACAAAGCGTCGACGGTTGCGCCTCGTTTGCAGGTATTAAAGATGTAAGTACGAATACCCAAAGAATTTAATTCATCAACGCTTCCCACACCCCATTCAGCATCCGCAAACAAGTCGCCACGTCCAATAATCAAATCGGGATTCGCTCCCAGAGTTACTTCTTTTCCAACATAACCATTGGCGAGTACGGGGATCCTTAAGAATTCTTCAGCAATATCTTCAGAGGTTTCACCGTAAAGAGCGGCAACGCCTGCCATGGTGTCTGTCAGACCCAGACGTATCAGCAGTTCCGCTGTGGACTGGTTGTTGGCGACCACACGTGTAGGAGCTGCTTCAAAAACCTGCGGCTTAGATGTCCAGTTGCCATCATTGATGCTGTAGTTGGACACGGTTAAGGGATAGGAGACGGAACTGGACTGCTGGTTAGTCTGAGAATCCACAGTCTCCGTTTTTTGAGTTGTCTTTTCCGGATTGGAAGAGGCAGAGCTGGAGTTACATCCAACTAATCCTGCAACCATAAGAACCGACAGTGATATGCCGGCAAAATGCTTTTTCCAAGTGATATTCAAATGTGTTTCTCCTTTTAAAATTATTGGTTAGCGCAAGCTAACTCAAAAGAGTATACTGTAAAAAGAGTAGATTTGTCAACCTGTTTTATAAGGTTTCACCTGATTCATGAAATGACGATGGTGTTGACAGTTATATTGAGGTATGATATATTGAAATGCGGTTAGAAATAACTAACTTATAGAAACATAAGGGGTCATTTTGTACTAATATGTTAATTACTAAGGAGCATCAGCATGAAGACACAAGGCAGCATAACTGCAAGGAATAGAAAAAAAGAGAGCATCCAGCATAAGGCATTTATACCGTTGGTCATTGCCCTGATGGTTTTTATTGTATTTTCAGTCGGTTGTTCGGTATCCATTGGTCAGGTGCCTATCTCACTTAATGATACGTTTCAGATTCTGCTTTATAAGATTTCAGGAATGAGATTTGGCTCTTTAGAAGGGCTTTCCACAGCCTCTTTTGCGGATATTATCTGGCACATCCGTCTGCCCAGAGCGCTGATGTCAATGCTGGTTGGAATTGGGCTTTCCCTATGCGGTGCGGTAATGCAGGCTTCCGTACAAAATCCGCTGGCAGACCCTTACATATTGGGGATTTCCTCAGGAGGTGCTTTAGGCGCTACCTTTGCTATTTTGCTGGGGTTTGGTTTTCCTGGAGTGCTGGGGCAGATGGGTGTTGCCGTCTGGGCATTTGCAGGGGCATTTGGAGCCGCTGTCCTGGTGATGGTGATTGCTCACATGGGAGGGAAGATTACTTCAGCCAAGCTGGTGCTTACAGGCATGGTGATCAATGCGCTGTGTAGTGCGTTTTCTAATTTTATTATTTATTTTGCAAATAATGCGGAAGGAATTAAGACAGTCACTTTCTGGACCATGGGAAGTATTGCGTCAGCAACATGGGAGAAGCTTCCTTTGGCAGCAATCAGTATCGGAATTGCAGTTGTGTTTTTCTTAACCCAGTTCCGGGTGCTCAACACCATACTGTTAGGGAGTGAAGCAGCTGTCACGCTGGGCATTTCCTTAAACCGTTATCTTCGCATTTATATGATGGTTTGTGCATTAGTTACGGGAATTATAGTTTCCAGCTGTGGCACCATCGGGTTTGTTGGATTAATTATCCCTCATATTGTCCGAGGGGTGGTGGGAACAGACCATAAAAGACTGATTCCGGCTTCTGCTTTGTTTGGAGCTGCCTTTCTCATTTGGGCTGATGTATTTTCACGTACCTTGATTCATCAGAGTGAGCTGCCCATCGGCATTATTACATCCATGATCGGAGCTCCCATGTTTATGTATATGCTAATGAAAAAAGGATATGGATTTGGAGGAAAATAAGGTGGATCTTCAGGCAGATAATATGATCGTTACGTTATCCAATACTGATATAGTGAAGGATATTTCAATTAAAGTAAAAGATAGACAGTTTGTTGGATTAATAGGACCTAATGGCTGTGGAAAGTCCACGCTGCTCAAAAGTATTTATAAGGTAATAAAGCCCAGGCAGGGCAGTATTTATCTGGGTGATCTGGATGTGGTGAAATCAGATCCCAAGTCAGTTTCCCGTATTATGGGTGTTGTTGGTCAGTTTAATGATCTTAGCTTTGATTTTACCGTTCAGGAAATGGTCCTTATGGGAAGGACTCCCCATAAAAAATTTATGGAGGGTGATTCTGAGGAGGATTATAAAATTGTCAGTGCTGCACTGGAAGAGGTCAGCTTGTCCGGATATGAAAATCGCAGCTACCTTACCCTGTCGGGAGGCGAAAAACAGCGTGTTATACTGGCTCGTGCCCTGGCACAGCAGCCCTCCTTTCTGGTTATGGATGAGCCCACCAATCATCTGGACATTAAATATCAGCTGCAGATTTTATCCATTGTAAAGCGAATGAATGTTGGTACCCTTGCTGCTCTGCATGATCTGGAGCTTGCTGCTGAATACTGTGATTATCTTTACGTGATGAAGCAGGGTAAAGTGATATCCCATGGTACTCCAAAGGAGGTTCTGACCAGTCAGCTGATCGGAGAGGTTTATGATGTGGAGTGTAAAATTTATACCAATCCCATTACAGGGGAGTTAAGCATTGCTTATCTGCCGGTAACCATGAATAGTGGGGAAAAAAGAAAATAGGATAGAAATATTATCCATAGAGACGTTGACATCAATTCTGTGGAGGAATATAATGAATTCAGGGGTATATACGTTGGTATATGCCCTTTTCTATATTATGACACAGGAGGAAAATAATCATGAGTGATAAAAAATCAGATAATCTTCACTGTCCCTGCTGTAAACGTCACTGTTCCATTGATGATCTTCACTGCAGCAAAGGTAAGGTCTATGCAAAATCATTAAAACGGAAAGAAGAGGCCGGCAAACAGCAAACAGAAAACTATGAACCGTCTTTTAACAGAATTCTTCTTTACTATAAATTTGGGTTTCACCGACTGTTTGGTCAGAAGGAGAAAGAATTAAGCAGTAAGAAATTAAGAGCACTGGTAATGGGAGCATTGTTCCAGACAGATGGAAAGACTGCAACAGAACTGGAATCAGAAACGGGAATCAGAAACGAGAAGCTGAAGGAGTGTCTGGAAAAGCTGGAAAAAAAGGAATATGTGAAAAAGAAAACCCAGCCAGAGGGATTACGTCAGTATACCCTTTCAGATAAAGGAACAAAAGCGGCAGAAGAATTTATAACGGGTGGAGATAAAGAAGTGCTGACACGCCTGGAAAAAGAAGAAAGAGACCAGTTGGAAAATTTGTTAAGAAAATTATTACCATAGAAAATATCTGCATTGGCTCCACCATTTATCTCAATAATTGTCCGACATGTGCACAAGAAATGTAAAAAAATACGTTTATGTTTGCAGTTTTCATCAGATGTGATACAATGATTGTATGACAACATGAAAGATTTAGACTAAAAACATAAATTAAAGGAGTGAATTAAATGGAAGAACTTTCCAGAATTCCCATTGTACAGCAGGTTGTAAACAGCATGAAGGATTATATTGCAGCAGATGGAATTTTGGTTGGGCAGAAATTGCCTACAGAAAAGGAGTGGTGTGAGAAACTGACCGTTGGCAGAGGAACAGTCAGAGAAGCATTCCGCATTCTGGAGGCCAGGGGGCTGGTAGAGATTAAGCCTGGTCGGGGAGCATTTCTGGTCAGCAAAAAGGAATTGGGTCAGGAAGAACTGGCTGAGTGGTTTCTTAAAAATGAAGTTGAATTAAAGGATTATATTGAGGTAAGAAGTGCAGTGGAACCCCTGTGTGCGAAAATTATCGCCAAACGGGCGACGGATGGAGAGCTGGAGCAGATTGAACGAACCCATTTCCGGTTTATCCGGGCTGTGGAAGAGAATGATTTTGCGGGTATGGCAAAGTATGATGAACGGCTGCACCGGCAGATTGTGGAGGCCAGTAAAAACAAAATGCTCATTTTTATGAGTAAAAAAATCGATGAGTGCATTCGTGATTTCCGGCTGAGAACGTTTCAGGTTCCTCAGAATGCCCAGAATGCGATCCGGGCACACCACAACATTGTGGAAGCGTTAAAGGCACGGGATGAAGAAGTTGCAGAACTTTATGCCAAACGCCATATTTCATTGATTAACACAGATATGAATGTAATTATAAAACGGTAATAGAACTGGCAAAATTCCTGCCAAAATTGTGGAATTTTGTCAGTATATTAACGTTGCATTTTCATCATTATGTGATACAATGCACATGTATAAAGTAGTATGCAGGAGCTGGAAAAACACCTGCAGCGGGAGGAACTGCATTGGAAACCAGGAGAAAAAAGTCTGGGATACATCGTCTGATACTGGCATGTTTTTTTTGCACGGCAGTATTAATGACACAACTGAATACGGTTGATGTGGTCAAGAGCCTGGGACATCCTGGCTTTTTTTCCGTAAGCAGTTTTTCCAATGAGAACCTGCACCATAAAAGATATGATGCAATGATTGAATCCAAGGATGTGCTGGAAGAGGAAGCGGTAAGTGATGTATTTCTTAATATTGTAAGCCGTTCAAATCTAAAAAGCGTAGTCCTTAATTATATATGTTTAAAAACATTCTTCTTATTTATACCGTTTGCGTTATGGTCACTTCGCACCCTTCTTATGCGGGAGGGATATATAAGCCGGATGTTTGTGATCCATTATATTCATAATTCCGACGGAGAAAAAGAAGCAGCAGGCAGGCTATGGCAGATTGAAAATTAATAGAAAATGAGGAAAACTTATGAAGCCAGGAAAGAAAATGCTTGCTGCGATATTTTTAGGAATTGCAGCCATTGTTTGCATTGCTATATTTGGAGCAGGAGATAGTGTTAAAGGAATCTTCGATATGCGGTTTGGTATCGATATACGCGGAGGCGTAGAAGCTATTTTCGAGCCTCAGAATTTAGACCGTAAGCCTACGCCCCAGGAACTGGAATCGGCAAGGGAAGTAATTGAAAGCCGTATGGACAGCCAGAACATTGCTGACCGTGAAGTAACTGTGGATAAAGAGGCTGGTTATATCATAGTACAGTTCCCATGGAAATCAGGGGAAACAGATTTTAACCCGGAAGATGCAATATCTGAGTTAGGTGAGATGGCAGAACTGACCTTTAAGGACCCCGATGGAACTGTTTTAATTCAGGGTAAAGATGTTGAGAAGGCTACCCCTCAGACGAATACATCCAATGGAATCAAGACATACGTAGTAGCACTCAGCTTTAACAGCAATGGATCAAAGCTGTTTGAAGATGCTACTGGAAAACTGGTTGGAAAAAGAATCGGAATTTATATGGATAATAATCTGATTTCCAATCCTACGGTTCAGAATAAGATATCAGGTGGACAGGCGGTAATCACTGGTATGAAGAGCTACGAGGAAGCCAAGGCTCTGGCTGAGAAAATTAATGCCGGTGCTCTTCCTTTCTCCTTAAAAACAACCAACTTCTCTACCATTAGCCCCTCCCTGGGAAGCAATGCTTTAACAATTATGGTCTATGCCGGACTGGTTGCATTCCTTGTGATCTGTCTCTTTATGATTGTGTTCTATAAAATGCCAGGTATTGTTGCATGTGTTACCCTGCTTTTACAGATGGTAATTCAGATGCTGGCAGTTTCGGTTCCCCAGTATACCCTGACCCTTCCAGGAATTGCAGGTATTATCCTGACACTTGGTATGGCTGTGGATACCAATATTATTATTTCAGAGCGTATATCAGATGAACTAAAGAAGGGATCATCAGTAAAGGGAGCTGTCGTTTCCGGTTATAAGAATGCTTTTTCATCGGTATTGGACGGTAATGTGACAACTGCTATTGTAGCAGTGATCTTAATGATCTTTGGATCAGGAACCATGCTGAGCTTTGGGTATACCCTGCTGGTTGGTATGGTGGTAAATCTTCTGATTGGTGTATCCGTATCCAAACACCTGATACTGTCACTGATTCAGTCTGATTTCTGGAGAAATGAGAAATGGTTTAGAATCAGAAAAGATAAAAAAATCATACCTTTCTATCAGAAAAAATATATATTTGCGATTATCTCAGGATTTGTTATACTGTCCGGTATCGCTGGCTGCTTCTTCTATGGAGTGAAACTGGATACCCAGTTTACTGGCGGTGCAGTTCTGTCATATTCTGTTTCTGATAAGGCAGATACCGGTAAAATACAGGAATCCATTGAAAAAGAGACAAAGCGTCCCGTAACTGTCCAGATTAAAGAAGATAATATGACTGGATTAAAGAGGCTGTCTGTTACACTTGCCGGAAATTCAGGTATTTCACCGGAGGAACAGAAAGCCATTACTGATACAATTAACAGTACCATTGGCAAAAATGATGCAAAGCTGTCTGAGACATTTGTGGTAGAACCTTATATTGGTGCAAAAGCGCTGAAGAACGCCGCTGCAGCCATTATACTGTCACTGATCTTTATTGTTATATATGTCTGGATCCGTTTCTCAGTTATATCCGGTCTTTCTGCCGGAATAACAGCGATGATTGCTCTGGTTCATGATGTTTTTGTGGTATTCTTTGCATTTGTATTGTTCCAGATTCCGTTAAATGATGCTTTCGTTGCGGTAGTACTGACGATTATCGGTTACTCCATTAACGATACTATCGTAATTTACGACAGAATTCGTGAAAACAGAAAACATGATTCCAAAATGCCGGTGGACACTTTGGTTAACGTAAGTACATCCCAGACACTGGGAAGATCCATTAATACTTCTGCAACAACTGGAATTTGCGTATTGATTCTTATGGTGGCTTCTGTGTATTTCCATATTGAGTCCATCATGGAATTCTCACTTCCTATGTTCTTTGGTATCCTGACAGGCTGCTATTCATCAATTTGTGTGGCAGGTACCCTGTGGGCAATGTGGGAGAAAAAGAAAGGTAAATAAAAAGATATCAGGCGAAGGCCGGGTAGTCAGTTAATCTGACTGCCTGGCCTTTTTTTTATTGTAAGACAAAATTGCATGATGGTGTATGACCGCCTTTTGTTTGTTTTGCATAATTTTAAAAATAATGTTGACAAATTTCGAGTAAAGATGTATTATGAATTTACAATATTGTATGACAGCATACAATAAAAGCGAGCCCGGGAAGCTTAAAAGAATGATATCATACAATGTTATCAACAAATGTAACAAAAAATGTATGAAATTTAACGACTAAACGTGTTGAGAGGTGGATTATTATGAAAAAAGTAATTGGAATTGTATTATCAGCTATGATGGCAATCTCTTTGACTGCCTGCAGTTCGACTGCAGACAATACAGCTCAGACTCAGAGTGAGGCGCAGACAACTGCGGCTGTAACATCAGAAGCAAAAGGGACGGAAGCAAAAGGAACAGAAGAAAAGCAGAAACCGGTTAAAATCGGAGTTTCCGCACCGGATTTAACCAATGTTTTCTTTATCCAGATTAAAGAGGCAATGCAGAAATCCCTTCAGAATCCGGAAGATGAACTCATCATACAGGATGCAGGCGGAGATCAGAATAAGCAGATGAATGACGTTATGGATATGATCAATCAGGGGTGCGACGTAATCTGTATCTCAGCAATTAACTCCGAAGGCGTAAGGGCAACACTGGAAGCATGTAAGGAAGCCGGAATTCCGGTAATTGCATTTAATACCGCGGTAAAAAATCCGGAACTGGTTCAGTGTACCGTTGTTTCCGATAATCTGGAAGCAGGAAAGCTTTGTGCACAGGCACTGGCTAAAGCATTAGATGGAAAAGGCAAAGTAGTTGAAATTACATACAGTACAACAGAAGTTTGTTATAACCGCCAGTTGGGCTTTGAAGAAGAAATGAAAAATTATCCTGGAATTGAAATCATTCAGACAAAGGACGTAGAGAAACCAAAGTCTGATTATTCCCAGCCGATTATGGTTGATTTTATCAATGCCAATCCAGTCATTGACGGCGTATTTACAATCAACGATCCCACTGCCAGAGGAGCAATTGCAGCTTTAAAAGAAGCTGGACGTCTGGATAAGACAAAGGTTGTATCTGTAGATGGATCAGATGAAGGAAAAGGATTTATCCGTTCTGGTGAGATGGTAGCATCTGCAGCACAGGATCCGGCTGGAATCGGAGCTACCTGTATGGAAAGCGCATACAGACTTCTGTCTGGTAAGACAATTGAAGAGAAGGTAGTAGTACCTATGTCTATTATTACGGAAGAAAACGTTGGTAAGTAATCCGTAAACACTTTGACCCGAAGCGATGAATGCAGAACAGGAGTAGAAAAACATGTCAGACGCATATGTTTTTGAGATGAAAGATATTACAAAAGCTTTTGGCCGCAATGTTGTGCTTGACGGAGTCAGTATTTCCATAAAGCCCGGAGAAGTCCGGGCTCTTATGGGAGAGAATGGTGCAGGAAAGTCAACTCTGATGAAAATTTTAGGCGGCATTATCAGTGCAGATTCCGGTACGATTTTCATGAGCGGAAAAGAGGCTTCCATCAAGCATGTAGAGGATGCCAGAGCCTTCGGCGTCAGCTTTATCCATCAGGAGATCACCAATATTCCGGAGATGACCATTGCTGAGAATATTTTTCTTGGAAGAGAACCGAAAAATCATTTAAAAATGGTTGATTACCGGAGAATGAAAAAGGAGGCTCAAAAGGCTCTTGATGCCCTGGGACTTAAACTGGATTCCGGAATGCTCATTCGTGGCCTGTCCGTAGCCCAGCAGCAGATGATTGAGATTGCAAGAGCTGTCAGCGAAGGGGCGAAAATTTTAATTCTTGATGAACCAACTGCTTCTTTATCAAAAAGTGAGACTGACAATCTGTTTTCACAGATTGCCCGTTTAAAAAAGGCCGGAGTTGCCATGATTTACATTTCCCACCGTATGGAAGAAACCTTTAAGGTATGTGATTCCGTTACTGTACTTCGGGATGGTAAATTCATCGGAACCAGGCAGACCAGTGAAACAACGGAAAACGAACTGATCAGCATGATGGTCGGACGTGAGTTTAACAATATGTACGGGAATGAGCGCGTCATTGGGGGCGATATAATCCTGGAAGTAAAACATTTGACAACCGATAAAGTTACTGATATCAGCTTTACATTGAAAAAAGGGGAAATACTTGGATTTTCCGGACTGGTGGGAGCTGGGCGTACAGAGCTGGCACTGGCAATATTCGGAATTGACAGCATACAGTCAGGCGAAGTCTGGCTGGAGGGAAAACAGCTTACAATCAAAAAGCCGAAGGATGCCATTTCAGCAGGTATTGCCCTTGTACCGGAAGAGCGGAAGGAGCAGGGGCTTTTTCTGGGGCACAGCATAGCAACCAACCTGACTTTTCAGGTACTTTCTGAATATATACAGAGGTTACAGGTAGATAAGAAGAAAGAGAAGAGTATCGTTGATGAATTTAAGCAGAAGCTTTCGATTAAGATGGCTTCGACTGAACAGACAGCGGGAGAATTATCCGGCGGAAACCAGCAAAAAATCGTCATATCAAAGTGGCTGGCTGCAAAGCCCAAGGTCCTTATTCTGGACGAGCCTACAAGGGGAATTGATGTGGGGGCAAAGGCTGAGATTTATAAACTGATGCATACCCTGGCTCAGGAAGGGGTTTCCATCATTATGATTTCTTCCGAGCTTCCTGAAATTATTAACAATTCCAGCCGGATCGCCGTTATGAGGGAAGGCTGCCTGGCGGGAATCATTGATCAGACAGTAACGGAAAGCTCGCAGGAAATGATCATGTCATATGCAGTGGGAGGAGAACATACAACATGCTAAGCAAGAAGAATCAACCAGAGACAGCACAGTTAAAAGCACCGGGTCTCTGGAATACCAATCCCTTTCTGATCTGGCTGAAACGGAATATGGCAGCCATGATCGCCCTGGTTTTCTTATGCGTCTTATTATCAATCACAACCGATACCTTTCTTGTGAAAAATAATTTATTCAGTGTTTTACGGCAGGTGTGTGTGAACTGCTTTATCGCTTTTGGAATTACCTGTGTCTTAATCTGCGGAGGCATTGATTTGTCAGTGGGTTCTGTTGTGGCAGCAGCCGGAGTAATAGCCGTACGATGCGGGAATGGAGGACTTCCACTGATTGCAGTATTTCTGATTCCTCTGTTATTTGGAGCAGTTATCGGCTTTATGAACGGATTTGTAATATCCCACACCACACTGCCTCCCTTTATTGTCACACTGTCCATGCAGATTATCGTCCGTGGTGTCAGCTATATTTTAACCGGCGGACAGCCTGCACAGTCCAATAACGAAACATTTAACAACATGGGAGTTGGAAGCTTTCTGGGAGTTCCCATCCCTGTTATCTTTGTAGGTGCTGCTTTTGTAATTCTGTATTTTATTATGAACCGCACCTCCTTTGGGCGCCATGTCTATGCTACAGGCGGTAACAAAGAGGCGGCCAAATATGCAGGAGTAGATACCAGATGGATTCAGGTAAGAGTCTATGTTATAAGTGCAGTTATGGCTGCACTTGCCGGAGTGGTTCTGGCAGCAAGACTTTATTCCGGACAGCCGTCAGTGGGAGAAGGATTTGAGCGTGACGCCATTGCAGCTTCTGTTCTTGGCGGAACCAGTTTTAACGGAGGAATTGGTACCTTAGGGGGAACGGTAATAGGTGTTCTCATCATTGGTGTTTTAAATAATGGAATGAATCTTCTTAAAATCAACAGCTACTGGCAGTTTGTGGTAAAAGGATTTGTAATTCTGGGTGCAGTATACGTGGATTATTTAAAGAAGAAAAGCTCTATGAGAAAATAAGTACTTACATAGAAAAGACGGAGGCATAAGGACATGATGGACATAGATGAATTAAAGAAGATATGCAGGGAAATCCGTAAGGATATTATTAATATGACTGCCGATGCAGCCAGCGGTCATCCGGGAGGCTCCTTATCAGCGGTAGAGCTGATGGCAGGGCTCTTTTATACACAGATGAACGTGGATCCTGAGAATCCGGATATGGAAGACCGTGACCGGTTTGTGTTAAGCAAAGGTCATGCGGCGCCCTGCTATTACGCAGTGCTTGGAGAGATGGGATTTTTTGATAAGGCAGAGTTTAAAAACTTCCGCCAGCTTCACAGCATACTTCAGGGTCATCCGGATGCGAAAAAAGTGCCTGGCATTGACGCCTCCACAGGTTCCCTGGGACAGGGAATTTCCATAGCAGTGGGCATGGCTCTGGGCGCAAAGGCTCAGAAAAAGGAGATTAAGGTTTATGCCCTTTTAGGGGACGGAGAGTTGCAGGAAGGCCAGGTTTGGGAGGCATGTATGGCAGCTGCCAACTATCATCTTGACAATCTGACCATTATTATAGACAACAACGGACTTCAGATTGACGGAACCAATGATCAGGTAATGTCGTTGGGAGATTTATCTTCTAAATTCAAAGCATTTGGTTTTCAGGTACTGGAGCTTCCGGATGGAAATAATTTAGAAGAGGTACTGGCAGCATACTCCATCAGTACCATGGAAGGAAAACCAAAATGTATTCTGGCTCACACGGTAAAAGGAAAAGGCATCTCCTTTATGGAAAATCAGGTTGGCTGGCATGGAAAAGCACCAAATGAAGAAGAAAGACAACAGGCATTAAAGGAACTGGAGGCATAGACATGAGTGAATTAAAAGCAATCAGAGTGGCATACGGTGAAGCCCTTGCCAGTCTTGGAGAAGAAAATGAAAAGGTGGTTGTACTGGATGCGGATCTGGCTCATGCAACCATGACAGCAACCTTTGGATCAAAATTCCCGGAGCGTTTTTTCAATGCAGGAATTGCAGAAGCCAATATGGTGGATATGAGTGCAGGACTGTCTACCATGGGATATATTCCTTTTTGCAGCACCTTTGCCGTATTTGGGGCAGGACGTGCTTATGAGCAGGTGCGTAACGGAGTTGCTTACCCTAATTTCAACGTAAAGCTTGGTATGACTCATTCCGGAATTACTCTGGGAGAGGATGGGGGAAGCCATCAGGCAATTGAAGATATGGCTCTGATGCGTGTAATTCCAGGTATGACCGTAGTGGTTCCCTGTGATGCCAATGAGACTCACCGTGCCGTAAAGGCTGTTGCTGATATGAAAGGCCCGGCATATTTAAGGCTGGCAAGACTTCCAAGTCCGGTATTTGAAGAGGATATGCCATTTGAAATTGGTAAGGCAAATGTGCTGAAAGAAGGAAAAGAAGCAGTTGTATTTGCCTGCGGAATTATGGTAGCGACTGCCCTTGAATGTGCAAAACGCCTGGAGTCAGAAGGAATCAGTATTACAGTGGTTAACATGCATACCATCAAACCAGTTGATAAGGACTGCATTTTAAAATATGCTTTCGGCTGTAATCATGTCATTACAGTAGAAGAGCACAGCACCATCGGCGGACTGGGAGATGCAGTAGGAGAAGTTCTGTTAAATAATAAGTGCAATGTATCCTTTAAAAAGATTGGAGTGGAGGACCGCTTTGGACAGTCAGGAAAACCGGAAGATCTCTTAGAAGAGTACGGACTCAGTGAAAAACAGGTATATAATCAGATAAAAGGAGTGTTAAACAGATGAAAATAGCATTGATTAATGAAAACAGCCAGGCTGCTAAAAATGGAATCATTTACACCAGTTTAAAGAATGTGGCTGATACAAAGGGCTATGAAGTGGATAACTATGGTATGTATTCTCCCGAAGATGGCTGCTCCCTTACCTATGTACAGAATGGAATCCTGGCAGCAATTCTGTTAAATTCCAAAGCAGCGGATTACGTAGTGACCGGCTGCGGAACCGGACAGGGAGCCATGCTGGCATTAAACAGTTTCCCGGGAGTGATCTGCGGTCTGGTAACGGATCCAAGTGACGGCTACATGTTTGCTCAGATCAATGATGGAAATGCCATTGCCATGCCATTTGCAAAGGGCTTTGGCTGGGGGGCAGAGCTGAATCTGGAATACGCTTTTGAAAAACTATTCTCTGAAGAGAGCGGACAGGGTTATCCAAGAGAACGGGCAGTTCCGGAACAGCGCAATAAAAAGATTTTAGACGGAGTGAGAGAGAACAATTTAAAGGATCTTATTACCTGCTTAAAAGGACTGGACCAGGATCTGGTAAAGGGTGCACTGGGCGGTGAGAAGTTCAAAGAACTGTTTTTTGCAAACTGCAAAGATGGATCAATACTTGAATATGTAAAAAGTCTGCTTGCTTAGGAGCTGAGTGATGATAAAGAATATACCGTCTGGAATTGCCCATGTGGCAATTCCTACAGATAATCCGGAATTAACCGTTTCCTTTTATGAAAATCTGGGCTTTATCCGACTGGTTGACCATGGCGTCAGAGGAATGCTTCAGTGTCAGACCTGTGTGATTGAATATTATCCCAGACGTCAGGATGAAAAACCGGCTGGCAGTATTGATCACATTGCCCTGACCTGTGAACATCTGGACGAAGCCTATGAGGAAATTCTGGCACAGGGCCACCAGATGATTACAAATGGAATTGAATCCAATGAGATGTTTGCTCCACGAACCAACCGTTTCTTCCTTTTTAAAGGCCCAAATGGAGAAAAGATTGAATTTTGCAAAATTGAGGAATAGATGAGAAGACTGGAGGGAAAAGGAGAACTGTCATGAGATTTTTTGTTGATACGGCAAATACGGAAGATGTAAAAAAGGCAAATGATATGGGAATTATCTGCGGAGTAACCACCAACCCATCCCTGATTGCCAAAGAAGGAAGAGATTTTTCAGAAGTAATTAAAGAGATTGCTTCTATTGTAGATGGCCCCATAAGCGGTGAAGTGAAAGCAACCACAACGGATGCGATTCATATGATCAGCGAGGGAAGGGAAATTGCAGCCATTCACCCCAACATGGTAGTGAAAATTCCAATGACAGCAGAGGGATTAAAAGCAGTAAAGGTTTTAACAGCAGAAGGAATCAAAACAAATGTAACTCTTGTATTTTCGGCTGCCCAGGCTTTACTGGCCGCCCGTGCAGGAGCAACCTATGTATCACCGTTTTTAGGCCGCCTCGATGATATCTCCATGCCGGGTATTGATTTAATCCGGGACATTATGGAGATTTTCACCCAGCATGGGATTGAGACGGAGATTATTGCAGCCAGTATCCGGAATCCCATTCATGTGATTGACTGTGCAAAGGCAGGGGCGGATATTGCTACGGTTCCTTACGGGGTACTGGCGCAGATGATCCGCCATCCCCTGACAGATCAGGGAATCGATAAATTTGTTGCTGATTATAAAGCTGTATTTGGAGAATAGCTTTGAAATAAGAACGGGACCGTGATGGTTTCGTTCTTTTTCGTATCTGGTTAATTGAGATCTCTGGCGTTTTTTGTATCAATGTTTTTAGGACTGACGCAAACAGGATAGGCTGGCTCATGTATATGTTTAGCTATAAAATACGTCAATATCTTATGTATAGTATTGAAAAATTTCACCAAAGATGTTAGAATATAGCAAGAAACAAGTTGAAATGTTTGATAGTAACTAATTTAATGTGAAATATTGGACAATCTTGTTTCTGTAATCATTAAATTATATTATAAAGGAGGATTAAGATTATGCTTAACAAAGAGATTGTTGCTAAGATAAACAAACAGATTAATTTTGAACTTTACTCCGCATATGTATACCTGGATATATCAAACTATTATGCAGACCAGAATTTAAACGGGTTTGCAAACTGGTTTAAAATACAGACTCAGGAGGAGCGGGATCATGCAATGCTGTTCATGGATTACCTTCTTCAGAATGGAGAAAAGATTGTTCTTTCTGATATTAAGGCCCCTTCCTTCAATTTCACTGATTTCCGTCAGCCGGCCATGGAAGCTTATGAACATGAGATTAAGGTAACAGCCTCCATTCACGACATTTACGGAGCTGCTTATGAAATAAAGGATTTCCGTACCATGCAGTTTCTTGACTGGTTTGTAAAGGAACAGAGTGAAGAAGAGAAGAATACGGATGAGATCATTAAGAGATATGACTTGTTCGGTAATGATGCAAAGGGACTTTATCTCCTGGATTCGGAGCTGGCAGCCAGAGTCTATACTCCGCCTACACTGGTGATCTGATTTTTCAGGCAGAGGTTTGGAAATTAAATAAAGGTAGAACCCCTATAGGCAGGGGAAAAACCGCTTAAAAAAAAGAAGGATTCTTCAGATGGAAGAATTCTTCTTTTTTTGTGTCCGTCGGGCACATATATTAATTTAACGTCATTAACTTAAGATCACCATTTTTAAAAATGGTTCCAATTGGTATTTACATATGTTTTAGCCAAATCGATCAGACATTTATGAGGCGGTGTCATAATTAAATCCTTTCGATAAAGAATTGAATGAATTCTGTACAGTTTCGGTTCCAGTGAAAAGCAGGTAATCATCTTGTGAGGAGGCTGATATTCAACCGGAATAAATCCTACCCCGATGTTACTTGATACCATGTCACAAATAGA
This sequence comes from Lacrimispora defluvii, assembly GCA_013036995.1. GTDB lineage: Bacteria > Bacillota > Clostridia > Lachnospirales > Lachnospiraceae > Lacrimispora > Lacrimispora defluvii. The sequence goes on from JAAOXG010000001.1 coordinate 201,262, forward strand.
CTGGACATGGGAGGTCATGCAGGCAACGGTGGGGTTAAACTCCACCGTTTCAAAAAAATCTTCAATCAGATACCGGATACAGGATCCATTATGCTGCAGAATGAAAGGGGAACCTTGAAAATTTTCCAGAAGCTGTGTACTGGTAAGAGAACGTTGTCGGTTTCCGCTAGCTTTCTGACAATAGGGATGGCTGCTGGGAGCGGCAAAGACAACCTCTTCTTTCTTCAGCTCAATGCTCTGGCCTCTGTACTGTTCAAGAGAATTGGCAGTTACAAATGCCAGGTCTATTTCACCTTTTGAAATAAAATTACTGGTAGATCTTAGATTATCGTCTGACAGAACAAGTTCCACCCTCGGGTAATACTTGCGGAAATCAGCCAGGATGCAGGAGAGCATTTGCATGGCGCTGGAGGCGGAGGTTCCAATACGGATCCGGCTTGAATTTGATACCCGTTTTATATCTTTTTCCAGATTTGTGGTTAAGGAAATCACTTTTTTTGCGTATTCTGCGTAAAGGCTTCCAACCGGAGTCAGGGAATAGGTACCGCTTAATCTTTCAAAAAGCGGTGAACCCAGCTCCAGTTCCTGCTTGGTGAGGAACTGGCTGAGAGTGGGTTGTGATATGTATAGTTTTTTAGCTGCTTTGGTCATATTTCCAGTCTCAGCCAGCGCGAGAATATACTCCAGATATCTGATGTCCATGGCAAACCTGCTTTCTTTTGTGCAAATTATAATTATAGGCGATGACTATAGTAAAAATAGGAAGGGGTTATTGGAAAAAATGTATAAAGATATATATAATTAGAACTTGAAAGTAGTTAAAATTTACATTGAAAAGGAGATGACGCAATTTATTATATAAAAACATTTATATTTTTATTATAACAAAGTATCGCTATAATGAAAACACTAAAATCAACAGAATGTAAAAAGAGTCATGCAAGGAGGGAGGAATATGGCAGGTTATAAGTTCCTGCTATAAAGTTTAAATGAAAGCATACATAATAAAACGTACCGGACAGATGATACTGATTATTTTTCTGATATCCATCTTTACATTTATGCTGGTATCGTTAATTCCCGGTGATCCTGTATATGCTATGCTGGGGCAGGAGGTATCCCAGGAAGAATATCAGAGGGTGTTTCATGAATTAAAATTGGATCAACCGATTATCAGCAGGTATTTCAACTGGCTGTCGGGTGCGGTCCAGGGGGACTGGGGACAGTCCACCCAGTTTCATAAAAGCACTTTGGAAATTATAAATGAACGGATTCCCATTACCTTGTTTTTTTCAATCAGTGCATTTATCATAAGCATTCCCCTGGGAATCCTGTTTGGTGTGATCAGTGCAGTATACAGGGGAAGACCGGCGGATACGGCAGTTACTCTGGTCGCTAACATAACAGCCTGCCTGCCCCAGTTCTGGATTGCACTGTTAGTCATGTATGTATTTGCAATGAAACTGGGCTGGCTTCCTTCTTACGGCTTTACCTGGTTTTATGAGGATCCGGTGACTGGAATCAGACAGGCTGTTATGCCGCTGTTTTGTCTGGCACTTGGAGGAATTGCTACAGTGACCAGGCAGACACGTTCCAGTATGCTGGAAGTCATCCGGCAGGATTATGTCAGAACTGCAAAAAGCAAGGGATTGTCACAGCGGAAGGTCATCTATGTGCATGCTCTTAAAAATGCCCTGATACCAGTTATCACCATACTTGGAATGCGCCTTGGTTCCATGCTGGCAGGTTCCATGTTTGTGGAATCCGTGTTTAACATTCCGGGAATGGGTTCTTTATTTGTTAAAGCCATTCAGTCAAGAGATATTCCTGTTGTTCAGGCATGCGTGCTGGTCACCGCGCTGGTATCCTGTATCATCAACCTTTTAACGGATATTCTGTATGCAGTGGTTGATCCGAGAGTCAGGTTTGAATAGGGAGGCAAATGATGAAAAATAATGGAAGATGGAAAAAGACAGTTAAAATTTTGTTTACCAGAAAGATTGCCGCATTCAGTGCAGCGGTGGTTCTCCTCTTTATTGCCCTGGCAGTTTTTGCACCGTTTTTTGCGCCGTATGACCCCAATTATGCAGATTTTTCCTCTTATCTTCAGGGACCGGGAAAAGATCATATCCTTGGAACCGACAATTACGGGAGAGACGTGTTAAGCCGGATTATATATGGAACCAGAGTCAGTCTGATTATCGGCGTATTTGCAGTCATGATTGCATGTGTTGCGGGAACATTTTTCGGAATGATTGCAGGTTATTTCGGCGGAATCACAGATGACATTATTACAAGAATCATGGAAGCTATCCGGGCGATTCCCCAGATTATCCTTGCTATGGCCCTGACTGCCGTGTTTGGCAGCGGGATCCGTAATCTGGCAATTATTCTTGGAATTTCTTCCATGGCAGGATATGTCCGGATGATGAGAGGGCAGGTGCTGACAATAAAGCAGGCAGATTATGTTATGGCAGGAAAGCTTCAGGGGAATAAAAATTTCAGGCTGATGTTTAAACACATTCTCCCAAACAGTATTTCACCAATCATTGTCATGATGACCCAGCAGGTGGGACAGACCATTCTGGCAGAAGCCGGACTCAGCTTTTTAGGTCTTGGGATCAGCGCGCCGACTGCATCCTGGGGCGGTATGGTCAGTGACGGCCGCCTGTTCCTTCTCCAGAATCCTGTATTTGCACTCACTCCGGGAGTCTGTGTGGCGGTTCTGGTTATCTGTCTGAATATGTTTGGTGACGGTGTCCGGGATGCGCTGGATCCAAGGCTTCGGGGTGAGGTTTGATGGGAGGAGACAAAATGGAACACTTGTTGGAACTGAGAAATATCGAAACCTGTTTTAAGACAGACGGACAGCTTGTAAAGGCTGTTGACAACATAACCATGTATCTGGATCCAGGTGAGATTATCGGGATCGTTGGGGAGTCAGGGAGCGGGAAATCCGTGACCATGATGAGCATGCTGCAATTGATCAGCTCACCGGGGAAGGTGACTGGCGGTGAGGTTTATATCCGGGGAAATGAAAAAAATATGCTGGAGTATGGACCAAACAGTGAGGAAATGCGTCATATGAGAGGCGGAAAAATAAGTATGATTTTTCAGGAGCCTATGACATCCTTAAATCCGGTACTGACCATCGGATATCAGATACAGGAAAATATTATGGAACACTTAAAGGTGGACAGGGAGGAAGCGAGAGAGCGTGCCATAGAAATGCTGAAGCTGGTTAATATACCGGATCCGCAGGAGCGGTTCGATTATTATCCGCAGCAGTTTTCCGGCGGAATGCATCAGCGTATCATGATTGCCATGGCTATGTCATCAGAACCTGAGATTCTGGTCGCAGATGAGGCGACTACGGCTCTTGATGTGACGACCCAGGCCCAGCTTCTTGAGATGATCAGGGATATCGCAAAGAAAACCAATACATCGGTTATTGTTGTGACTCATAATCTGGGAATCGTAGCCAGGTTTGCAGAGCGGATTTATGTAATGTATTCAGGAAGCGTTGTGGAAATGACGGATACAAAACGGCTCTTTGCAGATCCGGAGCATCCTTATACCAGAGCGCTGCTCAGAGCCATTCCAAGGCTTGACGATCCCAAGGAGCGCATTCTGATTCCCATTGAGGGGCTTCCGCCTAATCCGGCATCAAGGCCTGAATTCTGTCCTTTTTATGAACGCTGTGAATACCGCATGGACCGGTGCAGGGAATGTTCAAAGCCTGCGCTGCAGGAGATAGAAAAAGGGCATTTTGCTGCCTGCCATTTATCAGAAGAGGAAAAGAGAAAAAGGGCTGAAGAGATTGCAGCTAAGGAAATAAAAAAGGCCCCGGCATCAAAGGCAGGAGAAGAAATCTGTCTTGATGTAAAAAATGTCAGGAAGTATTTTCCTATTTACAAAGGTATGGTCAGAAAGAAGATCGGCGACGTAAAAGCAATTGAGGACATTGATTTTTATGTTAGAAAGGGTGAGACGCTGGGAATTGTAGGGGAGTCGGGGTGCGGAAAGACGACTCTGGCCAGATGTATCATGCGTGTGTATAAACCGGAGGAAGGAAGTATTGTATTCAATGGTACAGACATTGCAGGCTTTAGCGACAGACAGATGTACCCCTTCAGAAAAAAAATATCCATGATTTTTCAGGATCCCTTTTCCTCTCTTGATCCAAGACAGACAGCGGAGTCCATTGTAGGTGAATCTCTCATCCTTCATAAGCTGGTGAAAAACAGGGAGGAGTATGGTAAAAGAGTAGATGAGCTGTTCCGGATCGTCGGGCTGGATCCTGCCCTTAAATACCGGGTGCCTCATGAGTTTTCAGGAGGACAGAGACAGAGGCTTGGCATTGCCAGGGCCTTATCCTCCCAGCCGGATCTCATTCTCTGCGATGAACCAATATCGGCCCTGGATGTTTCCATACAGGCTCAGATTATTAATCTGCTTGAGGAGCTACAGTCAAAGCTTGGTCTGACCTATTTGTTTATTGCCCATGATCTGGCGGTTGTCAAGCATATAAGCAGCCGGATTCTGGTTATGTATCTGGGAAGAGTAGTGGAAATTGCAGACTGTGAGGAATTGTACAGCAATACTCTTCATCCTTATACCAGAACACTGCTCAGTGCGGTTCCGGTCGCAGATCCTCTGGTTGAGGAAACCAGAGAGAGAGTTCCCATCAGAGGAGAAGTGCCAAGTCTTACAAACAGGCCGGAAGGCTGTCCATTCCATAACAGATGTGATAAAGCCAGTGAACGGTGCCGAAGGGAGATACCAAGACTTCTTGATGCGGGAGGAAATCATCAGGTGGCTTGTTTCTTATACAATCAATAAAAAACAATGAGATTGAAGGAGGATTACAGAATGAAAACAGCAAAGAAAGTTTTAGCATTGACAGTTTTGGCAGTTATGGCTGCAGCAATGACTGCTGGCTGCGGAGGGAGCAAAGATACCAGTATCCCGGAGACAACCACTGCTAAAAACATAGAAACAACGGCAGCAAAGACCGTAGAAAATGAGACTGCAAAAGAAGTTGCAGAAGGAGGGAAACTGGTGATAGCCATTCCGCTGTCACATAATACATTCTTCCTGCCCCAGTCGACCTCGACCAGTGACCGTTTTGGCGCACAGCCGGTTATTGAATCCCTTGGACGTGCCGATGAGGAGGGAAATTATTATCCCTGGCTGGCAGAGGAGTTCTACTCAGATCCGGATAATCTGATTTTCACCATTAAGCTGAGGGAAGGCGTGAAGTTTCATGACGGATCGGATTGCAACGCGGAGGCAGTAGCATGGAATATACAGAAGTATATTGACAATGGAAAGGCCATTGAGCTTGGTTCTCCAGTGAAGGTTACGGTGGTTGATGATAGAAGAATTGAAATTCAGTATGATCAGTGGGCGAACAACTGGGATAATTTAATCGGTGATATCTTTATCATTTCCAAAGAAGCCTACGAAAAGAACGGTGAGGAATGGTGCAAGACCCATGCCGTTGGAACCGGCCCGTTCGTCCTGGATTCCTTTGTTGATGACAACAAAATTACATATACAAAAAATGAGAATTACAGAATAGAAGGACTGCCTCATGTTGACCAGCTGGAGATTGATATGATCATGGATACCAATACCATGATGTCTGCTCTTCTTAATAAAGAAGTGGGAGTGGCTATGAAGCTGGAAAATGACGCAATTATTAATACAATCAAACAGGCTGGATTTGAAAGCATCGGCAGAAAGAATGCAAACTGTGCGGACATTAAGCACATAATCTGGAACAGCAAGAGCGATAAGCATCCCATGGGAGACTTAAAGGTACGCCAGGCAATTATGCATGCCATTGACTGGGAACAGGTAGCAAAGGCACTCTCCGGCGGTTTAGGTGAGGCTACTCCTTTGTTCTGTACCTCTGACTCATGGGCATATTCTCCTCAGGAATTCTATGAATACAATCCGGAATTGGCAAAGCAGATGCTTTCTGAAGCGGGGTATCCCAATGGTTTTGAAACATCGATTTATACCACGTCACAGAATAATGATACAGCAACTGCATTCCAGGCCATATTGGCTACAATCGGCATTACGGCAAAGGTTGAGGTTTTAGATGGATCTGCCCTGGCGGCAATGCAGAAAGAAGACGATATTGATGGTTTTATTGCAAACAGAGGTGCCAGTAAGATGGATTTCACCAATAATTATATTCGTCTGTATTCCTCTGAAGGAATTAAAAATCATGGAATTATGCTTCGGCCGGATGAATTTGAAACGCCGCTGTTTGCAGCCAGAGAAGCCAGAACAATTGACGAGAAAAAAGAAAATTTACAAAAGGCAGCCAAGGCTCTTGTTTCGGATTATGTAATGATTACTCCGCTGTCTGTTGTTTATTATGAAGCATTTAGTGTTCCCGGTCTGAAGGACAGCGGAATTTATAATGTAAGTCTGGAACAGTGGACGCCAGAAGCCGTTTACTGGACCAAATAACTGATTATTTAATTTGAAGGAGGATCTTCACATGCTGGGAAACAAGATAAAGGTACAGTCAAAGGTTGTATCTGACTATACAGATGAACAGCTGTTATTTATTAAACAGATGGGTATTAAGTACGTATATGTTATATTCAAAGACGAGCATACAGATTATGATTCTGTAATGAGATTTCTTGAGCGTCTTAAAAAAAATGATTTAACAGTAACGGATGCGGGAAATGTCCATTTATATAAGAATGATAAGATTCATCTGGGGCTGCCTGGACGGGATGAGGCGATTGAAGAATATAATCGTTTTAACCGGATTCTGGGTAAGGCACAAATCCCGGTTGTATATATGACGTGGGAGCCAAACCATGTGTTGACTACGAGATTTGCAGTAGGGGAACAAACAAGAGGCGGTATTGGCCGGATTGTGGACTTAGAGGAATTAAAAGCCCGCCCATATACTCATGGAAGGCTCTATACAAAGGAAGAAATGTGGGACAATTTTAAATATTTTCTCGACAGAGTTCTTCCGGTTTGTGAAGAGTCAAATGTAAAGATTGCTCTTCATCCTAACGATCCTCCTGTTGACTGTCTCCTTGGAATATCCAATTTAATTACTTCAGCTGAAGATTACAAACATGCGTTCGAACTATCCGGAAACAGCCCATATCTGGGATTAAAGATGTGTCTTGGGTGCTGGCTGGAAGGCGGAGCACAGTTTGGCAATATAATGGAAGATATCCGGTATTTTGTTGAAAATAAAAAAGTATTCCTGGTTCATTTCCGAAATGTTAGTTCTACCATGCCGTATTTTGAGGAAACGCTTCTGGAAGATGGTTATGGGGATATGTATGAACTGATGAAACAGCTGGTACGCTATGATTACGACGGTGCCATCCATGTGGATCATGTACCGGTCTGGGGAGAAACAGTTGGGGGAGAAAATTCCTCATGGGCTTACAGTACCGGATATATGAAGGCGCTTTTAAACTGCGCGTCAGCTGAACTGAATCATATACGCAGGTAACGGCACAATGATAAAATACGAGAAAAAATACAGGATTATTCCCGGATGGGGAAATCGGGAATGGATTATAGAGAAGGCACAGGCAGCAATGAAGGCACCTGTGCTCCATATCACTGATGTGCAGAGCCCGAAAAGCGAAGGAGGGCTTCACGATTATTACTCCAACGGAGATTATTGGTGGCCCAATCCTGATACATCCGACGGCCTTCCTTATATTCAAAGAGACGGACAGTCCAATCCGGAAAATTTTAACAGCCATAGGATTATCATGCGTCAGATGAGAACCAATGTGGTCTTTCTCACCTCCGGTTACCTGCTTACCGGAAAAGAGGACTTTGCACTAAAAGCTGTTCAGCACTTATATGAGTTTTTTTTGAGCGGTGAAACTTATATGGCACCTCATCTGTCATATGCCCAGGCAATACTTGGGATCTGTCCGGGAAGAGGAATCGGAATTATAGATACCCTGCATTTGGTTGATGTAATATTTGCGGTTGAAAAACTTAAAAATTCCCGCTGTATGGGCAATGAAATTTTCGAAGGGATAAAGAAGTGGTTTTCTGAGTATCTTGGCTGGATGCTTACTGATAAAAACGGCATACAGGAGATGAATAAGGATAATAATCATGGAGTCTGTTTTTTCGTGCAGGCGGCGGCATTTGCACTATTTACGGATAATGAAAAAATAGCAAATTTCTGCAGACAGCAGTATAAAGTAGAACTATTAAAGCAGCAGAAGGAGGATGGTTCTTTTCCAAGAGAGCTTGGAAGGACGAAGCCCTATAATTATTCCATATTTGTAGTGGATAACATGGTAACTCTGTGCCATCTACTGTCTACACCAGAAGATAATCTCTGGGAATATGAAACAGACAATGGAAGAAGCATTAAGAAGGCCCTGGATTTTATTACGCCTTATTTGCTGGACAAATCCAGCTGGCCTTATCCTCCGGATGTGATGCACTTTGATGCCTTTCCGGCTCGCAGCGGATTCATGCTTCTGGCGGGATGCACACTTGGAAGAAAAGAGCTTGTGGAACTATATTACAGGCTACCGGAGGAATCAATCGACGAAGAAGCAAGGCGTAATATTGCAGCACGTCAACCAGCGCTGTGGATGTGAATCATATGTTTTTTTAAGAGTACGAAGAACAGAAAAAGGCTTATTTCCTTTGCGAAATACGCCTTTTTCTGTTGCAGGAAATCCAGTGGACTTATATAATTGGATGATAAGGTGATTTAGATTTAATCTAATCGGGAAAAAATTTGGGAGATCTCATGTGTAAATAAAGGGGAGAATGAGCAAGTGGCAAAACAAAGGGAAAAGGTAGAGTTTCGTTACTATGAAATCGGGGAAGATGAGCCGGTTTTAGCACTCCTTGGGGAAGGCTGGATCCGTGAATATGGAAAGGAAATTAAGTACCTCCACTTTCACAATCTGATGGAAATCGGTTACTGCCACTGGGGAACCGGTGAAGTGATTCTTGGCCAGGAACATGTCTGCTATTCACCGGGGACTATCATGATTGTACCTCCAAGGCTTCCACATACCACCAACAGTGAAAAGGGGACTCTAAGCTACTGGGAGTGGATGTACGTGGATCTGGAAAAGATTGTTTCAGAACTTAACCGCTATGATCCCATGTTTCAGAAACGTCTTTTAAAAAGGATTCAGCGAGTGGGATACCTGTTGCCAGGAGAGGAGAATCCGGGACTTACCAGACTGATTTTAGGTGTCATGGAGGAAGCGCGCCAGAAAAAACCTTATTACAAAGACTGTATCAGCGGCCTGCTTCGAGCCTGCCTGGCGGAGTTTTTAAGGCTGTCTGATGACGAAGAACGAATCATGAGAAATAAGACACACAGGGCAGTGATATCGGGGGCACTGGACTATGTGGCGGATCACTATGCCCATGAGATCAAAATATGCCAGCTGGCAGAGGCCTCCAGTATGAGTGAAAGCCATTTTCGACGGGTATTTGAAGAGAGCATGGATATGAAGCCAGTTGATTATATTAATTTAATCCGGATTCAGTGCGCCTGCGAGCTGTTAAAAAAGACGGAAAAGTCCATGGAAGAGGTGGCTGTTGCTTCGGGATTTTCCTCAATTTCTGCATTTAACAGGAATTTTAAAAAAATACTCAATATTTCTCCTTATCAATGGAAGCGATCGGCTGAAAATTACGAGAGCAAGCTGCTCTATTGCAGAATTAGTGCGCAAAAAGGTTGGTAAAACAGAATGACATGATTGAATTTGCGCATTTTATAATTGAATATAAAAAGTTTTCAATAAAAGAATTGGTATAATGGGATTATATTCAAAAGAAATTGATCTCATATGCCAATTTTTTAATGAAAGAGGAGGAGTTTTGCTATGAAGAAAAAAATCGTATCACTCTTACTTGCGGGAGCCATGGTTGCTTCCTTAACCGCTTGCGGAAATTCAGGTTCTGGAGGACAGGCATCAGGAGGAAAAGATGGAGGAGCCAAAGGCGGGAATGAACTGACTGTCTGGTGCTGGGATCCGGCATTTAATATTTATGCCATGAATGAGGCTGCTAAGGTCTACCAGAAAGACCACCCCGATTTTAAATTGAACGTAGTGGAAACACCCTGGGCTGATGTTCAGACAAAGCTGACCACAGCTGCCACCTCCGGTAAGCTGGATACACTGCCTGATATTATACTTTTGCAGGACAATGCATTTCAGAAGAATGTTTTAACCTATCCCGATGCATTTAAGGATATAACATCAAGCGGAATTGACTTTAGCCAGTTTGCAAAAGCAAAAACAGCGTATTCAGTCGTTAACGGAAAAAATTACGGAGTCCCCTTTGATAACGGAGCTGTCGTAGCCTGCTACCGCACCGATATATTGGAACAGGCAGGTTATAAGGCTGATGATTTTAAGGATATTACCTGGAGCAAGTATCAGCAGATGGGAGAAGATATTCTGGCAAAAACCGGAAAACCGCTTTTGTCCTGTCAGGCAGGAGAGTCAGATCTGATCATGATGATGCTTCAGTCAGCAGGCGGCAGCTTGTTTGATAAAGATGGAAAACCAAGCATGGTTGGAAACGATAAACTGAAAAAGGTTATGGAAACCTATGCTTCTCTTGTAAAAAGCGGTGTTCTGATTGAAGTGAATGACTGGGATCAGTACGTGGGAACTCTTACCAACAGTACCGTAGGCGGAACCATTAACGGATGCTGGATCATGGCAAGCATTCAAACCGCTGAGGATCAGTCCGGAAAGTGGGCAATTACCAACATGCCTAAGTTAGAAGGCGTTGATGGAGCTACCAACTATTCCAACAATGGTGGTTCCAGCTGGGCAATTACTTCTGCATGTAAGAATACGGATCTGGCATATGATTTCATGGCAAAGACATTTGCAGGAAGCACTTCCTTCTATGAGACCATCCTTCCAAAGTCCGGTGCACTTTCTACTTATTTACCGGCTGCACAGAGTAAGGTTTATGCAGAGCCCCAGAAGTTTTTCGGCGATGCTCCGGTTTATGCTACCATTACCGACTTTGCATCAAAGATTCCTTCCAACAACACCGGTGTTTATTATTATGAAGCCCGTGATGCAGTTGCAACTGCAATTACCAATGTAGTTGCCGGAGCCGATATTGATGCAGAAATTAAGACAGCAGAAGATACCGTTAATTTCGCAATGGGTAAATAGTAAGTCAGTAAGGAGGAATAACCAGTGGACAATTCAAAGAAAAAGTTGTCATTAGGCCAGAAGCAGAGCCTGGCAGGCTGGGCATTTTTAACTCCGGCTGTTTTATTTATCGCAGTCATGAGCTTTCTGCCCATGATTCAGGCATTGTTCCTTTCTTTTCAATCAGGGAAGGGTGCTAATTTAAGCTGGACCGGCGTGACCAATTACGTGAGAATGTTTCAGGATCCTGTTTTTATGCAGGCTTTAAAAAACAATTTTATTTATCTGATCATTCAGGTTCCGATTATGCTGATTCTGGCTCTGATCCTGGCCTCTTTGCTCAATAATAAAGATCTGCGGTTTAAGGGGTTGTTTCGTACGGCAATTTTTCTGCCCTGTGCTACCTCCCTGGTATCCTATGCGGTAATCTTCCGTTCCCTGTTTGCTGTGGATGGTCTGGTTAATACTGTCCTCATAAAACTTGGATTTTTGTCCACAGGATATAATTTTCTCGGACATCCAAACAGTGCCAGAATCATCATTATTCTGGCACTGATCTGGAGATGGACTGGTTATAACATGGTCTTTTACCTGTCCGGTCTGCAAAATATTGAGTATTCTATTTATGAATCAGCAAAGATTGACGGAGCTTCTCCCATTCAGTCTTTCTGGGGAATCACGGTACCGCTTTTAAAGCCGACGATTTTACTGACTGCCATTATGTCAACCAATGGTACACTTCAGCTGTTTGATGAATCTGTAAACTTAACCTACGGCGGTCCTTCCAATGCCACAATTACCATGTCACATTATATTTACAATGTATCTTTTAAGTATGTGCCCAATTTTGGGTATGCAGCAGCGATGTCTTACTTAATTCTGTTCCTGGTAGCAGTTCTGGCATTTTTGCAGATGAAAGTAGGTGATAAACGTGACTAAAGGAAAGAAGTTTCTGGCATATGGTTTTTTAACGGTTGTCTCCCTGCTTTCTGTTTTTCCTCTGTACTGGATGATGGTGGCAGCTACCAACAAAAGCGTGGCTGTATCAAGGGGAACTCTGATATTTGGGACAGAATTAGTAAACAATACGAAAAAGCTGTTTGCTTCCCAGAATGTTTATGCAGCCCTTGGGAATTCTTTTAAATATTCCATTGTCATGACCCTGGTTTCGCTGTTTATCTGCTCGATTGCAGGATATGGTTTTGAAATCTTTCATGACAAGGCGAAGGACCGGGTGATGAGCATTATATTGCTGGCGATGATGGTTCCGTTTGCAGCGATTATGATTCCGCTGTATCAGATGTTTTCAAAGGCGAATCTGTTAAACAGCACACTTGGATTTATCCTTCCCAGTATTTCAACCCCATTTTTAATTATGATGTTCCGCCAGAGTGCAAGATCTTTTCCGGTGGACATTATGGAGGCGGCAAGACTTGATGGTTTAAGTGAATTCCAGATTTTCTTTCGGATGTTCATACCCACCATGCGCTCCACTTATGCAGCAGCCATGACCATAACTTTTATGAATGCATGGAACAGTTATTTGTGGCCCAAGGTAATCATGTCTGATGCAAACAGCATTACCATGCCGATGATGGTGGCTAACTTAAAATCAGGTTATGTGACCGATTATGGAACCTTAATGCTGGCTGTATTGTTGTGTACCATTCCTACAGTGATCGTATTCTTCCTCCTGCAAAAGAGCTTTGCGGAAGGTATTACGGGAGCTGTAAAATAAGTAATAGAAAACAAACAGGCGAAGTGACCGGAATCCGATGCGGAAATTTGGTGGCTGCGCCTGTTTTTGAGAAAGGAACAGATGGATATGAAGCATGCTGGTATCTGGTATGGAGGAGATTATTATCCGGAGCAATGGCTAAATCATCCGGACATACTGAAACAGGATATGGATTATATGAAAAAAGCAGGAATCAATACAGTAACCATGGGAATGTTCGCCTGGTCGTTTCTGGAACCGGAAGAGGGAAGATATGAACTTGGCTGGCTGAAGGAACGGGTAGATGAACTTTATCAGAATGGGATTTATACCATTATGGGGACTCCTTCCGGAGCCCGTCCCAAGTGGTTGTCTGATAAATATCCCGAGGTGCTTCGGGTGGATGATACGGGACGCCGGCAGCTGTTTTCAGGAAGGCATAATCATTGCTTTACTTCTCCGGTATATAGAGAGAAAGTAAAGAGGATCAATAAAAAATTAGCAGAGGAATTTGCTTCCCACCCTGGGGTGATTATGTGGCATATTTCCAATGAGTACGGGGGGGAGTGTCACTGCTCCTTATGTCAGAAGGCCTTTCGTCTCTGGCTGAAAAAGAAATATGATTCCATAGAAGATTTAAACCGCAGATGGTGCACGGCATTCTGGAGCCATATTTACCAATCTTTTGACCAGATTGAAAGCCCATCCTCCATTGGTGAAACCATGGTTCATGGTCTGAATCTGGACTGGAAACGATTTGTAACCGATCAGACGGCTGACTTCGCCCTGTGGGAAGTAAATTCTCTGAAAGAGGCAGGAGCCCTGCAGCCGACTACCACAAATCTGATGTATGATTTTAAGGGGCTTAACTACCAGAGACTGGCTCAGACAGTGGATGTGATATCATGGGATTCCTATCCGTTGTGGCACAAAGAAAAAGAAGTTCTGACCGCAAGGGACAATGGGATGCAGCATGACTTTATGAGAAGCTTAAAGCGGAAACCATTTCTCCTCATGGAATCCTGTCCCAGCAGCACCAACTGGCAGGGGGTGAGCAGGCTGAAGAAGCCTGGTATTCTTTCGCTGGCTTCCTGGCAGGCAGTGGCTCATGGTTCGGACAGCGTTCTGTATTTCCAGATACGGCAGAGCAGGGGCTGTTCAGAGAAATTTCACGGGGCTGTGATTGATCATTATGGGGGGTCTGACACACGGGTGTTTGGAGAGATCAGCCAGATTGGAAAGGAGCTTTCCTGTCTGGAGGAATTAGCTGGTACAGGTGTGAAGTCAAAAGCAGCGGTGATCTATGATGTAGAAAACAGGTGGGCAATGGAAGATGCCCAGGGACCAAGGAATAACGGGCTGTTTTATCATGAAACCTGTGTGAAAATTTACAGCGCCATTAAAAAACTGGGATTTAACGTGGATGTAGTTACCATGGACAGTGATCTGAGTGGTTACCAGATGGTAGCAGCTCCCATGATCTACTTATACAGAAGTCATATCCATGAGAAATTAAAAAGATTTGTTCAGGACGGAGGCCAGCTGATGGTCACCTACTGGTCAGGAATTGTGGATGAAGAGGATATGTGTTTTCTGGGCGGTGTTCCCCATGGACTGACGGAGGTGCTGGGGCTTCGCAGTACAGAGATTGACGGTCTTTACGAAGGGGACTGTAACTATATGGTTTCGCTGCCTGGAAATGGTGAGGGTAAGCGGTTTGAATGCAGAAATCTCTGTGATCTGGTCAGTCTTTCCGGTGCTGCTCCCCTTCTTGTTTATGAAAAGGATTTTTATAAGGGATATCCGGCACTTACAAAAAATTCTTATGGAAAAGGAACGGCTTATTATGTATGTGCAGACGCAGGTCAGGATTTCTATGATGATTTTTTTCATAATCTGACCATAGAAGCGGGGATAAAGCCGCTTCTTGAGGGGCGGTTACCGGAGGAACTTGAGGTTTCTTCCAGAGAATCAGAACGATATGAATACCTGTTCATTCAAAACTACAGTGAAAAGGCGGTAAAGCTGGGAGAAAAGACACTTTCCTGCATAGAAGAAGGCACGATTCTGGCTGGAAAAATTATTGAAGATGGCAAAATTAATGGTTATGAAACGGTGATTGTAAGGAAGGATGTCCGATAACAGGTTTATGGATAAAATAGTTTAAAAAGTGTGGCTTCCAGGTTGGAGGCCGCACTTTTTACATGCTGGACACCGCCTTTTTCTTATAGTAAAATGAACCAGACAGGATAAACGGAAGGAAGGAATCCATATGGGAAAGATTGCGTTACTTGTTTCGAGAGAAGAGATGATCTATCAGGCGCATAACATTCTTCAGGAGAAAAAACATGAGATTGGGGAAATGCGGGTAATTAAAACAGAGGATACTGTTTCTGAAGCCCGCCAGTCCATTGCAAACGGTGCCTCAATCATTATTGCAAGAGGTCTCCAGGCTTCTCTCATTAAGCAGTACACTGATATTCCTGTAGTGGAAATCGTTATAACTGCCCAGGAAATGGCGCTGTTAGTCAGTAAGGCAAAACAGATTCTAAAAAAAGAAAATCCGGTTCTTGGAGTTGTGGGATTTAAAAACATGTTTTGTGACATGTCTTATTTTGACCTTATATATGGAATTGAAATGCGGACATATTTTGCAGAAAAGGGAGATCTTCTGGAGGATATGGCGAGACAGGCAGTGCGTGACGGAGTGGATTTAATTATTGGCGGGGATACGGCTGTGGGAATTGCGGGAGAGGCAGGTATCCCATCTCTGTTTTTATCCAATACGGAAGATTCCATGCGAAACGCCCTGTCTATGGCGGAAAGCGTTGATTATGCCATGAGCGTGGAGAAACGGGGTGCTGCTCAGATTGAGACGCTTTTGGATTATTCGTTTAACGGCGTTGCCAGGCTTGATGCCTGTGGAATTATTGTGGATATCAACGCAACCATGGAAGATATACTGGAAAAGAAAAAGGAGGAAATTCTTTTAAAGGCGGCAGGTGAGGTATTCCCTGAGCTTTTGGGAGAGTCCTTCAATCAGGTGCTGGAATACGGTAAAGAATCCTATTCTCTGTTTATGGAGATCAACCGCACCTCTGTATTTGCCATTGTGGCGCCTGTGGTGATTGAGAAAAAGGTAGAGGGAGCCATACTTACCTGTCACCGCATGAAACGAAAACAGCATAAGGGGCAGGAGTTAAAAGGAAAAAGTTCGTTACGGGGAGCGGGGGCGCTGGGTGAATTTGGAGATCTTTTGCAGGAATCAAAGAGTATGCAGGACTGTGTACGCCTTGCAAAGCTGTATGCCCTCTCAGAAAAGGCAGTATTTATAACAGGGGAACCGGGAACGGAGAAGCAGCTTCTGGCACAATGCATTCATAATGCAGGACTTCATAAAGATGGTCCTTTTGTTAATATTTCCTGTGACGGGCTGGAGGAAGAGGCGCAGTATGATCTGTTATTTGGTGATAAGGGTGCAGCTGCCCAGGCAAAAGGCGGATCTCTCCTGATTGAAGATGTCCATGCTTTAACAAAGGCAAACCAGTACAGACTTTACCAGCTCATCCGGCATAAGCACAGGATGGGAAGAGAAGGGCAGCGGTATCCCGGAACAGAGGTGCGGGTGATGGTAACTTCTATGGTTTCTTTATCCGGGCTTTTAAAAGAGGGAGGGTTTCGCAAGGAACTCTGCTATCTTCTTGAGGGGCTGTCAGTTACCATTCCACCCTTAAAAGACCGGAAAGAAGATTTAGAGTTCAAGATCAGGGAAACAATCAGAGACTGCTGTGAACATTATTCCAGATTTCATGTGCTGACAAACGGAGCTTATCAGGTATTGCTTCATTTCCCTTGGAAAGGCAATTTAATTCAGGTGGAGAATTTCATCGAACGCCTGATACTGACAGCAGAAAAGAGGAGTCTTGACGAGGCTGCTGTAGAAAATCTTCTCGCCAGACTTTATCCGGGGGAAAAAGAGGAGGAATCACAACCTGCCTCCACAGAAAAGGAAGAAATTCCATTTCCCATGGAAGCGGTAAAAATAAAAGATACTCTTTTCATGCAGGGAGGAAACCGTGAAAAGACGGCAAAAGAACTGGGGATCAGTAAGGCCACCTTATGGAGAAAGATGAAAAAATATCATTTGGAATGAAAATATAATGATATAAAAATGAAACAATAATGAAACGATAATGAAACTATAGAGAGTTTGTATAAATGTATCCTGTCCATTCGTTGATTCCGCCCATAGCGAAACCACTATTTATAAATTATAATCACAGCAGAGATGGGAAGAACCCATCGGTAACTGAAAACAGAATGAAAAAGTGAGGATAAGCATATGAAGATTGGATTTATCGGTTTGGGAATCATGGGAAGACCTATGGCAAAAAACCTGTTAAAAGCAGGTCATGAATTAGTTGTATTTGATTTTAATAAAGAAGCGGTTGCAGATCTGGTTTCAAACGGTGCAGCTTCTGCTGAAACTGGAAAAGAATTAGCTTCCCAGTGTGACGTTGTGATCACCATGGTGCCAAACTCTCCCCATGTAAGAGCCGCAGTATTGGGTGAGAACGGCGTTGCAGAAGGTGCAAAGCCAGGAACAGTAATCATTGATATGAGCTCCATTGATCCAACCGAGAGCAGAGCCATCGGCGCAGAGCTTGAGAAGCTTGGTATTGATATGCTTGATGCCCCCGTATCTGGCGGAGAGCCAAAGGCAATTGACGGAACCTTATCTGTAATGGTAGGCGGTAAGAAAGAATTATTTGACAAGTATTACGATATGCTTATGGTTATGGCTGGCTCCGTTGTTTATGTAGGTGAGCTTGGCGCAGGAAATGTGGCTAAGCTGGCAAACCAGATTGTTGTTGCAGTAAATATTGCAGCTGTTTCAGAAGCACTTACCTTTGCTGCAAAAGCAGGAACAGATCCGGAGCTTGTGTATCAGGCAATCCGCGGCGGCCTGGCTGGTTCTACTGTTATGGATGCAAAAGCTCCTATGATGCTGAATCGAAACTTCAAGCCAGGTTTCCGCATAGAACTTCACATCAAGGACTTAAATAATGCACTGAATGCAGCTCATAATGTAAGCTCTCCCGTTCCTTTAACCGGTCAGTTAATGGAGATTATGCAGGGACTGAAAGCTGACGGCTTTGATAAAGAGGATCATTCCAGCATTGTGAAGTATTACGAGAAAATTGCTAATACCACGGTAGAACCACTAAAATAAGCCGGGCGGAGAGGACAATAATAATGAATACAGATTTTATTAAAGGCGTTATCGTGCCAATCCTTACGCCAATAGATGAAAATGAACTGATCGATGAAGCAAAATTAAGAGATCAGGTTGATTATGTAATTAACGGCGGTGTTCTTGGAATTCTGGCATTTGGAAGCAACGGCGAGTTTTACGCAGTGGAAGATGAAGAGATGGAGCGGGGATTAAAGATCATGGTGGATCAGGCTGCTGGAAGAGTTCCGGTTTACTTTGGGATCGGCGCCATCAGCACGAAAAAATGCTGCCGTCTGGCTAAAATGGCAGTAGAGAACGGGGCGGCAGGTATATCCGTACTTCAGCCTATGTTTTTAAAGCCAACAGAAACTGAACTTTATAACCATTTTAAAACAATAGCAGAATCTGTACCAGAAACTCCAATGCTGCTTTACAATAATCCGGGACGTGTGGGATATACCATGTCTGCGGGTCTGGTTGAGCGTCTGGCAAAGGAATTTGATAACATTGTGGGAATGAAGGATACCAGCGGTGATATCACCCAGACCGCAGAGTTCATTCGCAGAACCCGGGGAACAGACTTTAAGGTATTCGGCGGAAAGGATACGCTGTTATATGCATCCATGTGCCACGGCGCAGTAGGCGGAGTCTGTACAGCTGCCAACTTTATGCCGGAGCTGATTACTGATGTTTACAATAAATTTGTAGCAGGTGATTTACAGGGCTCTCTGGAAGCTCAGTTTAAATTAAATCCGGTCCGTCTTTCCATGGATCCGGCAAGCTTCCCGGTAGCAGCAAAGGATATGGCTAATTTAAGAGGAAGAAACGTTGGTCTTCCCTATAAACCCAATGTTGCCACACCGGAAGGTCCTGTTCTTGGCCAGATCAGAAAAGAGATGGAAACAGCTGGATTGATATAATAAAAAGAAAGAGGGCAGGCTGGTGGCTGTTGATAGGCTGCCGGTCTGTTTTTCGTTTCAGGCGAGGAAAGGGGCAGGCGATGAAATTTTTATTTGCATCTGATTCATTTAAAGGATCGTTATCATCAGAGGAGATAGTAGGAATCCTGACAGAAGAGGCAAAACGTATTTTTCCGGGTTGTGAGTGCAGCGGTGTATCTGTGGCAGACGGAGGGGAAGGAACCATAGAGGCGGTAATTGATGCCATGAATGGACAGATCCGCAGGGCTTTGGTACACGGTCCGCTGATGGAAGAGACAACTGCAGATTACGGAGTGTTTGATGGCAGCCATGCGGTTATTGAGATGGCAAAAGCTTCCGGGCTTCCCATGGTACCGGCAGAAAAGAGAAATCCTCTCCATACCACAACCTATGGGACCGGGGAACTGATTAAGGCTGCTTTGGATGAAGGCTATCGAAAGATCGCCATTGCAATCGGCGGAAGCGCAACCAATGACGGCGGTATGGGAGCCATGACTGCACTTGGGGTAAAATTCCTTGATAAAGCAGGAAACCAGCTGACTGGTTATGGAAAAGACTTAGGAGAAGTGGACCACATTGATGTAAGCGGACTTCATCCGGGGGTAAAAGAGACTGAGTTTACAGTCATGTGTGACGTAACCAATCCACTGACTGGGCAAAACGGTGCAACCTTTACCTTTGGGAAACAAAAAGGAGGGACGCCGGAAATACTGGAACAGCTGGAAAAGGATATGAAATCCTATGCAGGAAAGCTTTTGGAGTTAACAGGTATTGATGTAGACCAGATCAGGGGCACAGGAGCAGCAGGAGGACTTGGAGCTGCTTTAAAGGTATTTTTAAATGCCAATATGAAATCAGGAATTGAAACGGTTCTTGATCTGATTCAGTTTGATACCCTGCTGGAGGGGGTCGATTTAGTCGTCACCGGGGAAGGCAGAATGGACTGGCAGTCTGCCTTTGGTAAGGTTCCAAGCGGAATCGGCATGCGGTGTAAGGAAAAAGGAATTCCGGCGGTTGCTATTGTAGGCGGCATAGGTGATGGGGCCGAAAAAATCTATGAATACGGAATTGAAAGTATTACCACAACCATTCAGGGAGCAATGACCATAGAAGAAGCAATGGAACGGTCGGTGGAACTTTATCGGGGAGCGGCACAGCGCACCTTTCGTATGCTGAGAGCCGGAATGAGTCTGAACGGGTAAAAAAGGGGAGAAAATGGATATAACCGGATTATGGTCACTTCAGTGTATGATGTTTTTGCTGGCTGGGGCAGGTGCCATATTAAAGAGAAAAGGTATTCTAAAGGAATCAGGTAAGACGGTGCTTACAGACGCCGTGCTGTATTTTTTTCTGCCCTGCAATATCATCAATTCTTTCCGTATGAAATTTGACAGTAAAATACTGCTCCGGTTCGGGGCAGTCCTTTTCCTGTCTGTTCTTGTACAGATCGTAAGTTATGTTTTAAGCCGGGTATTGTATAATAAAAGACCCCATGCAGTAAAACGGGTTCTTCAGTACGCAACCATAGTCTCAAACTCCGGGTTTTTAGGCCTGCCCATTGCAGAAGGAATTTATGGTGGGGAAGGGATGATGTATGCTTCTATATTCATTATTCCCATGCGGATTATGATGTGGTCAGCCGGAATTGCATGCTTTACGGAAAGTCCGGATTTTAAGTCAGTTGTGAAAAAAATAGCGGTTCATCCCTGTATTGTAGCCGTTTATATCGGCCTGTTTCTGCTATTGTTTCAGGCACCCATGGAGACCTTTCATGCAGGTTTTATGGCTCATCTGCCTTTGGCTGTCCAAACCATACTGAACATAATGGGACTGGCATTTGACAGGGCAGTCCGATCGGCAGGAAGCTGTACAACGGCTTTGACTATGCTTTTAATCGGTATGATGCTTTCAGAGGTGAGCTTAAAAAGTCTCTTTCAACGGGATGCTCTATTTATATCCCTTATGCGATTGATCGTTCTGCCTGTCTTAACCCTGGCATTGTGCAGAATACTTAAGATGGAGACCTATCTTACGGCAATCTGTGTACTGATGACCGGGATGCCGGCAGGGAGTACATCGGCTATCCTTGCAGCAAAATATGACTGTGATTATGTATTTGCAACGAAATGTGTGGTGATTTCCACACTTTTATCCATGCTAACAATTCCACTCTGGTCCATGGCATTTTCATAAAATTAATTACCAACTGTCCAGAATGGAGAAGAAGAACAGGAGGAGAAAATGGAAAATAAGAGTCAATGTGTAATACTTCCCGATGGAACGGCTGTACCTTCCCTGGGTCAGGGGACCTGGTTTCTTGGAGAACAGAAAAACAGGCGGAAAGAAGAACTGGATAGTCTAAAGGCTGGAATTTCAGCCGGGATGACCCTTTTGGATACGGCTGAGATGTATGGAAATGGAAAGGCAGAGGAACTTCTTTCGGAGGCCATACAGGGGTTTGACCGCAGGAGCCTGTTTGTGGTATCTAAGGTGTATCCTCATAATGCGGGAAGAAAAAATATTTTTAAAAGCTGTAACAAAACTCTGGAGCGGCTGAACACGGACTATCTGGATTTGTATCTTTTACACTGGAGGGGAAATATTCCTTTGAGTGAGACGGTGGAATGTATGGAGCAGCTGAAAAAAGAAGGGAAAATACGGCGTTGGGGAGTATCAAATTTTGATACTGCCGATATGAAGGAACTATGGAGCGTGAAAGGAGGAAGTAACTGCCAGATCAATCAGGTTCTTTATCATGTAGCTTCCAGAGGAATTGAGTACGATTTAATCCCGTGGATGGAAGATCACAAAGTCCCTGTCATGGCATACTGTCCTCTGGCACAGGCAGGTGAATTAAAACAGGGTCTCTATGAGAGCCCTGTTCTGGTTCGTATTGCAGATGCCCATAATTGTACGGTTTCTAATGTTCTTCTGGCTTTTGTAATGCGAAATAACAATGTGGTAGCCATTCCCCGCACAGGAAATAAGGATCACGCACTGGACAATGCAAAGGCGTGGGAAGTAGCTCTGACGGAGGACGAGCTTATGGAAATAAACCAGGCATTTCCTGGGCCGGTAAGAAAGACCTTTCTGGATATTGTTTAATAAAAATATGAGCAACATTTGAATTTTATGAAATGAGGACACATATGAAGCAGATAGCGATTCTTCTACCAAGGCAGACCATTTTAAAATATGCTCAGAACGTGCTGGAAAAAGAAAAAACTGAGGTTCAGTTTTTAAAAGTAGTGGATAATTCAAATGCGGTTGTGGAAGCGAAAGAGGCAGTCGAGGCAGGTGCCCGGGTTATCATGGCCAGAGGACTGCAGGCTACGTTGATTAAAGAAAATTTAAATATTCCGGTTGTGGAAATGCCCATAACGGTACGCGAAATTGGTTTTATGATCTTAAAAGCAAAAAATATGCTGAAAAAGGATCACCCTTCCATTGGGATTGTGGCATTTGAAAACATGTTTGAAAGTCTGGATGAGCTGGACGAGCTGTTTGGTTTTGATCTGCATTTTTATAAACTGAATGAACTGGAAGATACGAGAAACTTAGTCAGTCAGGCTATTATTGACGGTGTGGACTTGATTATCGGCGGAGTAAAAACCAATCAGATAGCATTTGAAATCGGTTTTCCCAGTTTGTTTATGGAAACGGGAGAAGAGTCCATTAAGAAAGCACTTCATCTGGCTGTTCACATACTTGATCTGGCGGAGCAGGAAAATCACAATAAGGCGCAGATTGATACCCTTCTTGATACATCCTTTAGCGGAATCATTAAGATAAATGCTTATCAGGAGATTGTGGCAGTAAACCGGGTGATTGAACAGCTGTTGGGGAAACCAACCAGTGAGGTGATCGGTTTTCCTATTGACAAAGTATTTGATGGAATTGATACAGAAAGTATCAATGGGATCTTAAGCGGAAGGGAAGAACTTTATTCCACCTCCTTTTCCATAAGAAACCAGCTGCTGATGGTTGTCGGGGCTCCCATTCAGTACGACGGACATTACAGCGGAGCCATATTGACCTGCCATAAGGTTCGTATGGCAGTGCGGGAAGAAGGGTTAGAATCAGGGGCTAAGCTGGCAGGCAGTCATCTTGCAGTTCATAATTATCATCATATTCTCAGAGAGTCTGTGGAGATAAAACGATGCATAAAGCTGGCAAGAGCGTATGGAATTTCTAAAAACCCGGTTTTTATATACGGAGAGACTGGCACGGAAAAAGAAATCTTTGCCGAAGCAATTCACAATAACAGCCCTCAAAAAGGGGGACCGTTTATTCATATCAACTGCAGCACACTTTCGCCGGAGGAACAGAAACAGGTTCTGTTCGGTTTTGGAGAGGAAAACAGAAAAAAGCCGGTCAGTGCTCTGGAAGCTGCGGCTTTTGGAACCGTATTTTTAGATCAGGTGGACCGGTTGTCTCTGGAGTGTCAGTACCTGCTTTTTAAAGCCGTTCGGGACAGACTTTTCTGGGACCGTGATTCTATGGTAAAGCGTGTTCTGCCAGTACGGCTTATTGCATGCGCCGGAAAAAAGCTGGAAGTACTTGTAAAACAAGGTAAATTCCGTGAGGATTTATATTTCTATCTGTCTGCTTTAGAGATTTCCCTTCCTTCTATCAGGAAGGAACCGGAAGAAATCCGCCGTTTTACCGGCATATTTCTTGAAAAATACAATACTGCCTATTCCAGATATGTGGAAATCAGTGAGGCTGCCCTGGGTGTGATGGAAGAGTATTTCTGGGAAGGAAATCTGTTACAGCTGGAGAGCTTCTGCGAGCGGCTGGTTCTCACTGCCCATAGAAGAAAAGTGGAAGAGGGGATGGTGCAGAATCTGTTACAGGAGCTTTATCCAATTACCAGAGAAGACAATGGAATCGGCCAGATCGTAAAAAACCAGAATCCGGAAGCACTCCGTATTGAGATGCTGATGGAACGTTTTAACGGAAGAAGAACTGAGGTGGCAAAAGAAATGAAGATCAGTACCACCACTTTGTGGAGGAAGATGAAACGTTACGGGATTGGGAACAGCTATGACGTATAAAAACAGGGGATTGCAAATAATTGCAATCCTCATTTCATTTTTTGAAAGAATAAGAAAGATGACAAAAAAAGACAAAATGCTTGTTGCGTCTGCCAATAGAATGAGAAACAAAAGAAAGTTATAATCAGATTATGTAAGCCTATGATGGCTTTTGGCAAAGGAGATAAAACATGACACCAGTGATTACTAAGATGGAAGTGTATCCAGTAGCGGGAAAAGATTGCATGGAATTAAATTTAAGTGGAGCTCATGCCCCTTTTTTCACTAGAAATATAGTGATTCTGCATGCAGATAACGGCGAGATGGGAGTGGGAGAAGTACCGGGGGGAAAGAAGATTACCGATGCACTCTTAGAATGCGTTCCCCTTGTTACCGGTACTAAAATCAGCGAATACAAAAGCACTCTTTTAAAAGTGAAGGAATATCTGGATTCCAAAGGAGAAGCAGATGTCAGAGGGAACCAGACTTTTGATTTACGTACAGGAGTACATGTAATAACTGCCATTGAAGCCCCCTGCCTGGATCTTCTGGGCAAATATTTAGAGGTTCCGGTATGTGAACTGTTAGGCGAAGGAAAACAGAGAGACAGTGTACGTATGCTGGGTTATCTATTCTTTGTGGGAGACAGAAATAAAACGGATCTTCCCTACGATTCTGAACCAGATGCAGACTGTGACTGGTACCGGATCCGTCACGAGGAGGCTCTTACTGCCCAACAGATCGTGGCATTTGCAAAAGCCACTAGAGAAAAATACGGATTTCAGGATTTTAAGCTGAAAGGCGGTGTACTTCCAGGGAATGAAGAGATGGATGTAATCCGGGAATTAAAAAAAGCATTTCCTGATGCACGGATTGATTTAGATCCCAATGGTGGCTGGCTTCTCGAAGAAGCTGTGGAGTATGTCAAGGGAATGCAGGGGATTTTAACGTACTGCGAAGACCCCTGCGGAGCAGAAGGTGTTTATTCCGGAAGAGAGATTGTCAGTGAATTCCGCCGCCGTACCGGTTTCCCTACGGCTACCAATATGATTGCTACGGATTGGAGGGAGGTAGGCCATTCCCTGGAATCCCAGGCTGTTGACATCATACTGGCTGATCCTCATTTCTGGACAATGAGCGGTTCTGTCCGAGTAGCACAGATGTGCCATGATTTTGGCTATACATGGGGTTCTCATTCCAACAACCATTTTGACATTTCCCTAGCCATGTTTACCCAGGTAGGAGCCGCAGTTCCAGGAGAGTACAATGCACTTGATACCCACTGGATCTGGCAGGAGGGGATAGAGCGCCTGACGAAAGAACCCCTTCAAATCGTAAACGGCTGTGTGGAAGTTCCGAAGAAGCCTGGACTTGGTATCGAGGCAGACCTGGACCAGATTAAAAAGGCTCACCAGCTGTACCTGGATCACTGCCTGAACGGCAGGGACGATGCCATGGGTATGCAGTATTTGATACCAGGCTGGAAATTTAATCCAAAAAAACCCTGTCTTGTTCGATGATTTTAAGGATTATTAACATTTCTTATTGCTGCAATCGGTATTAATTATTGGATTTATGGAAATTTCGTTGGTATAATGCATGTGAAAACAAGAATTGACAAACAGAAAATGTGCAATTTGTCCAAAGAAAGGAAAAGAAACATATGAAGCACTCAGGAACGCCGGTTGTAACAGAAATGCAGGTCATTCCGGTTGCTGGTTATGACAGCATGCTTATGACATTAAGCGGAGCTCATGCACCGTGGTTTACCAGAAATCTGGTGATTTTAAAGGACAGTGCGGGGAATACCGGAATCGGCGAGATACATGGAGGGGATTACACCTGTGAAGCATTAAGAAGCTGTACTCCTCTGGTGGTAGGCCAGCAGATTGGAAAATACCGTGGAATTTTAAATTCAATACATAGAGCGGGAACGAGAGCAGAAGGGGATGATGGAGAGGGAATACAGACCCTTGACATCAGCAAACTGAAATTTGTTGTAAAGGCAGAATGGGCGATTGAATGCGCGCTCCTTGATCTTCTGGGACAGCACTTAGGGCTTCCCATGTGTGAACTGTTAGGAGAGGGAAAGCAGAGAAATCAGATAGAAACACTGGGATATTTATTCTACGTCAGCGAAAAGGAAAAAGCGCTGCCTGAGCTTGAGTATCTGAATGAGAGCTGCAGTGAGGATCCCTGGTTCCGCCTTCGACGCATGGAGATGCTTACGCCAGAACGTATTGTAGAACAGGCGGAGGTTCTTCATGAAAAATATGGATTTAACAACTTCAAATTAAAAGGCGGTGTGCTTTCCGGTTCCGAAGAGATGGAAGCGGTGCGTGCACTGAAGAAGGCATTTCCCAATGGCCGAATCAATATAGATCCCAACGGGGCCTGGAGCTTAAAGGAGGCAATTGATCTTTGTAAGCCAATGGAGGGAATTTTATCTTACATTGAAGATCCCTGTGGTCCGGAATCCGGTTTTTCCAGCAGAGAGATCATGGCAGAATTTAAAAATGCCGTTAATCTGCCAGTTGCAACCAACATGATCGCCACAGACTGGAGACAGTTTTATCATTCCGCAGCATTAAAAGCGGTGGATATAGTTCTGGCAGATCCACATTTCTGGGGATTCGAAGGAAGTGTGAGAATGGCGCAGATTTTAAATGACTGGGGTCTGACATGGGGGAGTCATTCCAACAATCATTTTGATATTACACTGACCGCGTTTGCCCACGTGGCGGCCGCAGCACCGGGAAATCCAACCGCACTTGACACTCACTGGATCTGGCAGGATGGTCAGAATCTGTTAAACGATACTCCATCTATTAAAAAAGGGTTTTTGGAGGTACCTGACAGACCCGGACTTGGAGTAACCATTAATATGGAGCGGGTTATGGAGGCCAATGCATTATATAACAGCCTTACCTCTCATGACAGAGACGATGCTCTTGCAATGCAGTATTTAATACCAGGCTGGAAATATGACTGTAAAAAGCCGGCACTGGTAAGATAAAAGGAGGAGGCCAGTCAATGTTTATTAGAAAATATGGGGATATGATTGTCGGCGGATTTTTTATGATTTTATCCGCCGGAATGATGATTATGGCAAAGATGCTGCCGAAATCAGCAATTATGGATATCGGCCCGGATTTTATGCCAATGTGTATTGGTCTTGTGACCTTTGTTCTGGCGGCAGCCCTGGCATTTTTAAATCTGAAAAATTTAAAAATGAGAACGGCAGAAGCTGAAAAAATGGATAAGGAAGAGCTGGATTACAAACGAATGCTTACCAGCTTTATGCTGATCCTGGTCTATGTTTATTTACTCCAGCCCGTTGGCTTTATTGTAACAACAATTCTTTATTTGCCACTTCAGATGTATGTTCTGGCTCCTGATGAGAAGAAAACGAAAAAGGATATGATACAGCTGGCAGTAACTTCTGTCATATTTACCTTTGTTGTATTTTTCCTGTTCCGTTATGGATTTAAGATCATATTGCCTGCTGGTATATTCACCATTAATTTATAGGAGGAGAAGCAATGAACGCAATAATTTCATTAGGTAACGCTTATGCAAGAATTTTTACTCCGTCTTCTCTTCTGCTTATGGCAGCAGGAGTGGTTGTTGGAATTATATTTGGTTCCATACCAGGCTTGTCGGCTTCCATGGCTGTAGCATTGTTCTTGCCGCTTACATTCAGTATGTCCCCATCTATGGGTATGAATGTACTGGTTGCTGTTTACATCGGAGGAATTTCAGGTGGTCTGATCTCTGCAATACTTCTTAACATGCCTGGTACGGCATCTTCCATCGCAACCTGTTTTGACGGTTATCCAATGGCAAAGAATGGAGACGCGGGTAAAGCGCTAGGATATGGAATCGTATTTTCCTTTTTAGGATCTATTTTTTCCTTTATTATTTTAACGTTCTGTGCTCCACTGCTTGCTAATGTTGCACTTAAGTTTACTCCGGCTGAAAACTTTGGAATTTCCTTTTTTGCATTAACCATGGTCGCAGTACTGGCGTCCGGTTCCATGTTAAAAGGTGTTCTGGCGGGTATGCTGGGACTGATGTTCTCCCTGGTGGGTATGGCTCCAATTGACGGAACGGCCCGATTTACATTTGGCTCAAGCTCATTGATGGCAGGATATGATACACTTCCCACGTTAATTGGTATTTTCGCCATTTCAGAGATTCTTATAACAGCGGAATCCATGGGGCATGGGAAGATGGATGTGATCAAAATGAAACCAATTAAAGGGTTTGGTTTTACCTGGAAGGAATTTGTGTATCAGATTCCAAATGCGGTTCGTTCTGCTCTCATCGGAACCGGGATCGGTATTCTACCCGGAATCGGAGGAAGTACTTCAGGAATGCT
This sequence comes from Lacrimispora defluvii, assembly GCA_013036995.1. Classification (GTDB taxonomy): domain Bacteria; phylum Bacillota; class Clostridia; order Lachnospirales; family Lachnospiraceae; genus Lacrimispora; species Lacrimispora defluvii. The sequence goes on from JAAOXG010000001.1 coordinate 229,753, forward strand.
TTCCTACGTAACTGCCAAAAACATGTCAAAACATCCGGAAGAATTTGGAAAGGGCTGCCCTGACGGAATTGTGGCCACTGAAACAGCTAACAACTACCATCGGAGGAGCAATGATTCCCCTATTGGTTCTTGGAATACCAGGGGACGGAGTAACAGCTATGATGCTTGGAGGATTTTTGATCCATGGCTTATCGGCAGGCCCCCTTCTCTTCGTTAAAAATGCAGATGTAGTATACGGAATTTTTGCAGCCTGTATGATCTGTATTACTATGATGCTGTTAATAGAGTTTTTTGGAATCAAAGCATTTGTACAGCTTTTAAAGATACCCAAACACATCCTGATGCCTCTGATTCTGGTTTTATGCTGCGTGGGCGCTTATGCCACCAACAACCGGATTTTCGACGTACAGTCCATACTGTTATTTGGACTGGTGGGATACTTATATCATAAGTTCAGACTGCCAACTACACCGTTTGTATTATGCTTCCTCATAGGAAAAATGCTGGAGACATATCTCCGAAGAGGAATCATGCAGTACAAATCATTTGGAGCATTCTTCCAGAGACCGATTTTTGACGCATTCTTTTTTGTGGCAATCGGAGTCGTGGTTTGGTCAGTTTATAAAGAATACAAGATGTATATAAACAAAAAAGCAGCGGGGAAGGCATCTGAACAATCATAAAAAAGGAGAGCAAAACTATGAAAAAAAGATTATTAGCAACAGTATTGGCGGCGGGACTCGTTCTTAGTATGACAGCATGTGGCAACAGCCAGACACAGGCAACAACAGCAGCAGAGACAACAAAAGCGGCAGCCAGTTCTGAGGCAGCCACTACAAAGGGATCAGAAGCAGCAGGTACTGAGGCAGCAGCTTCCACCTGGAAGCCGACCACCACTGTTTCCATCGTGGTTCCAGCAGGAGCAGGCGGCAACACAGATCTTTCTGCCCGCGTATTTGCGGAGTATGCAAAGAAAATGACAGGTGCTGATTTCATTGTGGTAAATGCCAACGGGGCTGCAGGTTCCGTAGCAGCAAATCAGGTACGCTCCGCAGCAGCAGACGGACATACCTTCCTTTATGGTCACAATCTGGTAAATGTGGCAAATATTGCTGGTGTAACCGATTATAATTATACCGCTTTTAAATTAGGACCAACATTTGCACTTGATCCGGCACAGCAGTTCTACGCAAATCCTGAAAAGTATAAGACACTTGATGATTTCATTAAGGCAGCAAAAGCAAATCCAGGCAAGTTAAAAGCATGTACCGAAGTAGGTGCTTATACTTACTATGAGCTGCTTGCATTTGAAAAGGTAGCAGGAATTGATCTGGATCTGGTTGACGTAGGTTCCAACTCCGATAAGGTTGCAGCCATGCTTTCCGGCCAGGTGGATTTAATGCCAGGTGCTTATATTAACTGTAAGGATTATCTGGAAGCAGGACAATTTGTATGCCTGGGAGCTCCAACGAAAGAGCGCTATGAATTAATCAAGGATATTCCTACTTTAACAGAGCAGGGCATAGATTTAGTATATCCAAACTGTGAATTTTCCTTCTATTTCCCCAAAGATACATCTGATGATGTTATCGCCTGGTATGATCAGCTGGTTAAGAAAATGACCGAAGATCCGGAAGTAAAAGAGGCTATTGCCAAAGTTGAAATGATGCCTTACTATTTAAGCTCTGCTGATTCTGAGGCAAATGACGAAAAGATTTACAATGAGATTAAACAGATCGCTGATGATCTTGCTAAATAATTAAATTACATTAAATCAACAGCCCTGGGAGCCGTTTTCTAAATTGGCACCCAGGGCTGTTATTAGTTAAAATAGTTCCTTATAGCATTACAAAAACATTGGCTCGCCTGGCTTTGAATCCAGTTTTTTCTTGTTACCAAAGCGTTTAGTCTGGTAAGCTTTGGTTCCACATGATAATATGCCACGTGTTCCCGGTCTGATGCACAGGAATCGCTGATAAATGTGACTCCAATTCCCATGGCAACCATGCTTCTGGTTGTGGATATGCTGTTGGTTTCACAAACCGTACTGGGGATCCAGCCGGCATTTTCCAGTACCATATCGGTGAGGCGTCGCAGTGTTGAGCCTTTTTTAGACAGCAAAATATTTTCTTCCCCAAAACTCTTTGCAAATTCCCCGATTGGGATAGGTCTGTCCGGGTTTTTCTTTCGATATGGATGATTAACAGGAATGGAAAATAAAACTTCTTCCTCCCGGAGTATAGTCACCTGATCAGGAGAAAAAGGATGGATTTCATTGATCGCCATGATTCCACAGTCGATGCTTTCTTCTGATATCATTCTGGTTAGTCCGGGAAGATTGGTTTCTGAAATTTCAATGATAATATCCGGGTATTGGACTTTGAAAGCCGGAATGATATCGGTCAGCATGGTAAGGCCGAACTGTGAAGTCACTCCTACGGTTATGTGACCGCGGTTTTCAATATTCTGAATATTCTGATAGAGGACATTTTTAATAGACATGACTTTTTCGGCAGCTTCTATATAAAGAGAGCCCGCTTGTGTGAGGGTTAACCGGCCTTTGCTGCGGTAAAACAATGGGGTGCCCAGTTCACTTTCCAGCTTTGAGAGGTACTGGCTTAAGGTGGACTGGGAAACAAAAAGTTCTTCGGCAGCTTTGGTCATGTTCTCTTTTTTGGCGATTGTCAGGATGTAGGTTAGATAACGGGTGTCCATAAAAAATGCCTCCTTATTTATGCGGGTGTGTGTTTATGATAGGAAGTTTGGTTATTTTATTATCATATCATAGTTGAGATGGATTTGCATAGCTTTTGCAAGTTTAAAGGATGACAGGAATATTAAGCCCAAAAAATGTCATGAACAAAACGTTCATGACATTCTTTTATTTCCCACTAAATAAAATTTTGATTAGAAAAATACCTCCTAATAACGATAACAAAATGCCTGCTGTTCTATAATTATTTGATACGATATTTAAATAATTATAATTGAATTCAAGTGGAATATCCAGTTTCTGCATTGTTAATATCTTTAAATCCAACTTATACTCTGCTATATTATAGCAGTTTAATATTAAAGTAAACCCAATTGCTTCAAAAATAAATGATATAATATAGTAGAAAGGAACTTTATTCATATTTACCTGCTTCCATTAGACCTCCTTATCCGTAATAATCATCAGAAGGTTTGCCATATATTATATAATCATATGATTGATAAATTATATATACATCGACATACATTACTTTTGGTATATAATTAATACTCATCATATTATAGTTTATATGATATTACGGTAAACCTATTTTGTCAACAACGCAAGTCAATAACAGGCAACAGTATCCCCCAATGAATATGGGGTTTTTTGGAAAAAATGTTGTAGTCTCCTTCATATTCCTTTTATTATTCTTGTGATATAATATTTATAAGTTAAACACATAAAAGAAAGCACAGAAGAATGAGAGGAACGACACAGACGATGAGAATCTTATTGGTAGAGGATGAACCGGATTTAAATGGGCTGATCGTAAGAAAACTTAAGCTGGAAAATTATACCGTTGATTCCTGTCTCAATGGTCTTGACGCATTGGATTATCTGGAGACGGAATATTACGATGCTGTCATTCTGGATACTATGATTCCAGGGGTCAGTGGTATGGAACTGGTAAAAAAGGTACGAAGTCAGGGAAAGAAAACTCCCATACTTTTAATGACTGCAGATGACACTGCTTTAGACCGTGGAATCAATTCGGAATTACAGGTCGATGAATATTTGCTGAAACCATTTGCCTTACAAGAACTTCTTACGAAAGTCCGGGCAATGTTAAGGCGGTATTACGGCAATATCAGCAATATATTTGAGGTTGGTGATCTGATTGTAAACTGCGATGCACGGAGAGTAATGAGAAATCAGAAAATCATTTCGCTTTCCTCCAAAGAATTCTCCATATTGGAGTATCTGATCCGTAATACAGGCGTGGTGCTTTCCCGCGAAAAGATCAGTCAGCATATATGGAAATACGACTATGAAGGTGAATCCAATATGATTGATGTGTATATTCGGTATTTGAGAAAGAAAATAGATGAAGGCCAGCCGGTAAAGCTGATTCATACGGTCAGAGGCGTGGGATATGTTTTGAGGGTTCCGGGCATTGTGAGAAAATAAAAACGGGCAGAGATCAGGGGCTTTTGGTCTGATTTCTGCCTGTTCTTTGATCTTCATTTCAGCAGCCCTATGACACCATTTTTCATAAAGTCATTAAGAAGAACAACTGTCTTTTCAATATCAGGTTGCTCTTCCCTTGTAAAGCAATATGTCATCACACCAATGAAAGCGGACAAAGCATATTCCAGACCGCATTCCAATTTGTAATCATCTGTTTCATATGATTGTACCAGGGGGCGTACCAGGTCTTTGTATGTATTTTTCATCTTTTCCTGAAAGGCCGGATCGCCGTTTTTTCCTAACAGGACAATAAAATATTGTTTGTTTTTATTGTACACTTCCACTAGATGTTTCAGCGGAAATTCCATACTCCCTTTTGATATTATGTTTTTATGTTTTTCAATATCTGGTAATACGGAAGCTTCAATTTGTTCCAGCACATCGTAGACATCCGTATAATATTCATAAAATGTGCTTCTGTTGTAACCTGCCTTTGTTGTAATGTCTTTAACCGTAATCTTTTCAATTCGTTTTTCACAATAGATCTGCCAGAACGCATCTGCTAAGTTTTTTCTGGTCTGCATCGTGATTTCAGGCTGCTTGTTCAAAAAAATCCCTCCCTTACCTTTTAAAATCCAACAAATAAATCATAATTGTCGGTTGATGAAGAACCGTGGTCTCATTACAATATGATAATACAACAGATTGTTGGATAAAGTAAAGTTCTTAATAGGAGGTTTCAATATGGCAGAAAATATAGCAAATGGTTCCAGGCATCAAAAAGAAACGCTTGATCCGAGGCTGCTTAAGGTGTCAATAATCCTGGTGTTTGGTTCTCTTGCGCCCTTATTAGATTCTACAATGGTCAATGTTGCCATAAAAACAATAGCAGGTGAATTTAAAAGTACGGTTTCCGTTATACAGTGGGTCATCACAGGATATGTGCTTGCAATGGCAATTGCAGTTCCCGTTTCCGGCTGGGCGATTAATCGGTTCGGAGGTAAGCGGCTGTATCAATTTTCACTGATTTTATTTTTTGTGGGTTCCGTTCTTTCCTCACTGTCATGGAATATAGGAACTCTGATTGTTTTCCGGCTCCTTCAGGGAATTGGCGCTGGTTTATTGATGCCGACTATGACAAACATGCTGGTTCAGATATCCGGGGGTAAAAATATTGGACATATGGCATCAATTGTCAGCCTTCCCATGCTGCTGGCACCGATCCTTGGACCGGTACTTGGCGGGATTATTGTAAACAGTCTGGGCTGGCGCTGGATCTTTTATGTCAATATTCCGGTGACCATCATTGCTGTATTACTGGCTTTCTGGGGAATACCAGAGGACAGTCCCACAGAGGAGAAACAGCCTCTTGATATAATCGGTATTTTACTGCTGTCCCCCGCATTTGCCTTACTCATTTACGGCATAGCGCAGACCGCTTCTCATGGCGGGTTAATAAGCAGTGCAGTATATGTTCCGGCAGTAACAGGACTGCTTATAATGGCAGCATTTATTTTTTACGCCTTAAATACGAGAATATCTCCAGTTCTTGATCTGCATTTGTTTCAATCACGCAATTTTTCCGCTACGTCTGTGCTGCTTTTCATGTCAGGCATTATCACCAATGGCGGTATGCTTCTTCTTCCGTTATTTTATCAGCAGGTGCGTGGCGAAAGCGTTCTCTACGCCGGTCTTATGCTGATTCCTCAGGGACTTGGTATGCTGCTCACAAGAACCCAGATGGGGAAACTGACCGACCGGATAGGAGCGCGTCCGATTGTTATGGTAAGCCTTATCATTACCGCAGTGGGTACTTTGCCATTTGCTTTTGCTGATTCCGGAACAAATGCAATTTTATTAGGTGCAGCGCTGCTGATACGGGGGGCTGGCCTGGGCGGAGTATTCATTCCGCTTATGGTTTCTGCCTATGTGGGACTGAGCGGTGAGCAGATTCCTCATGCCAGCATTGCCACAAGAATACTGCAGACAATCGGAGGTGCGTTCGGATCTGCGGTCCTTGCAACAATTGTGGAGCATCAGTTAGCCAGTCACTCTGCATCGGGAATACAGAATGTTGTAAGTGCGTACAATGTTGCTTTTTTGTGGTCTGTTGGCTTTACAGCTGTATCAGTGATTCCGACCCTGTTTCTGACCGTGTATAAAAAATCAGAACCGGCATCGCTGGCAAATCTGCAGGCTGATGGGAAATAAACGGGGAAGTAATAAGATGTGAACGGTAAAAGTGCCATTGCATGCGGTGAATCACAAAGTCTTTTGAATTTCATGAATGTTGCTGTATAATATCTATTTGTAAGATAAACTAAAAAACCGGGGAGATTTTTATGAGGGAAATAATAACAGACCGATTGGTAATACGTAAATTTACAGAACATGACGGGGAAGATTTGTATGAGTATTTTTCTAACCCAAATGTGTTGGAATTTGAACCATACAAACCATATTCAAAAGAAAAATCTTATGTAGAAGCCAAGAGGCGGGCCGGTGATGAGCGTTTTCTTGCCGTATGCTTAAAAAGCGGAAAACTTATTGGTAATTTCTATTTTGCAAAAGAAAAATTTGAAACATGGGAAGTAGGTTATGTTTTCAATGATAAGTACTGGGGGAACGGGTATGCCACAGAAGGACTTCTTGCACTTATGAAATATGGCTTTCATGAGCTTGGTGTAAGAAGAATGATCGCAATGTGTGATCCCCAGAATTCTCATTCCTGGAAACTCCTTGAGCGCGTTGGGATGAGAAGAGAGGGGACATTGCTTAAAAATGTATATTTTTTTACCGATGAGGACGGCAATCCCATATGGAAAGATACCTATGAATACGGGATTTTAAAATCTGAGTTTCAATAATCAATAAAAGTCAGACAGACCATTTCCGGCCATATTCGCGGCTGAGAGCTATCAGTGCCTTTATGGCTGGAGAAATCCATTTCTTTTTATGATAAACAATCTGGGTGAAAAAAACAGGGTCTGTCTCGATGAATTTTGTGCGAAGTAATCCCCGTTCATTTTCTGATTTCACAGTGTAATAGGGAAGATAGGAAACGCCCAGCCCGTTGGTTACGTATTTTTTAATCGCCTCCACATTGGCTGTTTCCAGAACATTGGCAGGGACATAGTGGTGCTTTTGTAAGTATCGTTCAAATTCCTGGCGATAGCTGCATTCTTTTTCTGTAAAGAACACCATTTGCCCGGATTCGGGCAAAAAGTCTGGCTGTGTATGCCCGGTGGGAGCAACAAGGCACATTTTTTCCTCTAAAAGCAGTTCTGTATGCAGATTTTCATCCATACACTCGGGCTGAATTACAAAGCTGATATCCAGCTGTCCGGCAGATAAATCTTTTATCAGAAGCTCGCACGGGCTGTTGATCATACGAACCTCCACCTGTGGATAAGCCGCTTTATAGGCAATGATAAGCGGGTATAAACGATACAGTGTCAGGGATTCGGCAGCTCCGATCCGTAAGCAGCCCTGGGGGGTGGCATCGCTTTTTCCTAACTGCTCCAGAATATCGTACTCCCGCAGCACCGAATTAGAATATTCCAGCAGCTGCTCTCCGAACGCAGTAAGCTTCAGCGTCTTGCCAGTCCGGTCAAAGACAGGACAATTATAGTAAGATTCAATGGCACCCACCTGAAAGGTCAGAGTAGACTGGGCATATCCCAATGCCTGAGCTGCCTTCGTGTAACTGCCAAGCTCTGCTATTTTAACCAATGTTCTTAAATTCCGGATCTCTATCATATCTCATTCGCCCCTTCCGGTTCTTAACCATTTCAAAATCGTATTATCATTATTTTATCATCAATAATTCTGAAGTCAATCTTTAGTAACTTCAATTATACAAATGCATTATTTTTTATTATGATTAATGTGATAGAAGGGAGATGTATTTGTATGAAGAAAAAATTAAATGTTTTTACTGTAAGCGGGCTGATGACCGGGCCCATTCTGGGCTCCGGCATTATCTTTCTGCCATCTCTGGCTTATGATATGCTGGGTGAGTATGCGGTATTTGCATGGATCATCATTATGGCACTTAATATTTTATTTGCCTATGTCTTTGCAAAGATGACAATAATTGCATCGGATAACCGGGGAATCAGTACGATTGTGGGGGATATGTTTGGCAGCAGATTTGGGACGCTTGCAGCCAATTACCTTACGGTGGCCGTCTTTTTCGGACCTGTTGCTGTGGCAATTACAGCGGCGGAGTTTATTGGGCCGGCTGTTTCCACTGTATTCCACGTAAATTCATGGGTTGCAGCCGGTGGGGTACTTTTTATCTGTGCTATGATTGTTATATCGGATGTTTCCTTTATGGGGAAATTTATGCTGGTATTATCCAGTATCACAGCCTGTCTGCTGCTTGCTGGAAGTGGTGTGACTCTGTTTCGTTTACCGGTTCTTTCGATTCCCCACAGCCTGCCGGCACCGGAGGTCTTAGGGCAGACGCTTCTTCTTATATTCTGGGCGATAGTGGGGTGGGAGATACTGGGAAATTATGTGGAGGATGTGGAAAATCCCAAACGTACCATGATGCGCGCCATGCAGATCAGTCTGACAGCGATTATTATGATTTATCTGCTGACTGCTTTTGCATTTCAAAACAGTCCCAGTCATTCCATGTCAGATCTTTTAATTCCAGTAGCGGGCAGATTTTCAGGAACCGTCTTTTCCGGTCTGGCTGCCGGTCTTTGTATCTGTACTGTGTCAACTTTTACAGGGGCAGTTGTGCGGCAGACTGCCACACGGTTTAAAAATGCTGGATTCCCCCCAATATTTCACCATAAATGGCTGACAGCCCTGATTCTTCTGGCAGTGAATTGTCTGGTGCTTTTTCTCCATGCCTCCGGGATACTGTCATTTCAGAATATTGTAGGAATTGCCAATACCATGTTTATCGGGAATGCCGTTCTGGGACTGGCAAGTGGTTTTAAACTCATTCCTCATATCATGATACGGATCGGAATTGGGATATTGCTGTTTTTACTTGTGATTATTTTTCTTTTTTCCTCTGTCTATGCTATGGTGCTGTTTCTGCTGATAACATTTTCATGTTTCATTCCTTCCTCCTGTGATATATTCCCATGAGCTCAGAGCATCCCTCTAAAAATCAGACAGAAGGCGTGAAAAATCCCAATACCGAATACCACTTGTGCTTTTAACCTGTAAGTGGTATAATGCTCCCAATATATAAAACGGGAGAACAATGGAGTCTCAACTGCCAGAATGCAGTTGCGGCTTCTTTTGCTTTTTGAGACATATTGTCCTCTCGAAGCATCCCGGTTTCTTTTTGGAGAACAAGGAGGTTTTCCCCGGTATTTAGCGGGAGAACCTCTTTTTTTTTGACAAGCTTTGTCTATTTCAAGCCGTGCCTATGTAAAGCAAATATGGGACAGTAGGAGGAAGATACATGAACGAACAGAATCAATTTTTTGCAATTGCCATAACCCGCACCTGCGGAAGCGGAGGCGGTAGCTATATAGGAAAAAAACTGGCTGCCGATTACGGAATTGACTATTATGACAGGAAGCTATTGCGGCTGGCTGAAGAGGACAGCGGAATTAATGAAACCATATTTTCTAAAGCAGATGAAAATATGAAAAAGACGCTGTTGTACAGGGCATTTAAAAGGGTTTATAATGGAGAGATCATCCCACCAGAAAGCGGGAATTTCTTATCAGACCAGAATATATTTAATTATCAGGCAAAGGTGTTAAAAGAGCTGCTGACCCTGGAATCCTATGTGTGTGTGGGAAGAGCTGCTGATTTTGTATTAAAGGGGGAACCCAATGTGGTGTCAGTCTATTTAGATGCACCCTATGAGTTTCGGTTAAAACGGGAGATGGAAAGGCAGGGAATTGGGGAAGGGGAAGCAGAACGCTACATCGGCCAGCTGGACCGGTACCGCAATGCCTATTACCTGTATCATACCGGAAGACAATGGAAAAACCCTAGAAATTATGACTTGTGTCTGGATACGGAAAGCCTGGGACTTGATAACTGCGCAGAATTGATTAAAGAGTATATCAGGATGAAATTTGGCATTTGCCCGGTAAAGAAGGAGAGGTTATGAAAGAACTTGCTTACTATGATGGAACAATTGCTGCACCAGAGGAGCTGATGATTCCTTTTAATGACAGAGTGCATTTTTTCGGTGACGGAGTTTATGATGCATCAGTGGGTGGAAATCACCGCGTTTATCTGCTGGAAGATCATCTGGATCGTTTTTATTCCAGTGCAAATGCTCTTGATATCCGGATTCCTTTGGAAAAGAAGGAACTTGGAGAGCTTTTAACGGATCTTCTTAAAAAGGTGGAAGGAGAGACTCATTTTGTCTATTGGCAGGTCACAAGAGGAGCGGCACCCAGAAACCACGCATATGACCGTGAGATGACCGGTAAGCTTTGGGTTATGATCCGTCCCAACCGGCTTCGGAATCCGGAAGTTCCTATCAGTCTGGTCACAGCAGAGGATACCCGTTTCCTTCACTGCAATATTAAAACCTTAAATCTCCTGCCTTCTGTTATGGCATCCCAGAAAGCGGAACAACAGGGCGCGCTGGAAACCGTGTTCCACAGAGGTGATATTGTAACGGAGTGTGCCCACAGCAATGTTTCCATACTGAAAGACGGAATTTTTTTATCCCATCCCAATGATCAGTACATTCTGCGGGGAATATCCAAAACCCATATGATTGAAGCCTGCTACCGCCTTGGAATCCAGGTGTTAGAACGCCCCTTTACTCTTACGGAGCTGATGGAGGCAGATGAAGTACTGGTGACCTCCTCTTCTAATTTCTGTCTTCACGCAAAGGAGATCGATGGAATACCCGTAGGAGGAAAGGATCCTGTGCGGTTAAGCCAGATTCAAAAGGAAGTCATCGAAGAATATTTAAGATATACAGGAAAGAGAAGCTTATTAGATAATGGGATCTGAACATGCAGAACAGAGCAGAAAAAATAATTGAGATTGCCATGGTAAAATGGTAAAATATGGACAGGAAAGAAGGAAAATATAAACTGAAATACTGAAAACGGTTTTAGAGAAAGGAAGCGTGATTATGGCGGTCATTGATTTGAACTGTGATTTTGGGGAAAGTTACGGAGCTTATAAGATTGGAATGGATGAAGAAGTGATTCCATACGTTACTTCTGCAAACATTGCCTGTGGATTCCACGGTGGAGATCCCATGGTGATGGAACGGACAGTAATACTTTGCAAGGAGCATGGCGTGAGAATCGGTGCTCATCCGGGATTTCCGGATCTGGCAGGATTTGGAAGAAGGAATATGGCGCTGTCTCCGGAAGAGGTGAAAGCCTCTGTGAAATATCAGATTGGAGCGTTAAAGGCATTTTGTACCGGAGCAGGAGTGCGGCTTTGGCATGTAAAGCCCCATGGTGCCCTTTATAATATGGCAGCAGAGGATTATCAGCTGGCGCGGGCTGTCTGCCTGGCTGTGAAGGAGGTAGATGAAAGTCTGGTGCTCCTTGCGTTAAGCGGCAGTGAGATGATTCGTGCGGCGAAAGCAACCGGCGTTTTCTGTGCAAGCGAAGTATATGCAGACAGGGGATACCAAAGTGACGGGACTCTTGTTCCCGGAAATCAGAAGGGTGCACTGATAAAGGATGAAGATCAGGCAGTAAAGCGGGTAATACGCATGGTCCGGGAGCGGAAGGTGGAAGCTGTGGACGGACGGGATATTACCATACAGGCTGATTCCGTATGCATTCACGGAGATGGGGCCAAAGCATTGGCATTTGTGAAAAAGATCCGGGAGGGTCTTATGGAGGAAGGTATTGTAATAAAGGGATTTTAATGGACAGAGGGATTAAAAATTCCCCCGGGAAACGGTACATAACAAGTATGCCGTATTTCTCCGGGGGTATTTTATTATTTGGAAATGGAATCTGCTATGGTATTGGCCAAAGCAGCGATTTCTGACAGCTGATCTTCTTTCAGGGAAGATTTCACTGTAATGGTCTGATACAGAATGGTCATGTTTTTCATGCCTGAGATGATTTCGGTCATCTTTTTGGCTGCCATAACGCCCCAGGATCCGTTCTCGATCAGTGCAACCGTACGGTTCTGCACGTTATGAGCTTTCATATCCATAAGAAGATGTTCCATATTGCTGAAGATCCCTGCATTATAGGTGGCAGAAGCAAAAACCAGATGGCTGCACCGGAATGCCTCTGAGATAATGTAGGAATGGTGGGTTACGGATACGTCATACATTACAATATTGCGGATGCCCCGTTCTGCAAGACGGCAGGCAAGAATATTGGCAGCATTCTCCGTGTTGCCGTATATGGAGCCGTAGGCGATCATAACAGCCTGCTCTTCCGGTTCGTAACTGCTCCAGGTGCAGTACTTGTCCATATACCAGCAGATATTGGAACGCCATACCGGTCCGTGAAGCGGGCAGAGAAGCTGTATGTCTAAGTCCGCTACCTTTTTTAACAAAGCCTGGGTGTTGACCCCGTATTTCCCCACGATGTTAGAATAATATCTTCTGGAATCATCAAGCCATTCACGCTCAAAATTCAGCTCATCAGCAAATATATTCCCGTTCATGGCGCCAAAGGTACCAAATGCATCTGCGGAAAATAAGATCTTATCAGTGGCATCGTAGGTAACCATTACTTCCGGCCAGTGTACCATGGGAGCCATGTAGAAGGTGAAATTGTGCTTACCGGTTGAGAAGGTATCTCCTTCCTTTACAATGACAGCTCTGTCATCCACTCCAAATTCATAAAACTGATTGATAATCGGGACAGTTTTTGCATTGCATACCACTTTAACATCAGGGTATCTTCTTACCATCTCTCCTAATGTTGCGCAGTGGTCCGGTTCCATATGATTAACAAAAATATAATCCAGATTCCGTCCTCCTAAAACTGCTTCCACATTCTCGATAAACTGTCCGCTAATGGCTCTGTCAACCGTATCAAACAATACGGTTTTTTCATCCAGCAAAACGTAGGAATTATAAGCAATTCCTCTGGGAATAGGGTATGCATTTTCAAACAGGGCCAGACGGCGGTCACTTCCGCCAACCCAGAACAGATCGTCTATTATTTTTTTGATACAGTACATGTTGCAGCCTTCCTTTCTATTGCTCGTTCTAGTATCCTGTATAAAGTATACTATATTATTAACAAAATGTCATGACCTTTTTCTATAAACATAGTAGGAATTCGGTTTTTTTTTGAAACCGCACTTTTTATGAATACTGGGAAAATGAAACCTGTTATAATAAGGTCAGATTACGGAGGTAGAAAGCATGGATGAAAAGAAAAAAACAGTGAATCAGATCATTGATTATATTGAAGCAAACTTATCTGCACCGGAAAGACTGAATGTGGAGGAGATCGCCCGGTATGCCGGCTACTCTAAATTTCATATGAACCGGATGTTTTCTGATGTTACGGGCTGTACCATCCACCGCTATATTAAGGAGCGCAGGCTCAGTGAGGCGGCTGGAAAGCTTATTATGGAAGAAGAATCTATCGCCAGGATTGCCCAGGATGCATTGTATCAGTCTCAGCAGGCATTTACACTGGAATTTAAAAAAGTATATGGCTGTACGCCGATGACATACAGAAAAGCAAGAATTAACAAAGAATTAAGGGGGAAAGAGGTAATCCACTCCAAAGCATGGAGGTGTGCGGCATGAATGTGGTTCCATATGTGATTGAACAGACTGGATCAGGGGAACGAAGCTATGATCTGTTTTCCCGCCTGTTAAAGGACCGGATTATTTTTCTGGGGGAGGAGGTAAATGATGAATCTGCCAGACTGATTATTGCACAGCTTTTATTTCTGGAATCCCAGGATCCGGAGAAAGACATTTCCTTTTACATTAACAGTCCTGGAGGTTCCATAACTGCTGGACTGGGGATTTATGATACCATGAAGTACATCCGCTGTGATGTCTCCACCATCTGCCTTGGCTTTGCAGCCAGCTTTGGAGCGTTTCTTCTGGCAGGAGGAACAAAAGGAAAGCGGTTTGCCCTGCCCAACGCGGAGATTATGATCCATCAGCCCGGAATATCCGGAGGAATCGGCGGGAAGGCAGCTGATATATGGATTTACTCAGAAAAGCTTCAAAAGGATAAGAGGCGGTTAAACCGGATATTGGGGGAAAATACCGGTCATTCCGAAGAAGAGATTGAACGGGATACAGACAGGGATCATTTTATGACAGCATCAGAAGCCAGGGAATACGGAATCATTGATTCAATTCTGGAAAAAAGAAAATAGAGAATGTTTAGGGGGTTAATCTGAAAAAAGGATTGAACCCCTTTTCATTTTTTGCTACAGTAGGACTTATGAAAGGAGGCGAAAGGAATGAAGGATCAAAAAGAGACAATTCTTGTGAGCGCCTGTCTTTTGGGTGTGAACTGCCGCTATGATGGCAATCATGGAGAAAATAAAGAGATTATGGCGCTGCTGGATGGGTATCATCTGGTTCCAGTCTGCCCGGAACAGCTGGGAGGTATGGAGACACCAAGACCTGCGTCTGAGCGGAGAGGTGAAAATACTGTTATCAACCAGTCGGGTCAGGATGTTACTGCCTTTTTTGTAAAAGGTGCCGATGAAACCTTAAAGCTTGCAAAAATCTTTGGCTGCAAGAAGGCTGTCTTAAAGGAACGCAGTCCATCCTGCGGCTATGGGATGATCTATGACGGGACCTTTTCCGGTAATAAAATTCCTGGAAGCGGTGTCACCGCAGCTTTGCTTATGGAGAACGGAATTGAAGTGATTGGAGAAAGCAAAATTCATTCTCTCATAACCGGAACGGACAATTAATTAAGTACAGTAAGGAGAATATCAGTATGAAAACAGAGATAACCAGACAACAGGCACTTAACTTACTCATAAAATATAATCAGGAGCCGTTTCATCTTCTTCACGCGCTGACCGTGGAAGGTGTGATGCGCTGGTATGCCAGGGAACTTGGCTACGGAGCAGAAGAAGATTTCTGGGGATTGGCAGGACTTCTCCATGATGTGGATTTTGAGCAGTTTCCAGAGGAACATTGTACAAAAGCGCCGGAGCTTTTAAAAGAAATCCATGCAGAGGAGGAGCTGATTCATGCCGTATGCAGTCATGGATATGGGATCTGCTCAGAGGTAAAACCGGAGCATGAGATGGAAAAGGTCCTTTTTGCCTCAGATGAACTGACTGGCTTAATCGGTGCTGCTGCCAGAATGCGCCCTTCCAAAAGTGTGATGGATATGGAAGTATCCAGCTTAAAGAAAAAGTATAAGGATAAAAAATTTGCAGCAGGCTGTTCCAGGGATATTATAGACACCGGTGCCGGGAATCTGGGCTGGACGTTAGAAGAGCTGCTTGAAAAGACCATACTTGCCATGCGTTCCTGTGAGGAAAGCGTTAATCAGGAGGTGGAAGCTTTGAAAGGAAAATAAGACCGGTCACCATATTTAATTTTACAGATGTCTACAAAAGACAGGATTTTTACAGGAAGGTCCCATATGACTGGGTTGACTGTACGGATTTAACCGGTGTCCATGGTTTTTGCGATGGCGCTTCCTTAACGGAGATTGAGCGGCGGGCGAAAAGGGCAGGGGGCAGCTTCCGGTTTCTGGACTGCGGAAATTTTCATTATGTCAGTTATGTTCTGCAAAAAGATTACAAAGAGCCCTATGATCTGGTTGTTTTTGACCATCATGCAGATCTTATGGCCTCCAGTTTTCAGGGAATCCTTTCCTGTGGAAACTGGATCCGACAGATTTTGGAAGAGCAGGAGTTCTTAAAGAGGGTTATTTTAATTGGAGTGTCGGATGAACTGGCCTGTGCAGTCAGGGAAGATTTTAAAGACAGAGTGAAGATCTATACGGAATCGGAATTATCAGGAAAAGACTGGGTTTCGGATTTTGCCGGACAGCTTAAGGAGCCGGTTTATTTATCTGTGGATAAAGATGTATTTTCTTCCAGTGAACTCCTTACTGACTGGGATCAGGGAAGTATGACACTGGCCCAGCTTTCCAGGGCGTGGGAGGTTATCTGCAGAAAGAAACCAGTTCTGGCAGTTGATATCTGCGGGGAATATAACAGCATCAGCGGAGGTAACAGACGGATTGAAGAATCGGATAAACGAAACAGCCTGGCGAATGAAAAGATCCTGAATATGTTCCTGGAAAAGAGAATTTATGCATGATGATGGAAAATTATACATAATTAGAGAAAACCACTTGACAGCCGGTGACAATTAAGATATTATTTCCGTTAAATATGTAGATATTAACCTGTATCAGAGGAGAAAGACGCCATGAAAAAAGTTGTGAAATTCGGAGGAAGCTCTTTAGCCAGCGCCATGCAGTTTGAAAAGGTTGGTAATATCATTCGCGCAGACAAGAGCAGAAAATATGTAGTTCCATCCGCGCCGGGAAAGCGTAATGACAAGGATGAAAAGGTAACAGATCTGCTGTATCAGTGTTACGATGCGGCGGAAGCGGGAAAAAGCTACAAAACCATTCTGGAAAAAATTAAAGAGCGCTATATGGAAATTATCAGCGGGCTTTCACTGAACATGAGTCTTGATGAGGAATTTAATGTGATTGAAAAGAATTTCTTAGAAAAGGCAGGCAGGGACTATGCTGCTTCCAGAGGTGAATATTTAAACAGTCTGATCATGGCTGAGTATCTGGGATTTGAGTTTATTGATGCCGCTGAGGTGATCTTTTTTGATGAAGATGGCAACTTTGAAGCAGATCTTACAGATCAGGTGCTTTCTGAGCGTTTAAGCAAGGCTGAAACAGCAGTTATCCCGGGATTTTATGGCTCAAAGCACGATGGCACCATTAAGACTTTTTCAAGAGGCGGCTCCGATGTGACAGGTTCTGTAGTGGCAAAAGCAATTCATGCGGATATGTATGAAAACTGGACGGATGTATCTGGAGTTCTGGTGGCAGACCCGAGAATCATTAAGGATCCGGAAGTCATTGAAACCATTACATACAGAGAATTAAGAGAGCTGGCTTATATGGGTGCCAGCGTACTCCATGAGGATGCAATCTTCCCTGTGAGAAAAGAGGGAATTCCCATTAATATCCGCAACACCAATAAGCCTGAGGACAAGGGAACTTTAATTGTAGAAAGCACCTGCAGACAGCCCCGCTATACCATTACAGGAATTGCAGGAAAGAAGGGCTTTTGTTCCATTAATATTGAAAAAGCCATGATGAATGCTGAAGTTGGTTTTGGGAGAAAGGTGCTGGAGGTATTTGAAAAATACGGAATCTCCTTTGAGCATATGCCTTCCGGAATCGATACCATGACGGTTTTTGTTCACCAGTCAGAGTTTGAGGAATATGAGCAGTCTGTCATTGCCGGAATTCACAGAGCGGTTGAGCCTGATTTTGTGGAGATGGAATCTGATCTTGCGCTGGTAGCCGTTGTAGGAAGAGGTATGAAAGCCACCAGAGGGACTGCCGGCAGGATTTTTTCCGCTCTCGCTCATTCCAGAGTCAATGTAAAAATGATTGATCAGGGTTCCAGTGAATTAAATATCATAATTGGTGTTAGAAACAGTGATTTTGAAGAAGCGATTAAGGCGATTTATGATATCTTTATAACGACCGAAGTTTAAAAGCTATAAAAACAGAACTCCATCCCGGTGTCTGCAGCGTTCCGAATTTGAGAATAATACTTGTACAATTCCGATTATAATAGTAAGATAGAATGATAATAGAGGAAAAATGTCAAGGAGAGGGAAACTGCATTGTTAAACAAAAGGATGGAGTTTATTTTGGAAGAACTGGAAGAAAAGAACAGCATACGTGTTACCGATATCAGTAAACTGCTGGAGTGTTCTGAGGTTACAGTTCGCAATGATATACAAAAGCTTGAGGAGATGGGACTGCTTAACCGGGTTCACGGAGGAGCTACGAAGGCAGGTGCCAGCGTGGCCGTGTTTTATAATTCCGAAACGGTGAATAAAAACGCCGATAAAAAGCAGCTGATTGCACAAAAGGCATATGAGTATATTGATGATAATGACACAATTATCCTGGATGATGCCTCTACCAGCTATTACCTTGCAAAAGTGATTAAGGAAAATCCCGGTAAGCATGTACTGGTGATTACCAACTCGCTTATGGCGGCAGGGGAGCTGTCTAACGTAAAACACGTGGATCTGTTCCTGCTTGGTGGTCAGGTAGGCGGAAAACTGTCATCTACCATGGGAGACGTCACCATAAAGAATCTGGAAGAATGTCATGCAGATAAGGCATTTATCAGTGCCCATGGAGTAAATTTTGACGCAGGAATTACATCCATTGGTTCCCCTCAGATGCAGATAAAAAAAACTATTCTGAAAGTTTCAAAAGAAGTATATCTTCTGGTTGACAGCAGTAAATTCGGAGGCGGATATGTACTGACAGTCAGTCCGCTTTCTGAAATCAAAAAAATTATTACTGACAGTGAAATAAAGAAGGAATATTTGGAGATGGCCAGACAGAGAGAAGTGGCGATCGATATTGTATAATAGAAAGGCAGCTGCTATTTTGCAGCTGCCGATTTTTATGTAAGTGCCTTTCGTATCAGGCAATTAAATGAGCTGGCATCCCAGGCACTTCTTCCTGTAAACAAACCGTCGACTGATGGCTGGGAGATCAATGAAACAGCATTTTCCGGGTTAACGCTCCCTCCGTACAGTACGGGTATCTCATTGCCTGTCTTTCCAAATAATTCTGTCAGACAGTGTTTGATTGTCTGGTGTTTTTCTTCTGCGTATGCGGCACTGGCCGGAATTCCGTTTTCACCGATTGCCCATACTGGTTCATAAGCAATCCACAGTCTGGAAATCTGTGAGACCGGAATGTTGTAAAGACCGATTTTTAATTGAGACCTGATTACCTCATCACTGATATTGTAATCTTTTTCTTTTGCAGTTTCACCAACGCAAAGAAGGGCAGTCATTCCATGGTTTAAGGCGCATGCTACCTTCTGGTTTTCTTCCTCATCAGTTTCGCCAAATACATGCCGGCGTTCTGAATGACCGATCATCACCAGTCCGATGCCGATCTCCTGAAGCATTAAGGGAGAAATCTCACCAGTGAAGGTTCCTTTTTCTTTCCAGCACATATTCTGGGCACCCAGAGTGATGAACCGGCTGTCTGTAAACTGGGAGGCTGCGTTTAATGAAGTGTAGGAGGGTATCACAAATAATTCCATGCTGTCTCTGCTGATGTCCTGTGTCAGTCCGGACAGTGTCTTTAGGTATTCCGTAGTTTCTCTGATATTTTTATACATCTTTAAATTTGTCCCAAAATAAACTTTCCTTTTCATAATTTTAAAGACCTCCAATCTGTTTGATAATATTATTTTAAAATAAAAATGAAATAAAATCAATAAAAAACGAAAGTAAATCGAAAATATTAATTTCGACAATAAAAAAGATAAACTGGCATATATGCACAAAAAAGGAGAGCTTAAAATAGTAAAAAGAGAAAAAATATGAAAACATATTGTAATATGCAAAAAAAAGATGTATTATTTTCTTGAGTAAATAATAAAAATAGAAAACAAAACGAAAGTAAAAGAAGGAAAAACAAAATAGGAGATCAAAATGAAAGAGACGAATTTCAAACCGGTTACGGCAATTACCATGGGAGATCCTGCAGGGATCGGGCCGGAAACAATTGTTATGACTATGCTGGCACCTGAGATTCATGAATGCTGCCGCCCATTTGTAATAGGCAGCATTGAAATCCTTAAGAAAGCAGCCCAGGTCATGAAACAGGAACTGAATTACCGGAAAATCGAAAACCCCGAAGATGCTTTATTTGAACTGGGAACAGTAGATGTTCTGGAAACGGGAAGCTATGATACGGATTCCATCGTGTGGGGAGAAGTTCAGGCTCTGTCTGGAAAGATGAGCATTGACTGGATTATGAAATCCATTGAACTAGGTATGTCCGGCCGCATTGACGCAGTATCTACCGCCCCAATACATAAAGGAGCAATTAAGCTTGCCGGTGTTAAAGAACCGGGTCATACGGAGATTTATGAAAATTACACTCATTCTCCCTATGCCCTTACCATGTTTTCCTGTCACAAGCTGCGTGTGTTTTTTGTAAGCCGCCATATGTCCCTGGTGGATGCCTGCCACTATGCCACCAGGGATCGGGTATTGGAGTTTGTAGTTAACATTGACAAAGAGTTAAGAAATATCGGAATTGAGAAGCCCCTCATAGCAGTAGCAGCCTTAAATCCTCATGGAGGGGACAATGGTTTGTTTGGAACAGAAGAGATTGATGAGCTCATTCCAGCTGTCGAAGAGGCAAAGAAAGCAGGAATTAATGCGGTAGGACCATGTCCGGCAGATTCAGTCTTTCATATCGGTAAATCCGGGTGTTACGATGCAATTCTCTCCCTGTATCACGATCAGGGACATATTGCCTGCAAGACACTGGATTTCGAAAAATCCGTAACATTAACCTTTGGTCTGCCATTTATCAGAAGTTCTGTGGATCATGGAACTGCATTTGACATTGCGGGAACGGGGAAGGCAAATGCGGTGAGTCTCATCGAATCCACAAAAGTCGTATCGGAATACGCTGCTTTAATGAAGGGGAAGAAAAAGGGCGAAGCATAAGTTTTTAAACAGGAGGAGACGTTATGCCGGTAATAGGAGCGGTAGCAGATGATCTGACAGGTGCCACCACAACAGGTGTTCTTCTTGCCAGATCCAGGGCAAAGACAGCAGTTTTCTTTAATGAAGAGGCGGCGGAGAAGGCCAGTGGAGCACAGCGGTTAGATGCCATACTGGTCAGCAGCAACAGCAGGGCGCTTCCACCGGAGGAAGCCTATGAAAAAGTTCGTTCGGCCACCATGGCACTTAAAAGAATGGGGATTTTGTATTTTTCTAAAAGGATTGATACCACGCTTCGGGGAGGTATTGGCACCGAAATTGATGCAATGCTGGACTGTATGGATGAAACGGCTGTAGCAGTGGTTGTTCCCGCCATGCCCCAGTCAAGACGGATTCTAGTGGGAGGTTTTTCCATCATAGACGGTACGGCATTAATTAATACCCCTGTAGCACAGGATGTACGTACTCCTGTGTATGAAAATTACATACCACGTCTTATAGAAAAGCAGACCAGAAGGCAGGTAGGGCTGATCAAACTGGATGCAGTCTTAAATGGCTGCGAAGAAGTGAAAAAGGAGCTCCTTAGAGAGCGGTCTGAGGGCAGTAAAGTGATTGTGGTGGACAGCATCACTCTGTCCGATGTGGAAACAGTTGCAAAGGCCTGTGTGGAACTTGGCTGGAATGTGGTAGCGGTTGATCCGGGCGCATTTACGGCAAAACTTGCCTATTGCAGAAAATTAATCTGCCAGGAGGAACCCAATATACCGGAAACAGAAGATCAGGAATTAAATAAGACAGTTCTGATTGCTGCTGGCAGTGCAACACCGGTAACAAAGAGGCAGATGGAGGTTCTGTGTCAGGATGAAAGAGTAAAACGGATTCCGGTAGACCCTGTGCTGTTAATCGATGGGGGGCAGAAGGGTCTGGCGGAAGTAAAGAGAGCCGCCGGGGCAGCACTTTTATATCTTGATTCAGAACGTCGTCCCAGGGCAATTCTTTTTGAAACTGCGCTGCATGGGCGGCTTCTGGATCTTGCAAAAGAGGATGAGAAACGAAACTATACAGACGGAATGAGTGCCAACCGCATTAATGCAGGGCTTGGTATGATTGTTTCCAATGTTTTAAAAGAAGCAGGTATGGAAAAAATCGCCGGACTTTATACTACGGGAGGGGACACCATGGTAAATGTGTGTTACCAGCTGGGTGTGGAATCAATAGAGGTTCTTGATTACGTAATTGCACAGACGGATGTAGGAAGGCTTTCCGGTAATTATGAAGGACTGCCCATTATAGGCAAGGGCGGACTTACGGGAAATGACCAGACTGCAGTGGATGTAGTAGACCGCCTGTTTCTGGAAGCAGGAAGAAAATAAATTCAGGAGGCTTAGACATGAAGATAGCAATTGGATGTGATGAAGCCGCTTACAGGCTGAAAGCGGAGATTATGAAGCATTTGGATGAGAAAGGGGTGGAGTATCAGGATTTCGGAGCAGACGAGGGGGAAGCAGTATTATATCCGGACATCGCGGTCAAAGCAGCAGAAGCGGTCGCCAGGGGGGAGTTTGAAAGAGGAATTCTGGTTTGCGGTACTGGTATTGGTATGGCAATTACAGCCAACAAGGTTCCTGGAATCAGGGCGGCAGTTTGTCACGATCCATTTTCTGCAGAGCGGGCAAGAAAAAGCAATGACGCACAGATCATGTGTATGGGGGAACGGGTGATTGGTCTGGAGCTTGCCAAGTGTCTGGTGGATATCTGGCTGTCCTGTGAGTTTTCAGGGGGCGGTTCCGGACCCAAGGTAGACCGGATCATGGAATATGAAAAAGAGTATCTGGAGAGGGCAGGAAAACCATAATCGAATGGATGGAGGTATTTAGCGTAATGGGTGTTAATCATGAAGAAAAAAAAGAACTGGATTTAAATTTGTTAAACAGGATGAAGAAAATGCCGGGGGGCCTTGTCATCATACCACTAGTCATTGCAGTTTTAATTGCAACATTTGTACCACAGGCATTTCAGATCGGCGGCTATGTAACGGCGTTGTTCTATCAGGGAAATGCGGCAATGATGGGATTGTTCTTAATTGTCTGCGGATCGTCCATTAATATCAACCAGGTGGGTATGCCTCTTTATAAAGGCGTCACCTTAACGGGAATGAAGTTTTTACTTGGTATTGTAATCGGTTTACTGGTGGGAAAAGTGTGTGGAGTCAATGGATTTCTTGGCATAGCTCCCTTTGTATGGATTGCTGCAATAACCAATTCCAACGGATCCTTATACATATCCCTGTCATCCCAGTTTGGCAACGCCACAGATACAGGTGCGATTTCCGTATTATCCTTAAATGACGGACCATTTTTTACCTTGATTGCACTGGGAGCAACTGGCCTTGCCTCCATTCCTCTTAACAGCCTGATCGCAACAATTATTCCAATCCTCATTGGTTTTACATGGGGAAATATTGATAAGGAATTCCGTCGTGTCTGTGCTACGGCACAGCCTATTATTACCTTTTTCATGACCATATCAATCGGAGCCAAAACAGATATGAAAACAATCATAACGGCAGGAGCCTCCGGAATTGTTCTGGGACTTATTTCTGCTGCTACCGCAGTGATCTTTTTCCTGATCTTTAACATGATTCTTCCCAAAAAGGAAAGAAATGCAATGGGTGCAGCAATTGGTACAACTGCGCTTAACTCCGCAATGACTCCGGCAGCAGTAGCAGAAGCAGATCCAACCATGGCGCGGTATACCGAGATGGCAACTGCCCAGTGCGCTACTGCTTCCATAATCACGTTATTCCTTTGTCCATTTATTGTAGCCTTCTTCGATAATATGATGAGAAAGCAGAAAAAAGGTATCTATTCTCCAGAAGGCTGGGCAGCTGAAAAAGTAAATTAAATAAATGAGGGTGCATTATGAAAATTGAAGTGGCCATGAGGGCGGAACATATTTATGATCTTCTGCTGTTTCATACCTATTCCCGGCTTTCTGGATTTCTTGTGAATGTCTTAGGTCTGGCGGTAATCGTCGCCGGGGGAATCCTGCTTTCAACCGACCGCATCGGGGTAGAAAATGCTCTTTTATATGTAGGCGCAGGTTTTCTCTTTCTGTCATGCACTCCTCTTTCTTTGTATCTTAAGTCGAGAAAGATGATTGCGGCCCCCTGCTATAAAGAAAGAACGGTATATACTTTTTTTGACTATGGATTTTCAACACAGAATGTGGGAGCGGAAAATTCCTATTCCTGGAGCCAGGTTGAAAAGGCAGTATCCACTCCAAAGGATATTGTATTTTATGTTAATGAGGGGGAAGTGCTGATTCTCCCTAAGGAAAGCTTTCATGATTATTTTATGCCAGTGATGAAGCTGATCGCGGAGAATTTAACAAGAGATAAGATCTATATCAGATAGGAGTTGTTATGAAAAATCTGTTAATTGCCCAGTCGGGTGGTCCGACAGCAGTCATTAATGCGAGCCTGGCCGGAGTGGCAGAGGCCGCCTGTGTAAGCAGCAGGGTGGATGGCATCATGGGAGCTTTTTACGGAATACAGGGGGTATTAAATGAGCAGTTTGTAGATTTGAAAAAAGTGCTTAAAAGCTCCCGTGATTCCTCTTTGCTGTGCCAGACACCTGCTTCGCTTCTGGGCTCCTGCCGCTATCCCTTAAAACCATGGAGAGAAGATGAAGAGGAATACCAAAAACTGGTGGGGATTTTTAGAAAACACCATATATCTTATTTTATCTATATTGGTGGCAATGACTCCATGGATACGGTATTTAAACTTTCCGAATATATAAAAGAGAAAGAAATTGCAGATATTCTGGTTGCAGGAGTGCCTAAGACCATTGATAATGATTTAGAGGGAACCGATCACTGCCCGGGATTCGGTTCGGCAGCCAAATATGTTGCGGCAACAGTGGTAGAACTGGAACGGGATATCTCCGTTTATCCGGTTCCTGGAGTAACAATCGTAGAAATAATGGGAAGAAATGCAGGCTGGCTTACTGCCTCTTCCGCTCTGTCAAGAATAAACGGCGCATCTGGCCCGGAGTTAATTTATCTGTGTGAGACGGCATTTTCCGAGGAACGGTTTCTGGAAGATATGAGACGTGTGATGTCCCGGAAAAAGGCATTTCTCATAGCGGTCAGCGAGGGGCTGAAGGATGAAAACGGCTTTTATCTCTCAGAACAGGTACAGACGGAGCAGACCGATGCATTTGGCCACAAATATATATCCGGAGCAGGAAAGATTCTGGAGAATCTGATCCGTTCCAGGATGGACTGTAAGGTGAGGACGGCAGAACTTAGCCTGATGCAGCGCTGTGCAGCCCATATTGCCAGTGAAACAGACTTAAAGGAGGCATGGATGCTGGGGGGAAAAGCATTGCAGTGCGTCCTTGATGGGAGGAACGGGGAAATGGCATCTATCAAAAGACTGTCCTCCAATCCTTATATGGTGGAGTTTACTTCCGTATACTCAGGGGAAGCCGCAAACCGGGAAAAAAAGGTACCAAAAGAAATGATATGCAGTAACGGCTGTGATGTAAATGAAAAAATGATGGATTATTTACGTCCTTTGATCCAGGGGGAACGAAGTGTGAAATATGAGAACGGAATACCTGCTCATTTGATCCTGGGGGAAAATCTGACAGGTAAAATGGCATAATGATTACAAGCAGAAAGACAGGCATTTGCATGGCGCAAAGTCTGTCTTTTTTGGCTTATATTTTGCAAAAAAAACTATTGAACAGGAAATAAATATGATACAATATTGATTAAAGCAGCTTATAGTTCAATTGCGAATCTTATCATGCGGAGGAAAATTATGCAATATCGTGATTTTGGAAAGACAGGAATAAAAGTATCAGCACTCGGGTTCGGAGCCATGCGGCTTCCTCTTTCGGGAGAAAATCAGGTAGATGAGAAGAGGGCGGTGGCCATGATCCGTCATGCCATTGATCAGGGAGTCAACTACATTGACACTGCCTATCCCTATCATGAGGGGGAAAGTGAGAGAATAGTAGGGGAAGCGCTGCAGGAGGGTTACAGGGAGAAGACTTATCTGGCTACCAAATGTCCTGTATGGAAGCTTGAAAAAGAAGAAGATTTTGAGGAAGTTTTAGATGAACAGCTAAAGAAGCTAAAGACAGATCATGTGGATTTTTATCTGCTCCATGCCTTAAGCAGAGACCGGTTTGAAGAGAAGATTAAAAAACTGAAACTGGTAGAGAAGATGGAAAAAGCGAGAGCAGATGGTAAAATTAAGTATATTGGTTTTTCCTTCCATGATTCATATGACGTGTTTCAGGATATCCTAGATTATTATGATGGATGGGATTTCTGCCAGATTCAGTACAACTATGTGGATCTGACCCATCAGGCAGGCTTAAAAGGACTGAAAGAAGCTGCTGGAAAAGGGCTTGCTGTAGTCATTATGGAGCCCCTTTTAGGCGGAAGACTGGCGAATCCTGCATCTCATGTTAAAGAAGCGTTAGGAAGTGAAAAATCCAGCGTGGAATATGCCCTTGATTTTTTATGGGATCAGCCGGAAGTCAGCCTGCTTCTAAGCGGTATGAGTGATGAACAGCAGCTGGAAGATAATCTTTTGTATGCAGACAGAAGCTATATTGGAATGGTAACCGAAGAAGAACATGCCATGTACCGGAAAGCAAAGGAGATTTTTGACTCCATGGCGCTGGTTGGCTGTACCGGCTGCCGTTACTGTGTACCCTGCCCCTTCGGACTGGAGATCCCGGAGATATTCTCCTACTATAATATGACGGCTGCCCACAAAGAGGATGAGGCCAAAGCGGGGTATGAGGCTCTTGCCATAAAGGCAGACAGCTGCAAAACCTGCCACAGATGTGAAAAGGAATGCCCCCAGATGATTAAAATCAGCCAGGTTATGCCAGAAGTTGCAAAGGTGTTTGAAAAGATACAGGCTTAACGGAAACCATTAAGGAGGGACTGTTTATGCTGGAGAAAATTGATTTATCAAAGAAGATTGATAAGGAAACTTACAAAAAGACAGAGAAAGAACAAAGTGAAAAGCTGGGGCTTTTGCAGCGCCAGTTAAAGGATGCCGGAATTCCGGTTATGATTGTATTTGAAGGGATGGGAGCCTCAGGAAAAGGCACTCAGATCAATCACCTGATTCAGGCCCTTGATCCCAGAGGCTTTGATGTCTATGCCAATGATAAATCGACGGACGAAGAGCGTATGCGTCCCTTCCTGTGGCGTTTTTATACAAAACTGCCTGCCCAGGGAAGGATCGCTGTCTTTGACAGAAGCTGGTACCGTCAGGTGACTATGGAGCGTTTTTCAGGAAAGCTTCCTGATGAAGACCTGCCAGGAGCCTTTCATGACATACAGTCCTTTGAACGGCAGCTTACCGATGACGGAATGGTTATCATCAAGCTTTTCCTTTATATTTCCAGAGAAGAACAAAAGAAGCGGTTTAAAAAGCTGGAAAGCTCAAAGGAAACCAGCTGGAGGGTAACAAAGGACGATTGGAAGAGGAACATGGAATATGACCGTTTCCTGCAAATCTGCGAAGAGATGCTTCAGAATACAGATATGGATTACGCCCCTTGGACTATAATCGAAGCAAACGAGAAAGAGTATGCAGCAGCCAAAATTATGTCCTGTGTGGCAGACTGTCTTTCGGATGCCTTAAATAAAAAGAGCTTAAACGGAGTGGCGAAGGAGAAGGAAGTGCCGGTCCGCTCAGAAAGCTTTAAAGCAGGTGTTCTGTCCGGAGTGGATTTAACCAAGTCCATTTCAAAGGAAGATTACAAAAAGGAAATCGACCGTTTACAGAAAAAGCTGGAATTTCTCCACAGCCAGATATACCGTATGCGGATTCCGGTTGTTCTGGGCTTTGAAGGCTGGGATGCTGCAGGAAAAGGCGGAGCCATCAAACGGCTTACCAGCCATCTGGATCCAAGAGGGTATAAGGTATACCCCACAGCGGCTCCCAATGATCTTGAACGGGTTCATCACTATCTCTGGCGTTTCTGGATCAATATGCCAAAAGCTGGTCATATCGCCATATTCGACCGCACCTGGTATGGAAGAGTGCTTGTAGAGCGGGTGGAGGGCTTTTGCAGGGAAAGCCAGTGGAAGCAGGCTTATCAGGAAATCAACGAGATGGAAAGCCATCTGGCAAATGCAGGTGCCGTCATCCTTAAATTCTGGCTTCACATTGATAAAGTTGAACAGGAAAAGCGCTTTAATGAACGGCAGGAAGATCCCTTAAAGCAGTGGAAGATTACGGAAGAAGACTGGAGAAACAGAGAAAAATGGGACCAGTATGAATCGGCAGTCAATGAGATGCTTGTGCGTACCTCCACAACCTATGCACCATGGGTGGTAGTGGAAGGGAACTGCAAGTATTATGCAAGGGTCAAGATCTTAAAAACTGTGGTGGAAGCGTTGGAAAACAAGATAAAAGAAGTGAATAATCGTCCCTGACCACTTGTGTTTTCCTCTTTTTTCGTGTAAAGTAGGAGGAAGTGAACAAAGGCAGGAGGATAGGGCATGAATACGGTTTTAATCGTGGGCGGGGGCGCTGCAGGGATGCTGGCTGGAATAGCAGCAGCCATGAAGGGCAGTACCGTCCACATTTTTGAGAAAAACGAGAAGCTTGGTAAAAAAGTATATATTACAGGAAAGGGACGGTGCAATGTAACCAATGCCTGTGATACAGAGGAACTGTTCGGGAACGTTGTAACCAATTCCAAATTCCTTTACAGCAGCTTTTACGGTTTTACCAATTTCGATATGATGGAACTTTTAGAGACCCTTGGCTGCCAGTTAAAAACGGAACGGGGAAACCGGGTATTTCCGGCTTCTGATAAAGCTTCCGATGTAATTAAAGCACTGAATAACCGGCTTTTAGAACTGGGAGTTACGATTCATTACCGCAAAAGGGCGGAAAAACTGCTGATTGATAACGGTGCTGTGAAAGGAATTGTTGTCAGTGACAGTACCGGTAAGAAGTCTTTTTATGGGGACAGCGTAATCATTGCCTGCGGAGGTTATTCCTATCAGACTACCGGTTCCACGGGAGACGGCTATGAACTGGCGAAGGAAGCCGGCCACACCGTAAGCACGTTATCTCCGGCACTGGTCCCTTTCGTTGTGGAAGAGCCCATGATTAAAGAGCTGCAGGGCCTTTCTCTCAGAAACGTGGAAGCGGCGGTAATGAAAGGCAGCAAGGTTATTTACAGGGAATTCGGAGAGATGCTGTTTACCCACTACGGAGTCAGCGGTCCGGTTCTTTTAAGTGCCAGCAGCTATGCGGCAAAGGAACTGAAGAAAGGCCCTCTTACCCTTTCCATCGATTTAAAACCTGCTTTGACGGAAGAACAGCTGGATGCCAGAATTTTAAGAGATTTCGAGGAATCCATGAATAAACAGTTTAAAAATGCTCTGGGAAATTTGTATCCTGCCAAGCTGATTCCTGTTATCATTGACGCAAGCGGAATTTCTCCGGAAAAGAAGGTTAACGAGATTACAAGGGAAGAACGTCAGGCGCTGATTCGCGTAACCAAGTCATTTACCATGACTCTCACTGCATTGAGAGGATACAATGAGGCCATTATTACCCAGGGAGGTATTTCTGTAAAAGAAGTAAATCCCTCCACTCTGGAGTCTAAACTTGTAAACGGACTGTATTTTGCGGGAGAGGTACTGGATCTGGACGCGGTGACTGGAGGCTTTAATCTTCAGATTGCCTGGTCCACGGGCTGGGCGGCAGGAAGTGCGGCAGGAGAGGAGAAGGACGAAAGATGACAAAGGTTTATAATATCGCTATTGACGGGCCGGCTGGAGCGGGAAAAAGCACCATTGCCCGTGCAGCAGCCAGTAAGCTTAATTTTGTTTATGTAGATACTGGAGCCATGTACCGTGCCATGGCACTGCATTTTTTAAGAAAAGGGATCTCTCCGCAGGATGAGGCGGCTATTTCGGAAGCTGTTAAGACTGCAGATGTAACCCTGGCCTATGAAAACGGCGTGCAGCAGGTGATTTTAAACGGAGAGAATGTATCAGGACTGATCCGTTCTGAGGAAGTGGGAGCCATGGCTTCCGCCACTTCCGTACACTTATCTGTGAGAGAAAAACTGGTAGAGCTGCAAAAAGGTCTTGCAGCCAGGGAGAATGTTATTATGGATGGCAGAGATATCGGTACCTGCGTTCTTCCTGATGCCGATCTTAAGATTTATTTAACTGCCAGCAGCCGGGTCCGGGCTGAAAGAAGGTTTCTGGAACTGAAGGAAAAAGGGCAGGACTGCAGCCTGGAAGAAATCGAAAAAGATATAATCAAACGGGACCATCAGGATATGAACCGGGAACATTCTCCCCTGAAGCAGGCAGAGGATGCGGTGCTTTTAGATTCTTCTGAGATGAGTGCCAGAGAGGTAATAGAACGGATTTTAATGCTGTTTGAGGAAAGAAAACTGGAAGAGAGGAGCTAATGTATGGAAGTAGTTGTAGCAAAATCCGCCGGATTCTGCTTTGGTGTGAAACGTGCCGTTGATCAGGTATATGAACAGCTGAAACGAAACGATAAGCCAATTTATACGTATGGTCCCATCATCCACAATGAAGAGGTTGTAAAAGATTTAGAGGAAAAGGGCGTAAAAGTAATTGAAAGTGAAGAAGAATTAAAACAGATTCACGACGCCGTTGTGGTTATCCGTTCCCATGGAGCCGGAAAGCGGATTTATGACATCATGGAAGAGAACGGAATTGAGATCATTGATGCAACCTGCCCTTATGTGAGAAAGATTCACAAAATTGCACAGGAGCAGAATAAAGAGGGCAGACGCCTGATCATAATTGGTAATGATTCACACCCGGAAGTAGAAGGTATTAAAGGCTGGGGAAATGACAATACTTTAGTGGTGGAAACACCCGAGCAAGTGGAAACATTGCCGCTCACAGAAGGAGAGAGGCTGTGTATTGTATCACAGACGACATTTAATTACAAGAAATTTCAAGATTTAGTTGAAAAAATTTCTGAAACGCGGTATGATATACTTGTTTTAAATACGATTTGCAATGCAACACAGGAAAGACAGGTGGAAGCAAAGCGGATAGCTTCAGAAGTGGATGCCATGATAGTCATTGGCGGAAAAAGCAGTTCCAATACCCAGAAGCTGTACGAGATATGCCGAAGGGAATGTAAGAATACTTACTATATCCAGACACTAGGTGATTTAGATCCTGATTGTGTAAATTCTGTGCGCAGCGTAGGTATTACAGCCGGGGCTTCAACCCCGAATCATATTATCGAGGAGGTTCATACTAATGTCAGAGTTAAGTTTTGAACAAATGTTAGAGGAATCATTGAAAACCATACGTACAGGAGAGATCGTCACTGGTAAAGTCATCGACGTAAAAGAAGATGAAATCGTCTTGAATATAGGGTACAAGTCTGACGGCATCATCCCGCGTAGCGAGTACACGGATGACCAGAATTTAAATCTTACAACTGTTGTTCAGGTTGGCGAAGAGATGGAAGCCAAAGTCACTAAGGTTAACGACGGTGAGGGTCAGGTTGCTTTATCCTATAAGCGATTAGCAGCAGACAGAGGCAACAAGAAATTGGAAGAAGCATTTGAAAACCACGAAGTACTTACCGCAAAAGTTGCACAGGTACTTGACGGTGGTTTAAGCGTGGTTGTAGAAGGCGCAAGAGTATTTATTCCTGCAAGCCTGGTATCCGATACTTATGAGAAGGATTTAACCAAGTATGCAGATAAAGAGATCGAATTCATCATTACTGAATTCAACCCGAAGAGAAGAAGAATTATCGGTGACAGAAAGCAGATTATGGTTGCTAAGAGAGCCGAGCTTCAGAAAGAATTATTTGATAAGATCCATGCAGGCGATGTTGTTGAAGGTACAATCAAGAACGTAACCGATTTCGGTGCATTTATTGACCTTGGCGGAGCCGATGGTTTACTTCATATATCAGAGATGAGCTGGGGCAGAGTAGAAAGCCCGAAAAAAGCATTCAAAGCTGGTGAGAAAGTAAAAGTTTTAATCAAAGATATCAACGGCGACAAGATTGCTCTCAGCTTAAAATTCCCGGAGACAAACCCATGGAAAGATGCATCTGAAAAGTATGCAGTGGGCAATGTAGTAAACGGTAAAGTAGCACGTATGACTGATTTCGGCGCATTTGTTGAGCTGGAGCCAGGCGTTGATGCTCTGCTTCATGTATCCCAGATTTCCAGAGAGCATGTGGAAAAACCTGCAGATGTTCTGGCAATTGGACAGGAAATCGAAGCAAAGGTAGTTGATTTCAACGAAGATGACAAGAAGATCAGCTTAAGCATCAAAGCACTTCAGGGTCAGGACGAAGCAGCTGCAGAGGATGCACCTGTATATTCTGACGAAGTTTAAGCATAATAAAGAATGAGCAGATGGGAAGTGGAGAAATCCGCTTCCTTTTTTCGTACAAAAATATATCGCAATGGCAAGGAGAGGTAGATTTTATGAAAAAAGTTTTTTTCACAATACTGGCAGCAATGATAGTTATGTCTCTGGCGTTTGCCGGCTGTAAAGGTAAAACAGGTCCGAAACCGGAAGAAGAGCAGACACAGGCAAAACCCGCCAGTGGAACGGGAAAGGCCTCTGCAGGGGAAGCAAACCATATACGCCTGGAAGATGATTATTATGACTTTGTCAACGGGCAGATGCTTAATAATACGAAGATCCCGGGTGATGCAAGTGGCTGGAGCCAGTTTTACAAATTGGACAGAGAGGCTTATGAAGTTCTAAATGAAGTTCTAAATGAAGTTCTCCGTGAATCTGTGAATAACAGGAAAAATGAAAAAGAAGGATCTCTGGAACAGAAAATAGCCGATCTCTATCTGACAGCTATGGATATGGAGGGGAGAAGAGCTGCCGGATTTGGCGGACTTGCTGTTTATATGGACGGGATCAGCCGTGCCTCCACCATTGAGGAGTATCTGGAACAGGCAGGAAAAATCTACAATGATCTGGGGGTGAGCAGCATTATTCTGCCCCAGTGGTCTGAGGATATGAGTAATTCTACCCGCTACGCCCTGTATTTTGACGGCGCAGATCTTGGACCTGGAAAAGAGACTTTAGAGGATTCCGACCAGGAAGAACTGATGAACCATTACCGCAATTATATATCTCAGATTATGGAAGATACAGGAATGAAGAAAGAAGAAGCGGATCGGGCTGCAGATGGCATTTTAAACTTGCAGAAGGATCTGGCGGGAAGTGCACTTCCTCTTAGCAAACAGGGAGACCCTGACGTTATATATAATCCGTATACTGGTGAAGAATTAAAGAAACTGTTTCCAGATGGAACCATGGAAACCTTTTTGAAAGCAGCAGACTTAAATGAACAGGATCAATACATTGTGGTTCAGGTAGATCAGATGAAAAAAATCGGCGGATATTTAAATCAGGAATCGCTCCCTCTTTTAAAACAGTATACGTTATTTTGTCTGGTAAATGATTTTGCCCCCAGTCTGACACCCGAAATCAGAGACACCTATCTGGAATGGAATAATTTAAGAAAAGGAATCAAAGAAAGAAAAACAGACGAAAAACTGGCAAGTGAATTGACACAGAACACCCTGGGATTTGAATTTGGAAAGCTTTATGTAGAGAAATGCTTTTCTAAATCGGATAAAAAGGACATTGAATCCATGATCCGCCTGATACTTGCCTCCTATAAAAAACAGATTGAAAACCTCACCTGGATGAGCGATGAAACCAAGGCATCCGCCATAAGAAAACTGGAGCATATGAATCTGAAGGTAGGATATCCGGACAAATGGCCCAATGATTATAAAGATGCCAAAGTGCTGTCAGCAGAAGAGGGGGGAAACTTAATTGATAATAGCCTCTCTCTCTTAAAAGCAGTCAATGAGGTGAATAAGAAGAAATATAAGGAACCTGTGGATAAAGGAGAGTGGGGCATGACTCCCCAGACTGTAAACGCATATTACAACCCCACTGCCAATGAGATTGTGTTTCCGGCTGCGATACTCCAGCCTCCGTTTTATGATCCAAAAGCAGACTTCGCCTCTAATTTAGGCGGAATTGGAATGGTGATGGCTCATGAGGTGAGCCATGCATTTGATTCCTCTGGTTCCCTTTACGATGAGAATGGAAATTATCATGTATGGTGGACAAAGGAAGACCGGGAAAAATTTGATGAACTGGCCAAACAGGTGGAAGATTACTACAGCGGAATGGATGGATTTCAGGGGAGAAAAGTGAATGGCGCCCAGACGTTGAATGAGAATATTGCAGATCTGGGGTCTATGGCATGCATTACGGCGATTGCAGACGAAAAGGGCAGTGATTTGAATCTGTTGTTCCGCCAGTATGCAACAATCTGGGCATCCAAGTATACTCCGGAAGCGATGCTTGACCGTCTGAATACGGATTCCCATTCCCCTGCAAAAGTGAGGGTTAACGGAGTGCTTAGCGCTACAGATGCATTTTATAAGGCTTATCCGGAAATAAAAGAAGGAGATGCCATGTATGTGGCTCCGGATAAGAGGGTAAAAATCTGGTAGATAAAGCTATTGCAGAATTCTGCTAAAATCAATGTGGTAAAAATATATTTGGAGTTTACTTATATGAGTATATATACTGATTTTAGCAAGGAGGGCGTTTCAATGGTAGAAATCTATGATATATTGCAGGCTTTTTCTTCTGGTTCTTATATAACAGCAGAAACCCTGGCGGATCGTTTTAAAGTAAGTACAAAAACGATCCGCATGCGAATAAAGGAAATCAATGATACTGCAGTCCAATATGGTTTTTTAATTGAATCAAAACCACGTTATGGATATCTGTTATCGTTAAAAGAAAACAATAGATTCGATGAGTTTTTAAAAAGAAGACCGAATATTAATATACCTGATACAGTGGCAGACCGAATAAACTATATGCTGGCTTATCTGCTGAATTATAACGGTTATATAAAATTAGATGATTTATGCAGTTTTTTATTTGTGTCCAGACCGACCATGCAGAATACAATAAAAGAAGTAGAATGTATTCTGGAACAATATAATCTGAAAATCGAGCGAAAGCCAAACTATGGCATCAGGATAGTTGGAGAAGAATTTGACTGCAGGAGATGCATTGGTGATTTTTTCGTTAAAAGAAATAAACTGAATATTATTAACGATAAGTATAAGGGGGATAAAATAAAAAACATTGCAGACATTGTCATACCTATGCTTCAGAAATATGATATCTATCTTTCGGAAACAGCATTGGAGACCTTCCTTGAACAGATATATGTAGCTCTGCTGCGAATGAAAAGAGGTAAATATGTTTCATTTGAAAGAAATGATATCAATAATTTTGCTGTGAAGGAGTGGGAATTTGCCAATGAGCTGATGGAGGTTCTGGCTAAGCTGGAAAATCTGGAAAGCAGAGAATCGGAAATCGTCTATATTGAAATTTATTTAAAGGGAAAGAGAATGATCGGAAAGGTTTCTTGTGATGAGACCAACTTTGTAATTAAAGAAGAAATCGATTCTCTTACAATGCAGATGCTGGAGTCGGTTAATAATCAGTTTAAAATGGATTTCAGAGTTAATTTTGAGATTCGTATGATGCTTAACCAGCATATGGTGCCACTGGATATCAGAATTAAGTATGATATCCAGTCTAAAAATCCGCTGCTTGATGAGATTAAGAGTAAATATATCATGGCCTATACCATAGCAGCCCATGCGTCCACAGTTCTTGCCGAGCATTACAAAAAAAAGATATCAGAAAGTGAAATCGGTTATCTGGCTTTAATTTTTGCACTTGCGATCGAACAGAATGTAAAGATCCAAAAAACCAATATACTCATTGTCTGCAGCTCAGGAAAAGGAAGCTCCAGACTGCTGGCTTATAAATATAAAAAAGAATTTGGAGAATATCTCAGTGAGATTTATGTTTGTGATTTAACAGAATTAAAATCATTCGATTTCTCTAAAGTATCCTTTGTATTGACCACCGTTTCCATTGCGGTCTATGTACCTAAGCCGGTTCTGGAAGTAGGGCTTTTTCTGGGAGATACCGACAAGGCGGCTGTCCGGGAATTATTTGAGACAGGAGAAAAAAGATATCTCCTTAAATATTATAAAAAAGACGCATTTTTTGTTGGAATCGAAGGAAACAACAAGGAGGATATCTTAAAGAATTTATGTGACAGAATCGAAAAACAGAGGAAGCTTCCTGAGAACTTTTATGAGGCTGTCTTAAAACGAGAGGGACTGGCCCAGACTGATTTTGGAAATTTTATTGCCATGCCTCACCCGTATAAGACAATGACTGAAGAAACACTGGTTTATATTGCAATTCTGGATAAACCAGTTCTATGGACCAAATATGAAGTACAGGTAATTTTTCTTATATCGGTTGGTACGAAAGAAGACTCTGATTTAAACAAATTTTATGAGGATACCACAAAATTAATCCTGAAAGCGGAAGCAGTAAAGTACTTAATAAAAAATCCTGAATATGAAGTACTCATGGATTTATTAAGGCAGAGACAAGACCATATTGAATAGTTTTCCATATTCAATATGGTATTTTAATGGCTGGTAATCAGCTTGTTACAGAAATATAATACATATGAAAAATAAAACCCGATACTTGTTTTAGGAGGAATCATTATTGATGGGACAGTTTAACCAAGAAGAAGTTATTATGAATCTGGTTGTCAATGGAGGTGATGGAAGAGGAAAGGCGTTAAAGGCGATAGATGCGGCAAAGGATAATCAGATGGATCTTGCAGATCAGTTATTAAAAGAGAGCAATGAAGCTCTGTTAAAAGCTCATCAGTTTCAGACTCAGTTAATCCAGGAAAATATGGGTGAGGCTGGAGAAAAACCTGACCTTTTAATGGTTCATGGTCAGGATCATTTGATGACAGCAATGCTGGCTTATGATATTGCGGTAAAAATGGTAGAAATGTATCGTATCTTTTATTCTAAAAATAATCAGGAGGTTCCTATATGATATACATTACTTTAATTTGTGCTGGCGGACTTTCAACAAGTATCATGGTGAACAAAATGAAGGATGCAGCAAAAAAGAAAAATATTGAGGTTGAGATCAACGCAATGGCATCAACAACATTTGCATCCTATAAAAAACCCACTGATGTATTGCTGCTGGGTCCTCAGATCAACTATCTTTACGATGAGATAGTACGCGAATATGGGGCAAAAGGAATTAAGATCAGTGTGATTAATATGATGGATTACGGTATGATGAACGGGGAAAAAGTTTTGGATACTGCCCTTCAGCTTCTGGACAAATCGGAATAATCAAAAGGAGAAGAGTATGGAGAATATAAAAAACAAAGTTACCGCCTTATTTGGCCGTATCAGTCCAGTAATTAATAAAATTGGTGAAAACAAATATTTGCAGACTATTTCCACAACCATGATGGCAACACTGGGTCCGGTTATGGTTGGATCAGTAGCTGTACTCTTATTGGCATTTCCCATTCAGGCAGTAAAGGATTTTCTGTTAAAAACCGGAATAACACCTATTTTAGCAGTAGTGAATTCTGTTACAATCGGTGCTCTGGCTCTTTACGTTACGGTACTAATTTCCAGAAACTTAGTAAACAGAATGCTGCCGGATGAAGATGGTTCCATGGCAGGTGCGCTGTCTTTAATGTGTTTTCTGATTATCACGCCTTTAAGCAAAACTGCAGATGGGATAGGGGCAATTCCTACCACCTGGTTAGGGGCACAGGGCGTTTTTACAGCTATGATAGTAGGACTTTTGGTAGGCAGAATATTTGTATTTTTCCGCCAGAATAACTGGACTATTACTATGCCTGACAGCGTTCCGCCCATGGTAACCAAGACATTTGACTCTTTACTTCCCTGTTTTACTGTAGGATTTATCTTTATTATTGTGAACCGGATTTTTGTTGCTACTCCCTTTGGTTCCCTGCATCAGTGTATTTATTCTATTATACAAAAGCCCATACAGGGAATTGGAAATACACTGCCGGCAACCATATTAACCAGCTTTCTGATGCAGATTCTCTGGTTCTTTGGTATTCATGGAACTAATATTGTCAGTCCCATCGTCACACCGTTCCGTCTGGCACTTGATACAGAAAACATGACAGCACTTGCAGCAGGACTGCCTCTTCCTAACATTGTTGGTAACGGATTTTTCAGTATTGTCTGCTGGGGAGGTTCTGCATTGGGATTGGTTTTCTGGATGCTTCGTTCCAAAAGTGAACAGTACAGACAGTTGGGTAAAGTTGCATTCATTCCTGCATTATTTGGAATTACCGAACCTGTAATTTTTGGTACACCTCTTGTATTTAATTTTGATTTTTTTATTCCTTTTGTTACAAACAATTCGATCAACCTCTGTATTGCTTATTTTCTTACTAAAATCGGTATCGTAGCACGATGCTCAGGAGTTCAGCCTATTTTCGGTCTGCCTCTGGGATTTCATGCAATGGTAGGAGGAAGTTTCTCTATTATACTCTTACAGTTATTTTTACAGCTTATCGTTTCCCCCATTCTCTGGTACCCATGGTTTAAACGTGCAGAGAAAAAAGCACTTTTAAGGGAGCGGCAGGAAAAGGCTTAAATGTATTACATAAATTTACCAATCAGGAGGTGGGCATATGCCGCGGATTATTCTGCCAATCAATCAGGACTGGTTTTTTGAAACGTATAAAGAAGTTCCAGAGTCATTCACCCTGCAGGGAGAACCAGTCTGTCTGCCCCATACCTGGAATGACGATACAAATCAGGACTATCATAGGGGAGTTTTTGCTTATACGAAGGAGCTTGTGCTGGACAGGGAGCTTAAGGAAAATGACCTTTATCTTGAATTCCTGGGAGCCAATATCGTATGTACCGTATATTTAAATAAGAAATTGATCGGAACCCACAGAGGCGGATATTCCACTTTCCGATTTGACATTACGAACCAGTTCCGCTGGGAAGGAAAAAATCTTCTTACCGTATTGGTGGATAACCGGCAGACGGAAGATGTCTCTCCTCTCATGGGAGACTTCACCATGTTCGGCGGCATATACAGGGAGGTAAATGTTATTGCAGTACCAAAGATCCATTTTGATCTGCTTCATTATGGTTCTCCCGGAATTAAGCTTCTGACGGAAATGAATGGGGAGGCAAAAGGAGTTCTTACTCTGGAAGCATTTATAAAGGAAAAAGGGGATGAAACAGTAACCTACTCTCTTTATGATCCATCAGGAAATCTGGTATTGAAACAAACGGTACCGGCGTCACATAAATGGAACAGATTTACCATATCAGATCCTGTGCTGTGGAATGGCATGAAAAGCCCGGCTCTGTATCGTCTGCAGGCAGTCTTGTCTGCAGGCGGACAGGATTATGATGAGATAGAGCTGACCTGCGGATTCCGGTATTTTAAAGTGACAGCGGATGGAGGAATGTATTTAAATGGGGAGCACATCCGCCTTCATGGAGTTGGAATCCACCAGGACAGGGAAGGCTGCGGCAATGCAGTTAAGAGAAAAGACCGGGAGGAAGATTTTGCACTGATCCGCCAGATGGGAGCTGATATGATCCGGCTTACTCACTATCCTCATGCTCCTTATATTTATGATATGTGTGACAGAGATGGTTTTGTAGTCTGGAGTGAGATTCCATTGCTGACTCTGACCGATAACAAAAAACTGTTTGAAAATGCATGTCAGCAATTAACGGAACTAATTCTTCAAAACTGCCATCATCCATCGGTTTTCTTCTGGGGAATACAAAATGAGATTGCCATGTTTGGCGAAAATTCATATATGTATGAAGCTGTGGAGAAACTGAACGTGCTTGCCAGGGAGTTAGATGGAACCAGGCTGACCGCCTGCGCAAATTTAAAAAATGTGGAACCGGAAAGTAAGATGAACCGGATTACTGATATAGTGGGATATAATTTATACTATGGCTGGTACTATGGAGAAATTCAGGACTACCAGGATTTCTTTGATAGATTTAAGAAAGAAAATCCTGATGTCTGCCTTGGTATTTCCGAATATGGAGTGGATTGTAACCTTGGTTTTCACAGTGATGCTCCCAAACGAAAAGATTATTCAGAAGAGTATCAGTGTCTTTTCCATGAGAAAGCATATGGGATTTTTGAAAATAATCCATGGCTGTGGGGAAGTGTAATCTGGAATATGTTTGATTTTGGCAGTGCAATCCGGGATGAGGGAGGCACAAAAGGGAAGAATGCCAAAGGGCTTGTAAGCTATGACCGGTCCATAAAAAAGGATGCTTTTTATTATTATAAGGCATGCTGGAGCAGCGAACCCTTTGTTCATATAACTGGAAGGCGATATGACAGACGCTGGCAGAAGACAGTTGAAATAAAAGTATACTCCAATCAATCCAAAGTCGGACTGTATGTGAATGGAAAATCTGTGGGAGAATTAACAGGAGAACGCATATTCATATTTAAAGGCATCAGTCTTTTCGATGGAGAAAACCGGATTGAAGCGGTATGCGGAGGACTTCATGATGAAATGATATTAAAAAAGGTTCAGGAGCCGGTACAGGAATTTACCTATATTGACCCCAATCCTGGTTTTAATGTTAAAAACTGGTTTCTTGATGAAAGTGAAGAATTATCTCAGGACCTTTATTATTCCCTATGGGATACAGTCGGAGCTTTAAAGGAAAATCCTGATACCTGGAAGATCTTAAATGACGATCTGCCCAGGCTCTGGGAGGACCCCACATTTGAAAAGAGAGTTCATTATGAGCTGTTTAAGCTGATTAACCGGAGAAGCAGTGCCTTTGATGAAAGTAAAGTAAAAGAAGTAAATGAGAAACTAATGAAAATAAGATACCATTTATAAGGAGATACGCCATCAAGGTTGTATCTCCTTTTGAATTTTTCTTCAGTGAAAAAAAAATCTTGACAACAGGCGAAAGTTAGATTATACTAACTCATGAGAAATGGGAATGATTATCAATAATAAAATGAAAGAAGATGAAAATAATGCCTTTAACAATGGTGAAAGCAGGAGAGCCTAACGTGATTCGTAAGATCGGCGGCAAAGAAGAAACAAGACGTTTTCTGGAAAACCTGGGTTTTGTTACCGGCGGAATTGTGACTGTTGTTTCCGAAATTAACGGAAACATGATTGTTAATGTAAAAGATTCCAGAGTTGCCATAGGAAAAGATATGGCAAATAAAATCATGGTGGGATAGAAAAGGAGAAAAGACGATGACATTAAAGGAAATTCCATGCGGTAAAACTGTCAAGGTAACCAAGCTAAGCGGAGAAGGTCCCGTTAAGAGAAGAATTATGGATATGGGAATCACGAAAGGTGTTGATATTTTTGTGAGGAAGGTAGCTCCTCTTGGAGATCCGGTTGAAGTAACAGTCAGAGGGTATGAGCTGTCCTTACGAAAATCGGATGCAGAAATGATCATTGTGGAGTAATTTTTTTTACATATTAGTTAGGTGAGACTAATACCAGACAAATCAATTGCTGACAGGCAGAAAGAGGTAGAGTATGTCAATTAAAATTGCATTAGCAGGTAATCCCAACTGCGGAAAGACGACGTTGTTTAATGCACTGACGGGATCAAATCAGTTTGTGGGGAACTGGCCAGGCGTTACCGTAGAGAAAAAAGAAGGAAAATTAAAAGGTCATAAAGATGTCATTATCATGGACCTTCCAGGTATCTATTCCCTCTCTCCTTACACACTGGAAGAAGTGGTAGCGAGAAATTATCTGATCGGAGAACGGCCTGATGCGATTTTGAATATCGTAGACGGTACCAACATAGAACGTAATTTATATTTATCCACCCAGCTTATGGAACTTGGAATTCCGGTTATCATGGCAGTTAACATGATGGATATCGTGGAAAAGAGCGGGGATAAAATTCATATAAATAAATTAAGCGAAAAGCTTGGCTGTGAGGTTGTGGAGATTTCTGCACTGAAGGGAACTGGAATCCAGAAGGCTGCTGAAAAAGCAGTGGCGATTGCTAACCAGAAAAATAACAAACCGCCAGTACATAAATTTGCAGCTGAAGTGGAGTCGGTTCTTGACTCCATCGAAGACAAACTTGGAAATGATGTTCCCGAGGAACAGAAACGTTTCTTTGCCATTAAGCTTCTGGAAAAGGATGAAAAGATCCAGTCTCAGATGAAACGTGTGCCTGATGTGACAGAAGAGATCACAAGGATTGAGCGTGAACTGGATGACGATACAGAGAGTATTATTACAAATGAACGTTATGTATATATCTCTTCTATTATCGATCAGTGTTTAACAAGAAGCATGAAAAATAAACTTACGATTTCCGATAAAATCGACCGGATAGTTACCAACCGGTTTCTGGCACTGCCCATCTTTGCAGCCGTGATGTTTATAGTTTATTATGCTTCTGTTACAACAGTGGGATCCTGGGCAACTGATTGGGTGAATGACAGTCTTTTCGGTGACGAAATGAACCTTTTCGGACTCCAGCTTCCTGGCATACCAGTCATGGCTGAGAGCTTTTTAACTGCTATTGGCTGTGCAGACTGGCTCCAGGGTCTGTTAGTTAACGGAATTATTGCAGGTGTGGGCGCAGTTCTTGGTTTTGTGCCTCAGATGCTGGTACTTTTTATCTTCCTTGCATTTTTGGAGAGCTGCGGTTATATGGCCCGTGTTGCCTTCATTATGGACCGCGTATTCCGTAAATTCGGTCTTTCCGGTAAGTCTTTTATTCCCATGCTGATCGGCAGTGGCTGCGGCGTACCTGGCATTATGGCATCACGAACCATTGAAAATGATCGTGACCGTAAGATGACAATTATGACAACAACCTTTATTCCCTGCGGTGCCAAGCTTCCCATCATTGCACTGATTGCAGGCGCACTTTTTGATGGAGCTTCCTGGGTTGCACCAAGTGCCTATTTCGTAGGAATTGCAGCAATTATCTGTTCCGGTATTATATTAAAAAAGACCAGAATGTTTGCCGGTGATCCGGCGCCTTTCGTTATGGAACTCCCGGCTTACCATATGCCGACAGTAGGAAATGTATTAAGAAGTATGTGGGAACGCGGATGGTCTTTTATTAAGAAGGCAGGAACAATCATTTTATTATCTACTATCGTCGTATGGTTTGCTTCCTATTTTGGCTGGGTAGACGGTCAGTTTAGAATGCTGGAAGCAATGGAACTTGACCACAGCATCCTGGCTAAGCTGGGAAGCACAATCAGCTGGCTCTTCATTCCTCTTGGATGGGGAAACTGGAAATCTGCAGTAGCAGCCCTTACAGGACTGGTGGCAAAAGAAAACGTAGTTGGAACCTTTGGTATTCTCTACGGCTTTGCTGAAGTTGCAGAAGACGGTTCTGAGATCTGGGGTACTCTTGCAGGAAGTATGACAGCAGTTGCTGCATATTCTTTCCTTGTATTTAATCTTCTCTGCGCACCTTGCTTTGCAGCAATGGGAGCCATCAAACGTGAGATGAATAACACCAGATGGTTTTGGTTTGCAGTTGGATATCAGACACTTCTGGCATATATAGTAGCG
Source organism: Lacrimispora defluvii (assembly GCA_013036995.1). Taxonomy (GTDB): domain Bacteria; phylum Bacillota; class Clostridia; order Lachnospirales; family Lachnospiraceae; genus Lacrimispora; species Lacrimispora defluvii. The sequence continues at coordinate 273,140 of JAAOXG010000001.1, forward strand.
CTTTGTGTCTATCAGGTAGGAACTTTAATTACCACCGGTTCCTTTGGGTTCTTTACTGTAGTGGCATTTGCACTGATTGCAGGCTTTATCTATCTGCTTGTAAGGCCTGAAAAAGCAAAAAGTGAATCTAAAGTAAAATTAACAAGTATAGCCGGAGCAAAATAATCCGGTAATCATAAGAGCCTGCATGGTTTATGCAGGCTCAAGATATCAGGAGGAATCATATGGGAACATTAGCAGTATCAGCAGTTGTCATCGGAGCGGTGGCACTGATTATCAGAAGCATGATTCGGGATAAGAAAAATGGAAAATCCATTCAGTGCGGCGGACAGTGCAAGGACTGTGGCGGACATTGCCACTAAGAGACTGGTATCTGTTTTCGTACTATATTATACGTCTTAATGGAGGTGCCAAAATGGAAATGCACACAAGCATGATTGAAAAGAGAAAAGTAGCTGATTCCAGAAGCTATCATAGAACCAGGATGCAGAAGGATCTTATTATTGAACGGCTGAAGGGTAAGGGGTGCAGAATTACAAAGCAGCGTCTTACACTTTTAGATATTATTCTGGAGCATGAATGTTCCAGCTGTAAAGAAATCTATTACAAAGCATCCAGGGTGGATGAGAGCATCGGAGCTGCTACTGTCTATCGTATGGTCAATGTCTTAGAGGAAATCGGAGCCATCAGCAGGAAGAATATGTATAAAATTGCTTACTCTGACACCTGCTCCATGGAAGATGCCTGCACGGTAGTGCTGGATGATGAAACGATTTATCATCTCTCTGCAAAAAAATGGAATTCCGTTGTGCGGGCAGGTTTAACCGCTTGCGGCTATCTGGAAGATCAGAAGATCGCTTCAATTTCGATTAAACCTTGCGGATGTGAGAATGCCGGTTGCTATTAATTACAAGTTAGCCATTGCTAACCAGTAAGGCAGGTAAAAAAGAGCATGAAAAATGAATCAGGATTTGAGTTATGCAGTAACGGCATTGATTATCATGAAATTATCGAATGCATCGTCAGCGCATTAGATGCCAAAGATCCCTATACTGCGGGGCATTCTCAAAGGGTCAGCGATATGGCGCTGGCCCTTTCCGGGTTTTTAAAGCTTGATCGGGAAGAGACGGAGCGGATTCATATTGCCGCCCATCTGCATGATATCGGGAAAATTGGAGTGCCGGATGCGGTATTAAATAAACCGGACAGGCTATCTCATGACGAATGGGCTGCCATGAAAAAACACCCTCAGACCGGTGCCCAGATTTTAAGTAAATCACGCCATTTAAATGAGCTGAAAGACATTGTTCTGCACCACCATGAACGGTATGATGGAAAGGGGTATCCTTACGGACTGAGGGGCGATGAAATTCCTGTTGGTTCCAGGATTATCTCGATCTGCGATTCCATCGATGCCATGACCTCCGACAGAGGATACAGGGATGCATATTCGCTGAAGTATTGCTATGAAGAAATAAAAAGGAATCTGGGCATTATGTACGATCCTGAGATCGGAGCTGTTGCTTTGGAACATTGGGCTGATCTGACGAAATATGTGGCAGAATGATTTGTGGATTTTGATACTTGTTATTCTGATAAAATCGTGCTAACCTAGGAGGAAGTGGGATATTTTTCCATAATAATTAATCAGCAAAGGATTTGAATGAATGAGCAGGAGACAGAGTCATGCAGGTACCGTAGGGATAATTGCTTTTCTGACAGCGGTTTTTATGCTGGCAGGAAGTGTGGTTGCACTGGCAGATGATGCTTCTAAGTTTGTGCCCGGAACAAAGATCAACGGAGTTTTGGTGGGAGGTATGACTGTAGAGGAGGCAAAGGTACAGATTGAAGGCTTTTATGGAAGAGAGTATCAGCTTACCATAAAGGAACGAGGAGGCGCCTCTGAAGTAATTAAGGGGTCAGAAATTCAGTATCAGGTGGTGATTACCGATGGACTACAGAATATACTGGCGCAACAAAACAGTAACGGACGGGTGGCAGGTCCTGATATTGACAACAGCAGTGTGCTTAAAAGTACGGTAACCTACCAGGAAGAGAAGCTGAAAGAACGGCTGGATTCTCTTGCCTGTGTCAGCAGCAAAGACATTGTGGTTACTCAGAATGCAAGAATTTCTGCCTGGCAGGAGGGACAGCCCTTCACTGTGATTGCTGAGGTACAGGGGAACAGTGTAAACAGAAGGAAACTTGATGAGGTAGTGAAAGCTGCATTAACTCAGGAGAACAGGCAGATCAGTCTGGAAGAAAAAAACTGTTATGATACGGTGACCGTCACATCCACGGATTCAGAGCTGACGGCAAGATGTGCCGCCTTAAATCAGATCAGGGATATGAAAGTCACATATTTATTTGGCAGTCAGTCGGAAGTACTGACCGGAGAACAGCTTTGTACCTGGATCGATGGCGCAGATCAGGCAGGAATCCATATAAACGGAACAAAAGCTGCCGAGTACATTCAGTCACTGGCCGGCAAATACGATACGGCTGGAAAAGCCAGAGCCTTTAAAGCAACCGATGGAAGAAATCTGTCTCTTTCCGGTGCATATGGATGGCGGATGAATCAGGAAGCGGAGACACAGGCTCTTATTGCTATGATTAAAACAGGCCAGAGCCAGGAGCGGACTCCCCAGTACAGTCTGGCTGCAGCTGACCGTAATGTGGACTGGGGCAGCACTTATGTGGAAGCTGACATGGCAGCCCAGCATGTGTACCTGTATCAGAATGGGAGTATTGTATGGGATTCTCCCTGTGTAACGGGTAATGTATCAAAAAAGCTTACCACACCGGAGGGTATCTACACGCTTGCTTATAAGCAGACAGACCGCGTACTGCGGGGAGATAAAAAGCCGGATGGTACTTATGAATATGAAAGTCATGTGGATTACTGGATGCCTTTTAACGGAGGAATCGGTTTTCATGATGCCAGCTGGAGAAGCAAATTCGGAGGAACCATTTACCAGACAGGCGGAAGCCATGGATGCATTAACCTCCCACCCCAAAAGGCAAAGGCTCTTTATGGCTTAATCTATACGGGAATCCCTGTTATTTGCCATTATTAATAAAAAAGCTGTCTTACAGCCTGGTAAAATGGGCGGATAAGACGGCTTTTTTCATGCATTTACTCATCAGGGTAACAGAATACGATAATCTTCCGGGGGGTCACTTCCGTTGAAGAATTCATGGAATCAGACATGTATAGAATAAAAAGATAGTGATCTCCAGGATTATAAGTAAAATTTTGTCCATTCACCAGAAGAACCTGAGTACTTCCATCTGACGGAATGTTTAGTTTCATTGTCTGATCCACGCTAAGCAGATCTTCGTCAAAATAATTCAGTGCGGCCCGGTAGCCGAAGCTGTTTTGTGCCAGAACAACAGCCTGGTATTGGGGAGGATAGATCAAAGGAACCGGAACACTGGTGTCATATATGGCGATAATGGGCTCGCCCGGACCAAACGTGTGCTGTTCCAAAACAAAGGTTTGGGGAGAAACTACAAAATTAATCTGCCCCATGCTTTGGGTATTGACAGAAATAAGCAGGGAGCAGCTGTGGTCAGATACCGTGGTGTGAAAGGGAGTAACGGAACCGACATTTCCGTATACAGTTGAATAATTAGCCATAATTGGTTCTTTCCGATTGTTCTTACCCATATCTTATGAAAGGCAGGAAGTCAATATGAATTTTCTGGAGATGCCAGGTCAAATCGTAATAAAAAAGTCAAGAAATATACCATAAATATTTAGACATATTTCGTTGTTTTACGATATAATAATACCTGAATAAAAAGGCTAGTAAAGAGGTAGGAAATAAATGGAAAAGCAAATGCCCCACAGCAGGAAGAAAAAGTCATTGGGAATCGGGGGTCTGGCTGTAATCGGAGGCGGGTCCGTTGCAGTAGTCGCATTAATTGCGGCACTTACATATTTACAGATGGGCAGACAGTACAAAGAGGTGTTTTTCCCCAACACGATTATTAACGGTATGGATGCATCCAAAAAATCCATTGATGAGGTTAAGAAGATGGTAGCGGCCGGTATTGACGGTTACCAGATTACAATTAAGGAACGGGGGGATAATACCGAGACCATAAAAGGTACTGATATCGGTATGGAAGCGGTTTTTGACGGAAGCGTCGAAAAACTTCTGGAAGAGCAGAATCCTCTGAAATGGGGAGAACATAATCGCAAATTTCAGAATTTTGATATTGGAACTCTGGTAAAATACAATCAGGAGCAGTTTGATGAAGTAGTATCAAAGCTGGCCTGTTTTCAGGAAGATAACATAAAAGAACCCCAGGATGCCACTATTTCTCAGTATGAGTCTGGGAAAGGATATCATATTGTTGCAGCAGTAGATGGAAACCGCCCGGATCCGGAGAAGGTAAAATCACTGATTGCAGCAGCTGTTTCGGACTTTAAGCCAGAAGTGTCCTTAGAGGATGGTGATGTTTATACAAAACCAAAGATTACGGCAGATAATCCGGATTTAATCAATCAGGTTCAGACTTTAAACCGATATACCAACGTAAAAGTAACCTATAAATTTGGTGATAAGAAAGAAGTATTAAACGGTGATACCATTTCCAAATGGGTGGGAATCGGAGAAGACGGAAAAGCATATCTGAGCAGTTCTGAAGTAACTGCTTATGTAAAAGGTCTGGCATCCCGGTATGATACTGTATCAAAGGCAAAGACTCTTAATACCTCTTATGGAAAGCCGGTAAAAATAACCGGAGGAAGCTATGGCTGGAAGATGAATCAGAGTGCGGAGGCCGATGCTCTGGCTGCAATTATCCGATCTGGAGAAAGTCAGGAAAGGGTGCCTGAATATAAACAGGAGGCGGCAAGCTACGGAGAGAATGATTATGGCAACACCTATGTGGAAGTAAACCTTACTGCACAGCATTTATATTTTTATAAAGACGGTAAACTGGTACTTGATACAGATTTTGTATCAGGGAATGAATCCAAAGGCTGGTCTACACCGGCTGGCGTTTACTCCCTTACGTACAAGCAGAAAGATGCAACTTTAAAAGGAGAGGATTACAGAACTCCGGTTGCTTACTGGATGCCATTTAACGGTAATATCGGGTTTCATGATGCAACCTGGCGAAAGCAGTTTGGAGGAAGTATTTATAAAACAAGCGGCTCCCATGGCTGTGTAAACCTTCCCCCGGCAATGGCTAAAACTCTCTTTGAGAATATTCCGTCTAAAGTACCGGTGCTTTGCTACAACTTACCTGGTACAGAAACAAAGACGACTTCTAATGGAACAACAAAAACTGAAACTGCTGCAGGAACTACACCGGCAACAACAACTCCAACAACGGCAGCGTCTACACCGGCATCAACAGCTCCTACAACGGCGGCGCCTACTACACCAGCGCCTACCACAGCGGCACCTACCACACCAGCAGTGACCACTCCTGCCACTCAGGAAGCGCCTGTTACAAACAATCCACAGCAGGAAGTGGGACCAGGTGTTTCCAATTCCACAGGAAAGAAAAAAACAGGTCCGGGTGTTAAATAAGGAGATGATTGATCGATGCTAAAGAAAGAAACCTTTGTTCCAATTCAGTTTTTTAAAAAAGAGGCATATACGGGAAGCATGAATGGGATGCGGTATCGGATTAAAAAGGAAGAAGAAGGACTTGAAGCTGCCGTTTATCCCCAGCCATACTGTTACGAAGCGACTGCCGATGAAAAAAAGACGAAAGCAGTATTTCCTTTTTCAGAGGAGGGAAGGCAGCAGGCACTGGAATGGATTAATCAACAGTTTATGGAGAAACAGGATCTTTGGGCTGCTGCTGAGAGAAAATAAACAGAGTTATAAAAGGATAGAAAAGAGAGCTGTCTTGTCACCTGACTATTGGTTGACAAGGCAGCTTCTTTGTGTTAAATTCAGAGAATAGAAAAGGAAGGAGATGGTAGTTTTGGCAGAAATTATGCCCCATATCAGGCTGTCAGACAGTCAGGCAGCTCCCTATGCTCTGCTGCCGGGAGATCCTGCCCGATTAGACCGGATTGCTTCCCACCTTACAAATGTGGAGCAGCTTGCCTACAACAGGGAATACCGAAGCTTAAAAGGGTTCTATCATGGAGTACCTGTGATGGCGGTTTCTACCGGAATAGGAGGAGCTTCTGCAGCAATCGCTGTGGAAGAACTATCCAGAATCGGAGTGCGTGGAATGATCCGGATCGGCAGCTGCGGAGCTCTTAAAAAAGGAATCAGGCTTGGAGATTTAATTCTGGTAAACGGAGCTGTCAGAGATGATGGTGCATCGTCCTCCTACATTGACTCCAGGTATCCTGCAATTCCCGATACAGGTCTTTTGATTGCCTGTATGGAGAGTGCAAAGGCACTGGGTGCAACGGCTCATGTGGGAATTGCCAGAAGTCATGACAGCTTCTACATCGATGAGGAAGAAAAAATCTGCGCTTACTGGTCGGGAAAAGGCGTTCTTGGATCAGACATGGAAACGGCAGCCGTATTTGTAACCGGGGGCTTACGTGGAGTAAAGACAGCTTCCATACTGAATACGGTGGTGGAATTTGAGGAGGAGCTGGCGGAACAGATTAACAGCTATACCGACGGCGAATCTGCTATGATGAGAGGGGAACAAATGGAGATTCTGGCTGCGCTGGAAGCGTTTGTTCGAATGGATCAATCAGAATCATGAACGGAGGATTGAAGATGAATCATTTATTTAAAACCAGGTTAAACGCGGCTACTTTTGTTCTGATACCGGCTTGTATCGGAATCAATTATTTAGGAAAACTATTTGCATCTGTTTTAAAACTTCCCCTGTGGCTGGATTCCATTGGCACCTGTATCGGCGGTGTACTGGGTGGCCCCATAATCGGAGCTGTATGCGGGGCAGCCAACAATCTTATCTTTGGCTTTACCACCGGTGATTCTATTACTTTGATCTATGCCCTCACCAGTCTTGGAATCGGAGCTGCAGTGGGGATTATGGCAAGACTGGGTCATATGGAAAAGCTTACAGGAGCAATTCTTACAGCGGTGGCCGCAGACTGACTGCAGTTGTTATCTCCACACCTTTAAATGTGATATTCTGGGGCGGTGCAACCGGAAACGTCTGGGGAGATCTTTTATTTGGCTGGTCCCAGTCCGCTGGACTGCCTGTATTTTTAGGATCATTTCTTGATGAACTGGTTGTAGATGTGCCGGACAAGTTGATTACAGTCTTCATTGTTTTTGCTATTATGAAAGGACTGCCTAAAAAACTCACCTCTCTTTATGACGTGAATGATGAGGTGGAAATTCTGGATTAAGAAAGGTTTTATTCCTATGAAAAGCATCAGTCTCTACGTAGATAAGGACAGCTATTTAACCAGACTTCACCCCTTTGCCAAGATGGTATATATTCTGGCGGCCATCAGCGTGCCTCTCATTGGAGGCGCGCTTTGGATGTACGGGCTGTTTCTGGTGATCAGTCTGATCCTTTTGATCAGCGGAGGAATCCTTAAAAAGGTTTTTCCGCTGATTGCATTTTCATTTACCATTCTCATTACTATTTTTTTGATCCACGGTCTGTTTAACAAAGAGAATGAAACCATCCTGTTTCGAGTGGGAGCCCTGGCATTTTATCGGGAAGGTCTTCTTTATGCATGCCGGATCGGTCTGAATATTTTAAATATGCTTATGGCTTTTGCTGCGTTTGTTCTTACAACCAGACCGGCAGATCTGGTAGACGATCTGGAACAGGCAGGTTTTTCTCCCAGATTCGGATATATGATTACATCTGTTTTTCAAATCATTCCTCAGATGATGGGAACCATGAATACTATTTTAGATGCCCAGAGAAGCCGGGGAATGGAAACCGAAGGAAGCTTATTTACCAGAGCGAAGGCGTTTATTCCCCTGATTTCTCCAGTAGTAAGCAGTTCTCTTATCAATACCAGAGAACGGGCGATTGCTCTTGAGGTCAGAGGGTTTGGCTCTAAAAATAAAAAGACATTTTTAAGAGAGCACCGGCTATCAGGAGGGGATAAAGGGTTTATGCTTTTTATGGCTCTTCTGATTGCCGCCTCGGCTGTCTGGAGGATCGTATATGGCGTTCATTGAAGTAAAAGGTTTAAAATATAAGTATCCCCATACCAGTAAGCTGGTTCTTGACGGAATTGATTTTGAAGCGGATAAGGGACAGTTTATTGGCATTATTGGTGAAAACCAGGCGGGAAAAAGTACTCTTTGCCAGGCATTTGCAGGGCTTGTTCCCACCATGTTTCGTGGAGCGTATGGGGGAAAAGTGATCATTGACGGGGTAGAAGCATCTAAGGTACCAATTGCGGTTCTCTGCCAGAAAGTGGGTCTTGTGTTTCAGAATCCCTTTAATCAGCTGTCTGGTGCGAAAGATACGGTTTTTGAGGAAATTGCCTTCGGACTTCAGAATCTGGGAATTCCAAGGGAAGAGATCGGAAAAAGAGTGGATAAAGCGTTGAAGCTTCTGGATATTATTCAATATAAGGACAGGAATCCCTTTGATTTATCAGGAGGGCAGATTCAGAGAGTGGCAATTGCCAGCATCCTTGCCATGGAGCCGGAGGTTTTAGTCCTGGACGAGCCCACATCCCAGCTGGACCCGCAGGGCAGCGAAGAGGTATTCCTGGTGGTTGAGAAACTGGCGAAGACCGGTATCACCATTATTATGGTGGAGCAGAAGATGGAAAAGCTTGCGGCCTATTGTGATAAAATACTTCTGCTTCATCGTGGAACACAGGTGGCTTACGATGTTCCGGAACGCATTTTTTCCAGAGAGGATTTAAGGGAGCTTGGAGTGGAGCCACCTGTCTATACCCAGGTTTCAAAAGCACTTTCCGTCTATCGCAAAGAGGGCGATGAGTTACTTTATCCCGTAACCTTAAAACAGATTCAAAGCCACAAGGATCAGTTTCCCGTTACCATTACAAAAACAGAAAGAGAACGAACTCTTGATAAACTGGGCCAGGATATATTTACCATAAAGGATCTGGGTTTTCATTATATACCAGGTGCTCCGGTAATTGAAAACCTCACCCTTTCCCTTGATATAAGGCCAACTGCAGTGATTGGTCAGAACGGTGCGGGAAAAACCACACTGGTCAAGCTGCTTAAGGGGCTTCTGAAACCCGGGGCAGGAACGGTACTTCTGGAAGGGGAGGATATTTCCGTGCGTACCGTAGCCCAGCTTGCAAAAAAAGTGGGATATGTATTTCAAAATCCTGATGATCAGATTTTTAAGAATCAGGTACTGGAAGAAGTGATGGTAGGTCCTTTAAACATCGGTATGACAAGAAAAGAAGGGGAACAGCGTGCCAGGGAAGCTCTTGAGATGGTTGGCCTTCTCCACGCAGAGAAAGAAAATCCTTATGATCTTGATTTGTCTGAGCGAAAGATGGTGGCAATTGCATCTGTCGTGGCAATGGATCCTAAGGTGCTGATATTAGATGAACCCACCATCGCCCAGGATGCCAGGGGACGGGAGGTGCTGGGACAGCTGATACGTACCATGACAGAGAGAGGAAAATTCGTACTGGCAATCCTTCATGATATGGATTTCGTTGCCCGGTATTTTGAACGGGTCATCGTCATGGCAGGAGGAAAGGTGATCTCAGACGGACCGGGAGAGAAGATATTTTATGAGAAAGACACACTTACAAAGGCCCGGCTGGAGCCCCCTCACATCACAAGGCTTTGTGAGATTCTTGGATACGAAGGCACATTTTTGACAACAGAGGACATCAGAAAAATAAGGCAGGAGTAATAAAACGTGGAAGGCAGCAGCAGAAGAAAGAAAATTATGGAACTGTTAATGGAAGAGGGAAAGCCCATTTCCGGAGGAGATCTGGCCCAGAGACTTGGCGTCAGCAGACAGGTGGTGGTACAGGATATTGCACTGTTGCGTGCGGAAAATAAAAAGATCCTGTCCACCAATAAAGGCTACCTTCTTCATCTGGAAAAGAGAGAAGAGGAATCCTCTTTTGTAAGAATTTTCAAAACCAGTCATAAGACAGAAGATACACTGGAGGAACTGAATACCATTGTTGATTATGGCGGAAGAATCAGGAACGTATTTATCGAACACCAGTTATACGGACAGATCGAGGTGGACCTAATTATTAACAACCGTCTGGATGCGGCAGAATTTATGGAGCATTTAGAATCCTCCAAAGACCAGCCCTTAAATATACTCACAGGAGGCTGCCATTATCATACCGTAGAGGCAGACTGGGAGAAGAATCTGGATTTTATTGAGGCAGAGCTGAAAAAGAAAGGTTATCTGTTATAGGATAAGACGTTTTCCCCCTTTTCGAATCGTTTGAAGTATGATATGATATTGTATTATTGAAGTGACTGATATGGAGGAAGAAAGATGGAAGATAACAAAGAAGAAATAATTTCTAAAAACTTTATTGAGCAGGAGATAGACAAGGATCTTTCAGAAGGCGTTTATAACCATGTGCAGACCAGATTTCCACCGGAGCCAAACGGTTATCTGCATATTGGACATGCCAAATCCATCCTGTTAAACTATGGCCTGGCTAAAAAGTATGGCGGAAAATTCAACCTCCGTTTTGATGATACAAACCCGACAAAAGAAAAGACGGAATTCGTGGAATCCATTATTGAAGACGTGAAATGGCTGGGAGCAGAATTTGATGACAGACTTTACTTTGCTTCCAACTACTTTCAGGAGATGTACGACTGTGCCGTTCTTTTAATCAGGAAGGGAAAGGCATTTGTCTGTGATTTAACTGCCGATGAAATAAGGGAGTACCGGGGGGATTTTAAAACTCCTGGTAAGGAGAGCCCTTACAGAAACCGGAGTGTGGAAGAGAACTTAAAGTTGTTTGAAGAGATGAAGGACGGTAAATACAAAGACGGTGAAAAGGTTTTAAGAGCCAGAATTGATATGTCATCTCCCAACATCAACATGCGTGATCCGGTTATCTACCGCGTGGCACGTATGACCCATCATAACACCGGGGATACATGGTGTATCTATCCCATGTATGATTTTGCACACCCGATTGAAGATGCCATTGAACATATAACACACTCCATCTGTACACTGGAATTTGAAGATCACAGACCGTTGTACGACTGGGTAGTAAAAGAGTGTGAATTTGAAAACCCTCCCCATCAGATAGAATTTGCAAAGCTTTATCTGACCAATGTGGTAACTGGAAAGCGTTATATCAAAAAGCTGGTAGAGGATAACATCGTTGACGGTTGGGAAGATCCAAGACTGGTATCCATCGCAGCATTAAGAAGAAGAGGCTATACGCCGGAATCTCTTCGCATGTTTGTTGATTTAGTGGGTGTTTCCAAGGCAAACAGTTCTGTTGACTACGCGATGCTAGAGTACTGCATCAGGGAAGATTTAAAACTGAAAAGACCCAGAATGATGGCGATTTTAGACCCCATTAAGCTGGTAATTGATAATTATCCGGAAGATACCACGGAGTATCTTAATGTAGCCAATAACCTGGAGAATCCGGAACTGGGTGAAAGAAAAGTTCCATTCGGAAAAGAACTTTACATCGAACGGGAAGATTTTATGGAAGAGCCCATTAAAAAGTACTTCCGTTTATTCCCAGGCAATGAAGTCCGTCTCATGAACGCTTATTTTGTGACCTGTACCGGCTGCGAAAAAGACGAGAACGGCAATGTTACGGTTGTTCACTGCACGTATGATCCGGAGACAAAGAGTGGTTCCGGATTTGAGGGCAGAAAAGTGAAAGGAACCATTCACTGGGTAGCTGCATCCACTGCACAGGAAGTGGAGTGCCGCTTATATGAGAACATCGTGGACGAAGAAAAAGGAAAATTAAACGAAGACGGAAGCTTAAACTTAAATCCCAATTCCCTGACTGTATTAAAGAACTGTTATGTGGAGCCCAGCTTTGAAGGAGCCAGGGCATATGACAGCTACCAGTTTGTAAGAAACGGCTTCTTCTGTATTGACTGCAAGGACAGCACACCGGAGCATCTGGTATTCAACCGGATTGTTTCCTTAAAGAGTTCTTTTAAAATTGGAAAATAGTACAGCTGAACAAAAATGCCGCATGACCGCAAGATAAGGGACGTGCGGCATTTTTTCCTATCCGGTAAAGGAGGATTGTTGTTACATGGAACTGATGATACCGTTAAAGAGCCAGCCAGGCTGGCCTTATTACAGCCAGATTTACAGTTATATTAAGAATGAAATTGTAAAAGGCAATCTTAAGCCAGCGGTCCGCCTCCCCTCTACCAGACTTTTGGCGGAGCATTTAAAAGTCAGCAGGAGTACCACCCAGATGGCCTACGAACAGCTTTTATCAGAAGGCTATATTGAGTCAGTTCCCTGCCGTGGTTATTTTGTACTGAAAATCGACGGACTCATTCATACCGGACAGGAGACTTTAAGGAGTACCCCCTCTTTTTTTACTGCTGCAAAAGAGGAAGAAGGGGTAAAAAAGGACTGGGCTGTGGACTTTTCCCCAAGAGGAATTGATCTTTGTAATTTTCCATTTAATGCATGGAGGCGGATATCAAAAAATACGCTGATTGATGATAACAGAGAGATCTTCGCAGCCGGAGATCCCCAGGGAGAATATCTGTTTCGGGAAGCAATCCGTTCCTATCTTCATTCTGCCAGAGGAGTCAACTGTCTTCCGGAACAGATCATTGTAGGTGCAGGAAGTGAATATCTTCTGATGCTGCTGTCCCAGATTCTGGGAAGGGACAGAACCATCGCCATGGAAAATCCCACTTACAGACAGGCATACCGGGTGTTTGACAGTCTGCAGTATCAGGTGGTACCTGTTGATATGGATCAGTCGGGAATGGATGTCTCGCTGCTTGAAAAAAGCGGAGCAGATATAGCCTATGTCATGCCCTCTCATCAGTATCCCACTGGAATTATTATGCCGGTAAAACGAAGACAGGAGCTGCTTGCATGGGCGTATGAACAGGAGAACCGGTATTTAATTGAGGATGATTACGACAGTGAGTTCCGTTATAAGGGAAAACCGATTCCTGCCCTGCAGGGTATGGATGACAGGGAACGGGTGATTTACTGCGGTACCTTTTCCAAATCCATTGCTCCAGCCATCCGTGTCAGTTATGTGGTATTACCCATTCCCCTTTATCAGATTTATCAGAAACGGATCAGTTTCTATGCTTCCACGGTATCAAGAATTGATCAGAACATATTGTATCAGTTTCTGTCTGAGGGACATTATGAGCGTCATTTAAACCGGATGAGGGCCGTTTATAAATCCAAGCACGATGTGCTGACTGCTGGTTTAAAATCCTTTGAAGATCAGTTCTTAATTGGCGGAGAACATGCAGGACTGCATCTGCTTCTGACAGACCGGAAGGGAAGAAGTGAGGAAGAACTGGTTTTAATGGCAGAGGAGAGAAAGGTAAAAGTATACGGTTTGTCCGGATCCTTTATTCATAAGGAACATAACAAATATCCGCCTACGGTCATTCTTGGATTTGCAAATTTAACTGAGACGGAAATACAAAAAGGGATTGCTCTTTTAAAAGAAGCCTGGTCGGTTGGCGGCAGTAAGGGGGAAAATTCGTGAATTATGATGGAAATAAAGCCAGAAGAGAAGAAAATATAAAAATTGGCGTCACCATTGCCCTGGTATCCCTGCTGATGCTTCTTTTAAGTGTGGCAGGAACCACAAGAAACAGTAAGGAAGTACAGAATAAGGATAAACAGATTAAGAAGACAGAGTTATCTCAGATTCAGGCAAAAGAAGCGCCAGCACCAGAAACAGCGGTTACAGAAATGGGGGATAGGGGAATTGCTCTGACTGAAGCCAATCGTGAATTTTTAGAAGGGCTGGACGGCAGATTGAAAGACGGCGATCTGGAAGGAGCTGCAAGATTAATAGAAACAAATGGTGATTCCATTGCTGAATTTCCCTGTATGTATTCAGAAGAGATGTTGAAGCGTGAGATCAGGGATGGAACTGGAATCGTATTTTTAAAGCCTACCGTTGTATTTTATGGAGATTTTAAAAATGGAATGCCGGATGGAACTGTTTCGGCCATCTCAGTCCTTAATCTGGAAGAAGGTAAGCGGTATGATTATTCCTATGGAAGCTGGAAAAATGGAAAGATGAACGGCAGCGGCGAATGCGGTTACCGTTATTACGATGAGGTTACACAGGATATTACTGTTAAAACCTCTAAAAACGGTCTGTTTGAGAATGACCTCATGCAGGGAGACATCACTTATTCCAGTACCAACAGGAAGGGAGAGACTGCTGTCTGGCAGTTTCAGACGAAAGACGGAGTGATTGTGTTAAATGACCGGTGGATCAGAGAAACAGATGCAAAGGGGGCAGTCATTTATAAACTCCTTGCCAACGGGGAAAAGGACCACGCCTATGCACTTAGTGAACGAGCCATAGGAGAGGATCGGTGGAGGAACTTAATTACGTTCTCCCAAAACGAAGGAGGAGGCACCAGTCAGTGAACCAGGAGATTATAAACCGTCTTGCAGTGATTACCGATGAGGAACGTGAGATCATAAACGGCCGGCCGGAAATTGACCGAAAGCGCTATACAGAGGGGCAGGAGCTGGTGATCGACAGCAGAAAGATGCTGGAGCATGGTAAAATGATCCGGATCAGACCACATACCAGATTTGTCCATTTCCCAAGACATAAACACAATTATATAGAAGTAATTTATATGTGCCAGGGAGAGACCACACACCGGATTGACGGGGAAGAGGTAGTATTAAAAACCGGGGAACTGCTGTTTTTAAATCAGCATGCAACACAGGAAATACTACCTGCAGGTGAGGGAGATATTGCCGTTAACTTTATCATTCTTCCGGAGTTTTTTGATACTGCTTTTCAGATGATGGGAGAGGAGAAAAACCTTTTAAGAGATTTTCTGGTAGGCAGTCTTTGCTTTGATCCACGCTATGCCAGTTACCTGCATTTTCAGGTGGCTGACGTTCTTCCAGTACAGAATCTGGTGGAAAATATGGTATGGACTCTGCTCAATGACCAGCCAAATAAAAGAAGCATCAATCAGGTTACAATGGGGCTTTTATTTCTTCAACTCATGCACTACACCGATAAAATCAGCCACACATCTGAAAGTTTTGATCAGAAGCTGACTTTTCAGGTTTTAAAATTTATCGATGAAAATTATAAAGACGGGGAACTGACAGAACTTGCAGCCTGCTTAAACTACAATATTTACTGGCTGAGCAGAGCAGTAAAACGTCTCACCGGCCGGACATTTAAGGAACTGATTCAGATTAAGCGGCTGAATCAGGCTTCCTTTCTTCTTCTGAATACCAGACTTTCTATCACGGATATATCCATTGCAGTAGGGTATGACAATACCAGTTATTTTCATCGGATTTTCCGGAATTACTACGGCATGTCTCCAAAAGAATACAGGGATAAGAATGTAACGTTGCCATTTCCCGATGGTAAGAGATAACAGTATTAAGGTGTATCCCTTTTCTTCTTTGTTTAGGATGATAAACCAAAAGTGAAACTTTAAAAATGGAAAAAAGAAAACAAAGATAATTTATTAATAACTTGTATTTTTGTAATAATAAAAAACAATTCTGCATATACTTGGTTATATATGGTTAATTTAATAATATCTGTAAAGGAGAGGACCAATATGCCAAGAGGAGTCAGAAAAACAGCGCTTGAGAAACTTCAGGAAGAATTAACGGAAGTTCAGGAATCCATCAAGCAGTATAAGGAAAGTCTTATTACACTGGATGAAAAGGAAAAAGAAATTCAGGATAAAATAAAGCTGGAACAGTTTAAGGAAGTATCCACAATACTGGACGAGCACGAAATGTCTATTATGGATTTAAAGGAATTACTTATTTCTTCCAAGGCTGAGTAGGAAGTTTAAAAGCAATTGGGGCTGGTTATTCTTATTTATGCAAAATGGTATTGAAAAAATAATCAAGCGTCACGGAAATACTGAATTTCAGTATTCCGTGACGTTTTGTATTGTGGTAGATTATTATAATTTGTCTTTGTGTGGGCATGGTGGATAATGAAGCTGAAGAGAAGCTGAGAAACAGCGGCAGGGCAGTTTCTGCGCATGCTTTCGGGGAAAAGTAATTGCACAATAAAATGGGATATGTTACCATAGTGATATGGAATAATCGTGTCACTGCAAGGGCGTTGGCCTTCTATCTATACATAGATAGGAGGTGGTGCGGATGAAATATGACTTTAAAGACCTTATGGCCTTTGGTTTGTTCATTTTAGCATTACTTACCTTTACTTTTTATAATTGTAAGTAGCGTTTTTCTATAAAGTCCTGGAAACAGGCATAGAAAACCACCCTTGTAAAACATTGGACGTGTTTGAGGGTGGAATTTTCTATCTTATTCATGGCCAACCCCTTGTGGAGGGGCGGTTATTCCTTTTGTGATTCTAATATAACATATCTTTATATCAAAATCAAGAGAGCAACCGCTATTTTCCTGCCCTTTCATTGCCACGCTTGTGTTCCATAAATTGACAAACTTTAACTTACTATGCCCCGTCATCAATCTTATGGAGGCAATGAAGAAAACTGTTGATATAAATAAAAAAAAGACCACTCGAAAGCAGTCTTTTTAATGTTTATGCGAGGTTAACGTTTACAGCTTGTAACCCACGATTACCCTCTGTAACATCAAATGTTACAGACTGTCCGTCATCTAATGACTTATAACCGTCCATAGCGAGACCTGAGAAATGAACGAAAATATCGTTACCCTTCTCGTCGCTGATAAAACCAAATCCCTTTTGCGCATTAAACCATTTTACTGTACCTTTATTCATTAAAGATACCTCCTTAAATTATAATTATATTCGATAAAACTAAAAATCGCACATATGCGTAAATCATCAATAGAATAATGACTTACGTATATATGCGAAATCAAGACTTTATTTAAATACTATTTAAAGCATAACACGATAATTTGAGTATGTCAAGAAAAAATAAAAAAATAATAGATTGAATAGTCGGGGTTAACATCACTGTTCATAAATAAACGGAATAACCTCTTCACGCTTGATGTTCAATACATAAGCAAACTCCTCGCAAAGCGCTTTTTCAGCATCCTTAAGAAAGTCTTCATCGGAGATCTGTAGTTTATTATTTTTATTCGTGTTTTTTATCTCTTGTTTGTGCCAACGTAAAGTTTTTACCATTTTTACAAGTTCGGAATGGTTACCATCTGCAAGAATCTGGCGGTATAATTCTTTTCGCTTACGATTATCATTATTCCATATGTGATCTTTATCCGGCATATTTTTTAGTAGAGAGAAAATTTCATCGGCAGAGAGAATGTGGCGAATTTCAGTTTTTCTTCTGCTGCTAATAGATGAAATGTATACTGTAGCGGCAGCATGGTAAACAGGTTTGAGTACATAATATTGGCTGATTTTTTCATCCATACACATATCCTGTAATCCGGTAACCTCACAAATACCATGACTTCCGTATATAAAGACATCACCTATGTTCATAATATCTCACCTCTTTCTAATAAAATAAAAAATGCAGTTCACTAAAACCGGACTCACGTACCCGTAAAGCAAACCACACCTTTGATATTTATATTATAGCATAATTGCAGACGAGGTGTATACGGCGATTATACCCAAACTTACGACTATATTACGTGTTAATCTATTTAATATTTTCTAGTAACTTTAAAAGAAAGTGCAAATAAGGACGTAGTTTTAATTAAACAGCGTCCTTATTTTTTATTTAAATATCCGTTATGATATATATAGAAATGTGGGTATCCCTTTATGCCCAGAGAGCATGGGCAATAATAATGAAACACCCTGCGGGTATCCCTTTATGCCCAAAGAGCGTGGGCAATAATGATGAAAGAGTGTGGTGCGTATGGAAAAATATTATCTTGCGGTAGACATTGGAGCCTCCAGTGGTCGTCATATACTCGGCACTGTGAAGGACAACAAGATAATTCTGGAAGAGATTTACCGTTTTGACAATGGCATGAAGCAGGAGAATGGTCATTTATCCTGGGATGTGGAGTCCTTATTTGTTGAAATAAAAGAGGGACTGAAGCAGTGTAAAAAACTTGGTAAGATACCCGTCAGCATGGGCATTGACACCTGGGCAG
The DNA here is from genome assembly GCA_013036995.1 of Lacrimispora defluvii. Taxonomy (GTDB): domain Bacteria; phylum Bacillota; class Clostridia; order Lachnospirales; family Lachnospiraceae; genus Lacrimispora; species Lacrimispora defluvii. The sequence goes on from JAAOXG010000001.1 coordinate 291,305, forward strand.
TGGATTTTGTCCTTCTTGATGAGGAGAATAAAATTCTTGGAAGAGCAGCAGGATACCGGGATGACAGAACAACGGGAATGGATGAAAAGGTATATGAAATCATTTCCCAGAATGATTTATATAAGAGAACCGGAATTCAAAAACAGATCTTCAACACGATTTATCAGCTGATGGCTGTTAAGGAGAAAGAACCAGATCTTCTTAAGAGAGCCGAATCGCTCCTTATGATACCGGATTACTTTCATTTTCTGCTGACAGGAGAAAAGAAACAGGAGTATACCAATGCTACCACTACCCAGCTGGTCAGCCCTGTAACCGAGGATTGGGATTATGAACTGATTCGTATGCTTTCCTATCCGGAAAAGTTATTTAGACCCCTTTCCATGCCTGGTACAAAGGTGGGCCAGTTTACTGAGGATATTATAAAAGACGTGGGATTTTCCTGTACCGTGGTGTTACCTGCCACTCATGATACCGGTTCTGCGGTAATGGCTGTTCCTAAAGTTCCGGGAAGAAAAGAACTTCAGGAGGACATACTATACATCAGCTCAGGAACCTGGTCGCTTATGGGAACCGAACTTCCGGCTGCTGATTGTTCCATCAAAAGTATGGAAGCTAATTTTACCAACGAAGGCGGGTACGATTTCCGCTATCGGTATTTAAAAAATATTATGGGACTTTGGATGATACAGTCAGTAAAAAAAGAACTGGCGGGGAGAGGTGAAATTTATTCCTTTGCAGAGCTGTGTGAGCTTGCATCAAAGGAAAGTATCCCATCTCTGGTTGACTGTAACGATAACTGTTTTCTGGCTCCTGAGAGCATGATAAATGAGGTTGCTGGGTTCTGTCAGAGAAATAACCAGCCTGTACCAAAAAGTGCAGGAGAAATTGCGGCGGTGATTTATAACAGTCTTGCGGTATGCTATAAAGAGACAGCCAAAGAGCTTCAGTCCATTACAGGAAAAACATATTCCAGTCTTCATGTGGTGGGAGGCGGCTCCAATGCAGCTTACCTCAATGAATTAACTGCAAAACAGACGGGGAAAACTGTTTATGCCGGACCGGGAGAAGCCACTGCGATTGGAAATCTGCTGGCTCAGATGATCTCATATGGAGAATTTGTAGATTTAAAAACAGCAAGAGAATCAGTATACCAGTCATTCTCTGTAAAAGAATATAAGCCGATGTAAACGGCTGTGGATAGGAGAGGAGCAATATGATCAGAAAATCATTTAAAATGTATTTAAATGAAGGAATGGCGGAGGAATATGAGAGACGCCACAATCTGCTTTGGCCGGAAATGAAAGAAATGATTCATGAATGCGGCGGACATAATTATTCCATATTTTTAGATGAAGAAACCAATGTGCTTTATGGATATATTGAAATAGAAGAGGAAGAGAAATGGGCGAAATCTGCAGATACCCCCATTAACCGGAAATGGTGGGACTATATGGCGGATATTATGAAAACAAATCCTGACAACAGCCCTGTTTCAGACGGGTTAAAACCGGTATTCCATTTAGATTGAAAAAAAGAAAGGGAGAAATAAACATGACAATCAAAGAGAGATATGAAGCAGCAAAGGAATCATATAAAGCAATAGGCGTTGATACAGACCAGGTACTTCTTGCACTGAAACAGATCCCGATCTCCATGCACTGCTGGCAGGGAGATGACGTAACCGGATTTGATGGAGCCGGTGCATTATCAGGAGGTATCCAGACCACCGGAAATTATCCGGGACGGGCACGTAATCCCAAAGAACTGATGGCAGATATGGACAAGGCGCTGAGCCTGATTCCTGGAAAACACAGAATCAATCTTCATGCAAGCTACGGAATCTTTGAAAAGGGAGAATGGGCTGACCGGGATGAGCTGGAACCAAAGCATTTTGCAAAATGGGTAGAATTTGCAAAGGAGAGAGGGATCGGCATTGATTTTAATCCTACCTTATTTTCCCATCCAAAGGCAGAGAATGCCACCTTATCAAGTGAAGATCCTGAAATCAGGGCATTCTGGATCCGCCATGTACAGGCATGCATCCGCATTTCCCAGTATTTTGCCCAAGAGTTAGGCTCACCCTGTACCATGAATATCTGGATTCCAGATGGATTTAAGGACATTCCCGCAGACCGTACCTCACCGAGAGCAAGATTAAAAGATTCCCTTGACCAGATTCTTTCCATGGATTACGATAAATCTAAGGTATTCGTTGCAGTGGAATCTAAGGTATTTGGCATTGGAATGGAAAGCTGTACTGTAGGCTCCCATGAATTTTATATGAACTATGCATCAAAGAATGATATTCTCTGCCTGTTGGACAGCGGACATTATCACCCCACTGAGGTAGTTTCCGACAAGATCTCTTCCATGCTTCTGTTTTTTGATAAAGTAGCACTTCATGTAACCAGACCCGTTCGCTGGGACAGTGACCATGTGGTACTGTTTGACGATGAGACGAAAGAGATTGCAAAAGAGGTTGTACGTGGCGGAGCAGACCGTGTCCTTTTGGCTCTGGACTTTTTTGATGCCAGCATCAACCGTTTAAGCGCCTGGGTAGTAGGAATGAGAAATATGCAGAAAGCTCTTTTAAACGCCCTTCTGCTTCCCAATGAGAAACTGGCTGCTTTACAGGAATCCCGTAAATTCACAGAGCTTATGATGCTTCAGGAAGAGTTAAAGCTCTATCCGGTCGGTGATGTATGGAATTATTTCTGTGAGATAAATGGAGTACCTGCGAAAGAAGACTGGTTCAGCCAGATTACCGCATATGAAAAAGATGTGCTGGCAGACCGCAAATAGAGGAGAAAAAAATGAAGATATTAGATGCAGAATTTGTAAAAGGCTTTATCCGTATGTGTGACGATGGTTTTAAGCAGAACTGGCATGAAAGAAACGGAGGCAATCTAAGCTACCGGATTAAGGCAGAAGAAGTGGAGTCTGTAAAGGAAGAGTTAGATCAAAACACTTCCTGGCAGCCCATCGGAACAACGGTTAAAGATCTGGCAGGAGAATACTTTATGGTCACAGGAAGCGGAAAATATTTCCGTAATGTGATTTTAGATCCGGCTGCCAACACCTGTATCATAGAAATCGATGAATCCGGAGAAAATTACCGGATCTGCTGGGGACTTGTAAACGGAGGACGCCCAACCAGTGAGCTGCCATCCCATTTAATGAATCATGAAGTGAAGAAGATTGCAACCAATGGTCTGCACCGGGTCATTTACCATGCTCATCCGGCTAATGTAATTGCATTAACCTTTGTGCTGCCATTGGAAGATCGTGTATTTACAAGAGAGTTATGGGAGATGGCTACCGAATGTCCCGTTGTTTTCCCAAGTGGTGTTGGTGTGGTTGGCTGGATGGTACCAGGCGGACGCGATATCGCAGTCGCCACCAGTGAGTTAATGAAGAAATATGACGTAGCAGTCTGGGCCCATCATGGTCTCTTTGCTTCCGGTGAAGACTTTGACCTGACCTTCGGATTAATGCATACGGTTGAAAAATCAGCGGAGATTCTGGTAAAGGTTTTATCCATACGACCGGATAAACTGCAGACAATCACACCACAGAACTTTAAAGATCTTGCCCGTGATTTTAAAGTTACCCTTCCGGAAGAGTTTCTTTACGAAAAATAATGAAATGTTAACCTGAAATTATAATATGGTTGACAATACAAAAATCCCTTTGTATAATGATGAAAAATGACATCATTCTACAGGGGGATTTTTCATGAAAAATTCAAAAACAAAAGAAATTACATTATGTGCTTTGTTTGCATCTCTGACTGCAATCCTGTCTCAGATTATCATACCCATCGGACCGGTACCCGTTAATTTCGCTCACCTTTCTACCTTTCTTGCGGCGGGGTTACTGGGATCAAGGCTGGGGGCATTAAGCCAGCTTACCTTTGTTTTGATGGGAGCAGCGGGTCTTCCGGTTTTTTCCGGATTTAACGGCGGGCTGACCAGAATAGCGGGTCCAACGGGAGGATATATCATCGGTTATGTTGTATCAGCCTATGTAACCGGATGGGTTCTGGAACGATTTGGAAAACGCACGGTTAAAACACTGGCCATATCCATTCTTGCTGGCTGGCTGGTCACTTACACATTTGGAACCCTGTGGTTTTCTTATATTACCCACACTTCTTTTACAGCAGCACTTAGTCTTTGTGTAATTCCGTTTCTGCCGGGTGATTTATTAAAGACATGCATCACCATCGTTTTAGTCCGTCGGTTATATTCTGTAATTCAAAGAATTTTACAGTGGTGATGAAGAATAAAAGGAGGTCAGAAAATGACTGATCCGTACATAAATCTTACAAAGGAAGATGCCAGATCCATTCTTCTGATGCCGGATGTAGAACTTCCGAAACTTCTTGAAGCGGCATATACATTACGAAGGAAGCATAAAGGAAATATGGTGAGTATACATCTGCTTACCAATGCCCGCAGTGGTAACTGTTCCCAGAACTGTGCTTACTGCGCCCAGTCAGGACAAGCGAAAACGGACATTGATACCTATGAACTGATCACCAGTGAGAAGCTTTTACAAGACGGTTATCTGGTCAAAGAAAAGAAGCTGGCAAGGCATTGCATCGGATTAAGCGGAATCCGTTTTTCAGATCAGGAAATTGTTGCATTTGCCAATGAGATTCTGAGACTGAAGAAAGAAAGCAATACTCCCATCTGCTGTTCCATCGGTTTTCTCACGAAAGAGCAGGCGATGATCTTAAAAGAGGCCGGGGTGGACAGAATCAACCATAATTTAAATACAGGCAGAAACTATTATCCCAATATCTGTACGACCCACACCTATGAGCAGAGGGTTGCTAATATAGAGATGCTGAAAGAGTTGGGATTTGAGCTGTGCTGCGGCGGAATCGTGGGATTGGGAGAGAAGCCGGAGGATGTGGTGGACATGCTGTTTGAGATTCGGGATATCAATCCCAAAGCAGTTCCCATTAATTTTCTGATACCCATAAAAGGTACGGCTCTGGAACATCAGAGTACAGCTATTCTCACCTCTGAATACTGCTTAAAAGTACTTTGCCTGGCCAGACTTTTGAATCCCGAATCTGATATCCGGTGTGCGGCGGGAAGAGAACTTTATTTAAAAGGAAAAGAAAAATGGATGTTTTATGCGGTTGATTCTGTCTTTGCCTCCGGATACTTAACTGCAGACGGAGAAAGCATTGACAGCACCATAAAAATCATCCAGGAAGCCGGGTTTGAATATTGTATTGAACCTTAAATGGTTAATAAGAATAGAAAAAGGAGTGGATTCCGAAACGGCTCTTCCGGAATCCACTCCTTTTCCCTGCATTCAGCAGATTATTTATTGCAATTCTTCCTCCACAATGGTGGTGGTATCATCTGAAGATTCCTTTGTTAAGGAATCTGTGTTATCTTCTGGTGTTTCATCTGCAGAAGGTTGTCCTGATCCAGAAGCGGAATAGTCCAGACCTCCGTCCTCCGTCAAATCAGAATCGTCATCTGCCATATCTTCCTTCTCCATTGCAGAATCAAACATATCCCTGGCTGTATCAGCCACTGCAGAAGCTGCTTCCTTAGCTGTATCACTGACGATGGTAGCCGCATCCTTCATCATATTTTTGGCTGCATTGGCTGCATCTTTTGCCGCATCTGCCATATCGGAGGCTGCTGTCTTCAGCTCATCCTTGTTTGCATGAAGGGAAACATAATTGCGGTTCATCGTACTGTCAATTTTGGAAATGTCATCATTCCCGTCATCTTCAAAATCATGGAAGTTTTCTTCCAGCTCCTTATGGAAGGATTTGTATTTTGTAAAATAAGAGATGCCGGCGGCAACAGCACCGGCGATAGTGGCAAGTGCCACGAATTTCCCAAAACCATTACCTCTTTTTGCCATTTTAAACACTCCTTTCATTCTCTTACCTATTGTAATACTTACCCGGAAAAAAATAAAGGTATATAATAAGAAAATTTCTATAAACTATGTAAGTATCGGCTCTTTCCGTTTAAATATGGTAAATTTGTAAAAAAAATATAAAGTTAGCACTCAACTATTGACAGTGCTAATAATGAGTGATATAACATATTATGTGAATAAAATATAACTTCTTTCTAAAGGCCAATCAGAAAGAAATAATAAGAAGGTTATGAGGAGGAATTGCAATGAAATTAGTACCATTATTTGACAAAGTTGTGTTAAAACCATTGGTTGCAGAGGAGACAACAAAGTCCGGTATTGTTCTGCCGGGTCAGGCAAAAGAAAAGCCACAGCAGGCGGAAGTCATCGCAGTAGGACCTGGCGGTCTTGTAGATGGTAAGGAAGTTTCCATGCAGGTGAAAACAGGCGATAAAGTAATCTTCTCCAAATATTCAGGAACAGAGATCGAAACCGGAGAAGACGACGAGAAGTATGTAATTGTAAAACAGAGCGATATTCTGGCAGTAATCGAATAATAAACGCAGTACCGGCAGGTAACAGCAGATTTTGATAAAAAGGTGTGATTTCCTTATATAAAATCACAAATTAAACTTTAAACTGGAGGAATGAATCATGGCAAAGCAGATTAAATATGGCGTAGAAGCCAGAAAAGCACTTGAATCAGGAGTGAATCAGTTAGCAGATACCGTTCGTGTAACCTTAGGTCCGAAAGGAAGAAACGTTGTACTTGATAAATCATTTGGAGCACCGTTAATCACCAACGATGGTGTTACCATTGCAAAAGAGATTGAACTGGAAGATGCATTTGAGAACATGGGAGCACAGCTTGTAAAGGAAGTTGCTACCAAGACCAATGATGTAGCCGGTGACGGTACCACAACAGCCACTGTTCTGGCTCAGGCTATGATCAATGAAGGTATGAAGAACTTGGCAGCCGGAGCTAACCCAATCGTATTAAGAAAGGGAATGAAGAAAGCAACAGAAGCTGCTATTGATGCTATCGCTAAGATGAGCGAGCCGATCAAAGGCAAAGCATCCATCGCAAGAGTTGCAGCTATTTCTGCGGCAGATGATGAAGTTGGCGAGATGGTAGCTGACGCTATGGAGAAGGTTTCCAATAACGGCGTTATCACTATCGAAGAGTCCAAGACCATGAAGACAGAGCTGGATCTTGTAGAAGGTATGCAGTTTGACAGAGGATACATTTCCGCTTACATGTGCACCGATATGGAGAAGATGGAAGCTAATCTTGACGATCCATATATTCTTATTACTGACAAGAAGATTTCCAGCATTCAGGAGATTCTTCCTTTATTAGAGCAGGTTGTTCAGTCCGGCGCAAGACTTCTTATCATTGCAGAGGATATTGAAGGCGAAGCATTAACCACTCTGATTGTTAATAAATTAAGAGGAACCTTTAATGTAGTTGGTGTGAAAGCTCCTGGCTACGGCGACAGAAGAAAAGAGATGTTACAGGATATCGCAGTATTAACAGGCGGAACCGTGATCTCTGAAGAACTGGGCTATGAATTAAAGAGCGCAACTCTTGACATGTTAGGCCGTGCAAAATCAGTAAAGATCCAGAAGGAGAATACCGTTATTGTTGACGGATCCGGTGACAAGGCTGCCATTGATGCAAGAATCGGTCAGATTAAGAGCCAGATCGAAGAAACAACTTCTGAATTTGATAAAGAGAAATTACAGGAAAGACTTGCAAAATTATCCGGCGGCGTAGCAGTAATCCGTGTTGGTGCTGCAACAGAGACAGAGATGAAGGAAGCAAAGCTTCGTATGGAGGATGCGTTATCCGCAGCAAGAGCAGCAGTTGAGGAAGGCGTAATCGCAGGCGGCGGTTCTGCTTATATCCATGCGATCACTGAAATTGAAGGTCTTGTAAATGGTCTGGAAGGCGATGAGAAGACCGGCGGAAAGATCATCTTAAAGGCTCTTGAAGCTCCGTTATACCACATTGCAGCCAATGCAGGACTGGAAGGAAGCGTTATCATCAATAAAGTCAAAGAAGCAAAAGTAGGCACTGGCTTTGATGCATACAAAGAAGCTTACGTAGATATGGTTGATGCTGGCATTCTTGATCCTACCAAGGTAACAAGAAGTGCACTTCAGAATGCGACCAGTGTTGCATCTACCTTATTGACAACAGAGTCTGTTGTTGCTAATATTAAGGAAAAAGCACCTGCAGTTCCGGCTCCGGGCGGAATGGATATGATGTAAGATTTGTACAGAAGAGACGCCTTGCAGGTATGAGAAAGGATCCAGTATTATTATGAATGAAATGTATGCAGAATGGCTTGTAAAGAGGAAGTCTCCGGCTTATACCATGTTACTGAAAATTGTGATGGGAATTCTATGTGTAATTGCATTTTTCCTGTCCATCTCTCCGGTTTTCGGTATCTTTGGAGTGATTATTTTATTCGCTGCCGGAGCGGCAACCTACGTCGTATTCCGAAACAGTGATGTGGAATATGAGTATCTGTTTGTGACCAATACTTTGTCCATAGACAGAATTTACGGCAAAAGCAAGCGTAAGAAAGCCTGGGAAGGATCGATGGAGGAAATTCAGATTGTAGCGCCTACCGGTTCTACTGAAGCCAGAGATCATGAATCAGGCAACATGAAAGTACTGGATTTTTCTTCCAAAATACCTGATGCTAAGACTTATACACTGATTAGCCAGTCTGGTTCTGAACGGACGAAGATTATTTTTGAACCAAATGACAAGCTGCTCCGCTGTATGAAGATGACTGCACCTCGCAAAGTTGTAACTCAGATGTAATAAAAGGAATCAGACGGTTTAACCAGGCCGCCTGATTCTTTTTTTGCTTTACGGGAAAGCACTTTTATTTGACTGACATATACGTATATGTTACAATGAAATCAATACTTATCAGAAATATATAAATAAACCCGGTAAAATGGAGGTTAAACAATTATGGAAAGTAAATACAGGCATCTTTATAAGCTGCTTTTAGATAAGATTGACAGGCGGGAATATGAGCCAGGAGATAAGCTTCCGGCGGAGGGCGAGCTGATGGAGGCTTACGGCGCTTCCCGGGATACGGTGCGCAAGGCTCTGGAACTTCTGGTTCAGGACGGTTACATCCAAAAGGCCAGAGGAAAGGCGGCGGAGGTTCTGGACAAGAACAAATTCAATTTTCCTGTATCCGAAATCGCAAGCTTTAAGGAAATCTACAGGTTTTCTGATTCTAAGCCCAAAACCATTGTGGAAAATTTAGAAATTGTCAAGGGAGATAAAAATCTGATGGCTGCCCTGCAGATCGGACCAGAGGATGAAGCATTTTTACTTGAGAGAGTCAGGGAGATTGAGGGAGAGAAGATCATTATTGACAAGGATTATTTTTCACGAAAGGTAGTGGAAAATCTGCCTCTCCGTGCGGCACAGGATTCTGTTTACGAATATCTGGAAAAGGAGCTTGGCCTGAAAATCGGATTTGCTATGAAGGAAATCACGGTACACATGGCTACAGATGAGGATTACCGCCTGCTGGATATGGGAAGCTATGATATGATTGTGGTGGTGAAGAGTTATACTTATCTGGAGGATTCCACCCTGTTTCAGTTTACCGAATCCCGCCACAGGCCGGACAAGTTTAAGTTTGTGGATTTCGCCAGAAGGAAGCTGTAAGAAGATATATCAAATGGCAGGAATATATTTCTTCCTATATGTTGACAAAGATATACGTATATGTTATAGTCAAAACATAATAATAACATATAAGTTGCAACTAATTTAAAAACATATGGAAAAGGAGTATGGATATGGGGAAATATGAAGATGATTCCAGGCAGCTTTTGGACCTCGTCGGAGGTAAGGGGAATATAGGGGCTGTGACTCACTGTATGACCAGAATGCGTTTCGTGCTGTCAGATCCGTCAAAGGCTGATACGCAGAAGATTGAAGCATTGAAAAGCGTTAAGGGTACCTTTACACAGGCTGGACAGTTTCAGGTTATCATTGGAAACGACGTGCAGGCTTTTTACAATGAATTTGCAGCGATTTCAGGAATAGAAGGCGTATCAAAGGACGAAGTGAAGAAGGAAGCTAAGGGCAACATGAATGCGCTGCAGAGAGTGGTAGCAGATATAGCGGAAATATTTGCTCCCCTGATTCCCGCCATTATCGTAGGCGGTCTCATTCTGGGCTTTCGGAATATTATCGGTGAAATTAAATTCATGAACGGCGGGACAGAGACTTTGGTGGCCGTTTCCCAGTTCTGGTCCGGCGTTTACAGCTTCCTCTGGCTTTTAGGCGAGGCTATTTTCCACTTTCTTCCCGTGGGTATCACATGGTCCGTTACGAGAAAGATGGGAACCACACAGATCCTGGGAATTGTTCTGGGTCTGACCTTAGTCTCTCCCCAGCTTTTGAACGCCTATGCCATGGCGCCGGGCGTAGAGATACCGGTTTGGGATTTCGGTTTCGTAAAAATGAGAATGATCGGCTACCAGGCCCAGGTTATTCCGGCAATTTTAGCAGGCTTTGTACTGGTTTATCTGGAGAGGTTTTTTAAGAAGATCACTCCTCAGGCCATTTCCATGATTGTTGTTCCTTTCTGTTCCCTGCTACTGGCAGTAATTGCCGCCCATGCAGTAGTTGGACCCATCGGCTGGGCCATTGGCTCCGCTATATCAAAGGTGGTTTATGCAGGGCTTACTTCTAATTTACGCTGGTTGTTTGCCACATTATTCGGCTTTGTATATGCGCCCCTTGTCATCACAGGGCTGCACCATATGACCAATGCCATCGATCTCCAGCTCATGGCGGAGTTCGGCGGAACCATGCTGTGGCCAATGATCGCTTTGTCTAACATTGCGCAGGGATCTGCAGTACTGGGCATGATCTATTTACAGAAAAAGGATGAGGAATCAAAGCAGATTTCCATTCCTGCCTGCATTTCCTGTTATTTAGGGGTGACTGAGCCGGCTATGTTCGGCGTGAACTTAAAGAGGGGGTTCCCTTTCCTTTCCGCTATGATCGGCTCTGCCATTGCGGCAACCGTTTCCGTTGGAATGAACGTTATGGCTAATTCCATCGGAGTTGGCGGCATTCCGGGAATCCTGTCCATACAGCCTCAGTATATGGGGATCTTCGCCATCTGCATGCTGATTGCCATTGCAGTACCCTTTGGGCTGACTGTCGCTGTGGGCAAAAAGAAAGGAATTTAGTAAATGCAGAATTTTAAAAAATCATGTGTGTATCAGATTTATCCCAAATCATTTATGGATACAGACGGAGACGGAATCGGGGATTTAAAGGGCATTATTGAAAAGCTGGACTATTTAAAAAAGCTGGGTGTGGATTACCTCTGGCTCACTCCATTTTTCGTATCACCTCAGAATGATAACGGCTATGATATTGAGGATTACTGCCGGATCGATCCCTTATTCGGAACCATGGAGGATTTGGATCACCTGATATCTGAGGCAAAGGACCGGGACATGAGGCTCATGCTTGACATGGTTTTCAACCACACTTCTACGAGACATGAGTGGTTTCAACGGGCTCTTGCAGGTGAGAAAAAATATCAGGATTACTATTTCTTTCAGGATGGAACCGAGGGCAGTCCGCCCACGAACTGGCAGTCCAAATTCGGGGGAAATGCATGGGAATACGTAGAAAAGCTGGGAAAGTATTATCTGCATTTATATGATGTGACCCAGGCGGATTTAAACTGGGAGAACCGGGACGTACGGGAAGAAATAAAAAATGTTCTCCGTTTCTGGAAAGAGAAAGGAATCCGGGGATTCCGGTTCGATGTCATTAATCTGGTTTCCAAACCAACTGTTTTTGAAGATGATGAGGAGGGGGACGGACGCCGTTTCTACACGGATGGTCCCCGGATTCATGAGTTCCTGCGGGAAATCGTGGAGGATACAGGGCTTGATTCGGAAGATGTGGTCACAGTAGGGGAAATGTCTTCCACCACCATAGACCATTGTATCCGTTACACAAACCCGGAGGAAAAGCAGCTGAAGATGTGCTTTAACTTCCATCACTTAAAAGTGGATTATAAGGACGGGGATAAATGGTCCTTAATGTCCTATGACTTTGGGCGGCTGAAAAAGATCTTCCACACATGGCAGGAGGGCATCGCCGGGGGAAACGGATGGAATGCAGTATTCTGGTGCAATCACGACCAGCCGAGAGCGGTATCCCGGTTTGGTGACGACGGAATCTTTAGGAAGCAGTCCGCCAAGATGCTGGCTACGGTGATTCACGGGATGAGAGGAACGCCCTTTATCTACCAGGGAGAGGAAATCGGTATGACCAATGCCTGCTTCACGGATATATCCCAGTACCGGGATGTTGAAAGTCTGAACTATTTTAATATTTTAAAGGAGCAGGGGCAGAAGGAAGAGGATATCTACCGGATACTTAAGGAACGGTCCAGAGACAATGCCAGAACCCCTATGCAGTGGGACGGAGAGGAAAATGGCGGATTTACTTCCGGAACGCCGTGGCTGGCTGTCAACAAAAACTGCCGGGAGATCAATGTAAAAGAGAGCCTTTCTGATCCTGATTCCATTTTTACCTATTATCAGAAGCTGGTGGAATTGAGAAAGCAGTACGATATCATCAGTGACGGGAGCTATGAACCGGTTTTTGTGGATAATCAGGGCATCATGTCCTATAAGAGGGTCTTATATGAAGAAAAGCTGCTGGTATTTGCCAACTTCACCGGGCAGGAGCAGATCGTGAAACAAAAAGAGGTACTGGATGGCTGGGAGGTATTGCTGTCTAATTATGAAAATGTAAAAATCTTTGAGGACAGGGTGACGCTGAGCCCCTTCGGCGCGGTGATGCTGTACCGGAAAGGATGATCCGCAGGCCGGTTCAGGGTCTGGAATTTTACGTGACGTGTTACTGCCAGCTCAGAAAAGATCGTACAGAATTCATTGCTTTAATCAGCAGAAGTGAATTCCTGCGGTCTTTTTTTTTCGGTGGACCTGGCTAAGTAATTATTTATTAGAAATGTTCATTTTACTGTCCACAGAGGGCGGAAAAAAACAGGAAAATGTCCGTTGACAACCAAAGCAAAGTTTGCTAAACTATTTAACTAATAAGCAAAAATGTTTATTTTAAAAAGTATAAAATTAAGCGAAGGAGAGGAAAATAATGGGTACAATTATTGGCGAAGGCATTACATTTGATGATGTGCTGTTAGTTCCAGCTTATTCAGACGTAATACCCAATCAGGTTGATTTATCGACCAACCTTACAAAAACCATCAAGCTGAACATTCCACTTATGAGTGCAGGAATGGACACCGTTACCGAACACCGCATGGCAATTGCCATGGCAAGACAGGGTGGCATCGGCATTATTCACAAGAACATGTCGATTGAAGAGCAGGCAGAAGAGGTTGATAAGGTTAAGAGGTCAGAAAACGGCGTCATAACGGATCCATTCTATCTTTCCCCGGAACATACATTAAAAGATGCGGACGAGCTGATGGGTAAATTCCGTATTTCCGGCGTACCGATCACAGAGGGAAAAAAATTAGTCGGTATTATCACCAACCGTGATTTAAAGTTTGAAGAGGACTTCAGCAGAAAAATCAAGGAGTGTATGACTTCTGAAAATCTTGTGACAGCAAGAGAAGGAATTACTCTGATGGAGGCAAAGAAGATTCTTGCCAAAGCGAGAGTAGAAAAGCTTCCAATCGTAGATGATGAATTTAACTTAAAGGGTCTTATTACCATTAAGGATATTGAAAAGCAGATCAAATACCCATTATCAGCAAAGGACGGACAGGGAAGACTTCTGTGCGGAGCAGCTGTTGGAATCACTGCCAACGTTCTTGACCGTGTGAAAGCTCTTGTGGAAGCAAAAGTAGATGTGGTAGTTCTGGATTCTGCCCATGGACATTCTGAGAACGTGATCCGTTGCGTCAGAATGATTAAGGAAACATATCCAGCCCTTTCTGTCATTGCCGGTAATGTGGCTACTGGTGAAGCGACTAAGGCTCTTATTGAAGCAGGAGTTGATGCGGTTAAGGTAGGAATCGGACCTGGTTCCATCTGTACCACCCGTGTGGTTGCAGGAATCGGTGTACCCCAGATTTCAGCAGTTATGGACTGCTACAGCGTAGCTAAGGAACATGGGGTTCCTATCATTGCAGACGGAGGAATCAAATACTCAGGAGACTTAACAAAGGCCATTGCAGCAGGCGGAAGCGTTTGTATGATGGGAAGCATGTTTGCTGGCTGTGATGAAAGCCCGGGAACATTTGAACTGTATCAGGGAAGAAAGTATAAGGTTTACCGTGGTATGGGCTCTATCGCTGCTATGGAAAACGGAAGCAAGGACCGTTATTTCCAGACAGATGCGAAAAAGCTGGTTCCGGAAGGCGTGGAAGGCCGGGTGGCATACAAAGGCATGGTAGAGGATACGGTATTCCAGATGCTTGGCGGTCTCCGTTCCGGTATGGGATACTGTGGAGCAAAGGATATTAAGACCCTTCAGGAAACAGGCAGATTTGTTAAGATTTCAGCTGCTTCCTTAAAGGAAAGTCATCCTCATGACATTCACATTACAAAAGAAGCACCAAACTACAGCATTGACGAATAATACAAAGCAGGCGGGATACAAGTTCCGCCTGCTTTTTTTAACTCTGTTTTTCTTTATGAGGAAGACGTCCCCGGAACAACCTTTTTCTCAGCTCTGAAAGGTGGAGGGGAATGAGGGGATAGATATAGCTCTTACCTGCTATGGTTCTATTAAAGACTACGGCACATATGGACAATATAAATCCAATCATGAAGCCCCATACGTTTAAAAGCGCGGTTAAGACCAGAAGCATCATACGGATAAATTTAAATGCGTAGCCCAGTTCAAAGCTTGACTGGGAATAATTTGCTACAGTTACAAAGGCCATATATAACATGGTTTCACTGTTAAACCAGCCGGATTTAACGGAGTATTCTCCCATTACAATACCGGCAATCACACTTAAGGGAGTGGTCAGCATGCTGGGCGTGTTCACAGCAGCCAGTCGAAGTCCGTCAATGGCAAATTCCAGAATCAGAAGCTGAAACAAAAGAGGAACCTGAGGCTCTTCCGATAAACGGATAAAGCGCAGCCAGTCAGGAATCATATCCGGATTTTGCATAAACAGCAGCCACAAGGGTGTTAAATACAGCGTAAAAATAGATATAATAAGCCTGGAAAGCCGCAGATAAGTTCCTGTAATGGGAGGAAAGTAATAATCATCGGCTTCCTCAATGATGTCAAAGACAGAGGAGGGAAGAATCATGGCGGATGGGGAGTTATCTACCAGAATAATAATATTTCCCTCAAGCAGGGAAGCAGCTGCGGTATCCGGACGTTCTGAATATTTAAATTTTGGAAAAGGGTTGTACCATTTATAGGGATAAATACATTCAGCCAGGCTTTCCTGGTTCATGGTAAGAGCATCTACGTGCAGCTTATTAATCCGATCCTTTATGGTTGTAAGAAGTTTATCATCCACCCGTCCCTTAAAATAGCACACAGCTATGTCTGTATGGGAACTTTCCCCCATATTCATGATCTCAATGGTTAATTTTGGGTCGCGGATTCTTCTCCGGATCAAAGCCGTGTTAAAAGTGAGGGTTTCAACGAATCCATCTCTGGACCCCCTTAAAACCTTATCTTTTTCCGGCTCTGCTACACCTCTAACCGGATAACTTCTGCAGTCCAGGGTAAAGCATTTATCATACCCGTCAATAAACAGGCAGGAGATTCCTGCCAGAAGCTGTTTAATCATGGCTTCCTCGTCTTTGACAAGTCCTACCTGACTGTATGGCAGAAGTTTTTTTGAAAATTCATGAGCGTCAGGAGGCATGACATCAGGTGTTATGGAAGCAAAGGCCTCCATTAATTTCTGCCAGACCTCTCCTTTTGTAAAGCCCTCTATATAGTAAATACATGCTTCTCTGCCGGCCACATAGAAGGTCCGGTAAACCAGATCAAAATTACCGTCCACATCCAGCTTCTTATTTAAGTAATTCATAGTATCAGAAAGTTTCGTCGTAAATTCCATGGTATAATCTCCTTGCATTGGTTATGGAAAGTATGTGCATTTTCATGAAAAATATGTTTTATTAATTCTGCATGGTGTGAAAGGATTTTTTTTATCTATTTTATTGGAAAATATGCAGTGGTATTTGATCGAATCCTGTTGTTTTTTGGCAAAATACACTAAAAATATTGACTTATGGGCCAAAAGATGGTATTATCGTCCATGTGAGAAGCACAAGGGGTGCCTTGCGTGCGGTGTTTTGATGTGGGGATGTCAAAGCACAAAACTACATAGTGTGACGGTTTCAGATCGTGACGGAGGATTGCCTTCTGTGGGGGAAGGGCAGTCCTCTAATTTTTTATATTTGCATTGATAGGCAGGAAAATATTACATATAATATGAGGTGTGATAAGGAGGATTACTATGTGGAAAGAACTGAGGAGAGATAAGCGGGTCCGTAATATCATGACAGCATTGGCAGTGATAGGATCAGCGCTATTACAGACGTATGTGATTCAGGCTTTTATCAGGCCTGCTGGATTATTATCGGGAGGTTTTACGGGTATTGCTATTTTAATAGACCGGATTACCTCTCTGTTTGGATTTAATATATCTACCTCTCTGGGTATGATTGTACTTAATATTCCTGTTGCATGTGCATGCAGTAAGAGTATCAGCAGACGGTTTACTTTTTTTTCCCTGATGCAGGTACTGTTGGCCAGTACATTTTTAAGAGTGTTTCATTTCACGCCCATCTTCGATGACGGTATATTAAATGTCATTTATGGCGGGGTGCTTTATGGGTTTGCCATTGTACTGGCTCTTCGCGGGAATGCATCCACAGGCGGCACAGATTTCATTGCCCTTTATGTATCCAATAAAACCGGCAATTCCATCTGGACCTATGTGTTTGTGGGGAATGTAATTCTGCTCTGCATTTTCGGGGCAATATTTGGCTGGGATTATGCCGGATATTCCATTCTGTTTCAATTTGTGTCCACCAAGGTCATATCCACCTTCCATCACAGGTATGAACGTGTGACACTTCAGATTACAACAGTAAAAGGGCCGGAGCTGGCAGGGAAGTATGTGGAAGACTTCCGGCATGGAATTTCCTGTGTGGATGCAGTGGGCGGCTACAGCAGGAAGAAGATGTATCTGCTCCACACAGTGGTGTCCTCTTATGAAGTAGAGGATATCATCGCGCTGTTCCATGAAGTGGATGATCATGTGATTGTGAATATGTTTAAGACTCAGCAGTTTTACGGAAGATTTTACCGTGCTCCCATGGAGTAAGTTTGCTGCAGCTTTGTTATTTTTCAATTGCAGATATTATGATTTACAGCAGAACGGTCTTTTTTCTTTTCAACCGGCTGAAACAGTGAAAATAAATTAGGAACAAAATGGATGTAACTGTCCACGTCAGTGGGTAACAAAATACTACAGTCTCAATAGCCGGATGAATTGGAACTGCCGTACAGATCCACACGATTCTGAGTACACAGACTCCCAGGCTGGTAAGGATCATGGGGATCCAGCAGTCGCCGGTTCCCCGCAGAGATCCGGAATAAATTTCCACACAGACGTAAGTAAAAAAGGTGGGGACCAGATACCGGAGAATCTGAGTACCCTTGTCAATGACTGCTGCATCTGTTGTAAACAGGAGGAATACCAGACTTCCGAATGTATAAAGCAGGAAGCTTAATGCAATTGATGAAAGAAAGCACATAAAAAGGCAGACCCGTATCCCCTTATATACCCTGTCTAATTTCTTTGCACCGTAATTCTGTCCTACAAATGTTGTTATGGAGATTCCAAAGGCACTGATCATCATCCAGAACAGAGTGTCTATCTTGCCATATGCAGTCCAGGCAGCCACTGTATCAGTTCCAAGTGCATTGACGCTTGACTGAATAATAATATTTGACGAAGTGTACATGACTGATTGCAGTCCTGCCGGAAATCCGATCCTGATAATCCGCACCAGCATGTCCTTATGAAACGTTACAGAAGAAAGCATCAGTTGGTATGGCTGTCTGGTACGAATTAAAACGATCAGAACCAGTACGGCACTGAGAAGCTGGGACAGGATGGTTGCAACGGCTGCCCCCATGACGCCCATATTCCAGAAAACCACAAAGATAATATCTAAAACGATATTGGTAAAACAGCTGGCAATCAGAAAATAAAGGGGCCGCCTGGAATCTCCCACGGCTCTTAAAATCCCCGCTCCCATATTGTAAATAAGATTTGGAATCACCCCAAGAAAGTAGATCCGCATATATAAAATGCCGTAGGGAAGGATGTCCGCCGGAGTATCCATTGCTTCCAGGGCAAATGGAGCAAGAACAATTCCGATGATCATAATAAAAAAGCCGCAGACAGCAGAAAAAGCCATGGCTGTATGAACCGCCTGGCTCAACTGCTTTTTCTGACCAGCTCCGAAAAACTGGGATATGATTACGCCTGCGCCGGAGGAAAGCCCAATAAAAAAACCGATAAAAAGGTTGATTAAGGTTCCAGTAGGGCCTCCAACGGCAGCCAGTGCTTCCTTTCCCACGAACCGGCCAACAATGACTGCATCGGCCGTATTATAAAGCTGTTGAAAAAATGTTCCGAATAAAATTGGAAAGAAAAACAGAAGAAGCTGCTTCCATATCACTCCCTCTGTAATCTGATTCGACGTTCCTTCGTCTTTATTTCTTGTATTCTTTTTCATAAAATTTCCTCGATTAAGTAATTATGTAGTCATTTTTCATTATACCGTCTGGAAATAAAAAACACAATCCCCTGTCTCAGTCGGTTTTTTGGGCTTTGGTAAGTGCCTGATCCACTGCCTTAATCAGCACACTGGAGGTGTAGCGGGACTCAGACGGATAGGAAATGTTTTTGGTTGACTGATTCTTTAAAATCTGCGGAGATAAATTATCCATGGCGGGCTGCATCAGTGGATACATGGTGGTAACCGCCTCGCTTAAAGGAACCAGTGTAACGGAAGTGATTTTCTTTGAATCAACTGTGACCTCAACATTGATATCCTGGCTATTCAGCGTAATGGCAGAGGAATATACACCCGGTACATAGGCCACAGCATCGCCGGAAGTGGGAACAGTATCCTTTTTCGGGCGGAACATGACTAGAAACAGGGTAATGAGGAGGATTCCAAGGCCAACGAAGATCGCAGTATAGATGATCTCTTTCATTCGTAAAACAACAATTTTTGTTTTTGAGCTCATAAGACAGAAGCCCTCCGTATAGTTTTGTTATAATGTATGAACGGATTGGGGGATTTCATTCCTAAGATTTCATTGTTGTAACAGGAAATCTGTGCTAAGATAATAGACAAACGTGTGTTTTGGGAAAGGAAGAAAAAGTATGTCCCTTCAATTTATTTTGGGTGGATCCGGTTCCGGTAAGACCCGCCGTCTTTATACGGAATTGATCCGTCAGTCGGTGAATGAACCGGATACCCAGTATTTTGCCATCGTGCCGGAGCAGTTTACCATGCAGACCCAGAAGGAGATCGTCTCCCTGCACCCAAGCTTCGGAGTCATGAATATTGATATTGTCAGCTTTAAACGTCTTGCCTACCGCATCTTTGAGGAACTGGCAGTTGTAAATCCCCAGGTTCTTGATGATATGGGTAAATCCATGGTTCTTAGAAAAGTAGCTGCAGACAAGAAAAAAAGTCTTGTATTTTATAAAGAGCATTTGTCGAAAGCAGGGTTTATATCCCAGTTAAAGTCCATGCTTTCCGAGCTTTACCAGTATGGAATTACTCCCGATATGCTAAAGGAGAAGATTCCGGAAAACCTAAGCCCTGTGCTGGCTCAGAAACTGTCGGATATTACTGTCGTTTATGAGGGATTTAAAGATTATATTGAAGGTAAGTTTATTACTTCAGAAGAAATATTAGACGTGCTCTGTAACGTTCTTCCTAAGTCTGAACTGATCAAAAACAGTGTGATCACCTTAGATGGATATACGGGATTTACCCCTGTCCAGTATCGGATTTTGGAATTGTTTTTCCGTTATAGTAAGAAAGTAATGATTACAGTGACCATGGATCCGGCAGTGAACATGAGCCGAAAGACCGGGGTTCAGGAGCTGTTTTACATGAGCCGCCAGATGATAAAAAAACTAAATGATCTTGCCATGGAGACAGGGATAAGCCGGGATAAGGACATCCTTCTTACGGATCATCCTGCAGTCCGTTTTCTGAATGACACAGATCATGCACCCTGCAGTCTGGATTTTCTGGAACAGAATCTCTATCGATATACAGGAAGAACGTTCAAAGGACAGCCGGAATCCATCCATTTGTATCAGACCCGCAATCCCTCGGAAGAGATTGCCTTTGTAATACGCTCCATGGAAGAAAATATTAGAAGAAACGGGCTTCGATACAGGGATATGGCGGTTATAACCGGAAGCTTATCCAGCTATGCAAACGAGATGATTCATCAGTTTCAGTTAAACCATGTGCCATATTTTCTGGATGATAAAAAGAGCATATTAAAAAACCCCATGGTAGAGCTGATTCGTGCTGCCATCGAGATTGTTCAAAAGGATTTCTCCTATGAATCCGTGTTTCGCTACATAAGAACCGGGCTTGTTGTTTCACAGGATCAGATGGATCAGGCGGACAGGCTGGAAAATTACGTCATAGCCATGGGAATCAGGGGCTTTAAAAAATGGAATGCTGAGTTTGAGGGCTGGTACAAGGGAGCCAGAGAGTTAAATCTTTTGGAATTAAACCAGTTTAAAGCGGAAGTGATGGAACCCCTTATTCATCTGCGTGAGGAATTTAAAAGAGAAGATTCTACTGTCAAAACCATGACTGCAGCTGTGACTGCACTTTTAATGGAGACAGGCATTGAAGAAAAGATGCTTGGTTTCGAGAAAAAGTTTCAGGATATGGGGGAATTCGCCCTTGCCAAGGAATACGGTCAGGTTTATGGGCTGGTAATGGATTTATTTGACCGCCTCGCCGGACTGTTAGGAGACGAACATGTAAGCAGGAGAGAATACGGCGAGATTTTAGATGCCGGTTTTGCTGAGATTAAAGTTGGCGTAATTCCAGCTGCTGTGGACCGGGTTGTAGTGGGAGATATTACAAGAACCCGTCTGGACCATATTAAGGTTCTTTATTTTGTAGGAGTCAACGATGGACTGGTTCCCGTAAAAAAAGAGAAGGGAAGCTTATTTACAGACAGGGAGAGAGAATTTTTATCGGATCATGAGATAGAACTGGCTCCCACCTCCATGGAAGAAGGGTTCCGGCAGAGATTTTATCTGTATCTGGCACTGACAAAGCCGGAGAAAGAGCTGGTGTTATCCTATGCAGCCATGGACGGTAGCGGGAAGAGCATGCGCCCTTCTACCTTAATCGGAGAATTAAAGAAGCTGTTTCCAGGATTGAAGGAGCAGGCCCCCGGGGAGGCGGGTGTTCCTTTAAATTATCGTGAGGCGAAGAGCCAGCTGGCAGATGGTATGAGGGAGTGTGGTAAAAACGGAGGGGACTTAAGGCTTCTGGAACTGTTAAAAGCATTTCTTTCCTCACCAGATCATAAGGAGGAAGCCAGACAGCTGGTGGAGGCGGCTTTTTATGTATATCAGCAAAAAGGCATTGGAAAAGCGGCTGCCAAGGCTCTTTACGGCTCCGTTATTAATGGAAGTGTGACCAGAATGGAGCAGTATGCTTCCTGTGCATATGCCCATTTCTTAAGTTACGGTCTGGAGCTGATGGAACGTCAGGAATATGAGCTGGCTGCCATGGATATCGGTAATCTCTTTCATGATTCCATTGATTTGTGGTTTGCGCGGATGAAGGAAGAGGGCAGGGATTTTAAAACACTGACAGAAGAGGAACGTAAGACCATGGTACACGAATGTGTAACCAAAGTGACAGAGGAATATGGCAACACCGTTTTAAAAAGTTCTGCAAGAAATGCATACCTTGCAGGCAAGGTAGAGCGGATCACAGACAGAACGGTATGGGCGCTGTCCGAGCAGCTGAAAAAGGGGGATTTCACTCCTGTTGGTTTTGAAGTATCCTTTTCTGCAGACGATCATTTAAAAGCCATGAGACTGCCATTGTCAGGGGATGAGGCCGTTCATTTAAGGGGACGGATTGACCGCATGGACTTATGCGAGGATGAAGAGGCAGTTTACGTAAAGATTATTGACTACAAATCGGGAAGTACAGCATTTGATTTAACTTCCCTTTATTATGGACTTCAGCTTCAGCTTGTGGTCTATATGGATGCAGCTCTGGAGATGGAAGAGAGGAAGAGGCCGGATAAGCAGGTGATTCCTGCCGGAATCTTTTATTACAACATCAACGATCCGGTTGTGGACAAAGATGGTGAGATGATACAGGAAGAGATATCAGGCAGAATTTTAAAGCAGCTTCGTATGAATGGTCTGGTTAACACCGATTTAAATGCAATTGCTCACCTGGATCATGAGATTGAATCAGAATCTGACGTAATTCCAGTTGCCATGAAGAATGGAATCATACAGGAGGCACGGTCATCAGTAGCCGGAGGAAACCGTTTTTCAGCCTTGAGGCAGTACGTTCAGGAAACACTGAAGACGGAAGGCCGGGAGATTTTGGAGGGGGTCATTGATGTAAACCCCTATAAACAGGGGAATAAAACGGCTTGCGATTACTGCCCCTACCATGCAGTCTGCGGGTTTGATTTAAAGACACAGGGATACGGCTTCAGGAAATTTAAGGCTTTAAAATCCGAGGAAATATGGCCGGTTATCGAAGGAGAAGCAGAGGAAGGAGAGGAACATGGCAATCACCTGGACAGAGGAACAGAAAGCAGTCATTGAAAGCAGAAACAGAAATCTTCTGGTATCGGCAGCAGCCGGCAGCGGTAAAACAGCTGTTCTGGTGGAACGCATTATCCGTATGATTACGGAGGGAGAGAATCCCCTTAAAATTGATCAGCTTCTTGTTATGACATTTACAAAAGCAGCAGCCGATGAGATGCGGGAGCGTGTCTTAAAGGCGGTGGATGAAAAACTGATGGAACAGCCGGATAACGAGCACCTTCAGATGCAGGCAGCCATGATTCCCTATGCCCAGATTACCACCATAGACAGCTTCTGCCTGGGGATCATCAGAGAGCATTACAGCCGGTTAGACATTGACCCGGCTTTTCGTGTGGGAGATGAGGGAGAGCTGATTCTTCTCCGTGGTGATGTGATGAAGGAGATGCTGGAGGAATTTTACGAAGCAAAGGATCCTTCCTTTGAATGCTTTGTGGAGACGTATGCTTCCGGTAAAACAGACCGGGGAATTGAAGATTTTATCATGCAGGTATATCGTTTTTCCCAAAGTAATCCCTGGCCGGAAGAGTGGCTTAATAACTGCAGACAGGAGCTTACAGCCTGTGATATGAAACACATGAAGGACACCGCCTGGATGAGGTTTCTGATGGAGGACGCTGCACTGCTGCTAGAGGAGCTGTTAATCCAGACAGAGGCAGCCATGGAGATCTGCCAGGAGGAGAATGGACCGGAAGCATATCTGCCCATGCTGGCAAGTGATGCGGCGATGTTAAGATCTCTTGGAGAAGCAGAGGATTATGAGAGTTTAAACAGCCGGCTAAAAGAGGTATCCTTTGTAAGACTTGCCTCTATACGAAGCAAGGACATCGATCAGGAAAAAAAGACCGCTGTCACTGCAGTCAGGGACAGAGTGAAAAAGGGCATTGGAAAGCTCTGTGATTTGTACTGCTTTGAATCTCCTGAAGAAGTGGGAGCCGATATGGAGGGGACCAAAGAAGCTGTTTTCATGCTTCTTCACCTGGCAGAAGAATATTCCCGCAGATACCAGGAGAAAAAGAAAGAACGCAATCTGGTAGATTTCAATGATCTGGAACATTATGCCCTGGAGATTCTTTTAAAGGAAGAAGACGGAATCAGGGTTCCTACAGAAGCGGCTGACGAATTCAGCCGTCAGTTTGAGGAAATCCTGGTAGATGAATACCAGGACAGCAATGAGGTACAGGAAGCGCTGATCAACAGCATTTCAAGAGAACGGTTTGGCAGTCCCAATGTTTTCATGGTAGGAGATGTGAAGCAGAGTATCTACCAGTTCCGTCTGGCAAGGCCACAGCTGTTCTTAGACAAGTATCAGAGGTACTCCAGTGAGGAAGGAAGCTATCAGAAGATTGAACTTCATCAGAATTTCCGAAGCAGAGAGTCAGTACTTACCAGTATCAATGAGGTATTTTATCAGATTATGACAAAAAATCTGGGAAATATCCGTTATACAAAGGAGACGGCACTTCACCCTGGAGCTGTTTTTCAGGAATCAGAAGGCCGTGCAGGAGAGAAGACGGAGCTGATTCTGATTCATGGTTCTTCCGAACAGTTGAAACAGCTTGATGAAGATAGTGCAGATTATACTGGCAGGGAGGCGGAAGCAAAGGTAATTGCTTCCAAAATCAGGGAACTGACAGATCCGGATAGCGGACTTCTTGTCTTTGATAAGAATCTTGATCAGACAGGAGGATACCGGATCTGCCAATACTCTGATATTGTTATTTTATTAAGAAGCCTAAGCGGCTGGGCAGAGGAATTTGTCAATATTTTGATGAATGAGGGGATTCCTGCCCATGCAGAGCGTAAAACAGGATATTTTTCCGCTTCAGAAGTGGAGACAGTCCTTTCCATGCTGAATATTATTGATAATCCCATGCAGGATATACCCCTGGCTGCAGTCTTTAAATCTCCAATAGCAGGAATTGCCGACCAGGAGATGGCCCATTTGCTGGCTGAATGGAAAAATGCTGCAAAAAAGGGACAGGACCGTGGAATTTACGGAGCGTGGCAGCACTATTTAAAGGAGTATGAAGATAGGGTAGATGAAAGCGCTCCTGAACTTTATGAGAAGCTGCAAAGATTCACCCGGGAGCTTTCTCAGTACAGGGAAAAAGCCGCTTATCTATCCATTCATGAGCTGCTTTATGACATATATGAAGGAACGGGATATTTCGACTATGTTTCTGCCATGCCTGGAGGAGAGGTGCGAAGAGCCAACCTTGCCATGCTGGTGGAAAAGGCTGCTGCCTATGAACAGACCAGTTACAGGGGGCTGTTCCACTTTATCCGGTATATTGAAAATCTGAAAAAATATGATACGGATTTTGGGGAAGCCTCTCTTTTGGGAGAAGAGGATACGGTTCGTGTCATGAGTATTCATAAGAGTAAGGGTCTGGAGTTTCCAGTTGTATTTCTGGCTGGAATGGGGAAAAAATTCAACAAACAGGATGCTTATGGAAAACTTCTCATTGATCCTGATCTGGGAATTGGTACCGATTACATGGATCTGGAAAGACGGATCAAGGCACCTACCTTAAAGAAACACGTTTTAAAGAGAAAAACGGAACTAAGCGCACTTGGAGAAGAACTTCGAGTCCTTTATGTTGCCATGACAAGGGCCAAGGAAAAGCTTATCATGACCGGGTTAGACCGGTATCTGGATAAAAAATTTGAGCGTTATGCAGCCGTAATGAGAGCTCAGGGCCAGATCCCCTTTTCCTTCCTCTCCGGGGCGGATTCTTATTTAGACTGGCTTTTAATGAGCCTGTCTGGTAAATATTCTCCCACAGGCATCTTGTGTGAAGACGGGCAGGATACCGGGAATATAATTATGAAGGAGCTGACAGTTTCCGGTCTTGTTATGGGGGAAATGAACCGGCAGGTAAGCAGGAAACTGACGAAAGAAAGTTTTCTGAGACTGGATACAAAAATAAGCTATGACCAGGATTTTGAAACAGGCTTAAAGGAGGCACTTTCCTATTTTTATCCTTATGAAGAGGACATAAGACTCCATACCAAGCTCACTGTTTCTGAACTGAAAAAGCAGGGGCAGTTCTTAGACGAAGAAGAGAGTGATTTTCTACCAACAATTCCTGTTTTTTTAAGAGAGGAAATAGAAGAAGAAAAGACGGGAGGCGTCCGACGGGGTACAGCCTATCACCGTGCTCTGGAGCTTCTGGATTTTTCAAAGGTGAAGACGTCACAGGACTTAACCCAGGCACTGGAGAATCTAAAAAGGGATGGCCGGCTAAGTGAAGAGAGCTTTGCTTTGCTTTCCATTTCCCAGCTCCTGGCATTTATAAAATCAACCTTAGGAAGGCGTCTGGCAGCAGCCCAGGAGAAAGGTCTGTTAAAGCGGGAGCAGCAGTTTGTGATCGGGATCCCGGCCAGGGAGATGGATGTGGCCGATTCCGATGAACGCATACTCATACAGGGAATCATTGACGCTTATATGGAAGAAGAGGGGCAGCTGGTTTTAGTGGATTATAAAACAGACTTTTTGAAAGAAGGTCAGGAATCCGTTCTTACTGACCGTTATGGAATCCAGATGGAATATTACAGTCGGGCTCTGGAGCAGATTACAGGCAAAAAGGTAAAGGAGAGAATTATCTATTCCTTTGCGCTGAAAAAAGAAGTAGTTATAAACTGACCACAAAATGAGTAGAATGGAGATGGTGCTATATGATACCTGACAGTGAAGTAAGATTAACCCAGATGACGAAAACAGCCGGTTGTGCCGCGAAGATCGGACCGGGAACTCTGGCTGGAATTCTGGAACATTTACCCAAGTTTCATGACCCCAGCCTTCTGGTTGGAATTGAAACCTCTGACGATGGTGCAATTTATAAGGTAAGTGAGGAACTGGCACTGATTCAGACCCTGGATTTTTTTACACCAGTGGTTGATGATCCTTATACATTCGGCCAGATTGCCGCTGCCAATGCCCTCAGTGACATTTATGCCATGGGGGGAGAACCTAAAGTTGCTTTAAACATTGTGGCCTGGCCCAACTGCTTAAATCCGGCAATTCTGGGGAGGATATTAGAAGGCGGTGCGTCAAAGGTTTTAGAGGCAGGTGCGGTACTGGCAGGAGGTCATTCCATTCAGGATGAGGAACCCAAGTATGGGCTTAGTGTGACGGGATATGTCCATCCGGATAAGGTTTTTAAAAACTGCGAAGCCAGGCCGGGAGACGTATTAATTCTTACAAAACCCCTTGGTACCGGTATTGTAAATACTGCGGTAAAGGCTGATTTAGCTTCACAGGAGGCAAAAGAAGAAGTGATAAAGGTGATGACTTCCTTAAACCGAAAGGCAAAACAGGTGATTGAACGGTATGAAGTACACAGCTGCACCGATGTGACGGGTTTTGGTCTGGCTGGCCATGCCGTTGAGATGGCTGAGGGCAGCGGGGTGACCCTGGTTATTTCCGTCAAAGATCTTCCTGTACAAAAGGAGGCTTTTGAGCTTGCAAGAATGGGCCTGGTGCCGGAAGGGGCGTATAAAAACCGCACCTATACCAGTGATCATGTGGATTACGCAGATACAGAGGAATGTATGATTGATATATTTTGTGATCCCCAGACTTCGGGAGGACTTTTGATCAGTGTATCGAGGGAAGATGGAGAGCAGATTATGAAAGATTTTGCACAGGCGGACATGGAGACAACATGCCGGATTATCGGTGAAGTTACGAAGAAGCAGGAAAAATCAGTAAAACTGAGGAACCATTTATGATTTATCTGGATAATGCAGCCACTTCCCTGCAAAAGCCTGAGGAAGTAGGAAAGGCAGTAGCCGACGCCATACTTCATATGGGAAATCCGGGCAGAGGAATTCACGGCGCTTCTCTTGATGCAGCCAGGATGATTTATGATACCCGAAGTCTGATATCCCGGCTGTTTCATGCAAAGAGTCCCAGCCAGGTGGCATTTACAGCAAATTCTACAGAGAGTCTGAATCTGGCAGTGGAAGGAATTTTCCGTCCGGGAGATCATGTGATAACCACCATGATGGAACACAATTCCGTGCTTCGTCCTCTTTACCGTATGGAGGAAAAAGGGGTGGAGCTTACCATTTTGCCTGCAGATAAACGAGGCTGCATCAATTACGAGGATTTTGAGAGTGCATATAAGAGTAATACAAGAGCCGTAGTATGTACCCATGCTTCTAATTTAACTGGAAATGTCAATGACTTGGAGAAGATTGGGAAAATTTGTAAAAAGCTTGGAATCCTATTCCTTTTGGATGCTTCACAAACAGCCGGAGTATTTGATATTGATATGGAAGAAATGGGAATTGATGTTGTCTGCTTTACTGGACACAAGGGCCTCTTAGGTCCTCAGGGAACTGGAGGGATCTGCGTGCGGGAAGGGCTGGACATTCAGCCGCTGATTGTTGGCGGAAGCGGAGTGCAAAGCTTTTTAAGAACACAGCCGGTGCAGATGCCGGAGCGTCTGGAAGCAGGTACATTAAACTGTCATGGCCTGGCAGGGCTTCATGCAGCACTTCTCTATATCGGGCAGACGGGAATGGAGTTTATCCGTAAGCGGGAACGGTGTTTGATGAGACAGTTTTATGAAGGGGTGAAGGATATTCCGGGCGTTATGGTTTACGGGGATTTTTCCTTAGAGAGCCTTGAGAAGCGGTCACCTGTTGTCACCCTGAATATAGGAGATTACGATTCCGGTGAAATAGCAGATGAACTGGCGGTTTCTTATGAGATCTATGCAAGAGCAGGTGCACATTGTGCTCCTCTGATGCATCAGGCGCTGGGTACCGAAAGGCAGGGGGCAGTACGGTTTTCCATGTCCCACTTTAATACAGAAGAGGAAATTGATCAGGCAGTAAAAGCAGTCAGAGAATTGAGCAGGCATTGACAGGAGACAGGATGAGGCAGAAAGAGTTAAAGACTGTAGTGACATTTCATACCGTTACGGAAGCGATTGCCATGGAGACGGCGTGTATGAAAGAAGAGATTCCGGGAAGAATTATTCCGGTACCAAGAGAGATTAAGGCAGGCTGCGGACTTTCCTGGGTGATGCCTGCTGATTGGGTGAGAAACATCAGCCAATGGATGGAAAAAAAAGATCTTTCCTGGGAATCTGTAGGGGAGTATTTCATTTAGAGTTTGGAATTCTGGATATACTTTTAACACGAGAAAATAGTCGGAAAAATGCGATATTAATATAGAAAAGACAGCATTTAAAGACAAATGATTTAAAACAAAATTGGCATTGACAAATAGTTTTACAATATGTTATAGTCAACCTGTCAGAGGTCACAAAAATTTGTTAAGTATCAGTATTCAAAGAAACTTATATATGCTCATAATTGGATGAGTGTTTCTACCAACTACCGTAATAGTTGTCTATAAGTTTCCTCGTGATGGGAAGGCGGCTTATTTAGCTGTGCTATTTGTGTTCACGTTTGGAGCGACAGAATGAGACGGTAGTTTTTTATTGCTTGGTTTTTAGGAACGTTGCAATTTGGCTGCCGTATTTTTGTTTGTGCGGAACAGGAGGTTCTATGGCCGGTGATGGAAATTTTATACTAAAAGGAAACATTTGCTACAGTGAGGATGTCCACACGTTAAAAACGGTGGAACAGGGTTTTTTAATATGCCAGAATGGGAAGTCAGCCGGAGTATTTCACAGCATACCGGAACAGTTTCAGGACTTTTTGCTGATTGACTGTGACGATAAGCTGATTATACCGGGACTAGTTGATCTTCATATCCATGCTCCGCAATATTCATTCCGCGGTCTGTCCATGGATTTAGAGCTGTTAGACTGGCTGAATACCAATACGTTTCCGGAGGAAGCCAGATATGGCGATCTGGAATATGCAAAAAAGGCCTACCAGATATTTGCAGAAACGATGAAGAAAAGCGGGACAACGAGAGCCTGTATCTTTGCCACTATCCATGGACCGGCGACTGAGCTGCTAATGGATCTCATGGAAGATACTGGTTTAAAGACGATGGTTGGAAAGGTCAATATGGACCGGAATGCGCCGGATTATCTATGTGAACCCAGTGCACAGGCGTCAGAAGCGGAGACTCTTTTATGGCTTACCCATACAAGAGAAAAGTATAAGAATGTAACTCCTATTCTGACACCCAGATTTATTCCGTCCTGCACCGATGATCTCATGGAACGGCTGGGAAGGCTTAAGAGGAAATACAGACTTCCGGTTCAGTCCCATTTGTCGGAGAATTTAAGTGAGATTGAATGGGTGAAGAGCTTATGTCCCAGTACCGGGTGTTACGGCGAAGCTTATGATCAGTTCGGCATGTTCGGTGGGGAGGAAAAGACTGTGATGGCACATTGCGTCTATTCGTCTGAACAGGAGACCAGGCTGATGAAAAAGCGGGGAGTTTATGTTGCACATTGTCCCCAGTCCAACACCAACCTTGCTTCCGGCATTGCGCCGATCCGCGCCTATCTGGACCTGGGATTAAACACAGGCCTGGGTACCGATGTAGCGGGAGGAAGCAGTGAGTCCATATTCCGTGCCATGGCAGATGCCATATCGGTGTCAAAGCTTCGGTGGCGCCTTGTGGATTCCTCATTAAAGCCTGTTACAATTGAGGAGGCATTCTACCTGGGAACCATGGGAGGAGGCTCTTTCTTTGGAAAAGCAGGCAGCTTTCTGGAAGGTTATGAGTTTGATGCTCTGATTCTGGATGACAGCAGTTTAAGTCATCCCCAGCCTCTTAATACGAGGGAAAGGCTGGAACGTTTTATCTATCTGTCTGACGACAGGCACATCGTGGGGAAGTATGTGGAAGGGAAACGAATTTTTTAGAGCACCTAAGGAGGTAGGAAGTATGGAACGAAACACCAATGACGGATTTTTTGAAAAAGTTTTTCATTTATCTAAGAATCACACAGATGTGAAAACTGAGGTGGTAGCCGGAATCACCACTTTTATGACGATGGCTTACATTCTGGCAGTGAACCCAAGCATTCTTGGAGCAGCAGGAATGGACAGCGGTGCGGTTTTTACCGCAACAGCGCTGGCATCTTTAGTTGCAACTCTTTTAATGGCAGGTCTGGCAAATTACCCGTTTGTACTCGCACCGGGAATGGGCCTTAATGCTTACTTTGCCTATACCGTAGTACTGAATATGGGTTATACCTGGGAGATGGCTTTAGCAGCTGTATTTATCGAAGGTATTATCTTTATTCTTCTTTCCCTGACCAATGTCCGGGAGGCGATATTTAATGCAATTCCGATGAATTTAAAACATGCAGTATCCGTTGGTATCGGTTTGTTCATTGCATTTATCGGACTTCAGAATGCAAAGGTAGTGGTTGACGGAGCGACTCTTGTAACCATGTATTCTTTTAAGGGTTCCCTTGCTGATGGAACGTTCCATTCTGTAGGAATTACAGTGTTACTTGCCATAATCGGCATTCTTCTTACGGCTGTACTGGTTGTAAAGAATGTGAAAGGAAATATTTTATGGGGCATTCTGGCAACTTGGGCACTTGGCATGATCTGTCAGGCTGTGGGCTTATATCAACCAAATCCGGAACTTGGCATGTATAGTGTATTCCCGGATTTCTCAAGAGGATTTGGAGTTCCAAGCATGGCACCAACCTTTCTGAAGCTGGATTTTACAAAAATTCTGTCAGTGGATTTCCTGGTGGTAATGTTTGCATTTCTGTTTGTTGATATGTTTGATACACTGGGAACCTTAATCGGAGTAGCTTCTAAAGCAGATATGCTTGATAAGGATGGAAAGCTTCCTCAGATCAGAGGTGCTCTATTAGCAGATGCTGTGGGAACTTCTTTAGGTGCATTATTTGGTACCTCTACAACTACAACGTTTGTTGAAAGTGCTGCAGGAGTAGCAGAAGGAGGAAGAACTGGATTAACAGCAGTGGTAGCAGCTATACTGTTTGGCCTGTCTCTGTTTTTATCTCCGATTTTCCTGGCTATTCCATCGTTTGCTACAGCGCCCGCTCTGGTTGTTGTAGGATTCCTTATGATGACATCTGTTACCAAGGTTGACTTTTCTGATTTTACGGAAGCACTTCCAAGTTACATTGCAATCATTGCCATGCCGTTTATGTACAGCATTTCTGAGGGTATCGCCATGGGCGTTATCTCTTATGTGTTTATTAACGTTATTACAGGCAATGCAAAGAAAAAGAAAATAAGTCTGCTCATGTATATTTTAGCCATATTATTTGTGTTGAAATATGTACTGATCTGATGATTAATGAAAAAGGCGGTGACAAGGATTGTCACCGCCTTTTTCATATTATAATCAGTTTAATAAAACAATGGCCAGATTTAAATATCCAGCAAATGTAACCCATAAAAGATAAGGAATCTGCATAAGGGCAGCTGTCTGATTCACTCTCCCAAACGCCCTGATCATACGAATAATAAAGTACCATAAAACCAGAAGAATCAGAAATGCCAGAAGATAATTCTGCAGGTTAAAGAAAACAATACTCCAGATAAAATTAAGTGCCAGCTGGATTCCGTAAATCTGCAGTGCTTCCTTTTTTTTCGGAGAAGATGACTGTGAAATTAAATAAGATCCCAACCCCATTAAAAGATACAAGATCGTCCAGACAATAGGGAAAATCCACCCTGGAGGGGAAAGCGGTGGCTGGTTTAAATTTTTGTATACCATCATGCTGTTTTTTGTAAAAAATCCAGCCAATGCGCCAACTGCCAGTGGTAGTACCAGGAAGAAAATTAATTTTTTTCGATTTGCATTCATAGGAATCTCCTGTTCCAATCATTAATATAATCTATTCCACGATTATATGAATTATTTCCCGTTTTTTGGCAAAATAATATTTAAAAAGATTGCTACTAATGTTGCAACAACCACAGGAGAACGGCCAAAGATAGTGACTACCCAGGCTGGAAATGTAGAAAGAGCAGCTGTAGCCTGGGAGATTCCCATTCCAAGTGCAGCAGCAAGTCCTACGATGGAAGAATTCCGATAGTTCATCTCTTCGGAAGTGACCAGTTTCATACCCGTCATGGCAATGGAGGCAAATACAGATACAGTAGCACCTCCTAACACACACTGGGGAATGGTGGTAAGCAAAGCAGAAAACTTGGGAATCAGACCGGCAGCCAGCAAAAAGACTGCAGTTAATCCCATTACACAGCGGTTGACCACCTTAGTCGTAGTCACGATACCTACGTTCTGGCTGTAGGTAGCGGTGGGCAGACCGCCCAAAAGTGCTCCTAAGATATTTGTTACACCGTAACCCATAATTCCGCCCTGCAATTCCTTATCCGTAGGCTCTCTGTCGATGGAGCCGCTGGTGGTGGCGGTAAAGTCTCCGATTGCCTGAACGGAGTTAATGGCAAATAAAAGTCCGATGGCGATACAGGAAGAGGGTTCAAATACGATTCCAAAATGAAGGGGCCTTGGAATGGAAAACAGGGAAGCGGCAGCGATGTTGGAAAAACTCACCATTCCAAAAAACAATGCAGTTACATATCCCACGATAATGCCGATGAGAATGGAAGCCAGTTTATAAATTCCTTTACCGAAATGATTGAGAACTGTGACGACTGTCAGGGTAATAAATGCAACGGTCCAGTTCTGCCATGATCCGTATGAGGGATTTGAAACACCGCCTGCCATATAGTTAATGGCAGTAGGGTAAAGAGAAAGTCCTATGGTAAAAACTACAGTTCCGGTAATTAATGGGGGGAAGAATTTCCGGATCCGCATAACAGAGATACCTACCAGGAATGCCACGATACCGCCAACGATCTGAGCTCCCAGAATGGCAGATATGCCATAATCTGCGGCAATGGACTGCATACTTGGGACGTATGCAAAACTGATACCCAGGATAACAGGGAGGGAGGATCCAAGGTGGAATCCTTTCTTTTTCCCGATGGGGAAAAGCTGGAGGATGGTGGACAGGGCCGAAACTACCAGAGCAGCCTGTATGAGGATGACCCGCTCAGAAGCTTCCAGTCCTACGATATTGGATACAATGATGGGTGGTGTGACGCAGCCCACAATCATTGCAACCAGATGTTGTATTGCAAGGGGGAGTGCGTGAGAAAACCTGGGAATGCCGTCGAGTTCAAAAATAGATGCATACTGCCTGTCAGATTGTCTCATAGTAAAATGTTCTCCTTTAACATGTTTTACTGTTGAATATGAGTTCCCGTACTTCCAAGTATTCCTTCTTTTGCTTTTTCTAACAGAGTGATGAGAGCCGTCCGTCCTTTCCTGGATTCGGCAAATTTTACTGCTGCCTCCACCTTGGGAAGCATGGAACCAGGTGCAAAGTGCCCCTCATTGATGTACTGACGTGCCTCTTTAGCGGTAATATCACTCAGCCATACTTCATCAGGTCTGCCATAATTTAAGGCGATTTTTTCCACGGCTGTCAGTATAATAAGAAGATCTGCGTTCAGTTCCTCAGCCAGGAGTTCGCTGGCAAAGTCTTTATCA
The DNA here is from genome assembly GCA_013036995.1 of Lacrimispora defluvii. Lineage (GTDB taxonomy): Bacteria > Bacillota > Clostridia > Lachnospirales > Lachnospiraceae > Lacrimispora > Lacrimispora defluvii. Next base: position 325,592 of record JAAOXG010000001.1, read on the forward strand.
ATGACTGCGCTGGCGCCCTTTAAGTGATTTCCTTTTAAGGTTACAGGAATTCCACCGCCTCCGCAGGCGATCACCAGCTGTCCGCTGTCCACCAGGGAACGGATGGCTTCAATTTCGATGATTTCCTGAGGTTTGGGAGAGGCAACCATCCGCCGGTATCCCCTGCCTGCATCCTCTTTCATTAAGTACCCGTATTTTTCCGATGCTTCCTTTGCCTGTTCTTCCGTCATAAAATGTCCAATGGGCTTGGAAGGATTTGAAAATGCTGGATCGTTTTCGTCCACACGGATCTGGGTAATCATGGTGGTCACCGGAATATTTCTTATTTTCCGGTTCACCAGTTCTTCTCTTAATGCATTCTGTAAGTCATAACCGATATATGCCTGACTCATGGCAACGCAGACGGATAGGGGAGTGTTAGGCTGATTCGGATCTTCTCTGCATAACGCACTCATAGCGTTGTTGATCATTCCCACCTGAGGGCCGTTTCCATGGGCAACCACTACCTCACAGCCTTCTTCAATCAGATCTACGATGGCTTTTGAGGTGATTTTGACTGCGGTCATCTGCTCCGGCAGGGTATTGCCGAGGGCGTTTCCGCCCAGGGCAATTACAATTCTCTTTTTTTTCTCCATATAAGTGATCCCCTTGATTAGATTGAGAACTTACGAGGTGTTTTCTTCTCCTCCAGCTTTTTAAAGACTTCCTGGGGATTTTCAAATTTGCTTAAAAAGATCATGGCAGCGATTACATATGGCTTATAGCTGGCTTCTTTATAAAGCGGATTTCTGTAACGGTCAAATACGGAAGCTTCTACTTCTCCATCCTTGCAGCTGATATCGTTGATATCTGCCGGGAGACAGTGAAGGTAGAGAGCTTTTCCATCTTTAGTGGTCTTCATCAGTTCTTCCGTACAGCACCAGTCCTTATGATTGGCATTCTGAGCAAGAAGTTCCTTCTCAAGGGCTTTGATTCCCTCCATATCACCGTTTCCGTAAAGATCGGTTCTCTTCTCCATGGCTGCAAATGGTGCCCAGCTCTTAGGATAAACGATGTCAGCATCCTTAAATGCATCAGCCATATCATTGGATACACGGAAGGAGCCGCCTGATTTTTCTGCGTTGTTCTTTGCTACTTCTAAAACTTCAGGCATTACCTCGTAACCTTCCGGATGAGCCAGAACCACCTCCATTCCCATACGGGTCATTAATCCGATGACACCCTGAGGAACGGATAAGGGCTTTCCATAGGAAGGAGAGTAAGCCCAGGTCATGGCCAGCTTCTTGCCCTTTAAATTTTCAATGCCGCCCATTTCATGAATGATATGAAGCATGTCAGCCATGGTCTGTGTGGGGTGGTCAATATCACACTGTAAGTTTACCAAAGCCGGCTTCTGTTCCAGAATTCCATCCTTATATCCTTCTGTTACCGCATCGGATACATGGTGCATATAGGTGTTTCCTTTTCCGATATACATATCGTCACGGATACCGATGACATCTGCCATGAAGGAGATCATGTTGGCTGTTTCACGAACCGTCTCTCCATGGGCGATCTGGGATTTCCCTTCGTCTAAATCCTGTACTTCCAGTCCAAGAAGGTTGCAGGCAGAAGCGAAAGAGAAACGGGTTCGGGTGGAGTTGTCGCGGAATAAGGAGATTCCAAGTCCGCTTTCAAAAACCTTTGTGGAGATGTTGTTTTCTCTCATGAAGCGGAGAGCGTCTGCAACGGTCCATACTGCTTCCAGCTCGTCATCTGTCTTCTCCCAGGTTAAAAAGAAGTCATTTTCATACATCTCCTTAAAATTTAAGGAATTCAGTTTGTCGATATAATCCTGTAAGGTTTTCATAATGTGGTAAGCCTCCTGATTTTAGTTTTATTCTTTGCAGTAAACAGTGGGAAGTGCGGCATATACAGCAGCACAGGTAACAAGATCCTGTTTCCAGGTCTTTTCGTTTGGCGCATGGGCCTGGGCTTCTGCCCCGGGTCCAAAGCCGATGCATGGTATCTGGTTGCGTCCCATAATGGATACGCCGTTGGTGGAAAAGGTCCATTTATCGGTGAGAGGACGTGCAAGGCGCATGGAAACAGTCTCTTCGGCACCGATTCTGGTATCCCCGTATAAGGATTTATAAGCTTCCTCTAATGATCTGGTTACTTTATGATCCTCAGGAATGACCCAGGTAGGGAAGTAACATTCGATAGGATAGGTAAGGCCTTTATAGGAAGGACGGGAATACTCATACATGGAAACGATAACATCATCTCCGTATTTCTTAACGTTTGGCAGATTACGGATCTCGTCAAGGCAGCTTTCCCAGGTTTCCCCTGCTGTCATACGGCGGTCTAAGGAAACGGAACAGGAGTCAGCTACGGCGCAGCGGCTTGGTGAAGTGAAGAAAATTTCTGAAACGGTAATGGTACCCTTTCCTAAAAAGTTTGCTTCTTTCCACTGGGGATTATGAGATTCATCAAGCATTTTAACAAGTCCTTTGATTTCCTTGTCATCAGCTGCATCATTCTCATTAAGGGAGCGGACATCCTGAAGAATATCAGCCATCTTGTAGATTGCGTTATCACCACGTTCCGGTGCAGAGCCGTGGCAGGAAACACCCTTAACGTCTACACGGATTTCCATACGGCCTCTCTGACCGCGGTAGATGCCACCGTCAGTAGGTTCTGTGGAGACCACAAATTCCGGACGGATCTTATCTTCATTGATAATGTACTGCCAGCAGAGACCGTCGCAGTCTTCCTCCTGTACGGTGCCGGTAACCAGAACGGTGTATTTGTCATTTAAGAGACCTAAATCCTTCATGATTCTGGCACCGTAAACAGCAGATACCAGACCGCCGCACTGGTCGGAAACTCCTCTTCCTCCAATTTCCGTATCGGTTTCGTAGCCTTCGTAGGGGTCAAATTTCCAGTTGGATTTGTTGCCGATTCCTACGGTATCAATGTGGGCATCGAAGCCGATCAGAGTTTCTCCGGTTCCCATAAATCCAAGCACATTGCCCATGGGATCAATCTCTACCTTGTCAAACTCAAGCTTTTTCATCTCCTGTGCAATCCGGTCAATATGAGCTTTTTCATCGCAGCTTTCTCCAGGAAATTTTACGATGTCACGCAGAAATTTTGTCATGTCTGCTTCGTAGCTTTTTGCTGCTTCTTTGATTTTCGCGTAATCCATGTTTTTTACCTCCGGTTTTTATGAAATGATTAACGATCTTTACCTTCCCATACAATGGCTTTATAGCGGTCAGGATCGGTATCTCCCTCTGTTGAGAAAAGAAGAACTTTAGAATCTTTATTAAGTCCCAGATGCTCTCTTAAAGCCTGGCAGGAGTCATCTTTCATGATAGAAGCTAAAACTCCGAACGGTGCGGCTCCCGATTCTCCTGATGTGACAGGCGTATCTCCCTTTATCGGTGCAGCCAGCATTCTCATACCCTGGGCAGCTGCCCAGTCAGGTGCTGAAATAAAGGTATCGGTATGGTTTTTTAAGATATCCCATGATATGGTATTGGGCTCTCCGCAGGCAAGACCTGCCATAATGGTCTGCATATCCCCGTCCACGATCCGGATATTGCCGTCACCGGCTTTTGCGCCTTCATAGAGACAGGCTGCCACATCTGCTTCTACCACAACACAGATAGGCGGATTTACCGGATAACGGTTTTTAAAATAACCAATGACTGCTCCTGCCAGAGATCCCACACCTGCCTGAACAAAGACATGGGTAGGTCTTTCACAGCCGTATTCCTTAAGCTGTTCGTCTGCTTCCATAACCATGGTGCCATAGCCCTGCATGATCCATGCCGGGATTTCCTCGTATCCATCCCAGGCTGTATCCTGAACCACCACGCCGTTTTTCACCTTGGAAGCGGCATCTGCAGCCATGCGGACGCATTCATCGTAGTTGGATTCCTCAATGGTTACATCGGCGCCCTCCGCCTTAATATTATTAAATCGGTTTAATGTAGTGCCTTTTGGCATGAAGACAACGGCCTTTTGTCCAAGCTGTCTGGCAGCCCAGGCAACGCCTCTTCCATGGTTGCCGTCGGTGGCGGTGAAAAAGGTGGCCTGACCGAATTCTTCCTTTAAAGCCTGTGAGGTCAGCACCTGATAGGGAAGATCAGAAACTTCCTTTTTTGTCTGCTTTGCCACATACTTTGCCATTGCATAAGATCCGCCTAAAACCTTAAATGCATTTAAGCCGAACCGGTAAGATTCATCCTTTATGTAAATCTCACCTAATCCCAGATGGTCTGCCATATGGGGGAGTTTGGTCAGAGGAGTCTCTTTGTACTGGGGAAAGCTTTCGTGAAAGCTTCTCGCCCTTTTAATCTCCTCTGGTGACATAACAGGCAGATGTCTGTCATCGGTCTTTGGCATGGTGTTTACAGCCCATTCGATTGGTTTCATGTCTGCACATTCTCCTTTATTATAAATTAAAATCAACGGGTATCATTTGCCAGATGCTTAAGCCTTTTCTTTGTTTGCATCCATATAGCTGTATAAAGTAAACTTTGAGATACCAAAATAACTGGAGACCTTGTCGCCTGATTTGGTAATGAGAAATGCACCGGCGTCATTCAAATACTGGATCGCCTGAACCTTGTCATCCTTGCTCATTAAAGCAACTGGTTTTCCCACTAAAGCGACGGACTGTTCGATTAAGGTATCTAACAGATCGTTGACGTTATGCGTGATTTTTTTTGGTTCCCTGTTGTGATCTCCGGCAGTCTCTCCGGTGGAAATCAGAGACTTTACTGCATTTTCAATTGTAAGCAGTCCCGTGATGTCATAATTTAAGCCGAGGATGTAGTCAACCATATTATCGCTGCCTCTGATATACATGGTACTGGATTTTAAGATTCGTCCATCCTCGGTTCTTGTCAGGTAGGAAAGGCGGTCCTTTAAAAGGTCAGGATCCTTTTTTAACGTCTCCAGAACAATTTCAGAAGGTCCGTCTCCGATTTTACGGTTGCTGACCTGGCCGTTTTCTATAAAAACAATGGAACTTTCCATGCTTTCGCCGCGAAGATCGTGAATGACCACCTCGCATTGGCTGCCAAAGTGAACGGCAACTCCCTGTGCAATCTGTGTCAGTAACTGAAGCTTTGAATCCATTCTTTTATCCTCCTTGCAGGATCATTAATAAATTCATCATAGCATAAAAAAATTTAATTACAAGTGGTTTTCTAAAAAATTTTTAGGTTTACTAATTTTTTTTGTAATTCATGCTTGATTTTCTGAAAATGAAATGATACACTGTTTTTAACAGAGAACCATGGTGTAATGTGCATAAAAAAAAGAATTGAAACTGATGAAATGTAAGCAAATTGTAAAAATAAAGTATAACACCCTGAAAATACTTCTGTGAGGTTTGTATACATAAGAAAATTAGCAATTTGCTTTCGTATCTTAGAAAATTGAAAAGGAGATGGAGATATGCTGATAATCGGTAATGGAAGAATGATCACCAGAGATCCGGAGAATCCGTTTCTGGAAGACGGTGCCGTTGGGATAGAAGATGGGGTCATAAAAAGGATTCGCACCACTGCTGAGATGAGAAAGGAATATCCACAGGCGGAATACATCGATGCAAGGGGAGGGGTAATCATGCCGGCCTTTATCAATACCCATGAGCATATCTATAGCTCTTTTGCCAGAGGACTGGCCATAGACGGGTATGATCCTCATGGTTTCTTGGAGATTCTTGACGGTCTTTGGTGGACCATCGATAAGAATCTTACATTAAATGATATTTATTTAAGTGCCATGGCCACTTATGTGGATTCCATTAAAAACGGAGTGACAACGGTCTTTGACCACCATGCCAGTTTTGGGCAGATCACAGATTCTTTATTTAAGATTGAGGAAGCTGCTGGTAAAACCGGGGTGAGAACCTGCTTATGCTATGAGGTATCCGACCGTGGGGGAGAGGAAAAGGCAAAGGAAGGAATTCTTGAAAACGAGGCATTTATCCGCCATGCACTTTCCGATGAAAGCGATATGATTGCAGGCATGATGGGTATGCATGCCCAGTTTACCATATCGGATCAGACCATGGATTTTGCAGCAGCTCATAAGCCTGACGGAACAGGCTACCACATTCATGTAGCAGAGGGTATTGAAGATCTTCATGATTGCCTTAAGAAGTACGGCAAGCGGATTGTGGACCGCCTGATGGACTTTCAGATTCTTGGTGAAAAGACGCTTTTGGGGCACTGTATTTACATTAATCCTCATGAGATGGACTTAATACTTGATACAGACACCATGGTAGTTCACAATCCGGAATCCAATATGGGTAATGCCTGCGGCTGTCCTCCAACTATGGAACTGGTGAAGCGGGGGATATTAACCGGTCTTGGAACAGATGGCTATACCCACGATATGTTAGAATCCTATAAAACAGCCAACGTTCTTCATAAACATCATTTGTGCGACCCCAATGCGGCATGGGGCGAGGTTCCGAAGATGCTCTTTGAAGGGAATGCAGGGATTGCTGGCAGATATTTTAAAAGACCCCTTGGTATTTTAAAAGAGGGTGCGGCAGCAGATGTGATTGTTACGGATTACAATCCATTAACGCCTATGAACGGGGAGAATGCCAACAGCCACATTCTGTTTGGAATGACAGGCCGAAGTGTAGTTACAACTGTCTGCAACGGTAAGGTTCTCATGAAAGACAGAATCCTGATTGGAGTTGATGAAGAGAAGCTGATGGCAGACTGCAGGGAAGCGGCGGGAGCGCTTGCTGCACGAATTAACGGACGATAAAAAAACAGAATATTCATACAGGGCTTAACAAATACAGGGAGAGCCCGGATGCAGGAGGATATCAATGGGAGACAAAATGACACCGATGCCTTTTTCACAATTAATGAACTGGGTAAGGCAGGAGCAGGGAAAACAGGAATCAGTTTTTGGAGTATACCGTCCCTACCGGGCGGATGAGTCACATAACAGGGAGCTGTTTGGAAGAACGTTAGAAACTCCGATTGGACCGGCGGCGGGTCCCCATACCCAGCTGGCGCAAAACATTGTGGCAGCTTACTATGCAGGAAGCCGTTTCTTTGAGCTGAAGACTGTACAGATTTTAGACGGAGATGATCTGCCGGTAGAAAAGCCATGTATCAGGGCAGAAGATGAGTGCTACAACTGCGAGTGGTCTACGGAACTTTATGTTCCCCAGGCACAGGAAGAATATATTAAGGCCTGGTTTCTGCTTTCTTTTATGGCAAAAGAATACGGATTAGGTCAGATGGATGGGTTTCAGTTTAACATGAGTGTGGGATACGATCTGGAGGGAATTAAATCTCCCAAAGTCAATTCCTTCATCGACTCCATGATGGATGCAAAAGACACGGAGACGTTTCATTCCTGCAGGCAGTATCTTCTGGAGCATGTGGAACAGTTTGAGTATGTGACAAAAGAGGATATTGAGTCAATCTCTTCCAGGATCTGCAACAGCGTGACTCTTTCCACCTTACACGGATGCCCGCCTCAGGAGATTGAGCGGATTGCAGTCTATTTAATAGAAGAAAAGGGGCTGAATACCTTTATTAAATGTAACCCCACACTGCTGGGCTATGAATTTGCCAGAAATACGCTGGATCAGATGGGATATGATTACATTTCCTTTGGTGAATTCCATTTCCTTGATGATCTTCAGTATGAGGATGCCATACCCATGTTGAAACGGCTGATGGCACTGGCCAATAATCGCAGGCTGGAGTTCGGCGTAAAGCTTACCAACACCTTCCCGGTTGATGTGAAAAATAAAGAGCTGCCCAGCCAGGAGATGTATATGTCCGGAAAATCCCTGTTTCCGCTGTCCATGGCACTGGCAGCCAGACTTTCCAGAGAATTTGACGGAGCACTTCGAATTTCATTCTCAGGCGGAGCTGATTACCATAATATCAAAGACATTACTGATGCGGGAATCTGGCCGGTAACTGTTGCCACAACCCTTTTAAAGCCAGGCGGATATCAGAGACTTCTTCAGATGGCGGAAAAGACGAGGGAAACAGGTGTCTCATTTCAGGGTGTAGATGCAGATAAGGCTTTAACGCTTGCCCAGGATTCCATTTCAGATTCTCATTATAAAAAAGCCTTAAAACTTCTGCCGGACAGAAAGATGAAGAAAACAGTACCTCTGCTTGACTGTTATACCGCACCCTGCCAGGAAGCATGTCCCATTCATCAGGATATTACCACATATTTAAAGCTCTCCGGTCAGGGAAACTATGAGGAAGCCATGGAAGTGATTGCTGAGAAAAACCCGCTTCCTTTTATAACCGGTTCCATATGTGCCCATAACTGCATGAACATGTGCACCAGAAATCATTACGAATCTCCAGTAAATATACGGGGGGCAAAGCTTCTTTGTGCAGAAAAAGGCTATGAGGAATATCGGAAAACCATTCAAAAAGGGGAACTGTCCGGTAAAAAGACAGCAATTATCGGAGGCGGACCGGCTGGTCTTTCCGCCGCGTATTTCCTGACAAAGTGCGGTATGCCGGCTACTATTTTGGAAAAAAGCGGAAAGCTTGGAGGCGTGGTTCAAAACATCATTCCCGATTTCAGAATCTCAGGGGACGTGATTGGTCATGATATCGATTTATGTCTTTCTTACGGAGCAGAGGTAAGGCTGAATACGGAAATAACGGATCTGGCTGCATTAAAAGAAGAAGGTTTTGAATTTATTATACTGGCGGCAGGTGCAAGTGAACCGGGAATTTTAAATCTGAAAACTGGCGAGACCATGAATGCCCTTCATTTTCTCCATGAATACAAGGAAACGGATAAAAATGTGAATATCGGAAAGGCAGTTGCTGTGATCGGCGGAGGAAATACTGCCATGGATACGGCAAGAGCAGCTGTCAGAACCAACGGTGTGAAAGAAGTTTCTCTGGTTTACCGCAGAACAAAACGATACATGCCTGCAGATGAGGAAGAATTGCTGCTTGCCATGCAGGATGGTGTTAAATTCATGGAACTTTTATCTCCTGCAGAACTGGTGAATGGCCAGTTAATCTGCAATGTGATGAAGCTTGCCGCTGCAGATGAAAGCGGAAGAAGAGCTGTTACAGAAACAGAGGAGACCGTTTCCATACCTGCAGATACGGTTATAGCCGCTGTTGGAGAGGGAATTCCCAAAGAGTTCTATATAAAGAACGGCATTGAACTGACAAGCCGGGGAAGAGTGCTTGTTAATGAGGAAACTTTGGAAACGAGTGTGCCCGGAGTTTATGCAGTGGGTGACGGTCTGTATGGTCCCGGAACCGTGGTAGAAGCCATAAGAGATGCCAGGATGGCGGCAGAATCAATTCTGGGCAGAAAAGCTGCCAGGGATTTTGACATCACATCGTCCGATCCGAAAAAGCTATACGGCAGAAGAGGAATCTTAAAAGAAACGCTGAGTGAGCAGGAAGAAAATACAAGGTGTCTAGGCTGTAAAAGTATCTGCGAAAACTGCGCAGAGGTCTGTCCAAACCGTGCCAATTTAGCACTCTTTGTTCCAGGTTTCACAAAGCATCAGATCCTTCATGTGGATTATTTATGCAATGAATGTGGAAACTGCCGGAGTTTTTGTCCCTATGACAGTGCTCCGTACTTGGACAAATTTACATTATTTGCCAATGAAGCAGATTTAAATAACAGTAAAAACCAGGGCTTTGCTGTGACAGACAGAAAAAATGGTACGTTCCTTTTAAAGTATATGGGAAGTCTGTATACAGGGAAAGCAGGGGAAGCGGTTGACGCAGTTCCGGAGGGGCTTTTAAAGATTGTGGAGACCGTTATCAATGACTACGATTATCTTTTAGGGTAAGAAAGTGGGTGGAGCAATGGTTCGTTTCCTGGTAAACGGAGAGACTGTTACGGTACCGGAAGAAAGGAAGCTGATTGATGTTTTAAGAACCGATCTGGGACTTAAGTCTGTGAAAGACGGATGCAGCGAAGGTGCCTGTGGAACATGTACAGTCCTGATAGACGGAAAGGCTGTTAAAGCCTGTGTTCAGAAAGCAGCCAGAATGGAAGGGAAATCTGTCTTGACAGTGGAGGGACTGTCTGACAGGGAAAAAGAAGTGTTCGTCTATGCTTTTGGGGAAGCGGGAGCTGTTCAGTGCGGCTTTTGCATTCCGGGCATGGTTATCTGTGCAAAAGCCCTCATTGATGAAAACCCCGATCCAACAAGGGAAGAGGCTGCTTATGCAGTACGGGGAAATGTCTGCCGCTGCACCGGATATAAGAAAATCATTGATGCCATTCTTCTTGCAGCCAGACTGTTACGTGAAGATGTCAGAGATTTAAAGGCTCCAGAGGTAACGTCTGTGGGGCAGCGGGCTCATCGCCTGGATGTGCCGGAAAAAGTGCTGGGTTACGGGGAATACGCAGACGATATGGAAGTGGAGGGTTTAATCTACGGCAGTGCGGTACGGAGTAAATACCCCCGGGCCAGGATTCTGTCTATCGACACTTCCAAAGCAAATGCACTGCCTGGTGTCCGTGCAGTCTTAACTGCTAAAGATGTTCCGGGTAAGAATAAAGTGGGACATTTAAAAAAAGACTGGGATACCATGATTCCGGAAGGCGAGATTACCAGATATGTGGGAGATGCCGTATGTCTTGTGGCAGCGGATACTCCTGAGATCCTGGAAGAAGCCAAAAAGCTGATTAAGATTGAATACCAGGAGTTAAAAGGAGTTTTTTCACCCCGGGAAGCGTTACTGCCGGATGCACCTCTTGTTCATGATACTGGTAATATTTTAGCCCATGAGCATCTGATCAGAGGAGATGCAAAGAAAGCCATAGAAAACTCCGCTTATTCCGTAACCATGCACTATGAAACTCCGTTTACAGAGCATGCATTTCTGGAACCGGAGTGTGCCATAGCCATAGTAGATCGGGAAAAGCAAGATGCTGTGATCTATTCCTCTGATCAGGGAACTTATGATACCCAAAAGGAATGTGCCGGAATGCTTGGTTTTGAACTTTCAAAGGTTCATGTTATTAACAAGCTGGTAGGAGGCGGGTTTGGCGGAAAAGAGGATATGTCCGTTCAGCATCACGCTGCACTTTTGGCTTATCATACTGGTAAACCAGTCAAAGTAAAGCTGACCAGGAAAGAAAGCATTATGGTTCATCCCAAGCGCCATCCGGCCTCTATGGATTTTACCACTGCCTGCGATGAGAACGGTTATCTTACCGGCATGACAGCAGTGGTGGTTACGGATACAGGAGCTTACGCTTCCCTGGGAGGTCCTGTACTTCAACGCCTCTGTACCCACGCAGCAGGACCTTATCATTATCAGAATATTGACATTGAAGGAACAGCCGTATACACCAACAATCCGCCAGCAGGCGCTTTTCGGGGGTTCGGAGTCACACAAAGCTGTTTTGCCATAGAATGCAACTTAAACCTGCTGGCAGAGAAAGTTGGTATCAGTCCATGGGAAATCCGTTTTCGGAATGCCATTCGGCCGGGGCAGGAGCTGCCAAACGGTCAGATTGCTGCAGAAGGAACTGCCCTTGTGGAAACCCTGCTTGCAGTAAAGGATATATATGAAAGCCACCCTTATGCAGGAATCGCCTGTGCCATGAAAAATGCCGGTGTGGGAGTCGGGCTTCCTGACTGGGGAAGATGCAGGCTGACGGTGGAAGATGGAAAAGTTCATATCAGATCCGGTGCATCCTGCATTGGTCAGGGACTGGGAACTGTTCTGGAGCAGATTGTATGCGAAACCCTTGGTATCACAGGAGATCAGGTGGTCTACGTTGCTGCAGAGACCAATCTGGCACCCGATTCCGGTACCACCTCCGGCTCCCGCCAGACGCTGGTAACAGGGGAAGCGGCAAGAAGGGCATGTGTCCAGATCCTTCAGGATTTAGATGACAAAAAAGATCTGTCAGCTCTAAATGGAAAAGAATACTATGGAGAATATCTGGCTGCCACTGATCCTATGGGAAGCGAGAAGAAAAATCCTGTCTCTCATGTGGCATACGGCTATGCCACCCAGGTAGCCTGTTTAAAAGAAGACGGTACCGTGGAAAAGATACTGGCCGCCCACGATGTAGGAAAGGCCATTAATCCTCTGTCTGTAGAAGGACAGATTGAAGGCGGTGTGGTCATGTCACTGGGATATGCCCTGACGGAGGAATTTCCTTTAAACCAGGGAATTCCACTTGCAAAATTCGGTACGCTTGGATTGTTCCGGGCAGATAAAACGCCGGATGTAGAGAGTATTATTGTAGAACGAAATCACGATCCGCTGGCCTACGGGGCAATTGGAATCGGAGAGATTACCTCAATTCCAACTGCACCAGCGGTGCAGGGCGCTTATTATAAGTATGACGGAGTATTTCGCACATCCCTGCCTTTGGAAGAGACGGCTTATCGGAAAAAGAAAAAATAACCGGAAAAAGACGCAGGAGAAAAAAAACTCTCTGCGTCTTTTTGGGATTGACAAAGAACCATGAAAAAGGGAAAATAGATGGCATAGACCGGTATGCAAAAGCAAACCGGATTAGAAGAAAGGAAGTGGATTTGCTGTGAAGACGTTGTTGAAAGGCGGAACCGTAGTATCGGGTACCAAGGCGGTTGCAGCGGATGTTCTCATGGAGAATGGAAAGATTCTGGCTGTGGAACCGGGAATTGAAGAGGAAAAAGCAGATGTTATTGATGTAACCGGCAGACTTTTGTTCCCGGGATTTATTGATGCCCATACTCATTTTGATCTTCATGTGGCAGGTACCGTAACAGCAGATGATTTTGAGTCAGGAACCAGGGCAGCTTTAGCCGGAGGAACTACCATGATTATTGATTTCGCCACCCAGTACCAGGGAGAAAGTCTCCATCAGGCACTGAATAACTGGCATAAAAAAGCGGATGGCAACGCATCCTGTGATTATGGCTTTCACCTGGCAGTCTCAGACTGGAATCAGTCCGTAAGCGAAGAGCTTGACACTATCGTTTCAGAAGGTGTGACTTCCTTTAAGCTGTATATGACTTATGATGAGATGTATATGGCTGACAAAAAGATATACCAGATTTTAAAACGTTTAAAAGAAGCCGGAGGAATTGCTGGTGTACACTGTGAAAACAAGGGAATCATCGAGGCGCTGATTGAGGAAGAAAAAGCAAACGGTAATTTTTCGGTGAATGCCCATAAAAAGACAAGACCTGCGCCAGTAGAGGCAGAAGCGGCAGGCCGTCTTCTAAAGATAGCCCAGGTAGCGGACTGCCCGGTTATCATCGTACATTTAAGCTCGGAAGCCGGTTATAAAGAGATTGCTTATGCGAGAGAAAGAGGGCAGAAAGTATATGTGGAAACCTGTCCCCAGTATCTGATTTTCAATGAAGATGTTTATGATCTGCCAGGTTTTGAGGGAAGTAAATATGTAATCTCCCCTACAATTAAGAAAGAATCAGACAGACAGAAGCTGTGGGAGCTCTTAAAGACGGATCAGATTCAGACGGTATCCACCGATCACTGCAGCTTTACAACCGCTCAGAAAGCAGCAGGCAGAGAAGATTTTACCAAGATACCAAACGGAATGCCCGGAGTGGAAGCCCGTCCAGCTCTGGTTTACAGCTTTGGTGTTAAACAAAATGGTCTGACTGTGGAACAAATGTGCCGTCTGCTTTCAGAAAATCCGGCAAAGCTTTACGGAGTTTATCCAAGAAAAGGCGTGATAGCTCCTGGAAGTGACGCTGATCTTGTGGTTTTTAACCCGGATGCAAAATGGACCATGTCTGTTGACAACCAGGTTGCCCGCGTGGATTACTGTCCCTTTGAAGGAATTTCCGTTGAAGGAAAAGCGGAGCTTGTATTTTTAGGGGGCAGACTGGCGGCTGAAAATGGTGAAGTCTTATTGGAAAAGACAGGTGCCTATGTGGCCAGAAACAGGCCAATGGAGATTTCCTGATGTTATTAAAAAGCGCATATGCAATTGATGTGACAGATGGAATATTACAGCTGAAAAAAAAAGATTCTCTATGGGAGGCTCTTGGTATTCCCTTGAAAGAACCGATGATTTTAGCTTTTACCGGAGGGGGTGGAAAGACAACCTCCATGTATTGCCTGGCCGATGAGCTGTCGGCTCAGGGAAAGCGGGTAATTGTAACTACCAGCACCCATATTTTACGGCCCACTGACAGAATCGTCACAGAGGCAGCTGACTGGAAAACCGTGAGTGACTTTATTACCAGCCATAAGGAACTTTTTTCTTCGGCAGGCTGGGTACTGGTTACCGGTCAGCCTGCAAAAGAGGGAAAGGTAAAGGGAATGGAACTTTCTGAGCTGGAACGGCTGACACTGCTTTGTGATGTCCTTCTTGTGGAAGCAGACGGTGCAAAGCGCCTTCCAATCAAGATACCTAAGAGAAATGAACCGGTTTTACCAGGCGGAACTCATGCAGTAATTGGCTGTATGGGACTAAACTGTATCGGTGAACCGTGGGAAGAGATGTGCTTTCGTTATGAACTGACACCACAGGTGTTTGACGGTCAGAAAAAGAACGGACGAATTACGCCTTCTGATGCAGCAAAGATACTGACCAGCACCCATGGGACCCGAAAGGGAGTTGATTCCATGGAATACCGGATTTTAATAAACAAAGCAGATGATAAGAGGCGGCTGTCCAGTGCCCTGGCTGTAGCAGATGCAATGGGAAAACAATGGGCGAAGTACACAGCAGTAACCAGTTTTATAGAAAAGTTTCAGAATTAGAGACACGCGAAAGGGATCAGCAAGATGAAAGAGATCAGAACGGAAGACGCAGCAGGTCATGTTCTTTGCCATGACATGACCCAGATCATACCTGGAGTTTTAAAGGATGCAAGATTCCGGAAAGGTCATGTGGTAACAGAGGAAGACATCCCTGTACTGCTGTCAATGGGAAAAGAGCATCTGTATATATGGGAAAAGGATGATACCATGTATCATGAGAATGAGGCTGCTGAAATACTTTGTGAATTATGCAGAAACGACCATATGGACAGGGGCGAAGTAAAAGAAGGGAAAATAGAATTAAAATCCACCATTCGCGGGCTTTTAAAAATTGACACCGGTCTGCTTGACATAATAAACAGTGCCGGAGATATGATGATTGCTTCCAGGCATCCCAATACTCCTGTAGAGCCAGGGGATAAGCTTTGCGGAACCAGGATTATTCCTCTTGTAATTAAAAAGGACAAGATGGAGGCAGTAAAAAAACTCTGCGGCGGAAAAAGGATATTTTCCATACTGCCTTATAAAAATAAAAAAGTGGGCATTGTTACAACTGGGAGTGAAGTATACTGTGGAAAGGTCAAGGATGCATTCGGCCCGGTTCTAAGAGCGAAGGCTGAAGAGTTTGGGGGAGAAATACTGGGACAGACTGTAACCGATGATAAGCCGGAGCATACCTCAGAGGCCATTCTTGAATTTATCAGACAGGGAGCGGACATGGTACTGGTCAGTGGCGGCATGAGCGTGGATCCAGATGACAAAACTCCGCTGGCTATCCGTAATACGGGAGCCCAAGTGGTATCCTATGGTGCTCCGGTTCTGCCGGGAGCCATGTTTCTTCTGGCCTATTACCGGAAAGATGGAAAGAACATTCCGGTAGCAGGACTACCGGGCTGTGTGATGTATTCCAAAAGAACGGTATTTGACTTAGTGCTGCCAAGACTGATGGCAGATGATCCCATAACAAAAGAAGAACTTGATAAGCTGGGTAAAGGGGGGCTGTGCCTCTCCTGTGAGGAATGTCATTATCCAAACTGCGGATTCGGAAAGGGCTGGTAGGATGAAGATATTGATCAAAGGAGCAGGTGATCTGGCTTCCGGAATCGCCTGCCGCCTCCATCGTTGCGGTTTTTTAGTCGTTATGACTGAGAAACCCGTACCCACCACCGTAAGGCGCACTGTGGCATTTTCAAGAGCTGTTTACGAGAACAGGACAAAAGTAGAGGACATTACCGGCGTATTATGCCAAAGCATGACAGAAGTAGAGGAAGCATTGGCCAATGACCAGGTGGCAGTGGTGGTTGATGAGGAGTGCGGTATCCGTGAAAAATGGAATCCGGATGCAGTTGTAGATGCGATTATAGCAAAGAAGAATCTGGGTACCAGGATTACAGATGCAGACATTGTAGTGGGAGTGGGACCTGGTTTTACTGCAGGGAAGGACTGCCATTGCGTGGTGGAAACAAAACGGGGTCATGACCTGGGCCGGTGCATCTGGAACGGCAGTGCCATCTCCAACACCGGAATTCCGGGAATAATAGGTGGCTATGGTAAAGAACGGATCATACGTGCTGTGGATAAGGGAGTATTTCATCCGGCTGTAACCATAGGAACAGTCGTGCAGATAAATGATGTGGTTGGATATGTAAATGATACTCCTGTGCTTGCCCAGGTGGGAGGAGTGGTAAGAGGACTGCTTCAGGAGGGAGTGACAGTTTTTCGTGGAATGAAATCAGGAGACATAGATCCCAGAGGAGTGACCTGGCACTGTTATACCATCTCTGACAAGGCATCTGCCATTGGTGGGGGAGTACTGGAAGCTGTATTAAGTATTCAAAAAAAGCAATCTGTACAGAAGGAAAGGATTTCAACATGAATATGACACTGATTCTTCTGGCAGCGGGGGACAGCGTAAGGTTCAATGGCAATAAGCTGCTTTATGAAATCAATGGAAAACCTATGTACCGTTATATTATAGAAGAGATGGACCGGCTTCCAAAAGGTTTGTTTTCCAGAAAACTGATTGTTACCCAATACCATGACATTATGGAGGACATGAAAGACTCGGAATATAAAATCATAGTAAACAGGGACAGCGGACTGGGGATTTCTCATTCCATTCATCTTGCACTAAAGGAATTGGAACATGAAAACACGGATTTTCTATTTGCAGTCTGTGATCAGCCTTACTTAAAGTCTTCTACCATAGAGGCGCTGGTGAATGGATTTTATGAAAGCAGAAAAGGACTTGCCTGTTTATGTTTTAGAGGAGAGCCTGGCAATCCTGCCATATTTGCGGGAAGTTACAGGAGAGAACTGATGGAGCTTACAGGTGACAGAGGCGGAAAAAAGATAATCAGAGACCACCCGTCTGATGTTTTTCTTTTAGAAGCAGAAAGCGCTGCTGAATTAAAGGACATTGACAACATGTCCGATCAATTAGAATAAATTGTTAGAAAGACACGGCTATTTTCAGACCGTGTTTTTTGTTACCAGTTTTATCCAACTATAGAAAAATATCACTTATTGGTTTTCAGAAGAATGAAAATCGTGTATAATAAAATCATCAAAGGAGGGGCGGTATGTGGAAAAGGCTGAGGGAACATTTCCTTATGTTAAATAAGAGCAGAAAGGAATTAAAGCAGGAAGGACTTAAGATCTGCGTGGCTTATTTTCTGCTTGGTTTGTTCTGGATTTTGTGTTCTGACAGATTGGTTCCTGCCATTGTCAGCAATTCCCGTTCATTCATGCTTTTTAGCATGGGGAAGGGAGTCTTATTTGTATTTTGTACTTCCGCATTTTTATACTATGTGATGTTAAGACTGCTTAACAAAGCCGGTGCCGCAGAAGAAGAACTGAGCAAAAGTTATAAAGAACTGAAGAAGCAGTATAAAAAGATCGGTATTTATGATCAGATGCTTATGGAAAGTGAAGAGAAATACCGGACAATTATAGCTCATATGCAGCTTGGGATGGCACTGTTTGAGGGAGAGAATGAAACCGACATCAGGCACTACAGGCTGATTGATGTAAATCCATGCTACCAGGAACTGGCCTGTGACAAGGAAGATTCTGTGCTGGGAGGATATTTTTGTGACATACATGACACTCTGGATCCTGAAATATGGGAGCTGCTAGCAAAGACTGTGAAAACAGGAGAGCCAGCCCGCTATGAACGGTTCCGGAACAGGACAAGCACATATTATGAGGTCATTGTTTTCTGCCCTGGTAAAAACCAGCTGGCCCTCATTGTCAATAATATAACCGAGCGCAGGCAGGCTCAGGAAAGGCTGAATTATTTAAGCTATCATGATCCGCTTACTGGATTGTATAACAGAAGATATTTTGAAGAACAGCTGAAAGTTTTGGACCAGGAGTTTAACTATCCTCTGGTAATTACTATGGCAGATATCAATGGTCTGAAACTGATCAATGATTCTTTCGGTCATGCTGCAGGAGACGAATACATACGAAAAGCAGCGGCAGTTCTGATGAACAACACCCGCAGCCATGATATCATATGCCGGCTGGGAGGAGATGAATTTGTTATCTTTTCACCCGGTACAGGGGAAAAAGAGATTAAAAAGATGATCTCATCCATGAGTGACATGACAAAGGCTCAGGCTGTGAATAAAATCATGCTTTCCATTTCTTTTGGATACAGCATAAAGTGCAGCAGTGATGATTCCATTACAGAGGTTTTAAAGAAAGCCGAAGATTTTATGTATCGGAAAAAGCTGATGGAAAGTCCCAGCATGAGGGGAAAGACCATTTATACCATTATGGCGGCACTACATGAAAAGAACTTCCGGGAGGAACAGCATTCCCTTCGTGTATCAGAATTGTGTGAAAAGATGGGGGAAGCACTTGAACTTCAGGAAGATGACATTAAGGAATTAAAAACAGTTGGCCTTCTTCACGATATTGGCAAGGTAGCAATTGAAGAAGGTATTCTTAATAAGAACGGAAAACTAGATTTAGATGAATGGGGAGAGATAAAAAAGCACCCCGAAATCGGATACCGCATCTTAAGTACAGTGAATGAGCTTTCAGAAATGGCAGATTACGTGCTTGCCCATCATGAGCGCTGGGACGGAAGCGGATACCCCAAAGGGCTGAAAGGAAAGGAAATTCCCATACAGTCCAGAATTATCGCCATAGCAGATGCTTATGACGCCATGATCAGTGAACGAAGCTACCGCCACGCACTGCCAAAGGAAATTGCAGTAAATGAGCTTTTAAAGGGAGCGGGAACGCAGTTTTGTAAAGAGTATGTATCTATATTCATTGATAAAGTAATTAATAAATCCGGGACCGGTGCCTAGATTGTTATAAAATTAACAGGAATGAGCGGTATGCTTCTATTTCAGGAGCGTGATGCTCATTCCTTTTTTGCTTTTCTATAAAGAACATGTTAAAATTTACAATTATAAATTCATGAAAAAATATTGTTTTAATATAAAAAAAGTAACTTTTTAAAAGTGGAATGTGTCAATTTTGGAACTCAACGTGTATAATTTTGGCACTTGGGTTGAAAGTTGTCGAAAATAGTTATATGCTGAGACCGTTAAGAAACATAATTAGCATACCATTAACTTTTGATGAAGAAGCAAATCTGTAGAAAAACTGATTTCGGAGATTGCTGGATAATAGGAGGAGAGGCCATGTTAAAAATAGGAGTATGTGATGATGACCATCTGCTGCTGTTGGAAGCAGAAACGCGTTTGCGCAGGATTGGGATTGAGAGAGAAATGAATCTGGATGTGGAGACCTTCTGTGACGGTGATGAAATTGTCAGAGCTGTTTATTTAGGAAAGCGTTTCGACATCATTTATATGGATATTGAGATGAGACGTATGAATGGATTGATGGCAGCAGAACGAATCCGTGAATACGACCGCATGGTACAAATTGTATTCATGACATCTCATCAGAGATACATCACTCAGGCCTTTCGCTCAGCGCCAATCGGATACCTTGTTAAGCCCGTAAGGGATCCTGAATTCAATAACAATTTCAGCCACATATTAAATCTGATTGAGACAAAAGACTTATATTACCACTTCAAATATGGCAGAACAGAAAGTCAGGTATATTTAAAAAAAGTACTGTATTTTGAAAGCAAGCTCCGACTGACTGAGATTGCATGTGAAGAGGGCCGTCACAGACTATACAAAAGTCTGGAGGAGATAGAAAACGAATTAAAAGACCGTAAAATTCGTTTTATCAGAATACACCAGTCTTATCTGGTGAGTTTCACCCAGATTGCCAGAATCTCTAATGACGTAGTGGAATTAATGGATGGAACCTGTCTGCCAGTCAGCCGCAGCAGGCGTAAGGAAGTGGAAGAGATTATGTTTGAAACCATGGGGTGGTGTCAGGTCTAAAAACTGCCAGGTAAATAGGGGGAAAGATGTCAAAAAGATTAAAATATTACTTTATAATGATGTTGATGGGGGGAATTGTCTGGTTGGAAGGAAGCTGCAGGTTCATTAGCCGCACATTTTGGGATGTTATTATATTATTTCCGCCGCTTCCTTCCCCTGTTCACTATTTGATACAGTCTCTTCTGGAGATAGCTGTTACATATGGAGAAGTGCTTGTCCTGTTATTAATTTTATCAGACTGGAGATCAAAAAGAGACGGTGAGTGGCAGGGATATAAAAAGGCTCTATATTTATATCTTATTATAGGAGTCATTTTGGAAAAAATAATAATAAATATTTTTAATATCCTTTTTTCAACCTATATTGAATCATATCCTGTAGCTATCACGATGATAATGGCGATTAAAATAGTTATGGTATTTTCAATGGTAATAATTGTAATGAGAATGTCTATGAAAAACAAAAACCAGGCTATGTGTGTAGATCAATTCAGTTTCATGCACTTTGCTGCAGTTGCGGTCATAACAATTGGCTTAGCAGGTTTATTCTCTTTTAAAGAGTGGCAGGGTTATCAAATCTATATGTCAGACATGGATTCCTATGGATTTTTCAGCCAGATGACCGCACCAATGCCTGTATATAATATTTTTAACAAATGGATGTTGCCTTATATGGTTAGGATCTGTGCAGTGTTATTATTTATGTGGAATGGAAAGCAGGATGAGGTTAAGTGCAGTTGAAAACTTAATATTACACAATAATGACTATTTTGGAAGAGCAGTTAATGGCTGCTTTTCTTTTTTTGCTTTTTCAGACATTCAATTACCAAAAATTACATGTAGGCTGCTAAAAATTACATGAAGAGATTTTTTGTCAATAATTGTATTATAATGTAACTAAAAGTCGTGAAAAATAAGGGAGTGTATGAAAATGATGAAACGTGGCAAATTTTTTTTAGCTGTTGCAGCAGCATTTCTGGTATCGGGATCTGTGTGTGCCTGCTCTGCGCAGGAGAGTTCTGAGCTTTTAGAAGGGAAAAAGGTTATTTCACAGATGCAGTCCAAATTACCTTTGCAGGAAGGTTTTACAGAAACATCCCAGGCAACTGCACAGCCTGGATTTGATTCTCCGGAGAGTGCAGTAGAGGGTTATTTAACAGGGTTTAGGGAGAGTAATTTAAGGTACATGACAGAAACATTCTCAGAGAATAGGGAAATAGATGATATTATGCGTCAATATGCAATTCTTTGTGGGCTTGGTTTGGATGAGGGGGAACCTGTGAGTCTAAAGAATGCAGCGGAGGTAAATGCATTTGCAGATAATCTGGAGAGCGGTATAAAGGCTGTGGATTTTAAATCAGTGAAGCTGGTGGGGTTTGTTGACCCTGGAGATTTAGATGATGCTTACACGAATGAAAAACATCAGGAAAATTTAATCAGAATAGCGAAACGGTATGGTGGGGATAAGATGGTAAGCTGTGTTGCCGCTATTGAGGTAGATGGAAGAAAATTCTTTTTGATTTTTGATGTAATAAGAAAGGACGGCCGGTGGTTTAATCACCAGTTAGGCGGAATCTTTGCAAATATGTCAGGAATGGAAAGAAAAGAGGTAGGGACACTCTCGTTAGAAACAGCGGATGAGCAGATCCTGAAACAACTGGTGCCTGATTTTTCAAAAAACTTATTAGAGGCAGAAGCGGGGCATGGGGCATTAGGGTCTGCTGACATCAACGAGGAAACAGGAGGCTTTGATACGTCTCAGATGGCAGTCAGTAGATACCTGGAATATCTTGCAGCCAATGAACAGGACAAGATGATTGGTACATTTGCAGTGGAGAGCTACGTGGATCATTTTGATTTTCGGACCAGGCTAGAAAGTAGCGGGGCATATATTTTTATGCAGCAGGAATTCAATTTCCCAGCAGTAACTGATTTTACCAGAGAGTTAAACATTGAAAGCAGAAAAAATGACATTCGTTTGAATTTACTAGAACAATACACAGCATTAGGTGTTTTCTCGGAAATAGATACGGCAGATCTGGTACAGACGGAAGACTTGAATGTATCTTCCGCGTTATCAGAATTGCCGAAACGTCTGAATTTAAGCTCTATAAAAGCACTGGGGTATATTAGTCCGGAAAAAATGTCAGAAACTTATGGTGCAAGCGAATTTCAGGATATAAGACTACGGAGGATGAAGGCTTATGGTGCAGATGATATAGAAAGTATCGCGGCTGTATTTGAACTAAATGGTGCCCGCTATATTATTTGTATTGATACCGTGAAATATAAGGACAGTTGGTATATCAGGGAGCTTGGCGGTGAGCTTTCTTTACTGCTTGGAATTGACAGCAGGTATGCAGGAATCATTCGTACTGAATTTCTGGAAAATCCAGATATTGATAGTCTCATTTTGCCTCTTAGTTGATGAAAGATCAGGTAATTTGTGTCGAAAAATGTCGAATCAGAGGAAATATACGACAGTTTTTTACCAAATATTACATGTAGCGTGCTAAATATTACATGAACGGTTTTTTTGATTGTTTTTATATTATAATGTAACTAACAATAATGAGACAAAGGTATGGAGGTTTAAAATGTTAATCAAATCTTTGTCAGGAGGGGTGAGATGAAAAATTTAAAAAGGATTTTTCTGTTTATCGGGGTTATGATGCTGTTGCTGCCGATCAGACAGGATACTCTGGCAGCTGAAGAATACCATGGGCAGCCTGCAAAGAATGGTGAAATAGTATTTCTTCTGGATACCAGTGGTTCTATGAACTCTAATGATAAAAGCCGCTTTGCGATTGATGCGATACGTCAGGCAGTTTGCAGTCTTCCATCAAATTATAAGTCTGGACTTGTAGCCTACAATACAGGAATTCAGACGATTGTTCCTTTAAGTGGCGGGGCAGACCCCATGGGTACACAGCTTTCCTCTGTTATATATAAGGGTTATACCAATGCCGGAGAAGGACTGTATCAGGCAGTAGGGCTTTTTTCTACAGATGAGAATGTGGACCGCAGTATTGTCATGGTAACTGACGGAGAAATCGATATGCCTGATAAACAGGCAAAAGAATCATCACGTGCCTTATACTCTGAAACCATTAAAAAAGCTAAAGAAGCGGGAATAAAGATTTATATTGTTGCCGTAGGCAGTGAGTTAAATGATCCTAATATGCATATCTTCGACGGCGCAGAGATGACCGATGGTGCCATATTCTGGCAGGGACAATCCGGAAATCTGGTACAGATCATGAACCGTATCCTTTATGATCGAATGAATCTTCCGAAACGGTCAGTAGGAGTTACAGATGGAAATGGCGGAAGCCTTCATGTTGAACTTCCTTCTCCGGGAGCAGAGCGTGTAAAAGTAGTACTGACCTCCGGACAGGGAATTCAGAACGTGACAGCAGATTATACGGCGGAAGAAGGACAGATTACAAGCGGTCGGAATTTTGCAGTCATAGAGATGACCAGACCCGCATCTGGCGCCGTTGATGTCCGTTTCCAGACACCGGAGCTTTCTGGTGTGGAAGCATATATGACTGTGGAATACATCGCCAGACCAGTGGTCAATATCAATTACAGAAGAGAAGAAGTATTACCTGATGTAGAAAGTAAAGAGAAAAGTAAAACAAAATTCCCACCAGTCTACAAGCACTATGCAGACTTGGAACTGTCTCTTAAGGATACTGCAGGTAAGAACGAAAATCTCTGGAACACGCCTTATTATGAAGGGCAGTCGGTACCTTTTTGTGTCAATGGTGTTTGGAAATCCGGCACTATAAGCGGGGGTCTCATACCTTATACCCTTCCTATTGATGGAATTGATACAGTAACAGTTGAGTTCGATACCAGCATGTTTGCGGAACGATATATGATTGAACAGCCGGTGACAGAACAGCTGGCTCCACCGCCAGATCCCATACCGGAGCCAGAACCGGATTACCGTCCGTTATGGGCGATACTGGGAGCGCTTGCACTGGTAATCGTCTTAATCCTGCTATGGTGGTATAAGAAAAAAAATGCTGCAGTGATCTATGTGTCCCAGTCTCCATCTTCAAAAGAACCAGTTAAGATGAAAACCAAGGCCTGTACTTATTCTGGTAAATTCAGTATTTATGTAGTAAGAACCGCAGACGGGCGTGATGTACCTCCTCAGACTTATCATCTGTTTGGAAGAAACAGCGGGCGTATGACACTTGGACAGATTCTTGCTTCCTGTAAAATAAAGCTTGGTAAAATCGGGGAAGAAGACATCATTATCTACCCCGGACCAGATCATTCTGTAATTATTATGGATCAGTCGGAGCGGTGCACGGTACTGAGAGGAATGGAAATTTTAAAAAAGGGCATGGGATATCCTGTGTTTTACAACGAGAAAATCACAATTACTTTTGAAGATGAATCCACTGAGATGGAAATTCATTATAAAAACCTAAAGCCAAGTGAGAGGAAATCATAGCAACATCCTTTCAGATAGATAACAAAGGAGGAATAAGCAATATGGGAAATGTAATAAAGCAGACCAACCGGACTCTGTTAATGGAGGTCATTAATCCGGAAAAACTGGATTTGTTAACCCTTGTTGGAGATGTCAGGGGAGTGGAGAGCCTGTCTGATGACAAAATCAAGGAAATTAACGATCACTTAATGGTCCGCAGTTTCGATGAACTTTTGGAAAAATTCGCGCCGACAGTCTATTGTTACTACAATGCCAATAATCAGAGAGTTGTTTATCAGCTGGATAAGCCGGAACAGGTGCCTGATGAAATGCTTACAGAAATACCGTTAAACCGTCAGAATGAATTTATGGGAATGCTTATGTCTATGGTGGAGACAAAGCGTTCTGAGGGAACCATTAATGTAGATTTCAAATTTGAAAAACTTACAGATATGATTTCTCCCAAAAAAGTCATGGATGCAATCAAGCAGAACCGAAAAGAACTGCAGTATACATATGGGGAATACGCAAAGCTGGATGAAGAGGATCCTAAGAAGAGAGATTTAGGCGACAAATTAAATGTTATGTTTGAGGAGGCAAGCGCCAATTATAACAACGTCATGGCGCTCCTCCCCCTGGCAATTGAAGACATCAAAACCAGACTCCTGTTAGGAGACGGAGGAGATAAAAAGGACAATACCCCTCTTGCATTAGGTGTATTAAGCATGGGTGATCAGGGAGAACTTCGTGTCTTGGAGGCTCCCAAGGTTGAAACAACGGCTTTAACCACGATTGATGACAATGTAAATACCGGGCTGATTGAAGCGTTAAAGGATGATTACCAGGCTTTAAATGAGGAGAGTAATGATTATGTTGGTGCACTTGTTGCAAGAACCTTCTGCCCGCTGTCCTCTACCATGGAGAGCAGTATTGACATTGCAACAGAGGTTTCTAACTACAATTCCTATCTGGAATTCTATAAGGAATCAAAGGATGCCTTTATCAAAACGGTAAAACCTCTCATTGAAAGACTGCTTGGTATCTGGTGTTATTTCGAACAGTATCCAAAAAAATTAAAAGGAATGCGTCCTTCCATGCTTGTGACCAACGTATCCAATGAGATGCTGGCAAAGAGCAGTAATATCCCCAGGCTGATTACCTATTTAACCACTGTTAACGCAAAGAATGACTTTACCAATACAGTCTGGTACGCAGTAGTACCAAACGTATCCCTGGATCAGAACAGTAAGATGAAACTGACCAGAGAGCGTTTTAAAGGAAATTCCAAGGCAGAGAAAAATGATACCAACAGTGTGGAATCATTAATCCGTCTGCTGGATGTATTTAAAGATTATAAGGTTCAGTGCTTCTTCTCCTACGAGGCAGATGACAGCACCACCTTTAATGCTTTGGCAACGGAAGGTATCACCAGATACGAGGACCGCTGTGCGGCACTTATGGGAAAAGAATTCAGTGAATTTGCTATCCCATGTCTGCCTAACTATACAATCATTCCTAAGGACAAATCAGGGGTTGTTTTAGACAGCCGTATGGTTGTGGGTGAAAACCAGACAGCAGAGCTTTCCAAGGAAAAAGAAGATATCATGAAACTTTGGATAGATGGTGTTTACGTAGGAGCAGCGTATGTAGCTGCAGGAGTTGTAGCCGCCTGTCAGTGTCCGGAATATTTAAAATCAAAATTCGGACCTGGTGTCAGATTAGATATGGAACTGCCGGGAGTCAGATTTGATATTGAAGCAGATGACCATTCCCTGATTGCCTGCACCACCATGGCAAAGGAAATTACCGGATTTACCAATTCCATTAAGAATGATATCAACCGGAAAAATTTTGGATTCATTTTCAGTTCGGAAAATGCTTCTTACAAAGGAACTAACATCACAAAAATTATGGTTTATAAAGCAAGGAACTTAATGTCTGATGGTTCCATGTTTGAGCCTATCTATAAAACACAGGTAACCACCTATATCGAACGGGTTATGCGGCACGGAACAGGAGATTTTAAAGAAGATTCCATTGTCCAGTTCTTTTCCAATAATCCTAACAGCCAGAAGAGTCAGTGGCTGTCCAGAAGAGAATATATTAACGGAGTTCTCGGAGCAGGAGATGACATCAGCTGCAGTATTAATGAAGAAACAGGCTACTGTACGCTGGACATTACCTTTAATGGCAATGTAAAGAACTTAGAAGTAGAGATTAACCGATTATCGGCGAATAAGGCATAAATGCCTTTGAAGCATAAATTTTTCAAAAGAAAAGGAGGAAGTAAGCATGGGATTTCGTATGAAAATCACCGGAGGACCAGAGGATATCGTTTTTGACGAGCGGAGCATTTCAAAAGTAGATTTTGACTCCATTTCTTCAGCGGACTCTAACGCAAGAGCAACAGATTTTGGCCTTACAGTTAAGGTATGGGGAAAGATGCTGTACAAGCTGGGAGGAGAAGGAAATGATCCTACTTTAGGACTTGCTCAGTGGTCCCAGGTACCATCTGAAAAGGCAGACTGCTACCGCAGTGCAGAGATCACAGTTGTATCTGCCAGCCAGGTAGTACGCCAGTTCACCCTTCCCAATGCATTTGTTATGGAGTACAGCGAGGAAGTTGATGATGAGAGCGGCGTAGGAACCTTCTATATCCACATGAAACAGAAGAAGGATGAGAACGCAGTTACTAAGATTGAAGGCGGCTTCGGCGGCGAATAACGGAGGAATGAAAGGAGGATTTAAGACATGTCATACAGAGTAACAGTAGAAGGAATGGAAAGCTTTGAGATTGCAAAAGAATGTGTGCGCAGCGTAAAATTTACCACAGATATTCCGCTGGATTCCAACGCAAGAACCAAGGATGTGGGAAGCACCCTGGTTATCACCGGAAGGATCTTAACCGCAGTTGACGGAGATCCCTTTGACAGCACCAGAAAGCTGGCTTTATGGTCAGCTGTTCCGGCAGAGAAAGCAGATTGCTACCGTAAGGTAACCATCGAGCATGTAGCAGCTGGAATTATGGAAAGAAAGTATTATTTCCCCAATTCTTTTGTCATTGATTATAAGGAAGAATTCGGAGATGTGGAAGGAACAGGAACATTCACATTAACGATTAAGCAGAAGAAAGATAAGTTAGGCTTGATTACGGTTGAGGGCGGATACCCGGCTGCTTAAAAATCAGGGGTGTGTCCATATGGATACACCCCTAAATTTGCTATATGGAGGATGTAAAATATATTAACAAAATGTAGAATAATTATCTGCAAATTTCGTTTTTATTATAGAGAGGTGGAAATATGGGGGCTATTACTTTTGACAAACTGTATATGAATGCATCGTTTGATGTTATATCAGTTTGGGAGTTTTCATTTTCACAAAACCAGGGTAAACACGCGGAGGCTTTGCTGACTTGCCTGGCTTCACGTAAATCTTTGGAAAAATACAAGTTTGTGCAGCAGACATAGATTTTCCTATTTCTGCTGGTATCGTAAAAGATTCAGATATTTATAATGACGGACCATATGGAATTATTAAAATAAAAGCGGATATAAAGAACTGATGAATTCAGTCTTAGGTAATATAGGAAAAGCCATTTATATTATTAACGACAGGTGATCAGATCAATCTTAATGGACAGGTAAGGCATATATGCGAAAAATACGGGGAGCTCAAAAGTGGAATTTTAAGATTCCGTTATATTGCCTCTTCCCCTGATTATTATAAAATTATACCATATCAATTAATATTATAAGAAAAAACATCCTCCACACCAGCATGATTAATATGCATAATGACTTTGATTCGAAAGGGAAAATAGGAGGAGTGAAGGAAAGACTTCATTACGATGATAAGGCAATTCCAGACAAAGTATTGGGGAGGGATGGGGTATGAGTAAAATGGCAAAAAACGGTGCTGTGCCTGTAGATATGGAACAGTTAGCATCTGGAGCAGAACGAATCAAGGAATTAGAGGAATATGCAAAAGTTCTATTTGAAAAACTGATATCTGATTCTGAAATGGATCAGAAGACAGGGGAAGAATAATCAAATGGTAGACAGAAGAGAAGATATAATAGTTTTTTGTCAGGAATTTTTAGAGAAAGAGCTCATTAAAACCAAGATTGAAGTCCTGGAGAATTGTGAAAGTAATATTGAACAGATATTTGAGTCTTTAAAAGACTCGTTTAACAGAGTATTCACAAAAGCTAAAAATAAAAAAGTTAAATTCATAGTTGTGAACTTTTTATATAGCAGCTTGATGACTGACAGCAGAGAATTTCTTATAGCAGTTTATAATGAACTGTTCTATCTGGATCTGGGAGTAGTATCGGAAAAGGTAAAGTTTCACTTTATGGACTTTTATTTTAATCGTGATTTGGAAAATTTAACTAATCTTACTGAAAAAAAGTTTTTGCGTCTGACAGAGTATGAAAAGGCAGCGATAAAAATAGAGTGCGGACTTCAATATCTTAAAATAATGTCGTCTTGTCTGCAAAAATTATTACTTAGAGTAACTCAGTTGGAAACTTTTAGACAAATGGAGAAGGAAGAGGATTTCATAATTATACTGGGTGAATATATGGGACAGAGAGAGGTCATATACGGTAAATAAAAATGGATCATTTTCAATTAATAAGTACAAAAGGAGAGGGAAGACGATGAGAGAAATAAGTATAAGGGTAAGTCCGTTTGAATTTGTTTCATATGAGAGTATGAATGTATATCAGAGTGCCGGAAAGCACGCCTCTGCCAGCGTTAAAGGACTTATAAATTTAGAGAGATCCACCATATGCCTGAACATTTTGAATACATCATAAAGAAGGACAATGATGATACGATGATTAAGCTTGATGATGATATTATGTTTAGCGGTGGAGAATTCCGTATTCAGTAATAAACAAAGGAGAGTTAATTAATACAAGATAAAAAGCAGAAATTGATAATCACATAATAATCCGGCACACGTTGGCTGTGCCGGGAGACAAGGCGGAGCAGATGAAGGATTTATACAGTGTGCTGGGAGTCTCCCAGTCTGCGTCAGAGGATGAGATAAAGAAAGCATATAGAAAACTGTCTAAAAAATATCATCCGGATGCAAATCCGGGAAATAAAGAAGCAGAGGAACGGTTTATAGAGGTATCAGAAGCATATGCCATCCTGGAAGATCAGGAAAAACGGAAAGCATATGACAAAACCCTTGAAAAAAATGTTCAGGGAGAAAAAGCAGGAAAGGCAAACAAAGCTTCACGCGGAAATACCGCATCTCCTGCTGACATCAATTTTTCCAATATGGAGGAACAGTTTGCTCAATTCTTTGGCTTTAACCCTAAGAATGGAAAGGTTGATGAAGATAAGATGAATCCAAATAGGAAAAAAAGGACAAATCCGCTGGATGCGACGGATATGTTTGAGAAATATATGGGTATTAAGAAATAGATGTGGTGGATTAGTTTTATGCCTAATAAAAAAACGCGGAAGAAGTGAGGTAAATATTATGGCTGATAATATAAAAGATTATCAAATGTCAGATTCCATATGGAAGTTTGTATATCCATATGATGGAAAAGAAAGAACTAACCAAGAAAAACAACAGGAAGAGGAAATACGTCAGAAACAGAGTCTTGAATTAATGCATCAATATCAGCTATATTATAGAATGGTTGAAAAGAATAAGTATGTTCTTCGTGAATCGGTACTTTCCTGTCAATATGGAACAAAGTATGCAAAATTGGACTGCGAGGAAGATCATGGGGTATATAAACACATGAAGCCTGTTATGGCAATTACTGACTGTGCTAATAATAATATCCATAATTTTGGATCATGCTTATGTCCTGAGGCTAATTATGTTGGACGCTTGCCCATGACAAATGAAGTGGATGATATGGGTGTTTCTGCAATAAAAGCTTCTCAAAATAAGCGGGCCCACATATGCGTACCCATTATAAGTGAGAACAGTGTATGGCATCAGGTTGATAGTAATGCTCTAATTGGGGTAAAGCAGAAGGGGTATGCACCGATGTTGTTAGATAATGCGGTTTTGGTTTGTCAGTATGGGGGAATTATAAGAATAGAAGAAGTTCCAAAAACTAGAATTAATCGTTCCGATTATGGAGTTAATTATGCACTTGATGAAGAAGAAAAAATATTTATATCAGTTATTGCGGCTGAATCAATAGGCGAAGGGAAATTGGCCTGGGAGGTAGTTGCAAATGTGATTATAAATCGAGTTGGACAGAAAGAATGGAAATCGTTAACTACTGTAAAAGCCGTTGTACAAAGAAAAGGAGATTTTTCGTCTTTAAACAATGGAGGAAGTGCTGAATATCATAAAGCTATGAACTATTTAACTAGTAGAATAGATAATAATAACATATATGAGCAATTAATAGCAGTAGTTATGCCTGTTTATCATAGTGAAGTAGAAGACATTACTGGGGGAGCACAATTATATTATAGCCCCAAGAGCATGGTACCTGTTAATTCTATCCCCCGGTGGGCGTCTTACTATAAAAAGATAAATGTTAACGGCATCAACTCAAATGAATTTGTTTTATTTACTGGTGATCGGATTAAATGAGTTGTTATTGATAACTTTTTAGTAATGGTTGGAGGAAGTAAAGTGCGAAAAAGAGTGACTAGTTGCATCATATTCATTGTTTTATTCATAGCCATAGCAGGAAGAAATTATTACACAAAAAATATATCATATGATACAGACATAAATGGTCAAATTGTAGAAGAAGATAAATACTTTAAAATAATTAAACAAGCGGATGCCGAATATTATTATTTTATATATAATAATGATAAAAAAATTGTAAAAGAGGGAAGTCATTATGGACCATCACCTGTAATTAATTATATAGATAATGGTACTATTGAGATAATGTTACAGGCAGGAACAAATATGTTTTATTGTACCTATTATGATATTAATAATGATAGGTTTTCTGATCAATATGAATCACCAATTATATGCGAATATGGAAAAATAGTTTACCTTGACTATAACAAAAATCCTTTCACACTTGTTGTTAGAGATATATATGATACAAATAAGTTTCTAAAGGAATTTATTTTGGAGGATATTTCTTTAGCTGTTTCGCCAATTATTAAAGCAGAGTTTTTGGATGAAAATACATTGAATATTGTGTATATGTCTGGTCAAGAATTTAAAGAAAAGACAGTTGTGTTAAATTTGAATTAATATTTATTTACGGAAATTTAAGTAAGGAAGAAGAAAAGAAAGAAGAGAAAAAGCATCACAATCAGTATCTTGAAATGATGTATATGTACCAGAGATATTATGGAGTGGTTGAAACAAAAAAATATGTACTCCAAGGATCTATACTTTCCTGTCAGTATGGTACAAAGTTGAGTAAACTGGACTGCTTAGAGGATCATGGTGTATACAGTAAAGGAAATCCGGTGATGACAATTTCTGACTGTGCTGATTCCAATATACATATGTATGCAGTTGTTAATTGGATTGTATATTAAAGGAGAAACTAATCATGCTAATTCTAGGGGTAGCTGAATTTATATTTTCATTATATGTGGCATTCTTTTGTGTTAAGAAAAAAGTTAAATTATGGGGATTATGGCTAGCTTTTATTTTATGCATTTATGGAGGAGTTGCTTTTTCTTTAGAAGGAGACATTATTTTATCATTTTATCTTCGAACATTTGGCTTTCCTCATATATCAAATTATCAAGATACTGGTATGCGGATATATTTATCTGTTCCAATCGGTGCAGTCATATTTTTTATAAAAAATATGGCAAAAGACACTAAATATAATACATAAGGTGGGTGAGATGACCACGGAGGTTGATAAATTATTAAAATTACACGAATATGACATATATAATAATGAATCCATAAATCCAGACAAATTGTGCCAGTTAGGGAAATGTTTTTCTAAAGAAAATATAGATATACTTAAATACTTCTCTTACAATAAATTTTCTACGAAATTCTGTTGGCTGAATCCGATACTTATCATTTATGAAATGAGATATCCGCAAAAGTTAAAATGCCTGTCGTGGCTTTTCGGATTGCTGCAGGACGTTAATTGGCCGGTATATCAGGAGGTGATTCATGCCTTAATGTCCTTTGATAAAAGAGATGTTGTATCTGTTATGGAGAAGTGTTTACAAGAAGCAAAATCACACGGAGATGTAATGTGGATTTCAGGAATGTATATGGCTGCACAGGAATTAATAATTGGATCGTGTGACTTTCAAAATAAAGAAATTTACCAGATATTTTATACAAGGGATTTATAAAAATCTCATTTACATTGTAAGAAATCAGACAAGAGATAAAGGGGAATGAAATGGACAAGTATGGGTATGTATTAAAGCGTCAGGAAGAAAAGGTCACGGACAATCGTTACCACAAAAATGATTTAGAATTAATGAC
Source organism: Lacrimispora defluvii (assembly GCA_013036995.1). GTDB lineage: Bacteria > Bacillota > Clostridia > Lachnospirales > Lachnospiraceae > Lacrimispora > Lacrimispora defluvii. The sequence goes on from JAAOXG010000001.1 coordinate 358,605, forward strand.
TACTTTCCAGCTGCGTGAAATATGCAGGAAAGAAAAGATTCTTCATGGAATTATTAATCCCATGGATAAGGAAGAACTTATCCGTGTAATCCTCCGCTTCAAAGGGGCGGAAGAGTATTTTTTGATAGATAGTCCGGACGAAACCGGTTTCCAGTCCTTAGAAAATGTACTAAAAGGAAGTAAACTTCAGGAACGGCAGGATATGAACCTTCAGTGTGGCTCCAAAATTGTAGCATATGACGGGCTGGCCATTGGCTATTATGACGGACTGACCATACCCTATGAAGAACGGCTGGCCGGAACCAATGCCTTTGTGGTGGGAGGTGACATGACCTTGTGTGCAATTTTAAATGTTGTGCCTATGGGATCGCGGAAGGACTGTTTATATCTGACAAAGGCGGCTGAGATTTCTTGTAGGGAGTCCAGCATAAAAAATTACAGTTTATATTGCGTGGGACGTAAAGAGTCAGAGCTCTTATATCAGATCTATAATGGAAAATATGATTACATACCAGAAAATGTTAACGTCTACCGGATGCCTCTTTTGGACTTTGAGATCAGAAAGCCAGTTCCCTTATCCATGCCAGTCGCCATGGATTTTGGGACGTCCAATACTACCGCAGGCGTTTATTTAGATAGTCTTTACTTTGAAAAGTCTGGTCTTCATGATGGGGAAAAAGGGCTGAAAGCCAACGCAGTCAATTATGCACTGTTTTACGACACTTCATCAGACTGGGAAGAGACAACTTTGTTTCCAAGTGTGGCAGGAGTTCAGGCAGTAGAATCCGGTAGACCTGCGTTCCTGTTCGGTTATGATGCCATTCGCCTGGCTGATTCCAGCTATATCGATGAGGGATTTTTCGTGTTCTATGATATGAAACGCTGGGTTGGAGATTATGAAAAGCTGGAAGAAATAACAGATCGCCAGGGAAGGCGGGGATTTATTTCAAGAAAGGAAATCCTTAGGGAATATTTTGAATTTGTTTTAAATGCAGTTAAGAACCGTTTTAAATGTGACATCAAGAGTGTCCACGTCTCCTGCCCGGTAAAGCAGAAAACTCAGTTCCAAAAACTGTTTTCCGAAATCCTTTCCGAATATGCAGTTGAAAAGGGAGATATGATTGATGAAGGTGTCTCCGTTCTATACAGTACAATATCAGGTATGATACAGAGAGGGACCGCAAAAGAAGGCGAACAATACAAGGCACTTATTATAGACTGCGGTGGCGGTACCACAGATCTTTGCTCCTGCCGTTTCCGTATTTGGGACAATCGTGTATCCTACCGGATTGAAATTGAAACTTCCTATGAAAATGGAGATACGGACTTTGGAGGAAATAACTTAACCTTCCGGATTATGCAGCTTTTAAAAATTTCAATAGTAAACCAGCTGTTTCCCGGTACTCTGCTTTCGAAAGAACAGATTCTGGCAGGGTACGATGTAGATGTGTTCCGATGTGTGGATCAAAGTGGGTCTGCAGAATTATACCAAGAGTTAGAACTGGAGTACAATAAAGCGGAGGAATTTCTGCCCACACGTTTCAGGGAGTATGAGAACCGGAGCCGTGCAGATTATTACAAGGTAAAAAATAATTTCTACTTTTTATATCACCTGGCAGAGGTGGTAAAAAAGGAGTTTTATAATCATGTGGGAATTCTCCGGGTGGCATTGTCTTCTCAGGAAGTGAAGGAGAGTGCTACCCGCTGGATCGCCGCAGACAAATGGAAGATGTCCTGCCGGATGCAATCAGGGCTTGAGACTATTAAAGAATTTCCAGTTGTTTATTTCAGTATCTATGAGATTGAAATGTTATTAAAAGCGGATATTTACGGAGTTATCCGTAAATTTGTAGAAGGAATGTATGAGGAAGACGTGTTGGAGGATTATTCCATTATCAGACTAACTGGACAATCCTGCAAGATCGAACTCTTCCGGGATGCCCTAAAGGAGTTTGTTCCTGGAAAGGCCATTCGGTTTAAGCGCAGAAGCGGGGATATGACCAAAGATTTTGAACTCAAGATGGCATGTGTGGATGGAGCACTGCAATATTTAAAGGACAAGAAATATGGATTTGCAGATGTGACAATCCGCACAGAAGAGCCAGCACTTCCGTATCAGATCACCGCTGTTACTCACAATGGAGATGAGGTGGTATTAATCCATCACCTAAAGCGGAACAGTCCCAGTGGAATGATATCCAGGAATATGGAGGATTTAACCCTGAAGCTTTATTTAAAAGATTTATCAGGAAGGGAACGGTATCAATATACATCTTACAGTAATCCTCAGGATTTTAAAGAGAAAGAATATGAAGAGATTCAGGAGCTGTATGGAGAACACATTTTACAGGCAGATACAGATGATATCATTGAACAGGAAGTAAAGTTTTTTGTATGGGCAAGCCCTATGGAAGGAGCCTTTTCTGTGGTGCCGGTGTACCGGAAGGAGAAAAAACTATATCTGGGAAATGAGGAGAATTTCTCTTTTGAAAATGACGGTTGGGTTCAAAGCTTTTTTGATGGATTGAAATGATGGAATGAAATAAAAAAATGCATTCAGAAGAATCGGAAAGCAGATATAAGATCAGGGAGGAACCAGTAGATGCAGAATTTATACCCGTTATTTGAGCGAAACCGAATATTAAAGAAAGAACTGCTATGGTCATTAAGAGACTATTCTTTTGCCCATATTCAACTGGAATATCAGGAATACGACCAGGGCATTCTGAGGGGATATGAGATAAAGGTCAGGGAAAATGATTTGGTTATTGGTCCCGGAATCTTTAAATACGGAAATTTTGTATGTCTTCAGACAGAGGAGGAACGGATACCTTATTCCCCCAAGGAGCATCTGCAGTATTTAAGAATGAAAGTGGAAGTGGACAGGACTTCTCAGGATTATATTGCTTACAAAATGGAGTATTATGTGACAACAGATGAAAAGAAGGAAGAAAATGAATTTGAACTCTGCCGCTTTCATTTGCGGAGCGGTGCACGGCTCAGGGATCAATACAGGGATTTTGGGGATATGGAAACAGAATATGATACAGTCAGCCTCATTTATTCAGATTGGGGAGGTCTTGGAGGAAAAACACTTTCTCCTGCAATTATAAAATATTTTGCAAGAATTGTTTTGGAAAGTGAAAACAGCCAGTTAGAAGACCGATCATTTGCCTATCTTTGCCTGACCCAGCCTGGGACAATTCCAGCTCATGTATTAATTTCTTATATTAGTAAGCGGAGTGGAATAAGGATGGAGACAGTAGGAAATAATCAATTAATTTACCGCTTCATGCGCAGTATAATTGAAGAAATTCAAAAGGGGGGAGAAAAAAGTGCAGGTATTAGGAAAGAAAGGCACCGAATACTTGTGGATTAAAATTTAATCTTTAGGTTGATGAGAAATGGAAACTCTATTTTATAGAACAGGAGATGGAAAGTATAATGAAAAGTAACAAAATAGAAAAGATGAGCATTGTGGTGGCTCTTTTTATATTTCTGTTTCCAGCTGTTCTGTTTGTGATGACCTCTTGCACTTTAAGGGAAAAGGGCGAAAATGAAGTCCTGATGATTGACGTAGATCAGGGTAAAGATTTTTACAAAAGGTTATTAATACGTTTAATCCAGGATGATATAGCAATAAATGAGAACGGGAGAAAACATCATTTTTCGGATGAGGTTTCAGTCTACTATAAGGAGATGCTGTCAGATAGTAAATTTTTTGTTGTTGATATTAATGGAGATAAAAAGTTAGATATAGGAATCATGTTCCCTACGAATGTATTATTGACATATTATTACGATGAAGATACAGATACTTTAAGTCCGGCATTAGATTCTCATATCTATACTGAAATTTTAGGAAATGGACAGGTTATGATGGCTTCAAGTTCAGCCTCGAGCTCATCGACCTTTTATAGTGTTATTGATATATCAGGTGAGCCTATTACTACTATCACTTTTTTTTAGGATTATATGGGAGATGTTATTATACCAGATGAAACGAAAAAGATGCATATCGGACAATTCAAGATTCACTTACGTTATTAGCTATGATAAAGAGTCAGATTTGTTTACTTTATGGCAAAGGTATGAAACTCCATATATATATTTAATGGGAACTAAGAAAATTGGTTATTCAGGAAATGCAAAAGATGCATTTTTTATGTTGGATGAAGATGGTGAATATGATTGTTTTCTTTGGTTTAAAACAGAGGGTTACAGGGATTTTGAGACCAAAAAGGACAGCTGTATTTTTATGGTATCATTACCTCAATATGTAGATCAGTATAAGCAGGAAGAATTAACCGAACATATGAGAGAGCAGGCTGTTTATGATGAGAATCAGGATTTATATTATTTTAGGGTAACAGAAAAACAATATAATAGTTTAACTAGAGATTATTTTAAGACGGTGAAATCAGCAAAAAAGGCTATAAAAAAGGTGGAATTTACATATGAGAAGTTGTCGGGTACTGATGTTTTTGAATAATAGAATAAAACCGTTTATTATAATCTTAATACTGATATTTTTTCTATTGTTACTTTAAGAGTCGTTAACAATCCAGATTTGAATGAAAAACGTTCCTATGACAGCTTTAGCAGTAGTTCTTTTGCGCACAACGGAGAAATAGAGTTTGTTGACAAAGCAACATATAATATTTTAAAATCAGCTTATGGCAAGGTAGACTTTTCCGGGGAATTTCGAACGGGAGATACAGCAGTATATGATTTACATAAGAAAGAATATGTGAAGCTGATTAAAGGAGAAGCAGATTTCTATGATAGAAAAACGGGAGAAAAACTTTCAATCGGTGATTTACAACATGAAGTAAATTTTGAAGAAAGCCTGCTTATGCTATTCGACATGAGTGGAGATGGAAACCCGGAACTGTGTATCACTGATGGTGCAAGGTACAAGTATGTTTTTAAGTATAATCCAAAGTCAGACAGGTTTATTTTGTGGGCAGATTTAGGTTTAACCTGGTATGGTTTAGCAGGTACTCAAGAAGTATTCTGGTCTAGATTTCAGGAAAATAATATATTCTATATATTAGATGAAAACGGAAATCCGAATTGTACCGTTTACTTTCATACGAAAGCGCTTATGAATGATAAAACAGAACAGCGAGAGTCTGCATATATGGTTTCTATGCCTGAGTACGCAGGCGAAACAGTGAAATATACAAAAGCAATGAAATCCAAACGGTATTTTGACGAATATCATCAAAAATATTTTTTCAGAGTAACCAGGGAACAATATGACCAATTAGTTACAAGTGATTCGAGCTTGGAAACGAGTAATTGGAATCCATCACCGTCATTTGTAAATTTGAACGGCTCAATGAGTATTTCGCCATCAGAAGATATGGCTGAGGCAAAATGGTTCAGTTTAGCAATATCAATGCCAACGTTAATCATGAGGTTGTACCTCCCTTTTGTACCTCTTCCTTCTGAGATTTATCAGTATAGGTTCCAGTATGGTTACGACCACCTGACAGGTGACTTTTGTTTTATTAACAGCCACCTAATAAAAATAAAGGACTTTGATTAAAATCCTTATAGTCGGCATTGCCGGCTGCTGTAAACTGGCAGGAGCGCTGTAAGGTGCACCTGCCTTTAACCAACATCATTTTAGACCCCACGGTTCACCCCTGTTTAGTGCAGGAAATGAGCGGAAATATTCCTCAACCAGATTTTTAAATAGCAGCAAGTATGCGACTTGAAGCCATATGAAAAAACAGCCATAGATGAGATTTTTTTAAGTAGCAGAAAGAAGAACAGGTGGTAACAGCTACTCAAAGATTTATCAGGGAAAAGGAAAAATTCTTTCTTTTTCATATTTGTTCGACTAGGCTTTTATATTATCTGGATGGCATAAACATTCCATCATCGGTTTCAAAGGCCACACAAGGGTGAAATTTTGCGAAACAGGGCTAACGAGAATGGGACAGCGATTCTGTGTTACCATTGATTTATAATAACTGCCTACCCCCATAGTTCATGGTGAACCATAGGATTAACAGGAATCTGGTTCTATGGTAAAATGGGGCTGCCGGGGATTACGGGTGGTAAAAATACCGTTTCTGTAACTCCCATTTCTGTTCTTTTTTTGCGGTTTTTTCTCCATCATATTCAGAAGTCAAAGTCAATATTTCAAACTAAGCTGTAAAAATAGCAAAAATCTATCTTTTTCCGGTAACATATTTTTTACAAAATCCCAATATCTACTATCTGAATCACAAAAATAATTCGATATTGCATATAAGTGTTATAATCTTCAGATACTGAAGTACATAACCAATTTCAAATCTGAATTATGTCAATAGCAGACCATGGAGGGAATTATGAAAAAGAATCAGAGAGAAGTAAGAACTATAACAGCAGGCGTAATAGAAGAATACTGCAAATGGCTGTACTGCCAGGAAAAGAGCCAGGTGACCATTCAAAAATACCGGTATTATCTGGAACAATTTTCATACTTTCTGGAAGGAAGGAGCATAAACAAAGAGCTGGTAATCGTATGGAAAGCCCAGCTGCGAAAAAGGTTTTCTCCTGTAACTGCCAACGGAGCACTGGCTGCAGTCAATGGATTTTTTAAATACAGCGGCTGGCCGGACTGCAGGGTAAAATTTTTCAAGATCAGCAGCAGTGTGTTCTGCACAGAGATGAAAGAACTGAATAAAGTTGAATATAAAAGGCTGGTTAAAGCAGCACAGGAAAATAAAAATGAACGTCTGGCCATGATCCTGCAGACGATCTGCTCCAGTGGCATCCGTGTTTCCGAACTTCCCTTTATTACAATTGAAGCAGTGAGGAACGGTGTAGCAGAGGTTGAATGCAAAGGAAGGATCCGAACCGTCATTCTGACCCGCCAATTATGCGAAATATTGACAGAGTACGCAAAGAAACGGCATATTATATCCGGTATGATATTTATTACCCGTAATGGAAAAGCCATTGACAGAAGCAATATCTGGAGGGAAATGAAAGCATTGGGAAGCCTGGCCGGAGTTGCTAAAGAAAAGATATATCCTCATAACCTTCGTCATTTGTTTGCCAGAACCTTTTATATGATGGAGAAGGATTTATCCAGGCTTGCAGATATATTGGGACACAGTGATGTGAATACTACCCGTATTTACACAAAAGAAAGTGGTCATGCACATTTGAAAATACTGGAGCAATTGGATCTATTAGTCGCACAATACAACGGAATACCTCTTTTGTTGTAAAAATACGTCGAATCTATTATTTAATATACTACATAAATACTTAAAAGTCTACAATTTTTTTAAGAAACTATTTAAAATGTGTAAATTTGTTGAATTTGGATAGCGCAAACAGGCTGGAGTTGTGAAAAAATCCCCAGCCTGTTTGCGGTGTCCTTCTTTTTTTTGAAAAAGGCTCACCTCTGGTTAAATTTTCTTTTATTTACAACAAAAGAGGTATTCTGTTGTAACCACTCACGAATCAGTCATTGAAACAGCATACAAACCTTATAAGATCAGGAGCATGGGGGAGAAGATGAATGGAATTTTAGGTACTGCCGTTTTAACCGGTGTGAGCAGTCTGGTTGGTTATTTTATACCGGAATTATCATATTCCTTTGCCTGTTATAAATGCAGGAGGAAGGGATATCAGGCGCCGTTAAGAAGCAACATTTACCGGTGGAACGGTTTAAGCCTGGTTTTTACTACAGGCGTTACAGGATTGTCCTGTTTTCTATTGCCGTTTGATCAGGCCATATTTACGGTGCTTATCAGCTATATTGCTGCTTTTGGCATTTGTGTGGACAGATTAATAAGAATCATCGCCAATGAAATGCTGTGGGTGATTCTGGCAGCAGGTCTTACATACCGTATACATTCAAACGGCTTACCAGGGCTCTTGGGTTCAGCCGGGGCATTGCTGCTGGTGATTGTTGTTTTCGGCTTCACAATGATGTTTACCTATGCCAGGAAAGGAACTGCCGGAGTTGGAATGGGAGACGTTAAGCTGGCCATGATCATTGCAATAACGGTGGGCTTTCCCGGAGTCTTTTACTTCCTGACCGGAATGGCCTGTGTCATCGGTTTTTATTGTCTGGCAGGCATGAAATGTGGTTTTCTGGTCCGGGACAGTACTTTCCCGATGTGCGGGCACATAATGGCGGGTTTCCTGATCGCATTGCTTTGGCCGTACATTTCAATCACTATTTTGTGAAATGAGGAGAATATGAGAAGCTTAAAATCTGAAAATGGACAGGCCATGGTTGAATATGCAACTCTGTTTGCAGCAGTTGTAATCGTGGCCGCGATAACCTTCGGAAATATGTCAGGAGCAGCGGTTAAGATTTATAATCTGATTCAGACCAGTCTGCTGCCTATGTTTCCATAATGTTTGGAGTAACCAGCCGGTTTGGTTCTTACATATTAAAGATGAAATATGGAATCTGGCATAATGCAGTTTTATACCAGTTCTAAATATACAGAAGATGGGGAGGTGAAAAATATGAAAAAACTTTGGGATAAATTTGTTTCTGAGGAAAGCGGACAGGGAATGGTTGAATATGGATTAATTCTCGCACTGATCGCTGTTGCTGTTATTGTTGGATTACAGGCACTTGGCGGTAAGGTTCAGGGTACATTTGATAAGATTAATACTTCAATGCCGTAAATAAAAAGTCATAAAAAATCAAACCGGCTGTTGCTTATAGAAAGACGAGGCGAATATTCAGTGAACATCTGCGAGCCTCGTCTTGAATTGTAATGAGGTGTTATACCAGGGAGGAATTAAGGTGAAAAAAATTCGTTTGATTGCATTGGCAGTTGCATTCCTTGTGTTCATAGCGGGATACCGGATGCTTGCATTGCGGGAAAACCATCAGTCCCAAACCAAGGCAGATGGACAGAAAATCGAAGTAGTCGTTGCAGCGCAGGATTTGAGTCCCTACACAACACTGACGAAGGATATGATAAAGCTTAAAAAGGTACTGGTTGATGAAGAAACGAAAGGCTATTACAGAAAGCCGGAGGAAGTAGTGGGAAAGGTATGTGTATCAAATGTCTTTCAGGATGAAGTGCTGACAGACCGAAGGCTCGCAGAAGATAATGCAGAAGTTCTTGGGCTTTCCTCAAGGCTGGAGGAAGGAAAACGGGCGGTATCCATAAATACGGATTTGGAACAGGGAGTTTCCAATAATCTCAGAGTGGGAAACTATGTGGACGTTATTTTTACAGGCACCCTGAAATCGTCTGTGCAGGGGAGCGAAGAAGGAATCCCGGCAGGACTGGCCATGGAGAGGATTATGGGTCCCCAGAATCCGGCCAATGCCCAGATTGTAAATGATTCTGTAGGAAATGAATTTTCTGTTATTGCCCTGCAGAATATTAAAGTTGCGGCACTTGGAAACTCGTTTTCCTTTGACAGCACGAAGGACTATAAAGATGAGGAATACGTAAGCGTCACATTGGAAGTGACCCCTTCCCAGGCAGCCCAGATTGCCCTCATGAAAAGCGGGGAAGGGAAAATACAGCTGGCACTCAGACCTCAGGAGGACAGCACTGTCGTAAACGAACCCCGTGGATCAGTACTTAAGAATTATGAAGGAAATTAGTTTTCTTTGGGAAAGGGGAATCAGCTTGTGAAAATAAAAATTCTGCTCCTGGGGATACCGGAGAAATGTTCACAGATCAAAACGCAGATAAAAGACGATGAGATTACCATAGTCGGATATGTCGTGGATGAGAACCAGGTACTAAATGAGATAAACAGGACCATGCCGGATCTGATTCTGATTACGGATACTTCACCCATGGCCCTGCGGTCCTGCCAGCAGATTTATCTGCTGCGCCCGCGCTCTGTTCCGATTGTGCTTTCAGATTTGGAAGACAGCGATCTGATGTATAAGATCCTGCAGTCCGGAGTCCACTACATTCTGCCTGAAAATATAGAGCCCATTAATCTGATAGCAGAATTAAAGGGAATTTACAGCAATGAATCAAACCGAATTCTGGCACTGGAGAATACGGGAGCCAAATCTTCCAAATCAAAAGTAATTATGGTCTTCGGTCCAAAGGCTGGAGTGGGAAAGACAACTCTGGCAGTAAATATGTCAATAAAACTGGCTCAGAAAAATAATAAAGTGGTTATTCTGGATTATGACTTTCAGTCCGGAGACGTTGGTATTCTGCTTGGTATGAATCCGAGGAATACGATTCTGGAACTGATCCAGGAACAGAGTAATCCAAACGTTGATACGATCCGCCAGTTTTTGTCTCTCCATCTTTCCGGTGTGAACTTCCTGCCCAATCCACACAGCCCGGAATATGGGGCCTCCATCACTGCCAGGCAGGTGGAGAGCATCATTGCGGCTTTGCGGGTTTACTATGATTATGTTATTGTCGACGCAGTTTCGGGGTTTGATGATACATCGGCCTGCTGCATTGACTGTGCCTCAGCTGTTTTATTTGTAACAGGAAAAGATGTGCCTGCGCTGCACAACGCAAAGAAAAGTCTGCAGGTGCTTGCAGAACTGACAGATAAACAGAAGATCAAACTGATTGTCGGAAAATGCTATGGTTACGGAATATCAGACAACGATGTTTCCCGTGTACTTGGCATGCCGGTATGGGGTTCCATTCCCTATGATGAAAAATCAGCGGTGGCAGCAGCAAATCAGGGTCAGCCGCTTGTACTGTCGTATCCGAAAAGTAAAATCTGTAAGGAAATTTCCAATATAGCAGAACGGCTGGAAGGAATGAACGAGGGTTACAGAAGTGTGAAAAGCAGGAAAAAGAAACGGATATCATTTCTTCAAAAAGGAAAGGAGACTGGATAAGCCATGGAGTGGGTATCTCGTCTGGGCCAGCCAAAGGAAACAGACCATTCTGTTTCAAAGGCGTTCAGTGTTTCAAACGCCGAGCCAGGAAACAGGGCGGATAAAAATTATGACAAGTTTAAACAGACCGTTCATCAGGAGGTAATACGGGAATACAATGACCGTTTCTCGGACAGCACCAATGGGAAATTCATTGATGTTATGGAAATCATCCATCAGGCCATTGCCAGACAGGAGGAGAGCCTGACACGTCTGGAGGAATCAAAGCTCGCTCAGGAAATTTACGACGATGTCATGGGTCTGGGCCCCTTAGAGCCGTTGCTGCGGGATGATTCTATTTCTGAAATCATGGTGAACAGTGCAAGACAGATTTACATAGAACGGGGAGGCAGACTGGAACAGACAGCCGCCAGCTTCCGGGATGATGCCCATGTATTAAAGGTAATCAACCGGATCGTTTCATCCGTGGGCAGGCGCTGTGATGAAGCCACCCCCATGGTGGATGCACGTCTGGCAGACGGTTCCCGTGTAAATGCCATTATTCCGCCCATCGCTTTAAAAGGTCCCTCCATCACAATCAGAAAATTTTCTTCCACACCCCTAAAGATTGGAGACTTAATCGGTTACGGCTCCTTATCTTCCCAGATGGCAGGATTTCTGGAGGCAGCAGTAAAGGGACGCTGTAATATCATTGTTTCCGGGGGAACCGGTTCAGGTAAAACCACGCTGTTAAATGTATTATCAGGGTATATTCCTGACAGTGAAAGAATCGTGACCATAGAGGACGCGGCCGAGCTCCAGCTGAAACAGGATCATGTTGTGACCCTGGAAGGGCGGCCAAGCAATATTGAAGGAAAAGGGATTGTTTCAATCCGTAATCTGGTGAAGAATGCACTTAGAATGCGTCCCGACCGGATTATTGTAGGAGAGGTCCGGTCCGGAGAGACTCTGGATATGCTGCAGGCCATGAATACAGGTCATGACGGTTCTCTTACTACGGTACACGCAAATTCTTCCAGAGATGTGATATCCCGTCTGGAAACAATGGTTTTGATGTCAGGAATGGAATTGCCCGCAAAAGCCATCAGAGAGCAGATTACCTCTGCCATTGACTTAATCGTACATCAGTCCCGTTTACGGGATGGAAGCAGAAAGATTGTCAACATAGCCGAGGTGGTGGGTATGGAAGGTGATACTGTTACCATGCAGGATATTTTCAGCTTCCGCCAGAACGGTACGGATGGGAACGGAAAAATCGCAGGGAAGTTTGAACCAACGGGAATCCATCCAAAGATTCTTGATAAGATCAGGGATAATGGTGGCTATTGCAGGGATGACTGGTTCCTTGCGGAAAGGAGGTGACAGCATGAAAATGGTTTGTCTGGCTGCTGCGGCATTATTCAGCTATTGTGCCATAGAAATGATTCTGGAATTTCTGTTAAAAAAACAGCTGCAGATCAACGAGCGGTTAAGTGTTTTAAGCCAGGTGAAAAAAGAAACAGTAGTTTCGTCTGAAGAAAAAAAGGACAGACAGCTTTTACGTTTCATACATATTTCAAAAAAACTGAAGGAAGAAGTCAGCTTATCCGGAATCAGGCTGCGTCCGGAGGAGTTTATCATGATCTGGTTTCTTCTTATTTTTGCACCGGCCATGCTTTTATTTGCATTTGCCCCGGATTTAATTCAGTGTATGGGGCTTTTCCTCATAGGGCTGGTTGTTCCTCCATTCTTTCTCAAAATGGCTGCTGCGAAACAGCGCTCCCTGTTTGAGGCTCAGTTAGGGGATGCGCTGATGGTGCTTTCCAATGGTCTGAGAGCCGGTTTTTCTTTTGAGCAGGCGCTGGAGAATGTTTCCGGAGATTTAGCCAATCCCATTGGCGGAGAACTGAACACAATCGTCAGGGAGCTTAAGCTGGGAGGGGAACTGGAACAGTCTTTTCTGATAGTAGCTGACCGAATGGAAAGCGATGATTTAAAGCTGCTCACTACAGCTGTTGTCATACAGCAGAGGGTGGGCGGAAATCTGGCAGAAATACTGGATATCATTTCCCAGACCATACGGGACAGACTGACAATCAAGCGTTCCATAAAGACACTGACCGCTCAGGGAAGGATCACCGGCCAGGTGATTGGAGTGCTTCCCATCCTGCTGCTGCTTGCTCTTTCATTTGCCAATCCAGGGTATATTTCGCCGCTGTTTTCGTCTCTTCCGGGACGCCTTTTGCTGATGCTTGGCGGAAGTATGGAGATTTTTGGCTTCTTAATAATAAATAAAATCGTAAATATAAAGTTTTAATGAAACCATAGGAGATTCAGACAGGAGAAGAGAAGATGATATTTCTGACAGCCATTGCCGGCGCAGTGTTTGCTTATTTTTTTGTTGATCTGTTTTTTTCCGCCGCTTTTTCTAAAACGCTTGCTTTGAATGAACGCTTAAAATCCGTGGAAGATATGGGAAAACGGCAACGGGAAACAGGGGAACTGGATGTTTCGATCATAGACCGGATCATGAGACCGGTTTTTAACCGCATCCTTACTATTTTTTCCGTATTTGCGCCTAAAAATCCCGCGGCTCTGGAGAGAATGGAGCAGCAGCTTAAGCAGGCCGGCATTCATATGAAATCCCAAAACTACAGCGCGGCGGTGGCCTTTTTTACGGCAGTATGCATTGGGCTGGGCGTTCTGTACGGAAGGACGGGAGGTTTTTTACAGTCTGTTCTTTATGGTGCACTGGGGCTTTATGCCGGAATAGTCTTAAGCCGTTTTCATTTAAAGAGCAAAATAAAACAACGGAAAGCAGAACTATATCACCAGCTTCCGGAAATGATGGATTTATTAAGTGTCAGTGTCTCGGCGGGACTGGGTTTTGACCAGGCCCTGGGATATGTGGTGGAGAAATCAAAGGGAGCGCTCATCGACGAACTGGATGTGACTCAGAGGGAAATTTCCCTGGGCCGCAGGCGCAAGGAGGCTCTGATCGGATTTGCAGACCGGTGTGATAATATGGAGATCCGGACCTTTGTCACGGCTGTTATCCAGGCCGATGAAATGGGATCCTCCATGCAGAATATCCTGTCCATCCAGGCGACTACGATCCGGCAGACCCATAAACAGAATGTAGAGGAAAAGGCGCAGAAATTATCTGTTAAGATTCTGCTGCCCATGGTGCTGTTTATATTTCCTGTCATCTTTATTGTACTTTTGGGACCGGCAGTCATGTCAATTATGGAAATGTTTGGAGGTATGTAGTTATGATAGTTCTTATAGAAGGGGAAAATGGTTTTGAGGTTCAGGCACAATTTGCCGATACCTTCATAAAAAGACTGCTGGGACTGATGTTTCGCAGGGAGCTGCATGAGGGCAGTGCCCTGCTTTTAGATCCCTGTTCCCGTATCCATACATGCTTCATGCGTTTTCCCATCGATGTGGTATATCTGGACCATGTTAATATGGTTTTAAAAAGGGAAACAGTTTATCCCTGGCGGATGGGAAGCTTTGTGAAAGGAACCAGAAAGATATTAGAATTAAATAAAGGCGCTGCAAGAAAGTTAAAGACCGAAAAACAGCTGTTTATCAGTTTTATTGAAGAAAGGAGGTCGCAAGATGAATTACAATCAGGTAAATGATTTCGGACAGGAGGCAGGAAACGGCGGACAGATGGGGGGCATGCTTTCTGACGGCATGGAAGGCCTTACAGGTAAGAACATGCAGACCGAGCTTGCTGCAAAGCTCCAGACAACGGTAGTGGGAGGATATACCAAAAAGAGTGTGGAAGAATACGCTTTGGAAATGAGGAATAATCTGATGCTGATAAAAATGCAGCTGGAGCAGCAGATCCGTGAGCTGACTGCTGAAAAAGTCAGTGTAACCCAGGAATGCCAGGTGCTGCGGGAGCAATTAAACACAGCGGAAGAAAAGCTATCCGACGCAATCGCGCTAAAGGAAAGGGCGATGCAGGAAGCCAGGCTGTCAGCAGCAAAATTGGAAGAATGGGAGAACCAGCATTCCGATTATGAAGAGATGCAGCTGCAGAAAGAAATGTATGAGGAAGAGATTTCCCAAAAAGAACAGGATATTATCCGTCTGAATGGACAATTATCAAACTATCAGCACGATTATGAGGCTTTGCAGGCGAGAATGAAGAATATGGAGGAAGACCTGCTGAAGGTTTCCCTGGGGCTGCCTCAGCCGGAAATGGAAGAAATGCTGCGGCAGAAGGAGGAAGCTGAGCAAAAATACGAAAAGCTTCTTATGAAAATGGAAGAAAACGCCATAGCTCTGGAGCAGGAACGCCAGGCCCGAAAGGAAGAGCAGGAGCAGCAGAACCTGATGACTGAAAGGGGAAGATGGGAGCAGCAGGCTCTGATTGTTGAACGGGAAAAGCTGGAGCAGCAGATTTTGTCAGCTGAAAAGGAGAGATCGGAACACCAGGCTTTGATCGCTGAACGGGAAAAACAGGAGCAGCAGGCTTTGGCGGCTGAAAAGGAAAAATGGGAAAAGAAGCTTAATGACTTAAAGAACCAGTATGAAGAACAGGAGAACTATAAAAGAGAACTGGAAGAAAAGGTTGACGTTTTATATAAGAATTATGAGGAAAACGCATCCCGGATAAAAAGACAGGAACAGCAGATTGAAGAAAAGGACATGCTTTTAAACCATTACCAGGTGCAGGAACAGGGAGCCATACTGACCCGCCAGGAAAATCAAAAATTAAAAGATACCATAGATTCCTTAAAAGAAACGATTCAGATGATTATGGATCAGATGGAAACTCAGTCTGAAAGCATGAACCTTTACATGGAGCGTACGACTCAGGAGCGGGATACCCTTAAAAAAGCAATTGGGGAACAGGCAGCTCTGAAGCTTCAGAATGTAGAGCTGCTGGATATCCAGAGAGGCCTGCTGGCCCAGATTGAGGAGCTGAAATCCAGGAATATACAGCTGGAGAAAGGAATGGAGCTGCAGAAAAAGGTTTCCTTACCTGTGGAACGGGAGAAAAGGGCTGTGCTGCCGGAAAAGCAGCCATCTGTCAGCGCAGAAAGGGAGTCCTCTGACCCGGAGCTGTTTACCTGTGACAAAGCCATGCAGAAAGCCAGGGGATTGTTCTCTGTAATGGAAGGAGAATATGCCGAGAAGACCAGGGAGGTAAAGAACATTGGCTGACTTTAAAGGTAAGGATGAAAACGGGCAGTCAATCCTGGAATTTGCCCTGATTCTGCCTATTATAGTGCTGCTCTTTACTGCTCCTGTGGATTTCTTTATCTGCATGAATACGAAGATGACATTAAGCAGTGCTGCCAGCGAATGTATCAGCCGTTTAGACTATTCTGATATTTCCTCAGGAACGGTGAGCGGCAAGGTGACACAGATCATTACCCAGAATTTCACGGAACGGCTGGACCCTTCAAAGGTTAATATTGAAGAACTGAACGCGGGGAGCAGTCAAAAAAACGATTACAGCTATTACGTTTACTCCAGCGACCGGGCCAATCCAGCTGACTTTGGCAGCCAGTTTGAAGTGCGCCCCGGCAGTTATGAGTATTCCGAGGTACAGCTGCAGCTTTCTTATGAACGCTCTGCAGTAACCTTTTGGGGAACGTTCTTTCTGGGGAATACATATAAAGTGAAAACACCTGTCTATTCCCGTGATATTTATATAAACGGCTATACTCCGTAGCAAGACGGGAGGAGGATGAGTTATGAAATGTTTAATTGCTCTGAAACAGGATAAAGGACAGGGAATGGTAGAATTTGCGCTGGTGTTTCCGATTTTTATTATAATCATTCTTTTCATAATCGAAGTTGGCTGGATGACATACCAGCAGACTGTTTTCGATCAGAGTTACCAGTATTCCAGCTGGTCTGTCCAGGCGTCGGATTTCGGGGATTCGGATCCGTTAGATACCTGCCCGTCCAGTGCTGTCTACAGCGGAAATACGGTGTCAGACCCTTTGGTGGAAAGAATAAAAGAAGCCAGTTTCTGGGGCTTCTTACCGGAGAATTTAACAGTCAGTGATGCACAGGCGGATATGAAAAATGTAGAAAAATCCTTTTCGGTGCCGGGGCGGACACCGGGCGATACCGTAACGGCAATCAGCCGGACCCGTTATATGGATTTAGAAGCAACCCTGTCCTATGATATATACCCCCTTACCTTTCTGGGGCGGCAGGTTTTCGGATCCAGGGTGACAAAGGAAAAAAAATTAAGCTGCAGCAGGGTCGTATCCACCCAGCACAGATCTGAGTAGCTTTGGGTTAGAAAAAAGGGAGGAAAGCATGAAATGTAAAACCAGGTGGAAAAAGAAGCTTGCCTGTTTTGGCCGGGAAGATGGAAATATTCTGCTGCTTTTCGCCGGCAGCCTGACTGTCCTGATTTTTTTCATCGGGATATCAATGGATCTGGGGCTCATTTATTTAAAGCGCAATGCACTGATGAATCTATGCCAGCTTGTGAAAGAAGACAGATTTACGTTCCAGGATTCAATAAGATATTCTGATAATCCGGGGAAGGACAGCTTTACCATGATTGAAGATGCTTTAAGAAGGAATCATTTTGATGGAACGGTGAAGGTTTATTTTAAAGAAGAAGCGCCGGAAACCAATTACCGGTATTACAAAATACGGACACAGCTCAGCGAAGAATACTCTTATACATTTTTGAAGATTTTCGGAGCCGATACGACTACCATTACCGTTTATTTTGACGGAGGGGAAACATACGGAGAAGGGATTTCGGATGTCATATGGCACCCTGCTTTACCGGTTTCCAGCTACAATGGTTCTTATACCAGCCAGCCTGACGGAAGCTGCGATTATGACAGCGGTGATATGCCGGCTGACTGGTAACGGATAATATATGAGGTAACTTAACATGCAAAAGAAGGTTTTTTCAGCGGCCGTTTTTCTGCTTGCAGCGGCTTGTATTCTCACTGCCTGCAAAAAGAACGGCTTTATTTTTAAAAAGAATCCGGTCAGGGAGTGCACACTTACATTTTGGCATTGGGACACCGGGCATGAAGAATTTTATGAGAAAATTGCATCTGATTATGGGAAGGAGCATGAAGGAGTAAAAATAAATATCAGGCTGGTACCCTATGAAACCTATACCAAGGAGTGGTTAAAAGCCGCTTCTGAAGGGGAAACTGCAGATGTTTTTGCCATTCCTCCTGAAAGCCTGGCTGAGTTTATAGACAGCAGGAAGCTAGAGGCACTGACCTATGCAGATCTTATCCCTGCAGGCAGTGAAGAGGAAATTCTTATAAACAGACCAGGAAAAGAGACGGCTTATGCCCTTCCTGCAGCCGGCAGTCTTCCGGTGATTTTTTATAATAAAGATATCTATGAACAGAATCAGCTTGTGGTTCCTGAAACGCTTTCGGATTTTGTGACAAACTGTGCCATATTAAAACAGTCTTCCTGCCAGCCGTTTGCCATGTCGCTGACAGAGGAGGGGAGGTTTGATGCTTTTGATTTTGCAGCCGGAATTCTGGCTAACGGAAAGAGCCTTAATGGCAAAAAGTCAGAGAAACAGGACTTTAAAAAGCTGCTGGATCAAAATACCGGCTATTATGACCTGCTTGGACTGGCTATGGAATTATCCCTGGATAAGGGAGTCTGTGTGAAAGGGCATCAGGCTCTGTTAGATAATTTTGCACAGAACAAATACGCCATGATCTGCGGCACCACAGAGGACATTGCTGCCTTAAATAGCATGTCATCATCTTTTGGGTGGTTCATGCTGCCGGGAGAGGATTATACAAAAGCAGGAGTCTGGAAGGCAAATCATATGTTCGGGGCTGCAAAAAAGGGAAAATCAGTGAAGGAAGCAAAAAATTTTCTTTCCTATTTCCTTACCCGTGAAAACCAGCTGGCATTTTCAGCAGAGTTTGGGATGCTTCCGGCCGTAAAAGGCTTAAAGCCGGATG
The DNA here is from genome assembly GCA_013036995.1 of Lacrimispora defluvii. Classification (GTDB taxonomy): domain Bacteria; phylum Bacillota; class Clostridia; order Lachnospirales; family Lachnospiraceae; genus Lacrimispora; species Lacrimispora defluvii. The sequence goes on from JAAOXG010000001.1 coordinate 377,352, forward strand.
ATAAGGAAATCAGGCAGGCTTACGAACTGGTAAGCGGGAAAAAGGATGTGTATTTCTCATTTTTTCAGACCATGTCTCAGGAAGAGAAAACGTTATGTGCGGAGAAATTAGATCTTATATTTTCAGGCGAAGTAACGGATCCGGAAGGCTTTTTGACAGATTGGATCAAAAAGCTGGAGGATTAGCCGGAAAAGTCGTGTGTGGAGGTAAAAGCAATGTTTAAAATAATAAGAAAAGGGCTGCCGGTCATGCTGCTGGCACTTTTTGGGCTGTTTCTTTATCCTGCAAAGGTCCTGGCAGCTTCTGTCCAGCCCCTGACGATTTATGTAACTACCGTTATTGATAATTCGTCAGATTATCCGGATCAGACCGGACAGATAAATTCCAAATATGATGCAAAACGGATATACCAGATGTCAAAAACCAGTAACTATCCGGCTTATTATCCATCCGGATATGAAACAGGGGTAGTAACTGTGAAAAACGGCTTTACATCAACCGTAAAGTTCCCCGGAAAATCTTCAGGCACAAACTGCAATACGGTCTGGTTCGGGGCAAACGGATACACCGATTCTCATTTGAGCCTTGTTTCCGTAGAATACGGCAAAAACGTAAGCGCCTATACCTATAACGGAACCGGGAACGCTTCCAATCCATTTGCAACCCAGGCCTATAACTGGGTTTCAATCGGCGGTAATGCTGCCGAAGTCAAAGTCACCCTGCATTTCAGATATAATCCGGATATTGATGAGGTACCGCCAGAAGAGGTGCCGGAGCCGGATCATAAGAAAGTGATTGATTATCTGGGCGATGGTGCCGGGAACCCGGATACGGATGCCCATGGGGCGAATGATTACCGGATTTATCTGGATTTAACTACCAGCAGGGAAGAAGAAGCAAGGAAATCAGATATAATTTTTGTTTTGGACGTCAGTAATTCCATGGAAGAATCAATGGGAGGCGAATCCCGGTTCCAGGTCATGAAACAGACCGTTTACAATGCGGTGTCGGTTCTTGCAGAAAATCCGGATAACCGCTTTTCCATCATCACCTTCGGAACAAATTCCAAACTTGTGGTTTCAGGAAGCACAGACAGGAACAGTTTGCTTCAGTCCATAAATTCCCTTGCTCTGCCGGGAGGCTCGGAAGGCGGTACAAATTACTACCAGTCCATGAATCAGGCGTCTGAACTGATCGGGGGGCTGTCCTCACCAGGAGCAGAGCAGGTGGTGTTTTTCATTACCGACGGGCAGCCTACGGCTGCAACGCCTGCCGCACAGGCACTTGGCTATTCGGTTTATACAGAGGTTGGAACTGTTTATGCTGCTGATGCGGCCAGGCAGATGCAGGGAGTTGACCGGTTTTATTCTATTTTTATGGGGAGCAGCACCGGAGGTGCATCGACGCTGCAGACCATTACCCAGATGGTAAATACCAATATTGAAAAATACATGGTTCAGGCGGCCAGTGCGGAACAGATAAACAATGCATTTAACCGGTTCGTGTCTCAAATCAGCAATTCGTTCTACGATGTGACAATCAATGATCAGCTTTCTGAGTACGTTGATTATCTGGGGGACTTAAAGGTGATGCGTCAGACCGGCAGTGCACAGCCGGAGTATCTGTCAGCCGGCAGCGATTATACGTCAGGTTTTGAAAATGCCGGAATTAATATAAAGCTGTTAAGCGCTACATTGCCGGCCAGCCGTTATGTCGTATCTTTTAATGTACGCGCTTCCGGCAAAGCACTGGATTACTATGATTCAAACCAAAGCTATCCCCATACAGGAGATTCCGGCACGGATTATCCAGGCAACAGTACCAGTTCGGGTATGCCCGGATTTTACTCCAATTCAAAGGCTGGGCTTTCCTATTCATACGGTAAAAGCGGAAGAGCTGAGTATGCTTACAACAAGCCGGTGGTCCAGGTTGTTGAACCGGATGCTGTCCAGGCTGAAATCCGTTTAAAAAAGATTCTGACAGGAAAAACGCTGGAAGCCGGCAGTTTCCAGTTTGAGATCAGCAGGGTTTTGGACGGGAACGAAATTCCTGTTGCAACAGCTTTTAATGATGCGGAGGGCAATATTACGTTTCCGGAGGTAAACTTAAGCAAACCGGGGATTTTTCTATTTCATGTAAAGGAGATTATTCCCCAGGAGAAAATACCGGGCATGGTATATGACACTAAGACAATTCAGGTAGAGGTAGAGGCTGCAAGATCCGGGGAAGAACTAACAGCCCAGGTCCGTTATCCGGCGGATGTTTCCTTTGTCAACCATTATGAGCCGCAGCCGGTATCTGTCAGCCTGAATGCTCAAAAAAAGCTCTATGGATGTGCTCTGAAGAAAGGGATGTTCCAGTTCCGTCTTCTTAACGGAAACAATGAGGGAGTGGAGACAGTGCCAAATGATGGTTCCGGAAAAATCAGTTTTTCCCCTTTGACATTTACAAAAGAAGGAACCTACACGTATCTGATCCGGGAGTCCGTGCCCATTCCTGCCGACCCCAATATTACCTATGATTTAAAAACCGTCACGGCAAAGGTTCTGGTGACGGACACCGGCGGAAAACTGAAGGCAGAGGTTTCCTATTGGCCCGATCAGGTTTTTAAGAATAGTTTTACTTACCAGACGGAATCGGCAACCATTGAAGTGAAAAAGGTTCTGACCGGAATGCAGCTCACGGCCGGACTGTTTGAATTTGAACTTAAGGATATGCAGACCGGTGACGTACAGAAAACTGAAAACAGGGCAGATGGCACTGTCAGCTTTATGGAATCCTATGATGAACCGGGTGAGCATACTTATCAGATCAGGGAAATAAAACCTTCTGACCCCATTCCGTATATGAACTATGACAGCAAAACGATTACGGTTACAGTACTGGTGGAAGATGATGGTACGGGAAATTTAGTCACAACAGTGGAATATCCTGATGATAAAACTTTCTATAATACCTATAAGATCCGAGGCGGGATCTGGTAATTCTGTTTCAGAGGAGTAATTTTAATTTAAATACACCACAAAGCTATGTTATAATTATTAAAACTGTTATATCATTGAAGTATTAATAAACAGAAAAGGGGAGGTGACAAACCAGATGGACTCCATGGAATCAGCCAGAAGATCAAAATACAAAGAGCCAATCCAGCACGGAAACGCCTTCTTCCCAATCAGCACCCACGAAACCGATATCAGGCTAAGGGAAGGAAAAACCTTTCACACCTACATTATGAACGGAGAGAACTTTGGAGGTATGGTTGGGTTAGGTCAGGAGCCGCCCCTATATTTCCACTGCCACAGAGAACTGGAACTGTTCTGGGTATGCAAAGGAACTGCCAGAATCAACATAGAAAATGAAGAGATTAAAGTCCATGAAGGAGACGTTCTGTTAATACGTCCAGACAGAATCCACGGCTCCAATGATTTTTTAAAAGAAGACCTCATCTACCGGACAATCTTATTCAGCTACGAGTTTGTAGGCAGTATGGAGAATGATGTGATCAGGCAAAATTACATTGACCCCCTATTTTCCGTAACGACCGGACCTTATATCTTTTCCTCATCCCAACAGCAGGAGAGTGAAAGACAATATCAGCTTTTAGATGAAGCATACGCCATATATGAAAATGGTCAAAAAGGATTTGAACTGCTTTTAAAAGCCAAAATACTGGAATTCTTCTATGAAATAGTAAAAAGCGGAAAAATATCACAGACACAGGCGCAGACTGATACAGGAGTCGGCTTATTTATGAAAAACATCAATCATTACATAATTGAAAATTACACAAACAGAATCGGACTATGTGACGCAGCAAAGCACGTTTCCATGAGCAGGGGGTATTTCTGCCGCTACTTTAAACATGCATTTCACATGACCTTTCATGAGTACCTGACTCATGTGCGGCTGCGGGAAGCTGAGAATCTGGTTCGCACCACACGCCTTGGTATGGAAGAGATTGCAATCCGCACGGGATTTTCCAATTCCAATTACTTTACAGTCAGTTTTAAGAAGCATTATCATATGATTCCCACAAAATACCGGAACGAAGTTAACATTTAATCATACTGCACCCATCCCACAAGGAGAGGAGCCCCAATCATTTACGGAGCCCTTCTCCTTTTTATCCCCTCCACTATAAAGTCACTTTTTTAATAAAAGAGGTCAATAAAAACAGGGTAACTTTATGTGAATACAACTAAAATAATAGTATGAATCCGAAAGAAAGGGGTATAAAAGGCATGAATTATATCAGAGAAGACCAGGGAGCTATTATTTTTGAAAATGACGGGGAGACCCTCCGTATCGAGCCGTGGGGGAAAAATTCCCTGCGGGTGCGTGCCGTGATGATGGGGGATATCAAAGATACGGATTATGCACTTCTTCCAGCACCATTTACATCAGCTGCAATCATAATAAAAGATGAGTATAACGGCTCAATTACCAACGGAGCAATCACCGCAGTGTTATCAGTAGACGACTGGCACAAAAGATGCAGGGTAAGCTTTTTTAACCAGAAGGGAGAACTTCTCCTGGAGGAAGAAAAAGCAGGGGGAGCCCTTAATAAAAAGACCAGAAATTTTAAACCCAGACTGGGAGGTGACTATGAGCTGACGGTTACATTTGCATCCGACCAGTCGGAACGGCTGTATGGAATGGGGCAGTATCAGCAGGAAGTATTAAACGTGAAAAACTGCATTTTAGAGCTTGCCCATAGAAACTCCCAGGCTTCTGTTCCGTTTGTACTTTCCCATAAAGGATATGGCTTTTTCTGGCATAACCCTGCAGTGGGAACCGCCTCCTTTGGAAAGAACATTACCCAGTGGTATGCGGAAAGCACCAGGCAGATGGATTACTGGATCACCGCAGGGGATACCCCGGAAGAAATCGTGGGAGCTTATGCCAAAGCCACCGGAACACCTCCTCCCATGCCGGAACATGGTCTTGGATTCTGGCAGTGCAAGTTAAGATACTGGAACCAGGAAGAGCTTTTAAACGTTGCCAGAGAATATCATAAAAGAGGAATTCCGGTAGATGTGATCGTGGTTGATTTCTACCACTGGCCTAAGTGCGGTGACTACCGTTTTGATGAAAATGATTTCCCCGATCCCAAAGCGATGGTAGAGGAACTAAACGGTTATGGAATGGAGCTGATGGTTTCCATCTGGCCACAGGTGAACCTGACCAGTGAAAATTATGAGGAAATGAAACAGAAAGGACTGCTTGTAAAATCAGAACGTGGAGTTCCCATTGCAATGCGGTTCCAGGGGGAGAATGCATTCTTTGATGCAACCAATCCAAAAGCCAGAGAATATGTATGGAACTTATGCAAAAAGAATTATTATGACTATGGGATTAAAACCTTCTGGCTTGATGAGGCCGAGCCGGAATTTTCCACTTATGAGTATGACAATTACCGTTACTATATGGGGCCTGTTAATCAGATCGGAAACATTTATCCCCAGCTCTACGCAAAAACCTTCTATGACGGTCTGATCGCTGCCGGTATGGAAACAGCGGTTAATCTGCTGCGCTGTGCCTGGGCAGGCAGCCAGCGCTATGGCGCACTGGTGTGGTCCGGAGATATTCACAGTGATTGGAAGACGTTAAGAGAGCAGCTTTGTGCAGGTCTGAATATGGGAATAGCCGGAATTCCCTGGTGGACAACTGACATCGGAGGATTCATGGGCGGAGATCCCACAGATCCTTCCTTCCAGCAGCTGCTTGTCCGCTGGTTCCAGTGGGGAACGTTCTGTCCGGTTATGCGGCTTCATGGTGACAGGAGTCCATCAAAGCCAGTTAATCACGCAGACGGTTCCCCATCAATGCCAACGGGAGCAGATAATGAAATATGGAGCTTCGGAGAAGAAAACACACCTGTTTTAGAAAAATACATACAGTTCAGAGAAGCGATGCGGCCTTATATACGAAAATTAATGAATGAAGCCCATGAATTTGGTAAACCAGTCATGCGTACCATGTTCTATGAATTCCCCCAGGATGAGCTGTGCTGGGATCTGACCGATCAGTATATGTTTGGTTCCGATATTCTAACGGCGCCAATTCTTTACGAGAATACATACGAAAGGGATGTATATCTCCCCCGCGGAGCTAGCTGGACCCTGATTTATGATGGAACAAAATACGAAGGAGGACAAATTGTTCATCAGACAGCCGGTATTGATCAAATTCCAGTTTTTCTTCGTGACGGTAGTCAGAAAGAATTGATTGGAAAAATATAAATCCAGCTCAATCAGCCCCCAAACAGGCCCTTTTTTTACCAAAAATTACATGTAGAGCGCTAAAAATTACATGAACGAAAAAAATGCAGACTTTTGTAGTATAATCACCTCAATGGAAACAGGAAGGGAGGAGATACGATTTTTACTGCAATTGCATTTATCGTAATTGGGTTGCTTCTGGTATTTATGCCATATGAAAAATTTCTTGAAATTTTTCCGGCAGCCAAATCCAAAATAATGATTAAAGTTTTAGGGGGCTTTTTTCTGATTTTTGGTTTTGGTTACATATTACTGGCGCTGTTCGTGTAAGACACAGTTTTTACAGTTCAGTTTTGGAATATCAATATCATATGCAATCAGACAAGTATGAAAAGCTGTGATTTCAATCATTATAAATGATCGGAAAAACAACAAAGAAAGAAGCGGCGGAATGAATTCCCCGCTTTTTTCTTTTGAAGATATGGAACTTTTAAAATTTAAGAACCTGTTAACTGGAAAAATCAGGCGTATGATGTTATAATGAAAATAATGAAACAAATATAGAAAAAGGAGCACAAAAATACGATACATGGATAAACATCAAGTACTCAGGCACTATTTCGGTTACGACAGTTTCCGGGAAGGGCAGGAAATACTGATTGACAGCATTCTGGCAGGGAGAGATGCCATGGGGATTATGCCGACTGGTTCAGGCAAGTCTCTTTGCTTTCAGGTTCCGGCTCTTATGACAGAAGGAATTACTTTAGTTATTTCCCCTTTGATTTCCCTGATGAAAGATCAGGTCGCTTCACTTAATCAGGCAGGCATTCACGCCGCATATCTTAACAGTTCTCTAAGTTCAAGTCAGTATGTAAAAGCCCTCGCTTATGCACGGGAAGGGCGTTATCCCATTATTTACGTTGCACCGGAACGGCTTTTGACCGAAGAATTTTTGGATTTTTGCTTAAACGTCCGGATTTCCATGGTAGCAGTGGATGAAGCTCATTGCGTTTCCCAGTGGGGACAGGACTTCAGACCCAGCTATTTAAAGATTGTTGATTTTATTGAAAAACTTCCAAAACGACCTGTTATCAGTGCTTTTACTGCTACGGCCACAAAGGATGTTCGTGAAGATATTATTGACATTTTGATGCTTCAGGATCCGGCTGTTGTATCAACTGGTTATGACAGACCTAATCTCTATTTAAGTGTGCAGTCTCCTAAGGATAAGTATGCCACCATGAAAAATTTTGTGGAGAGACACCCGGGGCAGTGCGGAATTATTTATTGTCTCACCAGAAAGATGGTGGAGGAAGTCTGTGGGAGATTAAACAAAGAAGGATTTTTTGCAACCAGGTATCATGCAGGATTAAGTGATGCAGAACGCAGAACCAATCAGGATGATTTTATTTATGACAAGAGCCTTATTATGGTGGCCACCAATGCCTTTGGAATGGGCATTGATAAGTCCAATGTCCGCTATGTCATTCATTATAATATGCCAAAAAATCTGGAGTCCTATTATCAGGAAGTGGGACGATGTTCCAGAGACGGGGAGCCGGGAGAATGCCTGCTTCTTTATGGTGGCCAGGATGTAATCACCAATCAGATGTTTATTGAAAGCAATCAGGATAATCAGGAGCTTGATCCCATCACCCGAAAGCTTGTGGAAGAACGGGACAGGGAACGGCTGAAAAAAATGACCTATTACTGCTTTACCAACGATTGCCTGAGGGATTACATACTCCGCTATTTTGGAGAGTATAAGGAAAATTACTGTGGGAATTGTTCCAACTGCTTAACCGGATTTGAGACTGTGGATGTGACGGATATTGCAAAAGCCATGATTGGATGTACGGAAACCAGCAGACAGCGGTATGGTGCCAACGTAATTATGGATACTTTGCATGGCGCCAATACGGCTAAGATCAGGAATTACGGTATGAATGAAAACCCCTATTATGCAGTATTATCAAAAGTTCCTGTTTACAAGCTGAGGCAGGTCATGAATCATCTCCTTTTAAAGGAATATCTGTCTGTTACCAACGATGAGTATGCCATTGTAAAGCTGACGCAAAAGGCAGGTGCTGTTTTAAACGAAGAAGAAACCATTCTCATGAAGATGGCAAAAGAGGAAGCCGTTATTTCAGAGGGAAAAGAAAATCGTAAGACAAAGAAGAGCAGTTCATCGGCACTGGATCTTTCTAAGGCTGACGAAGAATTGTTTGAAAAATTAAGAACACTCCGGCTAAAAATAGCCAAAGAGGAAAAAGTACCACCCTATATTGTATTTTCCGATAAAACCCTGATCCATATGTCGGTGCAAAAACCAAAGAACCGGGAAGAGATGCTTCTGGTGTCCGGTGTGGGAACATTTAAATATGATAAATATGGAGAAAGATTTTTAGAAATTTTAAAATAAAGAATTCTGCCAGGAACGATTTGATCTGCTTCCTGGCGGAATTTTTTTAATTGAAATACAAACTTCTGGGCATAATGAAACAGAAAAGTTATTTGAAACAAACAGGAGGAGCGATTATGAAGAAACCACTGGCTTTCCTATTTATTACTGCAATAATCCTGTGTCTGAATGGTTGTGGTTCCGGTATCGCTGTAAAAGAAAGCAGCAAAGCTTCCGCAGAAACAAAGACGGAAGAAGTAGAGGCGGCGCAGGCTACAGCAAAGGCAGCCACTACATCCACTGCAGCCACAAAAGCAGTGAGGGCAACTCCGTCGGTGCCGGAGCTGGTCTTAAAGTATGGAGAAGTAAACCCCGAGGGGAATATTGATACCAAAGTTGCAGAAAAGTTTGCAGAATACGTATATGAATTGTCTGATGGAAGAATTAAAGTTGATATATTTCCAGGGGCAGTTCTGGGAGATGAGAAAACGTCTCTTAATTCATTAAAGACAGGGAATGGATTGCTTGATCTGTACCGTATTAATACCAATGTACTGACTGGGTATGGGTTTAAAAAGCTGAATCTGTTTGGTCTTCCCTACATTTTTAAAAGCAGGGAAGGGATGTGGAGGGTTTTAGACAATAAGGAGCTTGGAAGAGCATTTCTAAATGAAGGACAGGAGATTGGGGCCAATATGGTAGGCCTTTTCTATACAGATGAGGGTGCCAGAAATATTTTTACAACGGAGCCCATTCATGGTCTTGCTGATTTAAAAAACAAAAGAATCAGAGTGCCGGAATCCGTTCTTATGATGGATACCATATCAGCGCTGGGAGCACAGCCCATTCCCATGCGTTATGAAGATTTATATAATGCATTGGCAAACGGTGATGTGGAAGGGGCTGAAAATCCCATGCCTGCGTATCTTTCCAACCGGTTTTATGAGGTTGCCCCTTATTATCTTTTAAGTGGTCACGTTTTCAGCCCTGGAATCGTCATGATGTCAGAACGAAAATGGAACACTTTAAGCAAAGAGGACCAGAATCTTTTAAGGGAAGCAGGTAAAATGGCTTCGGAGTGGAACAAGACAGAAATTGTTTCTGTAGAAGAGAAACTGAAAAAAGAGTTGGTGGATAAAGGAGTAACAGTGATTCCTCTTACTCAAAATGAAGAGGAGGAAGCCAGAAAAGATGAAGAAATCGTCCGGATCAGCTTCACACCGGGACTTGAAAGATGGTTGTATAAGATAATTGATATTCAAAAATAAAAATAACAGGTGAAAAAAAATTCACCTGTTATTCTTTTACATACCGGTAAATAATCGATGGCCGTCCACCAGTAGTATAATCGATGTCACTGACAATTTGCTTTTTGTCTAATAGATAATTCATATATCTGCGTACGGTTACCCTTGATAAATGTACCTCCTCTGCAACGGTTTCGCTGGTGAGTGAATCTGCAGGGTGTTCTCTCATAAAGGATAAAATAGTATCCAGAGTTTTTTCCTGAAGACCCTTTCGAAGAACCTCCTGCTGGGAAGCAGTGCCTGCAGAAACCTCAAACAGGGAATCCAGCTGCTCCTGAGAGAAAGTCTCCTGCTTAAGCAGTTCCTGATGTTCCATAAACCGTGCCAATGCGTGATTAAAACGAATATATTCAAAAGGCTTCACCAGATAATCAATGACTCCAAGTCCCAGCAGCTTCTTTACATGAGAAGCATCAGTTGCAGCAGTAACCATGATCACATCGATGTGCTTATGCAGCTTTCGTATCTCAGTAAGAAGTTCGACTCCTCCCATAACCGGCATATAGACATCCATAATTGCCAGATCTGCGGTATGGTCCTTTAAATAATTAAGAGCATCTTTCCCGTTGGAAAACTGGCCGGTTACCTTTAGATATTTGTTTAATTCCACATATTGTCTGTTAATAGAAGCTACCATGGGGTCATCCTCTATAATTATTACCTGATACATGATGATCCTCCTCTGTAAACGTGATTGTAAATGAAGTACCTGTATTTTCTTCCGATTCCATCTCAATGATACCGTGATGCTGGTCCACCAGTTCCTTAATCAGGAACATACCGGACCCTCGTCCGTCTCCTTTGGTGGAAAATCCTTTTTCAAATATATGATCCTGAAGATCGGCGGGGATTCCCTTTCCTGTGTCATCAACTGAGAGGATACTTCCCGATTGCCATATATTAATTCCTACTTCAATTTCTTTAATATCACAGCTTATGTCATTTAACTCTTCAATTGCATTTTCAATCAGATTACCCAGAATGGTAATGTATAAATCCACTGGCAGGTGAAGCTCTGATTCCACACAGGAACTGTCAGGCTTGATGGTGAGACGGATACCAAGTTCCCCTGCACGGATAATCTTACCAATTAAAAGTGCTGCAATGCTGGAAACCTGGATCTGCTTCGTTACCTCACTGACTGCCAGAGTAGATGCCATGCTTGTATTGATGATAAAATCAGTCACTTTTTTTGGCTGTCCCATCTCAATGAAACCCAGGATGATATGAAGCTTATTCTTAAATTCATGGTTTAAGGCGCGAAGTGTCTCAACCATGTAGCGGGCTCCGGTGAGTTCTTCTGCCAGACGGGTGTATTCCGTCTTATTGCGGAAAATGGATACGGCTCCGGCAGTTTTTCCATTTTCCATAATAGGAATCCGGTTTGACATGATGTGTTTGCCATTTATCATAAGGCTGATATTATATTCTGGTAAGCCTGTCTTCAGGACATTGGGAAGTTTAGTTTCCGGATACAGCTCCGTCAGCTTTGTACCGTACTCCGGCATAGTGTCCAGATCGAGTATTTTCTTTGCAGATTCATTAATAAGGATCAGCTCTCCTTCGGTATTGATGGCAAAGATTCCTTCTTCCAGGGCATCCAGCACTTCCTTCCTTTCAATATGAATTTTACGGAATTCTTCTGGTTTATAACCCAGCAGTATTTTTTTCAGACGGCTATACAGCAGCTCGGAAACAATAAAGCCAATGGAAAGCAGCATCAGTGCCAGGAGCAGAAAAACAAGCAGGATATTTCTGGTCAGCTGGGAAATACTGGCAGTCAGAACAGAAACCATTACAAAACCAATGATTTCACCCTGTTCATTTTTTATTGAAAAAAAAGCACGGCGCTGGTTTCCTAAAGTACCTTTTCCATTTGTGATGTATGGGGCAGCACCGTTTAATATGGCAGCCTCGTCACCTCCTACAAAGGTTTTTCCGATCAGTGCCTTGTTATTATGATAAAAGCGGATGCTGTCTTTATTACAGATGGTAACCACATCAATATAGTCCAGTTCTTTCACCAGCAGATCCATGCGTTTATTAAAGGCCGCAGAGGGCTGCCCCTTTTTTAATATATCAGCGACTTCCGGCATACCGGATATAAAAATACCAGCATTTTTTATGTTCATATCCAGAGAATTTCTTTTTGTGACCAGATTATAATGAAGTGACACGCCTAAAGTCAGTAAAATAGCAAGAGTTATGCTGAAAATCTGAGAGACGTAGATCTGGTGTTCCAATGGTTTTTCTTTCATGTAGTACTTCCTCCAATGAATCTATTGTATTAGAAACAGGCTGGAAAATCAACGGTTATCAGGATTATGAAATCGGTTTTCTTTACTTACATAAGGTTTTAATAACGTTCACAAGATTTCAAAAGACCAGTATCGGTGATAACATACGGTTATAATATAAAGTCAACGAAAGGGAAGGGTGAAAAGTTATGGATTATAACAAACTTGCACTGGAGCTTCACGAAAAAAACAAGGGAAAAATCGAAGTAATTTCAAAGGTATCAGTAAAATGCAGAGAAGATTTAAGCACTGCTTATACACCGGGTGTGGCGGAGCCATGCAGAAAAATACGGGATGATAAATCAGAAGTATACCGTTATACAGCAAAAGGAAATCTGGTTGCTGTGGTTACAGACGGAACGGCTGTACTGGGTCTTGGAGATATTGGCCCTGAAGCAGCAATGCCTGTAATGGAAGGCAAATCCATTCTTTTTAAAGAATTTGGCGGAGTGGATGCATTCCCTATCTGCCTCGATACAAAAGATACAGAGGAAATTATCAAAACAGTCCGCTATCTTGCGCCGGGTTTTGGAGGCATCAATTTAGAAGATATTTCCGCACCCAGATGTTTTGAAATAGAACGACGCTTAAAAGAGGAACTGGATATTCCGGTATTCCATGATGATCAGCATGGTACAGCCATTGTGGTATCAGCGGGTATCATCAATGCATTAAAGGTTGTTGGAAAGAAAATTGATGAGGTAAAAGCAGTGATCAACGGAGCAGGATCTGCCGGTATTTCAATCTGCAAGCTTTTATTATCCATTGGAATGAAAGATATAATTCTGGTTGATAAAAAGGGTGCTCTGGCAGAAGGCGAAGAGTGGATGAATGACGCTCAGAAGATGATGGCTCAGGTTACCAATCCGGAAAACAAACATGGTGAATTAAAAGATATTATGGTAGGAAGAGATGTCTTTATCGGTGTTTCCGCTCCAGGAATCGTGACTACACAAATGGTGGCTTCTATGGCAAAGGATCCAATTGTATTTGCAATGGCAAATCCAACTCCAGAGATCATGCCCGATGAAGCAAAGGAAGGCGGAGCAAGAATTATTGCAACAGGACGTTCCGATTTCCCAAATCAGATTAACAATGTACTGGTATTTCCGGGAATATTCCGGGGTGCCCTTGACGCAAAAGCAACGGATATCACGGAAGAGATGAAGATAGCGGCTGCTTATGCAATTGCAGGAATTATAAAGGAAGAGGAACTGACAGAGGAATACATCATACCAGGAGCATTTGATGAACGTGTTGCAAAAGCAGTTGCCGAAGCGGTGAAGCAAAAAGCAGTGGAGCAGGGGGTTATAAAATAAAATGGATAAAATAAAAAGCATTAAAATATCCGGCATACCACTACCTGTTTATCTGGGATTTACCGCAATTACCGCAGTTTCTATTGCCATGAAGTGGCTTCCCTCCGGCATGATCGGCGCCTTACTGGTTATGATGGTTTTTGGTGGATTGTTTAATATTATTGGTAATAATCTTCCAATCGTAAAAACCTTCCTGGGCGGCGGTGCAATTGTGTGCATCTTTGCTTCTGCGGCTTTGGTGTATGCGGGCCTGATTCCAAAGGATGTAGTGGAAAATGTAGATCAGTTTATGAATAAGACAGGATTTTTAAATTTTTACATAGCAGCCCTAATTACCGGAAGTATTCTTGGTATGGACCGCACTCTTTTATTAAAAGCGGCTGTACGTTTTCTCCCGGTTGCACTTTGCGCCATGACTGTGGCAATTTTAAGTGTTGGCGCAGTAGGAGCATTGGTTGGGTATGGTTTTGTAGATGCCATCATGTATGTGGCAATTCCTATGATGGGAGGCGGAATGGGTGCCGGAGTAGTTCCTTTATCCGGTATGTATGCAGAAGCACTGCAGACAGATAAAGCTGCTATCATATCACGGATGATACCTGCCTCCACCCTTGGTAATGTCATGGCAATTGTAGGTGCTGGTCTTTTGGCAAAGCTTGGAGAAGTAAAACCTGCTCTGACTGGTAATGGCCGTCTTATGAGAAACCACAATTCTGACATGAATGAAAAAAACAATTCATCTGTCACTCTGGAAGAATTGGGAATCGGTATGATTACCGCAATGTTTTTCTTCTTATTGGGTGTTATTATTAATAAATTTGTTCCTGCAGTTCATTCCTATGCATGGATGATTATTCTTGTGGCTATCAGTAAGGCATGCGGTATTATTCCGGTAAAATTTGAAGATTCTGCCCGCCAGTGGTCCCAGTTTGTTATGAAAAACTGGACCAGCGCACTTTTAGTCGGAATTGGAATATCAATGATCGATTTAGGTGCAGTAGCCCAGGCAGTAAGCCCGATGTATCTGCTTCTCGTATTTGTAGTAGTTGGAAGTGTATCCTTAGGTGCCGGAATCGGTGGCCATCTGGTAGGCTTCTACCCTGTTGAGTCTGCAATTACTGCCGGACTTTGCACAACCAACATGGGCGGAACAGGAGATATCGCAGTTCTTTCAGCAGCAAAGAGAATGGAACTTCTGCCATTTGCACAGATTGCCACCAGAATCTGCGGTGCACTTATCCTGATAGTCGCCAGTTTACTGATACAGATATTATTTTAAGTAGAATGATAGAGATATAAGATAAGCCTCCGATGAAGATAAATGATAATCTTCACCGGAGGTCTTTTTGTAAATTAAAATCAGAAAGTAGTGCATAAATATAAATATTTGCGCAGTATATCTCATACTGCGGTTGCAAAATTATATATATTTCGACATTTCTCATTATAAAGTAATTGCTTTTCATTGTCAAACAACAGTTTATACATAGAAATAAACGATAATTGCAAGAATATGTTAGAAATTTAATTGAAATATTACATAATATTTTTTTATTAATAACAGAACGCCGTCAGAGACCCCGTCATACTTTATCACATGATAGATCAATATCGCTTTAGAGATGATTTCTTCTCCTTTTTTGTTCCCAATATCAATTGAATCGTCATAGATTCCATACGCCGTCTTTAAAACCGTCAGTATCCCGGAAATCAGCCGTTAATCTTATGTTTCACAGCATGAGACACAGTATGAGATATACTGCGAAGATTGTTTCCAGGTCTGTAAAGGTTTAAAAAGACAGAGAAAACGGAGGTGTTCTATGATATTTAATTAACTGCAGGCGGATACAAAAGAGGAGACCGGATCCAGTCATCCGGAATAAATGAAAGAGGGAATGTTAAAGTGAAAAAGTGGTTTGAGGATTTAAAAGTTGCAAAGAAACTGTTAATCAGCTATCTGCTAATTGTTGCGTTTACCATGATTACAGCAGGTGCAGGTATTTTTACAGTGCTGCATTTTACCAGGAATGTGGTAGCTATAATAATTGTAATTGCATTAATATCCATTGTTTCTGTGATTCTTTCCTTATATCTTTCCAGTTATATGTCAGATATTATTGCCTATCCCCTTTATATATTTGAGACATTTGCCAGTATGGTGGCTGTGGGAGATTTTGGAGTTGAAAAAATCGCAGGTGAAAAAGAAAGAGGCTGGGCTTCCAGGAAAGATGAAGTTGGTGGCCTGGCAAGTGCCTTTGACAAGATGATTATTAACAATATTGAGCTGGCCCGGACGACAAGGGCAATTGCAGACGGTGATTTAACAACTGTTGTGACCATTCGCTCCGAAGAGGATATTCTTGGGAAAGCACTTGCAGAATTAGTTGAGAAGTTTCACAATCTGGCTTCTTCCATTACTTCCATAGCAGAACAGGTCAATTCCGGATCAGGGCAGGTTTCTGACGGTGCCCAGGCTCTGTCAAGCGGAACAACAGAACAGGCAGCAACTCTGGAAGAGTTAAATGCTTCGATTGGAAATATAGCGGATCAGGCAACAAAAAATGCCAGAAGTGTTGAGAAAGCAGCTGATTATGTAAATCAGGCAGGTCAGGGCGTTATGGAAAGCAACGAATATATGCAGGAGTTAAATACTGCCATGAAAGAGATTGGAGAGTCTTCCCAGGAAATATCAAAGATTACCAAGCTTGTGGAGGACATAGCATTTCAGACCAATATTCTTGCACTCAATGCTGCTGTAGAAGCTGCACGTGCCGGTGATGCAGGAAAAGGTTTTGCAGTAGTTGCCGATGAAGTCCGTAATTTAGCAGCGAAATCGGCGGATGCTGCAAAGCAGACAGCTGATCTGATTCAAAAATCCGTATCAATGGTGTCTCATGGGGAGCGTTTGGCTGATGATACACTAAAGCTGTTATTTACGGTGAAAGATAAGGCCCAGATGGTGGAACAGGCAATTAATGAAATTGAATCAGCGTCCACCGAACAGGCGGGGGCAATTGAACAGATCAATCAGGGTCTCTCCCAGGTGTCTGCAGTTGTTCAGACCAATGCGGCTACTGCGGAAGAAAGCTCTGCTGCCAGTGAAGAACTTGCTGCCCAGGCAGAAATACTGCAGCAGGAAGTTAGAAAATTCAAGCTGCATGAGGAATATACCAGTCATGGCAGGGCAGAGTCAGGAAGGATCTTTGACGATACCAGGCATGCATCAGCAGGTTCCTATGTAAAGTACTGATGCCTCAGGAATAAGGGGGAAATGAAGGTTGAAAAGGCAGGAATTACGGATTCACCAGCAGGGGAATCCGGATACCTTAAAAGACAGATACCTGACATTTTGGGCAGATAAACGGTTGCTCGGTCTTTCCATTACCTGTGTTGTGCAGATTGTTGGATTACAAAGGATTACAAATTTTCCGGATTCTCCAGCTTACGTAAAAGGCGCGGTCAGTTTGAGAGGGGATGTTTTTCCAGTTGTTGATTTACGGCAGAAACTTGGAGGAGACGCAAACGAGTATAATGACAGGAACTGTATTATTATTACAAAGATCTCTAACAGCTTATACGGATTTATTGTTGATGGAGTTGAAGCAGTATGCCAGGTGCTGCAGGAAGAAATTTTACCGGTTCCCTATTTTAATAATGAATCTTTAAACGGCTGTTTCTCAGAAATTGTAAAAGTACCAACGGAAAGCAGTGTGGAAAAAATAATTTTTCTTTTAAATATTCAAAAACTTCTTAGTAAAGAAGAGCTTGAATTACTGGCTTTGGCAGAAAGATAAACGGATAAGTGAATCAGGGCTGAAAACCGACGGGTGGTTTTTAACCCTGATTTTATGTTATTTATCTGGAACAAATAACAAAAGCTATGCTATACTTGGTACAGAAAAAAGGGAGGGACTGTAATAACATGATGGAACAATCAATGCTAAATGGCCGTATGCTGACCGGAGGTGCGGGAGACAGGGATCTTTATAATACACAGCTTTTGTATTTCACTTCATCGTCCATCAGCGAGAATGACGAGAGGATCTATATGATCTGTGACAAAGGAGGAAACCCCAATGTCATGGTCAAAGATTTACTGTCAGGTGAGGAACGGGTTCTGACTGAGAATAAAAAGGGAATTTTAAAGAGCTATGTGTATTTTGATGGTACATTCAATCAGGGGCTGGGAAAAGCCAGTGTGTGCCTGGACAGCAAAAGGGATATCGTTTACTTTATCCAGGATGATAAGATCTGCAAGGCAGATTTAACCGGTACTGTTACTGTTTTAAATACTGTACCGGAAGGAAGAATGACCGCATTCACCCATGCCAGTTCAGATGGAAAATATCTCTGCGTTCCCATGACAGATGGCAGATGCCTGGATTTTGATCCGGAAACGGAGGGCTCCGGACTGGATAAAAGACCAGTTTATAATATTGATGGCCGAGTTCAGGAAGAAAATTTAAACAGTTACTTATGCGTTTATGATACCCATACTGGCGATATGGTATATGAGAAAGTGGTAGAAAAGTGCTGGATTACCCATGTACAGTTTCACCCGCAAAATTCGGATCTGATTATGTATAATCACGAATGGGCCTCTTTTGACTGTGGAATCCGCAGAATCTGGCTTTATGATCATAGCCTGGACACTCTGACTCCTGTTAGAAGGGAAGGAAGTGATTCTCTGGGGAGATCCGGTGGCTATTTAAGAAGCAGAAACGACTGGGTCTGCCATGAGATGTGGAGTGATGACGGAGCAAGTATTATCTATCATGGAGGCTATGCAGGAGGCCCGGCCATGGTTGGCAAATATGAGCCGGGTACAGGGAAGTACTGGGAGATTGCCCTTCCTGAAAGTTATAATGCCTATGGACATTTCACCATGGATCATGCCGGAAATCTGGTGTGCGACGGATACTTTAAATATCCATGGGAAGTTAAAAAGATAAGAGAAAACAGTACGGATAACGGGCCGGATCCCCATAAAAAAGATGGGGAATATATCTGCCGGGTACTGGTTGACTGGGATAATGGAGAACTGAAATGGATTCCCCTTTGTAAGCATGAAAGTGACTGGCTGGGACAGGATGCCCATCCCCATCCGGTCTACAGTCACTCTGGAGACCGGATATTTTTTAACAGCTGCTGGAATCAGAAGGTAAATGTTTACTGTGTGTATTCCATGGAGCCGTTAAACCGGTAAAGGTTATAAAACAGGCATCAGATTTAGATAAAAAGAGAAAGGGGGCAGAAGGATGAAATTCTTTCATTTGTCCGATTTACATATTGGCAAACAGTTAAATGGTTACAGCCTGAAAGAAAATCAGGAGGCTGTACTAAACCAGATAGTTAATTATGCAGTTACCGAAAAACCAGATGTAATATTAATCTGCGGTGATATCTATGATAAGACAGCTCCTTCGGCAGAAGCTTACACCCTGTTTGGGGGATTTTTAAATGCCCTTTCCATGATTCAGCCGCAGCCTTCCGTGCTCATAATTGCAGGAAACCACGATTCTCCGGAACGTCTTTCCTATGCAGGTTCCTTTCTGGAGAAGCATTCCATCCATTTGTCGGTGATGCCGCCCCAAAATCAGGACGAATACTTAAAAAAGGTGGTGCTATCCGATCAATATGGTCCGGTTAATTTCTATCTGCTGCCTTTTTTAAAGCCTGGTTACGTGAGAAATTTATTTCCCGACAGTCAGCCGGAAGGATATGAAAATGCCATTAAAGAGGTTCTGGCAAGAGAAGCCATAGACACCAGGGAGCGGAATGTTCTTTTGTCCCATCAGTTCTATACTGGAGGAAGCACAGACCCGGAAACCTGTGAATCGGAACAGGCGGTCATAATTGCAGGCGGTCTGGATCGGGTAAATGTTTCTGTGCTTCCTCCCTTTGACTATGTGGCACTGGGGCATCTTCACGGTCCCCAAAAGGTTTCAACAGACTGGATCCGTTACTGCGGGACTCCGTTTAAATATTCCATCAGTGAGGAACACCACAGAAAAGGAATCACTGTCATAGAAATGGGAGCAAAGGGGGAATTACCTGCTTTAGAAGTTCTTCCTCTTGGCGGAATTCAGGATGTAAGGCGTGAGAGAGGAACACTAAAGGAGGTTCTAAGCCGCGCAAATGAGAAAAACCGGCATGATTTTGTCAGTGTTACGCTGACCGATGAGGATGAGCCATACCGGATCAGGGAACAGTTAAAGGAAGTTTATGATTATCTGCTGGAACTGAAAGTGGATAATGTGCGCACCAGGGAAAAGATGATGGAGGAAGAGGAGCGTGTATCTGTATTAAATCCACTGGAAGCTTTCCAGCAGTTTTATAAGGCTGTAAGCGGGGAAGAGATGACGAAGGAAGCTTATGGGGCCATGGAAAAAATTGTGCAGGAAGCAAAGGAGGAGGAAGGATTATGAAACCGCTGAAACTGACCATGTCGGCATTCGGCTCCTACAAAGATCTGGAAACGGTGGATTTTCAGATTGCAGGTCATGGGATATTTCTCATTACGGGAGACACCGGCTCTGGAAAAACTACAATTTTTGATGCTCTTTCCTATGCTCTTTTTGGAGAAACCAGCGGACAGAGACGAGAACCCTCTATGATGCGCAGTCAGTATGCAGATGATGACAGGGAGACTTTCGTTACCTTCCGCTTTTTAGAACAGGGGGAAACCTATGAAATTACAAGAAGTCCTTCCTATTTAAGAAGCAGTAAGAGGAAAAACAAAGACGGAGAGTATACAAAAATCTCAGTTCCTGCAAAAGCTTCCCTGATTCTACCTACCGGACTTGAATTTGCCGGAAATATCCGGGATATTAACCAGAAGATAGAAGAGATTATAGGAGTGGATTTAAGTCAGTTTTCCCAGATTGCAATGATTGCACAGGGAGACTATTTAAAGCTTCTTCTGGCCACTTCCAAAGAAAGAAAAGAAATTTTTACCAGAATTTTCAATACGGGAATTTACAGCCGGATTCAGTATAAGTTAAAGGAAAAAAATAATTTCTATGGAGGAAAGCTGGAGGACAACAGGAAGCTTTGCGCTCATGAGACTGAAAACCTGGAGCTTTTGCATGACAGCATACATAAAGAAGAGTGGTTTCAGCTGCTGGAATTTCCAGAGACGAAAATTGAGGAGATCATAAACCAGGTATCTGTTCTTCTTGATGAAATCTACGGAAAAGAAAAGCAGTTTTTAGAGGAGAGGGAAAAAAACAGTGAAACTCTTTCCGGCGTGGAACGTAAACGAAATCAGGCTATAGAACAGAACCGGCTGTTTGATAAATTAAATGAGGCAGCTGACCGCATGGAGGCACTGAGACTTCAGAGTGAAGGCTGGGAGCTGAAAAGAGAACGCCTTGCCAAAGGGGAACGGGCAGAAAAAGCATATACGGCAGAGATGCAGTATAAGGACAGAAAAAACGACTGGGAAGCAGCCGGGAAACGGGAAGCAGAGCTTGAGGAAGATCTTAAAAAGGCAGGGGAAATACTTGCCATAGTAAAGAAAGCTGCGGCGGAAAGCCAGGAAGCATCAGAAAAAGAAGTTCCAAAGCTTACTATTTTATTAGACAGGCTTAATTCTTCCATGCCTCTGTACCAGGACTGGAAGAAGATGGAAGAGCTATGCCGGATCAAAAAAAGTGTTGAGGAGGAATCCAGGAAACGGTTTTTGGAAGCAGAAAAAGAACTGGAAAGGGTAAGCTTTCGCTTAAAAGAATATGAAAAAAGGCAGGAGTCTCTGACCGCAGCTGCTGCAAAACTTTCTGACTTAAAGGAACTTACAGGCCAGTATACGAGAAAGGAAGAAGCTTTAAAGAACCTTCTGCAGGCATTAAAACAGTACAGGGAAGTTCAGCTGGAAGTATCCCGATTAAGGCTTTCTGAGAAGGAGGCACAGACTGAATACGAAGAAGCACAGTCCAGGTATGACATTCTCTATCAAAGCTTTTTTGAACATCAGGCAGGCCTGCTGGCAAAGGATTTAATTGAAGGGACAGCGTGTCCTGTATGTGGCTCCATACACCACCCACAGAAAGCGAAGTTTTATGATGACAGCATCACGGCTGAAATGGTAGATGAAGCCAGGATTAAGAGAGATCAGGCAAATGAACGACGATCTGAAGCAGCACTTCTTACCATACGAAGATATGAAAGCTGCCGGCACCAGGAAGAATGGATTAAGAAAGAAGCCAGTTTATGGTTTGATCCATGCATTGATTTGGAATTAATGGAGGAGCGTTTCTTACTGGAAGAGAAGGAAACAAAAGACCTGTTAATGAAGGCACGGGAGGAAGAAAAGAAAGCGAAAGAAGCAGAAGCCGGTTTAAAGGAACTGATTGAAAACAGACAGACAGATGCGCTTCGTATGGCAGAACTGGAGCAGATAAGAGAGAAGCTTAGGAGTGAGTGGCAGGATAAGAAAGTGGAGAATTCTGCTTTATTTGCACAGCGGGAACAATTAGAAAAGAATCTTCCTTACCCAGATGAGAAGCAGGCCAGAACTCAGCTGGAACAATTAAAAAACAGGAAAGAACTCCTTCTATCCCAGGAGAAACAGGCAAATGAAAAGTTTCTTCGGTTATCAGAAGAGGAACAGGAGAAAAGAGGCCGTCTTGCTTCATTAAAAGAGAACAGAGAGACCCTTCTAAGAGCGCAGGAAAGTTCAAAAGTAGCTTATGATTACCTGCTTCACGAACTGGGATTTTCTGATGAAACAGACTATCAGAAGGCAAAGATGTCTTCGGAACAGCGGACAGCCTGGCAGCAGGAAATACGCGGCTATGAGGAGGCGTGTCTCACTGCCAGGACAATTTATAACCAGTACAAAGAAGAGACAAAAGGCCGGGAAAGAATCGATACATCACACTGGGAGGAAGAGGCTGTAGTCTTAAGGGAAGAACAAAAACTACTCCAGTTAAAATTGGCAGAAATAGCAGGGATCAAAAGCCGTACAGAGCGGACAGAGAGTAATTTAAAAAAGCTTTTTAAGGAACGGAAAGAACTTGAAAAGCAATACCAGCTGTATCACAGTTTAAACCAGACAGCCAATGGAAAGCTATCCGTCAGTCTGGATTTTCAGACTTATGTGCAGCGTCAGTATTTTAATCAGATGGTTTATGCTGCCAATAAGCGGTTAAAGATCATGACTGACGGTCAGTTTCTTTTACAATGCCGGGATTTAAATGCTTTAGGAAAACAGGGTGAGGTTGGACTGGATCTTGATGTGTACAGCCTGGCAACCGGACAGGTACGGGATGTGAAAACTTTGTCAGGAGGAGAATCATTTATGGCAGCTCTTGCAATGGCTTTAGGAATGGCGGATATTATTCAGAGAACGGCAGGAAATTTGCGGATGGATGCCATGTTTATTGATGAAGGTTTCGGATCTTTAGATGAGGAATCCAGATTAAGAGCCGTGCGGATCCTTCTGGAACTGGCGGGAGAACACAGGCTGATTGGGATTATCTCTCATGTAAGTGAACTGAAAGAACAGATTGATAAGAAGCTGTTGGTTTCGAAGAATGAGAGCGGCAGCACAATCCGGTGGGATTTTGATCACGTAATATCCATCTGATAAGTGTTGGAAGCGGGAGACTGGAATCAATAACGATCCGTTTTCCCGCTTTTTTATGCCGTTAATTTTTCAATTTTTTTTGACCCTCTAAAAGAAGGTTAAATAGATTTTCAAAGTCCTGGTCATTTAATGGCGTCAGTTCTGAAATCAGTTTATGAAGCAGGAGAGGATTTGCATTCTCTTCATCAAAAAACTCCCATGGTGATATCCCGAAAAATTCACAGATTAATAAAATGTGTTCCATAGACGGTGTGGTGTATTTTGATTCTATATCGCTGATGTAATTATCCGTCTGTCCCAGCAAAAGACTCATTTCAGTGGCAGATATCCCCTTTTTTGTCCGAAGCTGTTTAAGCCTTATCGGTATGTAACTTTCATCCATTCGTATCATTCTCCTTCCTAAAACTCAATATTACAATTATAAAAGACGATTGGTCATGATTCAATAGATAAAAGACATTATTTTATATTCATGATTTCTTGTAACTATATAACCAGGTAAACAAGAAGGTAATTGTCTATTTCCAATTCAAATGTTATGATTAGTTTATCTACAAGAAGGAGTGAACATAAATGGACATGGTCAGGTTACTATTTACCCTATTGCTTTTATCCTCGGTTATCTGCGCCCTTCTGCTGATTAGATATGCAAGCAGGCGATGCAGTATGCCGGGTGCCGGATTCTTTATCCTGCTGCTTGAGGCTACCGTTATCAGTAATATTTCTTACATGTCAGAAATCAATTCACTAACCCTGTCTGCGGCATTGTTCTGGTTCTATATCCAGCATCTCTCCATGCCTTTACAGCATTATTTTTGGATGATGCTGAGCCTTGAATATTCGGAAGTACCGAAAGGGATTGTCCGAAAGGCTAAATACATGGGAATGTTTCACCCTGCCTTATATTATCTTGTTTTTTTTACCAATCACCTCCATCATCAGTACATATCATCTTACAATTTTGTAAGCAACGGTCACTTTTGGGTCATCCTTTCCACAAAAGAACCGTTATACATGCTGATGGTGGCATCCGGGACACTGATCGGAGCCATATCCATGTTCTTTTATATCTGGGGGCTGATGCGATCTCCCCGGCTTCACCGGTACGGTTATTTTATAATGATGATAGCTTCTGTCATACCATGGATAACGGTATACCTGATTGCAACAAATACGAATTATCTGGGCATTGACTATTTTCCAGTAGTTTCCATTATCTCTGGCATTCTATATATGCTGGGGATTTTCAAATTCCGCATCTTTGATACCATACCCATTGCAACTGCAATCGTATTCAGGCGATCAAAGGAAGGCGTTATTATTGTTGACCTGGCTGACCAGATTGTTGATGCCAATGACTCTATCACAAAACTTTATCCCGATCTAAAGGATCGGCTTCATCATTATACCCTCCGTCTGTTTACAAAAAACCACCCGGAATTGAGTGGCATATATGGGGAGAGTCCGGTATTTACTTACAGCCTGACGGATGAAAGCACAGAGAGACACTACCAGGCAGAGGTAACCAAGGTCATGATCGATGATGCTCTTGAAATAGGAAAGGTTCTTACCATCACAGATATCACCTTGTTTGTAGAAAAACAAAAGAGTCTGGAAAACATTGCCTTAAAGGCCATTGATCAGGCAGAAACCAGCGAGCTTTCTTTTTTACAGGCCCAGATCAAGCCTCATTTTCTTAACAATACGCTCAGCGTCATAGGCTCCATGATCACAAGAAATCCTAAAGAGGCAAAAACGCTCATTGCCGAGTTGGGGGAGCATCTTGCAAATTGCTATTATTTTGACAGCAATTCCCCCATGGTTCTGTTGGAAAAGGAACTGGAAAGCGTCCATACCTATGTATCTATCGAAAAGGCACGATTCCGGGAACGGCTTTGTTTTCATATGGAGTATGGTCCTGTTCCTTCTATCTATATTCCAAGACTGGTGCTTCAGCCGTTGGTGGAAAATGCCCTTCGTCATGGTATTCTAAAAAAAGCCGGTATGGGAAACGTCTGGCTTACCATCCGTGCAGAAGGTAACGGGTTCCGGTTCGAGGTCAGGGACGATGGAGTGGGAATAAGCGAAGAAAAACTTAATACATTGCTCTCTGGTATAGATGCCCATCATAGCATCGGTCTGTCCAACATCCACAGACGGCTGCTGAAGCATTATGGACAGGGGCTTACAATTACCAGCGAGCCGGGATCCGGAACAAAGGTCGTTTTCTTTATATATGAAACAACTTTTTCAGAAAGGGGGCTGCATAATGATTAAGACAATAGTCCTGGATGATGAATGGTACAACCTTGAGGAGGTCTGTGAACTAGTTGAGAAAACCGGTTTTATGCAGGTATCAGGAAAATATATGAATCCCATTCAAGCGTTAGAGGATGCTGCCTCCCTCTCCCCACAGGTGGCATTTATCGATATTGAAATGCCTGAGATGGATGGTTTAAGCTTTGCAGAAAAGCTGCTTGAAATTCAACCAGAAGTTATGGTTGTTTTTGTAACAGGATGGAATCATTACGCCGTAAAGGCATTTGAACTGAACGCTTTGGATTATGTAATGAAGCCAATAAAGGAAGAACGGTTTTTAAAGCTTGCAGAAAAGATACATACTGAAATCATACGGAAAGAACAGCTTTCCTATGCAGAGCTTATTCTTTCCCTCTATGGAAAACCACAGATTTCCCCTGTAATAAAGCGATTACCGGATATTTCATTAAATGAGCGGGAAACACAGGTACTGACTCTGCTGTCAGAGGGGTTAACTCAGCGCGAAATTGCGGAAAGATTGTATCTCTCCGTCTCCTCTGTTAAAAAATATCTGTCCAGCATTTATTCAAAGCTTAGTGTTAACAACAAACTCAGTGCCGTACAAAAAGCAAGGGAGTCAAATATTTTATAATTCCGAAAAAGTAGCCATTTAGCCACTGGTACAGAATCAGAAATACTCTTATGATAACATTAGGTAATTTTACCAATTTTAGGAGTGACCCGGTTGGGACAGTAAAAAAGGAGCTGGCTATGAAAAATATATTAAAAAAAGCAGCCTCCATTGTGCTGGCAGCTTTACTGGCGGTAAATGGAGGAACTCCACTGGGAGGGATAATAACCAGTGGGGCAGAAACTCAGATCTACCTTGATATCAGTACTGGAGATATAATAATTGATGGGAGTACGGTTACTTGTGGATCAGATACAATAACAGCAACGACAAATCATACTGTGTTCAATATCAGTCAATCTGTATCCACTGAAACCGGAAATACCATTACGGTAAAAAGCGGCAGTAATGTGTCTGTTACTATTGAGAATATTAACATTAACGCACCAGCCTGCGCATTTTCAGTTGAGAATAATGCTTCGGTCAATCTGACACTTAAGGGAGCAAATAAATTAAAAAGTTCTAATTACTATGCGGGGCTGCAGGTACCAAAGACAGCTTCCCTCATCATAACTGAAGAAAGCGGAAATAATGTTCTGGAAGTAACCGGAGGACTCTTTGGTGCTGGTGTCGGGGGTGCATTAGCCACAGGCTCTGATAGTGGTATTATAACTGTGAATGGAGGCAGTATTACCGCAAACGGCGGGAACGGTGGAGCCGGAATCGGCGGAGCAGGAGACGGAGGAGACGGTACGGTTATTGTCCATGGAGGAAGCATTACTGCATCTGGTTTGGGAGGTGCTGCTGGAATTGGCGGCGGCAAAGGCAACGGCACAGATGGAGGAGACGGTACGGTAACGATTTATGGAGGAAGTATTACCGCAACCAGTACCATCAGGGGTGCTGGTATTGGTGGTGGTTTAGGCGACGTGGGCGGCTACTCAGGAGGAGATAGTAATGTAACCATCTATGGAGGTATTATCAATGCTGCTGGTAACATAGGTGGAACTGGTATTGGCGGCGGCGCAGGCGGAGACGTAGAAGGAATTGGAGGAATCGGAGGAAAAGGAGGAGATAGTACTGTCGCGATCTATAGAGGAATTATTACCGCAACCGGAATTGGCGGCGGAATTGGTGGAACTGGCGGCAGAGGTGACTTGGGCAGCGACGGAGGTACGGGCGGCAGCAGCAGCATCACTATCCATGGAGGAAGTATTGCAGCAGCCGGTATTATCGGCGGTGGTATGGGCGGTAATGGCGGCATTGGAGATCTCCACATGGGTGGTAATGGTGGCACTAGCGGCAGCAGCAGTATCACTATTAATGGAGGAAACATTTTAGCAAACGGTGATATCGGCAGTGGCATAGGTGGCATGGGTGGAGTTGGCTTCAGCTGTCCCAACGGTTATAACGGCAGTGTTGGCAGCATCACTGTTACTATTAACGGTGGATCAATTAACGGAACGATACAAGGCACTCCTAAAAATAGTAATAACAGTGATTTACTTCAAACCATTGTTACTTTAACAGACAGCAGCAGCTCTCCGGTCAAGGATTCACAAATAATATCACTAGTAAGTGATCCGTTATACGACTATGGTATAAAAGATGTAAAAACGGACAACAACGGTAAAATTTATCTTTACCTTCCTGCAGACACTGCCGTTACAAAAGCTGATACCTTTACTAATACCTTTGCGGGCCATGCACAGTCTGGATACTCAGACACATTGACAGATCTGAGGGTAACAGGTGTAACTCCCTGTGATTCTAATTCGCTTATTAACGGTGATCTTACCATTATTTTTAATAAGGATATGGATCCAGAACCCGGTAGTGTATCACTGATAAAGAGTGACAATACCCAAGTTACTCTGGATAAAATGAAAGGTATATGGAAGGATAGTAAAACCTACTTAATCCCATACACCGGCCTTAGTTATGGAACTGCTTACACTGTGAATATTTCAGGTTTTAAAGATGCAGGCAGGGTGATAATGATGTCAGACAGCACTCACATCCTTACAACCGAGCCTGATCCAGCCCTGCCCTCCGTTTATCCTGATAGCCTGACCATACCCAAAGGATCTTCCGCAGAATTAACCGTATCCTTTGGTCAGGGAAGCAAGGCGGCCACTATGGCATGGATCGAGTCAGATGATAACAGTGTTATAGCAATAAGAAAACTTAAGAGTGCAACTCCCAGCCAGGCCATTGCAGCAACTCCCAGCATAGCAACCCCCAGCATAGCAACCCCCAGCGTAGCTGCACCAAATACTGCCAGTAAGGCTACACCCAGCAGTGCCGAAAAGGCTACACCCAGTCAGGCAGGAACACAGATATTGAAGCTGACTTCCCCCGGCAGCATTCTGGTAACAGGAAAGGATACTGGTGACGCTTACCTTACCATAATCTTTAATGATGGGCAACAGACATCCACTACCATTCCCGTGTCCGTTCTGCTCCCTGCCCCTGCCTGGCCTTCCAAAAGCATTCTGACTGCTTCTGGTATTACTGATACGGAAGCTACCCTGACCTGGACAGGTGCCAATGATAATACAGAGATTTCTGGTTATAAGATCTATCAGGATGGGGAACTCATTGGTTTTACGGATGCAAGCATATCCAGCTATACAGTAGAAGGGCTGTCTCCTTCAACTCAGTATCACTTTCAGGTGCAGGCCGGAAATGATGACGATGTCTGGACGATAGATGGTCCTTCCCTTGTAGTCACCACCTTATCCTCTGATTACTCAGATTCTGACGGAAGAGACTATGAGAGTCATACATCAGATAATACAGCTCCGGTTAATGTATCTGCCGCATTGAGCTCTGTTCCTGCTCAGAATGGGCAGGCCTCCACAATTGTTTCTAAGCAGATTATAGAGGAACTGATAGCAAGTGCCATAGAAAAGGCCCGCAACCAGGGAAAGGCAGCAGACCATATAGGAATCTCCTTAAACATTAGGACATTGGCAGGGACCACTGCCTTAAGCGTCACATTGCCCCAGTATGTAACCCAACGGCTAGCACAGTCCAAAGTGGAGCAGCTTGAGATATGCAGCAGTCTCTTTTCACTTACCTTTGACAGGGAATCTCTGGCTGAGTTTACAAGACAGGTGACCGGGGATTTAACCCTTTCTATTACTCCGGCAGGCAGACTGTCTGGTAGAGGTGGTGCCATAACGGGCCAAAGACCGGTATTCCATGTGTCACTCAGCTATATGAGGGAGGGGAAGACTGTATTTATTACCAGCCTGGGAAGTGGCCGTGCGCTCCTCTCCATTCCATATGTTCCAGCGGATGATGAGGAAACGGGTTGTCTTTATGCCGTTTATGTGGACGCTGACAGTAACGTCACCAGGATCTCAGACTCTGTTTATGATGGCAGTACAAAAAGCGTCCTCTTTATGACAGACCACTTCTCTGTTTATGGTATTGGTTATACAGAACCTTTAAATAGATATACAGATATCTCATCCCATTGGGCTAAAGACTATATTGAATACGCGGCAGACAGAGGATACCTTAAGGGAACTACGGATACCAAGTTTGAACCAGATGCCCCCATGACTCTTGGAGAATGGAAGGCTTCACTTGACGCACTGTCAGGAACAGATACGGGCAGCCTGATTGCGGGAGCCGGGGAAAGTCCTGACCAGACAGTTAACAGACAAGAGTCTGCGGTTTTCTTTCTGAACTTTACCAAATCTTTGGGTCAGATTCTTCCTGCCGCGAGAGAAGTAACAGCATTTCGTGATAATATTAAGATAGACAGTACCTGCGAAGAGGCAGTAAGTATTATGCAGCAGGCGGGAATCATGTCAGGTATGGAAGACAATTGCTTTAAACCGAAGGAAACACTGACCCGGGCCCAGTTTTCTGCTATGGTATACCGCTATGCATGCCGTATGCTGTCCCCGTCTACAGCCCAGGGATTTTCTCTTAATGACAGCGGCCAGTGGATGTTTTTTAAAGAAGGTAGAGCGGTCAAAGGATGGTATCCTTTGGATGCAGGAGGAAACACCAGATATTACTATTTTGATTCCTGCGCTACCATGGCTACAGGAAAATGGTTAAAGATTAACGGCAAATGGTATTATTTCTACTCAGACGGTATAATGGCAGTAAATACCATCATTGACGGTTATAAACTAAATGATGCTGGGGTCATGGAAGAATAAAAATCAGGAAATAAATGGGTGGGTCAGACAGTTGTAGCAAACTGTCTGATCCATCCGTTTATAGCAGCATCGAATGGCTGCGTGGGAGATTTCTTAATATTACTTTATTAAGATTTATGTACGACTAAATTCCAGCGCCCCGTATAATTCAGTTAATAAAGGAATAGACGAAACACATGTTTTGTTTTATAATGGATGGGACTATAAAACAGGGAATCCGTATTCAGAAAGGAACATACCATGTTAAAATGTGAAAGAACCAGTGTTATGAACATAGAAAATGCCATTCGTGGTGCAAGAAACCCGATGAACAGCTGGGACCGTATGGACAGCGGATACAACGAAGATGGAGAATACATTCTTGGACCCAACGATATGGGACTTGCCAGGCGCTTAAGAAAGGCCGGCAGCGACCACAGAAAGTTCATTCGCCAGATCTTTGTTTCTGTAGATGTGACCGCTCCCCTGTATTGGTGGAAGGAATACGATACCTATAAAGTATCTACCGTAGCGAACTCCACGAGCACCATGCACAAGATGCATTCAAAACCATTTGATATGGAGGACTTCAGCCATGACCATATGACAGAGGGAACTCTTGCCTTTATGGGAACGGTTGTGGAAGAACTGGAAAAGATCCGGCTGCGCTACATTGAAACAAAAAATAAGGATGACTGGTATGATATGATCCAGCTTCTCCCTGCCAGCTATAACCAGATGCGCACATGTACATTGAACTATGAAACGTTAGTCAATATTTATTTTGCAAGAAGAGGGCACAAATTAAAGGAATGGCATACATTCTGCAGCTGGATTGAAACGCTCCCCTATGCGAAGGAGCTGATTCTTGCAGAGGAAGAATAAAGGTGGACATGCTTATGAATTTGATTGTAGCAGTGGATAAAAACTGGGCCATCGGGAATCAGGGCCAGCTTCTGGTATCCATACCGGAGGATAAGCGGATGTTCCGGGAGGAAACTCTTGGAAAAGTAATCATTATGGGCCGTAAGACATTGGAAAGTCTTCCGGGAAAACAGCCATTATATGGAAGGACCAATATCGTTCTTACCAGAAATCCTGATTACAAGGTGAAAGGTGCCGTAATCTGCAGCAGTATGGAAGCGGTGATGCAGGAACTTGATAAGCACACGGGTAAAGAATGTTTTGTCATTGGCGGACAGAGCATTTATGAGCAGTTCCTGCCATATTGCGATACGGCTCATGTGACATATATTGACTATGCTTACAGCGCAGATACTCATTTTCCGAACCTGGATATGGACACCGGCTGGGAGATGTGTGCTGAAAGTGAAGAACAGACGTATTTTAATTTGTGTTATACGTTCCGTATGTACCAGAGAACTGGTCAATCGATAAAAAAATAATGATATTTATTTATAAAATATTTTGATATTTGTCTTTTCATATTGTTTTTGACATATAAAAATGATAATATGAAACGAGTACCATTTCACCTGATTGTCAGGAAGGCTTTCAGGAACGGTGCGAAGGTATATTCACGAAGACATTAGGAGGATGAAGATGTACAGGATTTTAAAAGCAGAGATGTTAGCTGACAAGATCTATCTGATGGATGTGGAAGCACCCCGGATTGCCAAAGCCTGCCAGCCTGGAGAATTTGTAATCGTAAAGATGGATGACAGAGGGGAGCGTATTCCGCTCACCATCTGTGATTATAACCGTGACAAAGGGACAATTACCATTGTATTTCAGACAGTGGGCGCCAGCACGGAAAAGATGGCTGATTTAAAAACAGGGGACAGCTTTGAAGATGTAGTAGGACCTTTAGGTAATGCATCTGAATTTGTAGAAGAAGATTTAGAAGAAGTAAAGAAACGGAAATATTTATTTGTAGCCGGTGGTGTTGGAACTGCTCCTGTTTATCCTCAGGTAAAATGGATGAGGGAGCACGGTATATCGGTTGATGTAATCGTAGGAGCGAAGACAAAGGATCTGCTGATCTTAGAAGATGCCATGAGAGAACAGGCCGGCAATTTATATGTTACCACAGATGACGGTTCCTATGAGAGAAAAGGAATGGTTACTGAAGTAATTAAGGATCTCGTAAATAATCAGGGAAAACAGTATGATGTCTGTGTTGCCATCGGCCCTATGATTATGATGAAATTCACCTGCCTTTTAACAAAGGAATTAGGGATTCCAACCGTTGTCAGCTTAAACCCAGTCATGGTAGACGGTACAGGTATGTGCGGAGCCTGCCGTATCACTGTTGGGGACGAAGTCAAATTTGCCTGCGTGGATGGACCGGAATTTGACGGCCATAAAGTGAATTTTGACGAGGCCATGAAGCGTCAGATGATGTATAAGAGCGAAGAAGGGCGTGCAATTTTAAAAACCCGGGAAGGCGATACTCATCATGGCGGCTGCGGACAGTGTGGAGGTGACAACTAATGGACGTTTTAAAGAAAGTACCAGTCAGAGAACAGGATCCAAAAGTAAGAGCAACAAACTTTAAAGAAGTATGTCTTGGATATAATGAAGAAGAAGCAAGAGAAGAGGCCAGCCGCTGCATTCAGTGCAAGAATCCCAAGTGCGTAAAGGGCTGTCCTGTATCCATTAATATACCTGGATTTATTAAAGAGGTGGAAGAGGGCAATATTGAGGAAGCTGCAAAAGTGATCGCACAATCCTCGGCACTTCCGGCAGTATGCGGACGTGTATGTCCCCAGGAGAGTCAGTGTGAAGGTCAGTGCATCCGCGGAATTAAGGGAGAGCCGGTTTCTATCGGAAAGCTTGAGCGGTTTGTTGCAGACTGGTCCAGAGAGCATGGAATTGTTCCAAAAGCACCTGAAAAAACCAATGGAAAGAAAGTGGCAGTCATCGGTTCCGGCCCTTCTGGTCTTACCTGTGCAGGGGATCTTGCAAAGCTGGGATACGAAGTTACAATATTTGAAGCACTTCATGAGCCTGGCGGTGTACTTACTTATGGTATTCCTGAGTTCCGTCTTCCTAAAGACGGCGTAGTACAGCCCGAGATTGACAACGTCAGAAAGCTGGGCGTTAAGATTGAGACCAATGTAATTGTTGGAAAGTCTGTGACGATTGATGAACTTCTTGATGAAGAAGGGTTCCAGGCTGTATTCATCGGTTCAGGAGCCGGACTTCCGATGTTCATGGGAATTCCGGGAGAGAATGCCAACGGTGTATTCTCTGCCAATGAATACTTAACAAGAAGTAATTTAATGAAGGCATTCCGTGACGACTACGATACCCCAATTGTAGCAGGTAATAAGGTAGCGGTTGTCGGCGGAGGCAACGTTGCTATGGACGCAGCCAGAACGGCTCTTCGTCTTGGTGCAGAGGTGCATGTTGTCTACAGACGAAGCGAGGCGGAACTTCCTGCAAGAGCGGAAGAAGTCCATCATGCAAAAGAAGAAGGAATTATATTTGATCTTCTGTCAAACCCAATTGAAATTCTCACCGATGAGAAGGGCTGGGTTAACGGAATGAAATGTATCAGAATGGAACTTGGAGAACCGGATGCTTCCGGCAGAAGAAGACCTGTAGAGGTGAAAGGATCTGAATTTGTCATTGATGTGGATACTGTCATCATGTCACTGGGAACATCCCCCAATCCTTTAATATCCAATACCACAAAGGGACTGGATATTAATAAGCGCAAATGTATTATTGCAGAGGAGTCTACAGGAAAGACAAGCAAGGAAGGCGTATATGCCGGAGGAGATGCAGTGACAGGTGCTGCAACGGTAATCCTGGCCATGGAAGCCGGACGTGCTGGCGCAAGAGGAATTGACGAATATCTTTCTGCCAGGAATTAATCCGGACAGATCAGGGCTGCCACTAATTTGGCAGCCCTTTTGAAACGGAGAAAAATTTTTTATGAATAAAAAAGTAGATTTACTAAAGGGACACATCTTTACTTCGCTTACAGAGCTGGCGCTTCCTATTATGGTCACTGCATTGGTCCAGATGGCTTATAACTTGACGGATATGGCGTGGATCGGTATTGCTGGCGCTTCATCGGTTGCTGCGGTGGGGGCAGGGGGTATGTATGTGTGGCTTTCCCAGGGAGTTGTTGCACTGGCTAAAATGGGGGGGCAGGTTAAAGTTGCCCATGCTCTTGGCGGAGGCAGGAAAGAAGAAGCCGCTCAATATGCATCAGGGGCACTTCAGCTTGGGATTTTGTTCTCTGTTCTTTACGGTGCTCTTTGCATATTTGGGGCTAAGCCGCTGATTGGTTTTTTCGGACTGAGCAACAGAGGGATCGTTGAGAATGCCCAGTTATATTTAAAAATAACCTGCGGGCTGATTGTATTTTCCTATATGAATGTGATTCT
This sequence comes from Lacrimispora defluvii, assembly GCA_013036995.1. Lineage (GTDB taxonomy): Bacteria > Bacillota > Clostridia > Lachnospirales > Lachnospiraceae > Lacrimispora > Lacrimispora defluvii. The sequence goes on from JAAOXG010000001.1 coordinate 411,900, forward strand.
GACCGGTATCCTCACAGCCATGGGAGACAGCAGAACTCCTTTAAAGGCTAATGTAATAGGACTTGTATTAAATATGGTTTTAGATCCGCTCTTAATTTTCGGAGTGGGGCCGGTAAAAGGCTTTGGCGTAGCCGGGGCAGCAGCAGCTACGGTATTTGCCCAGGCAGTTGTAACACTTGTATTTATAATAGCAATTCGTAAAGACAAACTGGTATTTGATAAAGTACGGCTGATCCAGAGAGTACCATGGGACTATATGAGCTCTATGATCAGAATCGGATTCCCTGCTTCTGTCCAGAATTTAATATACACCAGTATTTCCATGATTTTAACCCGGTTTGTAGCTGAATTTGGTGATACGGCAGTTGCCGTACTCCGGGTAGGCGGTCAGATTGAATCCATCTCATGGATGACTGCAGATGGTTTTGCAGCTGCGATTAACTCTTTTGTGGGTCAGAATTATGGTGCAAAGCAGTATGGGAGAGTAAAAAAGGGATATTTTACGGCAGTGGCAGTCATGTTTTTATGGGGATTATTCTGCACCTTTTTGCTGATTGTTTTTCCGAAGCAGATATTCGGACTATTCATACATGAAGCAGATGTAATTCCTATGGGAGTGCGCTATCTTGTTATTTTAGGTGTCAGCCAGATGTTTATGTGCGTGGAGCTTACCACGGTAGGTGCGCTCTCGGGACTTGGAAAAACCTTGCTCAGTTCTGTAATCAGTATTGTGTTTACCACAGCAAGAATTCCTCTTGCCATGTTCTTGGGAAGTACCTCTTTGGGACTTGACGGAATCTGGTGGGCCTTTTCCATTTCCAGTATTATAAAGGGAATTCTGTTTTTCCTGTGTTTTATTGTGGTATCCACAAAGATAGGTAACCATCAGGAGAAAAAAATTCTATAAAATTTCATTTTGGACTTGAATTTTACCCTCGGTTTACGTTAACATATAGGAGGGATAAAGATAGAAAAAATGCAAAGGAACTGACGATGAAACGAAAAGTACAGATTATGTATCATAAAAATGCAGGGATATTTCGAAGACTGTTCTGCGGTATCATGATAAGTGCCATGGTCTGCACACAGACTGTTCCGGTCTTTGCGACTTCCAAGGCGGAAAAAGAAAAGCAGGAAGCTCAGAAAAAGCTGAATGAGGCCAATAAACAGGCACAGGATGCAGCCAACAAGAAAAATGCGGCTCAGAATCAGGTCTCAAAGCTTACCACTGATTTAACTGATCTTTTATCAGATATTAAAGTGTTAGAAAACGATATGGCCAATAAAGAAAAAGAAATTAAACAGGCCGAATCGGATTACCAGGAAGCGAAGAAAGAAGAAGAAAAGCAGTATCTTGCCATGAAAAAAAGAATCCAGTATATGTATGAGAAGGGTGATACAGAATACATGGATATTTTTCTACAGGTAAAGGATATGTCGGATCTGCTTAATAAAGCGGAATATGTGGAAGGAATCTATACATATGACCGGAAGATGCTTGTAAAATTCCAGGAGACGAAGCAGCAGGTTGCTGATTATAAGGAGGATCTGGAAGAGGACAAGAATGAGATGGAAGTAATGGAGCTGGAGTATAAGGATCAGAAGAAACAGCTGGAAACTCTCATCGCAACAAAGAAAAAAGAAGTCTCTAACTTTGACAGCCAGCTGGCACAGGCCAAGAAGGATGCAGATCTTTATGCTCAGACGGTAGCAAAAAAGAATGAAGAAATCCGCAAGACCAAGGAAGAAGAAGCCAGAAAAAAAGCAGCAGAGCAGGCGAGAAAAAAGGCGGAAGAGGATGCAAGGAAAAAAGCCGCCTCTAACACCGGCAGCCGAAGCACCAATAATAATAACAAGTACTCCGGACCTTCTGCATCGAAAAGTACAGGGGGAACGGCTCAGGGAAGATCCGTTGCAGATTACGGTCTGCAGTTTGTGGGGAACCCCTATGTGTTTGGCGGAACCAGTCTGACAAACGGAACAGACTGCTCCGGATTTGTGCAGGGCGTATACAGGCATTTTGGATATTCGCTGCCAAGAAGTTCCTCCGAGCAGCGTTCTGTGGGAGCAGAAGTCCCTTATTCCGATGCCCAGCCTGGAGACTTAATCTGTTATGCAGGTCATATTGGAATTTATATCGGGAATGGTCAGATTGTTCATGCAAGTTCTCCAGCAACCGGTATCAAGGTTGGTACAGCCACTTACCGTACCATCCTGTCAGTCAGAAGAGTGATACAATAGTACGTACATCAGCCGGCCGGAGAGAAGGAATGGGTCAGTTTCTTCCTCCGGCTGTTTTGCAAGCCCTAAAAAACACTTGCGGAATTCGACAGAATATGAGAAAATGGTATCAAGTATGATGTGATATAATTAACAAAGTACTTTTCATGATGATTACTTATTTGAAAGGAGTTTTAACATGATTTATTCACATGAAGTAGAAGAGATGTGCACAGTAGCACAGGGCGTTCATCACGGCGCTGCTCCAATCCCAGAAGAAGCAAAATGGGTAAAATCAAAAGAAGTTAAAGATATCTCCGGTCTGACACATGGTGTTGGCTGGTGTGCTCCCCAGCAGGGCGCATGCAAGCTGACTCTTAACGTAAAAGAGGGTATTATTCAGGAAGCATTAGTAGAAACAATCGGATGCTCCGGTATGACACACTCCGCTGCTATGGCAGCTGAGATTCTGCCAGGATTAACCGTTTTAGAGGCATTGAATACAGACCTTGTTTGTGATGCCATCAATACAGCGATGAGAGAATTATTCTTACAGATCGCATACGGAAGAACTCAGAGTGCATTCTCAGAAGACGGACTTCCAGTTGGTGCGGGACTGGAAGACTTAGGAAAAGGTCTTCGTTCTCAGGTTGGTACCATGTATGGAACCTTAAAGAAAGGTCCTCGCTATTTGGAAATGGCTGAAGGCTATGTAACCGGCATTGCTCTTGATGAAGAAGATCAGATCATTGGTTATCAGTTCGTAAGTCTTGGTAAGATGACTGATTTCATCAAAAAAGGTGATGATCCCAACACTGCTTGGGAGAAAGCAAAAGGACAGTACGGCCGTGTAGCGGAAGCTGCAAAGATCATTGACCCAAGACACGAATAATCGGTCGGCGAATGCCTGCCGGTATCCGGTTATGAAAGCGAAGAGATTTGGCCAATAATAAGGAGGACAAGATAATGGCTTTATTTGAATCATATGAGAGAAGAATTGACAAAATCAATTCTGTTTTAAACAGCTATGGCATCGCTTCCATTGAAGAAGCGGAAAAGATTACAAAAGATGCAGGTCTGGATGTTTACGAACAGGTGAAGAAGATCCAGCCTATCTGTTTTGAAAATGCTTGTTGGGCTTATACAGTAGGCGCAGCGATCGCAATCAAAAAAGGTTGCAGAAAAGCGGCAGATGCAGCAGCAGCAATTGGTGAAGGTCTTCAGGCTTTCTGTATCCCAGGTTCCGTAGCTGATCAGCGTAATGTTGGTATTGGTCATGGTAATCTTGGAAAGATGCTTCTGGAAGAGGGCACAGACTGCTTCTGTTTCCTTGCTGGTCACGAGTCCTTTGCAGCAGCAGAAGGCGCTATCGGTATTGCTGAGAAGGCAAACAAAGTACGTCAGAAACCATTAAGAGTAATCTTAAACGGTTTAGGAAAAGACGCAGCTCAGATCATTTCCAGAATCAATGGATTTACATATGTAGAAACTGAAATGGATTATTACACAGGCGAAGTAAAAGAACTGTTCAGAAAATCCTATTCCCAAGGTTTAAGATCAAAAGTTAACTGCTACGGCGCTAACGACGTAACAGAAGGCGTTGCTATCATGTGGAAGGAAGGCGTTGACGTTTCCATCACTGGTAACTCCACCAACCCAACCAGATTCCAGCATCCAGTAGCAGGAACCTACAAAAAGGAATGTACAGAAAAGGGCAAAAAGTACTTCTCCGTAGCATCCGGCGGCGGTACAGGACGTACCCTTCACCCGGATAACATGGCAGCAGGTCCAGCTTCCTACGGTATGACAGATACTATGGGACGTATGCACTCTGACGCTCAGTTCGCAGGTTCTTCTTCCGTTCCGGCTCACGTAGAGATGATGGGTCTGATCGGTATGGGTAACAACCCTATGGTAGGAGCCACTGTAGCTGTAGCTGTTGGTATCGAAGAGGCTGCTAACGCAGGTAAATTCTAATGATAAAACCTTGATTTTTCAAGGGAAAATACCATTTGATATAGAAAAGAGGAGTTCGCTTTGTGCGGCTCCTCTTTTTGCATGGGTGGGAATATGTAGCTATTTTTCCAGAAGTTTTGAGAGTTTCTGATCAATACTTGCAAGAATTTTTATTATCTGCTTCTCACTATTATCGCAATCAGTGTAGATCCCTGAATAAGGATCCTCTTCACAACTTTCACCATAAGTGCCATATTGTTTGCATAAATTGTAATTGCTACATTTAGTCTCTGACATACTAACATTTCCCCTTTGAATGTATTTGGCTCTGATTGAGCCTATATACACAGTATAATATATATGGAAAATTAGTCAATAATCAGGTATAGTCTTCCATAGCCAGTTTAGGTGGGTTTCACGATGCTTTAAACATTCCCGCTTTGATATCGGTATGAATTGTTTGTTTGTGAGAAAGAAACCAAAATTGTTATATTCTTCAATAAATAGCATATTAACCAGATAGCTTTTATGACAACGAAGAAATCCTTCTTTTTTTAATCGCTCTTCCAATTCACTTAATGATATGGAACTGGTAATTGTTTTTTGTTTTGTATAAATGATACAGGTTTTATTAAATACTTCAATATAAATAATATCCTTAAGGGGGATATTCATTGTCATATATTCAGATCGTATTTGAATTTTTTTATAGATAAAGTTAATATTTTTTAGACTTTTATCAAGAGATGCTATTAATTCATTGTTCCGAATGGGCTTAAGAAAATATCCATCGGCTTGCATTTTAAATGCTTCTGCTGCATGTTTTGTACTGTTGGAGGTAAAGAAGATAATACTATCCTGATTCATTTCACGAATTTTAAGACCTGTTTCTAAACCATTTTGCTCAGATTCTGTTAGGTCAATGAAGCAGCATGGAAGTTTTTCACTTTGGAAATTTACACGTTCAAACATAGTTTTATGAAATGAATACTCATGTAATGAAAAATCAATCAGTCGCTTCCGGAAATATCTTTCTAAAAAAACAATCAAATTATTTCTGTCTGTGGTAATTGAATCTAAAATTACAAGTTTCATGATACTCCTCGATTTTTCTATCGTAATGTAACAAATATACCATAATTATATTGAATTGCAAATGTTTTTTTGATTTTTACGTCATAAAAATGCATTTTGCGACAAAACTGTTGACTAGAATTATATTTTATAATAAACTTTACCAGAATTCAGGTACAAATATAAAGTATAACTGAATGAAGCATTTAAATTACGAAAGAGGGAGTAGAAGTTATGAAAAAGAAACTGTCAATATTACTTGCAATATTAATGATGCTTGGTGCTATGCTGGCAGGCTGTGGAGCAAAAAATAATTCAGTCTACGTAGGAACTACCTGGACTTTGAATTCAGTGGAAGCTGAGGGAATTGTTCTTGAAGGTGAACTTTTAGCGAGTGCGATGGATGCCGCTACCATTAAATTTGATGCGAAAAAAGTAACACTTAATTTTGGAACGGAAAATGGCGAGGGTACCTGGTCAGAAAAGGACAATGTTATTACAATAAAGTCTGATGGAGAGACCATTGAATGTCCGATCACAGATTCGAAGCTGCTTTTCGAATTGGAAGGCACTAAAATGTATTTCATAAAAGATGAAAAAGCCGAAAAATAAGATTATATAAAGATGGAATCATAACGCTCTCTGATAGATAGAGAGCGTTCTTTTTTTCGTTTGCCTGGATGGGGCCATATGGGTGCATTAATGGGGAGTAACCAAGTTAATACCTGGTTCTCCCTTATTGCATTATTGCTCCTCATCAATCCCCATACACCGTTTATACCGTGCATAAGCCTCCTGCCAGTTAACCACATGGAACCAGTCTTCAATGTATGCAGCCCGGTCATTAAAACGCTGCAGAAAATAAGCGTGCTCCCAGACATCCATGGCGGAGATCACACAAAAGCCAAACGAGATAGGAGTGTTCTGGTTAGGGGTCGTTACGATTGACAGTGTTCCATTTTGGTCAACAACCAGCCATGCATATCCCGAACCGAAAACAGATAGTGCATTTCTTTTATATTCGTTAAAAAAATTCTCTATTGTTCCGAAATCTCTTAATAAAATGGGATATAGTGTTTCGGCCTGTGAACGCTCCTGGGAATTAATCATGCCATTAAAGTAGACAATATGATTGTATACGCCGCCACCATAGTTGATGATAGATTGTCGGATCTCCTCGGGAAGGCTTTCCGTATTAGTAAGAAGTTCTTCCAGAGAAAGATTCTGCAGCTCCGGATAATCCCGCAGGATGGTGTTTAGTTCCACTACATATCTCTGAAGCTGCCTGTCGTGGTGAATGTACATGGTCTGAGTGTCGATATAAGGTTCAAGTGAGTCGTATGCATAGGGAAGCGGTGGATTCACAAATGGATAATGTTCGTTCATGGGCAGATTTTTCCTTTTGCATTTTTGTATATATATATTCCAAAGCCAATGAGATATGATGGATAAGCAAGGAATAAAAAAATAGTGTGCTGGTGGATAATCTGTTGTATAATAACAAAAGATGAGAAGCAGAAAAAGTGGAAAAAGGAGAGGTGCAGCTATGTGCGGAGTGTGTGACCGGATACAGCTTATTAAAGAAGGAAGAAATCCGTATTTTGTAAAGGAATTGGAGACAGGATATGTGGTGCTGGGGGATCACCAGAGATTTCAGGGTTATACTGTTTTTTTATGTAAGGAACATGCGGCGGAGCTTCATTTTCTGGAAAAGGAATTTAAAAACCGGTTTTTGCAGGAGATGGCTTTGACTGCAGAGGCAGTTTACCGGGCTTTTGGACCGGACAAACTGAATTATGAATTATTGGGAAGTGGTAATTTTACACATATGCACTGGCATTTTTATCCCAGAACCTTTGGTGATACACCATCTCCTGGTCCTGTCTGGAAGCTGCCGGTAGAGGAACTTTATAATGATAAGTATCTGCCGGGAGATGAAACTCTCTTTCTTATGAAAGAAAAACTGAATGAGGAACTGGAGAAACTTCTGGCTCAGCAGGACTAATCTTCTTATTATGGATCAGTTATAGGTTTTACCTATAGCCAGATAATAGTTATAAATATTAACACAGGATAAGAAAATCCAGTATAATACCACTTAACAAGAACATGCGAAACAGCATTTTACCCCACAGGAGGATACGAATATGAGCAAGAAGACCAGAGGAGAAAGAAATCTTAAATTTGAAACATTACAGTTACACGTTGGTCAGGAACAGGCAGATTCCGTGACAGATGCCAGAGCAGTACCCATTTATCAGAGCTCTTCCTATGTGTTCCATAACAGCGACCATGCTGCTGCAAGGTTTAATTTAACAGATGCAGGGAATATTTATGGCAGACTGACCAATCCGACTCAGGATGTGTTTGAGCGGAGAATTGCGGCATTGGAGGGCGGTGTGGCAGCACTGGCTACGGCTTCCGGAGCGGCAGCAGTCACTTATTCCATCGAGAACCTGGCAAAGAACGGAGATCACGTAGTCGCAGCAAAGAATATTTATGGAGGCACCTACAACCTGCTGGAGCATACACTTCCTGATTATGGCATTACCACTACCTTTGTGGATCCATTTAATTACGAAGAAGTGGAGAATGCCATTCAGGAAAATACCAAGCTGATTTTTATCGAAACCCTGGGAAATCCTAATTCCGATGTGGTGGATATTGAACAGTTCGCAAAGATTGCACACGCACATAAAATTCCGCTTGTTGTAGACAATACATTTGCAACCCCTTATCTGGTAAGACCGATTGAATACGGTGCTGATATCGTGGTGCATTCTGCTACAAAATTTATTGGCGGACATGGAACCAGCATCGGCGGTGTAATTGTTGACGGCGGTAAATTTGACTGGGAGGCATCAGGAAAATTCCCTTCACTCACAGATCCAAACCCAAGCTACCATGGAGTCAGCTTTACAAAGGCAGCCGGTCCCGCGGCTTATGTGACAAAGATCCGTGCGATTTTACTCCGTGATACAGGAGCCTGCTTATCCCCAATTCATGCATTTGTCTTTTTACAGGGACTTGAGACCTTATCCTTAAGAGTCGAGCGCCATGTGGAGAATGCACTGAAAGTTGTGGAATATTTAAAAAATCACCCTCAGGTTGAAAAAGTTCATCATCCTTCTATTTCCGATGATGAGAGTCAGAAGGAATTATACGCCAAATATTTCCCCAATGGAGGCGGTTCCATCTTCACCTTCGAAATCAAGGGAGATGCAAGAAAAGCGAAGGATTTTATTGACCAGCTGGAATTATTCTCTCTTCTTGCCAATGTTGCAGATGTGAAGTCTCTGGTGATTCATCCTGCATCAACCACTCATTCACAGATGACAGAAGAGGAACTTGAAAATTCCGGAATTAAGCCCAACACCATCCGTCTTTCTATCGGAACAGAACATGCATCTGACATTATTGAAGATCTGGAAGAAGCATTTCAGGCGGTTAAATAACTGAATCAGATTATATGCAGGCTGCCATAGGTTCTATGGCAGCTTTTGTGCAGGCAGAATAAAAGGAGGTCTTATGACATTACAGCAGCTTCGTTATGCCATTTGCATCGCAAACCAGAAATCCATGAATAAAGCTGCGGCGGAGTTATTTATTACCCAACCCAGCTTATCCAGTACAATAAGGGATTTAGAGGAAGAAATAGGTCTTCAGCTGTTTTTGCGGTCCAACAGGGGAATTGTGATCACACCCGAGGGGGAAGAATTTTTAGGATACGCAAGGCAGATGCTGGAGCAGTACCGTCAGATGGAAGAACGGTTTGTGAAAAAAGAAAAATTCAAGAAGAAATTCAGTGTGTCCATGCAGCATTATACCTTTGCAGTGCAGGCATTTATTCATATGGCGAAAGAATTTGGTATGGATGATTATGAATTTGCGGTTCACGAAACCAGAACATACGACGTAATTGAACATGTAAAGAATCAGAAGAGTGAACTGGGCATACTTTATCTCAATGAATTTAATCAGAAATCCATGGAAAAACTGATTCATGATAGTGATCTTGAATTCACAGAGCTGTTCCAGTGCAAGATCTATGTATATCTCTGGAAAGGAAACCCTCTGGCCAGAAAGGAACTGATTGAATTTGAGGATTTAAAAAATTATCCCTGTCTTTCTTTTGAACAGGGAACCAACAATGCATTTTATCTTGCAGAAGAAGTATTCAGCACCTATGAATATAAGCAGATCATTAAGGCAGATGACAGAGCAACACTGCTTAATTTAATGGTTGGATTAAATGGCTATACCCTTTGTTCCGGAATTATATGCGAGGATTTAAATGGAGATGAATACTGTGCCATTCCTCTTAATACCAGCGACCGGATGCGGATTGGTTACATTAAAAAGAAAAAAATGCCTCTCAGTATTCTGGGAGAAAAATATATAGCGGAATTGAAAAAATTTGAGAAACAGGTTCTGTAAGAATAAGAAATCAGTTTGCTGTTGTTATAGAAATAATAAATAGCAGGCTATTGTTTTTCAATCATACCGCTACTGTCTGTGGGGCTGATATACTGTTATACAGGAATCACGATAAAGAAAAGAAAGCGGTGACACAATATGGAATATGGAATTTCAACAAAATGTTTATATGGTGACGGGAAAGAAATTAAGGTGGATCAATCGGGAGCAATCAGCTTTCCCATTTATCAGACTGCCACATTTGCCCATAGAGGAGTAGGGGAAGGAACCGGATACGATTACAGCCGTCTGCAAAACCCAACCAGAGAGCATTTGGAAAATATTGTAGCCTCTTTAGAAGGTGGCGTCGATGCTCTGGCTTTTTCCAGCGGAATGGCAGCAATTACAGCACTTATGGAACTGTTTGCACCGGGTGACCACATTATAACAGACTGTGATTTGTACGGAGGCAGTATCCGGCTGTTTGACAACATCAGTAAGAAAAACGGTATCTTAATTGATTCCGCAGACTGCTCCGGTTCCTCATACGGGAAAGTAGAAGAGCTGATCGGTGAAAACACAAAGGCTGTTTTTATTGAGACCCCTACCAATCCCATGATGAATGTAACCGATATTGAAGAGCTTGCTAAAATAACGAAAAAGCATGGGATTCTTCTGATTGTGGATAATACGTTTATGTCTCCCTGTTTTCAGAATCCATTAAAGCTGGGCGCAGACCTGGTGGTCCACAGCGGAACCAAGTTCCTGGGAGGACATAACGATACCATAGCCGGATTTCTTGTTACTTCATCTGCAGAAATAGCAGAAAGACTGCGGTTTATTATAAAAACAGTAGGTTCCGGTCTGGCTCCCTTTGACAGCTGGCTTATTTTGCGGGGAATCAAGACACTGCCTATTCGTATGAACCAGGCAGAGAAGAATGCTAAAAATCTGGTGGACTGGCTTAAAAATGAGAAAAAAGTAAAGAAGATCTATTATCCTGGACTTACAGACCATCCCGGACACGAAGTCTGTAAAAAACAGGCGAGAGGCTTTGGCTGTATGGTGACCTTTGAGGTGGAATCAAAGGAGCTTGCCCATAGCATACTAAAGAATGTGCGTCTGATCCGCTTTGCAGAGAGTCTGGGAGGTGTGGAAACACTGATCACATATCCAATCACTCAGACTCATGCGGATGTGCCGGCAGATGTACTGGCTGCCAATGGAATCACAGACCGGATCTTAAGACTTTCGGTGGGAATTGAGGATATACAGGATTTAACAAATGAATTGGAGCGGGTATTTCATGAGGAAAGAACGAATTGATTTTGATGAACGGATAGACAGAAAAAATACAAGCTGCATCAAATATGATTTTGCAGTACAGAGAGGAAAACCGGAAGGAATTCTGCCGCTCTGGGTGGCAGATATGGATTTTAAAGCACCCCAGCCAGTGCTGGATGCATTAAAAGCACGTGTGGAACATGGGATTTTCGGCTACAGTGAGGGAAAAGAAGAATATTTTGAGGCAGTGCAGGACTGGATGAAGCGCCGTCATGGATGGAGTGTTGAGAAAAACTGGCTGGTAAAAACACCGGGTGTGGTTTTTGCACTTGCCATGGCAGTAAAAGCATACACAAAGCCGGGAGACGGTGTCATGATTCAGCAGCCTGTTTATTATCCCTTTAGTGAAGTGATAGAAGATAACGGCAGAAAGATTGTTGATAATACCTTATATCTGGGTGAAGATGGAATCTATCATATGGATCTTGAAGATTTTGAAAAAAAGGCGGTTGAAAATAGCCCGGTGTCAATAAGGA
>JAAOXG010000010.1 GCA_013036995.1 Lacrimispora defluvii
TGTGCGAAGTTTGAGTTTATATAAAAAACAACAGGCAGCGCTATCCGGTATGCCAGAAGAGCTATTGAATCTGAAATGCAGTTTCATACCTCTCAGATCCTATCCCATAACCGGATTGGAAAATGTAAGAGCCTTATTGAAAAAAGACAGTGATATTATCAGTGACGATAAAGTTAATGCGGATATTATACCAGGATTGAAAGATGTAATAGACGACTTATACCAATCTGGCAAAAAAGTCATATTTACCATGGGAAAAGGGGGTGTGGGGAAAACAACAATAGCCGCATCGGTTGCACTTGGTCTGGCAGCCAGAGGGAAAAAAGTACATCTGACTACAACCGATCCGGCTGCTCATCTTAAGTTTGTTATGAGCGAAACGGATAAAATTACAATGAGCCATATCGATGAAAAAGAGGAGTTAAAGAAGTATCAGCAGGAAGTACTTAATAAAGCGAGGGAGACGATGTCAGAAGAGGATCTTGCATATATAGAAGAAGATTTAAGATCCCCCTGTACCCAGGAAATAGCTGTATTCAGGGCATTTGCAGATATCGTTGAAAAGGCAGAAGACCAGATCGTTGTGATAGATACCGCACCCACTGGACACACCTTATTACTTCTGGATTCAACCCAGAGCTATAATCAGGAAATCAAACGCACCCAGGGTGACGTTCCTGATTCAGCAAAAAAACTCCTTCCAAGATTAAGAAATAAAGATGAGACAGAAGTTATTATAGTCACTCTTGCAGAAACTACCCCGGTATATGAAGCGATGCGTCTGGAGGAAGATTTAAAGCGGGCAGGCATTGCCGCAAAGTGGTGGGTGATTAATTCCTCCCTTTACCGTACCGGTACTACGAATCATTTGCTGTCAGCAAAAGCCAGTAATGAAATTGAATGGATTAATAAGGTGGATGCCCATGCCAATGGAAATTTTGCAGTGATCAGCTGGAGACCGGATGAAATAAAAGATGAGAGTTTATATCTGCTGTAGATAAAAGAGGTGAAAGTGATATGAATACAGATAATAAACCGAAAGTTGCCTTTGTTTGTGTACACAACTCCTGTCGAAGCCAGATAGCGGAAGCGTTAGGAAAGCATTTTGCCAGTGATGTGTTTGAAAGCTATTCGGCAGGAACTGAATTAAAGGATCAGATCAATCAGGATGCAGTCCGGTTAATGAAAAAGATATATGGAATTGATATGGAGGCATCACAGAAAAGTAAGTTAATAGAAGAGATACCGGGTCCTGATGTGGTAATTACCATGGGATGCAATGTGAATTGCCCGGTTCTTCCCTGTAAAATGAGAGAGGACTGGGGATTAGATGATCCGACAGGGAAGGATGATGCTGTTTTCGAGAGGACAATAAAGATAATAGAGAATAAAATCATGGATTTAAGAAACAGGTTGAAACATCAAATGCTATAATAAAAAGTGGGCGGCTTAAATATCAGGCAGCCCACTTTTGTTAATACTCAACTGTACTATTGAGATAAGACTTGATTTGTCAGATGGATTTGGGAATGACAGGTACATAAATTTCCATTACTGCATCTTCGGTTTCGTGGCAGCGCTCATCATAAAATTCAAAATCCATCTTTGTTTCATCGAATTCATAATGGCTGGCAGGAAACCATTCGTTGAAAATGTATTTCCATGTCTGTTTTATAGCAATTGAAAATGGGTCAATATTGTCTGTCTGATCTACAGGAATTTCTTTAACAGGCTGTGTTGTAAAAATAGCATATTCTGCTTCCGGTACAGTAATTGTCATCATATCCGGAGTTACTTTTTCAAAGTATTCAACTATAACACCCAATAAATAAACAGCGCTGTAGCTGTTTTTATCAGATCCACAATATTAATATCCTCATTTAAATAGTATACCATGTCTGGTATAGTGCGACGCTAATATAGGATGAATAATGGTGGAATAAGAGCAGAAAGTTGCACATAGCACGACTTGTCTAACAACTGCATAAAATATAGTGTACTCTACTTAGAAAGGAGTGAGTTTTATGTGTTGCTGTAATTGTGGTTGCAGACGTAATGGCAGATCTGACCGCGATGAAAATCGCGAATGGTGTGAAAGAAAATTTAGAGAGGCTTACCTGTATGGGTACGACGGAGGTCGCAGACCATGCTGGAGAGGATCATCGGAATCCGATGATGATTTTAACAATAACTTAAATGATAACTTAAGCCGTAACTTAAATGGCAATCTAAACGATAACTTTAGTAATAATTTAAATGATAATTTCAGCAATAACATTATCATTGTAATTGTTGACAGTTTTAACAATAACACTATTTAGTCAAGAATTTAAGGCAGGCAACCGGCAGCGGTCCTGCCTTTTAAATGAGTTGATTAAAAAATCTGATGTCCGCCTTCCAGTGCTTCATTCAGTTGTTTATCGGTACATTTTCTAGCAGCTAAGGCATCCCGTTCTTTAATACATTTATATAAACAAAGCACGCTGTCATAGAGCGCTTCTTTCCCGTATTTCAGACAGAAACGTTTCCAAAGCTGTGTTACAACAGGTTTAAAGGATATGTAAATCAAAGGAATAATGCTGTTCCCGCTGATTACAGAAAGCTTGTGATGAAAAGAAAAGGTGGCAAGAACCGTATCTTCTATGGTTTTCGCTGCTGCAACCTCTTCCAGCAAACCTTCCAGACCCAGAATATCCTCATTTGATGAATTTTTTACAATAGAATCAGTTGCCAGATGCTCCAGCGCGCGCCGCACTTCAATAATTGAGTATATTTCACTCTGCCCAAGGGTATCACCATGATATTCCATAATGGCATTTAAAGTATTAATGTTGCCGTTCTTCCCATAATCTGCAACAAAAACACCCTGCCTTGGATGGACTTCTAAAAAGCCCTGTTTTTCAAGTTCGGAAAATCCGCTGTTAACAACCGCACGGCTCACCTGCATCTGCCTCGCAATTTCCCTTTCCGAAGGCAGTCGGCTTCCAACCGGCATTTGCCCGGATAATATCAAGTCACGGATCTGACGAATGAACATTTCTTTTAAGCTTATAGCACTCAGTTTCTGAAATTCCATATTCTCCCCCTTATTCTGGCTCTGGTCATACCAGAGATTGACACTATTTTATCATACATTCTTACTAAAATTCAACAAAATTATATGTGATTATCACAGTTATTTTTTGCATTATTGCCAGTACACTGAGAATATTTTATAATAATATTGTTATGACTGAACCAGTATACTTATAAGAAACCACCATGCACCTTTTGGTTAAAAGGATGGCAGAGGAACAAATAAAAAGAAGGGAGTGCGGCACATGAAAGATTTTAAAGTTCTGGAAATAAAAACAAGTGTCTTTGCTGACAACAACTTACAGGCTGGAAAGCTTCGTGAAGAATTAAAAGAGAAAAAGGTATTTCTTCTTAATCTGATGTCCAGTCCGGGCGCAGGTAAGACAACCACTCTGGTTCGTACAATTAATGGGCTAAAGGACGAATTAAAGATTGGTGTTATGGAAGCAGATATTGATTCTGACGTTGATGCCCGGACCATATCACAGACTGGTGCAAAAGCCATTCAGCTTCATACTGGAGGTATGTGTCATCTGGATGCGCAAATGACCCGGCAGGGACTGGAGGGCCTTGACCCTGACGGTCTTGACCTTGTAATTTTAGAGAATGTGGGCAACCTGGTATGTCCGGCTGAATTTGATACCGGCGCAGTAAAGAATGCCATGATCCTTTCGGTACCGGAAGGAGATGATAAGCCATTAAAATATCCTCTCATGTTTTCCATCTGCGATGTGGTACTGATCAATAAGATGGATGTATTGCCGTATTTCAATTTTGATCTGGAAAAATGCAAAGAGAATATCCGCCTGCGTAATCCAAATGCGATTATTATTCCCATCAGCGCACTGAAAGAGGAAGGAATAAAGGAGTGGACCGACTGGCTTCATAATGCGGTAAAATCCTGGTGTGAATAACAAATAAGATAGATAAAAAACTTCGAATGCGCTATAAGCGCGGGAAAGGGAATTATGAGTGAATTAAGACCGAAAATAGTAAAGCTTGCGAAAATGGTGGGCGGTATTGCAGGAGTCATGAACAAAATCGATGAAAACTCTCCCGAATACTATTCACTGGACTGTGTTGTTACCGATGACATGGCTGATATTGCCATGATTATTGGACTGCGCAAACCCCGTACCTTCGAGTACATAGCAAAACGTTCCGGAAAGAGTAAGAAAGAAACAAAGGCCCTTTTAGAGCAGCTGGCTTACACCGGCGTTGCCAAAGTATGGAAAGATAAGGAAGATCAGAAAGACCGCTACTTCGTAAATATCTTTGCTCCCGGCATGTTGGAGATGATGGTAAATAACCGGGAACAGTTAAACCAACACCCGGAAATCGGAAAAGCTTTTGAAGAATATACCAGGCTGCGTCTAGCGCCCATGGCTGCCAAATTCCCTCAGGGAATGGCGATGATGCGTGTAATTCCAGTGGAAGAAGCCATCAAGGATATTAAGGGCACAAAACCATGGGAACATCTTTCCTACTATCTGGATAAGTATGATACATTTTCCGTATCCGACTGCTCCTGCCGCCAGTCGCGCCGTGTGATTGAGGAGGGCTGCGGCCACCTGGAAAAAGATATCTGCATCCAGATGGGAGAAGGTGCTGAATATTACATTAAGACAGGCAGAGGCCGCCAGATTACCAGGGAAGAAGCAAAGGAAATTATTAAATTCGCAGAAAATAACGGCCTGATGCATGAAATGCCCCATACCGACGGACTGGGAGAATCAGCGGCAATCTGTAACTGCTGTGGCTGCGCATGCTTTTCCCTGCGTCTTGCAACTCTTTTTAATACCCCGGATTCCATACGTTCCAATTTTACCGCCAGGGTTAAGAAAGAAAATTGTGTGGCCTGCGGACAGTGTGTGGAGAACTGCCCCGTAAATGCGTTAACACTTGGACAGAAGCTCTGCTCCAAAACACCTGTCACCATAAAGGCAGAACCGACTGCCCGCGACCATATCTGGAAAGAAAGCAACTGGAATGTGGATTACCGGGAGAACCGGAAAGATGTTTCTAAAGAAGGTACCTCTCCATGTAAGACTGCCTGTCCGGCCCATATATCCGTACAGGGATATATAAAGCTTGCTGCTTCCGGACGTTACCGGGAAGCATTGGAGCTGATTAAAAAAGAAAACCCGTTCCCTGCTGTCTGCGGACGGATCTGTCCCCATGGCTGCGAAAGTGAATGTACCCGCGGAGACATTGATGAACCGGTTTCCATTGATGAAATAAAAAAATTTATAGCGGATAAAGAACTGGATGAATCGGTTCGCTATATTCCGCCCATGCGTTATAATCTAGGCAATAAAATCGCTGTGGTTGGTTCTGGTCCTTCCGGACTTTCCTGCGCATATTACCTGGCAATTGACGGATACAAGGTAACTGTATTTGAAAAGGAAGAAAAACTGGGCGGTATGTTAACCCTTGGTATTCCTTCTTTCCGTCTGGAGAAAGAGGTTCTTAATGCTGAAATTGATGTTTTGCGGGAAATGGGTGTTTCCTTCAAAACGGGAGTTGAAGTTGGAAAAGATATCACCCTGAATCAGCTTCGTGAAGAAGGATATGAAGCTTTTTATCTGGCAATCGGAGCACAGGGCGGCAGACGTCTTGGTATTGAAGGGGAAGAAGGCCAGGGTGTTATTTCCGGTGTTGATTTCCTTCGTGATGTGAATCTTGGAAGAAAGTCAGAATTATCCGGCAACGTAATTGTAATCGGTGGTGGAAATGTAGCCATTGATGTGGCCCGTACTGCAAAAAGACAGGGGGCAGAAGAGATTCATCTTTACTGTCTGGAAAGTCCTGGTGAGATGCCGGCATTACCAGAGGAAATTGAGGAGGCGAAAGAAGACAGCGTATCCTTCCACAATGGCTGGGGACCCAGGCGTATTCTGACGGAAGATGGTAAGGTAACCGGAGTGGAATTTAAGCGGTGCACCAGTGTCTTTGACGCAGACCACCGCTTTGCGCCTAAGTATGATGAGAACGATACGATCATTGTAAAAGCTGATTCTGTATTGCTTTCCGTCGGTCAGTCCATTGAATGGGGCGGACTTCTTTCCGGCAGCAGGTTGGAACTGGGACGAGGCGGTAATGCAAACGCTGACAGTCTCACATTGCAGACAGCAGAGCCTGACGTTTTTGTAGGCGGAGACTGCTTCACCGGCCCTAAATTTGCAATCCATGCCATTGCATCGGGAAAAGAAGGTGCCATTTCCATTCACCGTTATGTACAGCCTGGTCAGTCTCTTGTGTTTGGCCGTGACCGCCGTGAATATCACGCGTTTGACAAGAATAACATTGCCATCGGGATACAGGATTTTGATATGACACCCCGCCAGAGACCGGGCCATTCTCCTGAGAAAAAAGGGACATTCCAGGATGAACGAATGACCTTTACAGAGGAACAGTTAAAGAAAGAGACGGAGCGCTGCCTTGGCTGCGGTACGGTAGAAATCGACAGTTACAAGTGTATTGGGTGCGGCTTATGTACCACCAAATGTAAATTTGATGCAATCGGTCTGGAACGTACTTATGATACAGTTCCCAATACCTATGAAAAACTTCCTGTCAAGATCGCAGCAAATGCAATTGTACGTACTGGAAAGATTGCTGCCACAACTCTTAAAGAAAGCGTCATCAACAGAAGCTGAATAGAAGAGGAGAGGTAAGATGCATGAGCTTGGTGTACTAAACTCTATGGTACATACCATTGAGCGTATCGTAAAAGAGCAGAACGTGACAGAGGTCAGTAAACTTGTCATTGAGGTAGGCGAGCTTTCCGGTATTGTTCCCAGATATTTGGAGCAGAGCTGGCCAGCTGCTTCCTATAAGACCTTTATGGAAAAAACAGAACTGGAGCTTATCGTCATTCCAGGTATTGTAAAGTGCAAAGGGTGCGGCAGGGTATTCAATGCCGTTTACAGTGATTTATCCTGTCCTGACTGCGGCGGCAGTGATATGGAAATTTTAGAGGGTGATGACATGATAATTAAAGAGATCGTGTGCTGCTAAAGATTCACAATTAAAAAACAGACGTTTTCTATTATGAAAATGTACCTGACATGGTATATCATATAGGAAAATGTCTGTTTTTTATTTATTTGGATCTTTTTATAAAGGACATTGGTAACGTGGTTTGCCTGCACTGCTTTTACCATATTCAATCGCTTCAACAGGACATTTACAGATACAGGCCATGCAGTGTGTGCAATTTTTACCCCAGACAGGCTTGTTTTCCTTTAATTCAATGTTGTTCAAAGGGCATACCGCCTTGCACTTACCGCAACCGATACATTTGTCATCTGCTTTAAATTTATCTGCTTTTACGACAAAACGGTAAAACACTGGATTGGTAAATGAACTTTTAATTCTGTCAGCAGCAGATGGAGTTCGTTTCTGAAAGAAAGAATTATGTAAAATTACCTCCACACAATCCTCAATGGCTGGCTCAGCATGCTGAATGATACGTTTTGCCTCTGGGGGTTCTGGTGCATCGTAAAGAGCAATGTAATTTTCTGGCATAATGATTTCCTTTACACCCTTAAAAGAGAACGTCTTCGTTTGACATAGTCTTATGAGATACTTTTCCGCATTTCCAATATCGCTGCCACAATTCATGATAAAATAAGCATCTGTATTTGGTGAGAACTCTGTTCGGTTAATCCACTCTTCAACAACTTTAGGAATTCTCCACGCATAGGTTGGTAAGACAAACACAAGTGGTTTCTGTGATTCTACCGGTGTAACGTCATTTTTCTTAATTCTGTCATTTATGCACAATAATTCATCCTGTAATGCTTGTGATAATTTCTTTGCTATATAAAAACTATTTCCTGTTCCTGTAAAATAAAGTATCATATCAATTCTCCACTCCGATCCGGCACGTTTTCCATAATTTTTTTAATATCTGAAAATAAAGTAATCAGACTCCCCAGTGTATTATCATCAGGATCAAGATAGTAATAAATGCAGGTTCCCTCTTTCCTGGATTTTACAATACCTGAATTTTTTAGAATCTGCATATAATGTGAAACCGCGGGTCTGGACAGATTTGTTTTTTGGGCGATCTCTATAACACGGCTTCCGGAACACTCGCTTTTTAACATCATACAAAGTATATGCTGCCGCATTTCATCACCAAATGCAGTTAACACCTTTTGACAGGATTGAAACTCGGACTCTAATCGTTTAATATCCTCCAACGTATCGTTCAAATGACACCTCCAAACTGTTTAAAAACTTGAACAATTAATAATATATCACAATTATCAGAAGAAAGTTCATTTGTAAAGAAAATCGAGATGGTTATCAGACCTTTACATACCCGAAAGCTGTAATAGCTTTTTAGCAGTGTTTGCATTTCTGATTGTGACACTATTATATGCTGACTTTCCTACGATCTTTGACCACCTTGTTTTAGAAAATGTTTTTATGGGTGCTGACCAGAATATTACCTGTCCGTAATAACTCACCTGTTCATATTCCTCTTTGGCAATGCCAACCTCATGGATAATCTCCTCTGCAGTGGCAGGAGGTATGACAAAAATTGCATTATGCTTTGATTGTTCATCGTGATCCCACCAGGCAGGTGCATTGCACAGGGCAGCGGATAAATCTTTCGCTGATATGACTGTAACAATGATGTTTAGACTAAATTGGCTGGCAATTGCAGATTCACA
This sequence comes from Lacrimispora defluvii, assembly GCA_013036995.1. Lineage (GTDB taxonomy): Bacteria > Bacillota > Clostridia > Lachnospirales > Lachnospiraceae > Lacrimispora > Lacrimispora defluvii. The sequence continues at coordinate 8,763 of JAAOXG010000010.1, forward strand.
GATCTTTTTAATTTCTTCTTTATCTTCCTGTTCACTGGAGAAAATAACATTCCCACTGTTGATATAGGTGATAACATCCCCATACCCACAAGCTTCAAACATCTTTTTTAATTCTGGCATTGATATTTTATTTTTACCGCCAACGTTTATTCCACGTAACAGCGCAATATATTTTTGCATAAGCATTTCCTTTCTCAGTTTATGATTAAAATGTATCATTGATAAAAACATCATATCACATGTATAATTAAATTTACCATATTAAAATAACTGGTTTTGCAGTTGGGGTGAAGGGAGCAAACTTATATGTATGATATTGTAAAAATTAAAGCAGGATCAAATTGTTATCTTGTTTCAGAAAATGATTCATCAATCCTTGTAGATACGGGATTAAAGGGAAATGAACAAAAAATATTAAATGCGTGCGAAGGAAAAAACGTAACACTTATCGTACTTACCCATGGTCACATTGATCATATACAAAACGCAGCATATCTTGCAAAACAACTGCAGGTTCCTATCGCCATGCATGAAAAAGATGTAGCGCTAATAAAGAATAATTTATGCCGTGTAATGAAATCAAAAGGATTTCCAGGCAATATAATAAGATTATTCTCAGTTATGAGTGCAAAATACGCAAAAATCCCAACTTTTATGCCAGACGTTATGCTAAAGGAGGGGGATCAACTGCTGAAATATGGAATCAATGGAGAGATAATCGAATTGCCTGGACACACACAGGGATCCATTGGAATTAAGCTGAGAGACCAAAGTCTGTTGGCTGGTGATGCATTAATGAATTTTTTTACACCAGAAATTTCCTTATTGTATGAGGATTATGAACAAATGCAAAAGAGTGCAATGAGAATTACCAATATGGGCAGGCTCATGATTTATTTCGGACATGGAGATGCAGTAGAAAACCGGATATGGGTAAAATAATACTTGACTAATCATTCTAGAAAAGATATACTTAGGACGAATTAAGAACGATCGTTCTACAATTTGAAACCGTAAAATATATCATAAGGAGCAGATTAAGATGGGTCTAATAACTGTAAATGAAGAAAGCTGTATTAAATGCGGGTTATGTGCAGAGGAATGTCCAAAAGCAATTATAAAAATGGAGTCATCTGGTCCGGTAGAGGTGAACCCGGAAGGGTGCATTGCCTGTGGTCATTGTGTTGCCATTTGTCCCAGGGAAGCCATGGACAACGTGAAATCACCGCTTGCACAGCAAGCTGCTATTGGAGATATGCCAAAATTAAGCCCACAGGAAGCAAAGAATTTTATCCGGACACGTCGTTCCATACGTTCCTATAAGAATAAGCCAGTAGAAAGAGAAAAGCTGCTTCAGCTGGTTGAAGTGGCCAATTTAGCTCCCACTGCCAGTAATACACAAGGAATTTCATACATGATTATAGACGATAAGGAAAAGATTGAAGCGGTAGTAGAAGAATATGTGAACTGGGTTGAAAATCACGAGATCTATGGTAAAATACTGAATGGAATTACAAAGGGATACAGAGAAAATAAGGTAGATACAATTTTAAGGAGCGCGCCCGGTATCATACTGGCATTAGCGGATAAAAACTTTTCTCATGGCAGAGAAAACTCCATTTTCTCATTAACTTATCTTGAATTATTTGCGCCTTCTCTGGATCTGGGATCATGTTGGGCTGGATTATTTGAGATTTGTGCACGAAGTGAAGGTTCCCCCATGCTTAAACTACTAAATATCCCGGAAGAAAAACAGATTACAGGTTGTGTCATGGTAGGATATCCCAAGTATAGCTACAAACGTTTTACAGAAAGACAGCCGGTATCTGTTACATTTTATCAGAAATAGACAGGAAGCCGCCGGTTCAATAAATGTTACCATATAAATATTGGGAGGTGATCAGATGGGGCGAAATAAAGAATTTGAAGAAGAAGCGGTTCTCCAGAAAGCGATGGAATTGTTTTGGAAACAGGGATATGAAAAAACTTCTATGAGCGATCTGGTAGAGTACATGGGGATTCATCGAAAAAGTCTGTATGACACGTTTGGGGATAAACATGCGCTGTATCTAAAGGCTATCGATTACTATAGTGTCAGTATCTCTGAGAGATTAAAAACTGTGATATCACAGGCAGGTACAGCAAATGAGGGTATTAAAAGTATATTTGATATCATGATTCATGGCACAAATGAGAGACCATGGGGGTGCTTTATCGTAAACGCTGCCACTGAGCTGGCTCTCAGGGATAAAGAAGTAGAAGAAAAGATAGAAGCTGTATTCGCCCGATCAGAAAAGCTTATGGGAGATTTAGTCCGAAAAGGACAGGAGTCCGGTGAATTCTCATGTGGTTTAAGTGCGGAGGCGTTGGGAGAAATTCTGCATTGTACATTACTTGGTATCCGGGTATATACCAGGACATCAACAAGCAGGGACAAGTTAAACCATTTAGCAGATCATTTCCTTCAGTTACTAAAAATTCAGAATTAAGAGAAATGCAAGAAGATTTTAACGGAAAATCATTGTCCGCTAAAATCTTCTTTTTTAAATTCTTCTAAATGGAATAAAATTATCTTTACAAGCGACCGATAGTCGCTATATAATGAATATATAAGAAGCGACCGTTGGTCGTTACAAGGAGGAATTGTCACATGCCAAAAGGAATTATGCTTACACCCCAGCAGCAGGAAGCGCGTAGGGAAGAAATTACCAGTGTTGCCTTGCGGCTCATTGCTGAAAATGGATTCCAGAAAACATCGATGCGGGAAATTGCAGTTTTAGCAAATATGGGAAAGTCCAGTTTGTATGATTATTTCAAAACCAAAGACGAGATTGTTGTATATGCATTTGAGAAGGTAATAGAAGAGAACATACAAATCATACACAAAATCATTTCTGAAGAATCCTCTCCAGAGCAGTGCCTTAGAAAAATCATGGTGAATCATCTTACAGTACCAAAGCAGTATCGATCTGTGCTGATGTGGTTAAATGCGGAATCTGACCATTTAGAAGAAGGTTATGGAAACAGACTGAAAGCTGCACGTTATAAATATCAGGATAGGATTCAATCAGTGATCGAAAATGGAGTGGATACAGGCGTTTTCCGCAGAACTGATGCCGCCCTTATGACCCGTCTGCTGATAAATTCCGTTATAGCAATTGTCTACACATCCCGGCCGTCTGGCAGTGTGGAAAAAATGCTGGATGAAACAATGAATATATTTCTGCACGGAATCATGAATGGGAGGAAGGATTATGATTGAATATACACTGCCCCTTGCGCAAACGAAAGCGACTATTGAAATGGTTGGTGGAAAAGGTATGTCTTTATCAAAACTTCTGACGGCGGGAATTTCTGTACCAGATGGTTTTCATGTAACCACAGCTTCTTACCGGCTCTTTGTTGAAATGAACCATATCCAGCCTTACATTAACAAATTGCTGGACGAAATTCATTTTACTGATTCCACCCAGTTGGAAGTTGCATCTGCCCGGATCGGAATGCTTTTTCATAAAGGAAAAATGCCAGAGGAAGTGACATCAGCCATACAGTTAGCTTATGCCGGTTTAGGAAGGATTCCTGTTGCTGTCCGTTCCTCTGCAACTGCCGAAGATCTGCCGGAGGCTTCTTTTGCAGGACAGCAGGATACCTATCTTAATATACTGGGAGAGTACCAGGTTCTTGATGCTGTAAAGCGGTGCTGGGCTTCTCTGTGGACAGCCCGCGCGATTGCTTACCGCATGAAGAACAATATAAAGCAGGAGCAGGTTTCAATTGCTGTCGTAGTGCAAATGCTTGTGTTTTCCCAAGGGGCAGGCGTTATGTTCACTCAGAATCCTATTAATGGCAGAAGGGGGGAGATGGTCATTAATGCAGCCTGGGGGCTTGGTGAAGCAGTTGTATCCAGCTTAGTGACACCAGATACCATCATTGTGGATAAGAATACCGGACGAATTATTTCATATAAGGCAGCAGATAAAGAGATCATGACGGTTCGCACCTCAAACGGTACGGAAGAAATTTTAACTCCTTTGAAGTTAAGGAAAAAACATACACTGACACGGGACCAGGTTGTGCGGCTGGCACAGCTTGGAAAGAAAATTGAAACGTATTATGAAATGCCCATGGATATAGAGTGGGCAATGGAAAAAAACAAATTGTATATTGTCCAGGCTCGTCCGATTACAATTCTGCCGCCGGAGTGGGTACTGCCGGAAAAAGATGTAATATACACAAAGGGAAGTCTGGCAGAACACCTGCCAAATCCTGTCACACCTTTGTTTGCCACGCTTGGTCTTGGAATCATTAACCGTGCTTCGGCACTTTTATGGGATGATATGTTTGATAAGAGTGCAAAAAGACTGCTGCCGCAGAACGGGCCATATACAATGATTAATGGTTATGTCTATCTCTCTGCAAAATCAAAGCCCCTTCTTATTGCTGCAAAATCACTTTCTCCCCGCGCCCTGCGAAAGACGCTGACCAATAGTATCTCCCGCTGGAGAGCGGCGCTGGAAGAATTTGAGAAAGTGGTAAAAGAATGGGAAGAAAAACCTCTGCATACGCTGACTGCCTATCAATTAATGGAGGGAATACAGTCTGTATTTTTCGCGGCATGTACTTATTTTACAAGAATCCAGCTTACTCTGCCCGCCGCTTCCCTCAGCGAAGCGTTATTTACAAAATTATTTACTGGATCAGTTCGCCGGGCCGGTATAACAAATACTTCTGTTTTCCTGCTTGGTTTTGATACCATTGCTTTGCAATCGGAAAAGAATCTATGGAAGATCTCGGAATGGGCAAAGAAAAATAACTCACTCAATTATTATCTGCAAAACAATCCCACAGTAAATATAGGAAAAGATACCATGTCCCCAACTGTACCAGCAGGAGTCACTGAAGAAGTATGGGGGGAATGGAAAAACCGAATCAATCAGTATTTTAGAGAGTTTGGCCGCACCGCTTATGAATTTGATTTTTCCTATCCAACACCTCAGGAAATGCTTACCCCAACGCTGGAATCCATAAAATCATTTATGGAAGGGAAAGGGGATAGCCCTTTTTTGCGCCAGTCAGTATATGAAAAACTTAGGAAACAGGCAAAAGATGACACATTAAAGCTGATAGCAGGTACCCGTAAAAAATTATTTTTAAAGCTGCTTAACTGGGCGCAGGAAACTGCTCCCATGCGTGAAGATGCTATATATCTGATGGGTATGGGGCATCCGCTGATTCGAAGTATGTTCAGGGAGATTTCAGAACGCCTTATAAGAGGCGGAGCCATTCTACATACGGATGATATATACTGGTTCACAAAAACAGAATTGGATGCACTGGTAATCCAGTTGGATAAAAATATGCTTTTATCGGATCTGAGAGGGGTAATACCTGCCAGAAAGGCAGAATTTAAAAAATTCCAGGGTTATATATCTCCCTCCAGATTACCGGAGAAAAATGAAAATACGATGTTACATGTGCCACAGAACCGAAAAGATGCGAAAATTATATTGAAGGGAATAGGCACCAGCACCGGCGTTGTTACTGCACCAGCCTGTGTCGTGCACAGTCCCGCAGATTTTGAAAGCTTTAAGCCTGGAAGCGTGTTAATTGCTGTTACCACAACTCCGGCATGGACACCGTTGTTTTCTTTGGCAAGTGCCATCGTAACGGATATTGGGGGCCCGCTGAGCCATTCAAGCATTGTTGCCCGGGAATATGGAATCCCTGCAGTCATGGCTGTCAATAACGCGACACGAACAATCCAGAGCGGACAAATGATAACGGTGGATGGAGCAGCGGGGACGGTGACCATCGGCGGAAAGTAAAGATTATTGGTAAAAAGTCTTCTTTCAGATTGTATAGAAATATGTTAAACTAAGGTTAGTTCCCCCTTGCTCCCGCAATCGCAGGCCGACTTTTCTAGGGCTTTAAATATTTATATTGTTACGATTACCAGGCAATCAGGAATTTTTTAAATTTCATGGAATAACAGTTACATAGCAGGTCTGATTTTAAAAATCAGAAGAAAAGAGGCATTTATCATGGAGCGCAAAGTATCAATTTTAGCTGACAGGAGGAATTACTCATGGAAGAATGGCTGACATTGGCGGGAATTTCAGTAGGAACAGTTGTGTTGCTTTACCTTTTTATTTTCAAGATACTTGGATTAAGAGTGATCAACTCAAACGAGGTAGCAGTCGTAGAAAAGTGGTGGAGTCTTAAGGGATCGCTGAAGGATTCCATTATTGCCTTAAACGGAGAAGCCGGGTACGCGCCTGGACTTTTGCGGGGCGGTATTCATTTCAAATCTGTACTGATGTACAAGATACATAAATATCCGCTGATTACGATTCCCCAGGGGCAGATTGCCTATTTATTTGCCCGTGATGGCGCCCCCCTTTCCCCAGTGCAGACTCTGGGACGGATTGTTCCTGAAGCCAACAATTTTCAGGATGTTTCCGGGTTCTTAAAAAATGGCGGACAGCGTGGGCCACAGAGAGGAATCTTAAGAGAGGGTACCTACGCCATCAATCTGGCGCAATTCATTGTAATTACGCCCAGCGCAATCAAATCCATTTCCAGCAATTTAAAGCAGGAGCGTAACGAACTGGTCAGCATGCAGAAAACTCTGGCTGAAAGAGAAGGCTTCTCACCCGTGGTGATTATGGGCAGAGGGGGCAATGAATCCAGTGACATGATGGGAATTGTTACGGTGCATGACGGAACGCCTATTTCCCAGGGAGAGATCATCGCTCCGGATGTGGGAGAAGAGCATGCCAGTTTTCAGGATCCGGAGAAGTTTCTGGAGCTTGGCGGAAGGCGTGGAAAACAGATTCAGATTTTAACGGATGGTACTTATTATATCAATCGTCTTTTTGCCACGGTTGAATTCCGTCCTAAAACAGTGGTTCCCATTGGTTTTGTAGGCGTTGTGGTTTCTTTCTTTGGCAGCGAGGGAGTGGATACCTCGGGAGAAAACTATAAGCACGGAGAACTGGTCAGCGTTGGCTCCAAGGGCGTACTGGAAAAACCTCTGATGCCTGGAAAATATGCGTTCAATACCGATGCAGGCAAAGTTGTACTAGTTCCCACCACCAATATCATCTTAAAGTGGAACAAAACCGAAACCGGTGACCATAAGTATGATGAAAATCTTACGGAAGTGGATATTATCACCAAGGATGCGTTTGAGCCATCCCTTCCATTGTCCGTAGTCATGCATATCGACTACAAGCAGGCACCATGGGTCATTCAGCGCTTTGGTGATATTGGGATGCTGGTAAACCAGTCTCTTGATCCGCTGGTCAGTGCATATTTTAAAGATGTGGCGCAGACAAAGACACTCATCGAACTGATTCAGGAACGTAGTGCCATTCGTGAACGTGCTGTTCTTGAAATGAAAGAGAAGTTTGAAAAATATAATCTTCAGCTTGAAGAAGTTTTGATCGGTACACCGAAAACCACAGTAGCCGATACTCAGATTGAGAATATTCTCATGCAGCTTCGGGAACGTCAGATTGCAGAGGAAAAAAAGGTCACCTACCAAAAACAGCAGTCTGCGGCGGAAAGTGAGAAATCCCTGCGTGAAGCCCAGGCAGTTGCAGAACAGCAAAGTTTCCTGACCAAATCCAAGATTCAGATTGAGATTGAGGGTAACAATGGTGCAGCACTTGCAAGCCGTGCAGAGCAGGAATCCAATCAGATCATAGCTCTTGCAAAAGCCAATGCATCAAAAATCAAGCTGGAAGGCGAGGCGGAGGCTTCCAAGGAATCCAATGTGGGATTAGCCAAAGCCCAGGCCATTGAGGCACAGGTAAAAGCTTATGGCGGCGCGGAATACCGGGTCATTCAGGAGATTACGGATAAGCTGGCTGATGCTGTTAAAAATGCAACTGTTGATATCGTTCCAAAAACTGTTGTGCAGATGGGAAGCGGAGAAAATGGAAACGGTGCTGGCGGAACCGGAACTGTAATGGATACACTGCTGAAATTTATTACTTTGGATAAACTTGGCGTAACCCTGCAGCATATGGATGAGCCGTCTGCAGTTACGTCGGAAGAAGAGCCCCTGGTCAAATCAGAACAAGTGGAAGAGAAAACCGTTTAAATTGCAGACATGAATAAAAGACCCGATAAAAGCCAATTTACTTTATCGGGTCTTATTATTTCAATCCTGTTATACTGGGCACAGAAAGGAGGCAGGATGGACTATATAAAAGATATGAATCATGCACTTGACTATATTGAAAGCAATTTGGATGGAGAGATTGATTACTCCATGGTAGCGAAGCTGGCTTGCTGTTCCATCAGCTGTTTTCAACGGATGTTTTCCTATATCGCAGATATACGCTTGTCAGACTATATCCGGCGCCGGCGAATGTCATTAGCTGCATTTGAATTGCTAAACAGCAATATAAAAGTAATAGACCTGGCTGTTAAATATGGTTATGAATCCCCGGATTCTTTCTCCCGCGCATTTCAGGCAATACATGGAGTGATTCCCTCTGTGGCACGCAGTGACGGGAAGTCTTTAAAAGCTTATCCTCGTATAACCTTTCATATTTCTGTTAAAGGAGATGCTGAGATGAATTACAGGATTGAGAAAAAGGAAGCGTTTAGAATTGTAGGAATGAAGAGACATTTTCACGCACCTGAGGATGATCCGGGTGCTGTGGACAAATTTTGGAGGGAAGTTTTTAAAGACGGAACTTACGAAGAGTTAATCCACTTATCCAATGGTACGCCAAAAGGTATTCACGGTTTTATTCAGGTATTAAGTGAGGAAAACGTGGATTATACCATCGCATGTATCACTGATCAGGAGCCGCCGGAAGGAATGGAACCTTTTTTCATAGCCGAATCAACCTGGGCTGTTTTTGAACTGGAAGGTCCGGTGAGTAAAACATTGGAGGATGCATGGAAACGTATTTTCAGTGAGTGGCTTCCTGCTTCGGGCTATCAATATGCAGAAACTGTGGATATGGAATGCTTTCCTAATGAGGGAGACAGAGGTGCTGAAGATTTCAAATTCGAGATATGGCTGCCGGTAAAAAAAGAATCATGATAGTGAGATACCGCCAGGGATTTAACAGGTCCTGACGGTATCTTTTATTTAATCTTTTGTTAACGGCTTCCGCCGCCGCCTCCTCCGGAAAAACCGCCGCCGCCCATAGAGCTTACACCGCCTCCGGTTCCGTTAATGTTTGCACTGGGGGACGCAGCACTGGAAACATGGTTTGTCATGGTCATTAAATATAACATACTATAGGAATTGCAGCCGTACAGACTTGCAAAGGAATTAAAATATACTGGGTCAAGGGCTTTCATACTTTCAAGTACCTGTTCCCCCATATGAAACAGGGTGGCGAAGACAAGATAATCGCCCCATAATGCGCCCTGGGAGGTCTGGTATTGTTTTTGCCCACCCATATCTTTCAAATATTTTTGAAATCCAAGTATTCTGACTGCCTGCTCAAAACCGGAAGATGTGAAACGAAGAGAACCTTTTATGTCTTTGGCGGCTGCATTTAAGTGCATTAATTCATTGTCGCCTTCCAGTTTTATTGTTTTTTCCCAGGCAGTGAGCTTCTTATAAAATTCTTCTGAACGCTTTCCAATATCAGAAATCCAAAGAATACCATTTTCATCAGCTTGACTGGCTAAGATTCCATACAGGGAATTCTCTGCTTCGGTTCCATGAGGCTCATTCTGACCGAAAACTATCGCTTCTTCTTTTTTCAGTTTACTTCTGTCCTCATCTTCCCCTTTCTCCATGCGGATATACCCTGCTTCCTGCCAGCGGATAAGATATGCGCCCAGCGTATCTAAGGGAATACCCCTGCGCAGCAGATGCATAGCGGAATATACGGCAGGAATACTGCCTCCAAAGGGAATGGTCCAGTTGCTATCTATATGTTTCATTCCGGGAAGCCGCATAACGGTTCCGTCTGCCAGCTTATATCTGGAATAAAAGAAGATACTCGGAATAATAACAGCCGCAGCCGCTGCTAAAATGGAAAAGAGGATCGGCTTAGCCAGATCAGATTTATTATTATCAGCCGATTTCTGCAATTTCTCAAACGACATACCGCCTGCTTTTGCCATGGGAAATAAGCTTCTGTCAAAGCGGCAGAGCACATTTCCATAATCATTTTTCCCCAATGCTTCTGAAGAATAAGCAATCAGACTGCCATCCGGGTTTATATCCACCTGACCTGTAAAACCGTAGGCCCAGATTCTGGAGTTGTCCTGAGTTAATTTTGTATCAGGCATTTGGATTTTAATGGAAATCGATTCAGGAGCGCTTGATAGTTCTGATATAAACTGATGATAAAACCCAGCATAGTCACCGTAGTCTTTCACCAGTCCTTCCAGTGTATATTGTATGGTATATTGATGATCGCCATAGTTTCCAATTCCCCAGCAAAGTTCATATCCCTGTGAAGTTTTTAATATGCCGCAGGTACCGGCTTTTTCTTCTCTGGAACGCTTTGTATCCCAGTTTTCCAGGGTTTTGTATTGCTTTCCTGATTCGTCTGATACAAGAAGAGAATGAACGCTCATTCCTTTCATGTTGTACAACGCTTTGTAATATTCCGTACCGTCAGATACACCCCGGACATCCCAAACTTCTGTTATAACGGCAGATCCATCCTTTTTTAACTGGACGTCGACATTGATTGATGGGATTGCCTGTTCTGCTGCAAATACTGGGACTGCATTCATTAAAAAGACAACTGCAATCAGTAAAAAAAAGTGGAATAAACTTTTTTGTTTTATATTCATTTTCTTCTCCTGTCTTATAATTAGTCAATATGTAACGAAATGTTCTTTAAAATGCGTTTATTGTAGAGTATACCACATTTTTAAATTCATATCACATTTTAAACAATGCTGCAAAATCAGGAGGAGCACTTCCTGTATCCTTTGCATATCATATAAAGGGAGGCGATAATTTACAGATTTGCGGAATTGTGTCGGACAGCCATTAGAATTTACCAATTGTATAAGGGCAGTAAAAATGTATTAAGGGAGAGAGTATATGATGAAGAAGCTATTAAGTGCAACAGCAGTATCCAATCCAACATGGTATGCAGATGAAAGAGTTATTTTTCATGGACAAGCAAAACCCTATGATTATTATGGCGCAAAGGATCCCACCATTGTTTATTATGGAGGAAAGTATCATGTATTTTATACCGGTGCCAATCAAAGCGGTGGATGGCAGATGCTTTATACATCAGCCTCTACGATTTCAGGTCTTAAAAATGCTGCACGAACCTATATGAGTTCCATTGGAGAAAACTATTTTTGTGCACCTCAGGTATTTTACTTTGAACCAAAGAAGCTATGGTTTCTGGTTTATCAGGATGGAACCCATGGGGCAGCATACGCAACAACAACGAATATTGCTGATCCAAAATCCTGGTCAGGGCCTAAATCCTTTGGCATTTCCGGAAACATGGGGTGGGATTATTTTGTGATTTGTGATAATTCCTATGCTTATATGTATAATACGCCTAGTGATGGTTCCGGTAAATTATATGTACGAAGAACTTCACTTTCTAATTTCCCGTCAGGCTGGGGATCTCCATCCGTAGCCATATCAGACACGTTCGAAGGTGCAAATGTCTATAAGTCTCTGGCAGATGGCAAATACTATCTTACAATTGAAGATCAAAAGGATGGCCGGTATTATGAATTATGGCAGTCAGGCAGCGCCGGAGGACCGTGGAGCAAAGTGGCTGAGAAATGGGCTTGGAGAGGAAATTTACAATATAAAGCGGACAGGTGGACCACCAATGTATCTCACGGTGAATTCATCCGTGCAGGATATAATCAGAAAATGGAGATCAATGATATTAATCGTGTTGATTTTCTTATCCAGGGTACAAACAACTTATCAGGACCATATCAGAAGATTAACTGGGATCTGGGAGTGATTAGAAATTACAAATAGAGAAATGGTACAAGCAATCCCGGGTGCTATATGCCCCGGGATTTTTCTGCTGTATCATTGTTAATTAGATTTTCCGGGCTTTACCAGTTTCTGTCTGATTAAAGCACCTGCAGAATAAACTCCTGTCAAAACAATAAAAATTTCAAGTCTTCCAAGCATCATACCAAGCATTTCCACCACCAGGGTAGCATTGCCGGTAGCAGGAGAGGTGAGTCCAATGGACAGTCCTACTGTACCCAGGGCAGAAGCAAATTCAAACATGGCTTCTGTCAGTGAACAATTAGAGGTTACTGTAATCAGAGATGTGCCGATGATATAAAGAAACAGATAAGTTGTTACAAAGCCGGTGGTATCTGTAGCCAGAGTGGAGTCAATCTCTGTTTTTCCCTGTGCCCTGAAGTAGTAGATCGTCTCCACATTTCTAGGTGAAGTAAGGCGTTTGCGTATATTTAACAGGGCAGTACGGATCATCAGATAAACACGGGTCAGTTTGATACCGCCAGCCGTGGAACCGATGCCACCGCCGATTAACATGGTTATTATCAGCATATTCACTGCAAGCGGCGGCCAGGAGGTATAGCTCATACTGGAATAACCGGTTGTTGAAAGTGCAGAGGTAACATCAAACAAAGCCCGGCGGAGTCCTTCCGGCACACCCATATTCATACTGTGTATCAGGGAGAATGCCGTAACAGGAACAGTAAGTACCAGCACAAGAAACATGAAGCGGACTTCACTGACCTTCAATACCTGTTTCCATTTCCTTTTTGTCAAAAGCAGCAGTACAGCAAAATTAGTGGTACCTATTAACATTTGAATAATTGTGATGATCTCTATGGGAAAGCTGTTATATTCCCCGATGCTGTTTAATCTGGTTGAAAATCCACCAGTAGACAGGGAGCACATGGTATGATTCACAGCGTCAAACAAACTCATTCCAGCAATTACATAAGCTGCGGTTCCTATCACTAAAAATCCATTATACATCAGACAAATGGTCTGAGCAGTCTTTTTTAAATTTGGCAGCAGCTTATCCGGATGTCCTTCGGCGTTATACAGGTTCATGGATTGTTTATCCTGTATCAGCATTACCATCATCATTACAAATCCCAGGCCACCGCAAAATTGCATAAAGCTTCTGTGGAACAGATAAATATGGGGGGTTATGGTCACATCCATGACGGAAAGGCCGGTAGTCGTCCAGCCGCTGACTGCCTCGAACAGTGCCTGAACAAACGTAAGCTGTCCGCCCAGTACGAATGGTCCGGCACCAATCAGGACACCCCAGCCCCATGCAAACAGGACTGTAAGGCTGCTGCGCTGCATGGAAGTACGCCATTCAAACGTGGATTCTTCCTTTTTTCTCATCAGACAGAGGATACTGCCAAGTACCATAGAGCCAAGTGATGGTAGAATAAATGGTATCACATAGATTGTATCCTGTGGATAAAACGGGACGATTACCAGTGGGACAGCAACAAGGATACCGATCAATAGCATGAGTTTTCCTATATTACTGCGATTATAAAATTTACGGGTCATGTTATCACCTTCCTGTCAATTCCTGAATAGCGGCCATTTCCTGTTTATCCGAGGAGATCAGGACAAGCATATCCCCGGCCAGAATCCGGGTGTCTCCTCTGGGCACCATGGTGGTATCCCCACGTAGAATACAGCCGACAATCACTTCCTTAGGAAGATTAATCTCCCACAGCTTTTTACCCACAGCCGGTGAAGTGCCGGGAATGGGAACCTCGGCAATATTGACCCGCCCTTCCCCAATGGGAATTAATGTGGTTATTTTATCTACAAAAGCCTGCTGTTCAATAATGCCGGTTATCGCAGTAATAGCACAGACGACACTGTCGATTCCCATCTTGTAAAAAAAGTCAGTTTTTTTCGGGTCAGTTAAAAGTGCCACTGTCTTTTTGACCTGAAACTTTTTCTTGCATAATTCACAGATAACAAGATTATCTTCGTCCTTTGCAGTCATGGCAATGGCAATATCCGCATCCTGTGCGCTTGCATCTTCTAAAACGAATGGACGTGTTCCGTCCCCATGAATGACGGTAAGTCTGTCGATTTCAGACAGCTTCACACAATCCTCCAATGTATCATTAATTACGGTTACCTGATATCCTTTATTGATTAACGAAATAGCAAGAGATTTTGCCTTGCTTCTTCCTCCAACCAGCAACACCTTTGTTTTCATGATTCTGCCTCCTGTAATGTATCCTTAAGCATATCGGGTCTGGATAATATTTTATCAATTTCTTTAACGGATAAGACCGCAGGGCATATGGTATCGATACCAAACTCATGATAAACGTATTCTCTTTCCGGATCATACAGCCTGGCTATAACCCGTTCAATGTGGAATATCTCACGTGCAATCTGAGCGACCAGTATGTTTGCGTTATCGTTATTTGTAACTGCGATTACCGCAGTTGCATTGCCTATCTGAGCCTCCAGCAAAATGTCTAAGTCTGTAGCATCGCCATTTAAGGTAAGCCCCCCAAAAGCAGGGGACAGTTTTCGAAAGGCCTCTTTGTTTTTATCAATGATCAGAACATCTTCCTCGTTGTCGGAAAGGGTATTGGCCAGGTTCGCACCTAATCTGCCGCACCCGATAATAATTGTGTAATTCTCATTTTTTTGTTTGCTAATCTGGATTTTCATATTCAACTCCTCCTAATGGCCATTGCCATTGGTGTTACAATCATTCTCGTTATAAGCACACCTGCCATTTGAGAAAAATGTGCCGTAGCATTCCAGATTCTGCCGTGCAGGCAGATATGTGGGATCTAGTGCCCAGGCAGCACGAAAGTGCTTCATGGCAGCGGGGTGATCCCCCGTTTTTTCAAGCAGGATTCCAATCAGATTATGGGGCTCCGGCGCATGAGGGTATGCTCCAATTGCCTGGCAGATCATGGTTTCACACGTCTGATAGTCCTGCATACTGATCAGATCCCGTATCGTTTCACAGAGGGCTGTAAGAGCTTCTTTATTATCGTTTAATTCTTTACTTACCATTAATCGGAACCTCCTTTGCAGATTTCTTACATATTTATCCTATCAAATAAGCTGTGAGCATGGTGTGAGAGACCAGTGATTCCTGTGAGAATGTTGTGAGGATGAAAAAAAGACCATTTCCGGGTTATGGAAATAGTCTTATAGGAAAAAGATAGGTGTGCTTATACGTCGGAAAGCCGGTATCCTACCCCGATTTCTGTCAGGATATAGCGTGGTTTCGCCGGGTTCTTTTCGATTTTCCGTCTTAGACCCGCCATCAGTTTTCTAAGAGCCTGAGTGTCAGATCCATACCCTGCCCCGTAGATCTCTTTAATAATATAGTTTGTAGTCAGTACTTTTCCAATATTTCTGAAAAACAAAGAAAGCAGACTGTATTCCAGGGGTGTGGTGTGCAGTTCGCTGTCTTCAAGATATACCAGACGCTTATCCAGATCAATTTTAAGTCCGCCTACACCTAAAGTAGTCTGTAACCGGGCACCTCCTGATTTTTGCAGATGGCGGATGGCAACCCGGATGCGGGCCATGAGTTCCATGGACGAAAATGGTTTTGTGAGATAATCATCCGCTCCATTGTCCAGTGCAGATGCTTTTTCCTTATCCTGATCCCGTGCGGAGACTACAATAATAGGCATTTCCGACCATTCGCGGACCTTTTTTATTACTTCCATTCCATCAAAATCGGGAAGACCAAGGTCAAGAAGCATAAGATCAACTTGCTCCGTAACCAGTGTTGTAAGCGCACCCTGTGCCGTTCCCGCAGTAATATAAGAAAACCCTTCCTGTTTCAGTGAATAGCAGATAAAATTACGAATCTGCGAATCATCTTCTACAATCAGAATTAGTTCATTCCGGTTTTGCATGATTGTTTTCCTCCTTTGGCAAGGTGAATATAAATTCGGCACCCATCTGGTCCGTACGGTTATGACCTTCTATTGTACCTTCATGAGCTTTGATAATTGCCTCACAGATTGGCAGTCCAAGACCAACACTTCTTTGTGAATCCGCTTTTCCGGTGTGGGTGGTATAAAACATCTGAAAAATATTGGGCAAGTCTGATATTGCTATACCGCACCCGGAATCAGCGACGGAGAAGGTAGCGAAGCTGTTTTCCTGACTGACTGTAATCTTAATCTCTCCAGAGGGCGGTGTATGCTTAATGGCATTATCAAGTAAATTAATCAGCACCTGCTCAATCAATTTTGCATCCATAGGGACAAGCAGAACTTCTTCAGGTACATCCACCGTAATTTCGTATTCCGGATGGCGCTTTAAGATATGCCCCACAGCACCGCCAACAACTTCCTCTGCAGCTTCCAGCTGTTTTGTTATGGTGAGCCGTCCATCCTGCAGCCGGGTCAGACTTAAAATATTTTCAACCAGTGAATGCAGCCAGTCCGCGTCTTTATGAATTCCTTCTGCCAGATCATATCTTGGATCCTGTGGTTCGGTCATGTCCATAAGTATCTCTGATGTGCCCATAATACCGGAAAGAGGTGTGCGGAGATCATGAGAAATAGCACGCAGGAGATTACTGCGGTACCGCTCCTGAATGGTTTCTTCTCTTGATTCCTGCTGTTGCCTGGCACTTCGAAAACGATCCATGGCAAGCGCCGTGCTTTCAATCATGGAACGAAGCAGACGTTTTTGAGACTCACCCATGGAAACTGCATGTTCTTTTGGTATTCTAAGAATACCAAGTATAGATTCTCTGCCGTAAATTGGCCAGTCGTAAAATTCGCTGCCTATGGAATAACCGCTCCTCAGACTTTCTATCTGGTGCTTCACTTCAGCCGTATCGTCCACTTTTCTTCGAACCTGTTCATTGCTGTTTAACTGCTGAATAAAGCTCTGCTCTGGCTGACCGCTTTCGTCAAAGCACAAGCAGGCAGCACGGCAATTCATAATACCGCTGATGGTTTCTGTCGTGATACCTGCAATATCGGCTATATCAGCCGCATCCGTTAATCGGTTGGTAAGGTGAAACAGTGCACTTGTTTCCGCTTCTTTTTCCTGTGATTCCAAAGCATTTTGTTTTACTTTGGAAGTAAGGGTGCTTGTGATAATTGCTGTGATTGTCATAATGCCAAATGTTATGAAATAAGCTGGATCACTGACTGAAAAAGTATAGTAGGGATCTGTAAAAAAATAGTTAAAGGTAAAGGTAGCTACTACAGCAGCCACAAGACCGTAAGTATATCCCCTTGTAAAGCGGGCAGTGATTAAAATAGAAAGAAGATAAACAATAACGATATTTGTTTCAGGGAAGCCAATCATTAGAAAAATCCAGCCGATTCCGGTGGCAGCGGCAATGATTATTACCGTTATTAAAATATATCTTATTATTTCTTTCGAATCCTTATATTTGAGGGATCTCATGATTTTTGCCTCCGCAGCGAAAGAGTTTTGGTAATGTGACCTTTATATTTAGGGTGTACTATTTTTCTTATCAGAGCATATCACATTTAGAAAACGGATTCTACTATTTTTATACAGTTCTTTACAGAAGTATATTTGATGCTGATAAATAGTTATTTGCAGGTGTACTTGACAAGGCCTGAAAAAGAAAGTAAACTAAGTACTATTGTTGCACTGGGAATGAGGCTCTCCCTGGATCGTTATATCCAAACCGCACTTTGCTGATGGCTTCTGTATATTTAGGTTGAATATACGGAGGTGATCAGTTATTTTTTTGTTAAGGAGTAAAATTACTATGTTTTTAGAAAAGTTGAAAAATATAAGGCAGCTTATTATATTAGGCATATGCGCTGTGGTAATTGGTGCTGTAGCAGGAGCACTTGATGCAGGCTTTGGTGAAATATTAATTTTTTTAACCGGTGTCCGGGAACGCTATTTTTTCCCTCTCATATTATTTTTACCTGCAGCAGGAGTAATCATAGCAAAAGCATATTCTCTGTTTGGGGGAAATTGTGTGAAAGGAATGGGTCTGATCTTTCAGGTAGGTCATGGAGAAGAAGACGTAATCCCCCTTCGGCTGATTCCCTTTACAGTAATCGGCACCTGGCTGACCCATCTTTTTGGCGGCAGCGCCGGACGTGAAGGAGTGGCGGTACAGATTGGTGCAACAGTTTCTCACTGGGCTGGCCGTAAACTGAACCTGGTTTCCGATTCAAAGATATTTCTGGTAACTGGTATGGCGGCTGGATTCTCCGGATTGTTTCAGACACCCATGGCTGCCTGCTTCTTTGCACTTGAAGTTTTAATCGCTGGTTCTTTGCAGTATACGGCTTTATTTCCTGCAGTAATTGCAGCTTTTGTAGCCACTTGGGTTTCCGGCAGCCTGGGTCTGGAAAAATTTCATTATAATCTTCAGACACAAATACAGTTGGATCCTGTATTTATTATTAAAATAATTTTATCAGGGATTATTTTTGGCTTAGTGGGTGCAATGTTTGCCCATGGCTTAAAAATGGTAAAGGACAAATTAAATAACCGGTTTAAGAGTCCTGTCAGTAAAATAGCCATAGTAGGAACGTTCCTGGTGATTTTACTCATTCTGCCAGGAATGGGACGGTATTCCGGTCTTGGTACAAACCTGATTTCAGCAAGCTTTTATGGCAATAAAATTTATCCGTGGGACTGGATTTTAAAAATTGTTTTAACAATTATTACATTGGCAGCCGGATATCAGGGAGGAGAAGTTACCCCTCTTTTTTCCATTGGATCAGGTCTTGGAGCTGCCCTGGCGGTGATACTTGGCCTGCCCGTTGAATTTGCTGCAGCATTGGGATATACGGCAGTCTTCGGCAGTGCTACCAATACTCTTCTGGCTCCTGTTTTTATAGGAGCAGAGGTTTTTGGATATTCTTATGTGCCGTATTTTTTCCTGGTATGCTGTGTGGCATATGTATTTAACGATAACAAGTCCATCTATACTGCACAAAAAAATCTACAGGATATGCTATAATCCATAATCGTGGTATAATAGGAGGGCGGTGAGTAGAATATCCGGAGTTAAAACAGGACAGGAGTGTGATTAATATGAAACGACTGATTTTAGTAACATCCCCTCCGGCAAGCGGAAAAACATATATATCCAAACAGCTTGCCAGGAATTTAAAGCACGTAGTTTATCTTGATAAGGATACTCTGATTGTTTTATCCAAACAGATATTCGCGGTAGCCGGTCAGGAATACAACAGAAGTTCTGATTTTTTTGAAGCTAATATCCGGGATTATGAGTATATGGCAATCGTTGATCTTGCCATGGAAGCTTTGGACTATGATGATATTGTTCTGATTAATGCCCCATTTACAAGAGAAATAAGAGATACCGGGTATATGAATGCCCTGCGGGAAAGACTGGCAGAAAAAGATGCAAAGCTTACTGTAATATGGGTTCAGACTGATGTGGAAGTATGCAGGCAGAGAATGATTGAGCGAAACAGTGACCGGGATCAGTGGAAGCTGGATCATTGGGAAGAGTATATTGCAGGTGTTAATTTTGACATACCAGAAGAATTAGATGACCCCAATTGTAATGATGATCTGTTGATCTTTAAAAATTCATCAGATGTTGAATTTCAGGCATCCATGAAAGAAATATTAGATATTATTGAAAGCTGACAAAACAGGCTGACTCCAGAAAAATGAAGTCAGTCTGTTTTTTTATTGATTGATAGTTACTAAAAGTAATAGATTATTTTTTTACTGCAACAATCATTCCGTCTCCAATTGGCAGCAGCGTGCTTCTCAGCTCCTTAGAATTGGCCACAATGTGGTTGAACTCACCCACAGGTTCCACCTGATCGTCCCACTTGGAATCTAAGTCCATCACAGGAAATAAGGCATCATCGGCGGCGAAAACACCGCCTGGCTTTAAAATCCGGATACAATCCTTAAGCAGGCTGGGGTAAAGCTGTTTATCCACATCCTGAAAAATAAAATCAAAAGAGGCGTCTGAAAAGCCAGGGACAATCTGACATGCATCGCCTTCAAGGATTTTTATGGTACTGTCAACGCCTGAACGAATAAAATTAATTTTGGCCTGTGCGGCGGCAATGGGATCAAATTCAATTGTTGTAATTGTTCCGCCATACTCTCTGGCAGTCAGTGCCATGGAGGTTGTTGAAAATCCAATACTGGTCCCAATTTCAAGGATATTCTGTGGCTGCTTCATCTGCAATATTAATTGAAGAAAGCGGGTCGTGTCATCGTCCACAACCGGCACAAAATCTTTCCAACCGGTTTTGCTTACAAATTCTTTTTTTTGCAGAGAAGCTGTTTCACTGTAGAGGTCTTCAATGTAAGTCTGATATCTTTCCAATGTGTCAGTTCCCAAATCCAATTCTTTTCTCATAGCTTATATCTCCTTTTTATTTGTATTCCTGCCTGAAGGAGAACGCAAAAAACACACCCTCCAACCATGCAGGCTGGACAGTGCGTTGGCTTACGTGAACGCTTACGAGATTTATGTACTGATAGTATACATCATTCTAAAAAATAAATCAATTATCAAATAAAAGCGGTTGGATGTCCAAAGAACGCAATAGAATTTGGAATATGCAGGTAACCGTGATTCATAAAAGGAACCGTATTTCTTTTCCCGGCTTTGAACAGTATAAAAGCTTAAATAAGTTTTATACTAATAAAAAAGTCAAATTGGAGTTAATATGAAAGCAAATAAGAGACTGACAAAAACATTTAAACACGCCGATACCGTAACCTTTGATAAAAATTCTAAATTTATATTTTTTAGTGACAGTCACCGTGGAGATGACAGTGTTTCCGATGAATTTATCCGGAACCAGAACATCTTTTTACATGCTCTAAATTATTATTACAAAGAAAACTATGTCTATGTAGAAGTGGGCGACGGCGATGAATTATGGGAATATAAAAATTTCAGTGTCATCCGGTTGGCCCATACGGATGTGTTTACTGTGATGAAGAAGTTTTATGATTCCGGACGGTTTATTCTGTTATACGGGAATCATAATATTTATCTTAAGTCCAAACATTTTGTAAAATCCAATTATTATCAGTTTTATGATTATTACAATCAAAAGACGGTAGATTTATTTAGGGGAATCAAACCAAAAGAGGCTTTGGTTTTACAATATAAAGAAAACGGGCAGAAGATCTTTGTACTTCATGGACATCAGGGAGATTTTATGAATGACCAGTTATGGTTTGTATCCATGCTGCTTCTGCGTTATTTTTGGAGATATCTCCATCTGGTGGGCTTTGACAATCCCACAAGCCCTGCCCGCAATTTATTTAAGAGGCATAAGATAGAGCGGATCTATGATGAATGGATCAAGAAAAAAAAGGTTATGCTGATTTGCGGTCATACCCACAGGCCTAAATTCCCAAAAGCAAATGATCTTCCCTATTTTAACACTGGATGCTGTACCCGGACAAGAGGAATATCAGGGATTGAAATAATAGGCGGTGAGATCCTGATGGTTGACTGGAGAATCGCAGCTGATGAAGAAGGAGGGCTTAAAGTCCTCCGTACTGTAGTCAGAGGACCGGAGCCCATTGAAAAATACAATAGCTGGAAATAAACCAGACTTTTTAAAAGGATATTTCAAAAACAGCTCCCTGTTCCTGGTTATACGCTTTAATTCTGCCGTTCAGCAGTTCTGCTGCAGATTTTGCGATGGCAAGCCCTAAACCGAAATTACCATTTTTCCCTTTATAGAAACGGTCGAAGATAAAGGGGATGTCGTTTTGGGGAATTCCATCTCCGTCATCTGATATGATTAAGGATACAATTCCGCCTCTTTTTTCCAGGGAGATGGTGACTTTCTGCCTTGCATAGCGCATGCAGTTGGATACAATGTTAATAACTGCCTGGGAGAGTATCATATCGTCAGTCTGAATCATTACGTCATATTCGGGCAGAAGCAGTTCCAGATGTT
Organism: Lacrimispora defluvii; assembly: GCA_013036995.1. GTDB lineage: Bacteria > Bacillota > Clostridia > Lachnospirales > Lachnospiraceae > Lacrimispora > Lacrimispora defluvii. The sequence goes on from JAAOXG010000010.1 coordinate 30,639, forward strand.
TCTCTGATTTAGCCGCCAGCCCCATAAGCCGCTGGGTATAATCTTTTAATAAATGACATAGGTTAACCTCCTCCCACTGTGGTTTGTACGTTCCGCTTTCGTAGCGGGAGAGTGTGAGCAGTTCACTTACAAGTTCGTTTAAACGTATGCTTTCTCGTTTGATAATCTGAGCTGCTTCTTTTGTATCAGGGAATATGCCGCTTTCAATTCCTTCGGCATACCCCTGAATGGACATGAGTGGAGTTCGAAGTTCGTGAGAAGCATTTTGCAGAAATGTCTTCTGATTTTTATCATAGGTCTCCAGCCTTCCAACCATGATACTGATGTTATCATAAAGCTGCTTAAACTCCAGTGTATCCTGGGGAATGCTGAAATGGCTCATATCAAAATCCCCCTGTCCGATCTGCAGGGAAAGAACACCAAGCCTGGTGATGGGCACTGTGATATGTGCCGCGATTTTCTCTGAAAAATAGATGGCGATAAGGATACCAAGAAGCATGATGGCAAAAAGGATAAAATTGACTGCTCCCAGATATTTATTCATTCGGTCTGCCGGAAGGACAAATACAGCGGTTAGATTGCTTAAATCATCATTGTTCAGGGAATAGGCGATGGTGAAGTACTTTTTACCGTTTACAGGAATGGTGTAAACGGTGCCCTGGTTCATCTTAAGATACTGATCCTTTATGACATCTAAATATGCAATCTGGGAAGGGGCAAGCTTTATCTGTGATGGAAATACAGGTTTTGCATTCCGGTCCAGAAGATAGAAATCCATACCTTGTGAAAAATGAGAGGATTTAAGGGCCATGAGGATATTCCTTGCCATATTCAATGCTTTCTTTTCTGAGGGCTGGCCTCCGTCTGTTTCCAGTTCACTTTTTATTTCCTTTTCCACTGCACGGATTGTAGTTTTTAATTCATTTTTGGCTGTAGCATTGCTGTAGACCCGAAAAGAAAGATTAAATAGTATAAGGGTGGCCAGCGGAATCAGTATGAGAAGGGTTAAAAATGGCTTCTGGATTTTATTTTTTATACTCTTCATGGGTATCTCCTAATTCCAGGCGGAAACCAAAACCCCAGACAGACTGTATTTTTACATCTGCTTCTGCAGCCGCCAGTTTTTTTCGCAGTCTTTTAATCACATCATCGGTTGCTCTGGTATCTGCTTCAAAATCAAATTTCCAGACATGCTTTAGCAGTTCTTCCCTGGACACTGCCTGTTCCTTTTTTTCCAATAAATAGACCATAAGGGCGAATTCTGTGGGAGTAACATCAAGTGTCTTTCCGTTAACGGAAAACTCTCTTTTATTTACATCAGCCTTTATATTTCCAAAAAGATAGATTTCTCCCTTGTAGCTGCCCAAATCCAACTCCATTCTCCGAAATAGTGCTTTTACTCTGGTTACAAGCTCCATAGGAGAAAAAGGCTTTGTTAAGTAATCATCAGAACCTAAGGTGATTCCGGCTATGCGGTCTGCTTCGCTGTCTCTGGCAGAAACAATTACAATCAGTGCATTACTTCTTTTCCGGATCTCCCGGCACAACACCAGTCCGTCTGTACCAGGCATCATAACATCTAGGATTACCATATCTGAAGGATTCTTATCAAAGGCGGCATACAATTGGTCTCCGTCTGGAAATGTCTGTACCTCAAACCCCTCGGCAGCCAGAAAAAGCTGTATTAAATCCCTGATGGGCTGTTCGTCATCTGCAAGGTAAATTCGTTTCTTTTCCATTTATCTATAACCCTTCCTTTCGGCTGTTTCGTTTATTTTATCATTTTCTATTTCCGATTCATAGAGCTGCCACAATTTTGCCACAGTTTCACCTTTGAAATGCGTCAGTAAATGGTAGTATGATTTCAAGCAGAAAAGAAAAAATTCCCCCCCAATGAAAGGAGTAACAATTATGAAGAAATCAATGAAATCAATCACCTCTCTTTTAACAACCGCTATGCTTATCACAGGAACAGTAGCCATTCCAGCCCAGGCAGCAACAACAGCAGTAAATCCGACTAAAGCAGCAGCAACAACACAGGCAGGCACAGCAGCAAAGACAACGGAAGCAGCCAAGACAACAGAAGCAGCAAAAACAACAGAGGCAGCAAAAGCTGATTCAGCAAAGGCAGCAGCTGTAAAAACAGATAAGAAAGCCGTTACAAAAAAGGCAGCTAAAGTAAAGAAACATAAAAAAGCAGCTGCAAAGAAAACCAGCAAGGCTAAAACACATAAAAAAGCAGCTGCAAAAAAGACAAAAGCAGTGAAAAAACAGAAAAAAGCAGCAAAGGTTAATAGCACAGCAGCAAAGGCAGCAACTAAAAAAACTGCAGCAACTACTAAAGCAGCAGCTACAACAAAAACAGCAGCAACTACAAAAAAATAATACATAGGAATATATAAAACTGCAGTGTAACTAATTCAGATAAATTTAAAACAATTGAAGTTCTTTTCCAAAATTATTTATCTTGCTAAATTCATTCTTTTGTATTATACTATGGTCAAATGGATGGTGATTGCATTTGCAAGCTATACCTGTTTATTATGTTATTGTGGCATTTATTGCCCATAATACATGGTAAACAGGTTTTTTTTCGCCAAAAACAGGAACTTGAGGATCGTTATTACAGTGGACAGGGGTGAGAAGCATGATCATTTACAAAATTTTTAATAACAACGCAGTCGTTATCAGAGATGAAAACGGGGTGGAGAAGGTTGTTATGGGCTGCGGTCTTGCATTTAAAAAGAAGAATGGAGATGAGCTTGATGAAAGCAAAATCGATAAGATCTTTGTTTTGTCTGATCCCTTAATTAACAACCGGTTTCAGGAGCTGGTAGCCAACATTCCCATCGGCTATGTGGAGCTGGGAGAAGAGATGATTGAATATGCTTCAAAGGTATTAGAGGCAGACTTAAATGATACCATTCATTTATCTTTAATCGATCACATTTATTCTGCCGTGAAACGGTTCCAGGAAGGAATCACAATAAAAAACGCTATTTTATGGGATATAAAGAAGTTTTACAAGAAAGAATTTGAGATTGGTTTAAAGGCTTTGGATATGATAGAAAAACGTTTTTCAATCCGCCTGCCGGAAGATGAAGCGGGATTTATCGCCATTCATTTTGTGGAAGCTGTTACGAAAAAAGGCTCCGAAGAGATTCATCAGGTTGCCGAACTGATCTCAGAGATCACCAATATCGTTTCCTATAATTTTCACTTGTTTTTTAAAGAAGACTCATTATATTATTACCGTTTTATCACTCACTTAAAGTTTTTTGCCCAGAGACTTCTGGAGGGAAAAACCTATCTTGATGATGAGCAGGATGATCTGCTGCTGATCATTAAGAAAAAATATGTGAATGCCTATGAGTGTGCAGAAAAGATTTGTGAGTTTCTCAGAAAGAAATATAACTACCAGGTATCCAATGATGAAAAACTGTATTTAACGCTTCACATTGAACGAGTTGTTTATAAGACTGTTTTATGACAAGATGGTTACATTAGGTTGGCTAAACTTTCATATTTCAAATAAAAAAGAAAAATGGAGGATTTAACAATGGGAAAATATGACCTGTTGGCAAAAGACATTATCAAAAAAGTCGGCGGCAAGGATAACATTTTAAGCCTTGTACACTGCGTAACCCGTCTGCGCTTTCAATTAAAAGATGAAAGCCTTGCAGATGATGAAGCGCTGAAACAGACAGAAGGTATCATAACAGTGATGCGCAGCTCCGGTCAGTATCAGGTTGTCATCGGAAACCACGTTCCACAGGTATTTGCAGATGTATGTAAGATTGCAAATATCTCATCAGAGAAAGAGACAGAAAAAAAGAAGATGAGTTTCAGGGAAAAATCACTGGATCTGATTTCCGGGATTATGATGCCTGCAATCGGCATCCTTTGTGCCTGCGGTATGTTAAAAGGATTTAACTCCATTCTGTCCTACCTGGGACTTTATTCCAATGAAGACGGTATTTATATACTGCTTAATGCAATTGGAGATTCCATCTTTTATTTCTTCCCGGTTGTTATTGGTTACAACACTGCAAAGAAAATAGAGATGAATCCGTTTCTGGGTCTGATTATAGGAGCGGCTCTGTGTTATCCAACCATTAACGGAGTGGATGTGCCTCTGTTTGGTCATGTGTTCAATGCAACTTATACATCCACACTGCTTCCAGTCATATTAATTGTAGCTGTAGCGAAGCCTCTGGAGAGCTTTTTCAACCGGGTAATCCCTGATATGGTGAAAACCTTTATCACACCAATGCTTGTACTGTTAATATCAGTTCCTCTTGGCTATGTGGTAATCGGACCTCTTGCCAACATGCTGTCCAATGGCATTTCTCAGGCTGTATTATCGGTATATAAACTAAGCCCAATCGCTGCCGGATTTTTAGTAGGCGGATTCTGGCAGGTAATGATTGTATTTGGTGTTCATATTGTACTGGTTGTGCTTTGCATTACAAATATTATTTCTGGAACTCCGGATCCGATCCTGGCATTTACCACCTTTGTTACCTTTACAACCACCGGTATGGTTTTCGCCATGTGGCTGAAAACAAAGGATAAGAGCTTAAAGCAGATCGCTCTTCCTGCATGGATTTCAGGCTTTTTCGGAGTAACGGAGCCGGCTATATACGGAATTTTACTTCCCAGAATGAAACATTTCGTTCTTTCCTGCCTCTGCGGAGCTGTCGCTGGTGCAGCAACAGCCGCTTTAGGATTAAAATATCACACAATGGCAGGTATGGGACTGTTTGAAATTCCCGCACTTCTTGATCCGGCTCAGCCGGGAGTAAGTCTGGTGAGAGCAGTTATTGCTGCTGCAATTTCACTGGTAATTGGTTTTGCTGTTTCATTCGTGACGTTTAAAGACGAAGAACCTTCTCTGACGAAAGGGGAAGAAAGTGATTCTGAAAAATGTAAAAAAGAAGTGATTGCATCTCCGTTAACCGGTAAAGTCAAACCCCTCAGTCAGATTGAGGATGCGGCATTTTCCAATGAAACTCTGGGAAAAGGAGTTGCAGTTACTCCTTCAGAGGGAAAAGTGACGGCTCCATTTAACGGCACGGTTATGATGCTGTTTCCAACAAAGCATGCCATAGGACTTATGTCTGACCAGGGCTGTGAAGTGATTATCCACATAGGAATGGATACGGTTCGCTTAGACGGAAACCATTTTGATGCCCATGTGAAAGAGGGTGACAAGGTGAAAAAGGGAGATCTTCTGATTACCTTTGATAAAGATGCAATTGAAAAAGAAGGATATTCTCTTGATACTCCGGTTATCGTGACTAATACAAATGATTATATGGATATTATTGCAGTAATGGAGGGCGGTTCAAACGTCCGCCGCGGCGATGATCTAATTGCCATATTATAACAGACAGGAGGAATGAAATTGTTTCCAGATAATTTTTTATGGGGCGGTGCTGTTGCAGCCAACCAGTGTGAGGGAGCCTGGGAGACTGATGGAAAAAAAGAGAGCATCTGTGATCATTTAACGGCAGGATCCCTTAATAAGAACAGGGTTTTTACTTCTGAAATTCGTAAGGAGGAACGTTATCCCAGCCATACCGCAGTTGATTTCTACCACCACTACAAAGAAGATATTGCATTATTTGCAGAAATGGGATTCAAGGTATTCCGGCTGTCCATCGCCTGGAGCAGAATTTTCCCAAATGGAGATGATGAAATTCCCAATGAGGAAGGCTTGAAGTTCTATGACCGGGTTTTTGACGAGTGCCACAGGTACGGAATTGAACCAATGGTGACACTGAGCCATTTTGAGATACCGTACCATCTGGTGAAAGCATACAAAGGATTCGCGGATCGCAGAGTGATCGGTTTTTTTGAACGCTATGTAAGGTGTGTAATGGAGCGGTATAAGGATAAAGTGAAATATTGGCTGACCTTTAATGAAATCAATTTTGCCACCATGCCTATGGGTAATCTTGAGGTACTTGGCATTATTAACCGGGAAGACGATGAAGTGGCCAATCCCTTAGACGATAAAAACCTCCGCTTTCAGGCGCTCCATCACGTATTTCTTGCCAGTGCAAAAGCAGTGGCGGCAGCAAGAGAAATCAACCCGGAATTTAAAGTGGGCTGTATGATTGCTCATATCACCATGTATCCGCTGACTTCCAGACCGGAGGATATGCTTCTTCTACAGGAACTTGACCATTTAATTAATGACTTCTGTGCAGACGTTCAGGTAAAGGGGAGCTATCCCGGATATGCACTGCGCTATCTGGAAGAAAATCAGATTCAGCTGGCTGTAGAACCGGAGGATGAGGCTGTATTAAGAAATGGCTGCGTTGACTTTTATTCATTCTCTTATTATATGAGCAACTGCGTCACTACAGAGGAAGGTCATGCCACCACTCTGGGTAATCTGTTAGGCGGAGTGAGAAATCCTTATCTAAAGACAACTCAGTGGGGCTGGCAGATTGATCCAAAAGGTCTTAGGTATACGCTCAATAAGATTCAGGACCGTTACGGGATTCCGATTTTCATCGTTGAGAACGGACTTGGTGCGGTTGATCAGCCGGATGACAACGGATTTATTTGTGATGATTACAGAATTAACTATTTAAGACAGCACATAACTGAAATGGAAAGCGCCATTAACAGTCATGTAAATCTCATGGGATATACCGTATGGTCAGCTCTTGATATCGTAAGCTCGGGTACTGGAGAAATGAAAAAGCGGTATGGCTTTATCTATGTGGATAAGGACGACCAGGGAAATGGAACAATGAAACGGATCAGAAAAAAATCATTCTACTGGTACAAAAAAGTGATTGAAACCAATGGGGGAGATTTAACTGATATAGAAATATAATAACAGGGACATGCCGGAGTTGTTTTTCTTCCGGTATGTCCCTGTTTTGTAATATACTATTGACAGAGATTCAAGACGGGAGTAATATCTATTTAGAAAAACATCTAAATAGATAGGAGGATCATATTGGGATTTCCAGATACGTTTAAGGCTCTCTCAGATCCCGTCAGGCGGGAGATTCTAATGATGCTGAGAAGCGGCCGTTTATCAGCGGGACAGATTGCAGAAAAATTTGATATGACAAATGCCACCATCTCATACCACCTCACTCAGTTGAAAAAGGCGGATCTGGTATTTGAATCAAAGCACAAAAATTTTGTTTATTATGAACTGAATACATCTGTTTTTGAGGAGCTTATGCTTTGGCTGTCTCAATTTAAGGGAAAGGATAAGAATGATGAAGAATAAAAGAACAATTATTATAACCTCTGTTTTGTGCATGCTTCCGGAGATCCTCTCTGTAATCCTCTATAAAAGGCTTCCGGAGCAAATCGCGGTACATTGGAACAGTGCAGGTGAAATTAACGGATATCTTCCAAAAGCCATGGCTGCATTTGGAATGCCATTTGTATTTCTGCTGCTCAACATCTTAGCAAGCATTCGTCTGCTTTATGATCCCAAATGGAGGGGGCAGTCCAGGGCGCTCCGGGTAATTGGAATCTGGATGGTACCTCTTATTTCCCTGATCATGATACCCGCCACGCTGCTTATGTCACTTGGTGTTAAATTTCCAATCATGTCATTCTCCTTCTATTTAACAGGTATTGTGCTTATTATAACTGGAAACTACTTACCGAAGAGCAGAAGAAACTACGTAATGGGAGTAAGGCTTCCATGGACATTAGATAATCCGGATAACTGGAATAAAACTAACCGCCTGGCCGGTCATATGATGGTGGCCGGAGGTTTTCTCCTCCTGGTAAGCGGATACCTGCATCTGACTGCTGCTTTCCATGGAGTCTCTGTCATTGTTTTTATAGTGGTTCTAATCGTTGTTATTCCTTCTTTTTATTCCTTTGCCCTATATAAAAAAGGGCAGGATACAGGTGGTAAAATATAAGCTGTTTTAAATATAAAAGAATAGTCAGTCAGCCGCATGGCTTTTGTATTGTATTACAGAAGTCATGCGGTTTTTACGTTCAAATGGAGCTCTCGGAATTTCTTTGTGTAAACAGAGGTGCGCTTACAAGAGAGCTGAATCTGATTGGTCAGAAGGGCTGATCGATTTTGACAGAAACACATTTAAAATTATAAAAAATCAAAAAAATTAAAATTGATTGTGTTGTGTTGTAATAACAACCGACATAAATCAGGTTCGATGATATTCTTAATGAGCAACAGGGAAATAACACAAATATGAAACGCGCACAAACTCCCAAATGGGGTGTGTATAAATTTACTTTAGGAGGTAAGGAATATGAGCATGTTTTGCTATCAGTGTCAGGAGACAGCAAAGAACACAGGATGTACAGTGAAAGGGGTATGCGGCAAGACAGAAGAGGTTGCCAAGCTGCAGGATCTGCTTATCTATGCAGTAAAAGGAATCTCTGAAGTCGTTGTAAAGACAGGAACAAACGCAGCTGATATCGCTGAAATTAATCATGAGGTGGTAAAGAGCCTTTTTATTACCATTACCAATGCAAACTTCGATGCAGCAGCAATTGAAGCACAGATTTTAAAGGTACTTGGCTTAAGAGATGAGCTGGCATCTGAAAAAGGTTATACAGGCAACAGTGATGCAGCAACTTTCCATGTAACAACCAGAGAAGCTATGCTTGACAAGGCTGCTACAGTTGGCGTTCTTTCCACAGAAAATGAGGATGTACGTTCTTTAAGAGAGCTTATCATTTACGGAATTAAAGGTATGGCTGCTTATGTAGAGCATGCAATTAACCTTGGCAAAGAAAACACTGACGTCTATGGATTTATGTACAAAGGTCTGGCAGCCACCCTTGACAATACTCTTTCTGCAGATGATCTGGTGGCTTTAACCTTACAGACAGGTGAAGTTGGCGTAACAGCCATGGCTCTTCTTGATGAAGCCAACACTTCCCGTTACGGCAATCCGGAGATCACTTCCGTTAACATCGGTGTAAGAAAGAACCCGGCTATCTTAATTTCAGGTCATGATTTAGCAGATATGGAACAGCTTTTAGAGCAGACTGCCGGAACAGGCGTAGACGTTTATACCCACGGCGAGATGCTTCCAGCTCATTATTACCCCGCATTTAAGAAATATGATCATTTCGCAGGAAACTACGGAAATGCATGGTGGAAACAGTTAGAAGAGTTTGAATCCTTCCATGGCCCGGTTCTCTTTACAACCAACTGTATCGTTCCTCCAAGAACTCCTGAAGCAGCAGCTAAGATCTTCACCACAGGCGCTACTGGTTTCCCGGGATGTACACATATTGAAGCAGATGAGAACGGAAAGAAAGATTTCTCAGCCATCATCGAGCTTGCAAAGACACTTCCAAGTCCGGAAGAAATTGAAACTGGTTCCATCGTAGGCGGTTTCGCACATAATCAGGTATTTGCACTGGCTGATCAGGTGGTTGATGCTGTAAAATCCGGCGCCATCAAGAAATTCTTTGTAATGGCAGGCTGCGACGGCAGAGCAAAATCAAGAAACTACTATACAGAGTTTGCAGAGAAGCTTCCAAAGGATACTGTAATCCTGACAGCAGGCTGTGCAAAATATAAATACAATAAGCTGAATTTAGGCGATATCAATGGTATCCCCAGAGTCCTTGATGCAGGTCAGTGTAACGATTCCTATTCTCTTGCAGTCATTGCAATGAAGTTAAAGGAAATCTTCGGTCTGGCTGATATCAATGAGCTTCCGATCGCTTACAACATCGCCTGGTATGAGCAGAAAGCAGTTATCGTGCTTCTTGCACTCCTTCACCTTGGCGTAAAGAACATTCACTTAGGACCGACATTACCAGGATTTTTATCTCCTAATGTTGCAAAGGTGCTTGTAGATACCTTTGGTATTGCAGGAATCGGTGAAGTGGATGATGATATCGCATTATTCATGAATGCATAATTAAAATTATTAAAAAAGTCCATCGGACCGTTGCTTTTTGCAGCGGGCCGGTGGACTTTTTTTTCCTGAAATACCCGGTTTAAGCATGGTTCCATATTTTACCAGTACCATCAATGTTAACAACAAGGCATAGGAAAACGAAAATCTTTAATAGAATGGTTATCTAATGCATTCTGTCGGAAAAAGTAAATGATTGTAAAAAGTGCACAAAATATATGGTGTAAATTTATGAAAATTCACATCTTGAATAATGGCTGGATGTAAAGTAATATTAGTATAAATTAAATTAATTAATTAATTGCTTTTACATTTATTCGAGGTGAATTATGAAAGAAATAAGTATGGAGTTAATAGACGGTTCCTCATGGCTGTCGCCGGAGGAAATTGCCAGTGGTGTGGAAGAATATGCCTCTTACCTTGAAGAAGTAAAGTATGGGGAAGAACAGTATGAAGAAAATCTTGGCTGGCTTGATGTAGAGGAGTGGGCTGGAGAAAAGTGGATCACGTATTACCAGAAATTAGCAGCAGATGTCAGGAAGAATGCAGATGTATTCGTAGTCATTGGTATCGGCGGATCCAATCAGGCAGCACGTGCAGTGGTGGATGCCATAGGAGAGACAGGCCCGGTTACCATTGTCTGGGCAGGGAACAGCATTTCCGCAGACAGCATACGAAGCGTTTTGCAGGAATTAAAAGGAAAGAGTGTATACATAAACGTAATTGCAAAAAATTTCGAAACACTGGAACCTGGCATCGGATTCCGTGCTCTGCGCAGTTTCATGAAAAAAGAATACGGTGAAGAATATGTAAAACGGGTGATCTGTACTGGCTCAGAGGGAAGTCATCTGGAAAAGCTCTGTAAGGTGAACGGATTTCATTTCCTTCCGTTTCCTGCTAACATCGGAGGGCGCTTTACGGCTCTTTCCCCGGTAGGGCTATTCCCCATGGCTGTGGCAGGAATTGATATTAGTGCAATTGCCAAAGGTGCTCAGCTCATGCGTCAGCGTCTTCTTAAGGAAAGCGCCTCTGAAAGTATGGCTCTGGAATATGCGGTTATAAGAAATCTGCTCTACCAAAAGGGGTTCAGCATGGAGATGCTTTCTTATTTCGAACCGCGTTATTTCCGCTTTGCAAAGTGGTGGATGCAGCTGTTTGGTGAAAGCGAAGGAAAAGACAACAAAGGCTTATATCCTCTGTTTGGAAACTTTTCTGAGGATTTGCATTCCATCGGTCAGTTTTTACAGGATGGATCCAATGTGATTTTTGAAACATTCCTGGATGTTCAGGATACTGGAGCATCTTATATTCTGCACAATGATAATGTGGATGATCTGTTTGATTATTTAGACGGTAAGGATTTTGATGAAATAAACCGGGCAGCATTTGAGGCAACAATTACAGCTCACAGTAAAAAGTTCCCGTGTATGAAAATAAGCGTTCCTGCAGTAGATGAGGAGACGTTTGGCCAGCTGTTTTATTTCTTCGAGTTTGTATGTTATTTGTCAGCAAAGATTCTTGGGGTTAACCCGTTTGACCAGCCAGGCGTGGAAGCGTATAAACAGTATATGTTTCAGGCCCTGGGAAAAAATGAAAATAAGATTCAGGCAAACGGTTATGGGGCGGCTGTCGGTGACAGAAGAGCCAATGGTATCTCTTTTTAATATCAGGTGCATGAAAAACACTTGAAATAATAAGGCATCAGAGAAGGAGGAATTTTTTATGAAAAAAGGTTTTAAGAAAATTTGTTCGCTTGCCCTGGCTATGGTAATGACAGCTTCTACGCTGGCAGGCTGCGGCGGTTCTAAGTCAGAAACGTCTGGAAGCAGTGCAGGCAACAGTGCCGCATCTGAAAGTTCAACAGCAGCTACTGGGGGTACTCAGGCAGCAGCCACAGGCGGCGATGGTGTATTGGATATTGGTTATAATCAGATGGTGGAAAGCTTAACACCATTCAGGGGTAATACCTTAAGAAATGCTCCGTTTATGACCCAGTTGTATGAATCTCTGGCGGTTGTAAATGAAATCCGGGAAATGGAACCACTGGTAGCAAAATCATGGAAAACAGACGATGATGGATTTACATATAATATTGAAATCTGGGACAGAGTAAGCGATTCCGCAGGAAATAAAATCGATGCATCTGATATTGTCTGGTTTATGCAGGAATCCATGAAACGGGCATTAAAGCCTGTATTTGCAAAGGTTGAAAGTGTGGAGCAGACTGGCGACTATACATTGACAGTTAAGATGAAATCCAATATTGTGGGTACATTTGAGTCTCTTTTAAGAGATACCTACGCAATCTCTAAAAAAGCATTTGAAGCCAGCCCGGATGAATTTGGTGCATCACTGGTTTCCACATCACCTTACATGATTACGGAATATACAGCAAATTCCAAATTGTCCTTTGAAAAGAGAAGTGATTATTGGCAGGATGAAGCAAATATGCCAAAATGTGTACGTCCTTCTGTTAAGAAGCTCAGCTATCACTGTATTACAGAATCTTCCCAGATGGCAATTGCTTTGGAAACCGGTATTGTAGACATGGTAATTTCTCTTGATCCTTCTTCTGTAAAACAATTTGCAGACAACAAGGATTACACAGTTGAACTGGCAGATGGTTCTCAGGGATATCAGATGTTTTTCTCCGGCGCAGACACCAGTGTAGTTGCAAATAATGTGAAACTGCGTCAGGCAATCTGCTACAGCATTGATGAGAATGGTCTGATCACTGGTCTTCTTCAGGGCTATGGAACACCTATGTATGATGTCTGCCCGCCGATGTTTAACGGATTTAACCAGAAGTGGATGGAAGAAGATTATTACAATTACAATGTTGACAAGGCAAAACAGCTGCTTGCAGATTCCGGCTATAACGGTGAACCAATCAGCATCCTTACAACCAGTAACACATTGTCCCAGAGAATGGCGCAGATGCTCCAGAGCTATTTAATGGCAATCGGCATCAAGGTTGAATTAAAGATTGTAGATATGGCTTTATTTACTTCTATCCGTCTCGATGGTACTCAGTATGACATCGTGCTTAATACAATCGGAGGAACATACTTAAGTGACCACTGGTCTATCCGGTATGACCCTGCTGCTTATAAAACCGGAGATGCAACAAGCCGTCATGACAATACTCTGGCAGAACTTTTATATAAAGCCTGGACACCAAGCGGCTATACAGAGGAAAACATTGATGCAGTTCATAAGTATATCAAGGATAATGCAATTGCGTATGGAATGTTTAATCCCCAGACAATTGTAGTAATAAGAAAAGATGCAGGTTTAGAAAAAGAAGTACTTGAGTACCAGGGTTATATTGCTCCGGCATCCAGTACATTTACCAATTACTAAAAATATCAGAAGCAGAACAGTTTTATACTAATTCTAAGCTGAGGTGCGCAGAGAAGCACAACAAGGCTGCGCACCAGTCAGCTTCAATGGAGAATAATATATGTTAAAATATGTATTGAAACGATTGATCTGGATGATACCGATAGTTCTGGGAGTTGCAATTCTGGTTTTTATTATGATGACCTTCTGCCCGGGAAAGCCGGAGGAAATTATCCTTGGTCCTTCCGCGACGGAAACAGAACTTGCTGCGAAACGTCTGGAACTGGGACTGGATGATCCGATTGTGCTACGCCTCGGCCGGTATATGAGTGATGTTTTTATCCATTTTGACCTTGGAAAGTCCTGGCTGACCAATGTGGATATAACCAGTTCTATTAAGGAACGTCTTCCAAGAACATTGATGCTGACTATTACTACCTTATTAATATCCGTTGGTATTGGTATTCCATTGGGTGTGATAGCTGCAATCAAGCAGAATAAATGGCAGGATTCCCTGTGTATGGTGCTTGCACTGGTTGGTGTGGCAATCCCCAATTTCTGGCTTGCGTTGCTGCTGGTTTTACAGTTTTCTGTAAAACTCAACTGGCTCCCTGCTTTGGGAATCGGAACCGGGCTGGCCGGTATTAAATTTTACATTCTGCCTGCAATTTCCGGAAGTACAGGAGGTCTTGCAAGCTGCGCCAGACAAACCCGGTCTGCCATGTTAGATGTAATCCGTGCTGATTATATCACAACTGCCCGTTCAAAAGGGGTACCGGAACGGGATGTAATTATGAAACATGCCTTAAAAAACAGTTTAATCCCTATTATAACTGTTATGGGAACCATGTTTGGCCATTTCCTTGGAGGAGCGATGATCATTGAAACAATCTTTGCTATTCCGGGTATGGGCACCTATATTATCGGTGCTGTAAACAGCCGTGATTATCCCATCGTGCAGGGCGGCTCCATTTTCCTTGCAATCACATTCAGCTTCTGTATGCTTGTAGTAGATTTACTTTATGCACTGGTAGATCCGCGAATCAAGGCACAGTATGCATCAGGCAGGAAGAAAAGGAAGGTGAAAGCAAATGCCTAAGACGACCGGACATGCCAAGAATCAGGGTGGTTTTACTGCTGTTATGAGACAGATGAGTAAGAATAAAGCGGCAATGCTTGGCCTTTTAATTCTTTCTACTGAAATCATCCTGGCAATCCTGGCACCTTACATTATACCTTATGATTATTCCTTTATGGACATGGCAAACATGTTTGCCACACCATCCTTTTCCCATCCGTTTGGATGCGATGATATGGGAAGAGATATATTCAGCCGTGTGCTTTTTGGTGCAAGGTATTCCATTTCCATCGGTATTATAGCAGTTGCCATTGGTTCCGTTATTGGCTGTACCATTGGTGCAATTGCCGGTTATTTCGGCGGACAGGTGGACAATCTCATCATGCGTTTTTTGGATATCATTCAGGCAATTCCGGGAATGCTTTTAATGATCGTTATTTCTGCCGTACTGGGACCTGGTTATTTTAATACAATCGTGGCATTATCCATAGGAAGTATTTCTGGTATGGCCAGAATGCTCCGGGCCCAGATGCTGAAGGAGAGGGAAAATGAATACATTGAAGCTGCCCAGTCCATTAACTGTAGCAAATTCCGGATTATTACAAGTCATCTGCTTCCCAACTGTATTTCACCCATGATTGTATCTGCCACCATGGGAGTGGCGCAGACCATAACGCTGGCTGCTGGTTTAAGCTTTATCGGTCTTGGTGTTCAGCCTCCTATTCCTGAATGGGGTGCCATGTTATCAGCAGCCCGCCAGTTTATTCGTCAGGCTCCCCATCTGGTTTATTTTCCGGGACTTGCGATTGCAGTGACGGTACTTGCATTGAATTTACTGGGAGACGGCTTAAGAGATGCTCTCGATCCCAAATTGAAGAATTAAGGAAGGAGGAACAGCTGTGCATCAGAAAGAGATCAATACAGATATGCCGTTCCTTTCTATAAAGGACTTAAAGGTGGAATACAAATCGGATGGGCAGATTGTCCATGCCGTAAATGATGTAAGCCTTCAGCTTGAGAGGGGAAAAACCCTGGGACTGGTTGGTGAGACCGGTGCAGGGAAAACTACCATTGCAAAATCAATCCTTAGGATTTTACCCGATGTTGGCAGTCATATTGCAAATGGTGAGATTTACCTGGAAGGGGAAAATCTCTTGAAATTATCAGAAACTGACATGAGAAAGATCCGTGGAAACAAGGTTTCCATGATATTTCAGGATCCCATGACAGCGTTAAACCCGGTTCTTCGTGTCGGTGATCAGATCGCTGAGGTAGTGAGTCTGCACAGTGATAACAACAATCGGGCAGAGCATGAAAAACGGGCAAAGGAAATGCTTGAAATTGTAGGGATTCCTGCAGAGCGCTATTATTCTTATCCCCACCAGTTTTCCGGCGGAATGAAGCAGAGAGTTGTCATTGCCATCGCTCTGGCCTGCAATCCAGACCTTCTGCTGGCAGATGAACCAACGACGGCTCTCGATGTGACCATACAGGCTCAGGTGCTTGATCTGATCGCAGAGTTAAGAAACAAATATAACACAGCCATGCTGCTAATCACTCATGATATGGGTGTGGTTGCACAGGTATGCGATACTGTGGCAGTTATCTATGCAGGCAGCATTATTGAGTATGGAACGAAACAGCAGATTTTTAAACACCCCTCTCATCCATATACCATTGGATTGTTTGGAGCGATACCTGACATGAATGAGGATGAAGAATGGCTTCACCCCATTGACGGACTGCCGCCGGATCCAACCAACCTGCCTCAGGGCTGCTCCTTTGCACCAAGATGCAAATTTGCAACAGATGCATGCCGGAAGGAACCAATCAGCATGTACAAGACTCAGGATGGACACGACTGCCGCTGCTGCCGTATTGAAGCCGTTATGAAGGGGGAGGATTAAATGAATCCGGTTATTGAAGTAAAGAATTTAAAAAAATATTTTACAACTCCCCGCGGTATGCTTCACGCTGTTGATGACGTCACCTTTACCATTGAAAAAGGACGTACTCTGGGTGTTGTAGGAGAGTCAGGCTGCGGAAAATCCACCCTGGGAAGAACCATTATCCATCTCCATGAGAGTACAGACGGACAGATTTTATTAAATGGAACGGATGTCACCAATTTAAAGGGGAAGGATTTACGGCAGGCCCGTGAAAAAATGCAGATTATATTCCAGGATCCATACTCCTCTCTTGATCCGCGTAAAACCATAGACAGTACAATCCGGGAACCCCTGATCGTATCTAGGCGTTTTACAAAAAACCAGATTGATCAGAAAACACAGGAATTAATGGATCTGGTTGGTATAGATGAACGGTTGAGAAAAGCATACCCCCATGAACTTGACGGCGGACGCAGACAGCGGGTGGGAATCGCCCGTGCGCTTGCATTAGAGCCAGAGTTTGTGGTATGTGATGAGCCGGTATCCGCACTTGATGTATCAATCCAGGCGCAGGTACTCAACCTTTTAAAGAAGCTCCAGAAGGAAAAGGGCCTGACCTATATGTTTGTAACTCATGACATGTCAGTGGTACGCCATATTTCCGATGATATTTGTGTTATGTACTTAGGACAGGTTGTTGAAAAATGTTCTTCGAAGGAACTGTTTCAAAATCCGCTTCATCCTTATACAAGAGCATTGCTTTCTGCAATTCCTTCCACAGATATTGATAAACCCAATAAGCGTGAGATTCTGCGCGGTGAAATTACTTCACCGGTCAATCCAAAACCAGGCTGCCGCTTTGCGGCCCGCTGTCCCTATGCGAAAGAGGAATGCTTAAAACAGCAGAAGCAGGAAGAAGTATCCCCTGGACATTTCGTGACATGCTGCCGCCTGCAGGAAATAAGTTCCTCGTATAATTAAGGAAAAAGACTCCAAAAACGCTAAGGAAGAAACAGTGTTTTTGGAGTCTTTCTGGCAGGATCAGAAATGAAGGCCGCCTGCGTTATAGGTCTGGATCTTGTTGCTGAACCGCATCTGTATTTCATCTAAGCGCTGTTTGGAATAGGTGAGATAAATCTGGTCCTTTGGCGGCCAGTGAAGCATCATGTCAAACCGGTCTTCCTCTGTGAGAGCTGTTTTTGAAACGTAGATATAGAGTGAACCGGTATTCTTGGAGTCTTTTCTGGTAAACAGCTTCGTTCCTGCAACACCCACTTCCCCAACTTCATCCCAGTTAAAGGATTGAAGCGTCTTCCAGGGGAGAAAAGAGCGAACGCCTGTCTGGTCCACACAAACGGAAGCGGCGTAGGTCAGCATTGGCTTTACAAAGAGAAGCCCGACCAGAAAAAATACTGCAGCTGACCCCAAACGGTGAATGATGATCAGGCTGATAACTATCATAAGAGAAAACAGGACGGTGGCAATGCTCACTGCCGCCTTAAAGGTATCGACAAGGTATGTTTTTTTCATGTGGTAATAGTCCTCTCATAAAATTAAACAATTTAAATAATTAATACCATTATAACCAATGAACGGTATTGTGTCAAATTGCAAAGTTATAAGAAAAAATAAAAAAATAAATGGAGGTATTTGATATGGAATTGTACAAGGACCCACATCAACCGATAGAAGCGAGAGTGGAGGATCTTCTTTCCAGAATGACTCTTGAGGAGAAGGTTGCCCAGTTATGCGGTGATTTACCGGCTTCATTTATTGAAGATGGAAAAGTAAATACAGAGCTTTTAAAAGAAAAATTCCCTGACGGTCATGGCCGTTTTACTCAGTATTCCATTGTTGGCCTGGTAAGCCCGGAGCAGATTTCCAGAATCAGCAACCAGATCCAGCGTTATTTTGTGGAAGAGACCAGACTGGGAATACCGGTTGCGTTACAGGCTGAGAATCTTTGCGGTTATCCAGCAGCAGGCGGCACCCTTTTCCCGGCCATGATCAATATGGGATGTACCTGGGAGCCAGAGCTTGCCAGTAAGATGAGTGAAATTATCGGTCAGGAGAGCCGCAGTGTGGGAATTACCTCCGCCATGAGCCCGGTCATCGATATCGTTCAGGATCCCAGGTGGGGAAGAACTTATGAGACCTTTGGAGAAGATCCTTATCTGACCAGTCAGTTCGGCGTTCACTATGTAAAAGGAATGCAGGAGCAGGGTGTCAGCTGTATCGCGAAGCATTTCCTGGGATATTCCTCAACACAGGGCGGTTTAAATACTTCAGCATGCCGTATGGGAAAACGGGAGCTTTATGAGATATTTGCAACACCGTTTGAGGCAGCGGATAAGCTGGCAGGACTGGATGCCATGATGGCGAATTATGGAGAGATAGATGGGCTTCCTGTAATTGTTAATAAGGATATTATTGAAAATCTGCTTCGTAAGACCATGGGCTTTGATGGAGTTTTAACGTCTGACGGTGCGGCGGTACTGAAAACCTACCAATACTTCAAGGTTGCCAAAACCTATGAAGAGGCAGGATATCTGGCAAAAAAAGCGGGTACAGACACAGAAATCCCTGTAGGAGCAGCTTTCCGTCAGCTGCCAGGGTATGTACGCTCTGGCGAACTCAGTGAAGAATGCATCGATGCTTCTGTGCGCCGTGTGCTTACCGTAAAATTCAAACACGGTCTGTTTGAGAACCCATATTGCGAAGAAGAGAAGGTTACGATGGCATTAAGCAATGCTTCAAAGAATGAACTGAGTGAAGAAATTGCAGCCAAATCAATGGTTCTGTTAAAAAATGACGGTGTACTCCCTCTTAAAAAAGGAACTAAGGTGGCGCTGATTGGTCCCCATGGGGATTCACTGCGGTATCCGGTAAGCGGTTACACCTATCCGGCATACGTAGAAATGATGAAGGCCGGTGCCAGCGGTCAGTCAACTGGTTTTAACGGTCTGGCTGATGAGCAGGAAAAAGCACAAAGCAGTGAAAAGAAATACAAAGGTCCTTTTGCAGTCATGTTTGATATGTTCTCAAAGGAAGAACAGGACGCCATGAACGATATGGAATCAGCGTTAAGAAGAACGGGAACACGCAGTTTAAAAGAAGTTCTTACAGAGCGTTTCACGGTATCCTATGCACAGGGCTGCAGCATTATAGGCGAAGAGACTGATGGCTTTGCCGAAGCAGTGGAGGCAGCCAGAGAGTCCGATGTGGTTGTGATGGCATGCGGCGGGAACTCAGGCTGGGTCAATGTAACCGGAGGTGAGGGCAAGGACCGTCAGTTCCTTGATCTGCCAGGCGTTCAGCAGAAGCTTCTGGAAGCAGTTGCAGCAACAGGCAAACCAGTAGTTCTGGTGCTTTATGGACCAGGTGTATTTGCTGTAAACTGGGCACAGGAAAACTGCGGAGCAATCCTGCAGGCATTTATGCCCGGACCGTTTGCAGGTAAAGTTATTACCGATGTGTTAGACGGTACTACAAATCCAGGAGGAAAGATGACAATGACTGTGCCGAGAACAACCGGACAGATTCCCATCTATTATAACCACCGCATCGGGTCCGGTTATAACAGTGGAGGAGATATTACCTCTTCTTCCATCTTTTCCGGGGGTTATGTGGATGGTCCTGCCGATCCGCTCTACTGTTTCGGTCATGGTCTCAGCTATACCACATTTGAGCTGTCTGATCTCGAATTATCTTCAGCTGAAATTCCCACTGACGGAAAACTGGTAATCAGCTGTAATGTAAAAAATACCGGTGATGTGGCTGGTGATGAAGTGGTACAGCTTTATACCAGTTTCACTGAAGCACATGTTACCCGTCCAAACAAGCAGCTTTCCGGCTTTCTGCGCGTGTCCCTGAAACCAGGAGAGGTAAAACAGGTTGTATTCCATCTGGATATGGCACAATTGGGATATTATAACGAATGCATGGAGTTTGTGGTTGAGCCGGGAAATATGCATCTTATGGTGGGAACAAGCTCAGCAAATCTTACATTAAACAGCCGTGTGCTGCTGACTGGCAAACCGGCAGATATGATGGGCAGACGCTCTTATGTGTGCCATGCAGAAGTGCATTCGTGAAAAAAGGAACAGGACTTATGGAAAAAAAACCTCATATTATTATCTTCAATCCCGATGAAATGCGTTCTGACTGCCTTGCTCATCTGGGGCAGAATAAGGCCGCCAGGACTCCGTTTTTAGATGAATTTGCCAGGTCGGAAGCTGTATCGTTCCGTAACGCTTTCTGCCAGAATACGGTATGTGTTCCCAGCCGGTGCAGTTTTTTTACCGGTCTCTACCCCCATGTGGGCGGGCATCGTACCATGCAGCATTTGCTGCGCAGCCATGAAGCAAGCTTGTTTTCCGAATTGAAGGACGCAGGTTATTATGTTTGGATGAACACCCGGAATGATTTGGTTGCAGGACAGATTCCAGGTCTTATGGAAGAGCATGCAACTGAGATCTATTATGGGGAGGAATGTCCCAAGCCGCCGGGGCCGGAAAAAAAGGATTTCAGAGGGCAGATGGGAGATAAGAACTATTACTCGCATTATGAAGGCAGGCTGCTGACAGATGAAAACGGAATCCATTATTCCAATGATGACGGAGTGGTGGATGCAGCGATAGAACGGATCTTTCATCGGGTAAATGACCAGCCGCTTTGTATGTTTCTTGGTTTAATGTATCCCCATACCCCCTATGCAGTGGAAGAGCCATATTTTTCAGCGATTGACCGAAGCCTTCTGCCCAGGCGTGCTGCGGCAGGAAGAGATAAGCCGGAAATGGAGTCAGCCCTTAAAAATCTCATGGCTATGGATTCCTATACGGAGGAGGACTGGGATGAGCTGCGTGCCTGTTACTTAGGGATGTGCATGAAGGTGGATGAACAGTTCAGACGCTTATGTGATGCACTCAAGGAAGCTGGAATCTACGATGACTGCGCGATCTTTTTCCTGAGCGACCACGGTGATTATGCAGGTGACTTTGATTTGCCGGAAAAATCCCAGAATACCTTTGAAGATTGTCTCACCAAGGTTCCGCTGCTCATAAAACCCCCTAAGGGAGAACTGGTTGATGCTGGAATCTCTGATTCTCTGGTAGAGCTGGTGGATTTTTATGCAACTGTGATGGATTATGCCAATACAGCCTCCAGCCATGATCACTTTGGAAGGACTCTTAAGCCAGTTCTCAGGGACCGGAGTATAAAGCTGCGCGATTACGTTTTTTGTGAGGGCGGCAGAATGCCATGGGAAACACAGGCTGATGAATACCACCCGGCTGCCGGCAGTTCCGGGGTAATCCCAAAAACCAGCATGTACTGGCCAAGACAGACAGCCCAGCTGGACGCAGATGCCCATTGTAAAGGAACCATGATACGGGATCATTTTTATAAATATGTTCACCGGTCAAATGGACGCCATGAATTTTATGACCTTCAGTCTGATCCTCTTGAAGAGAATAATGTTTATGGTGAATCTGTACATGAAGCAAAAACAATGGAACTGAAGCTTCGTCTTCTGGACTGGTATCAGCAGACCTGCGATGTGGTTCCAAGGGATTGTGACAGGCGTTTAAGCGATCGAATGATGTGGGCAAAAATAAAGCAGCATTGTCCGCCGCACCTTGAAAATAAAGTGTGGGATATGATCCGGGATGGTAAGGGAATGGCCTATATCATGGCGCAATTGACGGCAGGAGCTGATGAGTAAAAAGTATAATTAATTTCATGAGATAGAACTGCATAACAGAATTATGCAGTTCTATTTGCTCATTTTAGTGGTACGAAAGGTAGAAAAATGGATAATAGTATAAATTTAGGTGAAGAAAGAGTAGGAAAGCTGCTCTTGAAGCTTGCAATACCTTCTGTCATAGCGCAGCTGGTCAGTATGTTATACAATGTGGTGGACAGAATTTATATTGGACATATGCCGGAAACAGGAGATATCGCTTTAACCGGTCTGGGACTGTGCTTTCCTGTCATTATGATTATTTCGGCTTTTGCAGCTATGATCGGACAGGGAGGTGCACCGAGAATTGCTATTTTTATGGGAAAAGGACAGCAGGAGGCTGCGGAAGAGGTGCTTGGAAATTGTGTGACGGTTTTAATCATTTTATCACTGTTACTAACAATTATTTTAGAAATATCATTGGAGCCGGTTTTACGGATATTTGGGGCAAGTGACAACAGCCTGGCATATGCTCTTCCCTATTTGCGTGTTTATATCCTGGGAACTGTTTTTGTTATGCTTACAATGGGATTAAATGCGCTCATTATTACCCAGGGCTATTCAGGGATCGGCATGGCAACTGTTATAATTGGTGCAATTTTAAATATCCTATTGGATCCGCTTTTTATCTTTGTATTTAAAATGAGTGTAGTGGGGGCAGCTGTTGCAACTGTTATTTCACAGATGGTATCAGCATTATGGGTATTACATATTCTGATTTCGTGCAAGACAAATCTAAAAATAAGATCTCATTGCCTGATGATCAGGCCGGCTGTAATAATACCTGTATTATCTTTGGGCTTTTCTACTTTTATTATGACAGCTACGGAAAGCGCTTTGAGTATTGTATTTAATATATCACTTGCAAAGTATGGAGGTGATCTGGCAGTTGGAGCAATGACGATTATCGCAAGTCTTATGCAATTTCAGACGCTTCCCGCTCAAGGGATTGCACAGGGCGCACAACCTATTATAAGTTTTAATTATGGGGCGGGTAAAGTAAAACGAGTTCGGAAAACATGCCAGTTGTTGTGTTTGTTAGATTTTGGTTACACATTTGTCTTTTGGATTTTGATTTATTGTTTCTCTGAATCATTTGTGAAGATTTTTAATAACAGTTCTCAGGAATTAATAACCATATCTGTGGAAGCAATCCATGTTTATTTTGCAGTTTCCGGTATATTTGGAATTTTAATAGCAATTCAGAGGATATTTAATGCTCTTGGTCAGGCGAAACTGTCTCTTATTATTGCATGTTTAAGAAAACTTGTTTTGCTTATTCCCCTGATTTATCTTTTACCCATGTTTTTTGATGATAAGCTGTTTGCTGTGTTTCTGGCAGAGCCAGTCTCTGATTTTTTGTCGATTAGTATTGCAATTGTATTATTTGCTTTGAATATTAAAAAAATTCTTGTAAGAGAATGTGCTCATGAAGTTATTCGATGAAAGTTTTTAAATCATTTTGTACCGCAGCAGCAGCAGCGCCTAAAGCACCGCTATAGGTGTCGGGCTCAACAAACATAAAGTTGGTATCAATATCAGTGGCAGTATATAAATTCCGATGGATGACATCCATGAGCTGATCTTTGTTCTTCTGATTCTGGAAGATGTTTCCGTCAATCAGAATACATTTGGGTCTTACGAAATTATCTATATTGGCAATTCCGATTCCCATGTGATAGACCGCATCTTCCAGGATCTCATTCACACTCTGGTCTCCTTCAGACTGGGCTTTAATTATCTCATATATGGTTGGAGATTCAGCATTCCCGCATATGCCGCGAAGAATATCTGCCTTGCCGTTGTTCAGTTCGCTGATGCAATTGGAAATGATGGCCCGTTCACTTGAAAATGCCTCAAGACAGCCGTGGTTTCCGCATCTGCAGAGAGGACCGTGAGAGTCAACCACCATATGACCCACCTCGCCCTGGCCGATAATAGATTCCCGAAAACGGTCATGAGTATACATCAAAGGACAGGCAATACCTGTTGAAACCAAAAAGTATGCAAAGGAGTGAAAGTGATCCATTCGTTCATGGTCAAATAAATAGGAGCCATAGGCTCTTGCGGAAGCATTGTTTTCGATAGAAACAGGTCCGTCATAGTTAAGCAGCCTGGATAAATCGCCTTTCAGATCTTTATTTTTCCATTCATAGCCTGGAAGGACAATGAGTTTTCCCTTGTTGCGGTCCACAAGTCCTGGCATGCAAAGACCAATACCAGCGATTTTTGACTTTGGTATTTTACTGGACCGAAGCAGCTTTTTAACCAGTTCTGAAGTTTCTGTCATGATTTCATCATAATCACTGTAAGCCGTATCATCTGCTATTGCTTTTATCAGCTTACCGCGGTAATCAGTGATACAGGCACGGCGCATAGTACCCCGTGTTTCAATTCCAATAAAATATCCGCCATCGTCTGAAATATCAATGAGAGACGCCTTTCGCCCAAGGGTTTTTCCGGAAGCTTTTGTGTTTTCCACCTCTTTAATAAGTCCTTTGGAAAGTAGAAAATTCACAGTGGTGGTGATTGTGGGAAGGGTAAGTGACAGCTTTTCTGATATTTCAATTCTGGAAATGGGGCCATCGTGATAAATCATCTGGCGAATCGCGGACTGATTCGTGACCTTAACTCTTGATAAATTATTTCCATTGGCAATCTGCATGTTATTTGGATCCTTTCTGTATATGTATCAAATATTTTTCTATTATTATTTTAAATGAGGATAACGGGGAATGATACGCTCCTGTGTTGCAAGGTCAATCAGGTTTAAGTCGTCAATTACCTGCTGGGGATTGAAGAAACAGACAAAGTCATCAATCATTTTCATACCCTTAAGAGCAAGTTCATCACGTTCGGCAATGGACCGGCAGCCTTCGCCCCCGCCATGGTCTGAAAATTCTTCATAAAAGAATCCCACATTACCAGGTGAGGTTGCTACAGCGTTCAATCTTTGAACCGCAGATTTCAGGGGATTTCCTAAAGCGCCATGAAGCGGTTCTTCCTTCTGTCCGGCATCAGGGTCAACGAAGAGGTAATCCAACTGGTTCATCTGTTTATAAGCGCCGTACATAAGCTCTTTTAAAGGCATGCCCTTAACCTGCCAGCCGTTATCTTTTGCAATCTGCATTGCCTGCAGCAGGCTGATATGAACGAA
Source organism: Lacrimispora defluvii (assembly GCA_013036995.1). Taxonomy (GTDB): domain Bacteria; phylum Bacillota; class Clostridia; order Lachnospirales; family Lachnospiraceae; genus Lacrimispora; species Lacrimispora defluvii. The sequence goes on from JAAOXG010000010.1 coordinate 55,744, forward strand.
CGGGACTTTTTTGTCATGAAATGCATCCATAATAAAACTGTTGATTGTTAAATAGGCAGGACCATGACCGGAGACATAAATCTGCTTACGAAATCCCTGCTTTAACAGGCTGTCAGACAGTTGCCTCAGATAAGAAACACCTTCTGCAATGCTTAAGTATACCGTACCCCGTCCCGTCCGTGTCGCACCCGGATAAAAGAAGGGGAGACCGGTTAACGACAGACTGTCGGTGGCTTTTGCCATCTTTTCCGCAATCGCTTCCACATAAATCGTTTCACAATCAAGTGGTAAATCACCATGAAGCTCCACAGTTCCCACAGGGATAAAAATAACATCTCTGCCGCGGTCTAAATACTCCTCAACTTCAGCATTTCTCATCTTATTTAAAATATGTGTTTTCATATTTCCTCCCGGGCTGTTTAACAATAATTAAATGATTTAATATTCATAATAGCAGAATAATTAAGAAAATACAAGTTTTAGTAAATATTTGTTGACAGTAGATATTGAAATTATTTCGTTGTAATGATATAATAAATTAAATTAATTAAAAAATAGAACGGAAGGAAAAATAACATTATGATGGACGTTTTACTCTACATGTCAGATCAGCATTCTTACAATTTGCAGGGGTATGCCGGAAACAATATAGTAAGAACTCCAAACTTAGATCGCATTGCAAGGGAAGGGACAGCGCTCACAAATGCATATACGGCATGTCCGTTGTGTGTACCGGCCCGGGCCTCCATGATTTCAGGACAGCTTCCCAGTAATAATGGTGTTTTGTTTAATTTTAACTCCATTCATTCTGACAGCGCCACCTTTCTTCACAGCCTGACTGTATCTGGTTATGAGACGGTTCTTTGCGGTCGTATGCATTTTGTGGGACCGGATCAGCGACATGGTTATGCAAAGCGTATCGCAAAGGAGCGGACTCCTGTATTTCACAACAATGTTCCAAAAACAAAAGAGGAGATAGAAAACAAATCAAAAGTAACGGGGTTTGATGAGAACAGCTCACTCTACTATATAGGCGGCGGGGATTCTCCTGTTCTTGCCTATGACCGCTATGTTGTAGGGGAAGCACTGGAATACTTAAACCAGGAACATGAAAGACCCCAGTTTATCACAGTAGGGACCTATGGACCCCATTTCCCTTATGTGGCTCCGGAAGAACTCTATGAGTATTATTATGACAAAGTCAGCCTGGAGGATGTATCAGAGACCTATGAGGGGCATCCCGCTCTTGACGGTAAGTTTATAGAGGCGGATCCGGAAGTGGCCAGAGCAGCACGTGCGGCTTATTACGGTCTGGTTGAGCAGCAGGACCGGCATATCGGGACAGTGTATGAGGCATTTCAGCAATATTTAAAACGGACGGGTCATGAGGGAATATTTATTTATGTCTCCGACCACGGTGATATGAATGGCACGCATGGTTATTACGGTAAGCAGGTGTTTTATGAACCATCAGCCCACATTCCATTCTTAATTCAGGGAAATAACATTCCAGCCGGACGAAGGATTGACAGTCCCACCAGCCTGTTAGATATCGGTCCCACCATCTGCGGATTGACCGGAGCGGAGATTTTAGAAGGGGATGGGAAAGATATTTCTGTCCAGATCATGGAGAACAGCCAGGATGACGACCGTATGGTAGTCAGTGAACTGTATACTTATTTAAGCAATGGAGAGACATCCCTTGGAAGGCTGGTTCGTTTTAAGCAGTGGAAGTATATTACTTATTCAGGATTTCCAGAGGATGACGTGCTCTATGATTTAGAACGGGATTTAAATGAAGAGCATAATGTAATCGAACGTTTTCCTGATATTGCAGAAAAGCTCAGGAAAAAGGCTGATTCCTATAAGAACTATGATCAGGTGATGGAACACGAAAACTGGGTGATGAAGCAGCTTCGCATCCTGATGAAATGCGATTATGATGATCCGGATGAAAGATGGATTCCGTCTGGTCTTAAGGAACTTGATAATCCGGTTAAAAGCAAGAAACCATTTCAGCCCACACCATGGGCAACACTGATGAGAAAACGGCTGAATGAACAATAAGTCATAAAACCAGGGAGGAAATAACAATGAGAGTTAAACAGATTAAAGACATCGATGCTTTTTTCAGGGCGCTGGCAACCTGCCAGGGAAGAGTGGAGCTGATTACAGATGATAAGGATGTACTGAACTTAGCATCAAAGCTGACCCAGTTTATCGGTCTTACCAGAGTATTCAGTAATCCTGAAATCGAATCCTATGAAATCGTCTGCTATAACGGAGAAGACTATCAGAAGATTAAAGAATATCTGGTTCCAGCAGATTAGATCAATCATTCCAGTTTCGGAAAAGGTTTACGAAAACGTTTGACTAATGAGTTGTAGAAATGAAATTTTTAATCAATTATAATTTGATTAAGATCAGAGTGTACAGTCGAAAGGGGAAAAAACTATGCCAATTATACCATTAAGACCTCTCTTGGAGGCAACCGACAAATATCAGTTTGCACAAGGCGCCTTCAACGTAAATGCAGTATCCCAGATTAAAGCAGCAATTGAAGTTCATGAAATGTTAAGAAGTCCGGTCATATTACAGGGAGCAGATTTAGCCAACGGTTTTATGGGCGGAAGAACGGATTTTTTAAACTCAACCATTGAGGACAAACGCATTGGCGCAAAGAACATCGGTGCAGCCGTTCATAAATACGGTGCCTATTCACCCGTTCCCATTGTACTTCATTTAGACCATGGAAAAGATTTTGATTCGGTAAAGGCAGCAATTGACGGCGGATATACTTCGGTAATGATTGATGGTTCTTCTCTTCCTTTTGATGAGAACGTGGAACTGACCCGTGAGGTTGTAAAATACGCACATGAGCGGGGCGTATCGGTAGAGGGGGAACTGGGGGTTCTGGCCGGAGTGGAAGATCATGTATTTTCTGACGCTTCCACTTACACAAATCCCATGAAGGCTATTGAATTTTTCAAAAAAACAGAGGTTGACTGTCTGGCAATTTCCTACGGAACCATGCATGGAGCGGTAAAAGGTAAGAATGTAAAACTCCGCAAAGAAATCGTCATTGCCATTAAAGAATGCTTAAGGCATGAGAAAATATTTGGAGTATTGGTATCCCATGGCTCCTCAACCGTTCCCAAATATATTGTTGACGGGATCAATGCTCTTGGCGGTGAGATTACCAATGCAGATGGAATTTCAGTAAATGAAATCAAACAGGCAATTGCATGCGGGATAGGAAAAATCAATGTCGATACCGATTTGCGTCTGGCAGTAACAAGGAATTTACGGGAATATTTCTATCAGCACCCGGATAAGAAAAGCAGCCCGTCTGTTGGAAAAATATATGAACTGCTGGAAGAAAAGAAATCTGCATTTGACCCCAGGGTTTTCCTGACCCCAATTATGGAGACGGTAATGAAGGGGATTGAAGCGGATGACGACATCAGAACACTGGGAGAGTGTATTGAACAGGGCGTAAAGGAAGTTGTCGGAACTTTAATTGTTGAATTCGGCTCTGTAGGCAAAGCGTCTTTGGTGGAACAGCTGACCACTGAGGATATGATCCGTAAATATAGAAAGTAACCGGAAAGGAATGCCATGAAGCATATATTTTTAAATTTAAAACGATTTGATATTCCAAGGGAATACAGCGGAGTAAACAGCATTGCCAGCCCTCAGGAATGGGGCACATATATTGTTGAAAAGGTCCAGGAAGAACTGAAAGAGTATAGCGCCGATGACGTGGAGTTTGTGATGTATATGCCGGAAGCCCATATTATCAATGCAGTTAAGGAACGGAAAGAGGATTCAAACCTTAAGATCGGATGTCAGAGTGTGTTTCGTGAGGATACGGCAAAAGGAGGAAACTTTGGTGCGTTTACCACCCAGAGAACCGGCAATTCCATGAAAGCAATTGGCTGTGACAGTACAATCATCGGTCATTTTGAAGAAAGAAAGGATAAGGCAGGCATTTTGTCCGAAGCTGGTGTGACCGACTTTGATGCCGTTAACCGAATTTTAAACAAGGAAATTAAGGCGGCAATTCAGGCAGGACTTGATGTGCTTTACTGCATTGGTGAAACGGCTGACCAGCAGGAGAGCTGGCAGGAAGTTTTAAAAAGTCAGCTGACCATCGGGTTAGATGGTGTGGATATCAGTAAAGTTGCAGTCGCCTATGAGCCAGTATGGGCCATCGGACCTGGAAAAACACCGCCTGACAGAGAATACATCAGAAAAATAGCCTGTTTTATCAAAGAAGTAAAAAGCGGGATTGCGGTAACCTATGGCGGAGGACTCAAAACGGACAATGCCGGCATGCTCGCCTCCATACCTGAAATCGACGGCGGACTCATCGCACTTACGAGATTTTCAGGAGACATTGGTTTTTACCCGGAGGAATATCTGGAAATTATTCGTACATATTTAGGATAGAAAAAAACTTTTGAGAAAGAGAGGTACCTGAAATGAAATTACAATTTGAATATGGACATGGCTTTGTCAATGCTGAACTACCGGATGACACCGATGTATTTATACCTGGAGAAACCATTGCGGATCCGCCTTATATACCGGAGGACCAGCTGGAAGCCAGGACCCTTGAATCCATTCGTAATCCAATTGGAATGGAACCGTTAACCAAACTTGCGAAAAAGGGATCAAAAGTAACAATAATTTTCCCGGACAGGGTTAAGGGCGGGGAACAGGCTACGGCTCACCGTAAGATTTCCATTAAATTAATTCTTCAGGAATTATACAGTGCAGGAGTGGAAAAGAAAGACATTCTTTTAATCTGTTCCAATGGTCTCCACAGGAAGAATACCAAGGAAGAGATTTTTAATATCCTTGGAAAGGATTTATTCCATGAATTCTGGTTCACCCATCAGATTATTAATCACGACAGTGAAGATTATGATCACCTGGTTGATTTAGGCGTCACAGACCGCGGCGATCCGGTGATTATGAATAAATATGTATATGACAGCGATGTGGCCATTCTGATCGGACATACCCAGGGCAACCCCTACGGCGGTTATTCCGGCGGCTATAAGCATTGCTCTACCGGAATTACCCACTGGAAGTCCATTGGTTCTCATCATGTTCCTGAAGTTATGCACAGGGCTGATTTTGTTCCGGTCAGCGGAAAATCATTAATGAGATCAAAATTCGATGAAATCGGCGAGTATATGGAAACCTGCATGGGCAAGAAGTTTTTCTGCTGTGATGCCGTACTTGATACCAATTCCAGACAGATTGAAATTAACAGTGGTTACGCAAAAGAGATGCAGCCTGTTTCCTGGAAAACAGCAGACAAGAGAACTTACGTGCCATTTGCTGAAAAGAAATATGACGTTATGATATTTGGTATGCCTCAATTCTTCCATTATGGAGACGGTATGGGAACCAATCCAATCATGCTGATGCAGGCTCTTTCTGCACAGGTCATTCGTCATAAGAGAGTGATGAGCGACAACTGTGTCATTATCTGTGCATCGACCTGCAATGGCTATTTCCATGATGAGTTATGGCCATATACCAGACAGATGTATGAGATGTTCCAGACGGATCACATGAATACACTTCCTGATATGAACCGCCTTGGAGAGTATTTCGCCACAAACGAAGAGTATATCAGAAAATACCGTTATACCAATGCATTTCACCCGTTCCACGGCTTTTCCATGATTTCCTGCGGAAATCTGGCTGAGAAAAATACTTCGGCCATTTACATTGTGGGAGCAGAACAGCCGGGTTATGCCAGAGGAATGGGATTAAAAACAAGAGCAACCATTGAAGAAGCACTGGCTGATGCAAAACTCAAATATGTAGGTTCAAATCCGAATATCCTGGCACTTCCAAAGACATTTAAAACAGCAGCCGTTCATCTTATGATGAAGGACGAGGTATACAGCGGAGACAACATGTATCATCATCATTAATAGTTTAAAACACGGAATAAGGATTGGTGGATTAATGCAGCATAGTAAATGGGTTACGATGGAAGAAGGAATTTTAGAAGCGTATATAAGGAATCTAAGCGGGGAAATTGTACTTGGAATTGATGGTTTCATTGATCAGGTATGGCAGGTTGTAGAGACAAGAACCCAGGATAACAACTACATTCTCATTGATAAGATGCAGGAGTTTGGAAATCTCATTGTAAACCGCAGGGAAGGCGGTATGGCAAATGAGCTGATTAAAAAGAGAAGAAGCTATGGCGGGTTTACTGCCAATACCGGAAAAGCTCTTGGAAATATGAATTTGTCCACAACTCTGATTGGAATGTATGGAAAAGAAGAAATTGATAAGATCTTTCATGATCTGCAGGAGAAATGTAAGCTGATCTCCGTTGGGGATCCAGTCGTCAGTACAATTCTTGAATTTACAGACGGAAAAATAATGATGCCCAATTTAGACGAGCTGTTAAACTTTACATGGAAGGACTTCTTAAGCATGATCGGGCATGAGCAATTACAAAAGATATTATTGAATGCGGATATTGTATCCCTGGGTTACTGGTCCAACATGCCTGATTTTGACACCTTTATGACGGAACTTACCGAGAACTATTTTCATACAAACCGGCCCAGAAGATTATTCTTTGATTTTGCAAATATCAAGAAGCGGAGTAAAGAGGCGATTCATGGAACCTTCCGTGTTTTAGAGAGAATTAACCATAAAATTCCGGTGAGTCTCAGCTTAAATGAGCACGAAGCTGTTATATTATTTTCCTATTATGACCGGGAATTCTCTGAGAACAGTGAGAAGGTTGCAGGGGATACCCAGTTCATCAGGAGCATGATCGGACTGGATGAGCTGATTGTACATACGCCTCAATATGCGGTGATGTCATCAGAATCAGAGGGAGTGGAAATACTGGAACAGGATTACTGCGATGCACCAGTTATAACCACAGGAGCCGGAGATACGTTTAATGGCGGATACATTGCCGCCTGTCTTGGTGATTTAAAGGCTGTGGAACGTCTTGCCATTGCCAATGCAGCAACCAGGTTTTATATCAGCAACAGCCATACACCCGACAGGCAGGAACTGATCTCAGAGATAAAGCGGATTAAAAAAGTTTTAAGCTGAAGCCTGAAACAAAAAAGGAATCGGAAGTAATTATATTCCGATTCCTTATGAAAAAACTGGCATGGTTATGTTCTTCGGATCCTGCTTAATTTGCAGCAGCTTTCTCTTGTAATAATCTGAAACGGGAGTTCTACGGTTGCATGAATGCCTTTTCCATTCTCAATCCGGTCAATCAGGATCTTTGCCGCCATCTTTCCCAATTCCTCCATTGGAATACGGATGGTGGTCAGCATGGGAGACATGTACTGGGCAGTATCAATATCATCAATGCTGATGATTGAGAAATCCTGTGGTACGCGATAGCCGCAGTCTTTGATGGCTTTCATTGCACCGATTGCAGTGGAATCATTGGCGCAAAACAACGCGGTAACAGATTTTTCATCGTGTTTCTGGAGAAATGCTTTTACACCGTTATATCCCCCCTCCGGGGACATGGGGGCGGCTATGATATGTTCCCTTAAAACAGGCAGCTTTAAGTCTTTCATGGCATCCAGATACCCCTGGTATCTTAATTCTTTCTGCTTTTCTCCCACATAAGCAATGGAACTGTGACCCAGCTTATGAAGGTATTGAATTGCCGCCATAGATGCCTGATATCCGTCGCTTACGATCTGATCAAACTCTGTATCGATTTTATTCAGTCCTACATAAACAACATGTTTGTACTGCTTTTTGATGAACTCCAGCAGATCCTTATCGAACCGGCCCAGAACTGCTATGCCATTTACCCGGTTGTTTGTTATGACCTGATAAGTTGCGGCATCGTTTATATCATAAGCGGAGAAGGAATATTTCATAATATACCCCTGTCTGTAAACCTCCTGCTCAATGGATCTTGCGATCTTTGAAAAGAAGGGATCATCAGTGGTGCTGTTTGACCGTGCAAAGATACAGCCAATTGTTTTCACAGGGGCCGAAAGGCCATCGGGATCTCTGTTCAGCTTTAAATTACGTGCTGCCGTATTGGGAGTGTAATTGGTTTCCCGGACAATACGCCATATGGTATCCTGTACTTCTTTGCTGGCGGCCTTGGAATTGTTATTATTTATTACACGGGAAACAGTCGAGACCGATACACCCGCTAAATTTGCTATTTCTTTCAATGTCATGGAAGTTCCTCCTGTAATTCAATTATACAGGATTTAGTATAACATTTCGATTACTGTCTATGCAAACGTTTGAGTAAATTTGTTACATATATTTGTGTAAAAATGCTAGAATGAATCTCACAAACAACAGGAGGCAGAAGATATGGACAATACATTATATTTGGATGCAGTTATGGAATCAGCGGTGATATGTTTGTGGCTTCCATGCTGGATTTGGGGGCTGACAGGCTTGTAATGTTAAAAGCATTAAACAGTCTTCTGGTTCAGGGATTTGAAGTGAAAATAAGCAGAGTAGAAAAGTCCGGACACAATGCTTGTGATTTTAATGTTATTTTAGATGAAAAACATGAAAACCACGATCATGATATGCAGTATCTTCATGGTGCTGTAAAGGATAATTCTCATGACGGTGTCCATCATCATGACCATGAGTGCAGAGGAATTGTGGAAATAAAAGAAATTATAAAAAAGGCAGATATGACCCCGGGTGCAAGAGCACTGGCTGTAAAGATATTTACAATTCTTGCTCATGCAGAAGCGAAAGCCCATGAAGTTCCGGTAGAAAAAGTCCATTTTCATGAAGTGGGGGCGGTAGATTCCATTGCGGACATCGTTGCAGCGGCAGTCTGCTTTGATAATCTGGGAATTGACAAAACCATCATTCCCAAGATTTGCGATGGGACTGGAACCATCCGCTGCCGTCACGGGATGCTTTCTGTTCCGGTGCCTGCAGTGAAAAATATTGACCTGGCACATAAGCTGAATCTTCACACGACTGAAGTGGAAGGGGAATTGGTTACTCCCACAGGAGCCGCAATTGCCGCTGCGATCCGTACAGATGAGCAGCTTCCCGGTTATTTCACCACGTGCAGAACCGGTTTGGGTGCTGGAAAGAGAGCTTACAAATGTCCGGGTATATTAAGAGCTGTTCTGATAAAGGAAGATTAACAACAAAATTCATCATAAAATAAATGGAGTCGGTGAAAAATTATGAAGCTGCATGAATATATTTTGTTTGGACTGATTGGTTTAAGTGCTTCCACCGCAGGGGCGGTTTGCGGTATTGGAGGCGGGGTGATCATAAAGCCTCTTTTAGATGCATTTGGTTTGCTGAGTGTGGAAGCCATAAGTTTTCTATCCGGCTGCACAGTGCTTGCAATGGCTTGTTTCTCTGTGTTAAAATCAATTTCAGGCGGAGATTCTTCTGTTGACAAAACAACTGGTACACCTTTGGCAATCGGTGCAGCAGCCGGGGGTGTGGCAGGAAAAGTAATGTTTCATATGGTTGCCAGCAGCTTTCCTGACCGGGATCAGGTTGGTTCTGTACAGGCGGTGTGCCTTTTAATTATTACTATGGGAACATTACTTTATACGATTAAGAAAGACAGGATTAAAACCCACCATATTACGAATAAAGTAGTTTGTATTATTATCGGTTTCGTTTTAGGAATTCTGTCCTCCTTTCTTGGTATCGGGGGTGGCCCCATTAATCTGGTGGTGCTGTTTTATTTCTTTTCCATGGATACGAAAACCGCCGGTCAGAATTCTCTGTACATTATTCTGTTCTCCCAGGCAGCCAGTCTGATTAATTCCATAGCAGCCAGCCAGATACCGGAATTCAGTTTCCTGATCCTGGCGGTTATGGTACTTAGCGGCATTGCAGGAGGGGCAATAGGCAGAAAGGTCTGCAAACGGCTCAGTGAGGTTACCGTGAATAAACTTTTTATTATACTGATGGCGGAGATTATGATGATTTGCTGTTATAATATTTATCAGTTATCTTAGAAGGCAAGGAGGAAACGGTTGTATGCCGCCGGTGAATTTATTGATAAAACCAGCTTCCGGGCTGTGCAATATGGAATGCGATTACTGTTTTTATTGTGATGAGACACAAAAAAGGAAGCAGGCTTCTTACGGATTGATGTCAAAAGAGACATTGGCCAACGTGATTCGCAAAGCATTTTCTTATGCAGAACAGAGTGTAGGAATCGCTTTCCAGGGTGGTGAACCAACGCTTTGTGGAATTGATTTTTTTGAAGAGGCAGCAGGGTTAGTAAAACAGTATAATGTAAATAATTTAAAAATTGAGTTTGCGCTTCAGACCAATGGATATGCAATTACAGAGGAATGGTGTGAATTCTTTAAAAAAAATCACTTTCTGGTGGGCTTATCCGTGGATGGAACGGAATGCACACATGATAAGTACAGGCATGACAAAAAGGGAGAAGGAACGTACCAGAAGGTTCTTCATGCAGCCAGGCTTATGAAGAAAAGCGGTGTGGATTTCAATATACTTACAGTAGTCAATAAAGAAACGGCAGAAAATATTGACTCCATTTATAAGGAATACAAGAGGAATGGCTGGGAATATTTACAGTTTATTGCCTGCCTGGACCCTATTGGGGAGATTCGTGGCCAAAGAGAATACTCCCTTACTCCAAAGGCGTACGGTGAGTTCCTGGTCAGGCTTTTTCACCTGTGGTATAAGGACTGGAAACGGGGAAAACAGCCCTATATCAGGCAGTTTGAAAACTATATCGGTATCCTTTTAAAATACGAACCGGAATCCTGTGAACAACGAGGAGTATGCGGGATTCATTATGTGGTAGAGGCAGACGGCGGAGTTTATCCCTGTGATTTTTACGTTCTGGATGATTTTAAGCTGGGAAATTTAAATCAGGATGCAATGGCGAAAATCCAGGAGCGAAGATCAGAGATTGGCTTTATTGAAAGGTCCCGGAATCATTCCGAAGACTGCAGACAGTGCCGCTGGTTTTCTCTCTGCCGCGGCGGATGCTATCGCTGCAGAGATGGTGAGGAGGACAATTATTTCTGCGAAAGCTACCGGATGCTGTTTGAGAACTGCTTTACCCAGATGGAGGAGATAAGCCGTTTTCTGTTTACAACCAGGTATTAGATGACAGGTTCCACTCAGATGTTGCGTGTGCAACATCCTGGGTGGATTTTTTTTGCTATCATAGAAAAGTAAGAGCTGACTTACTAAAATGACAAATCGATATGGAGGAGGCAGTGAATTTTTGCGGCGGCAAAACAGGAGCAGAGTGCAAAAAATTAGACAGCATCGGTCTGACACCGATTGCATGATGATATTATATAAATGGGAGACGGAGCCAGCCGTAGATTTCGTAATATGAAATAAAAATTTTTGTCCGTATATTTTCCTGATGACTACAGAAACTAATGTCACACAGGAGGTAAGAAAATGGCAAAAGCAGGAATGAGAAGACCAAGTCCTTATGATCCCAAAAATCATGGAACGGAAAATCACGAAAAAATGCATCGTCCAAAGAATGAACAGGCCATGGTTCCTGAAATTCAGGGAGCTGCAAAAAACAGCAGTGAAAAAGCAGGTCCTATCAATGCTCCAAACTGGGCGAGAGACGATTACAAAACAGGAAATAAGAATGAGGAATAATGGTAATGTGGTAAAACGAGGCATTTGAATATATGCCTCGTTTTTAATATAAGTAACCATGAAATGTATTGCTGATGGTTGTACAATCGAATATAATAAAAAGGGAGGGGAATTGATATGAAAGAATTTATTCAAAGACTTGAAAAATGGGATACCTGGGAAATCATCTGTCCGGGGCACACCGATAGAAATCCATTTGTGGATTATAAGATTCAGGGAACCTTTACCGGTGATCATGAATGCAAAACAGTGGATGGTTTTTACGATGGAGATGGAAATTATGTGGTTCGGTTCATGCCTTCTTTTGAGGGAGACTATAAATTTTTAATTTACGGAAGCTTTTCTGAGAAAACATGGGAAGGAACCTTTGAAGTACTTCCTGCTTCAGGCAGCAATCATGGACCTGTTCATGTAGTGAATACCTATCATTTTGCCTATGAAGACGGAGCTCCCTATTATTTCATTGGAACGACCTGTTATGTATGGGAGCTGCAATCGGAAGAATTACAGAAACAGACTCTTGAAACTCTTAAGAAAAGCGCATTTAACAAAATTCGTTTCTGCATTTTACCGAAGCATTATGATTACAATTTAAACGAACCGATCTCTTATCCATACATAGGAACTCCCTGCGACAGCACAAAATTAACCAGTGATAATTTTATGCAGTTTAATGGAAGGGCAGAAGGAAACCAGTGGGATTATTCCCGGTTTAATCCGGATCATTTCCGGCATATTGAACAATGTATCAGACAGCTGAGAGATCTGTCTATAGAAGCGGATTTAATTGTTATGCATCCCTACGATCGGTGGGGATTCAGCCTTATGAACAGAGAGCAGGACGAACAATACTGGAATTACGTAATTGCCAGATTTTCTGCATACAGGAATGTCTGGTGGTCACTTGCCAATGAATATGACCTTATGCCTCAAAAGTCCGTGGAGGACTGGGAAAATTATGCAGCGATCATATGCAGGAAGGACAAATACAATCATTTGAGATCCATTCATAACTGCAGGGCTTTTTATGATTATACCAGACCATGGATTACCCACTGCAGCATACAGAGGCAGGATGTTTATAAAACGGCGGAGTACGCGGATGAATGGAGAGAGAGGTATCAAAAGCCGGTAGTGCTGGATGAGATAGCCTATGAAGGAAACATTCAGCATGGCTGGGGAAATATAAGCGGTAAGGAACTGGTTCGAAGATTCTGGGAAGCCAGCTTAAGAGGGGGATACGCTGGTCATGGAGAAACTTATATGGATCCAAAAGACATCCTGTGGTGGTCCCATGGCGGGGTTTTACACGGAGAAAGCCCTGACAGGCTGAAGTTTCTCTATCAGATTTTATCAGAAACGCCGGGGTATGGGCTGACACCGTTAAAACAGGCCTGGGACGAGGTGTGCGCAACTGTGGAACGTGCCAGCTATTATCTGTATTACTATGGATTTAACAGACCTTCCTTCCGGGAGTTTTATTTTGATGACTCAACAGAATTTAATGTGGAAGTCATTGATACATGGGATATGGATATTGAGAACAGGGGGAAATTCAAGGGGAAATTTAAGGTGGAACTGCCCGGCAAGGAATATATGGCTGTCCGCATCAGAAAACATCAGATATTGAGATAGCAGAGGGCGGAATAGAGTTTTCCGGGATTGTACTAGACCGTAGCCGGGCAATATGGTATACTGAATCCAAAATTTATTTTTATATAAAAGACGGCGGGAGGAGATTGACCAATGGCAACCCTTAAAGATGTGGCAGAACGGGCAGAAGTTACGGTCACCACTGTCTCAAGAGTCATTAATAACCGGGGCTATATCAGTGAGCAGACGAGAAAAAAAGTTTACGATGTTATGAAGGAGCTTAATTATCAGCCCAATGAACTGGCACGGTCTCTTTCCATGCAAAGAACCAATACCATCGGAATTATTGTCCCTCACATTGTCCACCCGTATTTTGCCAAGCTCATCAGCAACCTGGAGAACGCAGCTGCCAATAAAGGCTACAAAATATTGCTGTGCAATTCCAAAGCAAAGAATGAAAAGGAACTGGAATACATCCAGATGTGTAAGAGCAACCGGGTATCCGGGATTGTACTGTGCAGCCGAAACGTGGATATTGAAGAGATGAAGAATTTAGACATTCCTGTCATTACCATAGAGCGTAACTTAGAGGCTGGAACAGTAGGAATTCAGTGTGACAACTATCAGGGAGGCTGTCTGGCGACGGAACATTTAATATCCTTAGGATGTAAGAATCTGCTTCATTTAAGCGGAATCAAAAATGAAAACATGCCGGCGGATGCCAGAGCGGAAGGATTTATTGCTGTTTGTGAGAAACACGGAGTGCGTCACCGGGAAGTGATGGCTACCAGCACCATATACAATACTCTGGATTATCATGAGCACATCAGAAAAGCCATTGAGGAAGATCCTGGCGTAGACGGTATCTTTGCCAGCAGTGATCTGATCGCTGCCCAGACCATTCAGATCTGTACTGAGATGAATATATCCATACCCGGACAGATCCGGCTGGTTGGTTTTGATGATGTGGATATTGCCAGACTGACAACTCCCACGATTACCACCATCAGACAGCCGGTCAGAGAGATGGCGGAATGGGCCATTGAATTTATACAGAGAAGTCTGGATCATGAAGCAGTTCCGGAACAGTTTAAGCTGCCGGTTACTCTTGTAAAAAGAAATTCCACATAAATAAAATGACACTGGAGCGTAAAAGCCAGTGTCATTTTTTTTTGTCCAATACAGGATAGAATATTATAAGCGATTGACCTGTGTAATAAGCGCTTTAAAATAAATAATAGAACAGATATCATATATATTGCAATGATTATTTGGATAAAATGCACAAAAAATAGAACAAAAAATTTGTAGATAAGACGAAAATATGTCAAGCGGTTGACATGAAGTACAGAGAGGAATATACTCAGATTACAGCATACGTAAAATCGCTTCCATCAGGAAGCAGCTTTTGCAAAAAATCAGAATATCAGGGAGTTCTTGATGTCTTATGGCTGTGGAATGATTACCTTCTTCCCAGTCTGATACTTGGAAAAAAGAAATTATATACGCTGCCCTTATCAACTTATACTTTTTATGGTACGTATTCCAGCGATCTGGGGAAAATCATGGCAGGTCTGGTTCTGACCATTCTGCCAGTCATTGTTATATATCTGATTTTGCAGAAACAGATTATCAGCGGTGTTGTAGCGGGGGCAGTAAAGGCATAGGAGACAGCCCTGTGATTCCATTTTTGGTGACGCAGGGCTTTTTTAACAGAGAAAATGACAAAAAGAGAGGGCAGCAGGTTGGAAAAGACAATTCGTATTACTGGGAAATATTTGTGGATTCCCATCACACCGGGAGCCAAAGATTCCATTGTATCTTTTTATATGAATGGCGTAAAGATTCAGGAGATGTGTATTGAAACCGGAGAAGAGAAACCACATTTTTATGCATGGTATAATGCAGCGGCGTATCAGGGCGGTATCATGACCATAGAAGGGGATTATAAAGAAAAATGGTTTGAGAACATTCTGGTGAGAGATGAAAAACCAGTAAATCCAAAGTCCAAAAGACCTCTGATCCATTATGCACCTGAATTTGGGTGGCTTAATGATCCCAATGGGCTGATTTATGACAATGGAGTCTACCACATTTACCATCAGCATAATCCTTATGGAGTCAGGTGGGAAAACATGCACTGGGCTCATACCAGTACTGGTGATTTTCTGTCTTATACCCAGACGGAGGATGTTCTGTTTCCGGATGAAGAGGGACCGGTTTTTTCCGGGACAGCTATTTTGGATCAAAACAATTGTCTGGGACTGGGGTCGGATGTAATTGCATATTATTATACTTCAGCCGGAGGACGCAGCCACTGGTCTAAGGCGCATAAGTTCACTCAGAAAGTAGCAGTAAGCACGGATCATGGAAAAACGCTTAAAAAGCTGGAAGAATCTGTTCTGCCTCATATTAATGAGGAAAACAGGGATCCAAAGGTGTTTTATCACGAAGAAAGCGGCTCTTATATTATGGTGCTTTATATCTCTGATGATACCTTCTATTTCTTTCAGTCCAAGGATCTGATTCATTGGGAGAAGATGCAGGAAATTATCATACCGGGTATGTGGGAATGTCCGGACTTTTTCCCGCTTACCTGTGAAGGGGATGGGGTAAAAAAGTGGGCTCTGTGGTCTGCAGATGGATATTACTGCCTGGGAGATTTTAATGGGAAGTATTTTCAGGCAGAGAAGAATAAAGAGGGAGACACCATTGCCAGATATCAGCTTTATGAAATAATCACAGATGGGGAGAACAAAGCTGATCGAAACTTTGTAAGGCCATATGCAGCACAGATTTTTAAAGGGACTGGTGACCGCATTTTGCAGCTTAGCTGGATAACCAGCGTGAAAAAAGACAGGAATTACGCCGGTATTTTGTCCTTACCTGGAGAACTGGAGCTTAGTAAAACGACAGATGGGTACCGGATCTGTATCAATCCGGCAAAGGAGCTGGCAAAGCTGAGAAGTGAGACATTCAGTGAAGTCCTGGATAAGAAGGAAGAGACTTTTGCACCGTGTTTTGCAAGCCTTTATTCTGGTGAGGGTCAGGCACTTGAGATAGAACTGACATTTAGTGACGCCAGACAAATAAAGGATAAAGGTGAATCGTATATAAAGCTGACTGTATTTGGAACCCTGTTTTCTATTGATCTTTTTAGCCGTGAAATAAATGCAGGACCACACAGAATACCACTAAAAGAAGAAAAAGAATATCATTTAAGAATTTATGCAGATATGGATGTGTTTGAATTGTTTGCCTGTGAAGGATTGGCATATGCTGTGACGGATAATGAAAGAGACAGCGTTTCAGGATCTGTGGAGATAGAGTATTCCGGGATCATGGGAGTCATAAAAATTCATGCATTAAGGGAAATCAGGATAAGTGAATAGATGGGAGCTGAATGAATGGAACTGAATAATAAGATCATGTTAATTACATATGCGGACAGTCTGGGCAGAAATTTAAAAGAACTGGATACAGTTCTGAACACCTATCTGCAGAATGAGGTGGGCGGTGTGCACATTCTTCCTTTTTTTCCTTCTTCTGCAGACAGAGGCTTTGCGCCGATGTGTTATGATCAGGTTGATGCAGAATTTGGAACATTTGAAGATATAAAAAGGATCAGCAAAGATTATTATCTGATGTTTGATTGTATGGTAAATCATATTTCCAGAAATTCTGATTATTTTAAGGACTTTGTGGAAAAAAAGGAGCTTTCCGATTACAAGGAAATGTTTATCCGATATAAAGAATTCTGGGATCAGGGAGAACCAACCAAAGAAGAGGTGGATTTAATCTACAAACGAAAGCCACGGGCACCCTATACGGAGGTAACATTTAAAAACGGGGATGTGGAAAAAGTCTGGTGTACCTTTTGTGAGGAACAGATTGACCTGGATGTAAGGACAGAGACAACTAAGGAATTCATACGTAAATCCTTATCCGGCATGTGTGAGAATGGGGCATCCATCATTCGGCTGGATGCATTTGCCTATGCTGTAAAAAAGAAAAATACCAATTGTTTTTTTGTGGAACCGGATATATGGGAGCTGCTTCATGAGATTCAGGATTTTGTGTCCTCAAAGGGCGTGGATATATTGCCGGAGATCCATGAGCATTATACCATCCAGATGAAAATCGCAAAACAGGGATTCTGGATCTATGATTTTGCACTTCCTGTGCTGGTTTTAAATGCACTTTATTCAGGAAACGGAGTGTACTTGAAACGATGGCTTGAGATGTCCCCGAAAAAGCAGTTTACTACGCTGGATACCCATGACGGAATCGGAATTGTGGATGCAAGAGACTTAATGCCTGATGAGGCGATTGAGGAGACGAAAGAAAAAATGTTTACCAAGGGAGCCAATGTAAAAAAGATCTACAATACAGCGGCTTACAACAATCTGGATATTTATCAGGTAAACACCACCTATTATTCTGCACTTGGTGACAGGGATGATGCATATCTCCTTGCAAGAGCCATTCAGTTTTTTGCACCGGGAATTCCCCAGGTATATTATGTGGGCCTGCTTGCCGGATCCAATGATATTGAGCTGATGGAAAAGACGAAAAATGGAAGAGACATTAATCGTCACTATTACAGTCTGGAAGAAATAGCAAAAGAGACGGAACGTCCGGTTGTGAAACGGCTTTTTGAATTGATGCGTTTTAGAAACACCCACCCGGCATTTGCATTGGAAGGTAATATGGAAGTAAAGCTTAAAAAGGATCATGAACTGACTATCATTCGCACCTGGGGCACCTATTATGCTGCGCTTACGGCTGATTTAAAAAGTTTTGAATTTGATATCAGCCATAATTAAAAGATGAAGCTGGTTCTCTGCGTTGACAAATGCCCTCCGCCTCAGTAAGATAAATACAGAATAAATAAGGAGGGCTCTCTACGGATGAATACCATAAACAGGGTAATTGCAAAGATGATGGATTATTATAAAGGCGATCCAAAGAGGATTCAGCATTTTATTAAAGTATACCAGTTTGGTAAGCTGATTGGAGAAGAAGAGGGGCTTGATGCCAAGATGCAGCGGATACTGGAAACAGCCTGCGTGGTTCATGATATCGGCATTAAGGCAAGCGAAGAAAAATATCACAGCAGCGCAGGCAATTACCAGGAGCTGGAGGGACCGCCCATTGCAAGAGATCTTCTTATGTCTCTTGATTATTCTCAGGAAGAGATTGACCGGATCTGCTGGTTGGTAGGTCACCACCATACATACAAAAATATAGAAGGTGAGGATTATCAGATTCTTGTGGAAGCTGATTTTCTTGTCAATGCATGGGAGGACGGGATGTCCCGGGAGACAGTTGAGAATGTCAGGAAGAAGATATTTGCAACAGCAGCAGGAACCCGAATGTTTGAAACCATGTATATGTAAAGAAAAGAGGAGGGGGCCTCATGAAGAATCGTTTGCTATATGACAGACCAGTTCCGTACCAAAGATTCAGACCTGACAGTGAAGAAATTTGGAATGAAGCAGCACCCATTGGCAACGGAAACATGGGAGCTATGGTTTTTGGAGGAGTTCAGGTAGAGAAATTACAGCTGAATGAGGATACCATCTGGTATGGGAACGGGGGAAGAAACCGTGTAAATCCAGAAGCAAAAGGCAATTATCTTAAGATACGCAGGTTACTGTCAGACGGCATGGTCTCAGATGCTCAGAAGCTTGCCGATGATACAATGATGCCAATTCCTGACCAGCAGAGAAATTACAGTACCGCAGGTGAAATCTTTTTTGAATTTCATGAAGAGAACCAGGAGTTTAAGAATTACATAAGGTGTCTTGACTTAAATCAGGCAATTGTAACCATGGAATATGAGATTGGCGGGAGGGAGTACCAAAGGGAATATTTTGCCAGTGCCGTACATCAGGTAATTGCCATCCATCAGGAAAGCAAAGGTGCGGAAAAGGTAAATGGCTGCCTGACTCTGACATTTTTCCGCAGTAATGTAGAAAAAATTGAAAAAATCTCCGACCACATCCTATCCATGACAGTAAAGGAAGGCGGGGAGGGCTGCTGTTATTGCGTCATGGCTGCAATTAAGAATGAAGGCGGTACTGTGGAGATTCACAGAGACCAGATCCGCGTGAATGAAGCAGATTCCTTTACCATCTATCTGTCAATCCGAAGTGATTTCTATAAAGAAGAACCGGCCGGCTGGTGCAGAGAAAAGCTGGAGTCTGTACTTAAACTGCCTTATGAGCTTGTAAAGTCAGAGCATACAAAGGAGTACCAAAGCTACTTTAACCGGGTTCAATTTTCGCTGGGTCAGGATACTGCAAAAGCGGAAAGGACGATTCCTGAAAGACTGAAAGCCATGCAGCAGGGAGAACAGGATCTGGAGCTGATTGCAGCGTATTACCAGTTTGGCAGATATTTGTTAATTTCAAGCAGCAGACCGGGGTCACAGCCGGCAAATTTACAGGGCATCTGGAACCGCAGTGAGCATCCGGCCTGGGGCAGCAAATATACAATTAACATTAATACGGAAATGAATTACTGGCCGGCAGAAAGCTGCAATTTATCGGAATGCCATCTTCCTCTTTTTCAGTTAATCCGCAGAATGCTTCCCTGTGGTCAGAAGGCTGCAAGGGATATGTACGGTCTGCCCGGTTTTGTTGCCCACCATAATACGGATTTGTTCGGTGACTGCGCCCCCCAGGACTCAGTCATGTCGTCTACGATCTGGCCTATGGGTGCAGCCTGGCTTTGCATTCATATCTGGAATCATTATGAATATACCCTGGATCAGGAATTTCTGAGAAAGAATATGGATTTGATGAAAGAAGCCAGTCTTTTTATATCGGAGTATCTCTTTGAAAACCATCAGGGGAAACTGATAACAGGACCTTCCATATCGCCGGAAAACACCTATCTCCATCAGAGCGGTCAGGCGGGTCAGCTTTGTATCGGACCGACTATGGATACCGAGATTATCAGGGACCTGTTTGAGGCTTGTATCAAAGGGGCAGAGATTACGGACTGCGAGGATGAATTGACAAATAAGCTAAAAACTATCTTACCCCGTCTGCCGGAGTTGTCTGTTGGTAAATACGGACAGCTAATGGAATGGGCAGAAGACTATGAGGAAATGGAACCTGGTCACCGTCATATCTCTCATCTGTATGCACTGTATCCTTCTGAGCAGATCACTTATGAAAGAACTCCGGAATTAATGGAGGCTGCAAGGGTGACCTTAGAAAGACGTCTTAAGAACGGCGGCGGTCATACCGGATGGTCCAGAGCCTGGATTATTGCCATGTGGGCCAGACTCAGGGACGGTGAAAAGGCAGGAGAGAATATCAGGAATTTACTGACAAAGTCAACCTATCCCAACCTTTTTGACTGTCATCCTCCGTTTCAAATTGACGGAAATTTCGGAGGGACGGCAGGAATTGTGGAGATGTTACTCCAATGCATAAACGGTGTGATTACATTTCTTCCCGCACTGCCAAAAACCTGGGATCTGGGACATATAAGCGGAATAAAAACCAAAGGTGCCCTAACCGTTTCCTTTGCCTGGAAGGACGGAACGGTTATTTCCGGCAGTATTTTTGCAGAAAAAGGTGGCAGATGCTGTTTTATAAAGCCTGACGGCATTACGAAGATCGTTTCCAGTCAAAAGGCAGACATTACCTGTAAAGGGCAGAAGGTAGTCTGTTACGGTGAGGGTGCATATGAAATACAACTCTTCTGTCAGCAAGGAGATTAGAAATGGAATATTATGTAGAACTGAAACTGAGAAAAGATGCTCATAACGGAGGATTTTCCAACGGCCTGACTTTATGTGGCGGTGAATCCACAAGAGGACTGGAACGAATTCTCAAAAAAGATGACAGAATTGTGTATAAAAACAGTACCAATCAGTATGTAACACTGGATTTGGTAATGAATGACGATACCGTTGAGGTAAGCACTACATTTGAGAATAAAGGTACTGAAAGTACAACGTTAGAAATGCTCTCATCCTTTGCTCTAAAGGGAATAAAAGCGGATAAAATCCACAGACTCCAATCCTTTTGGAGTGCGGAAGGAAAACTCAGGACTGAAACAATTGAGGAACTGCACTTAGAGCCCTCCTGGAACCGATGTGGTATGCGGGTTGAGAAATTTGGCAATTTAGGATCGATGCCAGTGAGAAAGTATTTTCCTTTTATAGCGTTGGAAAACAGTGAAACACAGGAGTTTACAGCGGTTCAGTTATATATCCCCTTCTCCTGGCAGATTGAGATCCTGTGCAAAGAGGATGAATCTCTGTCACTTGTGGGCGGTATTGCAGACAGGGACTTTGGACACTGGTTTAAGAATATTGCACCGGGAGAAACCTTTACTGCCCCCAAAGCTGTCATAGCCAGTGGGAATTCACTTTATGAGGTGTGTGATAAACTGATAAAGGCACAAAAGCCTGAGGTATCCGAACTGGATCAGGATATGGGTATCATGTTTAATGAATATTGTACTACCTGGGGGAACCCAAGCCTTGAAAACATCAGTAAAATCTGTAATAAGTTAAAGGATAAGGCGGTTAAGTACCTGGTAATTGATTCCGGCTGGTATGGTAAAAATGATGGCTGGTGGGAAAGCATCGGGGACTGGGAGGTCAATTGTGAAAAATTCCCGGGCGGCTTAAAAAAAGCAGCGGATCATATCAGGGAATGCGGGATGATCCCAGGTCTCTGGTTTGAACCAGAATCCGTGGGAAGACGGTCAAAGCACTGGGACAATACGGAACATTTGCTGAAAAAAGATGGTGTCGTACTTACTGTGGGCGATAAACGCTTCTGGGATATGTCCGATCCCTGGGTTATGGAGTATTTAAATAATGGGGTTATAAAAACCCTGAAAGAATGCGGATTTGGCTATATTAAAATTGATTATAACGATACCATCGGCATTGGCTGCGACGGGGCAGAAAGTCTTGGAGAGGGATTAAGGCAGAAAGTCATGGCAACCCAGGAATTTTTCAAAAAAATAAAAAGGGAGATTCCGGATATTGTGATTGAAAACTGTTCCAGTGGTGGACACAGGCTGGAGCCCTCCATGATGGGACTGGTATCCCAGGCGAGCTTTTCCGATGCCCATGAAACCACCGCCATACCCATTATTGCAGCAAATATGCATAGAGTAATAAAACCGTCCCAAAGTCAGATTTGGGCTGTTATGCGAAGCAGTGACAGTAATAACAGAATCTACTATTCCGTGATCAGTACTTTTTTGGGCAGAATGTGCTTAAGCGGTGATATCTATGATCTTACTGCAAAACAGTGGGAAGTGATTGAGGCTGGAATGGAATTTTATAAAGAAGCAGCTGATATCATAAAATATGGTAAAACAATAAAATATGAAAACAGTATGAAAAGCTATAATAAACCCCAGGGAGAACAGCTTGTTATCCGGGAATTTTGCAATAAACAGTTAGTGATCGCCCATAGATTTGAGAATTCCAAAGAAATCAGCCTTGATTTCCTGCAGAATAAAAAAATTATGAAAGAATATGGGCTGATCGATGGTGATTTTACCGCTAAGGCTTGGCTGATGGAATAAAAAATGATTTAAGGGGTTGACAAACGAGGCAAATTGAACTAGTATAAAGACGAATATTCGGTAGGTGAGGCTACTACAGGGATACGGGCTGTTGCCGCAAAGTTGTGGAGACACAATGAGATGGTTTGAACAGGCTGCATCGACATTAAGGTGCAGCATAATACAGTTACATTGCCCTGTAAAGCTAAAACTCATACGAAAATATAAGAAAATGTAATTACATTCTCGTATATTCTTTCCGAATATGCGGGAATTTTTTATTTTAAATTTTAAAAAGAAAGGATGTGCCTGTTTTGGATAGTGGTAATTGTCACAGTTGTATGAAACGGATGATGGCAGTATATGATATCGGTGACAGGCAGTCTTTGCCTGTTACTTAGTTGTGCTGTTCAGCCAGATATTACGGCCATCATTCTCAAAAACACGTTTTTTGATAATGGTGGTTTTTTTGTGCCAATTTTTGGGTTATTTTATTTTTGAAAGTGAGGTGAGGAGAATGGATGCAGACGGAAGTAGCGGCGCGGCCCCCGGGAAGCGAAGCAGCAGGAGTGATTTGGAGGGAGACGTAAACTTGTCTGCTCCAGGCTCCTGAATCCAATACGCTTCTCATGGCTGCCATAATTTTTGAAATTACAAAGTATAATTATGGAGGTAGAAACCATGAAGAAGATTTTATTAAACAGAAAAAGGAATGGGAGGCTTTTGGCCGATCATTCCCGTTACAATGCAACAAAACAGAGACTGATTCAGGCTGCTGATGGAAATACGAAACAGGTATTGAACGCATTGGGAACCTTTGAAGACGGACTCACAGAGGAAATGGCAGAGGAATCCAGAGAAACCTATGGAAACAATGTGATCACACATGGAAAGAAAGATTCCATATGGAAACGGATCTGGGCTGCATTTGTCAATCCATTTACTGCAATCCTGTTCCTCCTGACGGTGGTCTCTGTATTTACCGATATTATTTATGCAGAACCCCAGAATAAAAGCTATACAACCGTTATCATTATCACAACCATGGTAATGATCTCCGGAATTCTCCGTTTTGTTCAGGAAACAAGAAGCGGCAACGCTGCAGCCAAACTTTCCCAGATGATTCACACCACCACCTGTGTGGAGCGAAAGGAAGCCGGCAGGCAGGAGATTCCCTTAGAGGATGTGGTTGTAGGCGATATTTTACACCTCTCAGCAGGAGATATGGTGCCTGCTGATGTGCGGATTCTCAGCTCCAAGGACTTATTTGTGAGTCAGTCCGCACTGACTGGAGAAAGTGAGCCGGTGGAAAAGCTTGCTGTAAATCATGCAGATACCAAGGTGCTCACTGAGATTACGGATCTGGCGTTTATGGGAACCAATGTGATCAGTGGAAGCGCAAAGGCAGTAGCAGTTGCAGTGGGAAATGATACCGTGCTTGGAACGGTTGCTAAGGAATTGACGGTGAAACCGCCAATGACTGGTTTTGAACGGGGAGTGAATTCAGTCTCCTGGGTACTGATCCGTTTCATGCTCATTATGGTACCCATTGTACTTTTTATTAATGGATTTACCAAAGGTGACTGGCTGGATGCCACACTCTTTGCCATCTCCATAGCAGTGGGGCTGACCCCTGAGATGCTGCCCATGATTGTAACCACATCACTTGCCCGGGGAGCGGTTGCCATGAGCAGAAAAAAGGTGATTATTAAAAACTTAAACGCAATACAGAATCTAGGCTCCATAGATATTCTCTGCACGGATAAAACCGGAACACTGACTCAGGATAAGGTGGTTTTGGAATATCATCTTGATATCCATGGAAATGAAGATGACAGAGTTCTCCGTCATGCATTCTTAAACAGCTATTATCAGACAGGGCTTAAAAATCTGATTGATCTGGCAATTATTTCAAAGAACCGTGAGCTTGAAAATAGCCATCTTGAAACTGGATATACAAAGGTGGATGAGATTCCCTTTGATTTCAACCGCCGCCGTATGAGTGTAGTGGTATCGGATTTAAACGGTAAGACCCAGCTGATCACAAAAGGAGCTGTGGAGGAAATGCTCAAATGCTGCTCCTATGCAGAATATAACGGTAATGTTGAGCCGCTTACAGAAGAGATCCGTGAATTTATTTTATCCAAATCCAATGAGCTCAATGCCGATGGAATGCGTGTAATAGCAGTGGCTCACAAAACAAATCCGGCACCGGAAGGTCAGTTTTCTGTCTCCGATGAGACGGATATGGTGCTGATCGGATATCTGGCTTTTTTAGATCCGCCCAAAGAAACCACTGCCCAGGCAATCAAAGCACTTTATGAGCATGGTGTGGATGTTAAAATACTGACTGGTGATAATGAGAAGGTTACCTGCTGTATCTGCAGACAGGTGGGACTTCCAGTCAATGAGCTTCTTCTAGGCTCTGAGATTGATGATCTTGATGACAAAACGCTGGCAGAAAAAGCGGAGAGCATGACTGTTTTTGCTAAATTATCACCTGCCCAGAAAGCCAGAGTGGTAAGAGTTCTCAGAGAAAATGGTCATTTGGTGGGCTACATGGGCGATGGAATTAATGATGCTTCCGCCATGAAAGCATCCGATGTGGGCATCTCGGTTGATACTGCAGTGGATATCGCCAAAGAATCGGCAGATGTGATTCTTCTTGATAAGGATTTAATGGTACTGGAATCGGGAATTATAGAAGGCAGAAAGACTTATGCCAATATGATAAAGTATATAAAGATGACGGCTTCTTCCAACTTCGGAAATATGTTTTCCGTGCTGGCAGCCAGTGCATTCCTTCCCTTTCTTCCTATGGCATCCATTCATCTGATTTTATTGAATCTGATTTATGATGTTTCCTGCACGGCGATTCCGTGGGATAATGTTGACCGGGAATATCTGTTAAAGCCAAGAAAATGGGATGCATCGTCTGTGGGACGTTTTATGGTCTGGTTAGGACCTGCCAGTTCTGTTTTTGACATAGCCACTTATTTACTGATGTATTTTGTTATCTGTCCGACAGTATGCGGCGGGCTTATGTTCCATCAGATTACGGATCCGGCAATGCAGGCTCTCTTTATCGCAACGTTTCAGGCGGGTTGGTTTATTGAATCCATGTGGAGCCAGTCATTGGTTATTCATATGATCAGAACACCTAAAATACCATTTATTCAGAGCTGGGCTTCCAAACAGGTGGTATGCCTCTCCTTTGCTGGGATTGCAGTTCTTACCATGATCCCATTTACTCCTGTAGCACAGGCATTAAAGCTGGCAAGGCTGCCCGGAATCTATTTCGCATGGCTGGCACTGATTGTAGTCTGCTATATGGTGCTTGCCACTGTTTTAAAAACAGTCTATATAAAACGGTACGGAGAATTGTTATAAAAAAATTAGAAAAGAAACCAGATTATATGATATACTGATCTCATCAGATATTATGACTGCATGAGATAGAAAGGGAGATCCAAATGAAAATCATAATGTATGGGACAGAAATCTGTCCGGATTGTGTAGCAGCAAAGGCTCAGCTGGGAGAACTTACTGCAGTTGAGCTGGATTACAGGAATATTACTAAGAACACTGCAACATTAAAAGAATTTCTCCGCCACCGGGATCATGATGAGATGTTTCAACCGGTTAAGGAAGAGGGAAGAATCGGAATTCCTCTCTTTATTCTGGAAGATGGAACCCAGACCTTTGATATCGCTGATTTTATCGATGATGTCAAATCCCAACCGGTTCCAAATGCCTGTTCCATTGACGGAAAAGGGTGCTGATTAACAATTATATCAGGAGGTAATTTATGAACACGTTTCAAACCATTACTGCAAAAGAGTTTGATTACAATCCATTTCAGTTAATTGGGGATGAATGGATGCTGATTACTGCTGAAAAAGACGGGAAGGTAAATACC
The DNA here is from genome assembly GCA_013036995.1 of Lacrimispora defluvii. Classification (GTDB taxonomy): domain Bacteria; phylum Bacillota; class Clostridia; order Lachnospirales; family Lachnospiraceae; genus Lacrimispora; species Lacrimispora defluvii. The sequence continues at coordinate 82,460 of JAAOXG010000010.1, forward strand.
ATGACGGCTTCCTGGGGCGGACTTGGGATTTTATGGAACAGAAGTGTTGCCTATGCTGTCATCAGACAGAGCCGTTTTACAAAAGAATTTGTTGATGGTGCCGATCATTTTTCCCTCTCGTTTCTGGATCATAAATCATATGCAAAAGAACTGGGGTATTTAGGCAGCGTATCAGGAAGAGACGAAGATAAGATAAAAAAGGTTGGAGTAACAGTAAATCATGAAGACGGTGTACCGTTTATTGATGAAGCGTCCAAAGTCTTAATTTGTGAGAAACTCTTTGTAACAGACATGAAGCCAGAGAACTTTATAATTCCAGAAATAGACACCAAATTTTATGCAGATAAAGATTACCATCATCTGTATATTGGAGGGATCACAAAGATACTGAGCAGATAAATGACCGGCAGGCATACATAGGATTCCAAAAAATGACGCATCCTAATTAAAAAATGAAAGGAGCCTGTTTATGCCAAAAGACAGTCAGCCGGATAATAAGGAAGCCAGAATGGAAAAATGCAATGGTCAGACGCCTCTTACAAGAGAAAATCAGAATAAGAATAAAAATGCCAAGCGTAAGTCCATTAAGCATAATGATGTCTAGCCACTCATAGTAAAAACAGTACAAAGCAAGCCCCGGAGCTCACACCTCTGGGGCTTTTGTTGTGGGCTGGCTGAAATCACAAATTTATGTGTTTGAGCATACCATAAATGAGACTTCTGATGAAAGAGGTTTATAAGGTGAAAAAGCTTAATTCTCAAAAGGTATTTGTACAATATCGGGATATAATGGAACCATACGGGCCAGTTAAGGGCAGATTATATACGATTACACATTCAGAAATAACAGCAGAACTGTTTGTGTTTGTAGCCCCTGAGTATGCAGATGATCAATTTACCAAAATGCATGACGAGGTGAAAATTGCCTGGGAATTATATAATGAAGGAGTAGCTTTAATTGGCTCTGTGATTGTTGACGGTGAGGGTGTAACTGGAGATGCATCCATAAGAAATAAGATATTTTATAACGAAATGCCTACTGCACTTCAGGCATTACGCCAGGCTGACAGATTTTTGTTTGAGAAAGAACCTGATCTGGATCATACACCAGTGTATATTCAATTTATCTCAGGCAATCCTGAATATAACAAAACATATGATTTTGGATTTATTGGCATGTATCAGTAAACTAAAAAAGCCTCAGAAATCATATTTCTGAGGTTTTCACTTTGTTTTATAAAAGCGATGTGATATATTAAAGTATATGTGATTAAGGCAGAAAGATCGGTGAAATATAAAAAACGGAGGCGTCTATGTCAGATCATTCCATGGAATTTTTTCAAACTGATACCAGACACTGGTTTGAACGTGCTCTTGGTACCCCTACCCTGGTTCAGAAACAGGCATGGCCTGAAATCGCAGCAGGCAGGCACACCCTTGTTTCCGCCCCTACCGGAACAGGTAAGACGCTGACGGCGTTTTTGATATTTCTCGACAGGCTTTTAAACAAAGCAGCAGGGGGAGAGTTAAAACAGGAAGTGGAGCTGATTTATATCTCTCCTTTAAAATCCCTGGCTGGTGACATCAGGGAAAATCTCAGACGGCCTCTGGAAGGAATTGTGGAGGAGATAAAAAAGTCAGGGAATTATAACGGTCAGGAACTTTCTGTGGGAATCCGTACCGGTGATACCACACAAAAAGAACGGAATCAGATGATTAAAAAACCTCCCCACATTCTCATAACAACTCCGGAATCCTTCTATCTGATGCTGACCAGTAAATCAGGACAGAAAATCTTAAAGACAGCAAAAGCGCTGATTATTGATGAGCTGCATGTGATGATTGACACCAAAAGAGGAGCGCATTTAATGCTTTCTGCAGCCAGGCTGGACAAGCTTTGCAGTAATCCTTTGCAGCGGATCGGATTGTCCGCTACCATTGAACCTCTTGATCTTGCAGCAAGCTACCTGGCTCCCGGAGCGGTTTCCGTTGTTGCGCCTAAGATGAACAAGGAGATCCGGATTGAAATTAAAAGTCCATTTTCAGACGGAGGCATTCAGGGTAAGGACTCTGTCTGGAAAGACATTGCAAAAACCATATACTCTTATATAGGAGGAACAGGCAGTTCTCTGGCATTTGTGGAAGGACGGGCATATGCAGAAAAACTTGCTCACTTTATTAACGAGTTAGGCGGAGAAGGATTCGCCCGCACTCATCACGGGAGCTTATCCAAGGATCAGCGTTTTGAAGTGGAGCAGGCACTGCGTGATGGCTCTTTGAAACTTCTTTGTACCACTTCCTCCATGGAACTTGGAATTGATGTAGGAGAAATCAAACAGGTATTTCAGGTTGGTTGCCCTCGTTCTGTCTCCAGCACCATGCAGCGGCTGGGCCGTGCCGGGCATAATCCCGGGCGTGTCAGCGTTATGTATATGTTTCCCAGAGAGGCTTCGGAAGGCTTATTTTGCGGATTTACTGCAGAAGCGGCCAGAAACGGGAAGATAGAATATGCCAGACCGCCCAGACTATGTCTGGATGTACTTGCCCAGCATCTGGTATCCATGGCATGTACCCGGGAATTCGGGGTGGAAGATGTGATGGGTATTTTAGCCCGTGCCTATCCATTTTATGAGGTAACAGAAGAGGATGTAAAAGGTGTTTTGCGAATGCTTGCAGGTGATTATGAGCATGAACAGGATATTCCGGTAAGACCCCGTATTATTTACGACCGGATTCATAACCGGATAAACGGAGATGCTTACAGCCGAATGCTGGCGGTCAGCGCAGGTGGAACCATTCCTGACAGAGGTCTTTATACAGTCCGGTCAGAAAGCGGAGTCAGGCTGGGAGAGCTTGATGAGGAGTTTGTCTTTGAAAGCAGAATCGGGGACCGGTTTTTACTTGGTACTTTCGCATGGCAGATTGTCAATATCATGCGGGATACGGTGATTGTAACACAGGCAAATACTTCCGGCGCCAGGCTTCCCTTCTGGCATGGAGATATTAAGGGGCGAAAACTAGGAACCGGACTTGTATTCGGGGAAATTTTCCGCAGGTTTAATGAGTCCGGCAGTACAGAAGCTTTATATAAGGAATTAACAAAGCTTGGCTTAGATGAAGTGACAGGAGAGCGTGCCCTTGATTTTCTGCTCAGTCAGCAAAAAAGCACGGGAATCCTTCCTGATGACAGAACCATACTGGTGGAGCACTTTATGGATGAAAACAGCAATCATCAGATGATGGTTCACTCTGTATTTGGACGCCAGATCAATGAACCTCTGTCTCTTCTTGTAACTGAAGCAGCAAAACTTCATATGGATACTACCATTAACTGTACGGCGGATGATGATGGTTTTTTATTGTTTCCTTATGATGGTTCCCCTTTGCCTGATGGACTTATTTATGAAGTATCTCCTCAAAAAGCAGATGCCATTGTGGCTGCATTACTTCCGGCAACTCCTTTATTTAACATGAATTTCCGTTACAATGCCGCCAGGGCGCTTCTTATGGGAGTAAGAAACCAAAAGCGTCAGCCCCTCTGGATTCAGCGAATGAAAAGTGCACAGATGCTGTCTGGCCTGGTAAAAGAGGAGACCCATCCCATACTAAGGGAGACAAAACGGGAATGTCTGGAGGACTTTTGGGATTTAAAGGGACTGCAGTCTGTTTTATTTGAGATACAATCAGGAAACATCCAGATACGGGAAATGTACTTAGAGACACCTTCCCCCATGTCACTGCCTTTAAGGCGCCAGACAGAAGCTTCCATGATGTATGATTATGCTCCCACGCCCCAGAGCATCCATGAGACGGTAAAGGAGGCGGTTCATGAGGCATCCCAAATCACCCCGGAGCCTGAGCATCTGGCCCGTGTTTCCCAGAGAATGCATCTTCCGGAAGATGAGGAGCAGCTTCATACACTTCTTATGATAGAAGGTGATATGGAGGCAGGAGAACTTGATATTCCTATTGAATGGCTGGAGTCCCTGGCTTTTAAGGGAAGGGCACTCTACGTAGAACCCGGCTTATGGATTGCGGCAGAGCATGCCGATGAATATGAAAATGCTCTGATTAAGGGACAGAAAAATGGGGGAAAACGTCTTGTTCAGAGAATGCTTAAGTATCGGGGAGCAAAATCTTTGGAACAGACGGCTGAACGGTATCTGTGGTCAGAGGAAAGGGCTCTTGATATTTTAACTTCTCTGTGTGACCAGAGGAAAGTGATTTTACAGGATGGAGTCTATTATCACGCAGACCTTTATGACAGAGCCAGAAATGAGACAATTAAAAGCAGAAGAAGGCAGATTACCACCCTCCCTTCCGGATGCTATGCCTCTCTTTTGGCAATGCGCCTTCGGATATCCGCCTCCCCTCTTGAGCAGCTTCAGGCTGCCCTGGAAGGACTACTGGATCAGCCTTTTCAGGCAGATCTGTGGGAGAATGTTCTTTTGCCCGCACGAGTGGGAAACTATCGCCCGGAACTTATGGATTCGCTGTTATCAGCGGGGAAAGTATTCTGGCAGCTGGAAAACGGTTCTGACCTTACGTTCCATCAGACTGCTGATATTGACTGGAGTGCGGATTTATGGGAAGTCCATGAACAGCTGGAGGGAGAAGAAAAAACCGTATATGGCGCCCTGTTGAAACATGGGGCATGCTTTATGCAGAGATTGGAAGAAATCATAGGCGGATCGCCTTATGAAGCCTTATTTTCACTGGCAGAAAAGGGGCTGGTAAGTGCAGACAGCCTAATTCCGGTCAGGCAGCTTATGAACCGGGATAAACTGAGTAAAGGAACCGTTCGCCAGCGGGTAAATGCAAGGACAAAAATATTATTAACCGGCAGATGGGAAGTAGTACGCCCCCGAAAGGAAGCTGCTGTTGAACAACTGCTTGACCGTAACTTTGACAGAACCGTGATTGTGTGCAGGGAGACAATCAAAGGCCTGACCTGGAGTGCGGCACTGGAAACACTGCGGATCTGGGAATATACTGGCAGAGTGCGGAGGGGTTATTTTATTGAAGGTCTGTCAGGAATCCAGTTTATCCGGGATAAAAATTATGAAGGAACCATGGCAGGTCTTTCAAATCCCGGTAAAGAGGTAATCTGGTTAAACGGAGCTGATCCCGCCCAGCTTTGGGGGAAAGTGTTAAAGCATCAGGAAGGAAGATCTTTTCTAAATGTACAGGGAACTGCAGTAGCATTATGCAAAGGAATACCGGCAGCCACTTTTGAACGCCAGGGAAAAGTCTTAAAGATATTTGATATGGATTGTGCAGAGGATGCGCTTAAGGTGTTTGTTAAGGAATTTATGGGACATAGAATCTACTCTTCACGAAACAGAATCGTAATAAAAGAATACCCCAGGGAAGCAGAAGACCTGCTTCGTCTGGCAGGTTTTCGCCGTGAACTTCAGGATTATGTACTGTATTGTCTTTAAAGACATGGAAGCCATAAGGGGATCATAGAATTAAGAATGATTGTGTGATTGAGGAGGAGAGAATGAATCTGTTAATTTCAATTTGTGAAAGTTTTTTAACACCGGCTAAGGTGATGCTATATTCCCTTTCCAGATTTCATGATGATGTTGATATTTACTTATTATACAGTTCATTGTCCAAAGAAGATATCAAAGATTTGGACTTTTTTCTGATTAATAAGTGTAAAGCAAGGCTTCATCCGGTCTGTGCCTCCGGATTTTTTACCAACGTTCCTCTTTCCAGCCGGTATAAAAAGCCGGAATTGTATTACCGTATCCTGGCACCATATCTGCTTCCCGCTGAACTTGACCGGGTTTTATATCTGGATGCAGATATAATTATCAATGGATCCCTGAATGAGTTTTATAATCAGAGCTTTGAGGATAATTATGCCGCTGCTGTCAGAGACCGGTTTGAAAATATTGATAAAGTGGTTGTGCTGAAAGAAAAGCTTGGATTAAAAAATGGAGATGCGTATTTTAATTCAGGAGTCTTGCTGTTTAATCTGGCACTGTTTCGAAAAGAGATAAAGCTTGATGATATTATGGCTCTGATTGAAGAGAAGAGGGAAGCTTTGCGTTATTTTGATCAGGATGTATTAAACTGTCTTTTAAAGAATCATATAAAGCTTTGCAGCCAGGAATATAATACCCAGACTTATCCCTTTGACCAATGCAGTCTCTCTGATATAAAAGATACTGCAGTTGTCATTCATTATACCGGACTCCCTAAACCATGGAGTCCGGAATACAACGGTACACTGGACTATTTATATTGGAAAAATGCATTAAATGCCGGATTCAATGAAGATTATCAGGACTATTGGGAGAATAAATTTGGCAGTCAGGATCCTGATTTCACAATTGATTGAACATAAGCCAGCATTTCCTCTTTTGACTGGATGGTTTCCGCATGGTCAACCATATGCTGCTGTTCTTTTTCCGGCAGGGAAATAAAGTAATTCATTGCCTGGAATTCTTCCAGTGCCAGTCCGAAGCCCACAGGCAAATCAATACCCTGATTGTATTTTTTCATAGAGACCTCCTTGTATTTTATAAACAGAATATTTGTTATTATTATATTTTTTAAAGTAACTATTCGGGGATAAGAAATTATTATAAAACCGGTTCATTTGAGGAATCATTTATACAAATATCAATCTCATATGAAACAGGAGGAGCAGAAATGTTATTTTTCGCTGTGCTTTTTATTACCTTGGCTTTAATCTTTTATACTATGGGAGTGTTCGGTGAAAAACTGCAAAAGATTTTAAAACCATGGCATCTTGTTGCTTTCTGGGCCGGCTTTATCTGTGATACTACGGGAACATCATTAATGAGCCGTCTTGCAGTTGGACAGAGTGCCATTAATTTCCATTCAGTAACCGGAATTGCGGCAATCTTACTTATGCTTATCCATGCAGTCTGGGCAACGGTAGTTTTAATACGAAATAATAAAGATATGATGGCTGGATTTCATAAACTCAGCCTGTTTGTATGGCTGATCTGGCTGATTCCTTATTTCTCAGGAATGTTTGCCCATATGATCAGATAGCAGAAAAGGAGGTACAATGATACTCAGTGCCAGCCGCCGGACTGATATTCCGGCTTTTTATTCTGACTGGCTGTTAAATCGTTTAAAAGAAGGGTATGTCCTGGTTCCAAACCCAAGAAATCCTTCTCATTACAGCCGGATACAGCTAAGCCCACAGACCGTGGACTGTATTGTATTTTGGACTAAAAATCCCAAAGAAATGATATCTAAGCTTGACGTAATATCCGCTATGGGATATGATTTTTATATCCAGTTTACCCTTACTCCTTATGGAAAAGATGTGGAGGAATATTTACCGGATAAAAAAGAATTGATTGAGGTATTTTTAAAGTTAAGCGCAAAAATTGGTTCCAATCGCGTTATCTGGCGCTATGATCCTGTGGTATTAACTGACAGGATGAATGTGGAGTATCATTTAGAGTGCTTTGAAAAAATGGCAGGTTTATTGGAAGGCAGCACAAACCGATGTATTTTCAGCTTCCTTGATTTTTATGCCAGGCTGAAATCCCAATTGGAAAATCTGGGAGTCCGTGACATACAGGAAGAGGACATGCTAAGGATAGGGGAAGGATTTTCAAAAATTGCAAAAAAGCATGGAATCCAATTGTCCACATGCTGTGAATCTGTTGATCTGAGCCGGTTTGGGATCAGCCATGCTTCCTGCATCGATGGGGACTTAATTGAAGAATTGACTGGCTGCAGCCTTCGCAAAAAGAAGGACAACGGACAGCGTCCCGGATGTGGATGTATGGAAAGTGTGGATATCGGCAGTTATGACAGCTGTGGGAATGGCTGCAGGTACTGCTATGGAGTTTATTCAAGAGAACGGGCCCGTATAAACCGGGAGAATCATGATCCCCAATCCCCGGTTTTGTCTGGATCGGTTCCTCCAGATGCAGTTATAACAGTAAGGCCCGTAAAGTCCTTAAAGGATGGGCAGATGGATTTCTTCCATCTCATTTAACATTCAATTGACAGACATATCTATTACATTCGTTGAGTTAACAACTATCTGAAATTTTCTGACATTAAAATCATAAGACGAATGCAGCAAAATATATATTAAATAGGGCTGATTACCAGAAAGACAAGCTGGAAATCAGCCAGGAACCTGAATTAAATTGGAAGGGGGGTTCAGATTCTGATTGACAGAAAACGAATAGCCGGAAAAAAATTCAGAATGCTGTCACTGAGCAGTAAATTTACATTGCTGATTCTTGGTGTATTAATGGTGCCCATTGGAATTTTTATTCTGCTGTTTTTCCATAATATGGAAGCGTCCTTATACAAGGATGGACAAACACAGATGATTTATGAACTGGATAAAAGCTGCCAGAATGCGGAGCAGATTGCAGTAAACTGTAAATTATCCTCTGAGATTATTGTAAATAATGAATCCATCAATGATTTCTTAAATCAGATTGCGTCCGATAAAAAATTCAGTTTTATGGACATTCTGGACTTTTATGGGAAAGAGATCAGCGGAGTGCAGAAGATTGTCAAAAGCAATCCCTATATTTATAAGCTGAGAATATTTGTCAACTCCAATACCGTGAAGGAGATTATTCCCCTTCTCTACAAAGAAGATAAAATTGCTGACTTAAAATGGGGCAAAGACGGGGTACCGCCTACAGGAACCTGGTGTTTTGATTATGAGGACGCTTTGGGTCAGGCGGATGATCCAGATCATATTCCCAGAATTGCTTCCCTCATAACAAGGCTTAATGATTACCGGTACGGACGGTATGGCATTGTGGAATCTGCGGTAACCATGGAAAATATGTTTCCTGATCTCTATCATTCAACCATGACAGACAGAACCTGTTTTATCGATTCGTCTGGCATCCTATACAGCAGTCAACAGCTTTCCCCCCTTTGGGAAAAGCAAAAAGAAGATATGATGGATTTTATACATAGCCTGGAAGAATCAGATTCGCTTATAAACGGTGCAGTCAGCAAAAGGACAAGAATTGGGGGAGAAGAGGTTCTAGCCGGCTGTGTGAAAATTAAATCCATTCAGGGATACTTAATCCGGATTGTCTCCACGAAAAATGAAAAAATGGCGCTTCGTACTTCCAAATTACAGTTTTCTCTTCTATGGATTATGATTCTCATCGTGCTGTTTTTATTTTCCAATAAGCAGGTAACCCATATATTAAGGCAGTTTTTCGAGATCTACGATACGGTTTATCAGGTACAGAAGGGGGATTTAAAGGTAAGAGTAAAGAATATGAGCCGGGATGAATTCGGAGAACTGGGAATTGAGCTGAATACCATGCTGGACCGGATACAGAAGCTGATGGATGAAACCCTGCACCGTGAGCTGCTTGTGAAAGATGCGCAGATTAAGGCATTGCAGAATCAGATCAATAATCATTTTATTTACAATGTATTGGAATCAATAAAAATGATGGCGGAAATTGATGAAAAATATGAGATTGCAGATACTGTGGCTTCCTTTGGTGAGCTTTTGCGTTACAGCATGCGGTGGAAATCAGGCTACGTTATGGTGGAGGCAGAAATTGATCAGATCCGGAATTACCTTGCGCTGGTTAATTTGTGGTATGACGATGAAATTGGATTAAGCATGGAGATACCACAGGAAATTCTGTGTCAGGAAATACCCAAGATGTCACTGCAGCCCATTGTTGAGAATGCAATCGGCCACGGGATGAGGGAATTTACAGAAGATACCTGCATCTATATGAAAGGAGAGATCATTGAAGATATCTGCTATATCCACATCACAGATTACGGGTGCGGGCTGGAAGAAGCAGAACTGGAAAAACTGCGCAAACGGCTAAGCGGAGAAATAGAAGATACATCCGGGCAGGAAAATGGAATTGGATTAAAGAATGTTCATGACAGGTTACAAATTGGGTTTGGTCCGGATTATGGAATCGTTATTGATTCCATAAAGCATGCTTTTACAGTAGTTACCGTAAAAATTCCATATCAGAAAAGAAAGAAGGGGATCACATGAATCATGTGCTGATAGCAGAAGATTGTAAAATTATAAGAAAAGGAATCTCTGCCATGATTGCGCGGTGTCAGGTTCCAATTAACCAGATTATAGAATGTAAAAATGGTCTGGAGGCACTGGAGATTATCCGGAACATGCCCATTGATGTTCTCATTACAGATATTCGTATGCCGGATATGGATGGAATCACGTTGGTAAAAGAACTTCAAAAAAGCCAGTACATACCAAGAATTGTTGCAATCAGCGGATATGACGATTTTTCCTGCGCTGTTGATTTACTAAGATGTGGAGCCAGGGAATATCTGCTAAAGCCAGTGAAGCGGGAAGAACTGAATTCAATTATGATGAAGCTGGAGGAGGAGATACAGAAGGAGCAGTCTGAAAAACGTGCAAAGAGGGCGTTGTGTTACAGCCAGATAAGGCGAATTCTTTTATCTGAAAATATTACGAGAGAAGAGATGAAAGAGGCTGAGGGGTTAAACTGGTTCAATGAGGAACCTTATACAGTAGTAATAAGCAGCAGGACTCTTAATGAGGCGGATGATACACGGATATTTACGTTTCCTGATGTAGAGGGGTGCCAGGTGACATTAATGGCAGAAAAAGAAGTGAAAGATTTTATTTTAAACAGGAGAGGCAGCTCAGACTATGGAGTCAGCGATCCCTTTCAGGGACTTTTCAATTTAAGAAAAGCGTATGAAGAGGCCAGACAGCGGAGGATCCGTGGCTTTTGTATGCAGGAAAGAGAAGGGATAACCAGTCAAAACTGTCTGATGCCCCAAAATGAAATTGAGTGCTTTGTTCAACGGATCGGAACACAGAAAAACAGTAAAAACGAAGCGTTTCTTCTGGAACTTGCAGACAGAGTGAAAAAAGGAGAAGTGGAAGGATTACAGTTTCAGGATTTTATGTGTCACATTATTATGAGAGTCAGAGAATTTTACGGCAGAATCCTGGCAGAGGAAGAGATATCTTTGGAGAATCTCTGCCATATGCTTGAATTTAACAACATTGATGAGTACTGTACGGAAATCAGGCGGGTGTTTTCCTGCATCAACGAACGGGTGCTTCGTGAAAATGATGATTATAAAAGCCGCTTAAAGGTGGAAGAGGCACTGGCCTATATGAATGAGAATTATTCCAGAAATATTAACATGGCCATGGTCTCCAATCACGTATCCATGAATTATACTGTATTTTCCATTGCTTTTAAGGAATATACCGGCGATAACTTTGTCAATTATTTACGAAAGATCCGTATGAATGAAGCAAAGCGTCTCCTGGCAGAAACTGATTATAAAATCGGCGAAATCGGACAGATGACAGGATATGAAGATCCCAAGCATTTTATGAAGTCGTTTAAGTGGGTGGCTGGTATCACTCCCAGTGAGTTTCGAAAAAATTTAAGAGTGAAGGATGGGAAAACTGAAAATATTACACCAAAAACGAAATTAGTATCATTTTAATTAAACCTTTTAACATTTACAATAGAATTGTAGCAGATAATTGCCCCAGGTTAAAAGATCTGGGAGATCATTGGGCGGAGGTTTATGAATGAGAAAGAGACTTAACAAGTGGACTGCGCTGCTTACTGTTGGCGCAATGACAATGACCCTTCTTTCCGGATGCCAGAAAGCAGCATCCACGGATGGAACCGGGCAGACAAGCAAGGCTGAGGAGACAACACAGACTACTGCACAGACGACAACGGCGGAAGAAAAAAAGGATTCGGCAGATGCCGGTTCCACACCAAGGAATGAAACTCTTTATTTCAACGGACAGCAGTGGGGGACAATCAATGACTGGAATCCGTTAAGCTCTAATTCAAACAATGCAATGGCAATCACACAGAACGACAATGCAAGGGTGATTGTATATGAGACGCTTTTTATGTATAACATGCTGGACGGAAAACTTTACGGACTTTTAGGAAAGGATTATTCCTGGAACGATGGACAGACAGAGCTGACCATAACCTTAAACCCGGATGCCAAATGGAGTGATCAGACTCCGGTTACTGCACAGGATGTTGCTTACACCTTTGACTGCCATAAAAAATACGCTTCTGCACAGGGCAGTGATTATTCCAATTACATTGATTCAGTTGTAGCAAAGGACGATCATACCGTAATATTTAAGGCAAAGCTGGATGACAAAGGTCTTCCGGTGAATCCCTTAAAGGTTGTGGAATATGTACCGAAAATTTATGTTATGCAGAAGGCCTACCTCCAAAAAGTGGAACAGCGTAATGGCAACGATGCAGACAAAATCAAGCAGGACCGTATGGACGATTTCGTCGCTTCCGGACCTTATAAATCCTATTACAATGACGACCAGAAAGTTGTTTTTGTAAGAGATGATAATTATTGGGGAAAAGCACTGTGGGGAAAGCTTCCCGCACCAAAATATATCACCCATGTAATTTATGAGAATAATGCCGCAGGAGATACTGCGTTTAAATCTGGAGAGGTTGATGTTTCCCAGCAGTTCATTACCAATGTGCAGAAACTTTGGGAACAGGACGGTCTGCCAATCTCTACCTATATTGATGAGGCACCTTACGGCGTCTGTGCCACCATGCCAACCGCTTTCTTTAATGTGGAGAAACCAGGACTTGACCGGAAAGAAGTAAGAAAAGCCATTGCCATGGCAGTTGATTATGATCAGATCATCGCTTCCGCCATGTCCAATCAGTCGCCAAGTTTTAAAGATGTGCCACGTTCCATTATGAACCCTACTTCCGGGGAACAGGCGCTGGTGAATCAGGAGGCGTTAAAGGATTATCAGTTTACAGGCAATGATGTGGAAGGAGCGAAGGCACTCTTAGACAAGGCTGGTATTGTGGATAAAGATGGAGACGGAATCCGTGAAATTGACGGCAAGAATCTTACCTTTAAGGCCGAATGTCCGGATGGCTGGACGGACTGGAATGCATCTTTGGAAATCGTCGCAGCAGCAGGAAGCAAAATCGGAATCGGAATTGAGACTTATTTCCCGGATGCCAATACCTTCTATGACGATATGACGACCAGGAAGTTTGATATCTGTATGTGGAATCCGCCTGCAGCTTCTGTTGCAAACCCATGGGGCAGAGCTATGGCCTTTATGTCCACCGATTATGCCAATCTTAAGGTAAACTGGACCGGCAACTACGGCGGTTATATCAATGAGGATGCAAACAATCTGTTAAAGAAGATCCCGTTAGAGACCAATAAAGATACACTGAAAGAGTATTATACGGAACTGAGCAGGATTTACTTAGATGAGGTTCCTTCCTTCTCCCTGATGTACAGACCGATGCTGTTTCACGCTGTGAATGAAAGTGTATGGACCGGATTCCCACAGCTTGATGATGGTGACAACATTCCTCCAACAGACTGTACCGATGGTTACGGAATCGCAGCTCTTTATAAACTGGTAAATGTAAAATAAGAGGAATTACAAAAGGGGTGAGACTTTGATGGGATATAAAAAATATTATACCAATAAAATCATCTGGTATCTGATAACTCTGGTAATTGCTGTGGTGCTGAACTTCATTCTGCCCAGACTGATGCCAGGTGATCCGGTCTCAGCCATTGCGGCCAGGGCGGTAGACGGCATGACCGATTCTACCGCAATCCAGGCCGTATATGAGGACTATGCGGAAAAATTCGGTGTCAACCTGCCTATGAGCACTCAGTTTCTTATTTTCATAAAGAATGCTTTGAGAGGGGATTTTGGAGTTTCCTTCAGCCAGTATCCCAGAACCGTTGGGAATATTATTGCTTCCTCCGTGTGGTGGACCGTCTGTCTTCAGCTTCCTGCAATTTTGCTTGGCTGGATTCTTGGTAATGTCCTTGGAGCGGTTTCTGCCTATAAAAAAGGTATATTTGATAAAGGAATTCTTCCTGTATTTTTATTTATGAGCAATGTACCGGCTTTTGGCATGGCGACTGTTCTTCTTTATGTATTTTCACTGAAGCTGGGTCTGGCTCCTTCCAGCGGAGGCTATGGTTTTGATTTGATTCCCAGCGCAAGCATTACATTTTTCCGTTCTGTTCTGGCTCATTACCAGCTTCCATTCTGGTCTGTTGTTCTCATAACGGTTGGTGGTCAGGCGATCGGAATGCGTTCCATGTCTATCTATGAATTAAATGCAGATTACGTAAAATACAGCCGCTTTATGGGGATTAAAGACAGAAAAATTGTGGGATATGTATTTCGAAATGCCATGCTTCCCCAGATCACAGGTCTGGCCATGTCCATTGGAACCATGATCGGAGGGGCGCTGGTTGCGGAAATTATCTTCAGTTATCCTGGCCTTGGAACCACACTGCTGGCTGCTGTCAAAGGAAGGGATTACCCCTTAATATCTGCCTGTACACTGATTATTACAATCATGGTATTACTGGCTAATTTATTTGTAGAGCTGATTTACGGTGTCATTGATCCCAGGATCAAGGCAGCACAGCAGGATTAGGAGGGCGAGTGATGAAAAACCAGATCAGACAGATTTTCCATTCCCCTAAATTTACAGTGGGATTTATCATATTTGCGGCATTGCTTGTGTTAACCGTTTTTTATCCTTTGATTGTGACCAATGATCCTTTGGAGATGGTTGGGCAGGGGAACTTTTTTAAGCCGGGAACCTATATTTCAGTCTCGGAAGCGGTGAATACAAATCCATATACCTTAAATTTAAATGCGTCCTCCAGCAGGCTTGAGCAGAATTTAAGCATGGAGGAACGTATGGCCATGGCTGACTGGCTTAATCAGTTTGCAGGCCTTTCTTCAAAGGAGATGGATGTAACGGATGCCGGGGAGCTTGTTTCACTTTGGAAAGACCATTATGATTCTGCCAGTGAGCAAAAAGGTCTTATCGCCGCCAGAAAAAAGTATTTCAGCCGTCTTGACAAAAAGATTACAGGACTGCTTGAGGACAGAGATGTTCTTCTGGCAGAAAAGAATCAGGAGACGGGGGAGGTATCGGTTAAAAAGACCATACCCTCCACCTCTTATGTCAATGTTAAGGATGTGGGAAGCAGACGGGTATTCATACTGGGGACAGATAATTTCGGACGTGATGTACTGACAGAGCTGGTGGCAGCGATTAAAACCTCTTTAAAAATAGGATTTATTGCAGGACTGATTGCCACAACCATTGGGCTTTCTCTGGGACTGGTTGCCGGGTATCTGGGGGGAGTTATCGATGACTTTATTTTGTTTATCACCAATCTGTTTACTGTTATTCCCAGCTTTATTCTTCTGATTCTCATTTCCTACAGCATTGGTAAAAATGCCAGAGGGGTGATGATGGTGGCAATTATTATCGGACTTACCTCATGGACCTGGACTACCAGATCGGTTCGTTCCCAGGTGATTTCTCTTCGAAACAGAGATCACGTGAATCTGTCGAAGCTTTCCGGGCACAGTCTGTTTCGGATTATTCTGACTGATATTCTTCCATACATAGCATCTTACGTTGTAATGGCTCTGATTTTACAGATTTCCTCCGGGATTCTTGCGGAAGCGCAGTTATCTATGATCGGACTTGGCCCTGCGACAACCACGGTATCCACTCTTGGCCTTATGATGAACTGGGCGATGTCTTACAGTGCACATTTAAATGGGGACTGGTGGGCTTATTTTCCTGTCATCATTTCCATCGCACTGATTTCATTTTCCTTAAATCTGATGAATACGGGCCTGGATCAGATATTTAATCCGCAGTTAAGAGAGTGAGGAGGATAAAAAGTGGGAAAGACAATGCTGGAAGTGGATCACTTAAAAACGAAATATATTACCAGATTTGGGGAAAATGTCTTTGCAGTTGACGGAATATCGCTTAAAATTGAAGAAGGGAAATCTCTTGGAATCGCAGGGGAATCAGGCTGCGGAAAATCTACACTGGCACTGAGTCTGATGGGGTATTATTTTGCACCCCTTCACTATCAGAGCGGGACCATAAAGGTGGATGGAGTGGATATTACCGGTATGAAGCCGGATGAGATCCGTAAAAAAATACTTGGCAATGAGATTGCTTATATCCCTCAGGCTGCCATGAATGCCTTAAACCCCACACAGAAGATTATTTCTTTTATCGAAGATGTCATAAGGGCCCATGACCCTGGTGCTTCAAAAAAGGAGATTTATGATCTTGCAAGGGAGCGGTTTGAAATACTGGGACTGCCGGAAAGCGTCTTAAAGAAACATGCAGTGGAACTGTCCGGAGGCATGAGGCAAAGGACAGTCATTGCCATATCCACGATTTTATCACCTAAAGTACTGATTGCAGATGAACCTTCCTCTGCTCTTGATGTGACTTCCCAGAAGATGGTAATCAAGATGCTCCGGAACTTAATGGAAAAGGGCTTTATTAAATCTATGATATTCATTACCCATGAGCTTCCTCTTCTTTATAATGTGACGGATGAGATTATGGTGATGTATGCGGGGCAGATCGTGGAGCATGCTACTGCGAAGGAGATGGTTTTTGATCCTCTCCACCCATATTCCAAAGGCCTGATGGGTTCCATCCTGGTTCCGGAGAAGGGGGCAAGAGATGCCAAGCTGACTGCCATACCTGGTACTCCGCCTAATTTAAAAAACCCACCAAAAGGCTGCCGGTTTGCTGATCGCTGCCGTTATGCCAAGCCTGCCTGTATGCTTCACCCAATTGCGGAAAGCCGCCTGGATGACGGCCGGATGTACCGCTGCTATCTGGAAGAAAAGGAATTAAGGGAGGTATATCAGGATGAGTGAAGAAAAAAAGCCAGTAAAGAACAGTTCCTGTTTAAGCGGAACTGGTGTGACAAAGATCTTTGGAATGGGGAAAGAAAAAACAGTGGCAGTGGATCATGTGGATTTCCAGTTCCGGGAAGGTGAGATTGTATCGATCGTGGGTGAGAGCGGTTCGGGGAAGACAACTCTTTCTAAGATGCTGTTGGGATTAATCAGTGTCACAGAAGGGGAAATCTGTTTTCAGGGAAAGCCACGTGATATTAAAGGCTATCATAAGAAGAAAGAGTATTGGAAGGGAATTCAGGCGATTTTTCAGGACCCGTTTTCCTCCTTTAATGTATTTTATAAAATTGATCAGGTGCTTTTGGACTGCATCAAAATGAGAGGCGGCGCCAGACTTCCTTATGAGAAAAAGGTGGAGATGATGACGGAAGCCTGCCGTTTTGTTAATCTTAAATTTGAAGAGCTGACAAACAAATACCCCTTTGAGCTTTCCGGAGGTCAGATGCAGCGGCTGATGATTGCAAGGATCTTTCTTTTAAAGCCGGCGATTCTGCTGGCAGATGAGCCCACCTCCATGATTGATGCCTGTTCCAGAGCCACCATACTGGATATGCTGTTAAAGCTGAGAGATGAGACCAACATGACCATTATTTTCATCACTCATGATATCGGGCTTGCTTTTTACATTTCTGATTCCATCTACATAATGGAACATGGAAAATTTGTGGAATCAGGAACTGCAGAAGCTGTGATTCTAAATCCCAAGGCGGCATATACAAAGCGCCTCATTAATGATGTACCCAAAATTCATGAAGAGTGGGACTTATCGACGGTCTGACTGGGGATTGGAAGGAGAATGTATGAAAAAAAGGGTAATAGACAAAGCATTTGTAATGCGGATTGCTTCAGAAGAAACCTGGTATCCGGCAACGGTGCCTGGCAGCGTGTATGGTGATCTTCTGGACAATGGAGTGATAGAAGATCCTTACTGGAGGGACAATGAGTTAAAAGCGCTGGAGCTGATGAAGGAAGATTTTGAATATGTAGGCGTTTTTGACGGAGATGACGAGATATTAAAGCAGGAAAAAGTATACCTTCACTTTATGGGACTTGATACTCTGGCAGACATCTATTTAAATAACACCCCCCTTGGCAGTGTAAATAACATGCACCGCCAATGGGAATTTGAAGTAACAGATATAATAAAGCAGACAGAAAATGAGCTTCGGTTGGTATTCCATTCTCCCACCAGGTTTATTGAAAAAGAATATGAAAAGGATAAAATCGGAGGTTCCGAGGATGCCATGCGGGGCTTTTCAAAGCTGAGAAAGGCACATTGCATGTTTGGCTGGGACTGGGGTCCCAGACTTCCGGATGCCGGTATCTGGCGGGACATTTTCCTGACTGGTGTAACCGGCGCCAGTTTTAACAGTGTTTCGGTCAGCCAGCGCCATGAACCGGAAGGGGTTTATTTGAATTTTAAGGTTTTAGTCGGCCGAACTGGGGATAACCGTCTGCTTGATTGGGAGAAAGATAACGAAGAGCTTCTTAGAGAAGGTTATACTTTGAGCATTACGGTCACAGATCTGGCAGACGAAAGCCAAAAAAAGGTTCATACCTTTGGTGGGAAGTCAGAAGAGATCCTTATTGAAAATCCCAGGCTTTGGTGGCCCAATGGGTATGGGGAGCAAAATCTTTATTCGGTACTGGTCCGGCTTTTGAAAAATGAGGAAGAGGTCGACACCTGGGAAAAGAGAATTGGTCTTCGAACGCTTACAATGAAAAGAACAAAGGATGAGTTCGGCGAATCCTTCGCCCATGAGGTTAACGGAGTCAGCTTTTTTGCCATGGGAGCTGATTACATTCCTGAGGACTGTATGTTAGGCAGATGCAGTGAGATGAGAACAAGGCAGCTGCTTACCCAGTGCAGGGAAGCGAATTTTAATGTAATCCGGGTCTGGGGAGGAGGCCATTATCCCTTTGATGGTTTTTGGGATATCTGCGATGAACTGGGACTGGTGGTGTGGCAGGATTTCATGTTTGCCTGCGCACTTTATGATCTGACAGAGGAATTTGAAGAGAACGTCCGAAAGGAATTAATTGATAATATCCGGAGAATCCGCAATCACCCAAGTCTTGGGCTCTGGTGCGGCAACAACGAGATGGAGATGTTTACAGATACGGAAATATGGGGATGTACTCCCAGACAGAAAGCCGATTATATCAAGCTCTATGAATATATAATACCGAAAATATTAAAGGAAGAGGATCCACATACCTTTTACTGGCCTGCCAGCCCCTCATCCGGAGGAAGTTTTGACAATCCCAACGATGAAAACCGGGGAGATGTCCATTACTGGGATGTGTGGCATGGAAACAAGCCTATTACAGAGTACCGTAAATTTTATTTCCGGTACGTTTCAGAATTTGGTTTTCAGTCATTTCCATCCATAAAGACAGTGGAGACTTTTACGGAAAAAGAGGACAGAAATATCTTTTCCTATGTCATGGAAAAGCATCAGCGCAATTCCACAGCAAATGGAAAGATAATGAACTATATGGAGCAGACCTTCTTATATCCCAGTGATTTTGATACCCTTCTTTATGCTTCCCAGCTTTTGCAGGCAGAGGCCATGCGCTATGGAGTGGAGCACTTTAGAAGAAACCGGGGACGCTGTATGGGAGCGATTGTCTGGCAGCTCAATGACTGCTGGCCTGTAGCTTCGTGGTCGTCCATCGATTATTACGGAAGATGGAAGGCGCTTCATTACTATGAGAAGCGGTTTTTTGCACCCCTTATGATTTCCTGTGAGGAAGAGGGAATACTTACCCAGGATACCAATCCCAACGCCCAGCCTTATGAGGTAATTAAATCCATACGTCTGTGTGTGGCCAATGAAACCCGAAGGGATGAAACGGTGACCGCTGTCTGGGAACTGAGAAAAAATACCGGGGAGATAGTGAAAAGCGGGCTGGAAGAATGTGTAGTTCCAAAGCTTTCCTCTCTATGGTTTGAAAAGGTTTCACTGCAGGATGCCAGTCTTTATGAGGATTATGTCAGCTATAAACTGGAGCAGGGGGAAGAAACCCTGTCCCAGGGAACGGTTTTATTCTGTCCGCCCAAACACTATCGTTTTATTGATCCCCAGCTGACTGTACGGTCAGACGGAGAATATGTGATCGTGGAGGCAAAGGCTTATGCCCGCTCTGTAGAAATCCGTAATAAAGAGGATAATCTTCTGTTAAGCGATAATTTCTTTGATATGAATCCGGGAGAAAGAAAAGTCAGGGTTTTAAAAGGTCTGCCAGAGGAGTTAACTGTGAGAAGTGTTTATGACATCCGATAACAATGAATGAAAAGAAGGGATAGATAAAAATGGATATAAAAAAATTGGTTGGGGAAATGACATTGGAGGAAAAAGCGGGATTGTGTTCAGGTGCAGATTTCTGGCATACAAAGACAGTGCAACGGCTGAACGTTCCGGCTTCTATGGTGAGTGACGGCCCTCACGGGTTAAGAAAGCAGGATGAAAAAAGCGATCATTTAGGTGTCAATGACAGTATAAAAGCAGTCTGTTTTCCTACCGCATGCGCAACCGCTTCCTCTTTTGACCGGGAACTGCTTACAAGTCTTGGTGAGGCTTTGGGAGATGAGTGTCAGGCGGAGAATGTCAGTGTCATACTGGGACCTGCTGTTAACATTAAGCGTTCGCCTTTATGCGGCAGAAACTTTGAGTATTTTTCGGAAGATCCCTATCTTGCGGCCGAGATGGCAGGAAGCCATATTAAGGGCGTACAGAGTAAGGAGGTAGGTACCAGTTTAAAGCATTTCCTTGCCAATAATCAGGAACACAGGCGCATGACCTCTGATTCTGTAATAGATGAAAGAACACTGCGGGAAATTTACCTGGCTGCTTTTGAAGGGGCGGTAAAAACTGGAAAGCCCTGGACTGTGATGTGTTCTTACAATAAAATAAACGGAACTTATGGTTCGGAAAACAGGCGTTATTTAACGGATATACTAAGAGATGAATGGGGCTTTGACGGCTATGTTATGAGTGACTGGGGAGCAGTGAATGACCGTGTTGCCGGAGTAATTGCAGGGCTTGATTTAGAGATGCCTTCCTCTGGGGGAGTCAATGATGCACGTTTGGTGGAAGCAGTGAGAGATGGACGGCTGAAGGAAGAAGTTCTTGACCAGGCTGTCACCAGAATTCTGACCATTGTTGACCGATACTTAAAGAACCGGAAGCCGGAAACCGTATGGGATAAAGATGCCCATCACGAACTGGCGAGAAAGATGGAGGGAGAGTGTGCAGTACTCCTGAAAAATCAGGGAATACTTCCTCTATCTGATTCCGATGAAGTGGCATTTATCGGCCATTTTGCAGCCCAACCCAGATACCAGGGAGGCGGCAGCTCTCACATTAATTCTACAAGGGTAGAGTCTGCTGTGGAGGCGGCCAAAGACAAGGGGGTAATCTATACTCAGGGATATGAGATTGATGCAGATCAGAGGAACAATACCTTGTTAGAGGAAGCTGTTGAAGCGGCAAAGAAAGTAAAAACAGCCGTTATTTTTGCCGGTCTTCCCGATTCCTTTGAATCAGAGGGGTATGACAGAACTCATATGGCTATGCCGGAATGTCAGAATGCCTTAATTGAAGCAGTGGCTGCCGTTCAGCCCAATACAGTAGTGGTGCTTCACAATGGTTCACCAGTGGAGATGCCTTGGATTCATAAGGTAAAAGGAGTGCTGGAGGCATATTTAGGCGGTCAGGCAGTTGGCGGTGCAGTTGTGGACATTTTATATGGTCATGTAAACCCAAGCGGAAAACTGGCGGAGACATTTCCGATCAAGCTGGAAGATAATCCGTCCTATCTTTATTATGGCGGAGAAAAGGATCGGGCAGAATACCGGGAAGGAGTATTTGTAGGATACCGGTATTATGATAAAAAGAAAATGGAAGTGTTGTTCCCATTTGGCCATGGACTGAGCTATACCACTTTTGAATACAGCAATATGAAAGCGGATAAATCCACCATGAAAGATGATGAAACTGTGACCATTTCTCTTGATGTCACCAATACAGGTAAGGTGAAGGGGAAAGAGGTGGTACAGATTTATGTGGAAGCGCCGGATAGTCATGTAATCCGCCCGGTAAGAGAGCTGCGGGAATTTGCAAAGGTTGAATTAGAGCCTGGAGAAACAAAAACAGTGACTTTTACCCTTGGCAAACGGGCATTTTCCTACTACCATGTGGAATTAAAAGACTGGTTTGTACAAACGGGGGCTTATCTCATACATGCAGCATCCTCTTCCAGAGATCTTCGTCAGATGATAAGTTTGATGGTTGAATCAACAGTAAAAGAACCGGTGGTTTACCATTTAAACAGCACCATAGGAGATATTTTATCAGATCCGGAGGCTGCAGAAATCATTAAATCCCTGATTGACCGTTATAAAAAAGGAAGTGCATTGGGAAATTCAGACGGAGATGCTGCAAAATCGGCAATTACACAGCAGATGGACGACGCCATGTTCCAGTATATGCCTCTTCGCCAGATATTAAGCTTTGCGCCGGATGTCAGCTCTTTAGAAGAAATGCAGGAATTGGTGGACTTGATTAATAAAAAGAAATAGGAACAGAATTATATAAGTTTAAAGAAGAGACGGGAATACAAAAACAAAAGATGAGCGTTGATTGTTCCAAATGGATATATCAACGCTCGTTTTTTATGTTTTATCGGATCTTTCAATTGGCATTGAATTGTATGATCTGATTTGGTATGCTGATAATAATATAAGAATATCAGCTTAGTCCGATATCGTAATTCGGTAGGCAGAACGGAGATCATTTGGAAAATACGTTGTATATCAAAGATAATATGGATTCACCTAATTACGAAGTTTTTTATAAGGATAATATTCCTTCTGTGGATCATCCTCTCCATTACCATGATTTTCTTGAAATATATTACCATGCGGAAGGAGACTGCGATTATATCATTGACAGCAGGATCTATACACTGAAACACGGAGATATTGTACTGATTAACAATCAGCGTTTACATCGGGCTGTGATAAAGGATATGACAAAACCATACCGGCGGTTTGTCTTATGGCTGGAATATAATTACCTGGAGACATTGCTGGGTGGAAAAATTGAATATAATACAATGATAGGGAAGGAGAGCAGAACAGAGATATTCCGTCTTCCCGGGCAGCAGAGTGAGGAAATCGAATTAATTTTCAGGAAAATGTGCCGGGAGAGTGAAGTGGTGGATTTTGCAAGTTCCTATCTTCAGGAGAGTTATTTAAGTCAGCTCCTTTTGCTTTTTTGCCGATATAGCCAGAATTCTCAGTCAGTGGAAGAGACCACGTTTGAAAACGACGAGATGATTCAATCCATTATGGATTATATTGACCAGCATTATATGGAACCGATCACCCTGGATATGATCGCACAGCATTTCTTTATGAATAAATATCATCTTATGAGAAAATTTAAAAAGCATACACGAATGACCATCATGGATTACTGCAAAAAACGGCGGCTGATTATTGCAAGAAATTATCTGATGGAGGGTGCAAGAATACAGGATATCTATAAACTAAGCGGGTTTGATGATTATTCCAACTTTTTCCGGGCATTTAAATCTGCATACCAGATGTCCCCCAGAGACTATAAGAACTATATGATTCAAAGCCATAACAGTACCATACAGCTGGCGGTGGACCGTGATCAGATTAATAAGAAACATTAAAGTCGGAATTTGTCAACATTTGCAATGTTCACGCCAGTTTTCGTTATTTATTCTGGATTCATAATGTTATAATTTATACAAGAGATTGTAATGGATCTCAGAGAAAAATGGCAATATGTACAATGAGAAGGAGGATTATTTATGAAAAAGGCTATTAGTTTTTTATTGGCTGGTGTTATGGCTGCATCCTTGACTGCCTGCTCCGGTTCCGTGAAAGAAACATCTCCTGCAAAACAGGAAGATACAAAAGCAGCAGAACAAACCAGTGAGAGCAAAGGAAGCGGGGAAAAAGTGGAGATCAGTTTCCTTGTAACAAAACCGGAAATTGTTCCCCAGTTTGAAGAGACATTCAAACGTTACACAGAATCTCACCCCAATGTAACAATTACTGCAATTCCATTGTCTGGACAGACGATATATGAAAAACTCACATCCCTATATGCATCTGGGAATGCGCCTACGATCACTATGGTTGGAGGACCGGAATTTACATCCTTTAAAGATAATTTCTTAGATATTACAGATACCGATTTTGCTAAAAAAGTTTATAGCTGGGCACAGGACAAGACGAAATCGGACGGAAAAGTTCTTGCTGTTCCTACAACCGCTGAAGGCATCGGCATTATGTATAACAAAAAAGTAATTGAGGCAGCTACTGGAAAAGAGTTTGATCCATCCTCCATTAAATCAAGAAAAGATTTCGCACAGCTCTTAGAAGAGATTTCAAAGACTGAGTATGCACCGGTTCAGATCACCAATAAGGACTGGCTGTTAGGCTCTCATCTGACTTCTGTTTTATATGGCGCAGTAAGTAAGAATTATGATGAGAGACAGGCTGTCATTGAGGCATGCCGCAAGGGAGAATACAATTTTGCTGACAGCCAGGTGTTTAACAACTGGATGGATACCTTTGATCTTCTCATGAAATACAACAAATATGCCAAGTCACCTCTTGCCAATGCTTACGAGGATGATCAGTTAACAATGGCCAGTGATGAAGTTGCTTTCTGGCCCATCGGTAATTATATTTATCCAAACATTGTAGATATTAACCCGGATGCCCAGGTTGGCCTGATGCCTTATCCAATGGGAGATGACGAGTCAGCTGTTGGAAATAAGGAAATTGTATTATCTTACTCCATGTTTGCCATTGACGCAAAGCAGTCCAAACCGGAACAGCAGGCAGCAGCCATCGATTTCTTTAACTGGCTGGTTACTTCCAAAGAAGGTCAGGATTCCTATGTCAACACCCTTATGTTTGTACCTATTTTTGAAGGTTTTGAGATACAGCCTGCCAATCCGGTAGCAAAGCAGATTGTTTCTTATATGGAACAGGGAAACACTCTGGAGAGAATGAGCGATTATTTCCCAGCTGGTGTTATGAATCAGTTTGGTGCAACCATGCAGCAATATCTGGATGGAAAAATAACCAGAGCCGATGTTGCCAATCAGTTTAAAGATAAATGGGTGGAATTCTCCAAGAAATAAAAGATGAAATGGGAGATATTATGTATAAAGAAAAATCAAATTTGAAAAGTTTTCAGGTTTTTGCTACATTTGGGTTAATCCCTCTGTTGGTTTTTGGTATCGTAGTACTCATCCCTTTCTTTTCCGGTCTGTTTTTATCGCTTACCAATTGGAATGGTTCCTTAGACGGCAAAATTGAGTTTATAGGAATTGGAAATTATATTTCAGCAGTCAGGGACCCCGCATTCTGGGGTTCCCTGGGTAAAACGTTTTATTATGTTTTCTTTGTTATGATCTTAACAAATACATCTGCTTTTTTATTCGGTTTGCTGGTAACCAGCGGTATGAAGGGACAGAATTTTTACAGAGCGGGGTATTTTACGCCTAATCTGATCGGCGGCGTAATTTTAGGATATATCTGGCAGTTCATCTTCTCCAGAGTATTTGTTTATTTCGGTACCAAGACCGGAATCCCATTTTTTGAAATCAGCTGGCTGACACAACCTCACGCAGCTTTATGGGCGCTGATCATCGTGGGTGTCTGGCAGAATGCTGGTTACATGATGTTAATTTATATCGCGGGCTTTGTCGGAATTGATAAAAGTCTGATTGAAGCTGCCCGGATGGATGGAGCCAGCCCCCTTCAGATGCTTCAGAAAATAAAAATACCCATGATGGTGCCGGCATTTACCATCACGCTGTTTCTTACCCTGAGAAAGGCATTTATGGTTTATGATGTGAACTTATCCCTGACAAAGGGCGGGCCTTACAATACAACAGAGCTGATCTCCATGCATGTTTACAATGAAGCTTTCTTAAACCAGAACATGGGTCCTGGTCAGGCTAAGGCATTTTTGCTGTTTGTACTGGTCGCTGTTATTGCGGTTGCCCAGGTAGCAGTATTAAAGAAGAAGGAGGTTGATGCCATATGATGACACAAAGAAGAATCAACTCCCTGATAAAACAATTTTTTGCTATTCTGTTTTTAGTTTTTATGCTTTTACCTTTCTTTCTTGTCCTGATTAATGCGTTAAAACCAAGAATTGAAATTATTAAAAACCCCATGGCACTTCCCCATGCCCTGTCACTGGCCAATTTTACAAAAGCCTGGGTGACGATGAAATTCGGAACGGTGCTGATGAATACTGCTTATATCACGGCATTTTCTCAGATTCTGCTCATTGTATTTGGTGCAATGCTTTCTTATATGCTGGTTCGCTGGGACTTTAAAGCCAACAAAGTTA
This sequence comes from Lacrimispora defluvii, assembly GCA_013036995.1. GTDB lineage: Bacteria > Bacillota > Clostridia > Lachnospirales > Lachnospiraceae > Lacrimispora > Lacrimispora defluvii. The sequence continues at coordinate 108,683 of JAAOXG010000010.1, forward strand.
TTTTTACAGTATTAATCTGCGCCATGATTATACCATTTCAGTCATTAATGATTCCGTTTGTCAGTATTTTTGGAAAACTGGGACTGATGAACAGCCGGACAGCCCTGATATTTTTCTACATGGGCTTTGGTATGCCTATGACTACGTTTATGTATCACGGCTTTATGAAAGGGATATCAAGAGAGATGGAGGAAGCTGCCCTGATCGATGGCTGCTCACACTTTTACTGCTTCTGGAAAATCGTATTTCCCAATTTAAAGCCAATTACAACCACAATACTGATTGTTAATATATTATGGATCTGGAATGATTTTCTTCTTCCTTCTTTAGTTCTCATCAAAGATAAGAACAGGACAATTCCCCTTTCCACATTCTATTTCTTTGGTGAATATACCGCGGAACTGGGTCTGGCTATGGCCGCTTTAATTTTAAGTGTTTTGCCTGTTGTTGTAATTTATCTCTTCCTTCAGAAGCAGATTGTGACAGGGGTCATGGATGGGGCTATTAAATAATGGAGGTAAGCTGACTTGAATATATCGAACAAAATAATGCTGATAACTTATCCGGACAGCATTGGAGGAAATCTGGTTACATTAAGAAATGTACTGAAAGAGTATTTTGAAGATGCCGTTGGAGGAATACATATTCTGCCCTTTTTTCCTTCCAGCGGAGACCGGGGATTTTCCCCCATTACGTATGAAACGGTTGAGCCTGCTTTTGGAGACTGGGCTGATATTAAAAAACTGTCAGAAACATATTATCTGATGTGTGATGTGATGGTAAATCATGTTTCCAAAAGGAGTAAAGAATTTCTGGACTATCTTGAGAAAGGTGAAGCTTCCCCTTTTGCCGGCATGTTCCTTGATTATGAGCAGTTCTGGGGAGAGGGAAGACCGGATGAACGGGATATAAACCTGCTCTACAGGAGAAAGGATGGAGAGCCATACCAGAGTTTTGTCCGGGCGGACGGCAAGACGGTGAAGCTTTGGTGCACCTTTACCAATGAGCAGATTGATCTGGATCTTCGGACAGAGACAGCAAAGCAATACTTGAGAGAGAATTTCAATCATCTTGCTTCAAATGGCATCAGCATTATCCGCCTTGATGCACTTGGCTATGTGGTGAAAAAACGGGATACAAGCTGTTTTATGGTTGAACCGGACATCTGGAACGTGATTGATGAGATAACAGGGATGGCTGGTGACCGGGCATGGCTTCTGCCTGAAATTCACGATACATGGGAGACAGCAAAGAAGTTAGAGGACCATCACGTCTGGAGCTATGATTTTGTACTGCCGTTCCTGATGCTTCATGCCATTTATACCGGGGACACAAAAAAGCTGGCAGGCTGGCTGAAGGTGGCTCCCCGCACACAATTTACGGTTTTGGATACTCATGACGGAATTGGCGTTTATGATGCCTATGACTGGGTTGATGAAGAGGAGGCAGCCTCATTAATTGAACGGATCGAAGACCGCTTAAGCTATCAGTTTAAACCACTGAACCCGGAGAAGAAACGATTTAAAAAGGCATATCAGCTTTATACAACCTACTTTTCTGCACTCCATGAAAATGAACAGGCATATTTACTTGCCCGCGCGGTACAGTTCTTCGCACCCGGAATCCCACAGGTGTACTACGTTGGAATGCTGGCAGGTGAAAATGATTATGCAGCTCTGGAACAGTCAGAAGATCACAGATCTATTAACCGCCATAATTATACGGTGGAAGAAATCAGAGACTGCGCTCAGAGAGATGTTGTAAAAAAATTAAGATCCCTGATGCAATTTAGAAATACGTTTGGTGCATTTGATGGAGATCTGGAGGTTACTGTTCCTTCAGAGGGGATCTTAATTATGAGAAGAACCGCAAATGATAAGTGGGCGGAGCTGATCTGCAATTTTGCAGATTTGGATTTTTCCATTTGTTATATGGAACAGGGAATTACGCAAAGGCTTAAGCTCTAATTATATTATGGGGTATTTTTCCCCAGACAAGTGAGGTCCGGGGAAATACCCTGGGCTTTACTTAGTTCTGATTTCCATTATAGATGCCATATTTATAAAATTTATACCAATTAAGAATCTCATTTTCTGGCGCAATATTTAATGCCATAAGAACCTCTCTTGCAAATTCCAAAGGCGAAACTCCATTTGCAGTAATGATTTTTTCATCTCTTACAGCCGGCTCCACAATATAGTTTTTTTCTCCTGTATAAGCATTTTTGGCCCACTGTTTTAAATTATCGCAGTCATTGCTGGTATGCCGGACGTCATTTAACAGCCCAATTGTACCCAGGAATGCGGAAGCATCACAGATGCCAGCTAAAATTCTTCCATCATGAAAACATCTTTCTGCCAGGGGCCGGATCTGCTGTGCTGATTCGCCCCTCCATGAGGTCCCACCGATAAGAATGAGAGCCTCATAATCCTTTGGCATATCATGGATATCATAATCAGGAATAACCCGGAATCCGCCAATGGATTCCACTGCCTTCTTTTCTAAAGAAACAGTTTTTACATCGTATTGATCCGGATCAAATGTCCGGATGGCGGTAGATAAATAGGCTGCTTCCCAATCTGCAAATCCTTCTAAAATTACAAATAATACAATCTTTTTCATAATATTCTCCTGTTCTTTACCTGTTCCAGATTTAATGCAGCAACCGATTTTAATTACATCTCGTGCTTAATGGACAATGCCGTCTGTTTTTTATAATCGATCACATAACCGTTCCCTGTCTCCATTGATAGAAAGCTGGAATAAGATGGGGTAATCCTAATCAGCCTCATAGCAGGATCATCCTTATATCGGTCAAAATGATGAGGCAGGCCGGTCTCAATATAACTTATTACCGGTTCATTGGAATCACTTGACGGGTGGGAAAGCAAAGTTCCATTACCTCTGATCTGAATGGCATCAATGCTTAATGCAACAGAATTATTTTTGCTTATTTGCTCATACTTGTTGGAGTCAGCTTCTGTTACAAAGTAAAAACATCCCTCGTAAGTATAAATATTAACGGTTCGGGCAGAGACACCTTCCTTATTTCTTGTTGCCAAAACCATAATTTTATCTTGTCCGATTTCTTTTTCTAAACCTTCCAGTGCTTTTTCAATTATTTTATCCATGTTTGATCTCTCCTTTTTTTTAAAGTATATCATTCCATTGTTGACATCTGTATGTCAATGATTTAAGCTGATTTAAAAAAATGGAAGTGATGAGATGAAAATAGACAGGCTTATTGCAATTATCATGATTCTTTTAGAGAGGGAGAAAGTAACCGCAAAATCTCTGGCAGAGATGTTTGAGGTCTCAATGCGAACAATATACAGGGATTTGGAAGTAATTAATCAGGCAGGAATTCCGGTCTTTGCCACCTCAGGACCGGGCGGCGGCGTTGAAATCATGAAAGAATTTAAAGTAGAAAAACGAATTTTTTCTGCAAACGATATAACCGCACTTCTAATGGGATTATCCAGTATTAAAAATAATCTGCCTGGGGAACAGACCATGGCAGCGTTGGCAAAAGTAAAGGGGATGATTCCAAAAGAACATCATAAGGAGTGGGAATATCGTGCAAATCAGATGAAAATAGATGCATTACCCTGGTTCAATGCCGGGAATCTGTTTCACACAGTAGAACTGATACAGGAAGCGTTAGATCAGCAAAAAATTCTCACATTCCAATACCGGGATATCAGAGATAAAAAAAGCAGCAGAGAAGTAGAACCCTATCGTCTTTTATGGAAGGGAGAGGCATGGTATCTTCAGGGATATTGCCTGTCACGCAAGGATTTTCGTACGTTTAAACTGTTAAGGATGAGCGATTTATTAATATCGGATCAGCGATTTGAAATCCGCGATTTTCCAATGGAACGGTTGGATGAGATACAGACCAGAGATAATTCTATGACAATGGTAAAGCTAAGGATTCAGGAAGGAGTTAGGGATTTAGTTATAACGCGTTTCGGGGAAGACTGTCTGACTCCGGACGGTCCTGATCACTATATAGCCGAACTGTATATGCCTGTTGATGATCTGGCCTGCGGCTATCTGCTCAGTATGGGAACCAGATGCGTATGTCTGGAGCCAGAGGAAATGCGGGAAAAGATGAGACAGCTTTCTTCTGAAATCTGTAGATTTTACCAAACTTCGTAAGCTTCTATGCCGCGGCTTTTCTGCATATAGATAGGATGTACTTTTTTAAAACTGCAAAAGGCTATAAAACGAAAGGAGTGCATCCATGATTGTATCGTGGCTGACAACCAATGAGTGTAATTTAAGATGCAGGCATTGTTACCAGGATGCCGGAAGCAGAAAAACAAAAGAACTGACAACAGCAGAAGCAGAAAAGATGATTGGAGAAATTGCAAGGGCAGGATTTAAAATCATGATTTTCAGTGGGGGAGAGCCACTGATGCGGCCGGATATTTATCATTTGGTATCCCATGCAGCAAAAGCCGGGCTAAGACCGGTCTTTGGAACCAATGGGACACTTTTGACGGAAGAAACGGCCAGAAAGTTAAAAGACTGCGGTGCTGCAGCTATGGGAATCAGCGTGGATAGTTTAAATGAAGAAAAGCATAATGATTTCAGGGGCTGCTCCGATGCATTCCGCTTAACCATGGAAGGAATTGAAAACTGCAAAAAAGTGGGGCTGCCATTTCAGATCCATACCACAGTTCTGGACTGGAATCAGGCGGAAGTAAGCGATATCATTGATTTTAGTGTAGATGTGGGAGCTGTGGCAAACTACATATTTTTTCTCATTCCGGTGGGGAGAGGAAAATTTCTGGAAGACACATCCTTGCAGGTTATGGAATATGAAGCACTATTAAAAACCATTATGGAGAAACAGAAAAAAGTACCCATTGATATAAAACCAACCTGTGCGCCCCAATTTGTCCGTGTGGCAAAAGAACTGGAGGTTCAGACTCGTTTTAAAAAGGGCTGCCTTGCCGGCTTGTCTTATTGTGTGATTACTCCGGAGGGGCTGGTAAGACCGTGTGCATATATGACGGAAATTGCAGGAGATGTCCGGGAGGAATCATTTGATAAAATCTGGTCTGAAAGCAGTGTGTTTAAAAGGTTAAGAAGCAGGGAGTATAAGGGCACCTGCAGTACATGCGTTTACAAAGAAGACTGCGGTGGCTGCCGGGCGAGAGCCGGATATTACCACGACGGTGACTATATGTCGGAGGACAGTTACTGTGGGTTTGGAGCCAGGTGGAAGGAGGGACTTCCTGCACAATGAATTTCCGCTTGCTGAAAATAACGGTATTAGTAACGATACTTACTTCCTTTATATCCGGATGCGCAGCACGGACTGTGGCTGTAGCCAGGAATGAGTCAGATGATCAGACCGGGTATTATCAATTTACGGATGCGTTAGGACAGGAGATCCGGGTAAAGAATCCCAAACGTGTGGTTGCGCTCATGGGAAGCTTTGCGGATACCTGGCAAAAAGCAGGGGGAGAGCTATGGGGAGTGACCGATGATGCATTTGATGAAAGAGGTCTTGAACTTCCTGACAACGTGATTTCTGTGGGGAAGTACAACAGCCCCAATCTGGAGACGATCATTGGGCTGAATCCTGATCTTGTCATATTGTCGTCTGAGACGAAAGAGCACACAGCGTTAAAGGAAGCGTTGAAACAGGCAGGAATTACAGCTGCCTATTTTCATGTGACTTACTTTGAGGATTATCTTTCCATGCTGCGAATCTGTACGGATATCACAGGAAGAGAGGATTTATATAAGAAAAACGGATTGGAGACAAAGGAGCAGATTGAAGCTGTGATCAATAACAAAATCCCGGGAAGTTCGCCAAGAGTTCTTTTTCTTATTACCTATTCCGGCGGCGTCGTGGCTAAAAATTCTGAATGCATGACAGGAAAAATGTTGAAAGACTTAGGCTGCATCAATCTGGCAGATGAAAACAAAAGTCTGTTAAAAGAATTTACCATGGAAGCCATTCTGAAAGAAGACCCGGATTATATTTTTGTTGTTCCCATGGGTAATGATGATGCGCAGGCAAATAAAAATTTAAAAGAAGGTATCGAGAAGAATCCGGCGTGGAATGGTTTGAAAGCAGTTCAGAATCAGCATTATATCCTTCTTCCCAAAGAGAAGTTTTTATATAAGCCCAATGAGAAATGGGGGGAGAGCTATGTTTACCTTTCTGAAATTCTCAGCGGCACCAGATAAAAGGGGCTATTTGTTTCTGATGATTTCTTTTGCTTTTCTTATTGGTTCTGCTTTGCTTGGATTATTTTCCGGTGCCAGCTTTATTCCCCCCTCTGTGATATTTGAGGTTATATTCTCCGGCAGAACCCAGGACCCGGTTTACCGCATTTTTATGACAGTGCGGCTGCCGCGGGTTTTGGGAGCACTGCTTGCAGGAAGTGGTCTTGCTGTTTCCGGATCAATTCTTCAGACGGTGTTTCATAATCCGCTGGCAAGTCCCAATATCATAGGTGTCAATGCAGGGGCAGGACTGTTTGTGCTGGTCTGTTCTATTTTATTTCCAGGTGCCCATGACCTGATACCGTTTGCTGCATTTTTAGGAGCGCTTCTTGCATCGGTTCTGATTCTGCTTATTGCGATGACCAGCCGGATGTCGCAGTTATTGCTTGTTCTGTCCGGATTTGTAATCAACAGCCTGTTTACAGCCGGAATGAATGGGGTACTGATATTGTTTCCCGATGCTTATGTAGGCGCGGGTAACTTTCTGGCAGGAGGTCTTTCCGGGGTTACCACGGACCGGCTGATTTATCCCACTTTTGGCATACTGGGAGGGCTGTTGCTTTCTTTCAGCTGTGCAAAAGGTTTAAATCATCTGGGGCTTGGCATAGAACGTGCCGGTGCTTTAGGAATGAATGTACCTGTGATCAGATGTCTGGCAATTGCCATTGCTGCGGCATTGGCGGGTGCAGCTGTCAGCTTTGCAGGGCTCATTGGTTTTGTGGGTCTTATTATTCCTCATGGAGTGAAGCTTTTAATCGGTACGGATAACCGATTCGTATTACCAGGCAGCGCGCTTCTTGGCGGAATGTTTGTTATATTATGTGATCTTTTTGCACGGACGTTATTTATTCCTTATGAACTTCCGGTAGGGATCCTGTTGTCAATGGTGGGCTGCCCATTCTTTCTTTATCTGATTCTGAAAAGCAGAAACAGGAGGGATTTGGAATGTTAAAAATGGAGGGGATTTCTTATTCTTATCATAAAAACAGACCGGTTATTACAGATCTGGATTTAGAAATAGAGGCTGGGAAGATAACTGCAATCGCCGGGCCAAATGGCTGTGGAAAGAGTACGGTCTTAAAGCTGGCCTCCCGCCTGCTGAAACCCCAGACTGGCGAAATTTTTATAGGCGAAAAAAATATCTCTCATATGAGTAAGAGAGCGGTGGCGAGAGAAGTGTCCATGCTCTTTCAGAACAGCCAGATTCCGGATATGACCGCTCAACGAGTAGTCATGGCCGCAAGATATCCCTACCAGTCTTCTTTTGCCGGTTATACAAAAGAAGAGGAAGAGATGAGCGAATGTGCCATGGAACTGACTGGATGCAAAGAGTTTCGGCATAAAAACATGGCAGAGCTTTCGGGGGGTGAGAGACAGAGAGTATTTCTTTCAATGATATACAATCAGGATACTCCCCTGATTCTTCTTGATGAACCGACAACCTATCTGGACATTCATGTTACCTATGAAATAATGGAGCTGATTCGAAACCTGAACAAAAATCGAAAAAAAACCATAGTGATGGTGCTTCATGATCTAAATCTGGCTCTTCAGTATTCGGATTCTCTTGTCTTAATGAATCATGGCAGCATTTATAACATCCATACACCAGATGATGATCGTATTTTAGAAAGTATTAAATCTCTTTTTGGCATAGAAGTCCGCAATTTCCGAGATAACCAGAATTCTTTTTATTGCTTTGCCCAGAATTGAACATGGCGGGATGATTTGCTGGGGGTGGAATTCTAATTGGAGATATAAACCTGATATTCTGTTAATACAATATAATAATTGAAAGAAAGAAGAGGTACTACTGAATGAATTATGATGGAATCATCATTGGTATAGGGACATTTCTTATTATCGGACTGCTGCATCCGGTTGTAATTAAGGCAGAGTATTATTTTACAGTTAGAATATGGCCCTTGTTTCTGATATTAGGACTTTTGTGCTTTGTAATTTCTCTTGTGTCTCCTTCTTCCACAGAACGATCACTGTCTGCAGTACTTGGCTGTTCTCTTTTGTGGAGTATAAAAGAGATTTTTGAGCAGAAAAAGAGAGTGGAAAAGGGTTGGTTTCCTGAAAATCCAAAAAGAAAAGTATTTAAAGCCGCAGAACTGGGTGGGAAAGAAAAATAAAGAGATAATTGACACAAGATGGTTATAAGAAAAAGATTAATGACGATATTAATCTGTAACTATTCTAACAATGTAAGTTATGGGAGACACTGAAAGGTGTCTCTTTTCTTTCCCTATATACCAAAGTATGCAAAGCCTGTGAAGTAAATTGGTTTTGCGGGCAAAACATTGGAAATGCTATACTGAGCACATAAAGGAGGAAACCATGGAAAACCGACTTCCAAAAATATTTGAACTTGTCTGTCAGAACAAACGGGAATTAACAGTCCGGGAGTTTGCCACTCAGTTTGGAGTGAGTACCAGAACCGTTTACAGTGATGTAAAAAAGCTCAATGAGCTTCTGGAGACAGGCGGATATCCCATGATACAGGCAGATAAAGGGAAGCTGCATTATGCAGAACCGTTAACAATTGAATTTGAAAGTCTTCTTGCTTCCACCTCGGATTTTGTTTTAACCAATCAACGGATCCGGCGTCTGCGGATAGTAGAGACCATACTTCTGGCAGGAGACCAGTTTACGGTAGAGGATTTACTCAAGGTTCTGGATATCTCCAGAAACACGCTGATTGCGGATTTAAAGGAAATAAAAGAAATGCTGGCCATTCACTCAATCGCAATGGAATCCACACCCTTTAAAGGCTACCGTGTGATTGCAAAAGAGTTAAATATCCGAAATCTTCTGATCCTGTCAGTCAGTGAAGACCCTTTGTTTTTTGAAAACCGGCCGTTCAACGATCTGGAAATCATAAAGAAGTGTGAAGCTTTTTTAGACGATGTGTCAGGGAGACTGAGCGTGGAACTCAGCGATGTTTCATTTCACCGGATGCTGGCTGCATTCTGGGTTACCTATGCAAGAATTTCCATGGGAAAGGTCTTTCCGGAAGGTCCCAAAGATCCCCTGACAAGAGAGGAAATCACCTTTTTACAGAAAAGAAAAGAGCTTGCATACATTTTTGGAATGGAAGTGTCCTTAGATGACTGCTTTTATCTGGCGAATAAGCTGACGGAAGCGTCTGTGGTAAAGTATGAGGAACTGCTTTCTGAGCAATGGCTTCCCTTTCATCTGGTAACCAACCAGTTTATCGAAGCAGTTACAAAGGAATATCCCTTTGAAGCATTTGTTACAGATACAAAGCTGTACGAGGGACTGCTCAATCACCTCCGGCCAGCCTATAAAAGGGCATTATCCGAAGAATGGGCGGAAAACCCGCTGCTGGATTATGTAAGGGAGAATTTCTCCCAGCTTAACGATGCTGTCTCAAAAGGGGTTATGCTGGTAGAGGATAAGCTGAAAGTTCATTTTAATGAGCATGAAATATCATACTTCACACTGTTGTTTGCTTCGGTAATTGAGAGAAATGAAAAACAGGTACGCAGAACGCCCAATGTAATTATTGTCTGCAATGCCGGAATCAGCACCTCCGAGATCTTAAAAAGCAGACTGGAAGCCATGTTTCATGTAAACATACTGGGGACATTCAGCCTTCGCAATGCGGCTTTGTGGCTGATGGAACACGTGCCCGATTTTATTGTTTCAACGGTGCCTTTTAAATGGAAAGATATACAGGTATTAAAAGTCAGTCCGTTTCTGTCGGATTATGATATCAGAGAAATACAAAACCAGTTATCCTTTTTAACTGCCAGAATTCATCTGGGAGATGTTATGGGCATTATCCGCAAATACGCAGATATCAAAGAAGAACAGATTCCAGCTCTGAAAAAAGAATTAAGTCTATATTTGGGGTTCTCTGAAAAAACGGAACCCAGGAAAGGAATTTATCAACCTATGCTAAAAGAAATACTGACAACCGATTTAATACAGGCAAAGTTTTCTGCAGGCAGCAGAGACGAAGCTGTCAGGGAGAGCGGCAGACTGCTTGTTGAGAAAGGTCTGGCTGATGAAGCTTATATTGAAGCAATGCTTAAAAATGTGGAGGTCAACGGAACCTACATTGTAATTGCTCCCGGAATCGCCATGCCTCATGCAAGACCGGAAGAAGGGGCACTGGGGATCGGACTTAGCATTGTTACGCTGAAAGAGCCTGTAGTTTTTGGACATCCGAAAAATGATCCAGTTAAAATCGTCGTTGGTCTATGCGCCATCGATCACCAGTCTCATTTAAAAGCTCTGACAGAACTTGCAGACATTCTTATGGATGAGAAGAAAGTAGAAGAGATTATTAACGCAGATTCGCAGCAGGAAATCATGAAAATAATAAAGGGGGAATCCTAAATGTTAAAAATAGTTACGGTATGTGGTGCAGGAGTGGGGAGCTCCATGATGCTTCGTTTGTTTACCCAGCAGATTTTAGATGGGGAAAAGATTGAAGCAGTGGTAGACGCGTCTGATATTGGCTCTGTGAGCCCGGATTTTTATGATATCTTAATAACCACTTCAGATTTTGCTGATGTGTTAAGAGATTCAAAGGCTCATATTATCCGCATAGATAATATGATGGATAAGCAGTATTTAAAAGAACAGCTTATGGAAGCAATTAATACGAAGAGATAACAGGTGTACAAGCCCTGGGAGGGAGAACTATGGAAGTAATGATGTATCTGATTCGCAATGTGTTCAGCCAGGCGGTGTTTATCATTGGAATCGTAGTAATTATAGGAATGGCTGCGCAGAAAAAGACCTGGGATCAGATTCTGCCAAGCGTAATCAAAACCATGATTGGTTTCACCATGATCAATGTAGGCGGACAGACTCTTGGTGTGTCGCTGCTGCCTTTGCAGACCATGATCACGAAAATATTTAATCTGCCGGAAATTCCCGTTGATATCGGCGCGGCACAAAGCGAAAGTCTTTCCGGAATCGGAACAGAGATGGCGCTGATCTTCGCACTGGGATTTGTTGTCAATCTTCTCCTTGCAAGATTCACCCGCTTTAAATACGTACATTTATCTGCTCACGTATCCTTTTTCTATGCAGGACTTATCGCGGCACTGCTGAAATTCGGAACCAGCTTAAGCACCATACCGTTAGTAGCAGTGGGGGCTGTTTTACTAGGCTGTTATATGACATTTTCCTGCGCTTACGTCGCTTTGTTTATGAAAGAGGTAAAAGGCGGAGAAGGGTTTACCCTGGCTCACTCCAGCTCTGTGGGAATCCTTATTTCTTCCCTGCTGGCAAAAGCGTTTGGCAACAAAGAGCATGATCTGGAGAATATCAATGTACCAAAAAAACTGAACTTTTTAAGAGAAATGACCATATCACTGACCATTGTCATGACCATCCTTTTTCTCGCCATCAGCCTTCTTTCCGGTCCATCCTGGGCACTGGAAAACGTTACCGGCGGACAGGATATCCTGGTTTTCAGCTTCTTAAAAGGGTTATCCTTTGGTATGTGGATTACAGTTATTATTACTGGTGTCAGAATGATGCTTTCCGAAATTATTGCCGCATTCCACGGAATTGCCAATAAAATTATTCCCAATTCGGTACCTGGACTGGATATCCCGCTGTTATTCCCCAATTATCCCAATTCAGTCATTCTTGGTTTCCTGACCAGCCTGATTGCAGGACTTTTGGGAATGATGGTTCTCGGTTTAGTGAATTATCCGGTCGTAGTATTCCCGGCACTGATTCCAACGTTCTTCACCGGTGCAGTAACCGCAATCTTCGGCAATGCCCACGGCGGCCGCAGAGGCGCCATAATCGGATCTTTTGTAAATGGTCTGATTCTGATCTTCGGACAAGCCCTTTTACTGCCAATGATCGGAACCTATGCACCGATTATGAGGATCTTAAGTGAGACAGACTACTCCTTCTACGGACCGATTTTAGGATGGATCCTGAGAATGTTTGGAGGAATGTAATGAAACATCTGGCTTTTTATATCCCACTGCATTATCCGGACAGAGAACGTTTTTTTGAAATCCTTCAGCTGCTTGATGAAGAAGGGGCAGGGTATGTGGAAGTTGGGATTCCTGTTTCAGATCCTTATATGGATGGGGAGATTATCCGAGAAACAAACAAAGTGATCCTGAAGCAGGGGTTAACTGGGGAAGACATTGCAGCTTCGTTAAAGGAGATTCGCAGCCGTTTTCGTTTTAAAGTTGTTATCATGACATATCAGGAAGGTGTGGAACGTTTTTTCCTTACCCACATTCCACATGAGCTATATGATGGTTTTATCTGTGTCAATGGTGATTATCCGGCGGATATCCTGCATGATCCAATCAAAGTACTCAGTCAGTCAAAAAGTAATGATGAACTGAAACAGGCATTAGAACATAATCATTTGTTTGCCTATGTGGTGTCGGGAGAAGGAAAAACAGGCTCTTTTGATAAACTGCCCGATCAATATATTGACGTTGTAAAAAGAGTGAAATTGTTCACGTCCATACCCGCATTTGTAGGTTTTGGTATCAAATCTGCCTCTGATGTAGAAACGGTGATGAAAAATGGCGCAGACGGCGCCATAATTGGAACCGAATTTATCCGCCGTTATCAGCAGGGAGGATTTGATGCATTAAAAAGCTACATAGACGAACTAAAATAAGCGTATTAAAACAGGGGAGTTTTAATAGAAGCTGCAGAAGTCTGACTTATCTTACAGTCAGGCTTCTGCTTTTGTGTTTCCTTTTTTTTCGGTGTGGATAAACTCTTTTACACCATAACAGTCCCTGTATTGTTTTAAGGTCATGCCAGTCACTTCCTTAAACTGCTTTCCTAAGTGGCTCTGTGATGAAAAGCCCAGATAGGCAGATATCTCAATATAATGATATTTGGAATAAATTAAAAGATTTTCAGCCAGCTTTACTTTTTCATTTCGAATGTAATTTGTAACAGAAATACCCTCCTCCTTTTTAAACAGATCGGAAAGATAGTTGGGGTTCATCTGAAGCTCCAGCGCCATATCACCAATACTGATTTTCTCATGAAGGTGGGAAAAGATATAATTCCTGCACGCCTCAATGCGGGGGTTTTTTTCTTTTTTCTGCTTCCCTTTCTGTCGTTCTTTTATTTCCTGTACCAGTCTGGTATACTCATACTCCGCACTGTTTCTGATATGAATCAGGGTGGCGATGTCGTTGGATTCTTCTATTTTCATGATAAATATGTCACTGAGGGAAAAAGAGATTTCCGGATTTAAACCTCCCCGGATGGCAGCCCGGCTTGCCAGTGTAATAACCACAATACATACATTTTTAAAGCTGCGAATCTGGTCTTTTGCCAGGGTGCCCAGCTGTCCGGTGTAGTCCTCCGCCCAGCTTTGCTCCAGCTGCCGGATATCCCCATTTTCAATGCTGGAAAATTCTCTGACCTCCTGATCATAAGGGTTGTGCTTTTTTCGATTTTCATGATTCTCAAAAATCAATTCTGAAAAATTCTTCTGTATCTGCTCTTGCGTCAGGGAATCCACACAGTTTTCCTTTATGATATCACCTGCCGTGAGCATTTCTTCATGAAACAGGTTATAGATGAGTAGGATATCCTGCATAAAATCATCAAAATCACAGATACTCAGACTCTGGATCCAATCGGATTCAATTGGAACAGCCTGTATTCTTCGGTTAATATTCACCTTTGTATGGAAGCCGACTGGGCCAATCACGTAAATCATGTCCCGGGCAGGAACCGCTGCATATATAATGCTGTCGTTGACGGAGGTAAGGGTAGGAAAAGGTTCTGCTTTCATCTCAAGTACGGTGTCCCTGACGTTCAGAATTGAAAAAGGAAGATCAGAAAAGTCCTTGCGTGCACATACAGCCTCCCCGGGTATTTTATCCATAGTAAAGGATTTTACAAAGGTATGAAGATGGTAGGAAATGTGTTTCATGAAATAATTTGTAATCATACAAACTCCTTTATCTGAGAAATGTGATAAAAAACTGTATATATTGATATAAGATCAGTATAACTTAATTTAGAATGAAAGCAACTAAAAAATGACACAACAAGGTGGTTTTAAATGTATCAGCAGGAAAGCACAGATAGGAGAACTGATGAAAGATAATACTGGATATCAAAGAAAAACTCTTTTGTTTGGAACTGCATATTACCCGGAATATATGCCTTATGACAGGGTGGAGACAGACCTGTCCATGATGTGTGAGGCAGGGATGAACGTGGTTCGGATTGCGGAATCTACATGGAGTACTCTGGAACCTACCGATGGAATTTATGATTTCAGCTATATTGACCGGGTTCTTAAAGCTGCCGAAAAGAAGGGGATGGAGGTAATTATTGGTACGCCCACATACGCCATCCCGAGCTGGCTGGAAAAAAAGGATAAGAATATAATGGTAAAGACGAAAGCGGGACAGGCTGTTTATGGGCGAAGACAGGCGATGGATATTATGAATCCTGCGTATCGTTTTTATGGAGAACGGGTGATTCGCAAACTGCTTGAACATACCGCAGGTCATCCATGCGTCACAGGCTTTCAGATTGACAATGAAACGAAGCATTATGGCAACACATCAGAATTGGTGCAAACGCTGTTTGTGGAACATCTGCAGCAGAAATTTGTTACAACTGACCGGTTGAATGAAACCTTCGGTCTTGCCTATTGGAGTAATTCCATCCATGACTGGAATGATTTTCCCGATATGAATGGCTGTATCAATGCTGGTTTATCCTGCGAATTTGAACGTTTTAAGAGAAGTCTTGCAGCTGGATTTCTCATATGGCAGTCGGAAATAGTAAAAGAATATAAAAGAGAAGATCAGTTTATTACCCACAATTTTGATTTCCAGTGGAAGAAATTCGGAGCAGATATTGCTCAGGATGGATATTCCTATGGTGTCCAGCCAGATATGAATCATTATGAAGCAGCAGCAGCAGCGGTAACAATTGCCGGCACTGATATTTATCATCACACCCAGGATCAGCTTACCGGAGCAGAGATCGCTTTTGGCGGAGATTCCATACGCTCTTTAAAAGAAAGAAATTATCTGGTACTGGAATGTCAGGCTCAGGCGTTTAAGTACTGGACGCCTTATCCCGGACAGTTAAAGCTTCACGCTTACAGCCATCTGGCAAGCGGAGCAGACGGAATTATGTATTGGAACTGGCATTCCATTCACAATGGATATGAAACCTACTGGAAAGGGCTTTTAAGCCATGATCTGGCAGTCAATCCCCCATACCAAGAGGCATGTGAGATCGGAAACCAGTGGAAAAAGATGGGAAATAGTCTTCTGAATCTGAGAAAAGACAATAAAATTGCGCTGGTAGTTGACAATCAGTCCCTTCAAGCACTGGAGTGGTTCCCCATAGACCGGGATTTAAGCTATAATGATGTGGTGAGATGGATGTATGACAGTCTATATGAATTAAATATGGAATGCGATGTAGTGGATGTCAACGGCCTGGATCCTTTGAAATACCAGATGATTGTGACACCTGCTCTGTACTCCATTACAGAAGATAAATGTAAGCAGTTAAAAACATTCGTATCCAACGGTGGAGTATTAGTCAGCACCTTTAGATCCTTCGTTTCCAATGAATATTTAAGTGTTTACCCGGACACACAGCCTCATCTGCTTCATGAATGCTTCAAAATTCACTACAACCAGTTTACGGAGCCGGGAACTGCGAAAATCAAAGGCAGGCCGGTTCAGTACTTTGCAGAACTTCTTGAAACAACCGGAGCCAGGGTGCTGGCATCCTATGAGCATAAATACTGGGGAAAGTATGGGGGAATTACCCAGGCAGATTACGAAAAGGGCAGTACCTATTACATCGGATGTTATACAGATAAGGACATTGTAAAAGAAATATTAAAAATGGCTGTAAAAGATGCAGGTCTTTCTGATTCTATACCGGATGTATGCTTTCCGGTGATCATTCGCAGCGGAGTGAATCGGGATCATAAAAAACTTCACTATGTACTTCATTATTCAGAGGAAGAAACGACTATTTTCTGCCCCTATGACCGGGTGAAAAATATATTAGACGGAACGAGTTATAAGAAAGGAGACAGGATACCCCTGAAAGACTGGGATGCTGTCATTTTGGAGGAAGAATGATGAACAGACAGGATAAAATGATAAAAAACCCCATTCTACCGGGTTTTAATCCCGACCCATGCATTTGCAGAAAAGGGGATGATTATTATCTGGCAGTATCAACCTTTGAATGGTTTCCCGGAATCCCCATATACCATTCAAAAGATTTAAAAAACTGGGAATTGTACACCCATGTACTCACAGACGATGAAACAGTTGATTTAAAAAAACTTCCATCAGCAAAAGGGATCTGGGCACCATGTCTCACATACTGTGAGGAGGAAGATCTGTTTTATGTGATCTACGGAGTTATGAATTCCATGAACGCAAGATATTTTGATGTAAACAATTATCTGATTACTGCAACCGATATCAGGGGACCCTGGAGTGAACCAGTATATCTTCATTCTTCCGGGTTTGATGCCTCAATCCTACATGATAACGGTAAAAAGTATATTGTATCTCTGGAATGGGAGACCAGGGAAGGCTACGAAAAGCCTGGTGCAATCTGTATGGTGGAATACGATCCCGAAAAAAAAGAGATTATGGGTTATCCCAAACGTATCTGGAACGGCGGAACGGATCGGGGCTGCATTGAAGCACCCCATTTATACAAACGGGGAGAATATTATTACATCATGTGTGCAGAAGGGGGAACTGGCTATAATCATTGTGTAACCATGGGAAGATCCAAAGAAATCTGGGGCCCATATGCAGCGGATCCTATGAATCCCATCGTAACATCTGTTCCGGGTGAGTCCAATGAGCGCCACGATCCGGATCATTTAAAACCAAGATATTATAATCCGGATTCCATTCTTCAGAAATCCGGTCATGGCAGTGTGGTGGATACCCAGAAGGGGGAAACCTATCTGGTGCATTTATGTGCCCGGCCTTTTGTACCAGAACTGCGTTGTACTCTTGGAAGAGAAACAGCCATTCAGAAGATGATATGGACAGATGATCATTGGCTGCGTATGGCAAATGGGGAGAATCTAGCGGAAGTTCTGGTTGAAGCCAGTAACCTGCCTGAAGTGCCGGTGAAGCAAATACCTGATTTTGATGATTTTAATGAAGAAGAGCTGGGATTGCAGTATTATGCACCCAGAATCATGCCACAGCGCTTTGCCGATTTGAAAGCCCGTCCGGGCTATGTACGCATTCGCGGTCAGGAATCACGGACATCCTTAAATCAGGTGAGCATTCTGGCGAGGAAGCTGACCTCTGTCTATGCAACAGTGACTACAAAGATGGAATTTGTTCCGGAAGTCCATCAGCACAGCGCCGGACTGATCTTATATTATGACAATATGAATTATATTAATTTGAGAAAATATTACAGTGAAACCCTGGGACAAAGTGCACTTTCCATTATCCACCTGGAAAACGGAGAGAAGACCGAATTTTTAAATACCAGAATACCGGTAAGTGATGATCCCATTTATCTGCGGCTTATAATTGAAGGCCGGCAGTCTTATTTCTCCTGGTGTTATGATGGAGTGAATTATCAGAAGATCGGAAGGGTCTTTGATACCACCAGATTTTCTGATGAATACTGTAAGTACGGGGAATTTACCGGTACTATGGTTGGCATTACCTGTGCAGACAGAGTAAAGCACAGCCACTATGCAGATTTTGACTTTTTTGAATATTGTGGGGAGGAGGACAGATTACCTCCGGTTAAAAAAAAAAGTATTGACAATAAGTGAATGATCATTTATTATAAACCTATAGAGGTGATGAAATGAGAAGAAAAGACGACGAAAAGGTGAGGAATATCAAGGAAGCAGTAATAAAACTGATCCTGCAGGAGGGCTTTCATGGCACTTCTGTCTCTAAAATAGCCAGATTGGCAGGGGTTTCGCCGGCAACTGTATACATCTACTATGAGAATAAAGATGAGATGCTGCATGACATTTACCTGGAATATTCAGAAGAGATTTACGACTACTTATTAGACAGCATGAAGCAGGAGTTAGAAGGGCGCAGACAGATTGAGCTACTGATCCGAAGCTATTATAACTACATTCTGGAGAATAAGGAAATTTTCAGTTTTGTGGAACAGTTTTCCAACTGCCCGTCTTTAGCCAACAGCTGCTCTGGAAAACAGGGCATCTGCAAAATTTATCATATGATGGCAGAGATGAAGCAGAACCATATCTTAAGAGATTACAGGGAAGATAATTTACTGGCAATTATTTTCCAGCCGGTGAAAGCCATTGCGGTTGATAACCGGAAAGATGAAGCTCAGAAAGAAGATTTGCTCACTGAGCTGATTATCATGATACAGAACGCAATTATGATGTAACATTTATAAGCGGGATTCTTTTATTGAACTAGTAAGAGATATCTCGCAATTAATAATCTGATTGTTAAATGAACATTCACTTAAAATACGCACAGAAAGGATAAAACTATGAAAAATTATAATGATAATAATCTCGGCATAATTGTTCCGGTTTTTAATAAAGTTTTATTGCCTGGTGTCGCGACAATAATACATTTGGAACACTTAAATGAAAGACAGATCATGAGTCTGGAAGAGGCGGAAATCGTAAAGCTTGCATTGCCGCTGAAACAGAATGCAGGCTCAGAAGATAAGACGGAAGATGATTTTCACCGGATTGGTGTTACCTTTTCCATAAACTCATTAGAACAGACGGAAAAGGGGTTCCGCCTTTCCGTGGAACTGGGAAGCAGAATCATGGTGAACCAGATCAGTGAAGATAAAGGAGTTTTATACGCTGCATTTGAGGAAGAGCCGGATCTGGCAGATTTAGATGAGGCAAGCCTTAAGGAAATGCTGGGATATATTAAAAAAGTCAGCAATGAAATCAGCGGTAAATTTACAGGCGGAGAACAGTACCAGCGAATCGTAAACAGTTTTCAGGATATCAATGCACTTATAATGTATTTATCCCAATTTATACAGATCTCTTCCGAGGAACGCTACCAGCTGTTAGAAATTCAGTCCTTAAAGGAAAGAAGCCTCCGTTTCATGGACCATATGCTGAAGCAGAAGGAAATGATTGAACTGCAGATGCAGGTAACGGAGAAGTTTTCTGAAAGAGCCAATAAAAATTATCGGGAAGCAGTTTTAAGAGAACAGTTAAAAGCGATTCAGGAAGAATTAAACGAAGGAAAAGATGGGGACGGCAAGAAAGAGAATGACTACCGTTCCAAGATTGAAGAAGCCGGCATGCCTCAGGATATAAAGGAATCTGCCCTGGAAGAATATGAAAAGATGGAAGAGCAGGGACCAAACCAGCCCGACTACAAGGTAATGCGTAATTATCTGGATTTACTGGTAAAGCTCCCATGGAAAAAACAGCCCGCAAAATCCGTTGATTTAGACGGAGCAAGAAAAATTCTTAACGAAAGACATTATGGCCTGGATAAAGTGAAGGACAGAATCATACAGCATCTGGCGGTTATGGAACTGAACAAAGAAAAGAAAGGCTCCATCCTCTTACTGGTGGGACCTCCGGGAACAGGAAAGACCAGTCTTGGAAAAAGCATTGCTGAGGCGCTTGACAGACCTTATACACGGTTAAGTCTGGGCGGCGTCAGGGATGAGTCTGAAATCAGAGGACACCGGAGAACCTATGTGGGAGCCATGCCTGGAAGAATCATTCAGAGCATGAAAAAGGCCGGCGCCACCAATCCGGTTATGGTACTGGATGAAGTGGATAAGCTGATGTCAGGAGGATACAGCGGAGATCCTGCCAGCGCACTCCTTGAAGTACTTGATCCGGAGCAGAACAATACCTTTACAGATCATTATCTGGATGTTCCTTATGATTTGTCCGATGTATTTTTCATCGCTACGGCAAACTCCTTAGAGACCATTCCCGGTCCCCTGCTTGACAGAATGGAGGTCATCAACATCACAAGCTATACGGCAGATGAAAAGTTTCATATAGGAAAGGATCATTTGATTCCGGAAGTATTAAAAGAACACGGATTAACGGTAAAAGAGCTTGTGATTGCAGATGAAGTGCTGAAAGCGGTTATAAATGATTACACCATGGAAGCCGGGGTCAGAGGCCTGAAAAAACAGCTGTCCTCCCTTGCCAGAACTGCCGCAGAAAAAATAGTATCAAAAAAGACCGAGATACCAGTGGTAGTGAAACCTGAAGATTTGGAGGACCTACTTGGAAGAAAAGTCTCCCGCCATGAGAAAGCCCAGCTTGACAATCCGCCTGGTGTAGTAACCGGACTGGCCTGGACACCGGTAGGAGGAGAGATCTTATTTATTGAGGCGGCTGATATGCCGGGCAACGGTAACATCATATTAACCGGAAAGCTGGGTGATGTGATGAAGGAATCTGCCAGAATTTCCTTAAGTCTTTTAAAATCCAGACTGCCCCTTAATACCTTTAATTTTAAAGAGAGGGATCTTCATATTCATGTACCGTCAGGTGCTGTACCTAAAGATGGCCCTTCCGCCGGAATTGCACTCTTTACCGCTCTGGCATCCTTAGTCACAGGTGCTAAGATAGATTCCAGACTTGCAATGACTGGTGAGATTACCTTAAGAGGAGCCGTATTACCAATCGGCGGACTGAAAGAAAAGCTTCTGGGGGCACAGAGGGCAGGAATTAAGAAGGTTCTGATTCCTCAGGACAATGTGGTTGATTTAAAGGATGTGCCGGAAGAGACGAAAGAAGGGCTTACCATCATTGCGGTGGAGACCATAGAAGATGTAATAAGAGAAACCATAGGTATAGCGTTGCCGCGAATGGAGCAGGTACTATTGCCAAAAGAAAGGGCAGGGCGGTTGTTTGAAACCATCGAGCCTATGAAAAACAATATGAGAAGAGAGGTAATTTAAATGAATCTTACAGTGACAAAGGAAACATTAATCGGAGAAATCTTAGAAGCAGACCGTACCACAGCACCATACTTTTTTGAAATGGGAATGCATTGTCTTGGCTGTCCTTCCTCAACTATGGAAAGCCTGGAAGAGGCCTGTATGGTACACGGAGTTCCCGTTGAAGAACTGGTAGAGAAATTAAACGGACATATGTCCAGATAAATGATATTTTAGAAAGTCCCCCATTCTGCATCATTAAACAATTTGCAGAATGGGGGACTTTTCATAATAATCAGATGTCACTGTCACCAAGCATTGCCTCTGCCATGCTCTCATATCCGTAGATTCCTGATACATAACGCAGTCCGTCAGATATCTCAGATTTGGAAAAATCATTCTTATCTAAGAAATCCCCGTCTTTGTCGTTTAAGGTGTAATAGAACATCAAAGCCAGTTTTAAGTATTCCATATCCTCAGAATCCAGTTCTTCCAAAAGAGTATTCTCGGCATCATTAATGGATCCTTCTTCAATCAGTTTTTTCAGTTCTTCAAATTTCTCTTCCATTTCCCGGCTTTTAAAAGCCCTGTCGTCATTTTTTCCCAGCTCTATGTTAAAAATCAGTTTTAACAGTGTACTAACCATTCCATTATTGATCCGTGTAGCGTAATCATCTGTCAGCATAAAATTCTCCTATTCTGATTCTGTATTTCTATTTTTAATAAATTTCAGGCAAGAATTACTGTATCATAACGGAATCAAAAAGTAAAGAATTTAAGCACATACCCATGATTGTTACAGATGGAAAAATATGTTAAGCTGTTATTGGCATGCGGCAGAGAAGGTCAGGAGGTAAGGTATGATTGAAACAGATCTGGCAAGAAAATTTATTGAACAGGTAACCCAGTATACCCAGTATAACATTAATATTATGAATGATCAGGGGATTATTATTGCAAGCCGGGATGAGAGCCGGGTGGGAACGTTTCATGAGGTCGCTTATTATATTGTAACAGGGAAAGAAGATATGGTGGTCACATCAGGAGAGGAAGATTATCCTGGTGTAAGACCCGGAATTAACATGGTAATTAATATTGAGGGAAGGCGGGAGGGTGTGGTTGGGATAACCGGAGAACCAGCTGAAATAAAGCCGGTAGCATTGATTACTAAAATGGCAATTGAGGCAATGCTAAAATATGAAAAACAGCAGGAGGAAATCCGGCGGAGAAGAGATAAAAAAGAACACTTTACCAATCTGCTGATCCATGTGGAACATTCCGATCCGGGAGAATTGCGGAGTATGGCTCATCAGCTTAATTACTCTGAAAATATAGTCCGGATTCCCATCTTATGCAAAACAGAAGAGGTAAAAGCTGAATTAATTCTGGACATGTTAAAACATGGTCCCCGTCATGGAAGAGAGGACATCAGTGCAGTTTTAAATAATACGCATGTACTGATATTTAAAACCATGAAAACAGATAACACCAAGCTGTTTGCTGATTATAAATATTTAATTGGGGATTATCTCAGTACCGTATTAATGTGGCTGCGTCAGCAGGAGAAGCAATGCAGATTTTATATTGGTTCCTTTCAGGAAAATTTCACTCAGTATTACTACGCTTACAGACATTGTGTATGGCTGGAGGAAAAAGCATTGAATACGACGGCAGCATTTTTTTATGATTACACGGGAAATTATGTACGTTCCGTTGTTCCCTTTAATGAACTTCAGTGGATGTTTCAGACTTATGAAAAGGAAATGAATGAAGATTTGAAACAATCATTTATTGAAATAGCAGGTGCGCTGATAAAATCCAATTATAACCTGGTGACAGCTTCTAAAGAACTCTTTGTTCATAAAAATACGCTTTTATACCGCTATGGCAAGATCAAAGATTACTTTAATATAAACCCCATTGAAGCAGCAAAAGACCGTTTTTTTATGGAGAATTTTTATTCTTTTTTAACAAAAGAACATTAGTTTTGTATTGATAATACAAAAATCACCGTGATATTGAGATTCACAGTAGTGGTTTTGGATTTATTATAATGATACGATTGGCATAAGAAGTTAGCTGCATGATTAATTTCATTTAAGAAGGGGGTCATTTTATGACAGGTTTACCGTTAATCTTTGTATTTATCCTGGCGATTATTCTGATGATTATGGCTATTTCCAAATTTAAAATTCATCCGTTTGTCGCAATTATGACCATCTCTTTGCTGTTAGGCCTTATAGCAGGAATACCGCTGGCAGACAAAACATTGGGAGATGGAACAAAAGTAAGCGGACTGGCATCTGTAATCGGAGCTGGATTTTCCGGCACTTTTTCAAGCATCGGGATCGTAATTATACTGGGTGCTTTAATTGGAACCGTTCTGGAAAAAACAGGGGCTGCACTGAAACTTGCAGATATGGTAATTAAACTGGTGGGAAAAAATAATCCTGTACTGGCAATTGAAATGATGGGCTGGGTCGTTTCTATTCCAGTTTTCTGTGATTCGGGATTTGTAATTTTAAATCCCATCAGAAAAGCACTGGTAAACAGGACGGCAGAATCCTCCGTGGCAATGACGGTTGGGCTTTCCTCCGGATTATATATTTCCCATGTATTTATTCCGCCCACACCAGGACCCATTGCAGCAGCGTCTACCCTTGGAATTGGTGAAAATCTGCTTCTTGTAATGGGAATGGGCGTTTTGTGTTCTGTTTTTCCTCTGATTGCAGGTTACTTCTATGCCAGATATATAGGCAAAAAGGTAAAATCAAATGATGAGGCAGATATGGGAGAGATCGGTAAGACCTATGAAGAACTGGTAGCAGAGTTTGGAAAACTTCCCAGTGGAGCCAATGCTCTGGCTCCAATTTTGGTGCCTATTCTTCTGATGGCTCTTTCTTCCGCAGCAGCCATGGCAGGTATGACTGGACTTGGCGGGGATTTGATTAAATTTTTGGGAACACCCATCATTGCTTTGGCAGTCGGTACAATTTTTAGTGTGATTCAGCTCAAAGGTGCAGGGAAAATGAGTGATTTTTATGAAATCACCAATGAAACATTAAAAACAGTGGGACCAATTCTTTTTGTCACAGCTGCAGGCGGAGTTTTGGGAAAAGTGATTTCAGCCACTGACATGGTTAATTACATTAAGGATCACGCTTCTGTATTAAGTACCATGGGAATTTTCTTCCCATTTATACTGGCAGCAATTTTAAAGAGTGCACAAGGTTCCTCAACTGTATCCTTAACCACAACGGCTGGTATTGTAGCACCTTTACTCCCTATGCTGGGGCTGGAGAGTCCAGTCAGAGCTGCTCTTGCATGTATGGCAATCGGTGCCGGTGCAATGACTGTTTCTCATGCCAATGACTCCTATTTCTGGGTTGTAACAAACTTTGGAGCAATGACACCGGAAAAGGGATATAAGACTCAGACTATGGCAACTCTGGTACTTGGTATAGCAGGAATACTGGAAATCTTTATTCTGTCATTGATTCTTCATTAAGAATCAGACAGAAAGGGGGAGAGGAGAGACCTGATATGAAGCTATTATTTGCATCCGATTCTTTGAAAGGAACAATTACCAGTCCACAGACCATTGATCTGTTAGGTAAGGCTGCTAATGAAGTATTTGGACGTTGCGAGTGGGAAGGGATTCCGGTTGCCGACGGAGGAGAAGGGACTGCAGACGCGGTAATCTCTGCCGTCAGGGGAGAAAGGGTGCCGGTGACTGTACATGGTCCTCTTTTAGAGACAGTTCACACCTATTATGGCAGCCTGGATGAGAACCGGGCCATTATTGAGATGGCAGCAGCCTCCGGTCTGACCCTGATACCAGAAAGTCAGAGAGATCCCAGAACCACCACCAGTTTTGGAACAGGGGAAATGATAAAAGATGCGTTAAATAGAGGGTTTACAGACATCTCGATTGCCATAGGAGGATCAGCAACAAATGATGGCGGAATGGGTTGTATGAAAGCGCTGGGTGTCCGGTTCCTGGATGTTAGCGGAGAGGAGCTAAATGGAAGGGGGGAGGATTTAATCAGGGTATCTTCAATTGATACTTCCGGTCTTGATCCCAGGCTTAAACAGGTGAATCTAACTGTTATGTGTGATGTAAACAATCCACTGTGCGGTCCTGATGGAGCTGCCTATACCTTTGGGAAGCAGAAAGGAGGGACTCCGCCTGTTTTAGACCATCTAGAAAATGGCATGATAAATTACAGAGATATAATAATACAGAAATTTGGAATCAATCCCGATGAAATTCCAGGTTCAGGTGCTGCTGGCGGGCTTGGCGCTGCACTTTGCATATTTTTAGGGGGACAACTAAAATCCGGTATTGAAACGGTTCTGGATTTAATTGATTTTGACTCCCGGCTTAATGGCGTTTCCCTTGTAGTGACAGGAGAGGGGCGGGCAGACTGGCAGTCCTGCTTTGGCAAGGTGATGCAGGGGATTGGACAAAGATGCAGACAGAGAGGAATTCCTGCTGTTGCCCTGACCGGGTCCATGGGGCCTGGGGCGGAGAAAATCTATGATTATGGAATCCGTTCGATTATGACTACAGTAAATGGGGTTATGGATCTGAATGAGGCATTTAACCGGGCAGAAGATTTATATTATCAGGGAGCAATTCGTATGTTCCGGCTGATTGCACTTGGAATGGAATTGTAGAGAAAAACGTACATGACTGGGATTACTGTTCATGTACGTTTCTTTTATTGTTTGAATTTAATACTTGGAATCTGTATTTGTTTCAGAGAACTCAGTAGAAGGCCTATGGCTGTGTTCTGTTAGCTGGGGCGCATCTTCCTGTTGTTCCTTGCTGTTGACCAGCTGGAATTTTCCTACCAGAGATTTTAAGTTCATTGCCTGGGCAGACAATTCTTCTGAAGTAGCGGCACTTTCTTCTGAAGTAGCAGAAGTCGTCTGAACAACTGCGGAAATCTGGTCAATTCCAGTTGTGATCTGTGTAATGGCATCTGCCTGTACATTAGAAGCTTCTGCAATTTCTGCAATTTTACCGGTAGAGATTTCAGACTTCTGAACCACCAGGCGAAGTGCATTCGCTGTCTCGTCAGCGATTTTCGTTCCGCTTCCAATTGCAGATATGGCATTCTCTATGAGAGAAGTAGTATTTTTAGCTGCTTCTGCTGATTTACCAGCCAGGTTTCGTACTTCGTCAGCGACAACAGCAAATCCCTTGCCGGCAGATCCGGCTCTGGCTGCTTCTACAGCTGCATTCAGTGCAAGGATATTGGTCTGGAAAGCAATATCATCAATGGTTCTGATAATTTTACTGATTTCATTGGACGTATTGGCAATCTCATTCATGGCTTCCGTCATTTCTTTCATTTTCTGATTGCTTTCCATGATCCCCATACCTGCTTCCTGAGAAAGGGTATTTGCCTCGGCTGCATTGGCTGCATTTTGTTTTACACGTTCTGAAATTTCCGTGATTGTTGCAGACAATTCTTCTATGGAAGAGGCCTGCTCTGTGGCTCCCTGGCTTAAGGCCTGGGAAGCGTCAGCTACCTGGGAGGCTCCTGTGGATACCTGCTCAGATGCTTCGTCAATTTCCAGAAGGGTGCTGCTTAAATTTAATCGGATATTATGCATTGCTTCATAGATATAGCGGTAATCTCCGGTATATTGATCCTGGCACTCCGATTGAACTTTGAAATTTCCCTGGCTCATTTCCCCAAGCAGATAACAGCCTTTTTTGTATCAATGTGGAATTCCTTCTTGTTTTCCTGCATTTTTACAATCCTGGCATATTCTGATGGAGGAATTAAGTCTTCCAGTTTTTTACCTATGTTGTCACTTGATTTACTGTCAAAAGCAATCATATTTCCTTCTGTATAAATATCCACATACATGGAAGGATATTTGGCATCGGTGGTTTTGATTCTGGAAAAATTAGATACGTTAATATCAGCCAGGATAACACCAATTACATGGTCTCCGTTCATAATTGGATATGCAATGGTACTCATCATGGATCCTTTATAATTAAAAGGATCGGTCAGGTAAGGTGCCTTTGTTTCTCTTGCTACCCGGTAATAATCCTGATTGGAGTATTCGCTGTAGGCTCCAAGAGATTGGGCAGTGTTATTTTTTGCATTGTCACGGTCCACATAGACAGAGTAATCTTTGACTGCCGGATCAAATTGTCCAGGCTCAAAAAAGGCACCGACTCCATATAAGGAATCGGAATTATTAAGCGCTGCCCAGGCTGAATTTGCAATGTAATTCTCTACCTCATAATTGACTTCTTTCAGCTGGGCATTGTATATTTTACTTTTTCTGTTGATGTCTTTCCAGTCACTGGTGGCATCCCCTCCGTTATACACCCGATTTAAGTAATCCTGTAAATCTTTGGCAGTGCCAGATGCATCATTAATAATAGACTGAACCATGAGACCGTTCTGGGCTGCAATTCCTGTAAACTCACCATTGATTGCTTTGGATATTGAACTGCTTGCAAGTATGGAAGAGATGGTAATAAGCACGGTCAAACTCATAATCAGTATGATACCTGTAGCTATGGATGTTTTCATCGCAAGCTTCATATCATTGAAATTAATTTTTTTCTTGTTCTTCATTTTAATGCTCCCTTATTAAAAAATAGTAAAAAACTTCCCTCCTGTGCACCGGTAATATAGTTTGCTGACATGGAAAAATATACCAGTTACCGTATAAAAAATAAACTGCATATCATGCAGCTAAAATTTTATATATTAAAAAAAATGACCCTCCTTTCCTGTCATTAGTTTCATTTTTCTTCACCATCAACTGTTATTCGACACAAAGTGACAATTTGTTAATAGAAATTTCATAAAAAAGATTACTATGATTATTAATAATAAGGGAAATGAAATAATTGAAACGGTAATTATCATGATTCAATCGGTTCTGGCACAGATGAACAACTTTATATACCAGGCATGAGCAACTGAGCCGCTACTTCCGCAACACCGCAAAGAACCATAACGAGTATAGGGTCTTTCTTTTTCTTTTGGAGTAGAAATACAGCAGCAGCAATATAGAGTACTGGACGAAGTTTGAACTGTCCGGGTAAAAAAGAGAGGGAACCAGAGGGAAAGACAGCAGGAAGTAAAATATCAATACCCGCAACTGCTATCATAGATACAACCGCAGGACGCAGGCTTTCTAATATATCCTGCAGAATACTTAAATTTTTATAGCGGTTATATGCCCAGGATAAGAAGGTGACAAACAGGCAGGAAGGAATAATGCAGCCCAAAGTCGCAAAAAAAGCGCCGGGTATTCCGGCAATCTGATTTCCTACAAAGGTTGCAGAATTTATGGCAATTGGTCCAGGTGTCATTTGTGAGATGGTAATTAAATCGGTAAAATCGTTTATGGTGAGCCAGTGATAAGTAGTGATAATCTGTTGTTTAATTAATGGCATGGCGGCATAACCACCCCCGAAGCTGAACGCTCCGATCTGAAAAAATGCCCAGAATAATTTTAAATAGATCATAATTATGCCTCGTTTCTAAGTTTTCTAATGATAGTCTTACATATACCGGTCAGCGCTGCAGCTAAGATGATAAAAATTACATTTACATGATAAAAGTAAGCTGCAATAAAGGAAGCTGCCAAAAGAATAATCAAAAGGGGATCTTTTCCCTTTACCACGTCACCTCCCATATCATAAACAACGGAAAGAATCACAGCACCAACACCTGCTGTCATACCCTTTAGCATCGCCTGGATGATAATATTTTCTTTAAAGGCGGTGTAAAAAAATGAGATGACAGAGAGAATAATAAAGGGTGGAATCACGGCACCTGAAACGGCGCAGATAACGCCGGGTAATCTGGCAAGTTTATATCCCACAACAATGGCTCCGTTAACAGCAATGGCTCCTGGTGAGGACTGGGCAATGGCTATCAGGTCAAGCATTTCCTGTTGATCAATCCAGTGAAGCTCATCTACAAATTTCTTCTTCAGCAAAGTGACAATTACATAGCCGCCGCCAAAGGTAAAGGAGCTTAAATAAAGTGTTGATAAGAATATATTGCTTAATATTTTTTTATTCATCTGTGCAAGTCTCCTGTTTCCGATACAAATTCATTTTCTCTGTCTAAATATCTGCAAAAAATAAAGAGTCCCATTAGAATAAAAGGAGAAAAAACCGGTTCTGCCTCCACATGCCAGCCACCACCTTTTATTTTGTGAATAAGCCTTGCAGTCACCCAGCTTTCCTCATCCATAATGCAGTATTCCTGGCTGCTTCTCATAAATAAATTGTATACTTTATGGTCCATGGTGAACTTGATCTGATTTACCGGCTGGCCATTCAGTAAAGACAGATTTTCCGGAAATACAAGACTTCCGGATAAAATGGTCTGATTGAGAGAGTCAGAAAGGATATAAATTTGATCATGGCTGTGTTCAACGCCCTCACAGGTTTTTATATCTGCATATAATTTAATTCTGCCGTCAGGGGAAAGTATGGTCTTCCTTGTGGGATAATAGGGCATTTTTAAGCAGGCAAGCTTTGTGGAGGGTCTTTCATTATCAAGCACATAAAGTTTTCCCGCTTTGATTAAGTATTTCATAGGATTTTCCTTTCAGGTTGTATATTCCTTTACAAGTATAGCACTTGATGGTTTATAATTAAAATAGTATAATTTTATCAAAAACATATGATATCAGCTATAATAACAGGAGGTATCCCAATGTCCATACGCCATCTGCGTATATTTCTTACGGTGTGTGAATGCAATAACAGTATAACCAGAGCAGCAAAAAAACTATATATGACCCAGCCATCCGTTTCTGTAGCCATACAGGAGCTTGAAAAATATTATGGGATTGTGTTATTTGACCGCATTTCCAGGAGGCTTTATCTGACTGAGGCAGGCAGACAGTTTCTGGAATACGCCCAGCGTATATTTGCCCTCCTTGATGATATGGAGAAGGGAATCAGAAACTGGGATACCATCGGGGTGCTGCGAGTCGGAGCAAGTATCACCATTGGTTCCCAGTTCATGCCAAGCTATGTGGAAAAATTTTCTGCAATGTATCCGGAAGCGGAAGTGCAGGTGTTTATCGGAACTTCCCATCAGCTGGAGCAAAAAATTTTAAATAATGAACTGGATTTTGCTCTGGTGGAGCGGCCGGTTCATGAAAGCTCCCTGCTTGCAGAGCCTTATATGGAAGATTGCCTTGCAGTCATTGCTCCGGGCCGTCACCCCTATTACCAGGGACAGGTGCTGAAAAAGGAAGAGTTAAGCGGACAGAAATTTCTTCTGCGTGAACATGGGAGCGGGACCAGAGAATTGTTTGAAGAGGTGATGGAAAAATCAGGTATTACGGTAAAGCCGGTATGGGAAGGGATGAGTACAACCGCACTGGTCAATGCAGTCATTCATGGACTTGGAATTGCCGTTGTGCCAAAGCGCATGGTTTCCGGTCCATTGGAGAAAAAACTGGTTTACCAGCTGGAAATAGAGGATGCGGTATTTAAACGGTACTTCTATATCGTCCATCACAAAGACAAGCTTTTAACAAGGACCATTCATGAATTTATAGATCTTTGCAGGTGTTACGAACTGGACTTCCCCATGCCAAAGTACAATGGGCTGTAAAAAAACACCAATTTATGCAACTATTTGCATTTCCGACATCGAAGGTGGTCCGGATAAAAAAAACAGCCCGTTTCACAAAATATTTGAAGCTTCTCTTATTGAGAGAGAAACAACTTAGACTTTGAGGCGGGCTGATGATTACGTTTATGACAGTTGGTTCTTATTTCTGCCGGATTTCCACAAAAGGATAAAACCTGCAAGAGCTACAAACAGGGAGATAAACTGGGATGTTGATAAGTTTCCAACTGAACCCCTGATTAAATCACCCCGGTAAAATTCAATTACAAATCTCCCCAGGCTGTAAAAAATCAGATAGAAAGCGCTGACCCTTCCTGCAGGGGGATTTTTCCGTGCCAGTGCCAGCAGTACAAGAAAGTTGGCAAAGTCAAAAACACTGGATACAATCTGAGTCGGCAGCAGCGGGATACCGTTAGGTGCAAACTGAGAGCTCTGAAAGGTAATGGAAAAAGGTCCGGGGGTCTGACGCCCATAACAGCATCCGGCAAGAAGACATCCGATTCTTCCAAACCCCTGTGCCAGGGCAATTGACGGGACTACAAGATCCAGATAACGGAGTGGGCTTATTTTCCTTATATGGCAGTAAACAAATCCGGCCCCGATTCCCCCGATGATTCCTCCATACACTACAAATCCGGTAGAGATATTAAGTAAAAGTCTGGGATTACTTCTGATCTCATCAAATATTGTAACGTAGTAAAGAAGCTTGGCACAGATAAGTCCGCCTCCTGCTCCCAGTATAAGCAGATAGAATAAGTGATCCGGTTCCAGCCCAGCCTTTTTGGCACGGTATTCTGCTGTTAAGTAGGCTGCGGCAATTCCAATGCCGATCATCAGACCGTATCCGTGAATCGTAAAACCCCCGATGGAGAATAAATCGTTATACATGGTTATCTTCCTTCTTTTATCTTTAGAATAAAAACGAAGTTATTATATCATATCTTTTCATACATTGCAAAGAAAGCCGAAAGTCTCCGGTATATCACACAATATACAAAATAGTCATTTCTTTTAGTTTTTCATTCATCTGCTGCCTTAAAAACAGCTCTCCATCTTCTCTTAAATCATTTTTATAACAATATTTTCCCCTGCCTCTTCCCGTCATCAAATCTTTGTCATAAAGTTTTCCTGCGTCAGGAAATGCCTCACTGTTAATGGCATTGTGAACAAAGCTGTAAGTCATGAAAATTATTTCAACCAGAGCAGTCCGCTTTACCTTTTCACTTAACTGCATGGAAAGAATTGTAATCAGTTCGGAATATAGCTGTTTCCAGTCGTCTGTTAATATGACAGGTGCAATGAGGATACCAACCCGGTAACCGGCGTCGCACATTTTGTTTAAGGCAGTAATTCTTGCATTTAATCCGGATGTTCCAGGTTCAAACCTGGTTATGATGGACTGGGGATTCACGCTCATACGCATGATAATGCGTCCTCTGTGGTTTAAATCAAGAAGAGGATCCACCTGGTTAAATTTAGTGGGAAAGGTTAAAAAGCCTTTGTCTGTTTTTCCAAACTGTTCAATAGTCCATGATAAATTGCCGGTAATTGTATTTTCCAGAACCAGATCACTGTTACTTCCAATTTCATAAGTGTTGTCTTTTGCGGATTTAGCCTGATGATTGATTATTTTGTTCAGCATCTGTTCCCGGTTCACAAACAGGCGCAGATAAGAACATTTGTTATAGTTACAGACGAGATAGCAGTAGTGGCACATGGCAGTACAGCCAGAAGAAGTATAAGGAACAAGATAATCCGAAACTTTATGATTTGGAACGTAGTTATGGGTTTTTCTCACTCCAATTACCAACAGCCGTTTTAGTTCAGGGAAATCCTTGTTGGGACGGGTGCGCAGTTCATCTATTTTATTATGGCTTTCAATGGGGATCCATGGTATATCCTTATATTTCTCTTTCAATAATCCGCCTAACTCATAATTCAGGGAATCTGGTTCAAAATAAATTTTATCTGGAAACATGTTGGTTAACCTCCTGTTTCCGTTTATTATGCGGAGAAAAAATCGGGATATCCCATGTAAAAATGCACAAAAAAACGACCAGAATCTGTATGATATTACAAAAATTCAATAACGAACATATAAAAGAAAAACGAACATATAAACCTATTGAAAATCAACTTTAATCATGTTAATATGGCATTACAGAAACAAAACGAACATAAAAAACAGGCATTAAGATCAAAGGAGAAGGTAGTATGAGCAAGGTGAGTGAAACGACCAGAGAATCATGGATCATGAGCACGTTTCCAGAGTGGGGAACCTGGCTGAACGAAGAGATTGAAAGCGAGGAAGTAAAACCCGGCACTGTGGCGATGTGGTGGTTAGGCTGTACGGGAGTCTGGTTTAAAACACCAGGAGGCTGTAATTTAACCATCGACTTATGGTGTGGAAACGGAAAACGTACCCATGGAAACGGAATGATGGCAGAAGGGCATCAGATGGCTAATATGTGCGGTGCCAGGAAGATGCAGCCCAATTTAAGAGCAGTGCCTTTTGTCATTGATCCATTTGCTGTTAAAAAGGTGGATGGAGTTTTAGCAACTCATTATCATCAGGATCACATGAGTGCGGAGTATGCAGCTCACGTCATTCAAAGCGGCATGACCACCACTGATGAGAATGGAAATGAGATTCCTGTTCCATTTATCGGTCCATTAAAATCCGTGGAGACCTGGATTAAATGGGGAGTTCCAAAAGAGCGGTGTAAAATAGTGCGTCCGGGAGACACCATAAAGATTAAGGACGTGGAAATCGTAGTGCTTGATTCCTTTGACAGAACCTGTCTTGTAACAACGGATTCCACTGGTGCGGACAGAGAAGAACTGACGGGGATCTGCCCGACCGATATGGATGATAAGGCGGTCAATTACTTAGTGAAAACTCCAGGCGGCAATATCTATCACAGCGGTGATTCCCATTATTCCATCTATTTCGCAAAGCATGGGAAAGATCATAAGGTGGATGTGGCGTTTGGCTCCTATGGGGAAAATCCTGTGGGTATGGCGGATAAGATGACCTCCTGCGATGTACTTCGCATGGCAGAAGCATTAAAATGTGATGTGGTGATTCCCATTCACTATGATGTATGGAGCAATTTTATGGCTGATGTCAACGAAATCCGGGTGCTTTATGATATGAAAAAGGACCGTTTGGATTATCAGTTCCATCCGTTCTTTTGGGAAGTGGGCGGAAAATATGTCTATCCAACAGACAGAGAGAAAAAAGCCTATCATCACCCCAGAGGATTTGAGGATTGCTTTGAAGCTCCTCAGAACATACCATTTCGGTCCTGTTTATAAACAATCGGGGAGGGTTAGTCATGCTGTTAAAAGAGTTTGTGGAACTGGGGCATTATAAATTCGCTGAGGAAGCAGCAAGCTGGGAGGATGCGGTCCGGATGAGCTGTGAGACCCTGGAGGCGGATGGAACCGTTGAGGCAGATTATAAGGAAGAAATCATTGAATGCATCAGGAAATATGGACCTTATATTATTATCATGCCAAATGTGGCCATGCCGCATTCGCAGGAAGGTGCAAAAGGGGTGCACAAAACTGCGATCGGATTTATGAAGCTGAATAAGCCGGTCAGCTTTGAACCAGGGGACGAGGAAAAGGATGCAAGGCTTTTCTTTACCCTTGCTTCCTGTAATCCGGAGCAGCATTTAGTAAATATGACAAGGCTGTCGGAACTGTTAATGAATGAAGGGGCGGTGGAAGCACTGTTAAGTGCTAATTCACCAGAGGATTTAATCAAAATCCAGAGCGATTATCTGGATTCATAATGGGGAGGGTTTCTTATGGATATTTTATTGAAGATTTGGTCGTATTTTGCAGTCAATGTATTACAGCAGCCGGCTTTTATGATTGGTCTGATCGTTATGATTGGTTACATACTGCTAGGAAAACCCTGGTATGATGTTCTTGCAGGAGTAATTAAGGCAATCGTAGGCTATTTGATTCTGACTGTGGGTTCCGGGGGCTTAGTCAGTAATTTCCGTCCTGTGCTTGTAGGTTTAAAAGACCGTTTCAATATGAACGCAATGGTAATTGACCCTTACTTTGGACAGAATGCGGTAACAGCAGGGGTGGAAGAGATGTTTGGCAAGGCATTTGGCAATGCCATGATTCTCCTTTTAATCGCGTTCATTGTCAATATTCTTCTGGTTCGTTTCAGTAAGGTGACCAAGTTAAGAGCCCTGTTTACCACTGGTCATGTACAGGTACAGCAGGCGGCCACCGCTTACTGGCTCATCCTCTTCGCCTGCCCGTTTTTATTAAACAATAATGTTGCCCTGCTGGTAGTAATGGCACTGATTCTTGGAGCATACTGGGCAGTGGGTTCAAACTTAACCATCAAGCCCTGTCAGGAACTGACTGATGGCGCAGGTTTCTGTCTGGCACATCAGCAGATGTTTGGTATCGCATTGAATACCTGGCTGGCAGAAAAACTGTTTGGCAAAAAGAAAAACGGGAAAGACATAAAGAAGATAGATGAAATCGAGCTTCCCGGATTCATGTCCATATTCAATGAAAATATGGTATGTACCTCCATATTGATGATCGTTTTCTTCGGAGCGATTCTGTGTATTTTAGGAAGGGATTATCTGGTGGAACAAAAGTTCATGAAAGAGGGCGCCAGCATGGTCTTCTATGTCATTCAGACCTGCCTTTATTTCTCTGTTTACTTAGCAATCCTTCAGCTGGGAGTAAGAACCTTCGTAACTGAGCTGACCGCTTCCTTCCAGGGAATTGCAGATAAGCTCCTTCCAGGTTCCCTTCCCGGAGTTGACTGTGCAGTTGTATTCGGATTTGGTTCTGCCAATGCAGTACCTCTTGGTTTCCTTGCAGGCTTTGCCGGTCAGATTCTGGCGATCATCGCACTGATTGTCTTAAAGAGCCCGGTTCTTGTAATCTGCGGTTTCGTACCTGTGTTTTTTGACAATGCAACCATTGCCGTATTTGCCAATGAAAAAGGCGGAATTAAGGCGGCTCTTTTGTTACCCTTCTTCTCCGGTATCTGTCAGGTATTCGGGTCGGCGATCATTGCTGGCTGGGTTGGAATGGCGGCTTATGGCGGATACTTAGGTATGTGGGACTGGGCTGTTGTATGGCCGGTAATGACAGCAGTCATGAAGTTCTTAAGCTATGCCGGAGTGCTGATTGTAGTGGTTGTTTTACTGGCAATTCCCCAGATTCAGTATCGGAAGGATAAAAAAGGTTATTTCCTTATTACAGAAAATTACGAAGCTTATAAAGAATTAAAAGGAATCAAATAGAAGTCAGGAGAAGGAATATGTCAAAAGAAAATATGAGTTTTATGGTTTGCTGTGCCAATGGCGCCGGCTCCAGTCTGATGATGAAAATGACCATGCAGAAGGTGCTTGATAAGGCGGGAATAAAGCCTGCCAAGGTTCATCACTGCGCCTTATCGGAAGGAAAAACCGCAGCTGCTCAGTACGATGTTGTCTTTTGTGCACAGAATTTCGTCAGCATGTTTAAAGGGGCACAGGAAAAAGGAACTCTGGTGATTGGTCTTAGAAATATCATGTCTCCCCAGGAGATGGAACAAAAAATGAAGGAAAACGGAATTCTTTAATTTCAATCAAAACGAACATAAAACAAGTGACACAGGCTTCTGAACAGGCTATAATGAGGATAAAGAATCATATCTTTATGAGTTGAGAGGGAAAACTATGAAAAAAGACAGAGCTTGTGTTGAGAACAGAAGGAGCCGCATCCTGGAACTGATGGAGAAAAATCCCAGGGTGCGGGTAGATGAACTGGCGGAAGCATTAGAGGTATCACTTATTACCATACGCAGGGATTTGCAGTATTTAGAAGATAAGAAGCTTCTGGTACGCACGCATGGAGGCGCCATTGCTTCCGGCAGTCCGGTCGATGAGGTTTCCTTATATAGGAGGCTGATTGCTGAATATGCCGCCAGGTTCGTAACTGATAATGATACGCTGTTTATTAATACCAGCAGCAATGCATTAAAAATACTGGAATACATTCACTGTTCCAATGTAACTGTCATTACCAATAACGGAAAAGCCATTCACTGTGAGCACTCCCAGGAAGTAAACGTTGTGCTCACAGGCGGTGAGCTGCGCTATCCGAAAGAAGCTATGGTAGGAGATTTTGCGTTACGTAATTTACAGACAATCTATGCGAAGAAAGCATTTATCGGCTGTTCCGGAATCAGCGGGGAAAACGGCATGACAACGGAGATCTTCAACGAGGTCA
Source organism: Lacrimispora defluvii (assembly GCA_013036995.1). Lineage (GTDB taxonomy): Bacteria > Bacillota > Clostridia > Lachnospirales > Lachnospiraceae > Lacrimispora > Lacrimispora defluvii. The sequence goes on from JAAOXG010000010.1 coordinate 145,756, forward strand.
GTATTAATGAAATGATGGCAGGCCATGCAACCCAGGATGTTTATGTCCTGGCCGATCACACAAAGATCGGGAAAAACAGCAGCTTTGTCAGCTGTCCCATCGAAAAAATCAAGTATTTAATCACCGATGAAAAAGCATCATCAGAAGCTCTGGATCTGATCAGGGAAAAAGGGGTGGAAGTGTTTGTAGTCCGCCGGACAGATTTTTAAATCAATCATAGTGGAACAATGCCCGGGCGTCCATGTTGATTGCATCTTTCGTGGAGGCAAATTTATGGAAAAGGCATATACCCTTGGATTATATGAGAAATCCATGCCTGGGTGGCTTGGATGGAAAGAAAAACTGGAAGCAGCAAAAGCTGCCGGTTATGATTTTGTAGAAATCAGCATTGATGAAACAGAGGAAAAGTTAAGCCGTTTATCCATGTCGCAGGCAGAACGGCTGGAATTAATCAATACCATGAAGATTGTAGGACTGCCCATCCGCACCATGTGCTTAAGCGGGCACCGCAAATATCCTCTTGGAAGCCACGATCCTGCTATACGGGAAAAGGGAATGGAGATTATGGAGAAAGCAATCCAGCTGGCAGATGATCTGGGTGTCAGGATCATCCAGCTGGCAGGCTATGATGTATATTATGAGGATTCAAGCGAGGAGACGAAGCAGTATTTTCTGGAAAATCTGAAGAAAGCCACGGAAATTGCGGCACGCCTGGGAGTTGTACTGGGATTTGAGACCATGGAAACGGAATTCATGAATACAGTGGAAAAATCCATGGAATATGTAAAGCTGGTATCATCTATGTATTTAAACGTCTATCCGGATATCGGGAATATTACCAATGCAGCCAAAACTTACGGAATCAATGCATTAGATGACTTACGGGCAGGGAAAGGCCATCTGGTTGCCATGCATTTAAAAGAAACCGTTCCTGGAAAATTCAGGGAGATACCATTTGGGACAGGGCATGTGGATTTTGAGAGTGCCATTGAAACAGCCTGGGAACTGGGAATCAGAAAGTATGTGGCAGAGTTTTGGTATACCGGTAATTCCCAGTGGATGAGAGAGCTTTATGATGCAAATAAACGGATGACTGAGATTCTGGATAAACAATCCCTTAAGGAGAGTGCGCAATGAAAGCTGAGAAAAAGGTGTTGGGGCATTTAACAAAATGTTATTCGGTTGCCCCCCTTAATTATAAAGGGACAGAACATTTTCTTGTAGCAGCAGAAAAGAAAGATCCCTGTCTTTTATTTGATATGGACGGAAATAAGGTGGATACAGTATGGGAAGAACCAGGCGGCACGATGTCCATGGTACAGGTTCCGGGTACAGACGGACAGTTTCTGGCAACCCAGCGGTTTTATTCTCCCAATGATTCCAAAGAGGCAGTTATAGTACTGGTAAGCCCGGATAATCTGGGTAAGTGGGAGATAAAGACCATTGCAGCCCTTCCTCATGTCCATCGGTTTGACATATTAAAAAGGGGAAGGACACTCTATCTTCTGGCCTGTACCTTAAAATCCGGCCACGAGTATAAGGAAGACTGGTCCAGTCCAGGCAGGGTTTATGCTGCAGTGCTTCCGGAGGATCTTTCCAAGCTTTGTGAGTCCAGTCCGTTGCAGTTTGAAGTGATACAGGAAGGACTGTTTAAAAATCACGGCTATTACCGGGTGGAGGAAAACGGAGTAGATACAGGACTGATATCCTGTGAAGGAGGAGTCTTTCAGTATGTTCCCCCCTTTCAGAAAGGGGGAAAATGGGAGGTACATAAGCTCCTTGACACTCCTGCCAGTGATGGTGTTTTACTTGATTTTGATGAGGATGGGGAGAAAGAGCTTGCTGTATTGTCCCCCTTCCATGGTGACTGCATTTCCATATATAAAAAATCGGAAGGCAGCTATAAGAAAGTATACGAATATGAGAAAAAGGCAGAGTTTTCCCATGGGCTCTTTGGGGGAAGCCTATGCGGGAAGCCTGCTTTGGTAGTGGGGCACAGACAGGGAGAGAGAAATCTCCTTTGCTTTACCTGGAATAAAGAACTTAAGGCCTATCAATGGGGGATCCTGGACCGGAACTGCGGACCTGCCAATATTCTGCATTTGAAAAAAGAAGGGGTAGACTTGTTAATCAGCGCAAACCGGGAAATTGATGAAATTGCCATGTACCGGATTACACCATAGGTGGAATAACCGGGTTTCTAAAAGAGAATAGACAATTATACCTTTGTGAAGTATACTGAAATCAAGCTGAACAGCAGATTTATCCATATAATTTCTGCTGAGACACAAAGGAGGAATTGTCATGAAGAGCATAAAAAACAAAATATTTCTTTACATGGCTTTAACTGTTTTTATCTCACTCACAGTAGTTGGCGGCATCAGTATTTACTTAAATTATTTCAGTATGATCGGTACTATGAACCAGTCCATGACGGAACTGGCTGAGACAGCGTCTGAGCGGGTGGCAAAGGAGCTGGATATTTATAAGAATCTTGCTTATGAAGCGGGAAGTATTGCAAGACTGGCGAATCCGGAGACTGCTATTGATGAAAAGAAGTCTATTATTGATCAGAGAGCCAGGACCCATGAGTTCCAGAGAGGGAATATTATTGGGGCAGATGGTATCAGTATTTTTGATGGAAAAGACTATTCGGACCGGGATTATTTTAAACGTTCACTCAAAGGAGAGATGGCGGTATCGGAACCATTAATCAGTAAGGTTACAGGGCAGATGACGATTATTATTTCAGCCCCTTTGTGGGAAAAGGGAATCCCCGGAACGAAGGTGGTAGGGGTTGTTTATTTTGTCCCCAAGGAAACCTTTTTAAATGATATCGCTGCTTCCATACGGGTCAGCAAGGGTTCCAATACTTATCTGCTTAATCAGTCGGGAAAGGTGATTGCCGATCCCGATATGGATAAGGTTACCAACGGAATAAATGTCCAGGAAAGTGCTTCAAAGGACCCGGGGCTTGCCCAGCTTGCAGCACTGGAAGCAAAGATGACCCAGGGGAATAGCGGTTTCGGACGTTATAAAAACCAGGGGCATAAGATGTTTCTTTCCTATGCGCCGATCGCAGGAACGGATGGCTGGAGTATTGGTATCAGTGCACCCATGTCAGATTTCATGGGATCCACAAAAACGGCCAGCGGGATTACTCTTTTCCTGATTGCAGTATTTCTCATAGTTGCAGGAATCGTATCCGCTGTTCTGGCAGGCAAGATAGCAAGTCCCATTACTTCCTGTGCAAACCGGTTAAAGCTGCTGGCAGAAGGGGATCTTGATTCTCCTGTAACAGAGGTGAAAAACAAAGATGAAACAGGTATCCTTGCAGATGCCACCAGGGAGCTTGTCTCCAGGCTTGGAATGATTATTAAAGATGTGGATTACGTTCTTCATGAGATGGCAGCAGGAGATCTGACAGCCAGCACCACCTTTGACTCTGCCTACGCAGGTGGATTCAGAGGCATATACGAGGCCATGCATCAGTTAAAGTCCCAGCTGGGAGATACTCTTTTAAGCATCAGCCGTTCTTCCGGCGAAGTAGCGGCAGGAGCAGACCAGGTATCTGCAGGTGCTCAGGCATTGTCTCAGGGAGCTACGGAACAGGCAGGCTCCATAGAGGAACTTGCTGCCACCATTGGTGATATATCAAAGCAGGTAGAAGGAAATGCAAGAAGTGCCAGGGAGGCCAGTAACAAGGCGAAAGAAATGGCTAAGGAATTAAGCAGCGGAAAAGAACAGATGCTGAAGATGACAAAAGCCATGGATGAGATTTCCCAGACGTCTGGGGAAATTGGAAAAATAATAAAGACAATTGAAGACATCGCTTTCCAGACCAATATTCTGGCATTGAATGCGGCAGTAGAAGCCGCAAGGGCAGGGGAAGCAGGAAAGGGCTTTGCAGTCGTTGCAGATGAAGTGAGAAATCTGGCATCCAAGAGCGGGGAAGCATCAAAGAATACATCTTCCCTGATCGAGAATTCCTACCAGTCTGTGAAAAATGGAGCACTGATTGCGGCAGAAACAAAAGAATCCTTAGACCGGATCGCTGCTTCTTCTGAAAGAACCGTATCTTTGATCAATGAAATTTCCAATTCGTCGGCAGAGCAGGCTGTTTCCATTGGGCAGGTAAATCAGGGGATTGATCAGATTTCAAGTGTGGTTCAGACAAACTCCGCAACAGCCGAAGAGAGTGCAGCAACCAGTGAGGAACTTTCCGGACAGGCACAGATTTTAAAGAACTTAATCGACCGGTTTCGACTATAATCGATTTTATTAAAATAGCGTTAAGATTCCCTCTAATCTCTATCTTTTTATAGTATATATTACTAAAATAGAAGGGTAGAAGGAGGGATGAATTATGGGGTTCATAATTGTTTTGCTTATGGCGGTATATGCTGTTATCGGTGGACTGACAACGCTTTATCTGTTCTTCAGCTTCCCGGCAGTGATCGTATGGAAATTTTACAGAAAACTGAAATATAGAATTTCTGTCTTTAACTGAACATGCAAGGAAAAGAAACAGGCACCAGATCATCCTGATATCAGGAACTCTGGTGCCTGTTTCTTAAAAATCAGATATTGGTAAGCCGTTCAAATAAATTATTTACATTGATTCGGCCATACCCCCAGACATTATTTGGATAAACATCTGAGGGGCTTCTTACGGCACCTCTTATAATTAACCGGTTGACGTCATATCCGGTCAGAGAAGTATAGTTGCCTCTTGGAATTCCCCATTCAAGTACCATGGCAATAATTCCTGCTGCATGGGCGCTGGCGGCTCCGGTGCCGGTTGCAGTCCCGTACTGGTTACCGGGAACAGCACAGGGGATCTGGTAGCCGGGTGCTGCAATATCCGGCTTAACCAGACCGTTTCTGGTATAACCTCTGCTGGATTCAGGAAGAATGCCATCGTTAAACTGATTATAAGCTGTTACGGTCAGCTGGTTGGCACCATTGCCCGGAGATGTAATGGTAGTATCCGGATTTGGTGCTAAAAAATAGGTGCTGTCAGATAGGATTGATCCGTTTGGGAGCCAGCAATGAAACGAAATGGATTCATTTTCAAGACTCTGAGCCCGTAAAGACCATACCCCAGGCTGAGGGTTTAAAAAACGGATTAAAATAAGCTGATCTCCGGTTTCCTCTTCAAAAATAATATTATTCACCCAGACAACACTCTGGGTGAAAATAAAATTGAATCTCCGGCAGTCTGAAATGGAGGGATAAACCCTCTGGGTCGATTCCCTGTTTGGCGTAGAAATATCAATGGAGATTCGTTCTGGTGCGTATGGCCAGATTTCCATCCAGAATTCTTTGTCATTTTCTCCAATTCTCAATTCAAAATCATTATAAAAGGGCACAGTGGACGTAATGTTAAAATAATGCCTTTGTGTATTCCCTTCATTTCCGGCGGAGACAGACACGCCAATTCCCGGAAGCTGTACCAGATAGGTTAAATAGCTGCTTAATGCACCTTTACCATCATGACTGCCCTGGCTTGAGCCAAGTGAAATACAAATAACAAGGGGAAGACTCAGTTTCTGTGCAGTTAAAAAGAGATATCTGATCCCCAGCAAAATGTCTGATTCCTGAAAGCAGTATGTATCTTTTGGTATGGTAAATACATTTTTCAAGTTTTCTTTTGCATCTTTCAGCTTTACAACTACAATCTGGGAATTGGGAACCACTCCGGCAAAGACCTGGTCAGCACTGACGCTGCCTGCTGCAATACTTGCCATAGCAGTTCCGTGACCGTTGGTATCAGTAGATGGAACAATGGAAAGCGGATCATCTGATGTTAAGGCCAGATTGATGGCCTCTCTGTTATATTCACTGCCGAAGGTAAAACCTTCCGGAATAATTCCGGTCTGCACTGTCTGATCCCATATAGAAACAATGCGTGTGGTCCCGTCATTATTACGAAATGTGTTATGCTGGTAGTCAATGCCAGTATCCACAAAGCCCATTAAAATGCCCTGACCGGTCAGATTCAGAAATGGATTTCTCTGAACTGTTCCAATACCCGATTTTTCTATACTGATGGTGGATTCAAGAGTATAAAGTGAGGGAAAGGCGTTATAGGGGTGTGTTCCTAAATCACAGGGATCCGTTCCAGTTGTTGGAATATGAAGCAGTGAGCTTCGTTCTGTAAGTGGTGTGATATTGTCTCCCGTATCATAGGAGGGGACCGAAATATTATTAATGATTAAGTCGTAATAATTATTATCTAGTATTTTATTCAAAATCAGGCCTCCTCACTGCACCAATATTAAGAATTAAAACAACCTTTCAAGACAACCGGATCAGATATTGGTCAGTCTTCGAAACAGGTTATTTACATCAAGCCGGCCATATCCCCAGATGTTGTTTGGGTAGATGATAGAGCTGTCACGTACAGCTCCCCGGATCAACAGCCGGTTCACGTCATTTCCGGTCATGGATGTGTAATTCCCCCTTGGTATTCCCCATTCCAGTATCATGGCGATGGCTCCCGCTGTATGAGCAGCAGCGGCACCAGTTCCAGTCATGGTTCCATAAAGATTTCGCGGAATCGCACATGGTATCTGATATCCGGGAGCGGCAATGTCTGGCTTTATCAGCCCGTTTCTTGTATAACCTCTGCTGGATTCAATGAGAATACTGTCATTAAACTGATTATAGGCAGTAACAGTCAGCTGACTGATTCCATCTCCGGGAGAGGTAATGGTAGTATCCGGATTGGGATTTAAAAAAAATGTGTCATTTGTAATAATATCACCGGAAGGAAGCCAGGAATGAAATGAAATGGGTTCATTTTCCATGCTTTGTACCCGGATATTCCAGACTCCCGCAAGGGGATTTTGAAAACGAAGAAGAATCAGCTGATCGCCGGATTCTTCTTCAAATATAAAGTTATTTACCCACACGGTACTACCTGTAAAAATAAAATCAAATTTTCTGCAGGAACCAATGGTTGGGTAAATGGGCTGAGTGGATTCTCTGTTTGGGGTGGAAATATCTATGGAAACACGGCCCAGTGCATAAGGCCAGATTTCCATGAAAAAAATGGGATCATTTTCTCCGATTCTTAACTCAAAGTTATTGTAAAAAGGCGGGGCTGTGGTATTGTTAAAATAATGACGTCTGTCATTGCCTTCATTTCCTGCTGAAACAGATATCCCGATTCCCGGAAGTCTGGAAAGATAATTTAAATAGTTGCTAAGTGCATCTGTGCCGTCATGACCTCCCTGACTGCTGCCAAGGGCAATGCAGATAACTAACGGGCGGCTTGCATTCTGTGCATATGTTTCCAGATACCGGACACCCAGCATAATGTCAGATTCCTGGTAGCACAATACGTCCGGCTTTACAAAGTTCATATTCCTTAAATTCTGCTTGGGATCTTTTAGCTTAACAACAACCAGTTCCGCTTCCGGTACCACACCGGTAAAGGTATTCTCCGGATTGTATCTTCCAGCAATGATACTTGCAACAGAGGTTCCGTGTCCTACGGTGTCCACAGAGGGTACAATCGATAAGGGATCATCTGATCTCAGGGCAATATTAATGGATTCTCTGTTGTATTCTGTTCCATATGTAAATCCTACCGGCGGATTGTTGCTTTGAATGGATTGATCCCAGATAGAAAGTATTCTTGAAGTATTATCATTGTATAGAAATGCTTCATGCGAGTAATCAATCCCTGTGTCAACAATTCCCACAATAATTCCCCTGCCTGTCAAATTTAGAAAAGGATTTCTCTGTACAGGACCGATTCCTGATTTTTCTATACTGATGGTAGAGGTGAGTGTGTAAAGAGTGGGAAATGTATGATATGGATATTCTCCAAGCAGGCAGGGGTTTGAATCGGCTGCCGGAATATGAAGCAGGGAATGTCTGAAATTAATCGTGGTTATATTGTCTGAGTTATAGCTGGGAATTGAGACATTATTAATGATCAGATCATAATAATCGTTATCCAGAATCTTTTCCAAAAGACAGTCCTCCGGTCCATTTTTCCATATTTGCTGTTACAGATTTGTAAGCTGCTGAAAAACTTTATTTACGTCAGGCTGACCATACCACAAAGGATATTTGGATATGTGTTAGCTGCCCCGTGCCTGGCGGCTCTCATAGACATTCGGTTAATATCATATCCGGTTAAAGTCGGAAGATTTTTTCTGACGATTCCCCATTCCAAAACCATGGCTGCAGCACCGGCAGCATGTGCAGCAGCAGTACAAGTTCCCCGTTGCCCTGCCATATGAATTCCCTGAAACAGGATCCGGGGACATAATGGGTATATGAAGCAGAGAGCAGCGATTAGTTATTGTCCAGAATTTTATTCAATAAAAGTCCTCCTGTTTTATACTGAGGGCATATATGATAAGTTTATGCAGCAGGAATTCTAATATGAAAGGAGGGGGAAGAATGGAAAAATGTTACATCCTCTAAATATTGGCAAGTCAGCACCGGTGGCATGTGGGGCTGCAGCGCCTGTGCCGGTTAAGGTTCCAAATCAGGTTAAAAGTAGCCTCCCTTAAAAAGTTAGGAGTATTTGTTCTATATTATGCTGAAAAAAGGTGAATATGAGAGAGCAGGTTATATGGTGGGGGAGTTTTTTGTTATGAAGAGAAATAATTTATCAAGGTTATTTTGATGCAGTCTGAGGATTCGATATTGATTGTTCCGTGCTGGTATATTAATATAACTCAAACTTCGCACATAGAAATTAGCTATGCACCTTGAAAATTCAATACCTGGCAGTTATTCAGTTGTCAAAGTTCAGCTATTATGCGGCTTGCAGTTGAGATTTTAATAAAGATGGAATTGCATTCATAAATGCATCCACCAACTCACCTATTTTTTCATCAGATAAATCTAGGTTATCTGCAAGCAATGTTTTGAACATTTGAAGCATCAGTTTAAAAGC
>JAAOXG010000100.1 GCA_013036995.1 Lacrimispora defluvii
GGAGTTTTTTTACAGCCCCATTTTTTGTATGATAATAACATTGTTATATAACAGTGTTATAAAGGAGAATAAATGAGTACTCAGGGAAATGGTAATGATACACGCCTCGCTATCCTGGAAGCGGGGAAACAGGAATTTTTAAAGTATGGTTATGAGGGGGCTTCCTTAAGACGGATTGCCAAAGAGGCCTGTGTGACAACAGGAGCGATTTATGGGTATTTTCCAGGCAAGGAGGCGCTTTTTGAGGAACTGACCGGAGATGCGGCAGACGGACTGATGGAAAAATACAGAGCAATGCATGTGGATTTTGCCGCGCTGCCTCCGGAAAAACAGGCGGCAGCCCTTGATGTGATCTCCGATGATAATGTTCCGTGGATGGTGAATTATGTTTATGACCGGTTTGATCTGTTTAAATTAATCTTCTGCAAAAGCAGCAAAGAATACTGTGACAGTTATTTAAGCCAGCTGACGGAGATAGAAGAAGCCTCAACCTGGGAGTTTGTAGAGGCCATGAAGGAATTGGGGCATGATGTCATGGAGATTGACAGCACCATCATTCACATTATATCACGTTCATTTTTTCAGCAGCTCTGGGAGTTTGTAGCTCATGATGTTCCCAGAGAAAAGGCCCTGTCTTATGGACTGGTGCTTGGAACCTTCCAGCATGCGGGCTGGAAAAAAATTATGGGGCTTTAATGCTCCATATTATTTTGAATATAAATTAGTCTAAACTAACTAATGGCTGAACAAATTCAGCCAAAGGAGGAAAAAGGTGGAAGAAAAAAAGAATATGATGACAGAACTTCCGGTTACCGGGAAAGTCACGCTCCTTACCTTTGCAGGGAGTTACAAATATTTAACGTGGCTGGGGTGCCTTCTGTCCGGAATCAGTGCCGTAATCGGACTGTTTCCCTATGTATTTATGTGGAAGGCGGTAAAAGCTGCAGTAACTGCCTGGCCGGATGTCCGGTCAGCAGGCGAGATGATTACTTATGGCTGGTACGCTGTCGGGACAGCACTTGGCAGTATGCTGATTTATTTCGGTGCACTTTTATGTACCCATTTGTCCGCATTCCGTACAGCCAGGAACATGAAGACAGTTGCACTTCATCATTTAACAATGCTGCCTGTAGGTTATGTAAAACGTATGGGCAGTGGAAAACTGCGCCGGATCATTGATGACGGTGCCGGGCAGACCGAGACCTATCTGGCTCACCAGCTTCCTGATCTGGCGGGGGCAATGGTGACACCAGTGGCTGTTTTATTTCTCCTGTTGTTTTTTGACTGGAGATTTGGACTGATCAGTCTTTTGCCTATGGCAGTGGGGCTTTTTGTCTTAACCCGTGTGCTGATGGGAGATATGGAAAATTCCATGGCACAGTACCAGAATGCACTGGAGGATATGAACAATGAGGCCGTGGAATATGTGAGAGGAATTCCGGTTGTAAAAACATTTCAACAGAGTATTTTTTCCTTTAAAAATTTTCATGAGTCCATACTCCGTTATAAAAACTGGGCAGTTAATTATACCGTTTCATTACGGATACCCATGTGTGCCTATACCGTAAGCATCAATGGTATTTTTGCTTTTCTCATTCCGGCAGGTCTGATACTGACCGCAGATTTAAGTTATGGAACTACTTATCTCAAAGTGGTTCTGGACATTCTGTTTTATGTCCTATTTACTCCTGTCTGCGTTACCATGATGGATAAAATCATGTGGACCAGTGAGAACACGTTAAAAGCAAAGGATGCCTTAAACCGGGTGATGCTTATAATAGAAGAACCGCTTTTAAAAGAACCGGAACATGGGGGAATTCCAAAAGATTCATCTGTAGAATTTAAGAATGTTACCTTTTCCTATGAAAAAGGAAAGGAAGCCGCTTTGCAGAATGTATCTTTTAAAATACCCCAGGGCGCCACTGTGGCGATTGTGGGACCCTCAGGTGGAGGAAAAACCACAGCAGCCAGTCTTATTCCCCGGTTTTATGATGTTGACAGCGGAAGTATCTGTGTGGGTGGAGTTGATATCAGGGAAATGAATACGGAAAAACTGATGGAGAAGATCAGCTTTGTTTTCCAGGACAGCCATCTTTTTAAAGATACCATCCTTAATAATATCAGGGCTGCAAGGCCGGAGGCTACAAGAGCGGAAGTGGAGCAGGCGGTAAAAGCAGCCTGCTGCCAGGACATCATTGATAAATTCCCGGATGGGTATGAGACTGTAGTGGGCACCAGAGGCGTTTACTTATCAGGCGGAGAATGCCAGAGAATCGCCATAGCCAGAGCTGTGTTAAAAAATGCTCCCATTGTTCTGCTTGATGAAGCCACGGCATTTGCTGACCCTGACAATGAATATCAGATTCAGAAAGCATTTGAAACCCTGATTAAAGGTAAGACAGTCTTAATGATCGCCCACCGTCTTTCCACTGTCCGCGGAGCAGACCGGATTTTAGTGATGAATCAGGGACGGATTGAGGAGGAAGGAAGTCATGAGGAACTGATCCAAAAACAGGGACTGTACGCCGCTATGTGGAAGGACTATCAGACTTCAGTTTCATGGAAAGTAGGTGAAAAACATGAGTAAGTATTTACAGAGACGGTTTGCTCTTAGTGAACAGGGAGGGAAAGATCTGACTAAGGCAGTATTTGCCTGTGCAGCGGCAAATTTGGGACTTATTTTTCCCATGGGACTTTTAATTCTTTTTCTAGAGAAACTTCTGTTGCCTGTAACAGGAGGAAAGGGAATACAAATAGGGCTATCTGGATTTATCGGGCTTAGCCTCCTCTTTCTGATTCTTATTTTTATACTTCAATATATACAGTATAATAAAACCTTTCTTGCTTCGTATCAGGAAAGTGCTAATTTACGTATTCGACTGGCGGAGAAATTAAGAAAGATTCCGCTATCCTTCTTTGGAAAAAGAGATCTGGCTGATTTAACCACTACCATAATGGGGGACTGTGCCTGGATGGAAACTGCATTTTCCCACTTTATACCAGAACTCATGGGTGCCCTGCTTTCCACGGCCTTAGTGGGATTGGGAATGTTTTTCCTGGATGTGAAAATGGCACTGGCACTTTTATGGGTGATTCCTGGGGCATTTATGCTTTCAGCAGGTACCAGACCTCTCATTGACCGGATGGAGCGGAAGGAAAAAAAGAAGAAACTGGCAGCTTCTGATGGAATTCAGGAGTGTATAGAAAATATTCAGGATATAAAAGCCAATAATCAGCGGGAGACTTATTTAAAGGATCTGGATTCAAAAATTATTGCGGTGGAAAAAGGGACTGTCCGGATGGAAGTATTAAACGGCAGCTTTGTGACGGCATCACAGATGGTATTACGTCTTGGTATGGCAACCACCGTTCTTACGGGTTCATTTCTTATGACAGAGAGAAAGCTGGATCTCATGGTATTTCTCATGTTCATGGTTGCAGCTACCCGTATCTACGGTCCCCTCACCGGCTGCCTGAATAATTTATCGGCAGTTTATTCCACCCTGCTGCAGGTAGAACGAATGAGAGCCATTGAGGAGGAGCCGGTACAGGAAGGGGAAGAATTCACAAAACTGAATGGATATGATATCGTGTATGATCATGTGGGATTTTCCTATCATCAGAATGAAACTGTGTTGGAGGATATTTCCTTCTGCGCCAGACAGGGGCAGGTTACCGCGCTGGTTGGCCCTTCCGGCGGCGGTAAAAGTACAGCTGCCAGACTGGCTGCACGTTTCTGGGATGTGGAGAAAGGCAGCGTTACCATTGGGGGAATGGATGTAAAGGGGATTGATCCGGAATATCTCTTAAAGCATATCTCTGTGGTATTTCAGGATGTGATGCTTTTTAACAATACAGTTATGGAAAATATCCGGATCGGCAGAAAAGATGCAACTGACAACGAAGTCATGGAAGCTGCGAAAGCAGCTCAGTGCATGGATTTCATCCGCCGGCTGCCGGAAGGCTTTCAGACCAGGATCGGTGAAAACGGGTCAGCTCTTTCTGGTGGAGAGCGGCAGCGGCTGTCTATAGCGAGAGCATTATTAAAGGATGCACCAGTTATTATACTTGATGAAGCCACAGCTTCCCTGGACGTGGAGAACGAATCTCTCATACAGAGTGCCATATCAAACCTGATTCGGAATAAGACTGTTCTGATTATTGCCCACCGGATGAGAACGGTTGCACAGGCAGATAAAATAGTGGTATTAAAAGACGGCAAAGTGGCAGAAGAGGGGAGTCCGGAGGTTCTATACAGGAAAGGCGGAATCTACCGCCATATGACGGATTTACAGAATCAGAGTCAGAACTGGTCAATCGGATAGAGGAGGATTGTGTTGTAAGATTGTGGGATTTATGGTATAATTACCATGCAAAATCACAGCAGTCATAAGAAAAAGGAGGGTATTCACATGAAGTTTTTAAAGTGTAATCATTGCGGAAATATTGTAGCGGTTGTAGAAGAAAAAGGCGGCACAATTACCTGTTGCGGAGACAACATGCAGGAGATGAAAGCCAATACCACAGATGCAGCCACTGAGAAACATGTACCGGTTATCGAAATTGATGGCCAGAGCGTTACGGTTACGGTTGGTTCTGTAGAGCATCCCATGCTGCCTGAACATTTCATTGGCTGGATTGTATTAGAGACAAAGATGGGCAACCAGAGAAAGATCTTAAATCCTGGTGACAAACCTGTTGCAAAATTCATGATGTGTGAAGGCGACGAGGTTCTGGCAGCCTATGAGTACTGCAATCTTCATGGATTGTGGAAAGCAGAGAAATAAATAGAATTAAAAAGGGGCTGTAAAATAAGTCCCTAAAACAAGAATCGCCAGTTCCGGCAAATGCCGGTTCTGGCGATTCTTGTTTTTATTATTCAATATTTAATGTGAGTATAGCTTCTTTTAGAAAAAAATGGTACACGAAATAAATCCATGCGAATAATTGCTTCGTTTTTATACAACCAATTCTATTCGCTGTTTTTTAT
>JAAOXG010000101.1 GCA_013036995.1 Lacrimispora defluvii
CACCGGAAACTGGCCCGGCAAAACGGTTGCCAATGCCCAGGGCTGGTGTCGGGATGGGGATCAGGGGTATGTTATGGTGGATATTCCAGGCTGCTATTCCCTTATGGCACACTCTACAGAAGAGGAGGTTGCACGGGATTTCATCTGCTTTGAAAATCCCGATGCAGTAGTAACTGTTTGTGATGCCACCTGTCTGGAGCGGAATTTAAACCTGGTACTTCAGATCATGGAGGCAGCAGACCGTGTGGTAGTCTGCGTAAACCTTATGGATGAGGCAAAGAAAAAACGGATTGTTTTAAATCTGGATGTTTTGGAGGAACGGCTCCACGCTCCAGTAGCTGGAACAACAGCAAGAAGCAAAAAGGGACTGAACCAGATTTACCAGGGGTTAAGGCGGTGCATCAAAGAAAAGGAGACGAATTATGAGAGACCTGTGCTCATATATTATCCTCAATATATTGAAGAGGCAATAAAAAGGCTGGCTCCTGCTGTGGAGGAAGTATCAGACGGAGCAGTTAAGGTACGGTGGCTTTGTGCAAGGCTTTTGGATGCCAATGAAAACCTGATGGGAGCGGTAAACAGATATTTAAAGCCTCTGGCAGATTCAGAGGCTGTAAAGGCCTGTCTTACTGAAATCTGGAGTGAATGGAAAGAACAGGGGATCAGCCAGGAACAGGTTAGCGATGATATGGCTGCAGTATTCATCCGAAAAGCAGAAGAGTTATGTAAGGGCGTTGTGGTATTTGAGAATAAAACCTATAACGGAAAAGACCGGAAACTGGACCGTCTTTTTACCAGTAAAGCAACTGGATTCCCTATTATGTTCCTGGTTCTTCTGGGGATTTTCTGGCTGACTATTACAGGTGCCAATTATCCATCCCAGCTATTAAGTAATTTGTTATTTGGCATCGAAGACCGCCTGGCTGTTGCCGCAGATGCAGCGGGGGTTCCGGCAGTTCTGTCCGGGCTTTTCATTCACGGTGTATACCGGGTGCTGGCATGGGTAATATCGGTTATGCTGCCGCCTATGGCCATTTTCTTTCCTCTCTTTACCCTGTTGGAAGATTTTGGTTATCTTCCAAGAGTAGCCTTTAATTTGGACCGGTGTTTTAAACGATGTTCTGCCTGCGGAAAGCAGGCGCTGACCATGTG
>JAAOXG010000102.1 GCA_013036995.1 Lacrimispora defluvii
ATGTCCATGCATTTGCTTTTTTGGAAAAACCCGTTACAAAGAACAATGTGGAACGTCAGCTTCAGGAAATTATCCAATACATTCAGGAAGAATCTGGTAAATTAGAGATAGTAAATTTTGAAATTTTAGAAGTCACAGAGGCTGGTGAATTAGAAAGCAGAATAAAAAGTTTTGAGGTTAAAGATATTTTTTACTTTGAGTATATAAATAGAAAAATTAAAATAAAACTTGAAAATGAAGAATATTTTTTTATAGATAAAATGAAAAATTTAACTGAAAGAATGCAAAAGTACAATTTTGAAGCCTGCCATCAAAGCATTCTGGTAAATTTAAGGCATATAAAGAATATAAAAGGTTACGAGGTTCTGTTAAATAATAATGATAAACTTCCTGTTTCCCAGAAAAAATCAGCGGATTTCAGGAAAAAACTAAATAATTTCATACAGAGTAATGTTTAGGAGAAAAAATGGAAAATTATATGATTCTTACATTCGGAACCTTCATTTCGTGTATGATTAATATCATTATTCTATTTCAATTTATAGAAGAAAGAAATGAACGGAAAATAAACAACCGGTTTTTTAATATATTATTAAAAACAGCCTCATTTTTTATTGTTGTATTAATAAATGAATTGGGCCAGCCAGTCCTTAATATAGTAATCTGGATTGTGCTGTTTAGTTTTATAAATAATATTTTCTATGGCAATGATAATAAAAAATTAATATACCGGATCTTTGAAGTACCGGTTTTGATTTTAATATTATCTGTCTGCGAAACGGTCGGCGTGGTAATGCTGAAATACATACTTCTGAAACTTCAGATTCACGGTATACATCCTGTTATGATCAAAAGTATGGAACTTACTTTTTCCAAGTTAGTAGTTCTCATTGTTTATTATCTGATTATCACCAGACTCTGGCGGGAAGATTTTGCTGTAAAGTATACAATTACCCAATGCCTGATACAAGTAATAATTATATTGTTCAGTATGACCAATATAGCTGTAATCATCGTGGTAATCCCCAAAATTACTAATATAACAGAATATATACTGATACTCATTAATATGGGGTGCATCTTATTTGCAGATCTGTATTATTTATATCTTGCAAGATTTGTAGAAGAAAACAACCAGCTAAAAGTAAAATTAAAATTGTTGGAGCAGCAGTCTTTACTACAGTATGAATTTTATGAAGATCAGAAAGAAAAGTATAATGAGTCTATTATAATACTTCATGATGTATACAAGCGTCTGAATCTGATCGAGGTGATGTATCAGGCAAATGAACATAAAGCAGCACTTACATATGCCAAAGAAATAGGAAGATTACTGATTCCGCTGTCTTTGGAGGACTATACCAATAATCCTATATTAAATGTGATATTAAATGATAAGAAGCGAATAGCCATCTATCATAAAATAAAGTTCAATCTGGAAATAGGCGTTGTTGATCTTTCCTTTATGGAGCCAATTGAAGTAACAACAATATTTGGAAATCTGCTGGATAATGCCATTGATGCATGTGACCAGGTGCCACAGGACAGATTTATCAAAGTTAAGCTTGATAAATATAATGATTTTACAGTTATAAATATTACAAACAGCACAGCACCCATAGAAAGATGGCATCGTGGCAGGCCAGTTTCAAAGAAAGGAAAAAATCATGGAATTGGTCTTTTGAATGTGGAAAATATAATTAAAAAGTATAATGGAAGTATGGTTTTGGAAGAAGAAAACAGGATCTTCTCCTGTAAGATAATATTTAATTAAGATATATTATTTGCTGAAAAGAAAGCACACGGACTGGTATAAGAAAAGTCCGGTGTGCTTTCTTTTTGCTTTCTGATCTTTATTTACACAAAATGTTTCATGATTGAAACATTCAAAAAGTTGTAGATTATACATAAAAACTGTAAGTTGTACGACTTTTGTTGAAAACCACTATAAGAAGTAGGAGAATGTGGCTGTAAACAAGAAATGAGAATAGAAAGGAGCAAATAAAATGAAAAAAATAGCTTTAATAGGCCCCGTAAGAACTGCTGTTGGATCCTTTAACGGTACTCTTTCAACCTTAAATGCATCAGAACTGGGAACAGCGGTCATTCAGTCCTGCCTGGAACAAAGTAAATTAGAGAGTTCACTTGTTGATGCAGTATATCTGGGAAATGTGCTTCAGGCAGGAATTGGTCAAAGCCCTGCCAGACAGGCTGCAGTAAATGCAGGCATCCCGGTTGAGATTCCTGCCTCCACCGTAAATACGGTCTGCGGCTCCGGGCTGCATACGGTTGCGCTGGCTTATGATTCAATACTGGCGGAACAAAACAGCATTATCTTAGCCGGTGGAATGGAAAGTATGTCTAATGCACCTTATCTTTTGAAAAAAGCAAGAAACGGTTACCGATTGGGTAATGGGGAGCTGGTAGACAGTCTGGTTACTGATGCTCTTACATGTGCCATAAACCATTATCATATGGGAATTACGGCAGAAAATATAGCAGAAAAATATGGGGTAACCAGGAAAGAGCAGGATGAGTTTTCCTATAACAGCCATATGAAGGCAGCAAAAGCAAGAGGAGCAAAGATCTTTGATAACCAGATTGTTCCCATAACAATCAAAAAGAAGAAGGAAGAAATCTGCTTCTCAGAAGATGAACACATCAAAGCAGATACCACACTGGAAAAGCTTTCCGGGTTAAGAACTGTATTTAAACAGGATGGAACAGTCACAGCCGGAAATGCTTCCCCGATCAGTGATGGTGCAGCAGCCATGCTTGTGGCATCCGAAGATAAATGCAGAGAGTATGATTTAAAACCAATGGCTTATATCAACGGTTATTCGCTGGTGGGCGTTGACCCTGCATATATGGGCATCGGACCGGTAAAGGCAGTTGGTACACTCTTGAAAAAGCAGGGATTAACCATACATGATATCGATTTGCTGGAGTTAAATGAGGCATTTGCGGCACAGTCAGTGGCAGTAACAAAGGAACTTGGTGTTGACAAGTCAAAGGTGAATGTTAACGGCGGGGCAATTGCAATCGGACACCCTCTTGGAGCAAGCGGTGCCAGGATACTGGTTACTCTGTTGCATGAAATGGTGCGCAGATCCGCCCGTTACGGTGTGGCATCATTATGCATCGGCGGAGGCATGGGAATTGCCATGCTGGTTGAAAATGCTAACTTATAAACAACTTTTACATAGAAAGGAACATGTTTATGAAATCAGAAACGATTATTTCCCTGCAGTCCATGCCTGCAGCAAGCGCCAGTTATGGACGCCCTCCGTGCCGTTTTATTAACAGGGAATATTTTACAGTCAGCTATGAATCAGACCCGGATCTGATTAAAGAGGCGGTTCCGGAACCACTGGAACCGGATGGAAGCAATCTTGTTATGTATGAATGGATCAAGATGCCCGATTCCTCAGGTCTTGGAACCTACGAAGAAAGCGGGATTGTAATTCCATGTACATTCCATGGAGAAGCCTGCAATTTTACAGCACAAATGTATTTAAATAACGGTCCTGCCATTCTTGCAGGCCGTGAAATCTGGGGATTTCCAAAGAAGTGGGGTCAGCCCCACCTTAGAGTTGAAGATACCGAGACATTAACCGGTACCTTAATTTACAATCATATTCTTGTGGCAATGGGAACCATGCCTTTTAAATATCATACTCTTGATAAAAAAGCAGTTGCAGAGAATCTGGGGAAAATGCAGGTTAATTTAAAGCTGATTCCGGATGCAGACGGAAGTCCAAAGATTGCCCAGCTGGTGGCTTACAATCTGGAAGATATTCAGGTAAAGGAGGCATGGTCCGGGTCTGCAAGACTTCATTTAGTTCCCCACGTGAATGCGCCTGTGGCAGATCTGCCTGTGAAAGCCTGCATGGGCGGAACACATATTATCTCAGATTTAACCTTACCTTATGGACGCGTGATCCATGATTACCTAAGTGAATAAAAAAGGAGGCCATTGTATATGAACAAATTAATATCAGCCGGGGAAGCGGTGAAAAAAGTTAAAGACGGAGATGCTATTATGATCGGGGGATTTCTGGCAGGAGGTCATCCTGAAAAACTGGTAAATGCACTTTTAAATACCAGTACAGCCAGTGACCTGGCCATTATATCCAATGATACCGGAACAACGGAGCTTTCCATCTATCAACTGATAAAAAGCGGAAGAGTGAAGCGGATCTTTGCCTCTTACATTGGGTCAAATCCGGAAACCGGAAGACTTCTTATGACTGGAGAAGCCAAAGTCCAGCTGTTTCCCCAGGGAACCCTTGCTGAAAAAATACGTGCAGGCGGAGCAGGTCTGGGAGGTGTTCTGACACCAGTCGGGCTGGGCACAGTTGTAGAAGAAGGGAAGAGGAAAATAGAGATCGGAGAGAAAAATTATCTTCTTGAAATGCCGCTCAAGGCAAATGTGGCATTTATTAAAGCCCAAAAGGCAGATGAGACAGGAAATCTGATTATTAACGGCTCCTCCCGTAATTTTAATGTTGTTATGGCCACCGCCGCGGATTATGTGGTTGCAGAGGTGGATGAATACGTAAAAGCGGGGGAAATTGATCCCAATGATGTAACTGTTCCCGGAATTTTTATAGATAATATCGTAAAGGTGGGCCAGTAAATTATGAATAAAAGAGAATCGATTGTAAGAAGAATTGCAAAGGAATTAAAAGACGGAGATGTTGTTAATCTCGGAGTGGGGATGCCTACAATGGTTGCAAACTACATACCAGACAATATACATATTATGCTGCAGGCTGAAAATGGTATATTGGGTGTGGGACCAAATGCAGATCATGAGGAGGAAACTCTGGACTGCATCGACGCAGGAGGAAACTTCGTAACAACTGTAAAGGGCGCCAGCTATTTTGACAGTTCATTTTCATTTTGCATAATCCGCGGAGGCCATGTAGATGTTACAGTTTTGGGGGCACTGGAGGTTGATGAGAAAGGTAACGTGGCGAATTGGATGATTCCAGGCAAAAAAGTACCTGGAATGGGAGGAGCTATGGATCTGGTGGTTGGAGCCAAAAAAGTGATTTTAGCCATGGAGCATGTAAGCAAAGAGGGGGCTCCGAAAATACTGAAGAAATGTAAGCTTCCGCTGACGGCAGTGAATGTGGTAAAGACCATTGTCACTGATATGGCTGTGATTGATGTGGTTCCGGATAAGGGACTTGTGTTAAAGGAAATTGCCCCAGGTCTGACCGTGGAAGATGTCCAGAATGCAACAGAGGCTCACCTTAACGTATCACCGGATTTAAAGGTGATTCATGTATAAAATTCTGTAACGGTTCAGTAAACCGTATAATACAGGATCATAAGTCATATAGTAATAAAAATTAAAAGTAGAAAGAAGGCATTCCTATGAAATCCGAATTAAAGAAAGTAACATTAGAAATTGCATCAAAAGCCATTTTAAATTCAGCGAAAACAGAGGTAAACAGTTCCTGCTTTTTTATCGGCTATCAGCCTAAATTACCGGATAACGCGAAAAAATTAAGAAAATTCTAGGATGAAAATCCAGATGATAAGATGGGAAGAAACATTTGTAGAAAAACTGGTATCCAATGAAATTATCAACGAAAAAGAGGCAGATCTGTATCAGTTTGGAATAGAGTGTCTGGTTTTAAAACTGATCCATTGTATTTCCTATTTATGCATTGCTGCCTGCTTTCAGATGGTGCCGCAATTAATTGTTATTGGCTGTGTCCTTATACCGCTTAGGAGAAATGCAGGCGGTTATCATGCGAAGACTAAAATGGGGTGTTACATATTTTCCTGTTGCTATATAGCCATAATTCTTTTCTTGTCAAACGCTCAAATCCACCAGGTTCTTTTGTGGGGCGCACTGGTCTTGTCTGATGCGGTTATATTTTTTATGAGTCCGGCAGATAATGAGAATAAAAGACTGGATGAGAAAGAAGTGGTACATTACAGAAGAAAAGCAAGATTGATTCTGATGGTGGCCAATGCAGGCTGTCTGGTACTGACTGCGTTTCATTTCTGCTATGCAGGAAATCTTTTCATATGGGGTATCGCTGCAGCGGCATTTTTACTGGTACTTTCATAATGCAGGATGCAAAAAGGAGGGGATACCCTCCTTTTTGTTAAGCTTATTAGCTGAATACAAAAATAACCTTGACATTTCTTTTTCCGCTCCCTATAATTAGTAGACATAGAAAGACTTTGATGGAGACAGTAGAACCGTGTGAAATCTACAGAGAGCCGGGGAGGGTGGAAACCTGGTGAGAGTATTATGGATTCGAACATCACTCCGGAGTTGCCGGCTGAATACATTTAGTAGGTCAGGACGTAGTTTCTGCGTTAAAGAATAGCATATGTCAGTATGCCGTATTAGGTGGTATAACGAAGAATGAATGCAGCCTTCGTCCTGATTACAGGATGGAGGTTTTTTTGATTAAAAATTTTAATGGAGGTTATAAAGATGTACAGAAAAGTCCCTACAGATCTAAACTTTGTGGAGAGAGAAAAGGAAATTGAAAAGTTTTGGGAAGAACATGACGTGTTTCAGAAGAGTATGGATAACCGGAAGGAAGCAGAAACTTATACCTTCTATGACGGTCCGCCCACTGCCAATGGAAAACCCCACATCGGTCACGTTTTAACCCGGGTTATTAAGGATATGATCCCCAGATACCGGACTATGAAAGGATATGATGTTCCCCGTAAAGCCGGCTGGGATACTCACGGACTGCCGGTAGAGCTTGAGGTTGAGAAGAAGCTGGGACTTGACGGCAAGGAACAGATTGAGGAATACGGTCTGGAACCATTTATCAAATACTGCAAGGAAAGTGTATGGCAGTACAAAGGAATGTGGGAAGATTTTTCAAAGACTGTGGGTTTCTGGGCAGATATGGACGATCCCTATGTTACTTATGATAATAATTTTATTGAATCCGAATGGTGGGCTTTAAAGCAGATCTGGGAGAAAGGGCTTTTATACAAGGGCTTTAAAATCGTTCCCTATTGCCCCCGCTGCGGAACTCCTTTATCCAGCCATGAAGTTGCCCAGGGCTATAAAGATGTAAAAGAGCGCTCTGCAATTGTAAGATTTAAGGTGAAAAACGAGGATGCATTTATCCTTGCATGGACCACAACTCCATGGACCCTGCCTTCCAACGTGGGACTTTGTGTGAATCCGTCTGAGACCTATGTAAAGGTACAAAGCGGCGAATATACCTATTATATGGCAGAGGCACTTTGTGAAAAGGTATTGGGAGAAGAGTTTAAGGTTTTAGAGAAATTTGTTGGTAAAGATCTGGAGTTTAAAGAATATGAGCCTCTCTTTGATTTTGTGAAACCAAACAAAAAGGCGTTCTATGTTACCTGTGACAATTACGTCACCTTAACAGATGGTACTGGTGTGGTTCATATTGCACCTGCCTTCGGTGAGGACGATTCCAAGGTTGGAAGAAAATACGATCTTCCTTTCGTGCAGCTGGTAAATGGTGCTGGAGAGATGACAGAAGAAACCAAATGGGCTGGCACGTTCTGTAAGAAAGCGGATCCGCTTATTTTAACAGACCTGGAAGAGAGAGGTCTTTTATTTGCCGCTCCGGTATTTGAGCACAGCTACCCACACTGCTGGAGATGTGATACTCCTCTCATCTATTATGCAAGAGAATCCTGGTTTATTAAGATGACAGCGGTAAAAGACGATTTAATCCGCAATAACAATACCATTAACTGGATTCCTGAGAGCATTGGAAAAGGCCGTTTCGGTGACTGGCTGGAGAATGTTCAGGACTGGGGTGTCAGCAGAAACCGTTATTGGGGAACTCCTTTAAATGTATGGGAATGTGAGTGCGGACATCAGCATTCCATCGGCAGCATCGAGGAATTAAAGAGCATGTCTGATAACTGCCCGGATGAGATCGAGCTTCACCGTCCTTACATCGATGGGGTTACCATTACCTGTCCTCAGTGCGGCAAACAGATGAAGCGTGTGCCAGAGGTAATTGACTGCTGGTTCGATTCTGGCTCCATGCCATTTGCACAGCATCACTATCCATTTGAAAATAAGGATTTATTTGAGAAACAGTTCCCTGCAGACTTCATTTCAGAAGCAGTGGATCAGACAAGAGGATGGTTTTACTCCCTTCTTGCCATCTCAACCCTGATTTTCAATCAGGCACCATATAAGAATGTAATCGTACTTGGCCATGTTCAGGATGAAAACGGCCAGAAGATGAGCAAATCCAAGGGCAATGCGGTAGATCCGTTTGAAGCACTGGAGACCTATGGAGCCGATGCAATCCGCTGGTATTTCTATGTAAACAGTGCACCATGGCTTCCAAACCGGTTCCATGGAAAAGCAGTTATGGAAGGACAGCGTAAATTCATGGGAACATTGTGGAACACCTATGCATTCTTTGTGCTCTACGGGAATATTGATGAATTTGACCCTACCAAATACAAACTGGATTATGAGAAGCTGCCGGTTATGGATAAATGGCTGTTATCCAAGTTAAATACTTTAATCAAACAGGTAGATTCTTACCTTGGTAATTACCAGATTCCGGAATCAGCCAGAGCACTGCAGGAATTTGTAGATGATATGAGTAACTGGTATGTACGAAGAAGCAGAGAACGTTTCTGGGCAAAGGGTATGGAGCAGGATAAGATCAATGCCTATATGACCCTTTATACCGCCCTGGTTGACGTGAGCAAGATTGCTGCTCCTCTTATTCCATTTATGACAGAACAGATTTATCAGAATCTGGTCTGCAGTGTGGACAGTCTGGCTCCGGAAAGCATTCACTTATGCGATTATCCGGTAGCCAACGAAACCTTTATCGACAAGCAGCTGGAAGATAATATGGATGAGGTTTTAAAAATTGTAGTCCTTGGCCGTGCAGCCAGAAATACTGCAAATATCAAAAACCGCCAGCCAATCGGTCAGATGTTTGTAAAGGCTCCTCATACACTTCCTGTCTTCTATCAGGAGATCATCGAAGAAGAGCTGAATGTGAAAGCAGTTGTATTTAAAGATGATGTAAGAGACTTCACTTCTTACAGCTTTAAACCACAGTTAAAGACCGTTGGTCCCAAGTACGGCAAGCAGTTAGGCAGCATTAAAAATGCACTTACTAAGATAAATGGCAATGAGGCGATGGATACCCTCAATGAAAAAGGTGCTCTTACCTTTGATTTTGATGGAACGGAGGTAGTGCTTACAAAAGAAGATTTACTCATTGATACCGCCCAGATGGAAGGATATGTATCAGAGGGAGACAACGGCATTACCGTTGTTCTGGATACTAATTTAACTCCGGAGCTTTTAGCAGAAGGATTTGTACGTGAGCTGATCAGCAAGATCCAGACGATGCGTAAAGAAGCTGGTTTTGAGGTGGTTGACCACATCCGGGTATACAGCAAAGACAATGAAAAAATCGAGAGTATTTTAAAGGCTCATGAAAACGACGTTAAGAACGAGGTCCTTGCAGACGATATCATATTAAATGAAGCAGCCGGTTATGTAAAGGAATGGAATATTAACGGCGAGAATGTAACCTTAGGCGTGGAGAAGATCCAGTAAACAGTCAGGAGGTCTTGTGGAATGAGCATGGGATTTGATAAGGAAACCTTTAAAAAAAGTGTCTTGTTTAATATGAAGAACGTGTTTCGTAAAACAGTAGACGAGGCAACCAAAGAGCAGATGTACCAGGCAGTCGCCTATGCAGTAAAAGATGTGATCATAGATGAATGGATCGCAACCCACAAAGAGTACGAAAAGCAGGATGTAAAAACGCTATATTACCTGTCCATGGAGTTTTTAATGGGTCGTGCTCTTGGAAACAGCATCATAAGTTTCATGGCACAGCCGGATGTGAAGGATGTGTTAGAGGAGCTTGGGTTTGACTTAAATGCAATTGAAGACCAGGAGCCGGATCCGGCTCTTGGAAACGGAGGGCTTGGCCGCCTTGCGGCATGCTTTCTTGATTCACTGGCAACACTGGGATATCCGGCTTACGGCTGTGGAATCCGATATCGTTACGGCATGTTCAAACAGAAAATCGAGAACGGTTACCAGGTGGAAATCCCCGATGACTGGCTGAAAAACGGATATCCCTTTGAGATCCGCAGGGCAGAATATGCCACTGAAGTTAAATTCGGGGGATATGTAAAGGTGGTACGGGAGAATGGCAGGGAGCGGTTTGTACAGGAGGGCTATCAGTCCGTACTGGCGGTACCTTACGACATGCCCATCATAGGATATGGCAATAACGTAGTAAATACTCTGCGTATCTGGGATGCCCAGGCCATTAACACCTTCAGCCTGGATTCCTTTGACAAGGGGGACTACCAAAAGGCAGTGGAGCAGGAGAACCTGGCTAAAACCATTGTTGAAGTCCTCTATCCCAATGACAACCACTATGCAGGCAAGGAGCTGCGCTTAAAGCAGCAGTACTTCTTTATCTCTGCCAGCGTGCAGAGGGCAGTGAAAAAATATATGGAAAACCATGATGATATCCATAAATTCTATGAGAAGAACGTATTTCAGTTAAACGATACCCATCCGACGGTGGCGGTACCGGAGCTGATGCGGATTCTCCTTGATGACTACGGATTAAGCTGGGAAGAGGCATGGGAGATTACAACCAGGACCTGTGCCTATACCAACCACACCATTATGTCAGAGGCTCTGGAAAAATGGCCCATTGAGCTGTTTTCCAGACTCCTTCCCAGAATTTATCAGATTGTGGAAGAAATCAACCGCCGTTTTCAGCTGAAGATCAGTCAGATGTATCCGGGAAATCAGGATAAGGTACGTAAAATGGCCATTGTTTATGACGGTCAGGTACGAATGGCCAATCTTGCCATTGTGGGAGGCTTTTCCGTTAACGGTGTAGCCAGACTTCATACGGAGATCTTAAAGAATCAGGAGCTGAAAGATTTCTATGAGATGATGCCGGAGAAATTTAATAATAAAACCAATGGCATCACCCAGAGACGTTTTCTCTTACATGGAAATCCTCTTCTGTCTGAGTGGGTGACGAAGAAAATCGGAAATGACTGGATCACCAATCTGCCTCATATTCACCGTCTGGCTGTTTATGCAGATGATCCCAAATGCCAGCAGGAATTTATGGATATCAAATATCAGAACAAGGTCCGGCTGGCCAGATATATTAAGGAGCATAACGGCATAGAGGTAGATCCCAGATCCATATTTGATGTGCAGGTAAAACGTCTTCATGAGTATAAACGACAGCTGATGAATATTCTTCATGTGATGTATCTGTATAATCAGCTGAAGGATAATCCTAATCTGGATATGGTTCCACGAACCTTTATTTTCGGAGCCAAAGCTGCTGCCGGTTATCGCAGGGCGAAGCTTACCATCAAGCTGATCAATTCTGTGGCAGAGGTAATTAACAATGACAGAAGCATTGGCGGTAAAATAAAAGTCGTATTTATTGAAGACTATAAGGTTTCCAATGCAGAAATCATATTCGCTGCGGCAGATGTCAGCGAACAGATATCCACTGCCAGCAAAGAAGCTTCCGGAACCGGCAATATGAAATTCATGTTAAACGGTGCCCTGACTCTCGGAACCATGGATGGTGCCAATGTGGAGATTGTAGAGGAAGTAGGGGCGGAGAATGCATTTATTTTCGGCCTGTCCTCCGATGAGGTGATCCGCTATGAGCGGGATGGCGGATACGATCCTATGGAGATTTTCAACAATAATTATGAGATCCGCAGAGTTTTGATGCAGCTGATTAACGGCTATTATTCCCCGCAGGATCCGGAACTGTTCCGTGATATTTATAATTCCCTGCTTAACACCATGAGCAGTGACCGTGCCGATACCTACTTTATTTTAAAGGATCTTCCTTCTTACGGGGAGGCACAAAAGCGGATCGATCAGGCATACAGAGATGAATCCTGGTGGGCGAAAGCTGCCATTTTAAATGTAGCAAGCAGCGGTAAATTTACATCAGACCGTACCATTCTTGAATATGTCAGAGACATCTGGCATTTGGAAAAGGTAAATGTTGAACTCTGATCCATATGAAGGTTTCTGAAAAAGCGTTCCGGAAGTGATTCCGGGGCGCTTTTTCGCATATATTGAACAAGGGTTCAGACTGAAAGAAAGGCGGCGGGAACATGGGGAAAAAGATTTTAATGGCTTGTATACTGGCATTTTTGTTTCCATATATTATGACTCTGGCGTGGACCGGGAAAATTGAGGAGAAAAAAGAAATGCCCATTACACTCAGTGGAAAACGTGTGATCTTAGACAGAAAAGGCGGTGAAACCTCCATGGATGTGGAGGAATATCTTCCAGGAGTGGTAGCAAAGCAGATGCCGGCAGATTATGGAAAAGAAGCACTCAGAGCCCAGGCAATCATCGCCCGGACCTATATTTATGGTAAAATGAATGATCAGAAAGAAGTAAAGGAATCCGACCTCCATATGGATTATTTAGAGCAGAAGCAGATGGAGAAGATGTGGGGAAGCGAGGCTTTTGTCACCAGCTATCAGGCAATTGAAGATGCGGTACGCTCTACCACAGGTATGGTGATCACTTGCAACGATCATTTAATTGAACCGTTGTTTCACCGTGCCAGCAACGGAATGACAAGAGCGGGAGATTCAAACCATCCATACTTACAGCCGGTGGAATGCAAAAAGGATGTGGAGGCAGAGGGTTTTTTAACAATTCTCCAGTTCAGCAAAGAAGACTTTGCGGATAAAATTAACAAGATTTCAGGAGATGGTTCTGTAAAGGCAGATCAGATTCCGCAAAGTATTCAGATTGTTCAGCGGGATGATTCCGGTTACGTGGTACAGATCCAGATCGGTACCCATACCCTCACAGGAGATCAGGTTCAGTATGCACTTTCCCTGCCGTCGCCTTCCTTTGAATTTGAAGATTATGAGGGCGGTGTGAGAGCCGTCTGCCGGGGGATCGGACATGGATATGGCTTTAGCCAGTACGGTGCAAAATGTAAAAGTGAGGAAGGATGGACGGCAGAAAAAATTCTTGCTTATTTTTATAAAAATATTGTTTTGAAATCTGAATAACTCTTTCACTCTTGGTAAGAATATTATCGAGGTGATAAACGTGAAGGAGAAAATAAGTCAATTGTTCAAGGATAAAGTATTCCTTGTCCTGTTGGTTCTAGGCCTGCTGACTATAGTAGCTGCAGCAGGAGTCATTACCGTTCAAAGAGGAAATGGTGGAGGAGAAAGCCCTTATCTGAAAGTACCGGATCAGAGCAATATGATTGTTGAAGAATCAGTCCCCCAGGATACACAGGTAGCTGTTGCAGGAGATTCCAATGCAACAAAAAATGCGGAAGAGGAAATGAAGGCTGTTGATTCAGCCAAAGCCACAGCCGAGAAAGAAACACAGGCAGCAAAAGCCGCAGCAGACAAAAATGCCGCCAAGTCACTGGTACTTAATTTTAACGACTCCACCAGAATGACCTGGCCGGTACGCGGAAATGTTATTTTGGACTACAGTATGGATAAGACCATCTACTTCCCAACCCTGGATCAGTATAAATGCAATCCAGGCGTGGTAATTCAGGGAGATGTGAGCACTCCGGTAGTCGCACCTGCCAATGCAAAAGTGCAGGAAATCGGTTCCAATGAAGAAATTGGTAACTACGTTGTTTTAAGCATGGGCAACAAGTATACGGCTGTTTGCGGTCAGTTAAAAGAACTGAAAGTAAAAGCAAATGAATATGTGAAGGAAGGCCAGGTGCTGGGTTATATTGCAGAACCCACAAAGTATTATTCCGTAGAAGGCGCCAACCTATTCTTTGAATTGACCCATGAAGACAAAGCCATTGATCCTCTTGACCATATGCAATAATCATGCTCAGGAAATATTAGGAAAAAGTTATAAAAAAATAATAATTTGTTCATACGTGATTAAGACTCATCTGCTATACTAAGTCCGTACATCAAACGGGGAGTGTGGCTATGAACATATTGTTTTTTTTAACACCTAAGAATGAAGTGGCTTATATTTATGAAGATGATTCTCTGCGTCAGGCGCTGGAGAAGATGGAGTATCACAAGTACTCCGCCATACCTGTCATTAACAGGAACGGCAAATATGTTGGAACAATAACAGAAGGGGACATGCTCTGGGGAATAAAGAATAAATTCAATTTAAGTCTGAAGGAAGCGGAGAATGTGACGGTAGCCGCCATTGACAGAAGATCGGATAACCGCCCCGTTTTTGCAGATTCCACAATGGAAGACCTGGTTGATATGGCTTTGAACCAGAATTTTGTACCGGTGGTGGATGATCAGAAGAATTTCATCGGGTTAGTAACCCGTAAGGATATCATACGCTACTTTTACAAGAAGTCCCAGGAAGTAAAAAAGTCCGACGAGATCAAGGTCAGGACAATTGTAAGCAATTAAGCAGATAGAAAAGCGTTTTCGGTTTCATGGCCGAAAGCGCTTTTTTCATGCCATATTCTTTAATCCTCAGACAGATAAGGAGCGGATTCATCCCGGTTTTTTCCTAAAATTCTCAACAGATTCTCCTGCTTTAAGGGAGTAGAATAATAAAATCCCTGCTGATAGCTGCAGCCTGCTTCAGTTAAAACAGACACCTGATTTTCTGTTTCCACACCTTCTGCGATTATGGACAGGTGAAGATCCTTTGCCATGCGAATTAGTCCCTGTATGATATATCTGGATTTTTCATTGGTCTCAAGCTGCCAGATAAAGAGCCGTTCTAACTTTACAGTGTGAACGGGAAGATCCAGGCTGGCCGAAACACTGGAATAACCAGAGCCGAATTCATTAAGTATCAGTTCTACTCCCATATCTGAAAGCTTCTGAAGAATAATGTTAAAGTTTAAATATCCCATAGTCAGTGCACTTTCCTTCAGCTCCAGTGCAAGCTTACCCTTTGGTACCTCATATGCCTCCATAACCCGTGCAACTTCGTCAATAAAGTCCTCCTGCAAAAATAGCACAGGAGAGACAGGAAGTGCTATGGATTCAAATTCACATCCTTCATCCAATGCCTGTCTGATACACTGGCAGACCTTTTCCAGAGCATAATAAAGCAATGCACGGATCTGTCCGGAATCCTCTGCCACAGTCATGAATTCTCCCGCTCCGATTAACCCCAGACCTTTTATAAATATGCGCATGGATAATTCTGCTCTTAAAAACGTTCCTGTTACAACGCAAAAGGAAGGACGGTAAAGAATCTCCACTTCATCCTTTTCCAGAGCCGTCTTTAAATAAAGGGCGATGGTCTGCCGCCGCCTAAGCTGATTTTGTAAAGTACTGTCAAACATGACTGCCTGATTGGGGCCGCCCTCACCGGCTCTGGTCACTGCCAGATCCAGGCATTTTAACATCTGCTCCGTGGTTTCTGCATGGCCGGGATAGGCACAAAGCCCCATCTGTACTGAACAGATGCAGTCCGTGCTGCCAATTTTCCAGGCATGGTCAAATCTCTGGGCGATTTCATCTGCAAGACTCATGGCCTGTCCCTGGGTATAAGAATCCAGAAAGATCATATATTCCACGCCGATATAATGATAGACATTGTTTCCGCATGATTCCTTTAGATAGACAAGAATCTGACTCAGCAGATTTTCACAGTATTCGTAACCCAGTAATTGATTGAGCTGCTTAAAATTTTCTATGTATAGTTTTAAAACAACGCCCCGTTCATTGGAACTGAGTGCGTGGGTAAGATGATGTAAGCAGGCATCACGTTCCAGTTTAACCGAAGAATCACTGCTGTGCTCGGTTCCTGGTGTCTGTTTAGCGTCAGAATTATGATTCTCTTTTTTTTGAAACCAGTGCATTGGGATTGCCTCCTGTTCTTGGTTGTCTGTTCTTATTTTAGTACTCAAACTTCGCACATAGA
>JAAOXG010000103.1 GCA_013036995.1 Lacrimispora defluvii
TCCGGTGTGCTGATTCATCCCGGTCAGCTGATTAAATACCGTACTTTTCCCCACATTGGGGTTTCCGGCCAGCGCTATCACCAGATCATCTGGCTCCTTTTTTTTAATTTCCAGTCCGCAGTCTACCGATTTGATTCCCATGGATTCTCTGCTTAGTCCCATATGTCTTCCTCCGCAGTGACACAGGCAGCCGCAATCCCCTCTCCATAACTGGGTTCAAAGGACTCCTGGTCATGATTCTGTATCAAAACCCTGACGGAATCTTCATTTCGCAGGGCTATTACAGCACCTCTGATTAAAAATGCAGTTGGATCCCCAAGAGGACTTTTACCCACACACTCCACTACAGTACCCTCAATCAGTCCCATATCCTGTAATCTGCGCCTCATATCATCACAAACGGTCAGTCTGGAAATTATTCCTTTCTGACCTCTTTTTAAGTCATTTAAGCAAAAGCGCCCCGTCATCTCTTTAACCTCCGAAAAAGTTTCCATATCCTAACATATGCATCTGATAAAAAACAGGTTCCTGTTTCGCTCAGACCCTGCCCAACTGGTAATTCATAGAATCTGCCGTCTATGAATAGATATAACTAACAGCCGTATACAAGGAGGAACTGACTTTGCCTCAGAACGATAATTTTTATACATTAAAGGGTTACTCTCTTTTGGAGCATACAAAAATCACATCCTCGATGGAAGATTACCTGGAGATGATATACCGGCTATCTCAGGAGAACCAGCCTGTACGCATTAAGGAACTGGCCGAGTGTCTTCATGTCAAGCCCTCCTCTGCTTCTAAAATGACTGGAAATTTAAGGAAACAGGGGCTGGTTGGCTTTGAAAAATACGGGACCGTTTCTCTGACCAGTGACGGTAAGGAGTTAGGGGAATACCTCCTGTTCAGACACCAGATTCTTACCCGTTTTTTTTGTTATGTCAACCAGAAAGCCAATGATCTGGAGCAGGTGGAAAAAGTTGAGCATTTCATTGATCCGGAAACAGTGTATAATATTCAAAAATGGTTGGATAAATTTGCATAGATATGCTTGTGTGATTTGATATTTCGTCGTATACTATAGCATAACACGAACATTTCTAAGGAGGAGAAACACATGGATAAGATTAAGATGACAACCCCCATAGTCGAAATGGATGGCGACGAGATGACCCGTATTCTCTGGCAGATGATTAAGGACAACCTTCTGCTGCCCTATATTGACTTAAAGACAGAATATTATGACCTTGGACTGGAATACCGGGATCAGACCGATGATAAAGTAACCACTGATTCAGCACTGGCTACAAAGAAATATAAAGTAGCCGTTAAATGCGCCACCATTACGCCAAATGCTGCCCGTGTAAAAGAGTACAACTTAAAAGAGATGTGGAAAAGCCCCAACGGCACCATCCGTGCAATTCTCGACGGAACTGTATTCCGGGCGCCTATTGTTGTGAAGGGAATCGAACCATGTGTTGTAAACTGGAAAAAGCCCATCACCATTGCCAGACATGCTTACGGTGATGTTTACAAAGGATCTGAGATGAAGATTCCAGGTGCCGGAAAAGTCGAACTTGTTTATACTGCCGCTGACGGAACAGAGGTACGGGAACTGGTTCATAACTTTGAGAGTGCCGGGATTGTCCAGGGTATGCATAATATTAACAATTCCATTGAAAGCTTTGCAAGAAGCTGCTTTAATTATGCACTGGATACAAAACAGGATTTATGGTTTGCAACCAAGGATACCATCTCCAAAAAGTATGACCACACCTTTAAGGACATTTTCCAGGAAATATTTGATGCTGAGTATGAGAACCGCTTTAAGGAAGCAGGCATTGAATATTTCTATACCTTAATCGATGATGCGGTAGCAAGAGTGATGAAGTCAGAAGGCGGTTATATCTGGGCCTGCAAGAATTACGACGGAGACGTGATGAGCGATATGGTTTCCTCTGCATTTGGATCTCTCGCCATGATGACATCAGTACTGGTTTCTCCTGACGGCGACTTTGAGTACGAAGCAGCTCACGGAACTGTACAGAGACATTATTATCAGCACTTAAAGGGTGGGGAAACTTCTACCAACTCCGTTGCTACGATCTTCGCCTGGACAGGAGCTTTAAGAAAGCGGGGAGAACTTGATGGCAATCAGGAACTGGCTGCATTTGCGGATAAGTTAGAGCAGGCCACTATCGATACCATTGAGGCTGGAGAGATGACAAAGGACCTTGCGCTTATCACAACAATTGAAAACCCCACTGTTTTAAACAGCGAGGAGTTTATAAAAGCGATTGCAACAAGACTTTAATCATTAGACAACGGAATAATAAGCGGGGCGTTGCAAAACCAACTCATGTTAGTTTTGTAACGCCCCTTATATTTATTTTATGTATTCTTCCAGATTTGGATATAACGGAATATCTCAAACAAAATTTGTTTCATGAAGTTCGACATTTTTTTCAAAATCTCTGTTCAACCCATTATCAAAATGATATAATGAAAGTTATCATATGAAGCACTGGTAATGGAAGGACCTATAAACATGAATCTACGACATCTAACAATCTTTAAAACAGTATGTGAGGAAGGAAGCATTACAGGAGCAGCGAAAGCGTTATCCATGACTCAGCCTGCTATCTCTCATGCCATCAATGAACTGGAAGAATCCGTTGGCTCCCCCCTGTTTGACCGGGTATCCCGGAGAGTAGTAATCAATGAAAACGGGAAATTTTATTTATCCAAAGTGATCCCTCTTCTGGAGTTATACCAGGATCTGGAGAACTATTCTGGTTCCCTGCACTTACAGGCACCTTTGCGGGTGGGCTCCTGTGTGACTCTGGCCAGTTACTTGCTTCCAAACGCTGTTTCCCGTTTCGCTCTGACGAATCCTGACATACAGCTGAAGGTTACCGTGGATAACTCCGGGGAAATCATCAGCAGGCTGTTAAAGAATGAGCTGGACCTGGCTCTGGTAGAAGGTGTCGTATCCGACGAGCAGCTGGAGAAAATCCCATTCTCCTCTTATCCCATGGCCGTAATCTGTTCTCCAAACCATCCCTTTGCAAGCCGGGCAGCACAGCCGGTATCCCTGGACAGGCTGATTGAAGAACCTCTTTTATTACGAGAGACCGGATGCACCATAAGGGATACCTTTGACTGCGCGCTGGCACTGAATAACTTATCTGCAGAACCGTTGTGGACCAGTACCAATTCTGACGTAATTTTACAGGCAGCCAGGGAAAATATTGGGATTGGAGTTGTACCAAGAATTTTTGCAGATGAATCCATTAAAAAGGGTGAGGTTTTTGAGATCGAGGTAAAAGATATGGAGATCAGCTGTATGAACCATGTTGTGTTCCATAAAGATAAATTTCAGACAGAATCCTTTCAGGCTTTTATCAATCTGGTCTTATTTGACTGATATACATCAAACGAAAAGCGCCGCACATATCTCCCATACGAGGCAGATTTGTGCGGCGCTTTCTATTTACGCCATCTCAGACAAAATGTGGTCAATGCTTACAATCTTAACACAGAGTGCAAATAATTCCATGGCCTGCTTTAAATCCGGCAGAGTCGGATAGGACGGTGCAATACGAATGTTGCTGTCATGAGGATCCTTGCCATATGGATAAGTAGCTCCTGCACCAGTCATGACCAGACCTGCTTTTTTGCATTTTGCAACAATGGTTTTGGCACAGCCATCTAAGGAATCAAAGGAAATAAAATATCCGCCTTTTGGACAGGTCCATTCGCCAACTTCAAGGCCGCCCAACTCTTTTTCCAGAGTTTCAATAACAGCTTCAAATTTAGGTCTCATGATATCTGCATGCTTTCTCATATGCTCTACCATTCCATGAATATCCCCAAAGAAACGTACATGACGAAGCTGGTTCACTTTATCATGGCCAATGGTCTGTATTTTTAACTGCTTCATGATGTCCGTTAAGTTGTTCTCGCTAGCTGCAATCGCTGCGATACCGGATCCAGGGAAGCTTACCTTTGAGGTGGAAGCAAATTTATAAACCATATCCGGATTTCCGGCTCTCTTGCATTCTGCCAGAATCTCAATTAAGTGATCCTGCTCGTTGTCGTATAAATGGTGAATGGTATAAGCGTTATCCCAGTAAATACGGAAGTCACTTGCTACCGGTTTTAAACGGGCAAAACGGCGTACGGTTTCATCGGAGTAAGAAATTCCCTGAGGATTGGAGTACTTAGGCACACACCAGATACCCTTGATAGAATCATCTGCTGCCACCAGCTGCTCTACCAGATCCATATCCGGACCGGTTGGAGTCATAGGTACGTTTATCATCTCAATTCCAAAGTATTCCGTAATGGAGAAATGTCTGTCATATCCGGGTACAGGACAAAGGAATTTCACTTTATCCAGCTTACACCAGGGAGTGCTTCCCATAACACCGTGGGTCATGGAACGGGAAACGGTATCATACATTACATTTAAGCTGGAATTGCCATAAATAATAATGTGATCCGGTGCAACCTCCATCATATCGGCAAGAAGTTCCTTTGCCTCCTTGATTCCATCAAGCACACCATAATTGCGGCAGTCTGTTCCATCATCACAGGTCAGATCATCATTGCTGCTTAACACATCCATCATTCCCATGGAGATATCCAGCTGCTCTGCACTTGGCTTTCCTCTGGACATGTCAAGCTTTAAGTCTCTGCCCTGAAACTCCTTATACTGTGCAGAAAGTTCCTTTCTAAGCTCCTGTAACTCTTCCTTTGTCATCTCAACATACGGCTTCATAGATTTCTTCCTCCTCATAAAGATTCCTTTAACCTAACAGTTCCTTCAGTATTCGGTTGACCGCTCCCGGATCAGCCTTTCCTTTCATGGAACGCATGGTCTGACCAACCAGAAAGCCCATGGCCTTCTCTTTCCCGTTCCGGTAATCCTCTACAGACTGGGGATTTGCAGCAAGAATCGCCTCAATGGCAGACTTAAGGGCACCTTCATCGCTTACTACTTTCAGTCCCTTTTCTTCTACATAACCCTCCGGATCGACATCATTTAAGAAAATCTGCTCAAACACTTCCTTGGCAACCGTGCGGTTAATGGTTCCATTATCCACTAAAACAATCAGTTTTGCAAGATTTTCCGCAGAAAATGTCATATTTTCCATTTCCATCTCATGCTCTTTTAACAGTCTCATGCCCTCTACCATCAGCCAGTTTGCAGCTTCTTTCGGCTTCTGGCAGATTGCTGTAACCTGTTCAAAGATATCAGCCATGTGCTTGGATCCCGTAATAATATCCGCATCGTATTCAGAAAGACTATATTCCTCCTGGTACCTTGCCATCTTCTCGGTCCGTAGTTCCGGCTGCTTCTCTATAATGCTCTGAATCCATTCATCGCTTATTAAAATGGGCGGCAGATCCGGATCCGGGAAATAACGGTAGTCTTTCGCATCCTCTTTGGAACGCATGGCATGAGAAGATTCTTTATTGTCATCCCAGCGCCTTGTTTCCTGAACCACTGCCTTTCCGTCCTCAATCAGCTCAATCTGTCGTTTTCTCTCCCCTTCAATGGCACGTGCAATGGCTTTAAAGGAGTTTAAGTTCTTCATCTCTGTTCTGGTTCCGAACTGGGAAGCGCCTGCTTCTCTTACCGATAAGTTTACATCAGCTCTCATGGAACCTTCCTGCAGCTTGCAGTCAGAGGCACCTAAGTACTGAATGATTAAACGCAGCTTCTCCAAGTAAGCGATTACTTCATCTGCACTTCTCATATCCGGCTCAGAAACGATCTCAATTAAAGGGACTCCGCTTCGGTTAAAATCAACTAAGGAACAGTCTTCCCATTCATCATGAATCAGTTTTCCCGCATCCTCTTCCATATGAATTTCATGAATTCCTATCTTTTTCTTTCCTGCAGCTGTATCAATCTCCACATATCCGTCGTGACAGATAGGAAGATAAAGCTGGGAGATCTGATAGTTCTGGGGATTGTCAGGATAAAAATAATTTTTACGGTCAAATTTGCAATTCTGGTTGATCTGGCAGTTTGCTGCAAGGCCTACTGCAAGGGCGTATTCCACTACCTGTTTGTTAAGAACGGGAAGAGATCCCGGCATTCCGGTGCAGACCGGACAGGTATGGGTGTTGGGCGCTCCGCCGAATTCTGTGGAACAGGAGCAGAAGATTTTTGTTTTTGTAGCAAGCTCAACATGAACTTCCAGACCAATCACTGTTTCGTACTGTTTGCTCATTTACTTCTCCTCCTTTTCTTTCATTGCCTTTGCCGCCAGAGAAGGCATCTCGTAGGTTCTGCTTTGCTCCACTGCAAAACCGGCCCTTAAAATATTTTTTTCCTGGAAACAGTCTGCAATCAGCTGCACGCCGATGGGAAGTCCCTTCTTATCTGTTCCAAATGGAACGGAAAGACCTGGAAGTCCCGCTAAATTTACAGAAATTGTATAGATATCTCCCAGATACATCTTTAAAGGATCGTTTAAGCTTTCATTCAGTCTTGGTGCTGTTGTCGGTGCCGCAGGTCCTAAAATCACATCATATCTGGAAAATGCATCATCAAAGGCTTTCTTAATCAGCGCTTTTGTCTTTAATGCCTTCAAATAATATGCATCGTAATAACCGGAACTGAGTACGAAAGACCCCAGCATAATACGACGCTTTACTTCCGGCCCAAAGCCCTCAGAACGGCTCTTTTTATACATGCCATGAAGCCCTGTATATTCCTTCGCCCGGTATCCGTATTTTACACCGTCAAAACGGGACAGATTGGAGCTGGCTTCTGCGGAAGCTATGACATAATAGGCTGGAATGGCATACTCCACCATACCCAGATCAAAGGTTTCTACAACCGCACCCTTTTCTTCCAGTACCTTAGCAGCCTTTAAAACAGCCTCTTTTACTTCCGGCTCCAGGCCTTCTCCCATATAATCTGCAGGAATTCCCACCTTTAAGCCTTTTACCTCACCGGTTAAATAACTGGTAAATTCATAATCCTCCCGCTGTACGGAAGTGCTGTCCATACCATCATAAGAAGCCAGAACCTCAAGAATGGCTGCACAGTCAGTTACATCCTTTGCTACCGGCCCAATCTGATCTAAGGAGGAACCGTAAGCGATGAGGCCATAGCGGGAAACCGTTCCGTAAGTTGGCTTTAAACCTGTAACTCCGCAAAAGGAAGCCGGCTGTCTGATGGAGCCGCCTGTATCAGAGCCCAAAGCGTAAAAGCACTCTGCTGCTGCCACTGCCGCACAGGAGCCACCGGAAGAACCGCCGGGAACATGCTCCGGATTCCAGGGATTTCTGGTGACGCCAAATGCAGAGGTTTCCGTTGTACTTCCCATTGCAAACTCATCCATGTTGGTTTTTCCGATGATCACAGCTCCCGCCTGTTTTAAATTCTCCACCGCCCTGGCATTGTAGGTAGGAACAAAATTGGATAAGATCTTAGAACTGCAGGTGGTTTTCAGTCCTTCCATGCAGATATTATCCTTAACCGCTGCCGGAACACCGGCAAGAGGACCAGTCAGCTCTCCTGATTCAATGCGCTTTTGGATCTCCTCTGCCTGCTTTAAGGCACCTTCTTCATCAATGGTTACGTAGCTGTTAAGCTCCGGTTCCATGGCCTTAATCTGGCCTAAAACGGCTTTTACAGCCTCAGGGGAGGTAACCTCTCCCTCTTTTATCTTTTTCCCCAGCTGTACCGCTGTGAGGGACAATATTTCGCTTGCTGTCATTTTAATTCCCCCTATTCCACTGTCTTCGGCACTTTGAACGCTCCATCTTTGCTTTCCGGTGCATTCTTTAGAATCTGGTCTCTGTCGTCTCCGTTCATCACCACATCTTCCCGGAAAACATTGTAAACCGGAAATACATGTGATATGGGTTTCACCCCATCTGTATCAAGTTCATTTAATTTATCAATATAATCAAGCATACGGCCCATATCCTTTTTTGCCGCTTCCTTTTCTTCATCATCAAGCTCCAGCTTGGCGAGAATGCCTACATACTCAATTGTTTCATCATCAATGATGTGCGCCATTTCTTTTCGTCTCCTTTCCGTCTAATTACGGTTCCAGCCTGGTAACATCTCTTGGGAACAGTGTGGTCTCTCTGACGTTTGACTCGTCAAGAAGACGCATGGTCAGACGTTCCAGACCAATTCCCAATCCGCCGTGAGGAGGCATACCATACTTAAATATCATTAAATAGGAAGAGATGTCCTCCGGATTCATTCCTCTGGTCTCCATCTTTTTTATGATGGTATCATAATCATGGATTCTCTGCCCTCCGGTTGTGATCTCAAGTCCCTTAAAGAGCAGGTCAAAGCTTAAGGTGAATTTAGAATCTGCCGGATCATCCATGGCATAGAACGGACGCTTTTTGGAAGGATAATGAGTGACGAATACGAAATCACTGCCATACTCTTCTTTAAAGTAACGGCCGATTAACACTTCCTCCTCCGGTTCTAAATCATAGGGGTTTTTAATCTTTCTGTTATATTTTTCAGATACAAGCTCTTTGGCTTTATCAAAACGGACCTGGGGAACGTTGGTTACATCAGGAAGGTCGATCTTTAACATAGCAAGTTCCTGTGCATATTCCTCACAAAGAAGCTCGAAGACATACTGAAGCATGGCTGTTTCCATTTCCATGATCTCTTCAAAGCTGTCGATGTATCCCATTTCAAAATCCATGCTGGTATATTCATTTAAATGTCTGGTTGTATTGTGTTTCTCTGCGCGGAAAACGGGTGCAACTTCAAATACCCGGTCATATACGCCAACCATAGTCTGTTTGTAGAACTGGGGGCTTTGTCCCAGTTCTGCTTTTTTATTAAAATAATCAAGTTTAAATACGTTTGATCCGCCTTCTGCGCCCCGGGCTACAATCTTTGGTGTACGGATTTCGGTAAAATTCTGGGAATGAAGAAAATCCCGGAAGCCTCTTACAATCCCTTCCTGAATACGGAATTTTGCACGCTCCATGGGGTTTCGCAAGGTAATGGGACGAAGACCCAGCTTTGTCTCCAAAGAGGTTTTTAACTTCCATTTGCTGATGGCGATAGGAAGCACTTCTGCCGGCTGTGACAACACGGTTATTTCCAAAAGCCTGATCTCAAAACCATGAGGTGCCCGCTCCTCGCCGCTTACCACACCGGTAACACGGATTGCAGACTCTTCTTTTAACTGGTTTAAATCAAAGGCTGTTTTTCCGTCTTCAAACACGCACTGTACCAGACCTTCGGCTTTCCTCAAAATAATAAAAGCCACATCACCCATGTCACGAATGGTATGGACACTTCCTTCCATTCGCACCGTCTTACCTGCATAGTCACCAGTTATAATTTCCTGGATTCCCACTGTTTCTTTCTGTTTTACACCACTGATAAATTCCATGATTGTTTTCTCCTTACCTGAATGTAATTGCTTTGATTCCGGAGAAATATTTTATGACAATAAAATATCCCGTCCCGGAATACAGTTACATATTCCGGGACGAGATTACTATGGCAATAGACTCCCGCGGTACCACCCGCATTGAGATAAAGATATCTCCACTCAAACATTTAACGCATGTATACGGACAAACCTACTCATGTCACCGGTACAAATCAGTACCAGCCGCTTCGATCTATCGGCTCCGGAGTGTTCCCATAGCCAAGTCTCTCGTGAAAGCGCTCTCAGTCGGTGACGCGATCTTCCTGTCCGGATCCATAGGCCAGAGTCTCCTTCTCTGCCTTTTTAGTATTTATTTCATTCTGTAGCATCATCATGCCCTGTTTTCAATCTTTTTAAACAGTTCAACACTTCACTACAATGAATTTCACTTATAATATCACAATCTTTTTCCTGATGCAATGTTTTTTTATAATTTATTTCCCTGCCATGGCTGTAATGTTTTTTCTCTTTAACCTGAAAAATGTTAAAACCGCTCCCATCATACAGATGGCAGATGCCGTAATATAAACGATATTCATGCCATATAAAAAGGCATCACTTCTCCCCGGGATATAGTCCGTTACACGGTATCCCAGCCTGCTGCTCATCATACCATACAAAAGTGTGGTGGCAAGAGCGATTCCGCATACCATACCCATATTTCTCACAAGAGCATTTATGCTTCCTGCCACTCCAAGCTTATCACGGGATACAGTGGACATGATAAGGGAATTATTGGGAGACTGAAACAGCCCCATTCCAACAGACATAATTCCAATCATGCTGACCATGGTAATTACGGCTGAATTCTCATTTAAAAAGGACATGGAAAACAACCCGATGCTGGTGAAAACAAGTCAGATAAAAGTAAGTATTTCGGATCCTATTTTATCGGAAAGATGACCGCTTACAGGTGCTGCAACCATTAAAATAAGCGGATAAGCCATCATGATAAGACCTGCCTTCTGAGGTGAAAACTCCATAACGTCCTGTAAATAAAAAGGAAGTATGATATTATTGCAGAACATGGCAACAAAACTGATGAATCCACAGAATATGCTTAAGGAAAACAGACCGTTTTTAAAAATATCCAGCTGGATCATGGGATCTTTCCTTTTTTTCTCTACAGCCAGAAATACAGCAAAACAGACTGCTGCAAGGAAGAATCCTGTTAAAATAAGGGGATGTCCAAAACCAAGATTCAGTCCCTCGCTCAGGGCTCCAAATAAAGATGCAATTGTCACGATGAACAGAAGAGCACCATATAAATCCATCCTTCCATTGGTCTTTATCTTTGTTTTTGGAATCAGACAGAAGGCTCCTATTGCTGCAAGGATACCGATGGGAACATTAATGGTAAAAATATATTCCCAGCTTAATACTCCTACAATCATTCCACCCAGTCCGGGTCCTACGAGAGACCCCAGTGCAACTGCCGTCCCAAGGAGTCCCAGTGCCTTTCCCCTTTCCTGAACAGGAAAGACTTCTGTAACGATTCCCTGGTTATTTGCCATTGTTCCCGCCGCACCGATTGCCTGAATGGCTCTGGCCATAATTAAAAACCAGTAGGAATGGGACAAACCGCACAGGAGTGAGCCAATGGTAAAAACAATAACGCCAAGGGTAAACATGGTTGTCTTGCCAAACATATCTCCCAGTTTTCCAAAAATCAGAACGGTACCCGATATTACGATCAGATAGCTTGTGGCAACGAACTGGATGCTGGCTGTTGTAACGCCCAGAGAATCTGCCATACGGGGCAGTGCCACATTAACAATACTGCTGTCTAACGTTGACATGAAAGTCGATAATACAACAATGATTAGTACCGACCATTTATTATGTTTCCTTACTTCTTCCATTTTAATTCCTTTCTTATGTGTTCAATTCAAGCGCTTTATTCAGAATTTTAACCAGGGAAGACAACGTGATTTCCTTTTCTTCTGCAGTTAAATCACCAGTAATAAGTTCTATTAATTTATCTATCTCCTTTCTGATCTGGGGAAGAATGAGCCTTGCTTTATCAGTCAGATATAATTTATATGCCCTGCTGTCCAGTTGATCTTCTATTTTCACTACATAGCCAACCTCTGTCAGCCTGCTGATGGTTCTGGCAGACATTGCTTTATCATGTCCAATCAGTTCACTGATCCGGCTCTGACATAATCCTTCATTTTGTTCCATTATAAATAAATAGCGAAACGATCCGCTGCTTAAATCATATTGTTTTAGTACTTTGTCTAAATAGCTCTGTGTATTTCTATATATTTTACTGTTGAGCATCATTAAATTCATAGGTTCATTCCCCATTTTATTACCACCTTTTTTATTCAGTTTCTTATCGTATCAGGATTTAGTTGATTAGTCAACTATTATCCAAAAAAAAGACTGGTATCCCTGATACAAGTCTTTTTTTCTATGTATGACAAGAATTATTTAAATCTGGTTCATTAATCCTCTTCGCTCTACTTCTTCTTTGTATAACAGATATTTTGCTTCATTTAATTTTAAAAATGAGCGGTAAAATATTCCATATGCCAGAAATGCAAGTATCTTATTATTACGGTTTCTGTCTGACATTTTATATAAATAAATCAGCTTCTTGTCTTTAATTTTTCCTTTTGCTATCTTCTTTTTAATATTGTTCTGTTCCACTTTAGCCATGAAATTCATATAAAGCCCGTTGATAAAAAACAATACTCCAAGAAAAACAATAAATATTATAACAGCTATTAAGTCATTCATACTTTTTTCCTCCCTGGTTTCAAAATCAGAAAGAATATACCATAATTTTCCACTTTTGTAAAGAGATGATTTGATTTATTCTTGACATAAGTTACCCCATACGATAGAATTAGCAAAGGATGAGGGAGTAGTCAGCATCTGCCAGGGTCAGGTAAGATGCCTGCAAAGTCAACATACTGACAGTTTTTTCTGTCTGGCTTTGCTAATTTGTTATCGATACAAAAAGACGAGGGGCTGTAAAATAAGTCCC
>JAAOXG010000104.1 GCA_013036995.1 Lacrimispora defluvii
TTTCTATTATGCACTAAACACAAATGAACCCAAAAAATCCGACTTTTCCAAACAAAGCTCCATACTATTTCTCCTTTGCACTTAGAAATTAAATATCTATAAATAATATTATATCATTCTGTGCAAATTTAACAACATTCTATTTTAAGAGCCATATATTCCAACTTTCATGTCAATTTCTTGATATATTCATAAACCTCCATATATTCAATTATACTCCAAATTCTTTATTAATGCAAGAAAAATCGAACATACGTTCTTTTTTATATAATAAAACTTGCCCTTCTTCTCTAAAAAACACCTTTACTCACAATAAAAAAGACCCTATCAACTAAGGTCATTTTTTATTAACAGTAAGCCAGAATTATCTCTAACTTATCAACATTAATCAAAATAATCTATCTTCAGACTCATCCAATCTCCGAGCAAAACTGCAGTTTAATCCGGTTTCCATTTATAACTATAATCTTTTGCAACAACCGCCTGACCAATTCATAATCAAATTGGCGCTTTAGATAATTTGACTTCCACATAAATTTCCATCTCATCGTATCGTTCTTAATAGGCTGCTGCCAGTTGTCTTTCCTATAGAAGCCTCAGTCGATTTATCCTAATCCCCCGAATCTCTTTAGCCAATCCCCGTCAAACTCTTCATCAGTGCATTCACTCTGAGCCCCTACCATAATTAAGTCCAACACCGATTTTCTGAAGGTCCTCTAATTTCTATCAAATAATAAATTTCATGACCTACTTCTTTTCAAAAAGAATTTGCATTTACCTGATCATAGAAAATGAGTATAATATTACAGTCATACTTTCACTAATCTTCTAAGTTAAGACCAGCTACATCAGCCAAATGCTTAGTCATATTATATTTTTGTTCACGATTATCATAATAGTTATAACAACAAGTTACTTTTGTGTTTTCCGGCCATATTTCCTGAAGAACCCCGGTACGGAGTGCATCACTTAATACATGTTTATTTCTCCATTTACTCAAAACATACCAATGTA
This sequence comes from Lacrimispora defluvii, assembly GCA_013036995.1. Lineage (GTDB taxonomy): Bacteria > Bacillota > Clostridia > Lachnospirales > Lachnospiraceae > Lacrimispora > Lacrimispora defluvii. The sequence goes on from JAAOXG010000104.1 coordinate 1,015, forward strand.
AATCCACATAGCCACATCTTAAAATAATCGCTTGCTTTTCACCATCTTCTGCAACAATCAAAAACTCATATTCATCTTCTACATATCTAAAACTACCATTACCGTGATAACATCTTTGCCTTACGGACTTTCTACTATAATAAATATGATTTTCAATGACCTCTTCGCATTCGTTTATATTAATTCGTTCTAAAACCGACTTCAACTTTTCATCTCTCATATGCTAACTCCTATAGATTAAGTTTTAAATAGGTGCTCCGTCTTTCAACACTTCATAAGCTTTTTTGACATGAATTTCGCAACCATCTCCAAAATGATAACAAAACTGCTGGTATTTCCGATAACATGATTCTGTGTAATCTCAGATACAGCTAATATTTGACCATAAGTTTTTAACGGGGAGTCTATATCAAAATGCCACAGTAAGATAAATTTTATGTTTCCCACCGAAAAATAATGACCTCTAATCCTTATTTATGACTTTTTTCTTACTACACTTTTAATTTATCAATACTTCTAAAGTATACTTATTGAAACATTATCTAAATTCAACATATAATCATAGTATTAGGCATATTATGGGACAACATTTCACTTGTAAGTCTGCTTATGCTTTTTTCATCAGGATTTAATTGCCAGCTTCTTACAATACATATAGGAATGTATGCGTCTAAAGTTTTATCACTGCGAATTATCCACTCTCTAACTATTTCAAAGAACTGTTCTTCACTATCACAGCACCAAACAGCTGTTAATATTTGTTGTAGACTACAGAAAATAGAATTATGAAATATATCTATTTCCTGAACGGTATCTGATTGATATTCTTTTATTTTATCAATTATGCTTTTCAGTTGTTTACCATTTTCATTTATTAAATCTAATTCTCTATTCCTATTAATATCTACAGCAGTAATACTGCCTTTTAATATTAGCTTCAGTAAATTTTTAGTAAATAATTTGTTTGTAAGAAATGAATACTCACTAAAGCATATACTAATTTTCTTGGATGGGAATACAACTTCCTCCTTATCTAGATGGCATCTACCATCATCTAAATCCAGAAAGCCATTCTTTTGTAAATATAGTTCATGTGAAAAAGCTTGAATTTGTGCTTTTACCATTCCTTTAGCTAATGTATTATACATAGGAATATCATCTAAGCTATTAAATTCTTTCATTATAGACTGCTTTTTAATTTCAAAGAATATTGCTTGATTTGATTTAAGAATTAAATCGCAGTCCCTACCTTTAAGATCATTTTTATCATTGTATTTACCTGATAAACAGTTATATCCTTTAGCTATCATCTCGTCCTTTAAAAAAATTTCAATACTTTCACCTTGAACTCTATCTAAAATATTGTAATTAGGTTTTATCAAGTCATACATAGCTAGATAAAATCCAAATCCCGAAAAAAGCTGATCAATAAAACAAAAGTTTCCGTTTGCCAAAGAGATTAATGGTCTAGAAAACAAATTCGTAGTTGCATTTAGAGAATTATAATTTTTATTTACATCTATTACTTTTAATGAGATGTCATTTAATATTTGTTTTATTTTGTATTTAGCAATCTTTGTTTTATCGTATAAATACTGATGATCTATTACACCATATTTACTTTTTAAAGATAAAATACAATCTGCTACATTGCGATATTCATTATAAGAATAAACTAGATTAGCCTTTTCAAACCATGGGCTAATTAGATAATCCATAGATTTTAAAATAAATTGTTGTGAATACTGCATAGGGATACAAATTTTATCAAATATCATTTCTTTTTTTATATAATAAGATAAATCTGATATTTTCATATTTGCATACTCAAATGAAGATTCTCCTTGCACACAAAGTATATCTAACAATGATTCTGATATTTTTATAATATCATCTAAAAATTCCTTCTTTTGTATATCATTTAAGAATGATTTTGTGGTGGTAAAATGACGTGCTGATAGGTTAATTAATAAATTTATCGGTTCATTGCGATCTTCATTATCAATAGTTCTTGTTATTAAATATCGATCAATCAGACCAATATATTTATCTTCAGTAAATCGCTTCATCACCTCACGGTATAAATTATGCCCACCAAGACATGTTACTTTTCTATCTAAGACATCAAATATATTCTGTAATAGCATTTGAGAACAGTCAATTTCTCCATTTTTAACACTGATATCAAATCCTAAGTCCTTCAAATATGTAGCTGATTCAGCAATTCTGTTTAATACTTCATTGCTACTATTTAAATATTCATAATTCTCCGATAATTGCAGACCATAATTATATAGTTGCTCTATCACTATAGATTCTTTGCTATAATAATAAATATTTCCTAAGTGGTCATGCAACACCTGTATAACTTTTAAAGCTTCTTTATTATCAACCTTATCAACAACTTGTTCCAAATATAAATGCCTCACTACTCTCACAAATAAAAAAGAGTTAAATACTTCACCATTACTTACAGATTCATTTAATTCATTCTTTCTTTTTTCATCAGGAATATTACCTACTACAAAATTAGCTAATTTTTTTAGTTTTTCCAAAATTATACCTTTATCTTCCATATTTAAGTTATAATTTTTTAAATTAGATGATTTCTGTATAACATCAATAATAAAATTCACATTATCCTCATCAACACTCCCACTCATTATTATTCTACTCCTCGATTAAATTATTTTACTACTTTAGATTGTATTTAAAGATTTTTTACTTCTGATGATTTTTTTATTTTCCATATCAATATACAACTACCTTATATATCGTTCCAGCCCCCGTAGTTGTTGCATGATCTGCGACACTATGTTTTCAACCATATCACGCTCTTGAAATATGTTTTTCTAGCGACCTAAAATAATTTCAATACTTTATTTTATGACAAATTTTAAAATTATTCAATTAGATAATCATAATTCATTATTCTACTATCAGATTCTTCCCCATAATGTAAATCAAAATATTATTACCTTAAATATCTTTATTTTCCCTGTCATGTATTACAGATATTTACAGATTATGATGTCAAATTGTCACCTTTACATATCTTCAATAATACACAATCAACCATGAAAACGGCAAATAAAATAAGGCTTATTCTCATTACTGAAAACATGCCTTTCAACTTCTGTCCCTGATTTACCAAGTGTCCCATCCCTTAAGTGAGAATAATAGCCACAAGCAGTCATATTTATTGTTTAAAATTAAGGGGAAGTAGACCTTTTGAATGCCATTTAAACGTTCACCTTGCTGAGGTGTATCCCATTCTTTGCCTATCTATAATAGCACCTTGGGAAGATCTTGCCTTCAACTATCCTATATCATCCTTGGAAGAGGAAAAAAAAAGGCTAAAATTGCAAAACTGAAAATGTACCCTATTTGTCCTTGATTTACCAAGTGTCCAGTCCCTATAAGTTAAAATTAAAGCCACAAGCATTCATGCCTGTGGCTTATTGTTAAGTGGAGATAGTGGGATTCGAACCCATGACCTCTTGAATGCCATTCAAGCGCTCTCCCAGCTGAGCTATACCCCCATATGGTCGAAAACCCTTTATTTACGCAGGTTTCCAGCATTTTACTTTTTTAAATCTACTTCTTCTTTAAGGGGTCGTTTACCGGACATCTCGCGCTCCCAGCTGAGCTATACCCCCATGACGGCTATTATAGCAAAGAGTAAAAAAAATTGCAACTAGATATTGCATTTAATAAAAAAAATGTTATAATACATTCAGAACAACTGCATACAGATGTCTTCAGGGCAGGGTGAAATTCCCGACCGGCGGTAAAGTCCGCGAGCGCTCAGAGCGCAGAATTGGTTAGATTCCAATACCGACAGTAAAGTCTGGATGAAAGAAGATGTGTTAAATGATGATAATACACCTGTCTATTTTTAACACCTGAAAGACACTCTTTCAGGTGTTACTTATTTTTCAGGAGGTCTGTATCATGAATATGAGCAGAAAAGCAAACAAGTTAACTGTAATGGCAATGTTGTGCGCATTGGCATTCGTAGCCGTAGTGGCAATCCGGATTCCGTTAATCCCTATCGTTCCGTTTTTGGAATATGAACCTAAAGATGTGATTATCATGACCGGTGGATTCTTATTTGGTCCTATGTCCGCAGCTGTGATCTCCATCATCGTCTCTTTCATCGAAATGTTTACAATCAGCAGCACAGGAATCATTGGACTCATTATGAACATCCTTTCCACAGTGGCCTTTGTTTGTCCTGCTGCCTACCTCTATAAGAAACACCATTCCATGAAGGGTGCCTTCCTTGGTATGATTGCCGGAACACTTCTTATGACACTGATTATGGTACTTTGGAACTATTTAATCACACCGATTTTTATGGGTTATCCCAGAGAAGCTGTGGCAAAGCTTCTGCTTCCTGCCTTCGTACCATTTAATATGTTAAAAGGCGGAATTAATACAGCACTTACATTATTAATTTATAAACCACTGGTTACTACACTGAGAAAATCAAATCTTTTGAACTTTACTGATACTGCAACTGAGAAGAAACGTAGTCTCAATCTTGGTATGACACTTACAGCTGCAGTGGTTTTAGCTACCTGCGTAATGATAATTATGGTAATGAAAGGCGCAATGTAAAGCAATAAATATAAAGTAATAAATGAAAAAAGGTAAAAGGTCCGCCCGGTTCAAACCGGCAGGATCTTTTACCTTTTTCTTTATCTGTTAAATTCTCTCCAGCGCTTCAGACTGTCTGTGGAAAATGAATATTCCGGTGTTACAACAGTATCCTTAATCTCATTGCTATAATACCATGGATCTGCATCATGAAGGGGATTATTCAGAACATGAAACTCCTGCGCCGGCATATATCCCTGTGCCAGTAAAAAGCACCGGTTCCCTGACTCATCTTCTGCCACATCCACAACCATAACACAATGTCCGGGACTTCCTCCCCGAATCAGCAAATCACCTGCCAGCACCTGGCTGAAATCAGTTCTGGTGCACTCTTTCTCAAGAGAAAGCGTTCCTGCATATACCATAACCTGCCGTAAATATTTTACAAAGCTTTCCCTGCTGTCATCATAAGCTGCCTTCTGCACCCAGGATACATTATTTTTATCCACCAGCAGACGCTTTCCGGCTCTCCATGACGGATAGTCCATTAAAAAACCATTGGTCAAATGAAATGCAATACCATCATAGGCTCCCACTGACCATAAATATTCTCCGTACATTCGTATGACGCTATCAGCACATTGCTGTAAATCACCTTCTACCAAAGGCATGGAAAATACTGCGGCGTGGACATCCTGGCGTCTTTTCTCCTTGCCGTCATATAAAAGAACAGGACTCTTGTCCGGTTTCATGGAATACTGTCTTAAATATCCCTGTAAACTTCCAGCTGGTTTCTCCAGCCTTTTATAACCGGCAGGAACCAGGAAGCGGCTCTCAAGAGTAGAACCGGCAGGATCTAAAAGCGAAACCTTACCGCCAGCCACAACGCTTTTGGCCGACGGGCTTTCTTTTTGGCTCTCTTCCAGAGAAACCATAGAAAGACCTTGTTCCGGCGCAGCCGCATGAGGCACAGGCAGCTCTTTCAGCACAATCCCCGAATGACCTGACTGCACCGAAACAGCTGCCATACAAAGTATCGCCCCGGTTATCAATAAACTGATGGTTCGCTTCATAATAAGACCCCCTGCATACTGGTAGTGTTTCCCACACTCTTTTTTAACATTGTAGCATAGTCTTATTTTGATTACCAGAAGGAATCTTAACTCTTACCCCTTAACCTTTAACCGCGCCTGCTGTCATTCCACCCATAAACTGCTTGCTTGCTGCCATATATACGAGGATAATTGGAACAATGGCGATGGCAGAGCCTGCGAACAGAATGTTCCATGCTGCCGCCCCGTCTCCAGCATTCTGAAGAGCAACGACTCCTACGGTCAGGGGACGAAGCTTCTCATTGGTCATGGTAAAGATTAAAGGAAGGATATATTCGTTCCAGCCGCCGCGGAACGATAACAAAGCAACACTTGCCAAAGCCGGCTTTATAACAGGTAAAATAACTCTGTAGTAAATTCCGAAAAAGCTGCAGCCATCTATTTTTGCTGCTTCATCCATTTCCTTAGGGATGCTGTTCATAAATCCATGGATCAGGAATACATACGTTGCCTGGCCGCCGCCGGCTGAGATCAGTATGATGGAAATCAATGACTTGTTCATGTGGAGTTTTACAGCCAGTTCAAACAGAGGACGGAGTGCAACGCTGCCCACATTGATAAACATGAACATTACCATGGAATTATAAATAAGGCTTTTCAGCTTGAATTCTTTTCTGGAAAATACATAACCTGCCATACTGCTTACGGTAAGGGAAACTGCCATTACTCCAAAGCTGAGTACAAGGCTGTTCATGGTATATCTTGAGAAATTCGCCATTTCCCATGCCTGCTTGTAATTGTCCAGAATGAATTTCTGGGGAAGCAGATTTACGCCGCCTCGTACCAGTTCGTTATTGGTTTTAAAGGAACCAAACAGGATATATACAACCGGATAAACAGTGAAAAATGCCAGTGTTGCAAGAAGAAGAAAAATAACAACATTTATCATTTTAGTCTTACGGGATTCTACGGAATGCCCTGTTCTTTCTTTTGCCATTGTTTTCTCCCTCCTATGAAATGTCATCCATTTTTTTGCTGATCTTTAGATATAGGATGGTGATGACTCCTACGATAAGCGCCGAAACGATGCTGAGAACAGAGCCGTATCCGATCTGCAGCGGGGTTTTTGCTCTTGAAGTGCCAAATACCATCTGGAAAATGTAGGAAAACATCACATGAGTCCGGTTATTGGGGCCACCTGCCGTCAATACCAGTATGGATTCATAATCTTTAAATGCGGTGGTAATGGCAAGCATGATAACTACTTTTAATACAGGTCCAAGCATTGGGAGTGTAATCTTAAAAAAGGTCTGGATTCCGTTAGCACCATCAATCTGTGCACTTTCATATACGTCTGAAGGAATACCTGCCAGACCGGAAATCAGAAGGATCATGTAATTTCCAAAACCTCCCCAGACTGCTACTATGACCACCGCTGCCATGGCGGTCTTTCCGCTTCCCAGCCAGTCGATAGGCTGCTGTATTACCCCAATGCGCTGCAGGAATGCATTTAAAACTCCGTTATAAGTTGCGAAGATAAAATACCAGATCAGACTGTATACCGCCGAACTAATGACAGTTGGAAGGAAATAGATGCCCTGCATCAGTCCGCTTCCAAACCGTTTTCTCTGTAAAAGCACTGCTGTCATCAGAGAAAGAGGCAGCAGAAAGACGAGCTTTAAAATAGCATATTCAAAGGTGTGAAGAACACTATTCCAGTATATTCCATCTCCGGTAATACGTTTGAAGTTTTCAAATCCTACAAAATATGCCTTAAAACCATTGTAATCATAAAAAACATATCGAATCAGCCATGTAAATGGATACACCGACATTACCAGGATAAAAAAGATGGTGGGAATCAGCATCAGCCACATGGGAATATCACCATGATCCCAGCTCTTTTTGAACCGGCTTCCCAAAGATTTGTTTGAATTCATTTCCTTCACTCCTTATTTTTCTTTTATAATCGTTTTCCGCTCCTGCCCGCCCAGTGAAAGAAAGGCTGCTGCAAGACAGCAGATCTGTTTGCAGCAGCCGTAATACCAATTTACTTATCCAGATATTCCACTGTGCCTGCGCCTGGATGAAGAGGATCATAATCCTTAATAACCACACGTTTTGTCTTGCCCATTTTTACTTCTTTTTCCAGAGCATCATTATAGGTCTGATTTAATTTTGCAATTGTTTCATCGATAGATGGTCCTTCCGGGAGACATGCATTCCAGAGTGCATCTCTGTAATTCTCGCCGTCTGGTGTTACAGATGGAACAACCGGATAGACTGCTTCATAATCAGCGCCTGCAAAATCTGCCATTCTTCCTGTTTTGCTCTTATCAATCTTATCTTCCATATATTTAGAGATTGGCAGGGAATAACCACCTTCTAAATAACCTTTTAATACTTTTTCAGATCCAAAGTATTCGATAACTTCCCATGATTCCTTGGGATGCTCGGTAAATGCACTCATCATCCATCCGGTATTTGGAGAGCAGGCTTCTGCACCTTTGATCTCACCGTCTAAAGTTGGCAGCTGCGCAACGCCCCACTGAATCTTAGCCGGGAACTGCTCAGTTAAAACGGTTGCTTCCTGGGATGCATTGCCGTGGATTGCTGCATGGCCTTCTGCAAACTGTACGCGAACCGGGTCAATCTTCATGGAAGCAGAACCTGGGAATACGCTTTGATCCTTAAACATCTGGCGTACGGTTTCAAGGTATGGTTTAAATCCGGTAAAATCAAATTTACCTTCTTTATAGTTATATAAAGTAACTCCACTCATTTCAGCAGAATGCTCCAGCCAGCGTTCGAAGGGGCCGCTTGCTCCCGGGAAAATGATTCCGTAATAATCGCCTTTTCCAGCCTCTGTAATCTTCTTTGCCATTTCCGGAAGCTCACTGATCTTTGTCGGTGGTTTCAGTCCCAGTTTATCAAATACATCTTTGTTGTAGATCATTCTGGAACCACTTCTTTTGCCGCATGGTACCCAGTAAATTTTATCTCCTATTACGTTGCAGCCCTCGTATAAGTGCTGATCAACTTCATTTACTTTTTTGAATTCGTCAGTCAGATAATCATTTAAAGGCTGGATAATTCCATTATCTGCGAAGTTTCTGAAATCATCTCCGTTGATCTGAGAGAATATATCCGGTGACTGTCCGGAATTAGCTGCCATGGACAGTAAGTTTTCGTAGTTCTCTGTCTGTACCACATAATCCAGTACGATATGATCATTGGTTTTGTTAAATTCATCAACTACCTTATTCATGTACTCCAGATCATGCCGGTTATCTGTCCAGATGGTGATTTTCACCTTATCTGAAGAAGCGGAATCCTTTTTTGTTTCTCCCCCCGCTGCTGCAGTTGTTGCCTCTTGTCCGCCTGATGCTGGTGCCGCAGTTGTTTGCTCTGTACTTTTTGCCCCACAGGCGGTTAATGCCGATGCCGCCATCATACAGGCCATGCTCATTGCTGCCAACCGTTTTGTTTTTCTCATAATTTCTGCTCCCTTCTTTTTGTTAACTATTACCTTCTTGTTGATGATGTGCCTTAATAATAAATCATTTTCTCGAATGAAAACACCACTTTTTCTACTATGCATGTAACATTTTTTACGAAATATTCTACCCATGGCCTTTCGCCTTGATTTTCATTATGCACAATGCTATAATTGCCTTGCTTCTTAATACGAACTGAGGAAAGGATGCCGCTATGAACCCAATTTCCATGATTACTTTGCTGATTGTAGACGATGAGGCGGAGATCCGTTCCGGTCTTAGGTCCATTATCCCCTGGGAAGATTATTCGATCACGCTGATCGGCACTGCTGCCAATGGCGCAGAGGCTCTGGATAAAATCCGCTATTATGAACCGGATATTGTAATAACTGATATTCAAATGCCAGGAATGAGCGGACTCGAACTGGTACGGCGCGCGAAAGAGGAACAGTTTGACTGTTCTTTTGTTATATTAAGCGGTTATGACGAATTTGAATATGCGAGAAATGCGATTCGGTATGGAGTAAAAGAATATTTACTGAAACCCATTTCCATCAGGGATTTAACAGAACTGATCCAGAATTTAAAAGAAGAAATTTTAAGCAAACGGGACTATCACAGTGATCAGCTTTCCACTCTGAGAAAGCTGCGCAAAGCACAGGTTTCCCTGCGAAAACAGAACTTAATCCCCCAGCTTCTTCGTGGAGAGCTTTCCGCCATGGAACTGAATAAGGTGATTGAGGAATATGGTCTTTCCATACGGGATAAGGAAAGCTGCGCCGTTTTAATCCAGGCATATTCCACGTATCAGTATGCGGAGGAAACGGCTGAACTGGCCAATTCACTTGTCCCTCTTATGGAAGCTCTGGAAGAGGAATTAAGCGGATTACCGGCACTGATCTCTGATTATCCTCCTGCTGGTCTTGTATTAATTAGTAACCTTCCGTTCCAGTCAGACCATTGGGACTCACTTCATAAAATGCTGGAACATTATATTAACAGAATAAACATTGACGGGATGGTCTGTGTTAGAGCTGCCATTGGCAAACCCGTTTCTTCTCTCTGCGCGATCTCCGCCTCTATCCAGGATGCAAGACATATCATTACCTGGCATATTTATCCGGAAGCTGGCGCCGTTCTTGATTTTGCTGTTCTAGAATCCGGACAGCCCCCGGTCATTATGCCTGGTGACGATCTTTTGGAAGCTGTTTTAAAAGATGACAGAGAAAACATACAGGCCCGTTTTAAACTCTATTTAGAGAAACTGACGACTCCTGTTCTTCCTCCGCCATCTTATCTTTACAGTATGTGCAATTATTTAATCATTACATTGCAAAGCCAGTTGTCCCGGTATCTTGACGGACCGCCGAAAAGCTATACCGGCAATTCCTTTGCGGCATTGCAGAGTTTAAACTCTTTGGAGGATATAGAAATCTTTATGGTAAAGGTCCTGTCCGGATTTGCAGAGGAGCTGACGGTAAGCCAGGCTGCAAAGAACGATCCATTAATTCAGAAGGCCCTTGACTACATTAATAAAAATCTCTTAAAAAATCCCAGAACCGAAGATGTATGCAATTATCTGGGACTGAGTAAAAGCTATTTCAGCACTTATTTTAAAAATAAAACACAGCTGAACTTTCGGGATTATACCCTGGATTTAAAAATCAACTATGCACAGGAACAGCTGAAATTTCAGGAACATACATCGGGAGAAGTCTCCCTGCTCCTTGGCTATGAAGATTACCGCTCCTTCAGCCGTGCCTTTAAGGCAAGAACCGGACTTACACCTTCAGAATACCAAAAACAGTTTGCTGCCGGAGAAAGGAGCAGTTAATGATTAAATGGTTCGCCAATTTAAAATTCCGTTACCAGCTGGTGACCGGAATGATTTTCATTACATCGGCTGCTCTTTTTCTCATTGGACAGGTGTCTTATTTCTATTTTTATGAACGAAACACCAATGAAGTTTTAAAAAGGGCAGGAAGCTCTGTGGAGATGGCCGGAGATTCTCTCTCCTACCAGTTTAATTCTCTCTCGGCTGCTACCAATCATCTTCTGGTAAAGGAACCCTTTCCTCAGATGATTGCCGCTATCAACAACTATAATTTTACCGGTTATGCCAGGTATTTCACTACTGCTACTGCTGTTACGGACTCATTCCTGCAAAATCATGATCTTGTAACCAATGTGCTGGTCTGCGGTGATGATCAGATTATGTTCAGCCCCACCTCTCTCGGCATCAGCAGTCACTTCGACAAACTTCTTCCGGAGAATATCTGGCAATATCCCCATATTACAGTCCTGCCCACCAGGTTTAGCAACATGTTTGGCAAAAAGGGAGTGATTCCGGTCTCCTATCCGGTCTCCAGTATTCTGTCGTCCAAGCATCTGGCTTATCAGGATATACCCAACTGCAGAAAAGCCCGGTTCATTCTTCTGGTTGACACGGAGCAGATCCGGGATTATTTTAACCGGATGTCCAACCGCTATACTTACTGCATGTATCTGGCAGATGAGAACGGACAGCCTTTGGATATTACGGAAAAAGAGTATCCGGATGCATTTCTTCCCCAAATCTGTAAGTGGGTCGCAGATGGTTCGCCCGGACAGGAAGGGACGGTTCAAACGGAGAACGAAGATCTGTTTCTAACCATGGATAAGATTAAATTCTGTAATTTAAATGTGGTTCATATGACAAAAAAATCGGCTCTCACCGGTGATATTAAGGAGATTCGTTCTTTCTTTATTCTGGTATGGATTGCCTGTTTTCTTGCGGCTGTTTTACTCAGCCTGGCTCTGTCCGGCCTTCTTACCAGAAATTTACGGGTGCTGGGAACAATTATAAGAAGTATTAACGACAAAACTTATACCAAACGAAAGGAATTTAATCATACAGACGAAATCAGCCTGCTGGGAGTCCAGTTAAACCAGATGTACGATACCATTCAGCTGCAGCTTTTGCAGATTAAGGATGAGGAACAAAAAAAGGCAATGGCGGAAATACAGATGATGTCGGAACAGATTAACCCTCATTTTCTTTACAATACCCTGGAATGTATTCACTTTCAGATATTAAATGGCCATTCAAAAACTGCAGAAGGAATGCTTGAAAGTCTGGGGAAATACTTACGGACTACCCTGAGTTTTGGAAAGACAATGATTTCAGTGGAAAAAGAAGTGGAACACGTCACTTCCTATATGGAAATCATGAACCGTCATTCTTCAAACGGGATTCAGTTGGAAACACAAATTGATCCTTTATTAAAAGACTGTCAAATTATGAAAATACTGCTGCAGCCCCTGGCGGAAAACTGCATACGCCACGGTTTCGACGGTTTCATAAGCGGCCTTGAACCGGTTCCTCCCCGGATTGATATCCTGATATCATCAGCTGATGACAACAAAATCAGGATTGAAGTAACGGACAATGGAAGGGGAATTGATATTGAAGTGGCAAATGCCTGCATTACAGAGAATTCTCCAGAGTCTCAGAAGCATTTTGGATTATCCAATATACAAAAGAGATTGAAAGCGTGCTATGGGGATTCTTTTCGCATAACATTTCAAAGTATTCCTTATTTAAAAAACAGCGTTATTATTGAACTTCCCAGGGATATTTAAAAACCGGATCAGTGTGGTTTTTCCATGCTGATCCGGTTTTTTCACCAATATGCCATATATCTTTCAGCTTTATTGTAATATATTACTATATCATTTAATTAAAATACTATATATTTAATAACATTGTAAAAATATATTTATGCTTATATATCTATATAACAGTTGACAACATTAATTATTACTTTTATAATTTATTTTAACAATACTTCTAATAAAACATCAAGTTACTTCAAGGAGTGCCATTATGCCTAAACAAAAAAAAGTTTTAACCGACCGGGAAATGGATATTTTAAATATACTTTGGTCATCTGAAAGCCCTTTAATTGCATCTGAAATTGCGAACAGTAATCCTTCCTTAACTATTAATACGATTCAGGTTGTATTAAGGAATCTGTTAAAAAAGAAACTGATTGAAGTAGCTGATATTGTGTATAGCGGTACTGTTCTATGCCGCAGTTACCGTCCAACTGCAGAATCTAAAGATTTTACACTGCAGAAATTTATTACAGAATTTAACAATATGAAAAGCATCACTACACCAAGACTGGTTGCATCACTTTTAGAACATGAAAAGAATGAGGAGGCAGTTATTGCTGAACTTGAGAAATTATTAGAAGAAAGAAAACGTAATCTTAACAGAGAGGAGTAATATGGAATTCTCTATCCTTTCTCTTTTGACAATGACATTTTTCAGCAGTATACTCATTGTCATAATTTATTTTGTCCTGAGAGATAATCGTATGATAGAACGGATTGGAATGGCTGCGCTGGCTATGTGCATCGGTGCAACCATATTAAGATTATTTATCCCATTTGAACTGACCACATCAAGAAACATGCCAATCGGAAAACTACTTCCTGCATTAATACGTTTCCTCGAAATTCAGGTCATTCAATCAGGCGGGATCACCATCAGTCTGTTAGATGCCCTTTATATAATTTGGGTGTCCGGTATCATCATACAGCTGGTAAAAACAATTTATATATACAATCGTTTCGCAAAAACTATCACAAATAGCCGTTCCGTTATAGATGACGAAGTAAAAGAAGCCTTCTATCAATTAAATAGTGATTATAACAAACCTTTTTCCATACAGATTATACAAACTGATTTAATATCCACGCCAATGGTTTTCGGATTTTACCGCCCCCGGATTATCCTCCCCGGGATTAAGCTTACAACCGAAGAATGGTACTGCATATTAAAGCATGAATTATCCCATTATATTTGTGGTGATTTATGGGTGAAGTTCCTGGTGGAATTTTTATGCTCCATCTATTGGTGGAACCCTTTTGTCTACTTATTTAGAAATCAGATATCCAAAGCGCAGGAAATACATATTGATCTTTTCGTGACTAAATCCATGAATGAGGAAGAACGATTTAAATATTTGGAATGCCTGATAAAAATTGCTAAGATTCCCGTCAGCAGGAAACTGAATAAATGGATTTTGTCTTTCAACGGAGAAAGTGGGAATATCTTATCCCAGCGTTTTAACATTATTTTAAATCTCTCTAATTCATCAGACGAAACAAAGGGGGGTATATTTTTAACCTTATTATTACCGGTTTTACTCCTGCTGGTTTTGTCTTTTAGTATCGTTTTTGAACCCTGTTCAATCAAACCACAGGATGCGGCTGATACGGTTGAATTGACTAATCAGAATAGTTACTTAATACAAAATCCGGAAAGTGGCTACGATGTTTATTTAAATGGCCAGTTTTATGGACATATAGATGAAATCAAAGACTCATTTTCTGATTTACAAATTTATAAAAACATAACGGAGGTGTCCAACAATGAAAAAAACAGGTAAAAAATTATTAGCTGCTATTGTAGTGAGTTTAAACCTTGCAGCACTTGGTTCAGAGGTTGTATATGCACAACCTTCTACCCAGCAGCCAGCTGTTCCACCAGTATTAAGTACATATGATACCCAGTCTTACAGTCCATTATCAGACATCATTGGCTGGAGATATAAATCAGTAGATGGTCATGTATACCGGCGTCAATACAATTATTCCAAGGAAAAATGGATCGGTGATTGGGAAGCCTGCTAGTACTCAAAAGGGGCTGTAAAATAAGT
>JAAOXG010000105.1 GCA_013036995.1 Lacrimispora defluvii
GTTTTTTTACAGCCCCTTTTTCCTTTTATAAAAACCATATCTGATCAGCTAAGATCCGATTCGTTCTTTTCATTAAGCAATTTCTTCCTCTCCGCCAATAACAGTTCCAGTTCTTCTATTACTTTCTCCTCATTTTTTTCATGTTTCAGTAAAGTGGCAACTAAATTAGGAATGGAAACCTTATCATTTTCCTGAAATTGCCCAATAAACCGCTGCACTGCCATCTCTTTTTTAGATAAAGCCGGCTTATAACTGCGGGTTAAGACTGTACCGCTATAAACGATATCAGCCACTTCAATGTATTTTTTATCCAACAGTTTTCTAATAACGGCCTGTACCGTGTTTATATTCAAAGATTCGTCCATTTTAGTAATCTCTGAAGCAACCAATGGTTTGCTGCTTTCCCAAAGTATTGTCATTACATCCAATTCTCTCTTTGTTAATAATAGCTCCGTCTTTCCACTGGGCATTTTAATTCATTACCTCCTGTTTAAAAATCTAATTATATATTTTAAAGATATACTTTTTTTTTTACTTTGTCAATATTACAGCTTTTTTACTTACTTTGTCACTAGACAAATAATGTATTTTTATGTTTTAATTATATTGTAAAATAAATAATTAATAAATAATTATTTTACATAATCAGTGCTTTCAATATTTCAAGAAGCCGCCTATTATTGGGTGGCTTCTTGGCAGTGACTGATTATGTTAAAATAAGAGAAGTTAATTATGAAGAAAAAATGTAATACAGTAGCAATATTATTTTATAGATGCAGATGTTGAAGAGCCTGCAAACAAAGAATATGCTTTTTATTCTGTGAAAAATAAAATATTTGATAAAACCGCCTTAGACTTGTTTTTATTAAAAGATGATACCGACCGCACATTTACGGAGAATCCAAACAGGCCTCAGACGTTAATTGTGGATACCGGAAAAGGCAGCAGCCTTCTGATGGGGGACGGCAGTGTTAATTATCTGAAAAATGATATACGGGATTCAGAAATCGAATCAATAATTGAGAGTTATCTCCTATCCGGTAAGGTTAGCGAAGATACGAAAGAATTGGATTTCCAAAGTAAAGACGATGCAATTGCATTGGGCATAAATAAGATCAGAGAGGTAGTGGATTGTCAGGCTGAGGCGGTAAGAGCTGTTGCAATCAGCCATGAACGCTTAGAACAGCTCCAGGATAGTTTATCTAAGAACGATATCTATCAGGCAGAGTTAAAGAACGGTTCCTCAAATAAAATAGATGGATTATCCGCTGCAGATGATCGGTACTACATTCAATATGCAATAAAGGTGGACGATTTATATCTGTATAATGCTATTCTGTACAAAATCCAATGAGTACGAGATAATAATCAAATGTTACTACTCTGTACAAGCCGCGTCCATTCATCAGACCTTGTACACAGAAAAGTGCTTAAATCTGTTTCTATTAATTGGTACATCGTATATTGTAACTTATTGTTTCCTGACTGTGAAGCGTAAAGTATGCTGCATATTATTATACCTCCGCCCTCTAAAAAGAGAGCGGAGGCTTTTATTAGAAGTAAATAAAATTAAATTACTCTTACAAGGGTCATATAGGTGCTTGCACCGCCAAGAAGCGTTACTGCTCCCAGCAAACCAAATAATTGCAGTGAAAGCGTATCTCCAGCAGTCAGCGGAACAATAAATGTTGCATCCAGGTTATTGGAGGCAACTGTTGGTGTAATAACAGAAGCTGCAATTGGTGCACCGTTCTGCGTAATCTGTGAGGATACCAGTAATGCTAACGTTGTTGCAACAGCATAACTAATCATATATTCCCCTGTGGCTGGTACCGTAAATATAGTATCAGTTCCATCAACGGTAAACGTATTTAAGTTTTGGTTATCAGGAAGCGGTACATTGGTGCCGCCTAATACAACAGCTATTACTGCTGAACTTGTATTAGCTGCCGACATACTGTCGCTTGTTACGGAAGCTCCTGTTGGGCCTGTTGGGCCGGTGGCTCCTGCGAGACCAGCGATTCCTGTTGGACCTGTCGGGCCGGTATCTCCTGTTGGACCTGTATCTCCTGTCAGACCAGTTGGGCCAGTATCTCCTGTCGGACCTGTCGGGCCGGTATCTCCTGTTGGGCCGGTCGGACCCGTATCTCCTGTTGGGCCGGTTGGACCGGTATCTCCTGTTGGGCCGGTATCTCCTGTCGGACCTGTCGGGCCAGTATCTCCTGTCGGACCTGTCGGGCCAGTATCTCCGGTTGGACCTGTCGGGCCGGTATCTCCGGTTGGACCTGTCGGGCCGGTATCTCCGGTTGGACCTGTCGGGCCGGTATCTCCGGTTGGACCTGTC
>JAAOXG010000106.1 GCA_013036995.1 Lacrimispora defluvii
CTCGATGTGCACGTCTTGTTATTATTTTGTATATGTTTTGTTTTTCCGTCTACATTATCCGATGCAATGTTGTGGGTGCGTAGTTGAGTATAATAGCATGCTTTTTATAGATGTATAAAAGAGACAGATGCAACTTCGGGAAAAAGCTCTGCAACTTTTTCCAAAAAGCACTTGCAAAAAACAAGCCAGCGTTACCTCCTATACTTTTTACTGTCCACTGTCCCACCCAGCAGGACTTTTTTAAATCAAGACGCAGCCACCCCGGCAGAGCAGCACACAGCCATCTTGAGGTGGGATCACTGACTATTCCGTTTACAGCTCTGCCAGGCGCATAAGGATCGACATAACTGCTTGCAGTTATATCAGCATTCAAAGCCAAATTTTTACCCATATTTATCTCATCAATCCTTTCCGGTAAATTGAAATACGGTTATTCATCGATATCAGCATATAACTAATACCGATCAGGGAATATACCATCTGTCACAATGGCATAACGGATATTGGGGTTGGGTTCAAATCCTTTTAGATTGGGAACACGAAATGTAGTGGAACCATTGCCTCCAAACGAAAATCCAATTAAAGCAAATAGTAGCTGAAACCGCTGAACCGGGTACTCCTGACCATCACAGAACAGCGTAAACTCAGGTACAAATGTATATGGTACAGGAATGATTTCACCAATCAAAAATTCATCCATGCATTTTCTCTCCTTTCCATCCATGATTAAGGCTGCTGCAAATTATGATCTCATGGGATACAGCCCCTCAATTGCTATGTAATACTTCATCTGGTTGGTCGTTGCAAGGGGATTTGCATTTCTTAAGTCTGGTATCTTAAATTCAGTGGTTCCATTGCCTCCAAATATAATTCCTATGAGAGAATATAATGCCTGATTTTGCATAATCTTCATGGTTCTTCCATCACATAGAACCCAGCCTCTGGGTTCAAAATTATAGGGAAATAGCTGAATCTGACCAATATAAGGGTCCATAATAATTTCCTCCTTACTCGCATTGTTTTAAATGGTGTAGATAAGCCCAGGCGCAGTTGGGTGGGCAGTTTTTCAGTGCTATATCATACTGACTATAATTAATCATACAGAATAAGGGGGAGGGATACACGAAATAAATTTTGACTTTTTATTTTATATATATGTGGTTCTATACTGAATGTTGGGGTGTGCTTGAAAAGCACACTTCCAACATTCTTTTTGTTGTGATGTAAGCGCTTAATAGGTTCTTTCCAACCATAGTTGATTTTACTACAGTATAGTCTATAATCAAATTATAGGATGGTGATTGATAAAACTATTAGATAACAGTTTAGAATGTATCAATTGTAAAATAAAGAACAAACAAATAATTTTAGCAATTCAATCTGTGAAAGAAAAGCTTTGTTGTCCATATTGTGGATGCCCTTCAGCAAGAGTACATTCCACATACGAACGTGAAATTCAAGATATTCCATTCCAGGATAAGCAGACTATTCTTTTATTGACAACCAGAAAAATGTTTTGTGATAATCCAGAATGCACTTTTAAAACCTTTTCCCAACGTTTTGATTTTGTAGTTCCAAAGGAAAAAAAACAAGTAGGCTTATGGAAAAATATTGATTACATCTACAAAATTGAGTTCTGTCAGTGCGTCATCTTTATTGAAAACAGGATCTGTTAAAGTCTGTAAAAGCAGCATTTGTGATCTGCTTAAAAAAAATACCAGTACTTGTGGATAAAACTTCTGTAATCAGAGTTTGTGGGGATGATTTTGCCTTTCGGAAACGATATAGTTATAGTACGGTTATGGTGGATCTGTATACTCATAGAATTATTGATATTATTGATTCCCGCGAAACTTTAAAAGTAGAAGAATGGTTGAAATCCTATCCATGCTTAGAGATAATCTCTCGTGTTGGAGCACAAACTTATTCCTCTGCAGCTAAAAAATCTAATCCAAATGCGTTACAGATTAGTGATCATTTCCATCTACTCAAAAATTTATCAGACGCAGTTGAAAAATATAGGTATCGACTGTTTCCATCAAGAGTAGTGATACCTGCAACGGTATCAAATCCAGAAATGAGGGTACTCTATGATACCAGAAACCGCCAGGAACGGATCTTATTCGCACAGAAAAAACAAAGCGAGGGCTATTCCATAAATGATATATCCCTGTTTCTGCATACCGCCACTACCACTATTCAAAAATATCTTTCTATAACAGTAGCTGACCTTCCATTTCAAAAGGAAAACATACGAGAACGCCAACATATTCAGACACTAGCAAACAAGCAGTTAGCAATTAATGAGGTGAGAAAATTGTATTCAGAAGGACATGCCATAGACGAAATTACTCGTCTGACTGGTCATACATATCAGACGGTAAAAAAATATTAAGAAGAGTGCACTTCTAACAATGGTCATTATGACTCTCGGATGCCAGGTAGCTAGCACCTTATGAGCAAGAAGTGGTAGCCATGCGTTCACAGGGAATAACCTATAAAAAAATTCACGAGTACATTTTTCACAAGGGATATACCGGAACCGTAGCTTCTTTGCGGGTTTTTATGCAAAAAGAAAGAACCCATCAGAAACGTATTTCGATGACGTATAATTAATT
>JAAOXG010000107.1 GCA_013036995.1 Lacrimispora defluvii
CCGGTATCTCCGGTTGGACCTGTTAATCCTGCAGCTCCTGTGGGGCCTGTCGGACCAGTATCTCCTGTCGGACCGGTAGCTCCCGTCGGGCCGGTTAGACCATTATCATCTTGAACTACAACCAACGTTCCCTTCAATGGAACTATTAGAGAAAAGAATACAGTTGCTGTACTGATATTTACAAGAGATACCGTAACCGGTGCTGCAATTACATCAATAATTCCAATACCATAAACCTCTCCTGTCTTTATCGGTGAATTACCTTCCAGTAAATCTCCCTGTGAGGACGATAATGCAAAGGCTGTCCCATTTGTCGATTGAGAAGATTGTGTTGCCAGCCACCAGTCGAGCACGTATCTGCCAGCCTCATTAAAAGTAATTACTCCTGTTGCTGGATTGTAAGATATGGTTCCGGATGAATAGACTATAGTGTCAAAAGGGACATTGGCACCTGCGGCTACTGTTGTAGCCGTATTCAGTTCTATTTGCAGAGCATTATTAGCCATAAAAAATCCTCCCATTTTTAAATTGCAAGGCGCATCAATCTGATAACGCCTATTAGTAATATATGTTATGATGAGAATTTTCGATACTATAGTTTTTTATGACTTATGTCTGCATAAGCTTTTGAAATTGATTAAAATAATCATACGTTAAACGGTGATATGCATTTGTACTGGTTGTAATTTATAATTTACTTATTTATCTAATAAAGACTTTTCTGTCTTTGTCTATTTCAATATTTTAAATCAGTTTAGTTTTTAACGTATTAGATAAGTCATGTAGTAATTTAACCACAATGATCCATTAACCATGTAAATATCAATACATTTCCTACATACCGCGTAGCTGCATAGCTGTCTTTTAAAATTTATCAACATTTAAAAATAGATGATTGACAAAGTAGAAGTCTACTTATATAATAATAGATAGAAATCAACCTATTCGAAAGGAGTGATAAAATGAACTTAGATCGTATACCACCTCACGATTTTTATATCAAGAACATAGCTCACATATTACGCTATAAAAATGACAAAAGATAGGCGGCATACGATATAACCGAACCACAAGTGCGACTTTTGGGCCACATAGACGGAGCGCACAAATCGAATCAAGACATCAACCGCAGGTATTTAAGCATGGCCATGCAAATATCCGGTCCATCTGTGACAAGCTTACTCAACAGCCTGGAAAGAAATGGATTTATTATACGCCGCTCGGGTAATGAAGATGGCAGGACCATATCCATTGAGCTTACTGAAAAATCCCAAAAACTTCTTAGTGAAATGTCTGGTATACTTAGCGAAATAACCGACGAAATGCTAACCGGATTTTCCGAAGAAGAAAAAACTATCTATCTAAATTTTCTGAAACGGACATTTGAAAATCTAGGTATAGAATCACATATATAAACCTTGTTTTTATTTAAAGAAATAGGTAGAACTATACTTAATTACACTAACCTGTTTTCATAAAGTAAATAGAACTATCGGCAAATAGGTAGAAATCAACTTATATTTAACGGAGGTATTCAACATGGAAAACAAAGACGCAATGTACTATCTTGAGAAAGCATCTGTACCAAAAGCGATTGCACATATGGCCATTCCTATGATTTTAGGTATGGTTGTTAATATGATTTACAATATTACAGATGCCTATTTTATTGGGAGGTTAAACAACACCTCCATGTTAGCGGCAATTACGCTTGCTCTGCCATTTACAACTATTCTCATGGCGCTCGGAGAATTATTTGGAACAGGCGGCAGCACCTATATTTCAAGATTATTAGGTGAAAAAAAATTAGATTATGTAAAAAAAGTTTCATCTGTAACTTTGTATCTGTCATTAATTTCAGGGCTTTTGTTTATGCTGCTTTGCATTCCTATCTTACCCCCCATATTAAAACTGTTGGGTGCTACGGGAGAAACACTGCTGCATACACGTTCTTATATTATTGCCTATACAATCGGAAGTCCGTTTGTAGTTGCTAATTTTACACTCGCCCAAATGGTTAGGGGCGAAGGTGCGTCCACCGAATCGATGATCGGAATGATCATCAGCGTTGTTATAAATATCATACTTGACCCGGTATTTATTTTTTTCTTACAAATGGATGTTATGGGGGCTTCGGTTGCCACTGTTATTGGTAATGTCTGTGCCGTTATCTACTATATGTACTATCTGGAGAAGAAAAGTCCAGCTCAAAGCGTTCGTTTAAAATACTTCAAACCAGATCCAACTATCCTTTTTAATATCTTTAAGATAGGTATATCTGCACTGCTGCTGTCTGGATTTTTAATTGTTTCAAGTCTGATGTTTAATAACTATGCAGTCTTATATGGTGACCATGTGGTAGCAGCATTTGGCGTAGCAAATCGTGTATGTCAGATATCAGATTTTATCGGCATGGGTTTATATATGGGAGTTGTTCCGCTGATTGCATTTTCTTATTCCTCAAATAATACAGAACGACTAAGTAAAGTGTTGAAAACAACAGCATTTTATCTTGTTACTATCATTTCTGTGATTGCTGCTGTTTTGTTTGTGTTCCGCACACAGGTCCTTGAACTGTTTAGCTCCGATGAGTCTGTGATAAAAGTCGGTGTTACTATTCTTACAGCATTATTACTCTCCACCTTATTTGCAGGTATATCGGGACTTTTAACAAGTATGTTTCAAGCGTTCGGAAAGGGCATTCAATCTACAATAATGTCTGTATCCAGAGGTATTGCACTGATTCCCATTATAATTATTGGAAATAGTTTATTTCAGCTAAATGGTGTAATATGGTCTATGACTGCTTCAGAAATATGTGCCTGTATCATTGGCCTTCTCCTTTGGTTTGGGGCTAAGAAAGAAATTATGGACGTTGACCCGAAAGAACGTGTGATCAGCTAAACTTATCATTATAACCAGGGCAATATTAATTTATTATGTGATAAAATCCATAAGATGAATCCTTTATTATTATTTAATATGACCGGTATCCGAAGATACCGGCCATAGTTGATTAACTCAACAGAATAGCATTAAATTGTGCTCCTATACCAGGTGCCAAAGTCATTACCAACGGTGTGCCAGAGTTGTTTCTTAAAGTCAGTGTATCTCCTGCAGCAAGTGTAAGCATTGCAGTCCCAGATATTTCCCCGGTAGCAACAAGAGCAACAACATTAGTTGATGCATCTGGGGTTCCGTTCACTGCAATTGCAATAGCGGAACCTACGCCAGCCGTAATATCGACATAATAATCAATCTGATAAGTTCCGGCGGTCGGTACTGTTATTGCAGCTGTGCCAGCTGTATGAGTTACTCCTGCTAATGGTCCATTATTGCTGAACGGTACATCGGCACCACCAGGGACAGTATTGTCAGCAATGGTGGCTAATTCGTATACATATCCGAATGTTGTTACGCCTTCACCAGCTGGACCAGTATCTCCCGTTGGGCCGGTA
>JAAOXG010000108.1 GCA_013036995.1 Lacrimispora defluvii
AATAAACGCTTGACACAAACTGCTAAAATATACTATTTGACAAAGCTGTTTAAAGCTGATATACTCAAGATACAATTAGGAAATGACTGCTGCGCGGTCAAAATGATGGTCTTGAGGCATTTGCTTTAGGACCATCTTTTTTATAGGAGTAAACATTATGGCAAAATCACAAGATTTTACTTCCTTAAATGAACAAATTGAGCTTTTAAAAAAGCGTGGATTACTGTTTGAGTCTATAGAAACTGCAAAAAACTTATTGGATAATTATGGATATTATAATATTATAAATGGTTACAAAGACCCATATGTAATTACGGTAAATGAGGAAGAGTTATATAAAGAAAATATCACATTTGAACGAATTTATTCTTTATTTTGCTTAGATCATGCAATACGAAATCATATAATGATTACTATGCTTGATTTAGAAGAACATCTACGAGCCGTCACTTCTTATGTAATTGGTGAGGCATTTGGTTCAAATCAAAAGGACTATTTAAATTTCAAGAATTATCAAAACCGAAAAACTTCTGCAAAACAGTTTTCTTTATCTGGAATATTAGAAACTTTAGATAAGACTTCTATGTCAGATAAAAATCCTATTCAACATCACCGAATAAAATATGGAAACGTTCCTCCGTGGGTGTTATTTAAAGGCGTTTACTTAAGTACTCTTATCAATTTTATTAAATTGCAAAAACCGGAACAAAAGTCAGCCATTATATGCAGATTCTATCCTATTACACAAGCTACTGTTAATAAATTTGTAAAAGATTTGTTTACAGATACTCTTTTTATATGTCTTGAATACCGGAATTTAGCAGCACATGGAGGAAGGATGTATAATTACCAACCTTTTTCCAAAATTAGAATTACTGAAGAATCAGAAGCAGCACTAAATTCATTAATACCTCAATTTTCTATTATACATAAGACTCATTCTTTGGGTACTTTAATTTGTATTTTTGATCTTTTTGAAAAAAAGATATATAGAGATAATGTCCGTTATATAATTGCAAAAGAGATTTCAAGACATTGTGAAAAATACCCTGATGACCTTGAATTTCTCATGAAAAGTGTTGGAATCAACAATATAGCACATCCAAAGGAATAATTATAATAGACATTTATAATTTATAGATTAAATAATAACAATAACTGAAAAGGAGGCACCCATGTCATATCTCATGTATCTCAGAAAAAGCCGAGCTGATAAAGAAGCAGAATCCCGCGGCGAAGGTGAAACCCTGGCCCGCCATGAAATGCTACTGACAGAGCTATCCGTAAAAATGGGTCTTGAAATCGGTGCCATATACAAAGAACTGGTATCCGGAGAAACAATATCCGCCCGTCCCAAGATGCAGCAGCTACTTGTAGAAGTAATGCAGGGCATGTGGGAGGGTGTCCTTGTCATGGAAGTGGAACGTCTGGCCAGAGGGGACACAAAGGACCAGGGAACCGTAGCTGAAGCATTTAAGTTCAGCAATACCCGGATCATAACCCCCATGAAAACATATGATCCTTCCGATGAATTTGACGAGGAATATTTTGAGTTTAACCTCTTCATGAGCCGGCGGGAATACAAGACCATTAATCGACGGATCCAGCGTGGCCGGATTGCTGCCTTTCGTGACGGCTGGTATATAGCCGGGACAGCACCCTACGGATACGAAAAGGTTAAGCATAAAGGTGATAAAGGGTACACCCTCCAGATCGTGCCAGAGGAAGCTAAAATTATTAAATATATCTTTGAACTTTACACAGCAGGTGAACTTCAGGAAGACGGCAGCTATGCTCAATTTGGATCCTATCAGATCCGAGATCGGCTTAATGAGCTGAGCGTTCCCTCCCGAAGTGAAAAGCCCTGGTCCGCATCTTCCATCGTTGATATACTTAATAACCCGACCTATTGTGGGTACCAAAGATGGCAATGGCGGAAAGTCCAGAAGCAAATGGTTGGTGGGAAAATTATTGAATCCCGGCCAAAGGATGCGGATTGTGAGAAAGTCCGTGGACGCTTTGATCCTATCGTTTCAGAAGATACCTTTAACCTGGCACAAAAGATTAAAGCCGGTAAGCCACTCCCCATTAATACAAGTACAGCTCTGCAGAATCCACTTACCGGATTAGTCTACTGTGCAAAGTGCGGAAACCTCATGACCAGGCAGCCCAGCAATACCCGGCTCCGTTACGCCGTATTACGTTGCGCAAACAGTAAGTGCAGCAACATATCCTCTCCTCTCTCTTTAATTGAAGAACAGGTCATTGAAAGCTTAAAAGAATGGATCCCGGAGTATAATGTAGAATGGCCAGAGCAAACTGAACATGAAGGAGAGACAACGCTTACAGTACTTGAAAACTCCATAAGCAATATAAAAGAAAAACTAAATCAGACAAAAAAGCAGCTTAATAAAACCTTTGACCTTCTGGAGCAAGGAGTTTATAACCTTGAAACCTTCCAGAATCGCCGCAGTACATTAGATTCACAAAAAGCCGAACTGGAAGAAGAACTGAAGCGCATAGAAACAGAACGGAATAGAATCATATCAATAGAGCAGGCACGCCGGGACTTTATTCCAGCCATCGAACATCTGATTGAAGCGTATTGGGAAGTCGAGGATATCATGACAAGAAACTCTATGTTGAGGAATGTGATAGACCACATAGACTACTTAAAGACAGAAAGAAATAAAAAAGGCGCCGGAAATACGGCGAACTTCACATTAAACATTTTTCCAAGGATCCCGGAAAACCGCTAAAACACTGGGTTTTTAAAGGATTAATAATTACCTATATCTTGTCGGCTCATATGTATACCCCCATTCATAA
>JAAOXG010000109.1 GCA_013036995.1 Lacrimispora defluvii
GTATAATACTTTTGCCCTTTTGCCATTGTAGACACTTCCTTCCCTTTTTATATTTTAAGGTGTTCGGCTTTTTGTGTCTACACTAATATACTAACATCAAGTCCTGGTTTAATTGAATATATGGAAAAAGATGAGGAGTTAGATGAGATAAAGAAGCTAAGAGGATACAGATTAGCATTTGGCAAAAGAAATGAAATTACAAGGGCAGATTGAACATAAAACACCTAGAGAGTTAATTGGTTTATAATCTACTCTATAGGTGTTTTATTTTTTAGGTGTAAGGAAATAATAAAATTAAAAATACTTAGTAGAGGGAGAGAATAAATATGATATATGATTATAAGGTAAAAGATATAAATGGTAATGAAATATCCATGAGTGAGTATAAGGGAAAAGTATTATTAATTGTTAATACTGCTACCGGTTGTGGATTTACTCCACAATATGAAGGACTGCAAAAACTTTATGATAAATATAAAGATCAAGGTTTTGAAATTCTAGATTTCCCTTGCAATCAATTCTTTGAACAGGCACCAGGCAGTAATGAAGAGCTAGCAAAATTCTGCCAAGTGAACTTTGGAACAACCTTCAAGACCTTTGCGAAGGTTGATGTGAATGGGGAAAATGCTTCAGATTTATTTAAGTTTTTAAAGGCGCAGGCACCAAAAGCTGAGGAGGATGAAGCATCAGAAGCGTTTTATAAAAAGCTGGAAGGTTTAGGCTTTACTACAGAAGGTGATGATATTAAATGGAACTTTACTAAGTTTTTAGTAGATAGAAATGGTAAAGTGGTTGGCAGATATGCACCGACCTATGAACCGGAAAAGCTTGAAAGAATTATTGAGAATTTGCTTAATAAATAACAAATATAAAATACACATCAATGAAAGTTATTGATGTGTATTTTAATCTAATATATCAATAAAGTTTTAACCTTAGTCCATAAGAACGATAGGCTTGATTAAATCCTTTGGTTTATTAGCCATGATGTAGAATGCATCTTCTATATGTTCTAAGCCTTTAAATCTATGGGTAATAAGCTTAGAAGGATCTACACGTTCATATTTAATTAGAGAAAGTAATCTTTCCATTCTCTTTCTTCCACCAGGGCATAAACCACCTTTAATAGTTTTGTGAGCTAAGAATCCAGCAATTGCTGCGTTAGGTATGTTTATGCTTTCAATTTCTGTTAATATATTTAACATAGCAATTTGTCCACCACCAACCTTAGCTACATCAATAGCAGTATAAAGAGTCTCTAAATCCCCACCAGCCACGATAGATGCATCAACACCTTTGCCACCAGTTAAAGCTTTTATTTGATCGCCAACATTACCTTCCTTATAACTAATGATATCTGTAGCTCCATATTCTCTTGCTAATTTTACACAATCAGGTCTCGTACCAACGGCGATAATTCGGCCAGCACCTCGAAGCTTAGAAGCAGCTACTGCCATTAATCCAACTGGACCTATTCCAAAAACAACAACGGTGTCACCAAATTTAACTTCTGCCAGTTCTGGACCATAGAATCCTGTGGTCATCATATCAACTGCCATACATGCAGCTTCTAAAGATACACCTTCAGGTAATAGGGCCAAATTCATGTCTGCAGATCTAATTTTAATTTTTTCTGCAAAAGTTCCGTCTTCATAGGTGGAAAAGTTAATTGCGTTTTGTAATCCACCAGCATCTTGATGGGTACCATCTTGAATATCTGGATGCTTCCAAGTAGGAGTTGTACAAGGTATTACAACTATGTCACCGACCTTGAAATCCTTTACATTTGAGCCCACTTCAATTAGTTGTCCTACAGCTTCATGTCCAAGAATTCTGTTTTTTAAATGTGGTCCTTCCATTTCATAAGCTGAGTGTACGTCTGATGAACAAGGAGCAAGTGCTAAAGGACGTGCTATAGCATCATCGGGACCACAAACATATTCTGGTTTATCCATCCAACCAACTTTTCCTTTTTCTATTACTCCAAAACCTTTCATGTGTAAAACCTCCCTCTTTATTTAAATTATAATTTAATTATAATAGTTCACATGGATTTATGTCAATATAGT
>JAAOXG010000011.1 GCA_013036995.1 Lacrimispora defluvii
GGTTGGTTTAGGTAAGAGGAAGAACGGATGAAGATATATAACAATGTGTGGTTTTGAGGGTATATGCCCAGATAAAAGAATAATTAATAAGCGCGAGTGGCTCAGTTGGTGGAGTACGACCTTGCCAAGGTCGGGGTCGCGGGTTCGAGTCCCGTCTCGCGCTTTTTTTATTTGCCGGAAGTCTTCTTTTCATGAGGCCTCCGGCTTTTTTGTTTTTCCAAAATAACAACCGTTTGTTGATTCTGACAGCATTATAAGACTAATATTTGCTTCTTATGCCATAATGCCCCATAACATAATAATAAAAATTATAATGTAATCAATTGGCAGGCCCTGACCAACTGGTTACTTTTTTATTGGAGTTGTCAGTATAACGGGGAAGCTGAGAACAGTAACGGAATGAGATAAAAAATGAAAGGGGTAAAAGTATGAATGAAGTAGGAAATTGGGTATTACAGGAATTCACTCCCTGTGAATTACCGAAAGAGGTGGCTGCAGGATTTGCTCAGGTAATGGATCATATCACTGGTGTCAATTATACGCCATTGCTCTATGCTGCAACTCAGATTGTAGCAGGAAAAAATCATATGATAATCTGTGAAAGTGTTCCGGTAGTCTTAAATCCTGTCAGGAGTCTGGTTGCTGTTTATTTGCATCAGGCTTTGCCTGCTGAAGGTGGAGAGTTCCGGCTGTTGTCGGTGGAACCCATTAAAATTGGTCTGTGATCTGTTCCCCAGGTATTGGAAAGATAGGACGAAGCTTTTTAAATAATAGAGAAGTAAGTAGAAGGAGGATTTTATTATGGCATATCCCATATCTGATTTTACAGCCGCAAAAATTGGTGAGAATTCAAGTGCAGAACGAAGAGATGGAATGACAGTAAATTCGGAAGTAAGTATTAATGGTTCTTCAAATTTATATGACATTATTCGGTTTAATGACAATGGCTGCGTATATGGAATTACGTTAACTGGTTCTCCTGGAATTTATGATTACGTGCTTAGCGTAGACGCACAGGGGCCTGATGGATTTTTTTCTGGTTCCGGTCATCTGGCATTTACTGATAAAAGCGGCGATACTTATAAATTAAGTATTTACAGCAGTACACGAACGGTACATACAGTAAGGTATAACAGCAAGCAGCCTGAAATTGTGAAGATTCAATGGAATAATGAATCAATTTAAAAATTAAAGCCGTATCATAAGCCAGAAATGAGTTTAGACTTATTTCTGGCTTTTTCTATGTTCAAATACTTGGAAATGTCATATCATTTTCTTAATTCTTATTTATTTTGAAATATCTTGACACTATCTGATTACTATGAAAAAATAAGAATAAAACGCGTCTTTGTAATTGTAATGGGAGGAGGATACTTTTTGTTAAAAGTGATTATTGCAGATGATGAGATAAAAGTATGCCAACTACTCACTCATCTGGTTAACTGGAATGATATGGGGATGGAGATTGTGGCAGTTATCAATGATGGGAAAAAAGCTTATGACGCAATTTGCAATCTGAAACCAGATATTGTCATTACTGATATACGCATGCCAAATTATGATGGAATTGATTTAATTAGGATGACAAAGGAGATATTACCGGAGACATATTTTATTATTATCAGTGGTTACAGTCAGTTTGAATATGCAAAAAGCGCAATCCAGTACGGAGTGGAAAATTATCTTTTAAAACCAATTAAGAGTAAGGAATTAATTAATACACTGACTAAAATTATTGAAAAGCATGCTTTAAAACTATCAGATAATTGGGAAAAAAATGAATTAAAGATCATGCTCCACTCATCGGAAGAAAAAGTTAAAAAGAATCTGCTGGCGGAGCTTCTTGTAGATCCGGAAAGTAAAATAACCGGGATTGGTATAAATGAGCTGAATTGTGAATTCTGCTGCCATTTTAAAAAAGGATATTATACCATATTGATTATAAAGCCCTTTATGGAACCAGAAGATAAAAGTAAAGAAGTTCTTTCCCTGCTTTTAACAAAAATTTTGTGTACAGCCAAAGAGAAGCTGGAGGTATGTTGTGAGGAAGTGGTAACCATGACCTGGGAGGGGCAGGTACTATGTCTTATTAATACAGAGGATCCCACTCTTACCACAGTGAAAAAGCAGTTAAACAAAGTGCGCATTGAGATTTCAAATCTGCAGGATATATTTTCAAATGTCAAAATTGTCATTGGCATCGGACAGGTTGTTGACAGCCTTTCTAATGTGCACCAGATTTTACAGCAGGCTCAAACCGCTGTGATGGATCGCCTGATTAGAAACGGAGAATGCATTATTGAATTTAAAGAAAACGGCCAATCTGAAAAAGAAGTTTTTGATGTGATCGATACACAGGTCAGAAACAGAATCCTGTCCTATTTTGAAGTGCTGGATATTGCTGGAATACTCAGTGAATTGACAGAACTTTGGAAGGTATTGGAGGAGGCAAAGGATAGTCAGTTTATATATCAGTATTATAATGAGATAGTAAGCCTGTTACTATATGGAGTTAAAAATTATATGAGTCCTTACCAATTTCCTGATCTTACCTGGTATCAGAAGAAGTTCAAGTCATTTTTAACTGTTCCGGATATTTTTCAGTGGTTAAAACAGCATATCAGTGAGGAATTTGATAAATTTACTGCTGAGAAGAGGATTCAGGACAGTAAGCCAATGCGGCAGGCGAAACAGTATATCAATGAGAATTATAATAAAGAAATTACACTGGAGAATGTCAGCAGTCTAACGGGCTTTAATCCAGCCTATTTTTCTGCTTTATTCAAAAAGGAAACCGGTGAAAATTTTATGGAGTATATTATGAAAGTACGGATTCAGAACGCAAAATATCTGCTGATTCAGACAAATAAAGATATTGGGGATATTGCAGCAGATGTAGGCTATACAGATCTTAAGTATTTTTCGAAATTATTTAAAAAGAAAACCGGGCTGAATCCATCGGAATTTCGCAAGCTATATGGCTGAGAATGGGGTGTATAGAATTATTGAAAAAAGAAAAAATATCATTTGCAAAAAGATCAGTGATACTGCTTACAGTCATGACAATACTTATTTTTATCAATGTGATAGTATGGCTTGTTATTTTGTGCAGTCAGAAATCATTGGGGCAATTGGCAAAGATTATTATGACCATAATCCTTTTTTTGCTTGCTTTCGGACTAATTTTAGTTCTAAGAAACTGGATTATCCGCCCTTATCTGGACTTCGCAGGATTGTTTAAAAAGTTTAACAATGGTCAGATTTACAGGGAGTTTATGGACAGAGCCGGATTTGTCTTTCCGGGAATGGAAGAAGTACTTAACCGGTATGATAAGATACTGGTAAGCCAGCGTAATACAAGAAAAACAAAAAGACAGTCCGAATTTTTAGCTTTACAAAACCAGATCAATCCCCATTTCCTTTATAACACGCTTGAAGCGATCCGGGGGGATGCCCTTTGCCTTGGAATGGATTCAATTGCCAATATTACAGAGGCACTGGCAACATTTTTCCGCTATACAATTACTGATACGGGAAGTCTGGTTACGATAGAAGATGAGTTGGATAATGTAGATAATTATTTTAAAATTCAAAAATACCGATTTGGGGAGAAATTGAATATAATATATGAATTTGTGGAAAATGACCCTGATATCTGCATGCTTCTTATACCCAAACTGACCCTGCAGCCCATCATTGAAAATGCGATCTACCACGGACTGGAAAGAAAATCGGAAGGCGGAGAGATCCGAATCGGTATGGAACTGACAGAACGTAATGTGATAATCCGTATTAAGGACAATGGGGTAGGCATAGACGATAAAGCTCTTGCGGAAATTAATTACGGACTGGAGCATACAACAATGCCTTCTTTCTCTGAGGAAAATAAAAATAAAAAGGGAGGGATTGCGCTTAATAACGTATGCCGCAGAATTAAGTTGTTGTTTGGAGAGGATTACGGCATTCATGTTTATAGTCTTACTGGGGTGGGGACGGAAGTCTGCATCATCCTTCCAGTAGTTAAGAAAGAGAGCGGATTCACCTATGAAGGAAGAATACATTACCATTGAAAATGGCCGGATTGAAGTTAATGGAACTCCTGTTTTTACTGACTTAAATCTTCGCATTTATAAAATGCAGATAATTGGTTTTATTTTTGACAGTATTGTGGAACGGAGATTTTTACAGGAATTTATGAAAGGAAATCTGTTTCTTGGCGAGGGAAAGATTTATATTGAAGATAACAGATCCGATGCCCTGGAAGCAGGTAAGTATCTTAAGAATAGTGTCACATTTATAGAAAAGGAAAGTAAACTGATTGAAAATCTTTCTATAGAGGAAAATGTTTTTTTATTTACCGGAAGGGAGATGATGATTCAAAGGAGGAAATATTTAAGCAATTTAAAAAGACTCATTCAGATTTTCGGGCTGAACCTGGAGATCCAGAAGAAAGTCAGAGATGTTACGGTAAAAGAGAGAGTTATGATTGAATTATTAAAGGCTTATGCAGAACAGAAGAAGATAATAGTCCTGTCATACATGACAGGCTTTCTTAAAAAAAACGAACTGAGTGATATTTTTCAGTTTATAAAGCAAATGCAAAAACAGGGAATGACTTTTATTCTTGTGGAACAATTCGAGAATATACTGTTTGACTGGACTGATGAAGTGGTGGTGGTACGTCAGGGCAGAACTGCAGCCGTCTTTGACTCTGCAACAGTTAACCGTGAACGGTTATACTCTTCATTATTAAGTCAGAAAACAAAATCAATAGCAGGTGATGATTGTTTTGACATGGAAGAGGATGAGGAGAGAGAACCTGTTTTAAAATTTGAGAATGTTTTTACCGATGTCTTACAAGGTATTAATTTAGAGATAGAAGTGGGAGAAGTACTCAAAATATACTATATGGACGATGAAAGCATTTTAAATTTTATTGCTTTGCTAAAAGGGGAGAAGAAACCTGTTTCTGGGAAAATAGTCCTCAACGGGATGGAATACTCTGCAAATCATATTATAGAAGCGGTCAAAATGGGAATCTGTTTTATTGAAGAGTCACCATATGACAACATGCTGTTTTATAATATGAGTGTAAGGGATAACCTTGCGATGGCTTTATCCAGAAAAGTACCATTTTTCTGGTTTAAAAGCAGGTTTATAAAGAGTGTGGGGCAGCTTACAGAATCATTTAACATAGAAGACATTGCACGGATCAGGCTTCGGAGGCTGGAACCCTCCACGCTGCAGAAAATTGCCTATTTTAAATGGTATCTGTATGCTCCTAAAGTTGTAGTCTGTATTAAACCATTTACTGAAACAGATATCCATCTGCAGGAAATTACGGTAGAGATGATCTCCAAACTGAAATCACGGGGAATCTCCATTATCATCTTAACCCCGAATTACTCTGAACTTTATCGGGTGGATGGAGATATTATATATTTAAAGAATGGCAAAATGATTGATGAAAATGAGGTTTACCAAACCTTATATAAGAAATAGGGAATGTGCATAATAAACAAAATGACACGTTTTCTGTTTCTTTTTTTATATAAAAATTATCTTCTAAAAACAGACCCCCCTAATCTAAAGATGAAATGTTGTTTGAATTCTTTAAAAATGATATTGTTATTGTGCAATATAAATAAAAAGATATGGATTGGGGTGCCGCACAGCGGCAGAATGGAGGTATTTATGAAAAGAAAAATGAGAGGTGCTTTAATGGCAGTAATCCTTGCAGTTTCTATGGTGGCGGGCTGTTCAAACAGCACTTCGACGGGCACAGGGGATGCCGGCACAGCTGGAACAACTGGGGGAAAAGCCGAGAATTCGTCAAAAGGGGAATTGCCGATTCTGGGTGCAGGTATCTATTCATCTTCTGACAACTTTAATTCCTATATTGGAAAAGCAATTAAAAACGCTTGTAACGGAGTATTTACAACCAATATAGAAGATGGACAAAATGACCAGTCAACACAGAATAACCAGGTTGATACCATGCTGGCAAAGGGGGCCAAGGTTATTGCTGTTTCTGTGGTAGATGTAACTGCAGCCCCCACACTGATTGAAAAATGTAAGGCTGCCGGAAATGTCCCCATTATTTTCTTTAATAAAGAAATAACCGATCAGTCAGTAATTGCATCCTATGATAAAGCATATCAGGTAACCTCAACAGGCGGTGATTATGGCGCTTCCATAGAAGGACAGATGATCGTGGATTACTGGAAAGCAAATCCTAAAATGGATAAAAACGGGGATGGAAAACTACAGCTGGTTGATCTGATGGGTGATCCCGGGCATACAGCAGCTCAGCCAAGAGCTGATTATGCGAAGAAAACCATTACAGATGCCGGAATACCTATTGAACTGTTGGAAGAAGATACGGGCATGTGGGATACAGCAAAAGCAAAGGACAAGATGGATGCCTGGATTTCCAAATACGGTGATCAGATCGAGGCTGTTATCTGCGGAAATGATGCCATGGCTCTGGGGGCACTTCAATCCATTCAGACAGCCGGATTTAATACAAAAGGTAAGGAAAGTGAAAAATACATTCCTATTATTGGCATTGATGCATTGCCTGAGATGTTAAATAAGATAGAAAGCGGTGAAGTAATTGGTTCTGTATTACAGGATGCCAAAACACAGGGAAAAACCATTGTAGGTATGGCTGGGAACCTGGCAGGCGGAAAAGATGTAATGACAGGAATTGATTTAAAGATGGAAGCCGGTGCTCAGGCAGTACGGGTACCCTACCAGGCCATAACAAAAGAAAATCTGGATGTGGCAAAATCAACCTATGCCGAATAATGACAGAGACGGACTGCTGCAAAAGCAGCTGACATTTGCAGCAGTCCTATTTTGAAGGAGGAGATAAGGTGGAGGGCGAGTTTATTCTGGAAATGAGAAATATCACAAAAAGCTTCCCGGGAGTTAAGGCTCTTGACGATGTAACTTTAAAAGTAAGACCGGGAACAGTTCACTCCTTATTGGGTGAAAATGGAGCCGGTAAATCCACTTTAATGAAATGTCTCTTTGGCATCTATGCACTGAGTGAGGGTGAAATTTTCCTGGAGGGCAGTAAAATCAGTTTTGAAAATCCGGCTCAGGCACTGGAAAATCATGTATCCATGGTTCATCAGGAGTTGAATCAGGTGCTGGACAGAAGTGTTATGGAAAATGTCTGGCTTGGCCGGTATCCCATGAAAGGCTGTCTGGTTGATCATAAAAAGATGTATGAGGATACAAAACGGATTTTTGACAATCTGGGTATTGATGTTGATCCAAGAATAAAAGCGGGTGCATTAACCGTTTCAAACAGGCAGATGATTGAAATAGCAAAGGCAGTTTCTTATGACGCGAAAGTAATTGTAATGGATGAACCCACTTCGTCTCTGACTGAAAATGAAGTCGACCATTTATTTCACATCATTGAAAAATTAAAGAAAGAAAATACCAGTTTTATTTATATCTCTCATAAGATGGAGGAGATAAAACGGATTTCCGATGATATCACAATCATGCGGGATGGAAAATGGATTGCGACAGAGCCTGCAACAGAGCTTACAACGGACAGCATCATTAAGATGATGGTAGGGAGGGAACTAAAGGAACGCTATCCCCAAAAAAGTACAAAACCAGGTGACGTTTTACTGAAAGTTCAAAAGCTTTCTTCCCTCACCCCTGCATTCCGGGAGGTTGATTTTGAACTCCACAGAGGCGAGATACTGGGAATATCAGGACTGGTTGGTTCTAAGAGAACAGAAGTATTGGAAACCCTCTTTGGAATCCGGGCAAAAGGAGAAGGACAGGTTTTCTTAAGAGGAAAACAGATTGTTAACAGCACTCCCATAAAAGCAATGAAAAATGGATTTGCCATGCTGACTGAGGAACGAAGGGAAGACGGAATCTTTTCCGATTTAAGTATTTCTTTTAATATGACCATTACGAATCTGGACCAGTACTCAAAGCGCTTTCTGCTCAGTGACTCGTTAATGAAAGACAGAGTAAGCAGTATGATGAAGACCATGAATGTAAAAGCACCATCTGCAAAAACAAAAATTGGCAATCTGTCCGGCGGAAATCAGCAGAAGGTAATTCTTGGCAGATGGCTGCTTACCAATCCGGATGTACTGCTTCTTGATGAACCCACAAGGGGAATCGATGTAGGCGCTAAATATGAAATTTACCAATTGATGAATCAACTGGCAGCCCAGGGAAAAGGAATGATTGTAGTCAGTTCAGAAATGCCCGAGCTTCTGGGGATATGCGATCACATTCTTGTTATGAGCAACGGACGCCAGGCAGGAATATTTGATGCAAAAGAGGTTACCCAGGTTCAGATTATGGAAGCATCTGCAAAATATATTTAATACTACGTGAATGGATGGCAAGTTGGAGGGTATCTATGAACCGATTAAAAAACATATTTCATTAAAAAACAAGGGTGAAAGAATTACTGGTGGAAAAGGTGATCTACATAGTATTAATTGCTTTATTTATCATTGTAGTTATCATTGAACCGAAGTTTTTATCTTTCACCAACTTTAAAAATATTTTCGCCCAGTCCGCTACAAGAATCATCATTGCATTGGCAGCAGGTATGGTTTTAATTGTCCGGGGCTGTGATTTGTCAACCGGACGTATGATTGGTCTGGCAGCAGTCATATCTGCATCCATGATGCAGCAGGCGGGCTATGCGTACCGGATGTATCCGGGGTTAAATGAGCTTCCGCTTATTGTTCCGATCCTGCTGGTAATTGTTATTTGTGCTTTATTGGGAGCAATAACCGGAACTGCAATTGCAGTATTAAAAGTGCCTCCTATTATTGCAACTCTTGCAATGCAGCTGATTTTATATGGAGCCTCATCGATTTATTTTGACAGACCTCCTTATGGAGCGCAGCCAATTGGCGGATTGTCAAAAAATATCATTGGAATAGCAACGGGCTTTTTTAAGCTGGGTAAGATTGAGATCCCTTATCTGATTCTGATTGCTATTGTAATCTGCATTCTGATGTGGGTGATATGGAATAAAACAAGATTTGGAAAATACATGTATGCAGTAGGAGGCAATCCAGAAGCTGCTAAGGTATCCGGTGTCAATGTAATCCGCACTCAGATAATTGTTTATTCAGCGGCTGCCGTTTTGTATGCCGTTGCAGCAGTCCTTGAGGTAGGAAGAATCGGCAGCGCTTCCAACACAACCGGTAACGGGTATGAAATGGATGCGATTGCAGCCTGTGTGGTAGGCGGAGTATCCATGTCAGGTGGGATTGGAAGTATTGGCGGCATTGTTATCGGTGTACTTATATTTACAGTAATCAATTATGGTCTGGCATTTATTGGTGTTAATATGTATTGGCAGTATATTGTGAAAGGCTTAATTATAGCCCTTGCTGTTGTTATTGATATGAGAAAATATGCAAGGAGAAAATAAAAAAGGAGATACATTATGCGGGAGACAGTAAAGAAAACAAAGCTGACTGAAAACTGCAGCAAACAGACAATACAGTTATTTGTGGAAGAACTGATTCCTAAGCTTTCTGTAGAGGAGAAAGTAGGAATCATGTCAGGACAGGTTACGGAGCAGAAACTTTTGGATGACCTGTTTTTGATAGAACACTATAATATAAAGCCTTATCCAACTATGGCTGTAGAAAGACTGGGAATTCCAAACCTTCGTTTTGTAGATGGTCCCAGAGGAGTTGTAGCCGGAACCGCTACCTGCTTTCCGGTATCCATGGCCAGGGGAGCAACCTTTGATCCGGAACTGGAAGAAGAAATCGGCAGAGCAATTGGTGCAGAAATCCGGGCACAGGGTGGAAATTACTATGGAGGTGTATGTATCAACCTGCCAAGAAATCCCAGGTGGGGACGTGCCCAGGAATGCTACGGAGAGGATCCCTATCATATGGGTGAAATGGGGGCCGCACTGACAAGAGGTGTACAGAGTCAGAATGTCATGGCCTGTATCAAGCATTTCGCCATGAACAGTATTGAAAATGCACGATTTAAAGCGGACGTTTATGCAGATAAAAGAACGCTGCATGAAGTATACCTGCCTCATTTTAAACGCTGCATCGAAGAAGGCGCGGCATCCGTCATGGGTGCTTATAACAAAGTATATGGGGAACAGGCCTCAGAAAGCAAATTACTGCTGCGGGATATTTTAAGGGATAAATGGGGATTTGAGGGTTTTACCCTGTCTGATTTTCTATGGGCTGTCAAGGATGGAGTGAAGGCTGTGAAAGCCGGAATGAATATAGAAATGCCATGCTTCTGCCATTACAACGATGAACTTCCAAAGGCTCTGGAAGAAGGAAGAATCGGAATGGAAGATCTTGATGAGGCAGTGGGCTATATTCTAAGAACCATTTTCTATTATGAAACGAGAAAAGATCCGATGGAATATACTGCGGATGTCCTTGGGTGCAAGGAACATATTGAAGTTGCCAGGCGGGCAGCCGAGGAGTCTATGGTACTTCTTAAAAATGATGGCAGAGTGCTTCCCTTTAATAAGAAAAAAACGGATAAAATTCTGGTTCTGGGAGTGCTTGGCGATACGGAAAACATTGGGGATCACGGTTCCAGCAGAGTTCACCCCAGCTATACAGTAACTCCACTTAAGGGAATTATGAAAAAAATGCCCACGGCCCAAGTGTTATATAACGACGGCTCAGATTTAGAACGGGCCAGAGAACTGGCAGCAGATGCGGACGCAGTCGTAATCATAGCCGGATATATTCACAGTGACGAAGGTGAGTTTCTGGCAGACAGAAGCGATATTGCCGATATGGGAGGAGACAGACAATCCATGCGGCTGCACCAGAGAGATATTGATTTAATCAGAGGTATTAAGGGAATCTGTAAAAACACGGTAGTTTCCATTGTTGGGAGCAGTGCCATACTGATGGATGAATGGGAGGCCGATGCTCCGGCTGTTTTATTCTCATTTTACAGCGGAATGGAAGGCGGAAATGCACTGGCAGATATTCTGTTCGGTGATGCATGCCCGGGAGGAAAGCTTCCTTATACAGTGGCCATGTCAGAGGATGATTATCCGTTCTTTGATCCTGACTGCACTTATGCGGAATATGAATATTACCATGGTTACTGTAAAATGGAAAAAGAAGACCGGAAGGTACTCTATCCATTTGGATACGGACTTTCCTATACAACCTTTGAAATAGATGAGCCAAGGATCGAGGTATTCCATGATACAGCAAAAGTGACCGTCAATATAAAAAACACCGGTGATGTTGCAGGTGCAGAAGTCCTTCAACTCTATGGGGGATGGGAAGGCAGCGCAGTGGACCGTCCGGTTAAGGTTTTAAGAGACTTCAAAAGAGTAAACTTAAGTCCTGGGGAAACAAAACAGGTGAGTCTGTCTTTTACAAAGAATTCCATGTCTTACTTTGATGAGAAAAAGGATCAGTTTGTGGAAGAAAATATCGGCTACATTGCTTATATTGGAAATTGCAGCTGTAAAGAAGCGCTGCATCAGATATCATTCCGGTTTTGATTGCAATAGCGGTAGTTAATAAGAATTGCCTTTTCATGATTAGGAGATGAAGCTATGAGGATTGGAGCAGATTATTACCCGGAGCATTGGGACAGGGAAAGATGGAAAACAGATGCACAGATGATGGTTGAAGCAAATATAAAAGTGATTCGTGTAGGAGAATTTGCCTGGAGCCTGTATGAACCACAAGAGAACCGGTACGATTTCTCCTGGATGGATGAAGTTTTGGATTTCTTCCATCAATATGGTATTAAAGTGGTATTGTGCACTCCGTCTGCAACACCGCCAAAATGGATGGCAGATAAATATCCGGAAATTTATCAGGAAGATATTCACGGTAATCCGAAAATATTTGGAACCAGAAAGCATTACTGCTTCAACAGCAGTTTATACCGGGAAAAAACCAGAAAAATGGTGGAACAAATCGCTTCCCGTTACGGAACCCATCCTGCTTTAGAGGCATGGCAGGCAGACAATGAGCTGGGCTGGGCCAATACCACCAGATGTTACTGTTCCAAATGCGCGGAAAAATTCCGTACCTGGCTGAAAAACAAATATGGATCCATTGATTGCTTAAATGAGAAATACGGAACTGTATTCTGGAGTCAGATTTATAACAGCTTTAATGAGGTGATTATTCCAAAAGCAGGAGCCTGCTATGATACATGCCATGATACACAGGGGCAGAATCCAGGTTTACTGCTGGATTACTATCGATTCTCCAGTGATTCAGTAATCAGTTTTATGGATGAAACGGTACAGGTTATACGAGCTTACAGCAGCAAACCCATCACTACAAATATGTTAGATTCATCAATCAATTCAGGAACCGGTATTGATTATTATAAAATGTCTGAGAAGCTGGATTTTGTCAGCTATGACAATTATATTGAATTTCAATGGGGAATTGCTGAGGCAGCAGGCGTATCAAAGGATCATACCCTGATGAGAAGTTATAAAAAACAGCCATACTGGGTCATGGAGGAACAGAGCGGACCATGTGGCTGGAGTAAGATGGGTCCCACTCCCACTCCGGGGAAACTCAGGCTGTGGACCTATCAGTCTGTTGCAAATGGTGCGGATACGGTTGTTTACTTTCGGTGGAGAGCCTGTCCGTTTGGTACAGAAGAAAACTGGCACGGAATACTAAATCATGATGGGAAACCAAACCGCAGACTGGAAGAGATTTCCAGAGTGGGAAATGAGATGGAGCGTTTAAACAGAATTTACGGAGCTCTACAGCCAAAAGCAAGAGTCGCCATTATAAAATCATTTGACTGTGAATGGAGCCACTCCATACACAGGCATGTGGAGGGCTTCGACTATGATAAGCTGCTGCATAGCTTTTACAAGCCATTTTATGAAATGGGACTGGCAGTGGATTTTGTCAGACCGGATGAAGATCTAAAGAACTATTCCCTTGTTTTGGCGCCTGCTCTGGTAATGCTGAATGATATGGAAAAAGAAAATTTAACTGAGTATGTCAGACAAGGCGGTAATTTGCTGATCACCTTCCGAAGCGGGATAAAAGACTGTTATAATAATATGCTTATGGATACTGTTCCCGGCTCCTTAAAAGAGCTGACAGGTACCAGGGTACATGATTACGATCCCCAGTTTCAGAAACAGACCAAAGTCTCAACTGTATTTGGTGAAGGGGAGGCCAGTCTCTGGTGCGATATTATAACTTCCGGCACAGCAGAAAGTCTTGGAATATATATTGATGATTTTTACGCAGGTAAGACTTGTTTTACGCGCAATGCTTTTGGGGAGGGCAAAGCGTATTACCTGGGGTGTGATTTAGATGAAGATGGGATGGACAGACTAATTAAATACCTGGGAAAGGCTTCTGGGCTGCCGGTTCATTTATACGCAATAAGAGGTCTTGAAACAGTAGAGGTGTCAGATGGTAAAAATAATGCTTTATTCATTCTGAATCATAATACATATCCAGTAGTGACAGCTATTGATGGTAATTATAAGGAGATGTTCAGTGGTCAGAATGTTAAGGACACAATCTGCCTGGAACCGTATGGGGTGGTACTCCTTGATCGAATGGATTTGGGAAACGCCTAAGAAGAGTAGAAGAACAGTGGATCCAATTCATACAGAGTAACGATAAGATTGTGTGAAGCTCCAAACTGAATTACAGGAATAATTCAGTTTGGGGCTTTTTTCATCCCCTATTTTATGAGATAATTACTTATGGCTCTTTGTCAATAGTTGGGGTGGGATTCCTATGGATCCCGCTCCCTACTTACGTTTAGAGCTGTTTCAATGGTTCATTCTACTGTATGCTGTTTTTGAGCATGCCCAAATTTATGGATTAGAAAATAAAATTTACAGATACCCCAAAAAAATTATAAATAGTATCGAATATAACTGGAAGAAGAGTAAATAATTTTCGGATACATACATTTAATCCGGATAAAGGGAGGGGATAGTCCTGCGTGAACTGGATTACCTGGCTTTGGAAGCAGCACAGGATGAAAATACATTAAATCGTTTTATCGAACAGCAGGAAACGTTCATTTTAAGTACTGCATCCAAGGTTACAGGA
This sequence comes from Lacrimispora defluvii, assembly GCA_013036995.1. Classification (GTDB taxonomy): domain Bacteria; phylum Bacillota; class Clostridia; order Lachnospirales; family Lachnospiraceae; genus Lacrimispora; species Lacrimispora defluvii. The sequence goes on from JAAOXG010000011.1 coordinate 14,085, forward strand.
CATTATATAACGAAAAGTGATGACGAGTGGTCCATCGCTTTAGGAGCATTTGTACAGGCTGTAAAGGATTATGATTTAAAACGCGGTAGTTTTTTTAATTTTGCAAAGATGGTGATACAAAGACGGTTAATAGATTATATCAGGCAGCAGATGAAATATAAAAATGAAATAACCGTGAATCCGAACCTGTTTGATTCAGATTCGGATGAGGATGATAATGAAAATGATCACATTCGATATGCTGTTTCTAAAAAGTCATTGGAGTCGCATAAACAGGAAAGTCTTGCGTTTGAAATCAATACGGTAAATGATATCCTTAAGGAGTACGGCTTTACTTTCTTTGATCTGATAAAATATTCTCCAAAGGCTGCGAAAACAAAAACTGCCTGCGGGAAGGTCATTGCCTTCTGCTTAGGAGAGCCAATGGTTACTCATGTATTGGAAAATACCAAATTATTACCTGTAAAGATTCTTGAAAATAATACAAAGGTACCCCGGAAAATAATAGAGCGGCATCGAAAATATATAATAGCAGCCATAGTGATACTATCCGGAGAGTATCTGGAACTTGCTGAATATCTGCGAACCATCAGAGAGGAGATGAAACGATGAAATCAGTTGTGCTTGAAATAAAAGGTAAATATGCAGCTGTTTTGTCTGATGATGGCGGCATTAAAAAAGTAAAAAATAAAAATTATGTGGTAGGCCAGGAAATCTGGTCAATACAAAAGGAAGAGGACTTAAAAATGAAAAAGATACCTATTACGAAAAGAATGACATTATGTGCTTCCTGTGCGGCAATCATGCTGTTTGGTACCGGTGCGGGTTTATGGGCTTATGCCGCGCCATATTCTTATGTCAGCCTTGATGTGAATCCTTCCATAGAATATACGCTGAACCGGTTGGATCGGGTGATTCAGGTGGAGGCAGTCAATGATGACGGTCAAGCCATACTGGATGAACTGAATATGACAGATTTAAAAAATAAATCAATTGAAGATGCCATATTGGCAACGGTACAGCAGATTTCAAATGAGGGCTATTTTACGAAAAGCAATTCTGAGCAGGTGACAGCCACAGCCAGTGAAGCGGCAGAGGACGGTAGCGAAACGGCTGAACCGGCGACAGCTACCGCCAGTCAGGCTATGGAAAACAGAGATACGGATTCACAATGGAGCAAATCAGTTAATGGCGGTATTGTTATTACCGTGTCAGGTGGTAATCGTAAAATATCCGATAAATTTGTTTTAGAAATACGGGAAGCAGTTGAAAAACTTGTTGATGAAACGGTAGAAGTTGAGGTTTCCAGTGTTGGATTAGAACGGGTCCGGGAAGCAAGAACTTTGGGAGTGACACCTGGTAAACTGAATTTAGTAGAAAAATTAAAGTCAAGTGCCAGCGATCCCGACAGTATTGTAATACACGAATGGTTAAACAGACCTGTAAAAGATATTATGAAAGAAATTAAAAAGAATAGAAAAACAGCCGTTACAGAGCAGCCTGAAACAACCAGTCAAACTGCCTCAGCATCTGAAGCCGTATTTAATACGATGAACGAAGAAACTAAAGGCGCTGGCAATCCTTCGGCAGAGGAGGGGAAAGCTGCAGATGTCACAAGAAAAGAGAAACCATCCCAGAGTATGAAACCGGACAAAACAGATAAGACTGTGGAAGAAAAAGAAACAAAAGTAAATCAGGAAGGTGATAAGCAGGAAAAGGCTGAGGGAATAGAACAGAGCAAAGAGGCTAAAGCGTCGGAAAAAACACAATCTAAGGACGAAAAGCAGGAGTCAAAGGAACAATCAAAAAAAGAAAAAACTGACTCCGATAAAAGCTCCGATGAGGTAAAAGAAAAGCAGGAAACTCCAGTTAAAAAATCAAATCCGGGTAATTCGAAAAAAGGTTCTTAAAGAGTAAGGAAGCCGGTGATGCAAACAACATTCTGGTAAAATCCATTATAAAGAATTAAAGCCACAGGAGCAATATAAAACCAATATTGTTTCTGTGGTATTTTGATTTTATTATTCATAAAAGTTTAAAATAATCTGCTCTTTTAGTGTGGACCTTAAAATTGTTGAGTGATATGATAGATAATACGCATAGAGGGTTGAGAGAAATATCCGGGAGGTGACACCTTGATTATACGTGATGAGTATACGTGCCCTCTGGAACTTACACACGACATTACCAGAGGCAAATGGAAACCTGTTATTTTATGGCTGCTGGGCAAAGAGCCGTTATCGCTGTCCCAGCTGGAACATAATATTAAAAAAATTACTCAGAAAATGCTTTTAGAACAATTGAAAAAGCTGATTTCATTTGGTATCCTTTCAAAGCAGTCATTTGACGGTTATCCCCTGAAAGTGGAATATTGTATTGTTTAACAGATCGGGGTCGTGAACTGCTGCAGGCGATCACGATCATGCAAAAAGTGGGTAATTTACCTTAATTTAAAATTGAGTTACTCAAACTTCGCACTTAA
>JAAOXG010000110.1 GCA_013036995.1 Lacrimispora defluvii
CACTTTCCAGAAGTAGCTCCGCAGTTTTTTCTAAAAAATTCATCCCTGAAAGCTCTCCTAACCCAGCTATTTTATGATGACGTATAATTAATTTCGCAAATTCAATTTCATAAAAAATAGACATGATCTATAGCCGTTTGGTAAAATAAAGTCACCACAACCAAATCTCACAAAGGAGGCTATAGAACATGTCCGATAACATTATACAATTAAATCAGGAACTTATCCATAACGAATTGAAAGATTTAGTACGTAACAGCGTTGAGGAAACCCTCAATGCCTTGCTGGATCATGAAGCAGAAGAACTCGTTAATGCTGAAAAATACGAGCGTTCTGGTGAACGTAAAGGGTATCGTTCCGGACATTACAGCAGAAACTTTCAAACCACTGCCGGTGAGGTCAAATTGAAGATGCCAAAGTTAAAAGGTGTTCCGTTTGAAACTGCCATTATTGAGCGATATCGCCGCAGAGAATGCTCTGTAGAAGAAGCCCTTATTGAAATGTACCTCGCGGGTGTTTCTGTCCGCCGCGTTGAAGACATTACCGAGGCGTTATGGGGAACCAAGGTTTCACCTGGAACAATAAGCAATCTAAATAAAAAAGCTTATGAACATATTGAAACGTGGAGAAGCCGCAAACTTACCGGTTCTTATCCGTATGTCTTTGTAGATGGTGTTTACTTAAAGCGTAGCTGGGGCGGCGAAATACAAAACGTATCTATCCTTGTTGC
>JAAOXG010000111.1 GCA_013036995.1 Lacrimispora defluvii
AGGGACTTATTTTACAGCCCCCGGTTATTTTTTCTCAATAACGCATTTTTACTCTCATCGGTAAAAATTATCATCTGCCAGTTTTAAACCTGACCGCCTTCCACTACCAGATTCTCCGGATCAATTTCATCTCCGTATACAGGTTCTAAAGTTTCTTTATAATCCTGATGGAAGAACTGCTCCCCTGCTAAAGATTTAATTTCTCCATTCAGCCATTCTAAAAGTTCCGTATTGCCTTTCTGTACGGCGGGAGCGATGGTGTCAAGATTTCCAATGGATTCAATTCCTACTGTAAATCCCTTGTTTTGAAGCGCCCATGCAAGTACTTCAGTATTATCTGTAGAGAATGCATCCCCTCTTCCGTCAGCAAGAGCATCATATGCCTCCTGGTACTCATCGAACTTTAACAGCTTAACTTCCGGGTGATTCTGGGAGAAATAAGTCTCTGCAGTCGTGCCTTTTACTACAATTAAGGTTTTATCTTTTAACTGGGAAACATCAGAAATCAGAGCCTTATCCGGTGATACCACTCCAAGAGCAACCTTCATGTAAGGAAGTGCAAAATCTACCTGTTCTTTTCTCTCGTCAGTCACTGTAAAATTAGCAAGGATGACATCAACCTTGGCAGATTTTAAATATTCCACACGGCTTGCAGCTTCCACATAGACAAATTCCACTTTATCCTCACTGCCGAATAAATCTTTTGCAATTCTTTTTCCGAAGTAAACATCATATCCCTGGATCTTACCATTGGAATCCACATATCCAAATGGATTTTTATCACTGAACACACCGATGCGGATGGTTCCGGCTTTCTTAATCTCATCAAGAGATCTGGCTTTTGCAGAGGGAGAAGCCTCCTGTGCCGGTGCTCCTGCCGGTGCTTTTGCCTGACTGCAGCCTGCTAAAATCCCCGCTGCCATGGTAATTCCAAGTAATGCACTTAATAATCCCTTTTTCATAAATAATATTCTCCTTTTCTATCGAGCTTCATAATGAAACATATTTAAAAATTGCTTTGCTCTCTCTGTTTGGGGTGAGTGAAAAAACTCCTCCGGACTTCCCTCTTCTACCACTACTCCCTGATCCATAAACAAAACCCGGTCTGCAACTGCTTTTGCAAATTCCATCTCATGGGTTACAATCACCATTGTCATTCCCTCTTTTGCCAGCTCCAGCACTACCTGCAGAACTTCCCGGACCATCTCCGGATCCAAAGCAGCCGTTATCTCATCCAGAAGAAGGATCTCCGGATGCATCATAAGCGCCCGAACAATGGCAACTCTCTGTTTCTGCCCGCCTGACAGCTGTCTTGGGTAGACCTTTGTTTTATCTGACAGACCGACCCGTTTTAAAAGCTCCTCCGCTTCCTTTGCCACTTCTGATCTTTCCCTCTTTTGAACCTGAATAGGAGCCAGAAGTATATTATCAAGAATGGTCAGATGCGGAAATAAATCATAGCTTTGAAATACCATTCCAATTTTTTGCCTTAATTCATAAACATCTTTATTTGCCCTGTCAATGACACGGTCTTTAAAACGAATGGTGCCGGAATCCACTGGCTCCAGCATGTTTAAACATCGTAAAAAGGTGCTTTTTCCACAGCCGGAAGGACCAATTATTACAACCACCTCTCCCTTTTTCAGAGAAAATGTAATATCGTTTAGTACCTTTAATCCATTTTCATAGGATTTATTCAGCTGCTCCGTCTTTAAAATTTCTTCCACTTTCATAATCAATCCCTCAATTTCTTATCTAACAGAGCCGCTGCCCTGGAAAATGGGTAACAGACTGCAAAATACATGATAAAGATAACACCATAAACCCAAAGGGCTGCATCCGGAACTGTATAGCGGGAAGCGTCAATAATCTGCTTTCCCACCTTGACCACTTCAATCACTCCGATCAGAACCACTAACGATGTGGTTTTTACCATTCTTGTCAGAAGATTCATCATGGACGGTAAAAGCCGTCGAATGGTCTGGGGTATGATAATATGGCGGTAAACACCTATCTTACCAAAGCCAAGGGCATAACCGCTTTGATACTGATGAACAGGGATGGACTCCAGTGCACTCCGCACCAGATCCCCCATCTCGGCAGTTCCCCAGAAGGTAAAAACCAGTACTGCGGCGGTTCCTCCTGAAAAATTCACTTTTAAATGCTTTGCCGCTCCAAAATAAACCAGAAACAATAGAACCAGCTGGGGCATGATCCGTACTGTCTCAAGATACAGACGGCAGAGAATCCGTACAGGCTTTTTCGTGCTGGTCATTACCATGCCAAACAGCATTCCAAGGCAGATGGAAAAAAACATTGATATAACCGCAAGCTTTAGTGAAACCCATAAACCTTCCCACAGCCTTAAAAAGTTATTTCCCTGAAACAGGATCTGAATTCCCAAATTCTGCATACCGCACCCTCCTTTCCAACAAAGTGCAAAAAGCTGATACCGGCAGAAGAATCAGTAAATACGAGATGACCAGCATGAAAAGTGCCTCGTCTGTCTTATAGTAAATACCAATCAGATCCTTTGCCACAAACATAAGATCTGCAAGAGCAACTGCGCTGAATACAGAGGTTTCTTTAATCAGGAAAATAGTATTGGCACAGAACACCGGAACGGAGGTAGCAATCGCCTGGGGAAGTATAATGAAACGGAATATCTGAAGCCCCGTCATTCCCAGGCTTAAACCGGAATCTGTCTGGATCTTTGGAATCTGTTCAATTCCGGTTCGGAATGCCTCCGCCATATAACTTCCGCCCAGGAATGCCAGACCTGTAATGGCACAGGTCTCTGAGCTTAATACAATTCCGATCTTCGGCAGACCGAAATACAGGAAAAACAGCTGGATTAACAATGGTGTATTTCTAGATATCTCTATGTAACCATTCACAATGGCTGTTAATACCGGTATTCTAAAAATCTTTACCAGACTGCACAGCAGACCGATCAATACTGACAGCAAAATTCCAAAAAATGCAATGGTCAGCGTTAAGCCTGCAGCACTGGCGTAAAGCGGCGCATACGTACGTATAAATTCAAAGTCCATATTGGTATCTCCTTTGATATCATGAAAAAAGGAAGCAGATGAACGCCCATCTGCCCCCTTTTGTTCCATGTCTGGTCTGTCACAGGAATCTACAGGAAATCAGATATTCATAAGCGCACTGGAAAAAACCGTATCTCTTCTTGCGAAGCATCTACAGCAAAAGCAACACAGCCTCATATTTTCCCGTACAGCCACAAATAAATATTTCATTTTAATTCTCCTATTAACATACTATTTATATATGTATAATACTATGATGAAAACTATTTGTCAATTATTTTTTATCAGGAAATGGCTGGCACAAAAAAATACCCTGATTAGCAGCTATCAACCGCTATCAGGGCACATCTTATTTATTTAGTAGAATTTAAAGCTGGTTACTTGTATCAGAAAGCTGGAATTGCATAATCAGTTCTTTTAACATCTGCATCTGGCTTAACAATTCTTCGCTGGTAGCGGCGCTTTCTTCTGCTGTTGCTGAGTTAGACTGGGTAACCATGGAAATCTTCTGCATACCGCCCTCTAACTGGGATACGCTGTCCGCCTGGCTCTTTAATGACTGGGATACCTTGGATACAAGCGTATCGATTGTATTGGTCTGCTCCACAATCTTTTTAAATACTTCAGCAGTGGATTCTGTATTTCGTTTCCCCTGTGCAACGGATTCCATGGTGCTGAGAATTAAATCAGTTGTCTGCTTTGCAGCATCGGCACTTTTTCCAGCCAGTTCTCTCACCTCATCTGCAACAACAGAAAATCCTTTTCCTGCTTCGCCTGCACGGGCTGCCTCTATGGCCGCATTCAATGCCAGAATATTGGTCTGGAATGCAATATCATCAATTATATGTATGATTTCCTGGATTTTCTTGGAAGAGGAATCAATGGTTGCCATGGATTCCTGAAGCTTTTTCATCTCTTCATCTCCCTGTCTGGTCTCAAGAATTGCGGATTCCGTCATATCCTTTATGGTAAGGGAATACTGGACATTATCCTTTATGTGGCCGGAGACCGTCTCCAGAGATGAAATCAGGCTCTCTGTAGTAGCCGCCTGCTCCGTGGAATTAGCAGCCAGATTTTGTCCTCCCAAAGCGACCTGAGCGGAGCTTGCACCTACCTGATCTGCAGAACAGGCAATGTTTTTTAACGTAATGTTAAGGGAAGAAAGAATCTTTAAAAGGGCAGTCTGAATGGGAACAAAATCCCCCATATACTCCACAGAACTTGTAACAGTCAGGTCATTATTTGCCACAGCATTCAGCACATGGGAAATATCCATGATATAGGACCGAAGTTCTCTGATGGTATTGTGAAGTGCAAGAATCAGACGGGCGCTTTCATCTTTTCCTTTGGTAATCTCTACATCATCCTGCAAATCGCCATGAGCCAGACGTTCAATGCGCCTGGTCGCCTCAAGAATGGGCCTGGTTATCCGCTGCGCAAAGACTCTTACAATTAAAATAGCTGCTATAAGTAGAGCCAGACCGGTAATCACACTCATCACCAGAGTATAGCGAATATTTCCTTCAATCTGTGTCAATGGAGTCGTCACTGCCACAGACCAGCCCTCCGGACCGCTAAGAGGAATATATCCCACCAGACGGCGAACCCCTTTGTAATAGCTGAATCCTGTTCCAGTCTTGCCATCCATCATGGCCTTAAAAATCCTGGCAGTAGGCTCATAGGAAGAATCCTGCTTTGCCAGTTCAATGTAATCCTTTGGATTACTTACGTTTCCGGCATCTGGATGAATCACGGTTTTACCTTCCTTATTTACCACGAATGCATATCCGCTTTCTCCAATTTTGATCTTTGTCAGTTCGTCGCTGAATGCTTTATAAGGGAGAAGGCCGTAAAGCACTTTTCCAGTGCTGCCAATGGGAGCTCCAATATAAAAGACTAAATTATTATCTTCCTTAACAAACGGGCTGGAAATATAAGCGACTCCACTAACTGCCTGTTTAAAAAACTCCTGATCCCCAATCTGGTCCCCTTTATCATTGTTCCCCTTGGAATCAGCAATTGTAATATAATCAAACCCGGCTGCCTGTGCTTCTTCTTCCAGAAGACGCTTCTGTTCTGCTGCAGAAGTTTTTCCGTCTGTCAGGAAGCTCTTTGATGCAGTAAACTTAATCTGGTTCCGGTAGATGTCAAGTACAGAATCAATTCCCTGCTGATAGGATGCCGCCAGATAGGATGAATTTAACTTTGCTTCTGTAAGAGAACTCTGATAATAAAAAATAGAAGTGATGGCAGTTAGAAATCCAACTGTTAAAACTAATAACAATGAAACAAAAACTATAAGCTTGCTCTTTAAGTATTTCATAAATACTTACGCCTCCTCCGTTAAATAATCCGGAAAGTAAACATCCTGGTGGTTTAAATCTCCGGAGCAAAAAAGAGGGAGATCACTCCCCCTTCTTTTTTACATCCAGTATATTCCTTTTTTTCAAATGTGTCAAAATGGTTTTACAATTTTTGACAAAATTATAGATAAGATCTATCAACAAAGAGGGCAGCATTGGTTTTCATAATAGTCGCTGCTAAAATCAATTTTTGCAGAGGTCACATAACATCTGGTATAAGTTTTCTTCAGCTAAGTTTAAATCTTCCCACTTCATCCCGAAGTGACTGTGCCTGAGCTGCCAGTTCCTCACTGGAAGCAGAGCTTTCCTCTGCAGTAGCAGCATTGGATTGTACCACTGATGATACCTGACTGAGGGCCTGGTGCATCTGTATTGCTGCTTCTGCCTGTGATTTGGAGGAAGCTTCAATATCTCCAATAACCGTTTCTACAAAACCAGAGTTTACCGCAACTTCATTTAATGTTTCAGCAGTAATAGCCACCAGTTTCTCTCCCTTTGATACGGTTTCTGAAGAATGTACAATAATGGCTGCCGTCTGTCCGGCTGCCTGGGCGGACTTTTCAGCAAGACTGCGGACTTCATCCGCCACTACTGCAAATCCCTTTCCTGCTTCTCCTGCCCTTGCCGCTTCCACCGCTGCATTCAGCGCCAGAATATTGGTCTGGAAAGCAATGTCTTCAATTACTTTTGTAATGCTGTTTATTTTATCAGAAGAGCTGCTGATCTCCCTCATAGCTGAGCTTAACTGTTCCATAAATTCATTACTTTTTAAAAGTCCCTGTGACGATACCTGAACGGAACCCGCAGCTTTCTTTACCTGCTCTAAATTCTTTTGTGCCTGATCAGACATTGATTCAATGGAAGCACTTAATTCTTCAATGGTTGCCGCCTGCTCCGCAGAACCGGAAGCCAGGGTCTGGGCTCCCTGAGATACCTGATCTGCCCCGATTCCCACCTCATCTGCACTGGCCTTTATGAGTTTTAGTGTCCTGTTTAATGACTGGGAAATGGTTAAAAGTGCTTCTTTTACCGGTGCAAACTCACCTTTATAATCCTGGTGGAGCTCTATCTGCATAGTTCCGTCAGCCATTACCTGAAGTACCTGAGTGATCTCATGGATATATCCAATATACCTGTTTAACTGAACCACTGTGCGGTTTAATGCAAACGCCATCTGCCCTGTTTCATCACTGGAGCTTACATCCGCCGATATATCCAGTCTGCCGTCAGCAATCAGATTGGCTGTTTTCGTCAGTTTTTTAAGAGGTGCAACAATCATTTTGGAAATAATCAGAATCATAACAATTACCACAAGTAATGCAACCGCAAAAACTCCGATCATCGATGCCGTAATCGCCCTGTATCCTTCATAAAACTCCTTTACCGGAAGTCCTGCGGCTACTGTCCAGCCGGTATCCCCTACCTTACGTACGTATCCTTCCGTCTCTGACTGATTTGAAGTAAAGGAAAGAAAGCCTTCTGTGGAAGAAGAAAGGGCGTCTTTCATGTTTTGGGAAATATTAAGATCTCCTATCTTTTTATTTACCATGTCCTTGTCCGGATGAAAGATTACCTGCCCCTCTTTTGATGTCAGTATGTAAAATCCGGTTTCACCAAGCTGGTATGAACCAATGGTTTTTACCAGTCCATCGAGAGAAAAGTCAATTCCAACCGCACCGATGATTTCTTTTCCATCTGCTGCAAAGACAGGTGCAATAATACTTACAATCTGAGCCTTGGTGGCAAAATCCTCAAAAGGCTCCGTCATAATCGTACTACCGGAGTTCACTAGAAGCTGATACCACGGACGTTCTTTCACACGGTAGGTCTGATCCGACACAAAACCATCTGACTGTGCCAGCTGGCTGGAATCAATATCTGCAACCCAGAAAGCTACGACGGACTCCTTATCTTTCTCATAAGACCGGACCATAGTCTGCTTGATATCGTCAAATCCAGGCGCTGATGATATGTTTGTGCCAGGCTTTAGATCCTGAAAGAACTTTTGAAATGCGATTGTATCTGACAGCTGTCCGGCTTTATGTTTGTATTGATTAAAATAGCCTTCCATCTCCTCAGCCGCTGCCTGTGTTCTTGCAGTCAGTTCTTTTTTTGTCATTTCCTCCACACTGGATTTAACCAGAAACAATATGACAGCACCTACAATGCAAAAAGATAAAATGACAGGGATTCCAACAAAAAAAAGTATTTTAGTCAGCAGACTTTTTAAACCATATTTGTGAACCTTTTTTTTGCTTTTTTCAGAAGTATGCTCCGACATAGTTTTCTCCTTTTTTCTTCAGCTTATTTCCAGGCGCTCAGACTCTATCCATTCAATTTTTTTAGAAAATCAATGCAAAATCATGATTGAAATTGATGTATAAAATGCACGCCAGTGATATTCGCAGTATACTTGATACTGCGT
>JAAOXG010000112.1 GCA_013036995.1 Lacrimispora defluvii
CCTCTCTACCCTGATTAATCTTTCTCCCACCCCCCTCGAAAAAATCCCCCTCCCATAAAAAAAATTTCAACATCTTATTCATAATCTGTATCATACCCGCATAAGATATAAATAGTAAGGTTATGAAAACTAAACGAACCAAAGGAGAGGATATAGCTATGGCTGAGATACATTACTTAATATCGGATGCATCAAAAAAGGTTGATGTAGAATCCCATGTCCTTAGATACTGGGAGGACGAGCTAGAATTAAACATTCCCAGGAATGAAATGGGACACCGGTATTACACCGAAGCACACATCCGTTTATTCAAGCAGATCAAGGACTTAAAGGAAAAGGGATATCAGTTAAAAGCCATTAAGACAGCGCTTGAAAAAGTCATTGGGGACGGTAAGGATCCGGTTATACCTGATGAGTTATTGGAGGGGCAGATGACCCAGGAATTAAAAGACAGTGGATTAGCCGGAGAAGACGGCGAGTCAGGCCTGGAGGTACATAACACAGCACAGGTCTCTATTGCACAGGGAAAGATGGAACAGTTTCAGGAAATTATGAATCACATCATTGGACGTGCGTTGGAGTTAAATAATGAGCAGTTGAGCCAGGATGTCAGCAGTCTGGTCAATGACAAGGTCATTAAGGAAATGGAGTACTTAATGAACCTGAAAGAAGAAAAAGAAGAAGAGCGTTACAAACAGTTGGACGAGCTGCTTCGTACCTATCAAAAAGATAACAAAGGCCGTGCAGAAGCTGCAGCATCCAAGATCCCCTTCTTTAACCGCAAAAAGAAATTTGGTCGAAACGGAAAAAAGTTATAGCATTCTCTCACTTTCAGATAAAAAGAGCCCAAAGGCGGCTCAGGCAAAAAATCCGCAGTTGCCACTGAACGTGTAAACTGCGGATTCTTTTGAACGTCTTAATTCTCAGCAAGCTTCCACAAATCTCTTAAAAAGCCGAAAAGCTTCCTCATTTTTTTCCCATAGATATTCCGGATGCCACTGAACTCCCACAAAGAAGGGATATCCAGGCATTTCAAGTGCTTCAATCAAATTATCGGGAGAGTAAGCAGATGGGATCAGTCCCTGTCCCAAATCCTTCACAGCCTGATGATGCATGCTGTTAACCCGTAATGTATCCATACCTGCGATTTCCCTCAGCATCGTTTCCTGTGTCAGGGAAACCGTATGGCTGGGCATATGATATGCAAATGGCTGAGTATGTGCGATAGGAAAGTCCGGTTTTGTCATAGAAAAGATATCTTGCCAGATCGTCCCGCCCATGGCGATATTCAAAACCTGAATCCCTCTGCAGATCCCAAGAACCGGCTTCCTTTTCTCCAAAACATAAGGCAGTAATCCCATCTCCATCCGATCCCTCGCCTCCGATACATTGCCGCAATGCACTTGGGTTTCCTCCCCAAACAAAAACGGATGAACATCCGGCCCTCCAGTAAACAAAAATCCGTCCAGCTCATCCGTCAGCTGTCTCAATTCCTCCTCATCCGCCTCAAGCGGCATCACTACCGGAATCCCTCCCGCAGCCTTTATAGCCCGTAAATAGGTAGGTCTCATTTTAATATCATTGTTATCTGTATCGTGGGCAGGCGTCAATCCTATCAGGGGTTTTTTCATACTAACTTCCTTTCACAACTAACATAAGTGTTAATAAAAAGATATGGAAATCAATAACAAAATGCCCCTTCCTTACGGAAGAGGCATATATGTATTCAAATAATTAAGCTTCAGAAATAGCTCCTGTTGGGCATACGCCTTCACATGCGCCGCAATCGATACAAGCATCTGCATCAATAACAAACTGAGAATCACCCTGGCTGATAGCGCTTACTGGGCATTCGCCTTCGCATGAACCGCAACTAACACAAGCGTCACTAATAACACGTGCCATGATAAATAACCTCCTTATATTCTATACATTTTTCTATATTTTATACTATTAATAAAATTTAATCAAGTAGAAAATGTAACAATTAATGTTTAATTTTAGGAGCAATAGGGATCAGGCGCACCGCTTCGGGAATCTCTGATTCCGGTAAGAATGATCTTCTTAGCCGATAAAGCATCTTCCTTTGATAAAGGCGGAACGCCTTTCAGCGGATAATCCATCCCCATACTTTCATATTTCACCTTTCCCATATCATGATAGGGAAGGACATCAAGGGCTTTCACGTTTTTTAACTGACCGATAAAGCGTCCAAGATGGTATAAATCTGCTGCTTCGTCTGTGATGCCGGGCACCACCACATGGCGGATCCAGACAGGAACTTCTTTTTCATCAAGATAGCGGGCAAAATCCAGAATAGCTGCATTGGAATGACCAGTTAAGGGTTTATGCCGGATATCATTGATCTGCTTGATATCCAGCATGACCAGGCTGGTTGAAGCAAGAAGACGGTCGATTTTCTTTAAATATTCTTCATTGCTTCTGTTAAATGTTATTCCAGAGGTATCCAGACAGGTATGAATATCCTTTTTTCTTGCAGCTTCAAACAACTGGGTTAGAAAATCCAGCTGCATCAGCGGCTCACCGCCTGTGGCTGTGATACCTCCGCCCCGGTAAAAATGCCGGGACGACTCATATTGCTTTAATATTTCCTCAACTGTCATCAGACTGCCGCCTGCCAGCTCCCAGGTATCCGGGTTATGGCAGTACTGGCAGCGCATGGGGCAGCCCTGAAAAAATACCACCATGCGCACGCCTGGACCGTCGACGGTACCAAAACTTTCAATGGAATGGATACGTCCTGTCATAAGTGCTTCGCCTTCTTTTCTGATTGTTACATATTGCTGTGGAATGTACGGGAAATAACCTCATCCTGCTGTTCTTTTGAAAGCTTGATAAAGTTAACTGCATAACCGGACACACGAACGGTCAGCTGAGGATAGTTCTCCGGATGCTTTTGTGCGTCCAGAAGAGTATCCTTTGTAAAAACATTGACATTTAAGTGATGTCCGCCTTCTGCTACATAACCATCTAATAAGTTCACGAGATTGTCGATTTGAGATTCACTGATATTTGCCATTGTATTATCCTCCTTATGTGTTTTCGTTCAATTGTTATTCCTGACTGACTAGAGTTCATCTTCTTCCCGGTCCATGCCCTTAAACAGGGTAGGAACGCGGCAGGCTACATCGCCTTCGGCACAGTCAAGAGAATTGGTAGTAGTAATTGTTTTTGCCATAGTCTTATGGGCATTTACGGTACCGTCCTCAGCTACAAGGATATTCATATGACCGCCGTTGTTGGTCATAAAGGAATCCAGCATTGAAACGATATCATCAATTTGTTTTTCATTTGGATCTGCCATAACAGCCACTCCTTACTTCTGATCCTCGCTTAAAGCCAGCTCAAGATCCACTTCCAAGTCTCCGGTGAAGATCTTATCCTCTTTGCCAAGAGCTCCTGGCACGATTGAGAAGGTGTTGGAGATACCATCCTGTGCATCCTTAAACGGAAGCTTGGCCACAGATGCCAGAGATGCGACCGCACCATGAGTATCTCTTCTGTGCATTGGGTTTGCACCTGGTGCAAACGCTTCACCCTTCTTACGTCCGTCAGGAGTTGCTCCTGTGTTTTTACCATATACTACGTTGGAAGTAATTGTCAAGATGGAAGTTGTAGCAATTCCTCCGCGGTAAGTGTGATTTGACTTCACAAAGTTCATGAAGGTGTGTACAAGATCATTTGCAATCTGATCCACGCGGTCGTCATTGTTTCCATATTTCGGGAAATCTCCCTCAATTTCATAATCCACAACAATGCCATTCTCATCACGGATTGCTTTCACCTTAGCGTATTTAATAGCGGAAAGTGAGTCAGCCACAACGGAAAGACCAGCAATTCCGGTTGCAAACCAACGGGTTACTTTTTTATCATGAAGAGCCATCTGAATGCGCTCATAACTGTATTTGTCATGCATATAGTGAATGATGTTTAATGCATTTACATAAACATTTGCAAGCCACTGCATCATATCCTTATATGCATCCATTACTTCATCATAATCTAAATACTCAGAAGTAACAGGACGGTATTTCGGGCCTACCTGTTTCTTTGTGATTTCATCCACGCCGCCGTTGATAGCATATAAAAGACATTTTGCCAGGTTAGCGCGTGCTCCGAATAACTGCATTTCCTTTCCAACTCTCATGGAAGATACGCAGCAGGCAATGGCATAGTCATCACCGTGGGTAACTCTCATTAAATCATCATTCTCATACTGGATAGAAGAGGATGCGATTGAAGTCTTTGCGCAGAAACGCTTAAAGTTATCAGGAAGCTTTGTGGACCAGAGAACTGTTAAATTAGGTTCTGGTGCAGTGCCTAAGTTCTCAAGTGTATGAAGGTAACGGAAGGACATCTTTGTTACAAGAGGACGTCCGTCAATACCCACACCACCGATAGACTCTGTTACCCAGGTAGGGTCTCCGGAGAAAAGCTCATTGTATTCTGGTGTACGTGCAAACTTCACAAGACGAAGCTTCATAATGAAGTGATCTACAAATTCCTGAACTTCTTCTTCTGTGTAAGTACCTTCTTCCAAATCTCTCTGAGCATAAATATCAATGAAAGTAGAAGTACGTCCAAGGGACATGGCAGCACCGTTCTGTTCCTTAACTGCAGCTAAATAAGCCAGGTAAGTCCACTGAATGGCTTCCTTCACATTCATGGCAGGTTTTGAAATATCAAATCCATAAATAGATCCAAGTTTTTTTAATTCCTTTAAAGCACGGATCTGCTCGGATAATTCTTCTCTTTCACGGATTACATCGGAATACATGGTAGTACGGGTGGTATTCTTCTGTTCTTCTTTGTCTTCGATCAGACGGTCAATTCCGTAAAGAGCAACTCTTCGGTAATCACCGATAATACGTCCGCGGCCGTAAGCATCCGGAAGTCCGGTGATGATGTGGCTGGAGCGGCAGTTACGCATTTCTTCTGTATAAGCATCAAAAACGCCTGCATTATGAGTCTTTCTGTGAACGCTGAAAAATTCTTTTATTTCCGGATCAATGGTATAACCATTGTCTGCACATGCCTTTTCTGCCATTCGGATACCGCCGTAAGGCTGCAGGGAACGTTTAAAGGGCTTATCTGTCTGAAATCCAACAATTGTTTCTTTGTCCTTGTCTAAATATCCCGGACCATGAGAAGTAATGGTGGAAACCAGCTTTGTATCCATATCAAGGACACCGCCTGCTTCACGCTCCTGTTTGCTTAATTCCATAACCTGTGCCCACAGTTCCTCTGTCTTTTTGGTGGGTCCTGCAAGGAAAGTATCATCCCCATCGTAAGGGGTATAGTTCTTCTGAATAAAGTCTCTGACATTAATCTCGTGTTCCCAGATGCCGTTGTTAAAAGCTCTCCATTCCGGTCTCATTTGTTTGTACCTCCATAAAAAATCTTTATAATAAGTGTTCATAATAAATAAGTGTCATCAAAGGTTATAATTCCTACGACCTTTGTATGAATACATTATATATGAATACTGTATACAATGTCAATAGCGCTTATTGATAAATTTTTATATAAGCGTTTTAAAGAAAAAAGGAAATGAAACCCTTGCTAATTGCATGAAAAAGTATTATATTATAAAAACAGTATGTACAATTTAATAAGGAGGGATACAAGATGCAGATTGATAAAAATATGCTGATCGGAGCATTGCTTGATATGGATGATAATATTGCACCGATGCTTATGCGCGCAGGCATGCATTGTCTTGGCTGCCCGGCATCTCAGGGAGAGTCTTTAGAGGAAGCTTGTCAGGTTCATGGAATTGACTGTGATGTTCTGGTTTCTCAGATTAATGAAGTCTTAGCAGACAGATAGAGTATAAGGAGGCGATCCCTGGATCTGCCTCCTTATTTTTCGTACTTTATCTCTTTTTTCTCTTCCCGGTAATGTCTGGGACTCACACCATATTCCTGTTTGAATATCTTTGAAAAGGTCAGCGGATTATCATAGCCGATGCTGGTGGCAATTTCCTGTATGGATCTGCTGGTGCCGGCAAGCTCCTGGGCAGCAATGTTTAAACGGAATCTCATTAAATATTCCTGTGGAGAAACTTCCAGCTTCTTTTTAAAAATTGATGTTAAATAAGAACGGTTAATTCCGATATAATCTGCAATATCCTGAACTTTAATACGGTCATAGTTCATCTTAATATACTGAAGGGCATAATCCACATAAGTATCAATGGAATAGTCATACTGATTCTTGCTTGTACGCAGGCTGCTTTGTGTCTCAATCAGTGTGGACAGGATCTCATACAGATAACCCACACGCTTAATTTCATTGGCAAAGGTCAGCTGGTTGGTGTCCAGAATCTTCTGTATCATGGGAAGATAGCACCGGTTGGGGATCTGGGAATGGATGGCACAATGATCGTTTAACAGACCGGCATATCCCAAATAGGCTTCTGCCATGGTTCCGTCAAAGGTAATCCACATATACTCCCATGGGTTTTCATAGTCGGCATGATATTGAATCGGCTGCCCTTTTGGTATCAGAAATATATCATCAGCCGCCAGCTCATAATGAGTGCCTCCCGTCTCCAGAACACCTGCTCCCCCTAAAACAAAGTGAAGATGATATTCGTTTGGAATCTTGTGATTGTAGGTATATCCGGGAGGACACTGCTGAATACCGCAGTGGACCAGATACAAATCATTGGTTTGACGCTTAATGTTTCTTAAACAACGGAATCCCGCCACACTTTTATAACTCGTCTGTTTTTCAGTCAAAGCTATGCCCCCTCAATCGGATACTGATTATTCATATCTATTATACAGGAAGCAGATTTTACATGCAAATCTTATTTGAGGAAGGTTTGTGTCAAGCGTTTATTG
>JAAOXG010000113.1 GCA_013036995.1 Lacrimispora defluvii
GGGATGAATCAGCACACCGGATCATGCACTTAGGGGCAAAAGTGTTATAAAAAAATAATGGTATATTCCCTGTGACAGCCGGAGCGTTTACTCAGGTGTATTTCTTTAATGACTGACCGCCAGAACAGGCGCTTTTGATGGTTATCAAGGTGCTGATACATGCTTTCAAAATCTTTATTAATCATGTTTATTAAAGCCTCCGGATTATCAGCCGGCTGTTTTATATCAGAAAGCTTATTCAGCTGAATCTCTAAATCTTCCCGATCAGTTTTATATTCTTCCAGTGTAATTGCTTCATTTAAATATAAATCCTTTAAACGGTCAATTTTCTTTTGAAGCTGATTCTTTTTCTGACGGTTATCAACTGTTTTTTTGCTTTTTGCTTCAAAGTCTGCTATATAAGATCCAAACTGCTCTTTTACATTTTTCAGAAGATATTCCTCAATGCGGACTTCCCTGATTGCTCCCCCGTTGTCACACTTCCTGAAAGACCGGTGCCATTTGCATTCGTAGGCTGGATATTTATATCGGAGTACTGTTTTGTCCTTTCGCTTTGAAACTGTATTAATATGACAGCCGCCCATTTTTTGACCACATTCGGCGCACACTAAAAGGCCGGTAAAAATGTAGGGGTATTTCTGGCCGGATTTTATATTGCTGTTATGATCCAGGATGCGCTGAACCTGATGGAAGGCTTCATCGGAAATCAGACGGGGACAGTAAGTATCATTACTTCTGTAACGTCCGGTGATTTTTTCATTGCGAAGGATTGACTGTTTAAAGTTTTGCACAGACATGATGATTCCGTATGTCTCTTTTAAATACTTTACAGCCTGATTCATGGACTGATGTTTTATGAAATAAAAAATCGTGTCTTGTATGGCAGGGGCTTCCTCTGACAGCACCAGATGCTTATTCTCGATCCGGTATCCGTGTGGGACTTTGCCTGTTATGACTTCCCCGTGGGTGACCTTTGTACGAAAGACGTCAGCCACACGAAGACCGCCGTTTTGTGCCTCAAGTTCAGCCCAGGTCATGGATTGAGCCACAAATGCCCGGCCGTAGGGAGTGGAAGTGTCAAAGAAGGGCTGGTCGATGGCGGTCCATGCTGCATGATGTTTTTCCAGGACCGCCTGGGTATTGAGATAGTGGCGCAGGCTGCGAAACCAACGGTCCAGCTTGGTAAATATAATCAGATCCACAAGCCCTTCCTTTACATGATTCATTAAACGGGTAAAGTCGTCCCGGTCGATTTTCTGCCCGGAAACGCCGTCATCCAGATAAATATCCTGCAGAACCATATTTTTATGTTCTTCAATGTATTTGATGCCCCGCTCTTTTTGATCTCTTATGGAATCGCCCCGTTCTGCCTGTTCATCGGAAGACACACGGATGTAGACGGCTACACGCAGCAGTTTCTCTGATTCCTCAGCTCGTTTCATTCTATCATCTCCTGGTATAATCTACTCCCTCCGGCAGAAAATTAAAACCCGTTTTCTGTGATTGCATAAAATAAGGTAAGAAGGACAAACAGCGGAACATACAATTAACCAGAAAGGAGGTGGTAGTAGTGGCAGATACTATCACCACAGTAAATCAGGCAGATCCGGTCAGGGCATTTGAAGCGCTGGCGAGAATTATAGGGGAAAAAGAGGGAGTGGAAATCACTCTGAAAAATCTTCGAAAAAAAGAAGAAAAAGAAACTGGATCAACGGAATGATTCTATATAAATAGGCAGATCGGATTGACGGATCTGCCTTTTGAAATGCTATGTAGGAAAATCTTACTAACTAATTAGAAGCTTTCTTTGTTTCTGTTACTGCTGACTTACTGTCTTTTGCAGCTGCTGGGGATTCTGCCTTTATTTTGTTGTCGCCAGTCTTGGATTCTGCAGCAGTCGTTTCATCTTTCTTGGTTTCGTCCTTCTTTGTTTCTTCTTTCTTAGTCTCGTCTTTTTTAGTTTCTGCTAAAGAACTGCTTTCTTTTACTTCTTTTTTAGTTTCTGCTGGTTTTGTTGTTGCTTCGGTAGTTACTTCTGCTTTTGTAGCGGCAGTTGTTTCAGAACCTTTGGTATTTCCACATGCAGAGATAGCTGCCATTGTTAATACTGCAACACCTGTCAGTACCAGTTTCTTTGTTGTTAACCTCATAATTATATCCTCCTTGAGACTGCATAGGTATTTTGGTTGTATGGCTTCCGGTTGTCCTATGTCCCTGAAGTCAGAACTCAGTGTAGCACTGAAATTGAATAAAATCAATGGCAAATTTGTTATTTATTTCTTAATAAAAATTAAGTTGTATTAAAAAAATAGAAATCAGTTAAAATTAAGAATAAATTCACAAATATTTCACAGTTTGAACAAACTTCCATCACAAACCCGTTTTCTGACTTCCGGTTTTTGATCTGACCGTGTTAAAATGGGTTTTTTCTTTTTTCGGCTAACTGCATCAGCCCACCGGAAACTGGCCCGGCAA
>JAAOXG010000114.1 GCA_013036995.1 Lacrimispora defluvii
ACTTTGGGGTTGCAAAAAACAGTTCACCTTCATTAACGCTCCAAACCCTGATACCTTTCTTAACAAACCATTCCACTACAAATGGAGTTTCCTCGGCCTTTCTTCCTATTCTATCAAACATAAAAACCAGAAGAATATCAAATTTCCCCTTTTCAGCGTGTTCTCTGATTAACTGAATTTTATCCCTGTCAGCCGCGCTAACTTTATAGCCAGAAACACCATTTTCCTGTTCCTCATGAACAATGGTCCAGCCCATATGTTCAGCAAATTCATGGCAAGCTTTCCGTTGCATGGGAATATCAGCCTGATTTTGATCATCATGATCTACCTGTTTTGATGTTGAAACTCTGTATAAACAATAAACTCTTTCAGCCATTTGTATCCGTCCTCTCATTATAAGATATTGTGTGAGAGACCAGACACTTGATATATGAAATTTTCAAGGTTCAATTGGCTTTTGCCAGCTTTATTATCTCACACAACACTTCAGAAAGCTATATAAATAGCAGTTTTCAGCGTTTTTTACCATTGGAAAAAGTTCATTCAATCCGCCTTATATATATATGCTTTAATCAAAGTTTGTTTAATAAAGTCTGATGCTTCTGTATTAGGAGCAGAACTAAATTGCAAGATGACAGGCTTCCCATTTATAATTATTTTTAGAGATTCCCGATTTTGATTTTCCGCACTTTTCATAACAACACCTCCATAATTAATCTATAGTTTTCAGAGAAATATGACCTTCTAGGGGAGTATATGAGATACTTATCCTCTTTACAAAAATATTTAGTAGTACTGATTTCTACTCTCATTTCCTTCAACCCAACCTTTTTTATCACCAGAACATACATTTCCCCTTGTTCCGCATCTTGTTTTATTTCCATAAGACTGATTCATTTATATACTGATTAGTCTCAATATCCTAAGAACTTCCGTTGATGAAGAAACCATCTGTTCTCACCATTGATATCTTCAGAGACATCAATTCGGCAATAAACCCATGCCCGTTTAAAAGCCTCTCATCCTTTAAATGGAAAAACGTCAGGAACATTTGCTCCTGACGCATTTATATATTGTTTATTTAATTTATACAATTAAGAACGCTATGAGGTATTAATGTCTCTGACTTATCCATGGGGTCTTTTGGCACGTGCCAAAGATCGCCGCTTACACTTAATTTAATATCTTCGCTTGGGTGGTTGAATTTCGCTATTACATCGCTTCTAAGTATTGAACCAGTACATCATAAAACTTCTTGCTCCATTCAGCGTGGAATTTTGCCATCTGCAGCCAATCCGTTTCATTTTCAATGCTAACATTATCCAACTGATAGTATATTTTGGACGATTTTATATCGTCTCCACGGTTCCAGATTAGAGTCACACCGAGAGCTGTTTCGATAGAAGTCTTTTTTGTAATCAGCTTGTCAAAGGTTGCTTTATTTTCTTCTTTTTGGGATTTTCCTAAGCACAGCTCTATACGTGCTGAATCATAATTAGCAACACAGCAGATACTGAATCCACCTATGCCAAAGAATCCATTAATCCAGTTTTCCTTGGACGGACTCACGTTGCTAAACGAACCTTTATCTCCGTGAGCTGCTTGAATATACTCAAGTGCATATGCCCAGTATCTCTTTCGTAATTCATATCTGGTACCAGCTAATTCGACATCAGCGGATTCGGTATCATCTCTAAGGAAAAATACCAGATCAGACGGGTCTGCGTTATAGAGTTTGAAGAAACGCCTTAACAATGACAACTTCATCCAAGTACTGGTGTTTTTTTCGGAATAAATACCGTCTTCGATTTCGATAGCTCCCCTAAGGTCTGTCTTTTTGGAACTTACATACTGTGACAAATCGATATTATCATCCGTGGTATAAGCTAATTTTGACAATACAGATTTATCTTCAGCATGAAGTATTTTCATTATACGTTCATACATATCAATCCAGCTGGTAACAGGCTGCTCAGTATTCTTATAGCTAAATCGAGCAATTATTCTGCCACTGAGATTCATGTCATCATCCAAGGTGTACGAATCCAGCTGCTTTTCTTCCGGCTTGAAATCCGTAATTGGAGATGCCCATATTTCAAGCGCACGTCTCATCAGGTATTCACTGCGTTCTTCCAATTCAGCTAATGTCCATTTATCATTCTGTGCAATAAAGGTATTCATTCGAATGCCGCTTTCCTTGAAGCCATTTTTCATATCTTTTTTATCGGCAAATGGACTATTGCTGTATTTGGAGTTATAGGCGGTCAGTGTGAGATTGGCAATTCTATGAAGCCATTCCTCGTGAATTTGTTCATAATCTTCACCAAGCGCCTTTACCCACACCGGAGTAAGATGCTGCGGCATAATATGTTCGATGGAATATTCACCCTCATCAAAATGGCGGTATACATCCTTATCTTCAACTGTGCCGTAATTCTCGAACTTTTCAAGAATATAAATCTTATTCTTACTGTTCATCAGATAAACCTGACGTTCCGCAAAAGCGGTAATGAACTCCGTATCGTCCGGAAATCTGGCTCTTTCCTTTTTGGATAGCAGTGTATATTTGAACTTTGCGACATAGTTATCTTCGGTACCATCATAGCGAGTGATTTCTCTATGTAGCATCAGAAAAATTTTGTTCAGAGCATTTAATTTGTTCTTTTTGTACTCATCTAAATCTTTCGACCATAACAAATCAAATGAATGTTTTTTGCAAGTGCTTTTTGGAAAAAGTTGCAGAGCTTTTTCCCGAAGTTGCATTGGGAAATT
>JAAOXG010000115.1 GCA_013036995.1 Lacrimispora defluvii
TATGAGCCAGTATGGCGGACCCTATTGTAAATGCATATAATAAATAAACTTCATTTCCCCTGACTTTTTATCATAAACAATTTTTTTTACCACACTGCGCAGCGCTTTCCCTTTCACTTCGCTGCTGACTGATTGATCTGTTAATATATCGCAGACACCTTTGATTTTATAGTTACATGCATCCTTAATTTGGGTGTGTTCGTGACGTTCCAAGGCTTCTATAGATTTTATCCTGCTTTCCAGCTCTGATTCAATCTTCATAAGACGTTCTTTTCCGGCACGGTATTCTTCCAGAGTGTCAATTCCATTTTCATATGCTGATTTTATTTTATTTTTCTTTATAACTAACTTTTCCAATGCGGATTCTAGCCGTTGCTTTTCTAAAGATCGTCCTGAATCTGGTTGTTTGATGTAGTAGTTGTGTTTCTCTGCATTTGCAGTGACCTGCTGTAAGGATTCAATAATGAGAGACTCCGCTTTTTTGTCAGAAATACAGCAGGATTCCTTATGAAGTCCTTTGGTATAGCGCCAGCATTGAAAATAGCCGGACTGATGACCTGTTTTTCCTCCTGAGTTATATCCCAGACTGGCGCCGCAGTAACCGCAGACCAAAAGTCCGCTGGCCCAATGTCTGCATGAGGAAATTTCCCTTCTGTTCCGGGGCCTGTATTCCTGTTTCAGCCGCTGCTGGTTAGCTTGAAAGACAGAGGTAACCTCTTTTCTCGTTTCGTGTGAGCCATGAAAAGAGATGTTATTCCACGTAACTGTACCTTCGTAGAATCTGTTTTTTAATATCCTCTCTACCGATCTTCTGTCAAACGGATTGCCCCGTTTGGTGCAATACCCCTGGTTATTGGCATCTCTAGCAATTGATGTAAGATCCATTCCATTAAAAAAAGACTGATGTATCAATACTACGGCCTCATATTCCTTTTCTTCTATTACAAAAGGCTTTCCCTCTCCTACAGCACGGTATCCCAGGCAGGGAGCGGCCTGATACCCGTTTCTCAGGGCTTTTTCCGTCATTCCCCGAGTAACCTCACCAGATAAGTTGATGGAATAATATTCATCAAACCATTCAATAATGCTTTCGATCAGCCGCCCAAACATACCCTCCATAATCGGTTCAGAAACACTTTTTATTGAAACTCCGCATTTTTTTCGAAGTACGCTTTTATAAAACATGCTTTCTTCCTGATTACGTGCAAAGCGGGAGAATTTCCATAAATACAGATATTGAAAGGGGGAGGGATGAGATTTTGCAATGGAGATCATCCGCTGAAATTCTTTCCGGTTATCAGCTCTGCGCCCGCTTACCCCCTTTTCTTCTATAAAAATGTATTCATCCGGAATCAGCACACCGTCGGCATTGGCTGAATTTTTAATCTCCCGAAGTTGTGCAGCTGGAGAGAGCTCGGTCTGATCGTTTGTACTTACCCGTACATAAGCCGCCCCAATTGATTTTGTCTCATTTTTAATCAATGAGTTCCCTTCTTTCCGATAATTAAAAGAGAAGATACCTGGAAACAGGTACAATCTGTGTCACATACATTTTACAGGAAGGGGTATAAAATTATGAGTAAAACAATTAAGATTGTAAATTACATAGAGTTTACTGGAGAGATGGTTCTGTTTGAGACCCTGCCCGAAGAGGAAAAAAAGGAGGCCGCTGAAAAGATCCTGGATATGATGATGAGGCAGGCCGGCTATACTAAGACAGAAAACAAAAAAAATGCCGGCCATCTGTTATCGTGATGACCGGATTATTTTCAATGACTATGAGGTAGTTTGGGAACCTGAATCATCGGTGCAGTTTTTATAGGGAA
This sequence comes from Lacrimispora defluvii, assembly GCA_013036995.1. Classification (GTDB taxonomy): domain Bacteria; phylum Bacillota; class Clostridia; order Lachnospirales; family Lachnospiraceae; genus Lacrimispora; species Lacrimispora defluvii. Next base: position 1,827 of record JAAOXG010000115.1, read on the forward strand.
AGAAAAATTCCGGAATTCCGGAGGCATATGGAGCGATTTCATATTGCTGATAGTAGATGACGACGCCGCAGGGCTTTAAGTAAAACGAGTTCATATCAAAATTTCCCCGGATCAGATTTGCATAATCATCAAAGTAGGTACCCGGATTTTCATTCTGGCGGATAACAATCTCATTTTCAATTACCTTAAAAATATCATTTACATCATTTACGTCTAGAAAAAAGTCGGTTATATGCATCTGCTTCCCTGTTTGGAAGTTCCAGGTCTGGGACTTCCTCACCGTATTTCCGTGAGCCCCGCCCAAATAAGAATATTGGTCGGTGTAGAGGCTGGTAAAGCAATCCTCATTATATGTGATCACATAGTTGGATAGAAATTCATAGCTGTGAAAGGGAAACTCATTGTCCTTTGCATACATGGCATCTTCCACAGCCTGAGGGTATAAAACCTCGCGGCAGTATTTTTCCGACTGCTGGGACTGAATCTCATAGAACTGATTAATGGAGTTTGCCGCGGCAGTGCTGCAGTTTGATGTAAAATAAGGATAATTGATAGTATAAGTAAGGACAGGAACATTGTTATGTTTCATTACATCTGTCTTCGTTTTTTTTTCGGTTGACTGCATGAGAACCTCAGGAAAGAAAGTTTTTTATATTATATGAATGCTCAGCAGGTTTATTGCGGAAAAATGAGAAACGGGCTGAATCTGAGATCAAATATGTATAATCGGGACTGTTTTTACCATACTATCTTTGAGGTGAACAAACATGAAAAATAAAAATAAGGATAACTACGGCTCCAGTGCAAAGAATGAAAACAAAAAGCCCGAAACATTCCAGAATCACTGGGAGACTGGTAAATTCTTAGGTCCCAATACGCTGAGACATGAAGAAAGCATTAAAGTGTATGAAAAAAAGGAAGAGGAGTGATAAAACACTTCTCTTCCTTTTTAGGGTCTGATCACTGATTATATGTTTTTGAAATTTGGCGGACC
>JAAOXG010000116.1 GCA_013036995.1 Lacrimispora defluvii
ACTTTGGGGTTGCAAAAAACACGTTTCTGCCTCCGCTCCGTTTTGGGTCACTAATACGGTAACGTCAAAGCGAATTAAAACTGCAGTGCCTTATAAGTTATTTAAGACTATTAATTTTTAGATCTAGGTATAATTGAATGTGTGGAAGAATCACTGCCAACATTGAAGCTAGTGGTATGTATTTTAAAATAAACTGCACTGAAAATTTTGTCCAATCGAAACTACCCCAGCCACGTAAGTATTGAATCAGATTTATAAGCCAAAATATTACCAAGATAAATTTGGCACTGTTATATAGCCAATCTTTCGCATTTAAATTACATTTCTTTTTAAATTCATATATATAAGTTGCCATTACACCTGGAATAATAATTAAAATAATTTGTAATACTTGCATTACCAAATCTCCTTTTATTTGAATAGTTTTTCATTTTTCTTTTTATCAAACATTCCATTATATTGGACAATTTGATATTTTTTAAGATATTCTGAAAAATCAGAATTATCAGTAAAAAAATACCATTTATCATCAGCGCCTAAATATCCTAATCGATTAAGTACTGGAATCTCCTCTTTTAGATCTAACAGAAAATTTCCATATTTTGATAGATTAAGTCCTGCGTAGTATTGTACCTGAACACCTAAGTAATTTGTACTTGTAACATTAGTTCCTTCATAATTATTTATAACTAATGATTTACCAGTATCATAGTTACTCCATATAAAATACGGTACAGAAAAATATTTTTCTGTAGTCAATAAATCTGAATCACCATACATTTCCCCAGACTTAGCCAGTTTGTTCTCAAATTCATTATTCAATACTGGCTGATGATCTCCAAAAAAACAAATTATTACAGGATCGTCTACAGATCGAAAATAATTAATCAAGTATTCTAAAGCCTCATCTGAATAATTAATTAATGACTGATACTCTTGAACATCTGAATACTGAATATATTGTTTATCAACAGAAACTCTCATTTCCTCTTTAATAATATTAAAATCGTATCCTCCATGGTTTTGCATTGTTACACTGAAAATGAACACAGGCTGTTCTTGGCTCTCATAAACTTCTATTAATTTTTTATAATTACTTAAATCGCTTATTCTATTTATAAGAAGTGTATCATCTTTTTGAAAGCTTGTATACGATAAAAATTCATCAAACCCCAACGCTGGATATACCACATTCCTCTTCCAATTGTTAGGATTTTCAGGGTGCATTGCGATAGCCTTATATCCTTGCCCCTTAACACTCTGTACTATAGAAGGCATATTTTTAAAGTCAAACATAACATAAGGGTAATAACCAGGCAAATTCGACATTGAATTGCCTGTAAGAAACTCAAATGAGTAATCCGGAGTGAAATC
>JAAOXG010000117.1 GCA_013036995.1 Lacrimispora defluvii
TGGTATGACCGGCATCCTGTTTTCTCTCGGTGCCAGTATGGTGCTCGGTGGTGTGGCGCAGATGCTGGCACCGAAAGCCAGAACTCCCCGTATACAGACAACGGATAACGGTAAGCAGAACACCTATTTCTCCTCACTGGATAACATGGTTGCCCAGGGCAATGTTCTGCCTGTTCTGTACGGGGAAATGCGCGTGGGGTCACGCGTGGTTTCTCAGGAGATCAGCACGGCAGACGAAGGGGACGGTGGTCAGGTTGTGGTGATTGGTCGCTGATGCAAAATGTTTTATGTGAAACCGCCTGCGGGCGGTTTTGTCATTTATGGAGCGTGAGGAATGGGTAAAGGAAGCAGTAAGGGGCATACCCCGCGCGAAGCGAAGGACAACCTGAAGTCCACGCAGTTGCTGAGTGTGATCGATGCCATCAGCGAAGGGCCGATTGAAGGTCCGGTGGATGGCTTAAAAAGCGTGCTGCTGAACAGTACGCCGGTGCTGGACACTGAGGGGAATACCAACATATCCGGTGTCACGGTGGTGTTCCGGGCTGGTGAGCAGGAGCAGACTCCGCCGGAGGGATTTGAATCCTCCGGCTCCGAGACGGTGCTGGGTACGGAAGTGAAATATGACACGCCGATCACCCGCACCATTACGTCTGCAAACATCGACCGTCTGCGCTTTACCTTCGGTGTACAGGCACTGGTGGAAACCACCTCAAAGGGTGACAGGAATCCGTCGGAAGTCCGCCTGCTGGTTCAGATACAACGTAACGGTGGCTGGGTGACGGAAAAAGACATCACCATTAAGGGCAAAACCACCTCGCAGTATCTGGCCTCGGTGGTGATGGGTAACCTGCCGCCGCGCCCGTTTAATATCCGGATGCGCAGGATGACGCCGGACAGCACCACAGACCAGCTGCAGAACAAAACGCTCTGGTCGTCATACACTGAAATCATCGATGTGAAACAGTGCTACCCGAACACGGCACTGGTCGGCGTGCAGGTGGACTCGGAGCAGTTCGGCAGCCAGCAGGTGAGCCGTAATTATCATCTGCGCGGGCGTATTCTGCAGGTGCCGTCGAACTATAACCCGCAGACGCGGCAATACAGCGGTATCTGGGACGGAACGTTTAAACCGGCATACAGCAACAACATGGCCTGGTGTCTGTGGGATATGCTGACCCATCCGCGCTACGGCATGGGGAAACGTCTTGGTGCGGCGGATGTGGAGAAATGGGCGCTGTATGTCATCGGCCAGTACTGCGACCAGTCAGTGCCGGACGGCTTTGGCGGCACGGAGCCGCGCATCACCTGTAATGCGTACCTGACCACACAGCGTAAGGCGTGGGATGTGCTCAGCGATTTCTGCTCGGCGATGCGCTGTATGCCGGTATGGAACGGGCAGACGCTGACGTTCGTGCAGGACCGACCGTCGGATAAGACGTGGACCTATAACCGCAGTAATGTGGTGATGCCGGATGATGGCGCGCCGTTCCGCTACAGCTTCAGCGCCCTGAAGGACCGCCATAATGCCGTTGAGGTGAACTGGATTGACCCGAACAACGGCTGGGAGAAGGCGACAGAGCTTGTTGAAGATACGCAGGCCATTGCCCGTTACGGTCGTAATGTTACGAAGATGGATGCCTTTGGCTGTACCAGCCGGGGGCAGGCACACCGCGCCGGGCT
>JAAOXG010000118.1 GCA_013036995.1 Lacrimispora defluvii
TCCGCTTCAGGAGCAACTCATATAGGATATCATGTCCGGTTGTTTTTGTCAACCTTTTTTTTCATTTTCTTCAAAACTTTTTTCATCGTTCATCGATGTGTTTTGGAAGAAGTTTGCCGCCGTTTTCAGCGGCGAGGTATATCATACCAAAGCTTTCGACAAATGTCAACAGTTTTTCTTATTTTTATTTCTAATTTTTCCTGAGTAACCGGGCGGCTCTTTTTCAACCTGGAAAAATCGCTGTTGCCGGCTGATTTCCTCTATTAAAACAGCCGGCGGCTGTGTTTCAGCTAATCGTTGTTTTAAATGATTCGCCAATATTAAATACTTCTGAATGGAAATTACTATAATACCGTCCGTCAACTGCCGTAAACTTCAATACACAATAGTCAGGATCATTAACACCCTGGGGATAATACATGGTATCTCCATTGCGCCATATCATTTGTCTGCTCGCTTCATCTTCCATAACTTCCATAATGCCTCTAAGCATTACTCCCCGGAAAAAACGCTTGTCACAGAAATAGATACATGCGTTTTCGTTGTCTTTGTATTGTCCCACTCTCATTGATGATGTATTTGTGGTAAAATAAAACGTTTTTATCCCCTCTCTTTTTCTGGGCGGAAGCATTGCTTTCGTATTGGGAAATCCCATACAATCAACCGAGCTTATAAATGAAACACTTTGCTTATCAATCAGATTACCAATTGTTTTTTCCACATTTATCATTTCTTACACCTCCTTACTGTATTAAGATAACTCAACTCAAACTTCGCACATAG
>JAAOXG010000119.1 GCA_013036995.1 Lacrimispora defluvii
GTGTAAGCATCTCTAAAGGCGCAAAGATAGATGGGTGTGCGAGCAAAACCATAGTAGAGATAGGTAATATCGGTCAAGATGACCTTTCGAGAACCGACGTAAAAGTTTTGATTTACCCTATTTTCCGGAGAGGCATACTCGTGATCATGGGTTGCCTGATGCTTGTAGGCATCCTTTTTTGGTTTGTTTGCCGCAAGGTTCATTTCTTTCATGAGCGTCCGGCAACGCTTCACGCTGATGCTGATATTGAAATCCCGCCACATATAGGTCTGAAAAGTCCGCTTTCCCGGGACAAAGCCCAATTTTCTCACGATTTGCCGAAACTTCTCTTTTAATTCATTTCGGCTTTCCTGTTTTGCCACGCGGGAACCCTTCGTATCTTTCTGACGTTCAATCCATGAATAGTAGCCGGAACGTGACACGCCAAACATACACAGGCACTGCGTAGTGGACAAGCCGTCCTTTTTCCCAGCTTGCCGACCAATAAAAGCGTCTGCCATTTGAAATCTGTCTGCATTTACGTTTTCGGATTCGATGATATAGTCATGTCCGCCAATGCGGATTGGAGTTTTTTTTGAGCAGAAACCAGCTCCTCTAAATAGAAGTTTCTTGCCTTTAAGTAAGCCAATTCTTCCAATGGAGACATAGCTCCCATGGCCTCTCTGGGTACGGAGCCATCGTAGCTGGAAGGGTTTACGGTAAACAGCCGTTCCTCACGAGCCATCTGCATCGCACGTTTTCCCGCTGAATTGGCTCGATCCTCTCCAAGGACAGCGGTGGAAAAGCCGAGACTGTTATATGCCGCCACGTAGGTCATGTGTTCCTCGGATATTTTTTTATACATGGCCACGTAAAAATCCTTTGTGTAGATCATATCGCGGCCTCTAAAGTCCTTCAAGAATGGATTGTCCAGAAATGGTCTAATCTCATCTGAAGGCTGTTTTCTTATCTGATTTTGTTTCATAACAGCAGCCTCCCATCGCTTTTCTCATACGCCTAAGCTCTTTGCTCGTTCAATCGCCAGTTTTGCGGCTTTCACTTTCATCCGCTGATATTTTTCTTCCTCACACAACAGATATTCACCAAAGTCATTCTCTGTCATATTCAGGAGATACTGCTCATATTCGACCGGTGTCATGCGATTTCTATCCCACATACGCCTCTCGTAGTTATAGTAATCTGCATACCCGGCAACCAATGCTTTCAGTTCATCAAGATCCCTGCACCTTGAGTAATTGCACTCATCTTTGAAATGCCCGAAAAACGACTCTTGCGGAGCGTTGTCCTGACAGTTTCCACGCTTAGACATGGACTGCTCAAACCCTTGATCGCTGACCTCTTGCTGGAAGGTGCC
>JAAOXG010000012.1 GCA_013036995.1 Lacrimispora defluvii
GTGTGTATAAGAGACATATAAAAACAAGAATCGCCAGAACCGGCATTTGCCGGAACTGGCGATTCTTGTTTTAGGGACTTATTTTACAGCCCCTTTTTTTACCCCATAACAGACCCACTATTTGATAAGCGGTTCTTCAAGGTTATTATATTTTGAGCTAAGAATAATAATATCAATACGTCTGTTCATTGTTCTTCCCTCGGGTGTTGAATTATCAGCTACTGGTTTAAACTCGCCGTACCCTACTGCAATCAGCTTATTGGGAGGATAATTGCATTTACCGATGAATAGCTTAACCACATTCACAGCTCTAGCCGTGGAAAGCTCCCAGTTAGATGGATAAGCACTTCGGCTGATCGGCACATTATCAGTATGACCTTCAATACGTATGAAGTTATCAACCGTGTTTAAAAGACTGGCTACTTCAATTAAAGTATCTTCACTCTGTTTTTTAATATTTGCACTGCCTGAGTCAAAAAGAATGGCATTATTCAGCCTTATGACCAGACCTCTCATATCAATCATGGTTGATACAGACTGATCCATACCTTCGTCATGCAGCCTGGTATCAATTTCACTCTTCAGGGTTTCCAGTTTTTTTAGTTCATATTCCCCTAAAAAGCTTTCCAACTCGCTTTCCGTCTCAATATTTAAAGGTCCGCCTTCTGGAGATGCATTAGATGGCGTACCGCTTTCAAGAGGGGCAGCCCCTCCTGATCCTGATCCTGATCCAGAGCCAGAGCCGGAACCCGAGCCTTTACCATTATAATCTTTGTTCATCATGGAAGAGGAAAATTCCTGAGAAATCTGCTGCGCTTTTTGGGCATCAATTTTGCTGACAGCAAAAAGAACGATGAAAACTGCCAGCAGCAACGTCATCAAATCTGAATACGGCAAAAGCCATGCCTCTCCAGCTTCCTCTTCCTGATGTGCCTGCTCTCTCTTTTTTGACATATGTAATCACCCTATTCCTTTTTATTCTGCTGCGCTTCAATCTTTTTCTGCTTATATTTAGGAAGAGAAGCAAGTAATTTCTCCCGAAGTACAAAGGGAGAATCCCCGTGCTGCATGGATATAATACCTTTTAGGATGATCTCTTTCGCCATAACTTCCTGCTGGCTTTTCACCTTCAGTTTTTTTGCAAATGGATTCCATAAAACATATCCGGTAAAAATACCAAGTATGGTTGCGATAAACGCGGCAGCAATCGCTTCCGCCATTCGTTCCGTATCATTAATTGAGGACATGGCAGCAATCAGACCAAAAACTGCACCCAGAACACCCAGGGTAGGCGCATAGGTACCGGCAGACGAAAAGATGCTGGCATTAATTTCATGACGTTTTTCCATGGCACCGATTTCTGTCTCCAGAATATCCTCGATAACCTCTTCCCCTGTCCCATCAACAAGTAACCGGATTCCTTTTCTTAAAAATGGATCTTCCAGTTCCTCAGCCTTTGCCTCCAGGGATAATAATCCTTCTGAACGTGCTTTCTTTGCCAGTTCATACATCAGTTCTATCATTTCAGCTTCTGACTGGCCTTTTTTCTTCGTAAACAGGATCCTGAAAAGAGATCCGATCACTTTAACATTCTCGCCAGGATATGAATTTAAAATTGTGGCAACCGTTCCAACAATAATAACAAAAAAAGCCGCAGGATTTAAAAGCACAGCAAAATCAATGTGTTTAAATATCATTGCGCCAACAACAGCTATAATACCGATTATAACGCCCAGTATGGTGGTAATTTCCATATGTTCTCCTTTGTGTAAAAAATATTAGATGAGTAACGGATTCAGCAAATCCAATGTATATGACTTTTTATAGTATAATATATTTGCAGTCACTCTTGTGTTTCATAATTGTTAAGATCTTAATACGCCAAAAGGCTGTCATGAATTATCATGACAGCCTTTCATTTTATTTCTCTAATGATCTCCATTTGAAATTAGGAACTACGTCGGACCATTTCTGTATTCCAATAATGGATTTAGCAAACTCCGTAGTTTCCAAAGTACTCTTTTTCTTATCAATATCGTGGAACACCTGCCAGATCTTGCGTCGTTTCGTTGCCACAATATCGTCTCCCCTATTCATATCACAAGCCCAAAGTCCAAAGGACAGACCACTTCTTACTTCCAGCGGAGCGTCAACCTGACGGCTTAAGATGTAAGCATCAATATATGGGTTACTGTCAACCATGTAATAAGAGTAAGCATATGCCGCAGCCTGTACCTGGGAAACGTCCTGTCCTGACTGGGTTCTTGCAGTAAATCCCTGTTCCGTCAGAATAATATGTCTCACCTGTCCAGCAGGCGATTTCAGACTATCCTGAGCCATATAATCAGTAAGAGTGGTTAAATTCTTAAAATTAATTACCGGAGAATTAAAATCGTTCTTAATCAATCCCGTCTTATCATCATCCCAAAATTCCGGCTCTGTCATAGGGCAGGGATATGGGTGATAAGATAATCCCCAGTCCATCTGTCCCTGTTGGTTAGCAATGGAATTAAATGTATCGACGATCTGTCTGCCGCCGTATTTCAGCTTATTGTCAATCTCATTATTCCAGTTATAATCCAGGGAATAATATACTCTGTCATTGGCACTGGTGCTCTTAATCGCAGTGTAGAATACACGGAACGCATTCTGGTATGCCTGGACATAACTGGTTAAATCCCTTGCCCCTATATAGTTCCACTGCTGATTGTTAATTTCATTTCCAATAATCCAGTTGGATATCTTCCCATGATTAGGATTGGAGCCGTTATAACGCTCTGCCAGAAATGACGCAATCGCTCTTGTCTGTTCAAAGCCTTCCGGTGTTGCAGTATTGAATAAGTAGTAAAATGCATTGGAATTTTTCTTAGTGCCAGGATAAATCAGATCCGGCGTTGACGGATTCCAGCCATTCAAAATAATTGCAGTTACAGTCATGCCTTTTCCTGACAAAGCACTAATGGTATCGTCATAACCCTTAATAACATTAGCGTCAAAATGATAGGTCTTGCCATCATACTGATAATCAATACCCTGACCCAGAATCTGATGGAATGAAATATTCGTTGCAACGTGCTTCACTCCAAGTTCAAATGCGTCTCCCAGCATGTTAAGTTCAATGTTCAGGCCCTTTTTGGTAAGAGGATCATTGAATTTGTTTTTATTTGCTGCCACTGCCTCAGGATTTGTTATGTAATGAGGCTTGCTCACAGGTATGTACTTGTTTCCATCCCAGACTGCCACAATAAATCTGCTGTAGAGTCGATCCTGTAATGTGTTGCGGTTCAATGAAAAAGTGAATGCGGCTGAATCTCCCAAAGATGCTTTTGCTGCATAATCAGTTCTTCCTTCCAGGCTGTTTTGATAGGGCTGAAGCTCTACCAGATAAAGCACACCATCCGTTCCCTGAGCCGGTGCATGATTTGAAACTTTAACTGTAACGCTGGTTAAATCAGAATTAACGAGACAAGACTGAATCACAGCCTGATCATCGGAAAACACTTCATCCGCTAACGAAACAAAAGCAGAGGCACAGCATAAAAATCCAGCTGCCAAAAGTCCGGTAAAGACTCTGCCTAATTTTATTTTTTTCATCTTCGCATTCCCTCCATGCAGTCATTTTCAGATACCCTACCATGATACCTAATTTCCCTCATTTTTACAATAACGTTTTTATTACGTATTTGTAATAAAACCTTAAGGGGGAGGAAATACGTATAGTACCATTTGTTACCGCAGGATAAAAGAAAAAAAAGCCGTAGCCCTTATAATCAAAGGGCTCGGCTTTTAAATTTAATTATTCAATGATTGTAGCAACTCTACCTGAACCTACAGTACGTCCGCCTTCACGAATAGCGAAACGAAGACCCTGCTCCATAGCGATTGGGTGGATCAGTTCAACAGACATTTCTACGTTATCACCAGGCATACACATCTCTGTGCCAGCTGGTAAATCGCAAACACCAGTAACGTCAGTTGTTCTGAAGTAGAACTGAGGTCTGTAGTTGTTGAAGAAAGGAGTATGACGTCCACCTTCATCTTTTGTCAGAACGTAAACCTGAGCTGTAAATTTCTTATGGCATTTTACAGAACCTGGTTTAACAAGACACTGTCCTCTTTCGATTTCAGTTCTCTGAACACCACGAAGTAACGCACCGATGTTATCACCAGCCTGAGCTTCGTCAAGTAACTTACGGAACATTTCGATACCAGTTACAACAACTTTACGTGTTTCTTCATGGATACCGATGATTTCAACTTCGTCAGATACATGTAATGTACCACGCTCTACTCTACCAGTAGCAACAGTACCACGACCTGTGATTGAGAAAACGTCCTCGATAGGCATTAAGAATGGCTTATCTGTTTCACGAACTGGATCTGGAACCCACTCGTCAACTGCCTTCATTAATTCAAGAACTTTATCGCCCCAAACGCTGGAAGGATCTTCAAGAGCCTTTAAAGCAGAACCCTGGATGATTGGTGTATCATCGCCTGGGAATTCATACTCGTTTAACAGCTCACGGATTTCCATGTCTACTAACTCAAGTAACTCAGCATCGTCAACCATATCACATTTGTTCATGAATACAACGATGTAAGGAACGCCTACCTGACGAGAAAGCAGGATGTGCTCTCTTGTCTGAGCCATAACACCATCGGTAGCAGCTACAACTAAGATAGCGCCATCCATCTGAGCAGCACCAGTGATCATGTTCTTAACGTAGTCAGCATGTCCTGGGCAGTCAACGTGTGCATAGTGTCTTTTCTCTGTCTCATACTCAACGTGAGAAGTAGAGATAGTGATTCCACGCTCTCTCTCTTCTGGAGCCTTATCGATGTTCTCGAAAGCTACTGCCTGTCCAGTACCTAATCTCTCATGAAGTGTCTTTGTGATAGCAGCTGTTAAAGTTGTTTTACCGTGGTCAACGTGACCGATGGTACCGATGTTACAATGGGTTTTGTTTCTTTCAAACTTAGCTTTAGCCATTTTATAACGTCCTCCTTAATTTATGCTCATTTAGAGCTATCATTTTATGTTAGGCTGTTTTTTATTATATGCTATTTGTGCACTATTTTCAAGCCTATTTGAGGGATTCCGGGCGGACTTCACAGCCCGGAATCCAGTGGAACCTGTTAGGAATTATTTGCCCTTTTTCTCTGTAAGAACTTTTTCCTGGATATTCTTCGGTACCTGCTCATATTTCTCAAAGAACATAGAGAAGTTACCACGACCCTGTGTTCTGGATCGTAAATCTGTGGAATAACCAAACATCTCGGAAAGCGGAACGTATGCTTTGATCATCTTACCGCCGCCGATATCTTCCATACCTTCGATACGGCCACGACGGGAGTTGATATCACCGATAACGTCGCCCATATAATCTTCCGGCATAGTTACTTCCACTTTCATGATCGGTTCAAGAAGAATGGAACCGCCCTTGTTCATCGCATCCTTAAATGCCATAGAACCGGCAATGTGGAATGCCATTTCACTGGAATCGACTTCATGGTAAGAACCGTCGTATACAGTAGCTTTTACACCTACTACAGGGAATCCGCCAAGAATACCAGCTTTGGTTGCTTCCTCAATACCTTCCCCAACTGCAGGAATGTACTCTTTCGGAATCGCACCGCCGACAACAGCTGATTCGAACTTGAACAGTTCTTCGCCGTTGGCATCCATAGGCTCAAAGCGAACCTTACAGTGACCGTACTGACCACGTCCACCAGACTGTTTTGCATACTTGCTGTCAACATCAACTGGCTTTGTAAAGGTTTCTTTGTAAGCAACCTGAGGAGCACCTACGTTTGCTTCTACGTTAAACTCACGAAGCAGACGGTCAACGATGATCTCAAGGTGAAGCTCACCCATACCGGAAATGATAACCTGACCAGTTTCCTGGTTGGTCTTTGCACGGAATGTAGGATCTTCTTCTGCAAGTTTTGCCAAAGCTTCGCCCATCTTGCCCTGACCAGCTTTGGTCTTTGGCTCGATCGCGATATCGATAACTGGCTCTGGGAATTCCATGGATTCAAGAATTACCGGATGCTGTTCATCACAGATGGTATCACCAGTTGTGGTAACTTTAAAACCAACAGCTGCTGCGATATCACCAGAATATACTTTGTCTAACTCACTTCTCTTGTTAGCATGCATCTGAAGGATACGTCCAACACGCTCTTTTTTGCCTTTTGTTGCATTCAGTACATAGGAACCGGAATTCATAATACCGGAATATACACGGAAGAACGCAAGCTTTCCAACGAACGGGTCAGTCATGATCTTAAATGCAAGTGCTGAGAACGGTTCTTCATCAGAAGAATGACGTTCAATTTCATTGCCATCCATATCAACACCCTTAATAGAAGGAATGTCTGTAGGAGCTGGCATAAATTCAAGAATTGCATCAAGGAGTTTCTGAACGCCCTTGTTTCTGTATGCGCTGCCGCAGCATACAGGAATGGCTTTACAGTCACAGGTTGCAGCTCTTAAACCTTTCTTTAATTCTTCAGTAGTAGGCTCTTCACCCTCTAAGAACTGCATCATCAGATCATCGTCTAATTCGCAGATCTTCTCTACTAACTCTGCATGGTAAAGCTCTGCATCGTCTTTCATATCCTCAGGGATATCAGTAACGGTGATGTCATCACCCTTGTCATCGTTGTAGATATATGCTTTCATCTCAAACAGATCGATAATTCCCTTGAATTCGTCTTCTGCTCCGATTGGAAGCTGTACACAGATAGCATTCTTACCAAGACGGGTCTTGATCTGCTCTACTGCGCCGAAAAAGTTTGCACCCATGATATCCATCTTGTTGATGAATGCCATACGGGGTACGTTGTAGGTATCAGCCTGACGCCATACGTTCTCGGACTGTGGTTCAACACCGCCCTTAGCACAGAATACGCCTACTGCACCATCCAGCACTCGAAGGGAGCGCTCTACTTCAACAGTAAAGTCAACGTGTCCTGGAGTATCAATGATGTTGATACGATGCTCTAACGCACCTGGTTTAACCTTGGTGTTCTCGTGCATGGTCCAGTGGCATGTTGTAGCAGCTGAAGTAATTGTGATACCTCTTTCCTGTTCCTGCTCCATCCAGTCCATGGTTGCAGTACCTTCATGAGTATCACCGATTTTGTAGTTTACACCAGTATAATAGAGGATACGCTCGGTCAATGTAGTCTTACCTGCATCGATGTGGGCCATAATACCAATATTTCTGGTTCTTTCCAATGGATATTCTCTTCCAGCCAAAGCTTTTTCCTCCTATTAGAATCTGTAGTGAGCAAATGCCTTGTTTGCTTCAGCCATCTTGTGCATATCTTCTTTCTTCTTTACAGCTGCACCGGTGTTGTTAGCAGCATCAAGGAGCTCATTTGCCAGTCTCTCTTCCTGAGTCTTCTCTCCTCTTTTACGTGAGTAAAGAGTAATCCATCTCAGGGCCAATGCCTGTCTTCTTTCTGGTTTTACTTCGATCGGTACCTGATAAGTAGCTCCACCGATACGTTTTGCCTTTACCTCAAGTACAGGCATAATGTTGTTCATCGCTTCTTCGAAGACTTCAACGGCTGGTTTGCCGGCTTTTGCTTCGATACGGCCGAATGCACCGTATACGATCTTCTGAGCAACACCTCTTTTACCATCTAACATAATGTTGTTAATTAACTTAGTAACAACCTTGTTATTGTAAAGCGGGTCTGCTAATACGTCTCTTTTTTGAGTATGTCCTTTACGTGGCACGTTACTTCCCTCCTTAATATCGCCGTCTTTTCATACGAATAAACAGCTATTCATTAGATCCTCGGTACTCACAAACATTGAAGTTGCGTTCGCGCTCGGTTTCTATCTATATAATCCTGCAACCTACAGGTTCAATATCTAAAGTCCGGCACTAGAATTTCAAATGTGTGGTATTAATTATTTTTTCTCTTTAGGTCTCTTAGCACCGTATTTGGAACGAGCCTGTCTTCTGTTCGCTACTCCTGCAGTATCCAGTGTACCTCTAACGATATGATATCTGGTACCTGGTAAGTCTTTTACTCTACCGCCGCGAATTAAAACAACGCTATGCTCCTGAAGGTTGTGACCCTCACCTGGGATGTAGCTTGTTACTTCGATTCCGTTTGAAAGACGAACTCTGGCGATCTTTCTGAGAGCAGAGTTAGGTTTCTTAGGGGTTGCAGTTTTTACTGCTGTACAAACGCCTCTCTTCTGAGGAGCAGAAATGTCAGTCGCCTTCTTCTGTAAAGAGTTGTAACCCTTCTGCAGAGCTGGTGCTGTGGATTTCTTAACGCCTGTCTGTCTTCCCTTTCTTACTAACTGGTTAAATGTTGGCATTCCATTCACCTCCTGTGATATTGTCTGTGGTTGCTGTCATCTTCAGCTTAATTTACGCACAAAAACATGACGCGTTTATGCACGCCTAATTATTATATACATATTGTTTTTTTTTGTCAAGGTTTTCTTTTTTAGATATTATTGCAAAAAAATGGACCGCTGTAATGATATTTTACGGCAATCCATTTTTTTAATTTGTTATTATTTCAGTTCTTTCAGCTTTTCGTTAATCAGACCATCCATTTCTTCGGTGTATTGATCAACTGACAGTTTTCCTGCAAGAACCTCCACCAGCTTATCCCGGAGATCTCCCTGAACAGCTCCGGTCAGAGCCTGATACCCCCACTCTGATCCGGGACGTGATGAGGTTGCAGCCAGCTCCTTTGAAAATATATTAAAATATTCTTTTCCAAAGGCATAGTTTAAACTCTCATTTCCTTTTACCTGAGATAAGTAGCTGTTCTCTTCACAGTACTTTGCATTGTTCTCAGCCTTGGAGATCCATTCAATGAATTCTGCTGCTTCCTTTTCCACTCCGGTGTTCTGGAATGCAGCCAGATATTTTCCTCCTGGAACGGAAGAACGCATGGCTTCTTTGGGAAGATAGGTTACACCCCAGTCAAAGTCAGTGATCTGATCTTTGTAATTGGCGATCATCCAGCTTCCGGAAAAATGCATTGCCACCTGGCCGGTGCGGAATAAGTTGTTGGGATTTTCTGATCCAAGCCATACGGAGGAGGGAACGATTCCTTCGTCATGAAGGTCTTTAAAAAACTGTATGGCATGTTTATTTTCTTCTGTATTAAAATCGGAAGCATTGAGATCCTTATTTAAAAGACCGCCTCCTGCCTGGTAAAGAAGGGTTGTGAACCGCTGCGGGGATTTGTCATATACCAGACCGTATTTGCAGCCGCCTTTTTCCATTACGGTTTTCATGGCTGTCTTCCACTCATCCCATGTCCAGATCTCATCCTCAGACTGGGGTACCGTAACACCTGCCTTCTCAAAAGCTGTTTTATTATAAATAAGTCCGTTCGCAGTTACATCCATAGGCGCTGCCAGCACCTTATCATCAAATACAAATTTTAAGCCTTCTCCAAAGCTGTTTACAAATTCATCTTTGTTTGATACGTATTGCCCCAGATCAACCAGCTGGTTCTGAAACGGTCCTAAATTGGTGAGTCTGGCAATAGCCGGAGCTTCCTTTCCATTAATCATGTTCTTAATCTTGCTTTCCAAATCAGAATAAGGAACCTCAATCAGCTCAATTTTGATGTCTGGATGCTCTTTCATATACGCATCTGCCAGCTTCATGAAAGATTCGCCTTCCTTGTTGTCGCTGAACCAGACTACTTCAAGCTTTTTCTCCTTGCTCTCTGCTTTTCCCCCACCAGAACAGCCTGTTAAGGTTCCAAGCGCCAATGCCCCCATAAGCAGCCACGATACCATTTTTTTCATAAAATACCTCTCCTTTGTGATTTAGTACATTCATTTTAACATTTGCAGCAATACAAAAACCTCATATTTCAGACATGAAATCATTCTTTTTTGCTTTCTTTTGACTGGGCGTACTTTTTCGGTGTAATTCCAGTCATTTTCTTAAATACTGAGATGAAATGGCTGTCACTGTTATAGGAAAGTGCCAGCGCAACATCTGTCACAGAGTGTCCTTCCTTTAACAGAGCCTTTGCTGCAATGATCTTCTGGTTTGCCACATACTGAGTCAGGGAAAAGCCTGTCTCCTTTTTAAAATAGTGGCTCAAATAATAGCGGTTCATATAAAACCGGCTGGAAATCTCATTTAAATCCAGTCGTTCTTCCACATGAGATGCAATATACTTCTTTAGCTGTTCAATTCTGTCCCGGTAAAGAACGGGATCTTTAAATTCCTCTTCCGGTTTTTCTACAAATTCCGGAGCCGGTTTGTTTTTCTCCCTTTCCATAAAAAACTGGTACATCTCATTAATGGATGCAATCAGCTCCAATATGGAAAGCTTGATTCTCACCGTTGATTCAGCCCTGTCTCTGTTCTGGGAATGAATGCTCTGCTCTATTTTTTCAAACAGTTTTTCTACTTTCTGAAGGTTCTCCCCGCACAAATGAAGACGATGCAGGAAAGGATCAGGACGGTTCTCAAAATAGCGGGAGAAGTCGTAATGAAACACCTCTGCCATCATGGTTAACAGCTCCGGCTCAAACATGAGGACATACCTGTAATAGGTCTTCCCCGCGGCACCGCTGGTGCGGTGATATTCTTTGTTGTTAATGAGAAATAAGTCTCCCGATCTTACATGATACGTGCGGTTTCCAACTTCCATCAAAGCCCCGTCTGTAAGAAACAGAATAATTTCATACTGGTTGTGAAAGTGAAACCCCTGCATAGCCCAGTTTTCAGAGCCTCCATGAAAATAATACAATGAGTCAAATTCTTCAAAAAAAACCCGTTCTTTCATCTCCACAACCAGTCCCTTCTAATGCCAAGCAGTATTCATAGCTTCTTGCAGCACCAGTGTTACAAGTGCCTGTCCATAGGTCATCGGGCAGCACGGGATTGTCTTATAAAATTCTCCGTTAAGCCCGATAGGAGTTCCATAGGAAACATTTTTAACAGTACCATCTTCATCAATATAATCTAAAAGATTTTTCATTCCCAGCTGGATCAGCTCATGATAATCTTCTTTCCTTAATATTCCAAGGCGCACTCCTTTCATAATTCCATACAGGAATGCAGCGCTGCAGGATATCTCTATATAGGAAGAATCATCATCTATAATGGTATGCCATAAACCGGTTTTGGGATCTGCATACCGTTTCAGCGCATCCACCTGATTTTTATAAACACTTAAGAAATACCGCTTCAGGCCTTCATCCATAGGAATGTCCTCCAAAAGCTCCATGATGACTATCGTGTACCAGCAGTTTCCTCTTCCCCATAGAACTTTACCGTAGTTATCGTTTCTTTTAAAGTTAAAACCGTGGTAAAACAGCCCCTCTTCTTTGTTTAATAAGTATTTAATATGAGACAGGATCTGATAATTTGCCTCATCATAATAATCCTTTCGGTTAAGAAGCTTACCGGCTCTCGCCAGAAACAGCACTGCCATAAACAGTGTATCAATGAGAATCTCATCATCATTGGCACTTCCCGTTATCATATGCTGAAAGCAGCCATCTCCTGTCCGGATCAGCTTTTGATCTTTCATGATCCAGTCAGCCCAGTCCTTGATAAACTCCAGATATTCTGGTTTTCCCGTTCTTTCATATAGATAAGTAAGGGTGAGCATGGGAGATGTTGTATTCACATTCCGTTCTAGTATTCCCTCCCTGATCCGGCTATCATACCAGTCAATGATGGAGTCGAGAATCTCCTGCCTCCCGCTTACTTCATAATACTTATAAAGGCCGAATATTCCCACTCCCTGGGGCCACTCCCAGCAATTAAAATCAATCAGGCTGATGGGGTATATTTCTTTCATGCCGTTATTTTTTAAAACCATCATTTTCTCTGATACCAGATTTAATTTTTCTTCTAATGTCTTCAAATCTATCACGTCGTCTTTTTCCTCCATCTGATTGTGCCTTCTACTGTCTGCGGATAATGGTATACAGCTTCCCCGTTGACCTTTAATATTGTTTCTTTCTCAAGAAGATACTCTGTCCCATTTTCATCTGTAACTGAAGTGCTGGTTCCGTCCATAGTGATGACAAGTTTTTTGAAAGCTGAAAAAACATCATCAAGACTTTGGTCTTCTCCTAAGCTGCCTACCCGCACGACCCATACATTATCTCTGCCCTGGCTGATAAATTCACGGAATTGATTGGGGCCGTGTTCCTGTATGGTAAGTCCCTGAAGGGCTTTTACTGCAATATAGGCCCCGTCCTTTTCCAGCACCAGAACGCCATCTTCTCCCTTATAACGGGAAAATGCACTGATTGGAATGTAAGCATGAGTATACCCAATTCTCTCTTCTTCCTCAATATGGAATCTTAAAACTGCAGTATTTTCAAATTGAGCACCAAGGGGAAGTACACCGTTACCTGCCCAGAAATTTGGTCTGCCGCTTCCATATGGAAACGCTTCTCCCGGGTGATTGATGAAGACCTGTGCCGTCTCATCAATTGTTGCCTGTAAGATATGCTCCTGATATCCCTTCTCAAATGGCTTAAAGCCCACCGCAGTGGATAAAAGAGCACGGTTGTTTTTATAAAGATAGAGATTGACGTGATTTTCGAATCCCTGTGTATTTTCAAAGATCAGTTCTTCCTCTTCATCTATTACCGCATATTTTTTATACTCCATTGGAGGTTCATAATTTCCAAGTATGAGAGAGATGTAACCAATACAGGCTCTGTTCAGATACCCAGCATTATAAGCAACATAAAGCAGGGAGGTGGTACCCGCATTGTAATTTCCCTTCATCTCCTTTTCATAACTCCGGCCAAAGCTGGTCATTACAGCCCCCTTGTGGGCGTTGACCGTCAGAGAATAGAATATCATATCCAGTGCCTTTTGGGCTTTTTTATGGAGCGGATTATCTTCCTCAGTCAGATTATAAAGGGTGCCGATTCCAAGCACATCCACTGGAATATAGGCGTTGGAATTCCATTCTGTAATGAATTCCCGGAAAAAGTCGTCAAACCATTGATGCAGCAGCTCTTCTCCTCTTGCCTTTACCTCTGTCCCCGTCCTGCCACTGTTGGTAAAAATCCGGTCAGGCAGGTAGCTTCCGGTCAAATACTGACAGCAATGAAAAAGAAGTGCATGATTTTCGCTGAAAAACCACATCACATCATCCCCAGGTTCATCAATCCAGTATCTGTACTGAACCATGGTTTCTTCCAGAGCCTTCTTTAATGTGTCAGAAATACGGCTTTGGAACATCCGGTAAATGTAAATCATGATGATAAAATGAAAATCGGAACAGTCTTTTCTGCTTCTCACACCTTCCAGCTCTTCCATCAGAATCGCTTCTGCCCGCTGGCAATCCTGATTCATATAAAGCAAGGCTGCGGCTTTATATGTATTGTCAGGAGCAAAACGGATTACTGCATCCATTGCCAGTTTTCTGCGGATGCTGCTGTCCTCATTCCCTCTTAAGAGGAATTCTTCCCTCACCAGCTGATTCCCGATTTTTCTCTTTATGGAGATACCCTGATAGGTAAGTACAACAGTAAAATAATAATATCCTGGTGAAATGTCATCAGTATGGAACAGCTCCAGCCCTTTTTGTAAAGGCTCCATGGTATATTTTCTGGTTTTTATAAGCTTCCATGATTGTTCCATTTTTTCTATAAATTCACCCGGAGTTATTAAAACCTCCAGATCAAGAATCGTATCAAACGGATTGCTAAGATTCATTTTTATAGATTCGCTGATATAAGCCTCTTTATCAAAGCTCATTGCGTTTAACATCTGCTCCATTTTTGTTAAAACGCTTTCATTTACCTCTTCTCCCACTGGAATCAGTATCTTTAAATCCGCACCTCCCAGCCGCTTCATTCGGAAATAGTAATCCGTATCCCGCTCTGCCAGATCATCAAGACAAACCACCAGTGAATTTTCCCCTTTTAAAAGAGGGATGGAAACTGTTGTTTTTTTAACCAGATTTCTGGTAAATGGTGTGAAATCGCAGATCAGCTGTTCATTTGCCCATACTGTTAACCCGCCGCAAGTCTCCAGCTCAAAATCTATGGTGCTTGCTACATCAGACCAGAGCGTGGTAAAACCATACATTCTTAAATAAGTAGGACGGTAATAAAAGCCTGATCCATCAATTCCCGGATTTCCAAATGGGAAATATTGTTTTAGCTTATTGCCCTCTGACAGTTCTGTAAAATCAGGATAATCGGGAATTTCCCGTCTCCGTTCCTCTAAGAATTCTTTCCTGCAGGGATTTTCATGAATGGCAAATCCTTTCTTCAGCCATTCATTTACTCTTCCGCTTAAGGTGGATCTGGTAAACTCCCTGACCTGGGTATGAACCTCGCTTATGAGAAAGCGGTTTACAAATCCTTCCGCAAACAGCGGATATTCCAAGTACTTCATGCTTTCTTTCCTCCCATTTACTCTTTTACTCCTCCGGCTGTCATGCCGCCTATGATATGACTTTGCAATGTCACGAACACAATAATTACCGGAATCATGGATATAACCGACATCGCCAAAAGGCTGTTCCAGTCAACCGAATATTCACCGGAGTAATTTGCAAGCGCAAGCTGAATGGTGTAACGTTCTTTGCTGTTGATTACCAGCTTGGGCCAAAGATAATCATTCCATCTCCACATAAAGGAGAAAATACAAAGCACAGAGATTACCGGTTTTGCCAGAGGAAGCATAATTCGCATTAAAATGCTGGTTTCCGACGCTCCGTCAATTCTGGCCGCTTCCATATAGGCATCCGGAATCCCTACATAATACTGTCTGACCAAAAACACGGCAGTAGGGGATGCCACAGCTGGAATAATCAGTCCCCATAAGGAGTTGTAAAGACCTGTTGCCACGATTACCTTAAAAATAGGGATCATGATGACCTCCAGCGGAATCATCAGCGTGGCCAGTACAATACCAAATAAAATTTTATCCCCCTTAAACCGGTATTTAGCAAAGGCGTAGCCTGACATTACATTTACCACTATGGTAAGGAACGTGGCTGTAACACTGGTAAACACGGTATTAAAAAAATAAATTCCGAAATGCCCTTCTTCCAATGCCTTACTGTAATTGGAGAAGGAAGGGTTTTTCCCAATAAGGCTGGGCGGCCAGGAAAACAGCTCTCCCGTACTTTTAAAGGAGGAACCAATCACCCAGAGAATGGGAATCAGGAATAAAAAGGTGAGAACCAGCAAAATTGCCCATGTCACTCCGTTTAAGAAATATTTCCTGCCCTTAGTCTGCATCCTGCTCACCTCCTTTATTTACCTTAAACTGCACCACTGTAAACATTGCCAGCAGCACAAACAGGATCATGGTCATCGCACTGGCATAACCCATCTGATTTTTTTCAAATCCGGTTTCCTGAATAGTCTGAACCATAAACTTAGTAGCACCTGCAGGTCCGCCCTGGGTCAGAGCATATACCAAAGGATATGTTTTTATGATCGTAACAGTGGATAAAACCAGAACCAGAAGGCTGGTTGGTTTTAGAAGCGGCAGCGTGATGTAGCGAAACTGATGGTAGAAACCTGCACCATCGATGCGTGCCGCCTCATAATAAGTTTCAGAGATAGCCTTAATTCCTGATATGAACATGACCATGTAATAACCGGACATACTCCATGCAGTCACAAAGATTACCACACCCATGGAATAATTCTGATCCGTCAGCCATTTAACAGGAGAGTGTCCCATTACAGTGAGAAGATAATTAATGACGCCGAATTCTTCCCCCAGAAGGAACCTCCAGGTCAGTCCTACTATGATACTGGAAATCATGGTAGGCCAGTAGAAAACAGCCCGGAAGAAATCATTTCCTTTTCTGGCTCCCGACAATAACAAGGCCAGACTCATGGCTGATACATAGACAAGGGGAACCGAAACCCCGGTAAAGAAAATGGTACGGAGAAACGAATTCCAGAATCCCCGGTCTGAAAACAGCTTGATATAATTTTGAATCCCCACAAATATCTGAGGATTTATCCCATCCCACTTTGTCAGTGATATCCACAACCCATTTACTGCCGGAAAGAACAAAAACAGGCCGAATATAATTAAAGTAGGAGCAAGCAGCAGATAAGGGAATACATTCCGCTCAAACTTCCTCATTGTTTTTACCTCCTTTTTTTATGATTATAGCATTAAAAAAAAGAGAAAAATCAAGTTTAATTATGCAAATATTATAGAATATTGTCATTTCCATAAAAAAACGCCCTGACAGAAAAACCTGTCAGGGCATCTTCATTCTTATTCTTCAATTTCACCTTCACTAATGGCTAAAATCTCATCTGCATCATCAAAATTGTCATCAGATAACAGAATCTCATCATCATCAGTTAAAAGGATCTCATCACTTTCCTCACAAGCAGCATCTGTGCTTAAGTTAATGGTACGGTAACGTTTCATACCTGTACCGGCAGGAATCGGCTTACCGATGATAACATTCTCTTTTAATCCGATTAAATGATCTACTTTACCGTTAATGGCAGCTTCAGTCAGAACCTTAGTGGTCTCCTGGAAGGAAGCAGCTGACAGGAATGAATCGGTAGCCAGAGATGCCTTGGTGATACCAAGCATTACCTGTTTTCCGTCTGCCGGCTCTTTGCCTTCGGCAAGAAGGGCTTCATTTAAATCATTATAGTCAAGAACGTCCATAGAAGTTCCCGGAAGAACATCGCTGTCTCCGCTTTCTTCTATTTTGATCTTCTTAAGCATCTGTCTTACGATCATCTCAACGTGCTTATCATTGATCTCAACACCCTGCAGACGGTATACACGCTGTACTTCCTGGATCATATAATCCTGTACGGCACGAACACCCTTAATCTTTAAGATGTCATGTGGGTTTACACTACCTTCTGTCAGCTCATCGCCGGCTTCCAGTACCTGACCATCCTGTACCTTGATTCTGGAACCGTAAGGAATCAGATATGTCTTTGAATTTCCTGTTTCGTTCTCAGTAATGATAATTTCACGTTTCTTTTTTGTATCTTTAATGGCAACTACGCCGGGGAATTCTGCAATGATTGCAAGACCCTTCGGCTTACGTGCCTCAAAAAGCTCCTCGACACGGGGAAGACCCTGTGTAATATCGCCACCGGCAACACCGCCGGTATGGAACGTACGCATGGTCAGCTGTGTACCAGGTTCTCCGATTGACTGGGCTGCAATAATACCAACTGCCTCACCAACCTGAACCGGCTGTCCGGTTGCCATGTTGGCTCCGTAACATTTTGCACAGACACCCATATGGGATTTGCAGGTAAGAACGTTACGGATCTTAATAGAATCACGACCCAGCTTATTGAGCACCTTCATAACTGCTGCTGCACGTTTCGGTGTACACATATGGTTCGCTTTTACAATTACTTCTCCTGTATCCGGATCTGTAATGGTCTCTGCGATAAATCTACCTGTGATACGCTCTTCCAGACTTTCAATGGTCTCCTGTCCGTCTGTGAATGCCTTGATCTCCATAAACGGAATATCCTTGCCCTCACAGCAGTCGATTTCTCTGATAATCATATCCTGGGATACGTCTACCAGACGTCTGGTCAGATAACCAGAGTCGGCTGTTCGAAGCGCTGTATCGGAAAGTCCCTTACGGGCTCCATGAGCAGAGATAAAGTACTCCAATACGTCAAGACCTTCACGGAAGTTTGACTTAATAGGAAGTTCGATGGTGTGACCGGTTGTATCTGCCATAAGTCCACGCATACCTGCAAGCTGTTTGATCTGTTTATCAGAACCACGGGCTCCGGAATCTGCCATCATGTAGATGTTGTTGTACTTATCAAGTCCTGTCAGCAGGTCATGGGTCAACTGATCATCGGTTGTTTTCCATGTGTCAATTACTTCTTTATAACGCTCTTCCTCTGTGATAAGACCACGGCGGAAGTTCTTTGCAATCTGGTCAACCGTTGCCTGGGCATCTGCGATCAGCTTTGGTTTGCTCTCCGGCACGGTCATGTCGGAAATGGATACTGTCATGGCTGCCTTTGTTGAATACCGGTAACCAATAGCCTTAATATCATCCAGGGTTTCAGCGGTCTGTACAGCTCCGTGAACGTTAATAACTTTTTCAAGGATCTGCTTACACTGCTTCTTGCCTACATGGAAATCGACTTCCATTAAAAGCTCATTGCCTGGAATGGAACGATCTACGAAACCAAGATCCTGAGGAACGATCTCATTGAATATGAAACGTCCTACTGTGGACTCTACGACTCCGCTTAATACGGTACCATCAGGCATCTTCTTGGTGACTCTTGCCTTGATTCTGGAATGAAGGGTAACTGCCTGGTTTTCATAAGCAAGAATTGCTTCGTTAATGCTCTTGAATACCATTCCTTCTCCCTTGGCACCAGGTCTTTCCTGTGTCAGGTAATAGATACCAAGAACCATATCCTGAGATGGTACTGCTACAGGACCACCGTCAGAAGGCTTTAACAGGTTGTTTGGAGAAAGCAGAAGGAAACGGCACTCTGCCTGGGCTTCTACGGAAAGAGGCAGATGAACCGCCATCTGGTCACCATCAAAGTCGGCATTAAATGCAGTACAAACAAGAGGATGAAGCTTAATTGCCTTACCTTCTACCAGAATCGGCTCAAATGCCTGGATTCCCAGTCTGTGAAGGGTAGGCGCACGGTTTAACATAACCGGATGCTCTTTGATTACGTCCTCTAAGACATCCCATACCTCTGTCTGAAGACGTTCTACCATCTTCTTCGCATTTTTAATGTTGTGTGCTGTACCATTGGAAACAAGCTCTTTCATAACGAAAGGTTTGAATAACTCAATAGCCATCTCTTTTGGAAGACCGCACTGATAAATCTTAAGTTCTGGTCCTACTACGATAACGGAACGTCCGGAGTAGTCAACACGTTTACCTAAAAGGTTCTGACGGAAACGTCCCTGTTTACCCTTTAACATATCAGATAAGGACTTTAAGGCACGGTTTCCAGGTCCGGTAACCGGTCTGCCACGTCTGCCGTTATCGATTAATGCATCAACCGCTTCCTGAAGCATACGTTTTTCATTGCGGACAATGATATCCGGTGCACCCAGCTCTAAAAGACGGGCCAGACGGTTGTTACGGTTAATAATTCTTCTGTATAAATCATTTAAGTCGGAGGTAGCGAAACGGCCGCCGTCCAGCTGTACCATAGGACGGATATCCGGAGGAATGACAGGAACAACTGTCATGATCATCCACTCTGGCAAGTTACCGGAGTTGCGGAATGCTTCCACAACTTCCAGTCTCTTGATAATTCTTGCACGCTTCTGTCCGGTTGCGTCCTTTAAGCCTTTCTTTAAATCCGCAGAATCTTTTTCAAGATCTATGGAATGAAGGAGCTCTAAAATAGCTTCCGCACCCATTCCCACGCGGAAGGAACCGTAACCGTACTTATCCACTTCTTCTCTGTATTCTTTTTCTGATAAAACCTGCTTATACTGAAGACCTGTATTTCCAGCATC
Source organism: Lacrimispora defluvii (assembly GCA_013036995.1). GTDB lineage: Bacteria > Bacillota > Clostridia > Lachnospirales > Lachnospiraceae > Lacrimispora > Lacrimispora defluvii. Next base: position 19,479 of record JAAOXG010000012.1, read on the forward strand.
CAAAACAACATAAGAAGCAAAATACAGCACCTTCTCCAGTGTTCTGGGTGAAATATCAAGGATCAGACCCATACGGCTTGGTATTCCTTTGAAATACCAGATATGGGAAACAGGAGCAGCGAGCTGGATATGACCCATACGTTCTCTTCTGACACTGGCCTTTGTTACTTCAACGCCGCATCGGTCACAGATAACGCCTTTATACCGGATCTTTTTATATTTGCCGCAATGACATTCCCAGTCCTTGCTTGGTCCGAAAATCCGTTCACAGAACAAACCGTCTTTTTCCGGCTTTAAGGTTCTGTAGTTAATCGTCTCAGGCTTTTTCACCTCGCCGTGGGACCAATCCAGAATTTTCTCCGGAGATGCCAGACCGATCTTTATGGCATCGAATGTCATCGGGTGGTAAGTTTCATTATTTTCAGGCATGAGCGGTTCTCCCTTCTATTATTCTTCGTCTGAATCGTCAAATTCTACGTCATCGAAATCCTCAAAAGAATCGTCGATACCGTCCGCATCCTCTTCTTCATCAACATTTACCAGTTCATCATCCTTGAATTCCTGTTTCTGATAACCATAGTCACCAAAGGATTCCTCATCGCGGTAATGCTTATCGCCTTCAATGATGGATCTTAAATCTGTTTCCTCATAGTCCGTGCTCTCAGCAATCTGAACCTCTGTATTGTCATCACGCAGCACCCTTACATCCAGTGCCAGTGACTGAAGTTCCTTTAACAATACCTTGAAGGATTCCGGAATTCCAGGCTCAGGAATATTTTCTCCCTTAATGATGGCTTCATAGGTTTTTACACGTCCTACCACATCATCGGATTTCACTGTCATGATCTCCTGCAGTGTATAGGAAGCACCATAAGCCTCCAGAGCCCAAACCTCCATCTCTCCGAAACGCTGGCCGCCGAACTGAGCTTTACCGCCCAGAGGCTGCTGTGTAACCAGGGAGTATGGTCCGGTAGAACGGGCATGAATCTTATCATCAACCAGATGGTGCAGTTTCAGATAATGCATGTGTCCAATGGTAACCGCACTGTCAAAGTATTCTCCAGTCCGTCCGTCACGAAGGCGGACCTTTCCGTCTCTGCTCAGCGGAACACCTTTCCACAAGCCTCTGTGCTCTAAATGTTCTCCCAGATATTCAATTACATCAGGTCTTAACGTATCTTTATATTTCTCCTGGAAGTCTTCCCACTCCATATTTACATAGTCGTTGGCAACGTCCAGGGTATCCATAATATCAATCTCGTTTGCTCCGTCAAATACCGGTGTGGATACGTTAAATCCAAGTGCTCTTGCAGCAAGGCTTAAGTGGATCTCAAGTACCTGACCGATGTTCATACGGGAAGGCACGCCCAGCGGGTTTAATACAATATCAAGAGGACGGCCGTTTGGAAGAAATGGCATATCTTCGACCGGAAGCACGCGGGAAACAACACCCTTGTTACCATGACGTCCAGCCATCTTATCACCAACAGAGATCTTTCTCTTCTGCGCAATGTAAATGCGGACAGTCTGGTTCACACCCGGTGAAAGCTCGTCACCATTTTCTCTGGTAAATACTTTCGCATCAACGATGATACCGTAAGCACCATGAGGTACCTTTAAGGAAGTATCACGTACTTCTCTTGCCTTCTCACCGAAGATTGCACGTAACAGTCTCTCTTCTGCTGTCAGCTCGGTCTCTCCCTTTGGAGTTACCTTACCTACAAGGATATCTCCTGCACGGACTTCCGCACCAATACGGATGATACCTCTTTCATCAAGATCCTTTAATGCATCCTCACCCACGCCAGGAACATCACGGGTAATCTCTTCCGGTCCCAACTTGGTATCACGGGCTTCTGCCTCGTATTCCTCAATATGGACGGAAGTATAGACATCTTCCTGTACCAGTCTCTCACTTAAGAGAACCGCATCCTCGTAGTTATAACCTTCCCAGGTCATGAATCCGATCAGAGGATTCTTACCAAGAGCGATCTCACCCTTTTGTGTAGAAGGACCGTCTGCAATAACGTCTCCCTTTGCCACATGGTTATTCTTAAATACGATTGGCTTCTGGTTGTAGCAGTTGGACTGGTTGCTTCTCTTAAACTTGGTTAAACGGTAAACATCTTTTCCGCCATCGGAATCCCGTTTGATAATGATTTCGTTGGAGGCAGAACGTTCTACCACACCAGAGTTTCTTGCAACAACACACACACCGGAGTCAACGGCAGCTTTTGCTTCCATACCGGTTCCTACAACAGGAGCATCGGTTGTCAGTAACGGAACGGCCTGACGCTGCATGTTTGATCCCATGAGCGCACGGTTCGCATCATCGTTTTCCAGGAAGGGGATCATGGCTGTCGCTACGGAGAATACCATCTTCGGAGAAACGTCCATTAAATCAATATTCTTTCTCTGGAACTCGGATGTCTCCTCGCGGAAACGTCCGGAAATATTCTTATGGATGAAGTGTCCTTCCTCATCAAGAGGCTCATTCGCCTGAGCAACAACAAAGTTATCTTCTTCATCTGCAGTTAAGTAAACAACCTCATCGGTAACCACCGGATTGTTCACATTGGTTTTATCTACCACGCGGTAAGGTGCCTCTACAAAGCCGTACTGATTCACTCTCGCATAGGTAGCAAGGGAGTTGATCAGACCGATGTTAGGACCTTCTGGTGTCTCAATCGGGCACATACGGCCGTAATGAGTATAATGAACGTCTCGAACCTCGAATCCGGCACGGTCTCTGGAAAGACCACCAGGTCCCAAGGCAGATAAACGTCTCTTATGGGTAAGCTCAGCAAGCGGGTTATTCTGATCCATGAACTGGGACAGCTGGGAACTGCCGAAGAATTCCTTAACAGCCGCAGTAACCGGCTTGATATTAATCAGAGACTGTGGCGTAATGCCATCCATATCCTGTGTTGTCATACGTTCACGGACAACACGTTCCATTCTGGACAGACCGATCCGGTACTGATTCTGGAGCAGTTCTCCTACGGCACGGATTCTTCTGTTGCCCAGATGATCGATGTCATCTGCGTTACCAACTTCTTCTTCCAGATGCATGTTATAGTTGATGGAAGCTAATATATCTTCCTTTGTAATATGCTTAGGAATCAGCTCATTCACGTGTCTGTGAATTGCCTTCTTTAATGCTTCTTCGTCATCGCTTCCAACTTCTGACAGGATTTTTTCCAGAGCTGGGTAGAATACTAATTCTGTAATCCCGGCATCCTTTGGATCAAATTTCACATGGGCTGACAAGTCAACCATTAAGTTGGAAAGAACTTTCTGTTTGTGCTCCACACCTTCCAGCCACACGAACGGAACAGCTGCGTTCTGAATATCAGTCGCCAGCTGCTTGTCTACAGTCGTTCCAGCCTCTGCTAAGATTTCGCCGGTTGTGGTATCCACCACATTCTCAGCCAGAACATGACCAGTGATGCGGTTTTTAAAGTGAAGCTTTTTATTGAATTTATATCGTCCGACTTTGGCCAGATCGTACCGTCTCGGGTCGAAGAACATACTATTTAACAAACTTTCAGCACTATCAACAGATAAAGGCTCACCTGGGCGGATCTTCTTATATAACTCCAATAAGCCATCCTGGTAATTATCTGAAGTATCCTTACCAAAACTGGCCAGTAACTTTGGTTCCTCACCAAACAGATCAATAATCTCTGCATTGGTACCATAACCAAGAGCTCGGATCAGCACGGTGACCGGAACCTTTCTGGTTCTGTCCACGCGTACGTAGAAGATGTCGTTGGAGTCAGTCTCATACTCCAGCCATGCACCACGGTTTGGAATTACTGTACATGCATATAATTCCTTACCTACCTTATCGTGTTCGATACCATAATAGATACCTGGGGAACGTACCAGCTGGCTGACAATAACACGTTCGGCACCGTTAATCACGAAGGAACCGGTATCTGTCATAAGCGGAAGATCGCCCATGAAGATCTCATGTTCATTAATTTCATCTTTATCTTTATTGCAAAGTCTTACTTTTACCTTTAAAGGAGCTGCGTAAGTTGCATCTCGTTCTTTGCATTCTTCTATTGTGTACTTGATGTCATCCTTACATAATGTAAAATCGACAAACTCAAGACTTAAGTGTCCAGCAAAGTCTGCAATTGGAGAGATGTCTTCAAAGACTTCCTTCAATCCTTCATCAAGGAACCACTGATAGGAATTCTTCTGAATCTCAATCAGGTTTGGCATCTCAAGCACTTCTTTTTGTCTTGAGAAACTCATTCTCAGGCTCTTACCGGCCGGAACCGGACGCATTCTGCTTTTCTCCATTGACGTTTCACCCCTGTTTTCTTTCTATTCATTTCTGTTTTGGGCATAAATGTCCCAATAAGGCACACAAAGCCACAATAGTGCACATTCCATAATATCATAGTGCTGTCAAGGTGTCAAGCATTTTTTGCTTGTATTTCCCAGTAAAATGTGTTATACTATTGCAGATAGGCCCAATTTACAATATGAACTATTGGAGGTATTCCCGGTGAGCACAATTTTAAACGTAGTAATAGTGATTCTTTTCATCGTAGTGATAGCTCTGGCAGTCCTTTACTTTCTTGGAAGAAAGCTGGAAAAGCGTCAGGTAGAACAGCAGCAGGCACTGGAAGCTGCGGCACAGACCGTTTCCATGCTTGTGATCGATAAGAAAAAGATGAGGCTAAAGGATGCCGGGCTTCCAAAGATCGTGTATGAACAAACACCAAAGTACATGCGTCGTACCAAGCTGCCGATCGTAAAAGCAAAGGTCGGACCAAAAGTTATGACATTGATTGCAGACGCAAAGGTTTTCGATGTGCTTCCTGTTAAGACAGAAGCAAAGGTTGTGATTAGCGGTATCTACATAACCGAAATCAAAAGCCTCCGCGGCAAAGCAGTTCCTCCGGCGCCAAAGAAGAAATCTTTTTGGGACAGGTTTAAAAAGAATAATCATTAGACCAGGTTACGATTCCTATCACCGGAACGTCTGTGATAAATGCCGATGAGCGATTAAACTCGTTCATCGGCATTTTTATTTGTCTTTGAATAAATAATTTTTAAAATGTCAGATAAATCTATTGACATAGTGGAAATATATGATATAATCAAGCTACAAGGTAGTTAGTAATAACTAACCAATAATTAAAAAATAAAATTTAATATAAATGATAATTCGAAAGGAGAACCACTATGTTTGAACAAATTATTTTACCTTATAAATATGAAGCTTTAGAACCCCACATCGATGCTCTTACAATGGAGACACACTATTCCAAGCATCACGCAGCCTATACAAAAAATCTAAATGATGCGGCCAAAATAGCAGGAGTAGAAAATATGGATATTGTTTCCCTTCTCTCTTCTCTCGATAAGATTCCAGATGAGGCACTTAGAAAGACAATCAGGAACAATGGAGGCGGCTTTTACAATCATAACCTGTACTTCTCCACAATGAGCCCTGATGGAGGCGGTGAACCGGAAGGTGCACTAAAGGCGGCTGTTGACGATGCTTTTGGTAGCTTCTCTCAGTTTAAGGTTCAGTTAAGTGCTCTGGCAGCCGGACAGTTTGGATCTGGCTGGGGATGGCTCTCAGCTGATAAGGCTGGTAAACTTCATCTCTCATCAAGTCCAAACCAGGATAATCCGTTGATGGAAGGAGGAGGTAAGGTTCCAATTCTTGGAATTGATGTCTGGGAACACGCTTATTATCTTAAGTATAGGAATCTAAGGGCTGATTATATCAAAGCTTTCTTCGATGTAGTAAACTGGAAGGAAGTTTCAAATAATTACGAGAAAGCATTAAAAGGTTAAGAACCTGATTTAAGGAGGGAAAGCAAAATTGTTTTCCCTCCTTTCTTAGTGGTTCATTAGATTAAAATCAATCACAGACCAGTTCGCCTTCACCGCCGATTTTCTTACGCCCCCATTTGTAGACAACGCGATAAAATGTGGGAAGCAAAAGAAGTATTAATGCTGTGGAAGCAAGTAATCCACCTACGTTTACCAAAGCGAGGCCCTGCATCATTTTACCCGATTTACCATATGCAAGAGCGTTGGGAACCATGGATATCACTGTGGTTAAAGTAGTCATAAAGATTGGTCTCATACGAATCGTGCCTGCTTCCACCAGCGCTTTATCTAACGGCATCTCTCCTAGCATCTGGTTAACCGTCTCCACATAAAGAATACCATTATTTACGACTGTACCGACTAACATTAAAAATCCAAGCATGGATACCATATCGATTGGTGCATCAGCTGCAAATAAAAGGCCAAAGGAACCAATGAGACTAAATGGTATGGAAGTCATTACCATTGCGGAATATTTGGGTGACTCAAACTGAATCGCCATCACAATAAATACCAGGAAAACGCCGGTAAACAAGGCCCCTCCCAATGCACCAAGTTCTTCATTCATAATCTTATCCAGATCATTTGTCATTGGTTTCACTCCTGCAGGCAGCTTCCAGTCTTTCACAAATTTCTTCACATCATCTTTCGCAGTTTTTAAATATTCAGACTGAGGCTGCATGGTGATTGCAACTTTATATTGCTTATTTTTACGTTCAATCTGCTTCGGACTGTCTTTATAATAGATATCAGCCAGATCGCTTAATGGAAGCGATGTTCCCGAAGCTGTTGTAATCATCATCCCCTGCAGTTCTTCTATTGCGTCATATTGATCCGGAGCATACTCAATCCTTACATCAATATCCTCACCATCCACACGAATAGTTGACGATTTAATTCCACTTAACGCAGTATAGACATTGGAACCGATGACAGCAGGAGTCAGTCCCTCTGCCTGTGCTTTTACCGGGTCAACACGTACTTTCACAACAGGTGCCGCGTTCTCCACACTGGAATGAACCTGCATGACATCTTTTCTTTTCTGCAGTTCTGACACCAGTTCTGCACTTGCCTTTTTTAGGGTTTCATAATTAGTACTTTGGAGATCCACTTCGATCTGATCTCCGGAAATCATGGTACTGGACATGGTGCTGCTTCCTTCTTTCAGGGTTACAGAACAGTCTTTAAAGTCCGCCAGCTGCTCTCTCCACTTATTAATAACCTGATCGGTAGTCTGCTTCCTGTCATCTTTTAAATAGGCATTTAGCGATATTGTACTGGATGAGTCTATACTAAGTCCTCCAGCCCCATAGGTTACAAGATAATGATCCACATCATCATCTTTTGTAATAAATTCTTCCAGACCTGCCAGTGACTGATTTAACGAATCAATAGAAAGACCTGGTCTCATCTTTATTGACATGCTGACAATCCCCTCATCTACAGTCGTCATCAGATCCACTCTCAGCTTTGATGCCATTCCAAAGGCAACTGCCAAAAGTAAAATACTAACAGCAAATACCAGCTTAGTCTTTGTTAAAAGGTAAGGAATATTCTTTCTATACCAATTCTGTAAAGACTTAATGAGTCCGTTTACAGGCGCCTTTTCTTTTTCTACCGGATGCCATTGTACAAAACTTAAAGGAACAATGGTCACGGCAGAAAATAAAGATGCAACCATACAAAATACGATGGTATACCCCAGCTGTATGAATAGCTGTCCTGACATACCGTTTAAAAAGACAAGAGGTAAAAATACTACACAGGTTGTTATGGTACCGCCTGTGATGGATCCAATCATAATCCGGCTTCCTTCTATTGCCGCATCGTAGTAATTTCTCGTTTCTTTTGCACGAAAACAGCCATCCAAAACATTGATGGAGTTATCAACCATCATACCTACTCCCAGTACCAGTGAGGTAAGTGAGATAACATTTAAAGAGAAACCCATGGCACTCATGCAGATTAACGAAAGCACCACTGATATGGGAATGGAAGTACCTACAATGACAGATGCACGCAAATCCCCATAAAATAACCACAAGATGATCATGGAGAGGATAATCGCCATTACCATGGTCTGTACTACATTTGAAATGGATTCCTTAATAACATTGCTGGAATCATTGACCACTGTAATATTAATTCCGGGATTATCTGCCAATATGCTGGCTACCTGTTCGGATACCTGCTTGGAAACTTCTATGGCAGTGGAGTCCGACTGCTTCTTTATATTCAGTGATATAATATTTTCTCCGTTGTATCGTCCAATGGAATCCTCATCTTTCAGAGCGTCATATACATCTGCGATATCCGATAAATGAATGGTATCTCCATTGGCCAGAGGGATTGCAATTTTTTTCAGGCTGTCAGTATTATCGTAGTCATTTCCAACACTGACATTGAGTTTTTGCCTTCCCACATCAATATCCCCGGCTGGAATTGTAAAATCAGCGGCGCCAACAATCTGGGCAACTGCCGGCATACTTAAATGATATTGTTTCATTTTTTCCGGGTCCAGCTGAACACTTACATAGCTTTTCTGCCCACCGGAAACAGATACTTCACTGACTGAGCTGAGTTTTTCAAATTCCGGAACAATTTTATTATCCACATATGAATACAGGTTCTGACCAACATTTCCACTAACTGCCAGTGTTACGGCCGCTCCTGATGTCAGATTCAGTTCCAGTATTCTGGGCTCTTCAATATCATCTGGCATATCATTGCGGATTCCATCAATTGCTTTTTTCAGGTTTATATAAGCTGTATCTAAATTTGTTCCATATTTATATTGTACCAGTACAATGGATACGTTATCTTTTGAGTAAGAATTAATTGTATCAACACTGTCAAGAGATGATATGGCATCTTCCTGCTTTGTTGTAATTAAGTCATTGATATCCTCCGGGCTGGCTCCTGCATAGACAGTGCCAATAACCAGCATGGGAAGATCCATTTCAGGAGTAAGTTCTACTTTTGTCCCTAACAGAGACTGAACTCCAAAATATGCGATTGTAATCAGACATAGAATGATGGTCACAGGCCTTCTTACTGCAAATTTTGTTAAATTAACCATTTTACTCACCTGCCTTCGTATCTGCAACGGCAGGTGTCTCTGTCTCTGTTTCCGGTGTTGTATTACTATCTTCCAGCAGAACCTCTGCTCCATCCATCAGTTCATTGCTCCAGCTGGTAATTACAACGCTGTCGTATGTAATTCCTGACTTTATCTCCATTCTATCTTTGTCATATATTCCTGCAGAAATCTCTGTTTTTTTGGCTATCCCATTTTCATAACAGTAAACAAAGGGGACACTGGCATCGTAGCTTACTGCATCCACTGGAATTGTCATAACACCTGCTGCCCTGCTCATAACTGCGGTAATCTTGACCCTGGTTCCTGTTGTCAGACCTTTGGAATCTGCAAGAACCGCCTTTACATCGTAAAGACCGGTCTGTGAATTAACAACGGAACTGATTTCAGTTACAGTACCATCATATTGAACCCCGTTCTTTTCCACTGATACAGAATCATTCACTGCCATATTCTGCAACGTTTTTTCCGTAATGCCAAACGTAATCTGAATCTGGTTTGTACCTGAAATTTTGCAGATTTCCGAACTGACCGTAATGTGATCATGAGGTTCAACTGTGCGGGATTCCACTATGCCGCTTATGGGTGCTGTCACTGTCGTATACTTTAGCTGCAGGTCATACTGGTTTTTTGCTGCTTCATATGCCAGTCTGGCATTATTTGCCCCGTTCTGAGCCTGTTCCAGAGACTGATGGGATACCGCCCCTGTGGTATAAAGTGCCTCAGTTCTGGCAAGTGTGTTCTGACTGTCAGTTACTGCTATTGCAGCAGAATCCACATTTATTTTTAAAGTAGTCAGGGCATCAGAATCAATTTTACAAAGAGGCTGACCTGCCTCCACCATATCTCCTGCCCGGAAATAAACCTCCAGCACTTCTCCGTTCATTTTTGGCATTACATTGGCTTTTAACTCAGGCTCTACTGTTCCTGTTAAATCTGTATATAGGGTGATATCCCCTGTCTGAGGCTTCTCGGCAGATACAAGCGGCCGGGTTTCAAACGGAATCTCTTCTTTTTTCTTCCCAAAAACACCAAATCCTATGATGCCGGCAGCAGCTATAATAACCACAGCAATAACCAGTCTTTTCTTACTCTTCATCTCATTTTCCTTTCTCAAATCCCTTGATGTAAAATTCAAGCCAATATCTGAGTTTTAGATATCCAGTAACCCTTCTGTCGCCCAGTAATACAACTCCATCGCCTGGCGCAGCGACAAGTCTGCATTTGTTTTTTCGCCTTCTGCCTGATAGTAAGACAGCATCTGCTGCAAATATTCAATTTGACTGATGGAACCATTTTTAAGCTGGATCTCAGTGGCATTTTTTACTACAATTGCCTGATCATATGCCGTGCAGGCGGCTTCATAGTTTTTTTTATTTTGTAATATATCCTGATATAGATGCTCCATCTGAATGGTAAGATTCTGCTCCATCTGCGCTTCACTTCGAAACTTTGATTTTACTCTGGTGGAGCTTCTATCCGTTTTTCTGTGGCGCTCCTCAATCAGTGTATAATTATTGCGAATAGCGGAGGCTGTATCCTCCTGTAAGTTCAGTTCCTTTAATTTACTTAAATCGGCTGACGGGACAGACTGAATCTGTGGTTTGATTTCTCCCGTCCAGCCTGCCAGGAGTTTCACTGTTGAACCAAGACTTTCTACCGTATTGTCAAGACCGGCAAGTGCACTTTCTGCATTGAGAAGGTTCTTTTTTGCTGCTGTCACATCTGCATCAGTTGCCATTCCCAAACCTTGCATAGAGACAGTGGATTGATAAAGCTTTTCATACATTTCTTTCATTGTCTGTAGTGTTTTTTGCTGGGCTGATGCCATATTGTAGCCAATCATTGCCTGCTGGGCTCCGCTGGTCAGCTGTTTTGCTCCTTTTCTGACTGGTTCATAGGAGGAGGCGTCGGATTTTGTGTTGTAATTATAGGCTCTGCTGATCTTGTCTCCAGCACTTTTCATCGCCTTTTCATATGCCCGCAATGTAGCATACAGGATCTGCCCATCCATGGTGGATAAACCGCCTGCATCTTTTAAATCATCGGCGTCTTCCTTATAATCCCTTGCATCTTCATAAGCCGCCATGTACTGGTCCTTAACATCATCCATGGCGGACCAGTACATCTCATTTGCAGAGATCATATTTGGATTAAATAACTGAATCCGGTCTCCCAGTTCTTCATACTCTAAAACATTATCCTGGAGGAATTCCCACCGCCTTTGGTCATACCCTTGTGGAATGGCATTTTTTGCTTTTCCCGGTTCTGCCATCTCCGTTGCATACACCGGAAGCACCAGGGCATTTCCTGTTATGGACACAATGACTGCCGTAAGCAGCACAACCTGCCACAAATTCTTCGTATTCCTATGCATGGTTATCCCCTCCTTACTCTACCGATGCCATCCCATTTACCGACCAGTCATACTGTTCCATTGTCCAAAACCAGTCCATATCTGCAATTTTCAATGCATTCTGCTTTGTCAGATAATCTGTCTGCTGCTGTAAATAATCCAGTTGGCCTATGGTACCCAGTTGCATTTTCTGAGAAGCAATCTCCATTTTTCTAGCTGATTCCTCTAATGCACTTTGTGCCTCATGGTAAGCAACCTGAGCCTGTAAAGCTTCCCGGTATTTCTTATCCAGATCAGTGCCTATTTTATCTTTGTTGTCCCTGATTTTAATTCGATAAGAATCTTTTACCACTTCTGATACTGCATTCTCCAGTTTTCTCTGGTTCATTTTAAGTTCATAATTATTATCAATGGCTTTGGAATAATCCAGATCAGGGTGAAATCCGGATATTCTGGCAGAGTCAGAAGCCGGTACCGGTCTCATATCCGGTGACGCCTGATAGCCCCAGCCCAGCATGACACAAAGTGATTTCTTCAGCTTATTAATAGAAGCTTCTGTCTGAATGATGGACGTCTCTGTCTTCTGCAGATTGTTTTTTGCATTTAATACCTCTACATTGGTTGAAGACCCGATGCTTCTTTGTACTTCCGTCACACGAAGTACTTCAGTAAGCAGCTTTTGATTCTGTTTTAATACTTCCAGATTAAGAATGGACTTGTAGTATGAAATCAGATCTGACTGCGCTATAATCGTAAGATTTTTTTCAGTCAGAATGTTGGAATAGCGCATTACCTCTAAATCGAATACATTATCATCTGCTTTTTTCTCCAATGACCGTGCCTGTGCTTCTGCCATGGCATCCGCAAGATCATTGTCTCCGGTTATTGTGGAGCGCAGATCTGCTGCATCATCCCGGTAAGACCGCGCCACATCATCTGCAGTGGGATCCTCTCTCTGCTTGGAATATTCCACCTGGTTATTTAAAACTGTCGCATTGTATTCATGAATTAAATCCTCAATTTCTTCATATTCCATGGTATTATCCCGTAGCTTTTCCCACTCTGCATCGGATCTTGAAAATGCCGGACTTGCGTATACCTCATTTGCATGAAACAGTAAGACTGCCGATAAAAGAATCGGTACAAATTGTTTACTTTTTTTATTAACCATTGCAATTGCTCCTATCCTGTCTTTCTCTGTGTTTTCAGACGTACTCCTTCTTCCACAATCTTAAACTGAAATTCGATCCCATGTAGAATCTCATCAATATCTGCCGATTCCATAAAATACATTGCCATGGATTTAGCCACAAGGAATAGCAAAAGTTCCAGCAGATCCGAAAGCTCATCCACATTGGAGACCGGACAGATGTTACGATCCAGCTTATCAAAGCAGTCACGGATCAGCTCCCTCTCTTCCCTGCTTTTATTAAAAAATTCTTTGAAGCCTATAATGCTTGTTTCAGTCATCAGCTTTGCATCCAGAAAGATATTCTTATAAAATATAAAATCCTGTTGTTCCCGTCCGTAGTGAATTAACACCAGGATTGAATTCCAGAACACCTGATAAATATTACCTTCACATAATTCCATATTTTTATAGAACCATAGCTTACAGGATTCCTGAAAATCATGGAGCAAATAAGCCAGCAAATCTTCCTTATCTTCAAAATATGTATAAAAACTGCCTCTGGAGATATCAGCCTCTTTAATAATCTGGTTGATAGAAACATCGGAAAAGGAGAATCTGGAAAACTCACGAATTGCCGCCCGTTTTATTTTTTCACGTTTTATATCAGGTAAATGTAAAAAACGCTGTGTTGGCATAAATTCCTCCACTTTCTTAAATATAAAAATTTTATAAATTTTATTAAATAAATGACAACTTGTCATCTTATGGATAAAACATATGGCGGAAAAAATCCGCCATATGTTTTATCTGTCATTGCCAGAGCATCATTAGCTTTCTACGTAAATAGAAGTAATATCATTTCCCTTCTGATCGTAGCAGCGGTCATCACCATCTTTTGCTTTGTGCTTATTCTTCTGAACAGTACCAGAAGTATTTACAAGCTTATAGGTAATTCCAGCCTTTCTGGCTGCTTCATAATTAACGTTGTAGTACTCGTCATACTTGTCTTTAACTGCCAGCTTTTCATCATCTTTTACAAGCCAGCTCTTGCCATCAGCACTTGCCTTGCCTTCTGCTTCAAGATCATCCATAAATTCATCAGTATCAAGAATGTTATATGCTGTCTTTGTTACTCCGCCTTCTTTTGTCTCTTTGATTTTAACTACAGAATATTTGTCATCCTTATCTGCTTTTAACAGCATACCAGCCAGATAATACTTGTCATCATCAACGCCTGTTTTACCGGCTCCTTTAAATGTACCGGATTTATTAAAGAAGAAATTGAATGATTCTCCGTCGATTTCAACATTCTGCTTATTTGTCTTCATGGAACCATCGCTGCCGCTGCCGAAATAATATAAGTAGTAGCCTTCATCCAGCCAGTGATTTGCATTGTCTTTGAAACGGTCTTCTGTATCAAATGGGTAATTGTCATCATCGTCATCAATGATTTCAACAATATCTTTATTTGGGTTGTTATCTTCAAACTTATAGAACTTCATGCCGCTCTTCATTCTTCCCTTGGAGTCAAAGGCATACTTCTTACCATTAATGGTCTTGATTTCACCGGCAACCAGCTGTCCGTCATTGTCTGAATAATACCAGAAATCTTCATCATCATTATATTTTTCTAAGTGCAGGTTCTCATCAGGAACAACTTTAAACCAGCCCTTGGTAATTCTTGCGCCATCTTCAGGAGATCCGAAATATCTCCATTCTCTTGTGTAAGCATTTGCACCCTGACCGGAAGAAGCTGTGGCAGCGGTTGCTTTTGCAGTTGTAGCAGTTGCATCCCAAAGAATCCACTCTGCATTCATACGGCCCCACTCATCAAAGCTGTACTTTTTGCCATTGATGGTTTTTCCGTCTTTACTTGTCTGCTTCTTACCGTTGCTCTTGAACCAGAACCAACGCTCCTGCTCTTCATCATCAAAGGTATTGTGGCTGGAAACTCTTGCGTTTCCATCTTTTGCAGCATCGTCGTAATCGTCGTCTTTGATTTCGATACTTGACCAGCCTATGGTCTTTGCACCATCATCTTCTTTGCCGCAGTAATAAATTCCTTCTTTCCATGCGTCATCGCCGGTTTCTCTTTCACCGTCATCGTTGATCCAGCCGTAAAGCATCTTGCCTTCGTCATCAAAAACGTATTCTTTTCCGTTAATATTTTTAAAGGATGCGGTATCGCTGCTGGTTGAGCTCTTATAAGCTTTACCATTGGAACCAAAATAGTACCAGTGATTTACAGGTTCTTCATCATCCTCACCACCGTCATAATCCTCGTTCTCCATGGATACCCACTGATTGGTTACCATAGCGCCGTTGTCATCTACATAATAGTAGTCGTCATTGTATTCCACGATAACATCAGTTGACATCTCACCGCTGTCGTTTAAGTAGAACCAGTTGTCACCGGATTTTGCCCACTTCTCTGTTTCTTTGTCTCCGCTTCTGTTGTAATACACCCATGTACCATTTTCTTCCTGCCAGCCAGTCGCTGCGAAAGAAGACATGGAAGCACCTAATGCCAGCAGTGCTGCTGTAGATAAAACAGCAACTAATTTGGTCTGCTTTCTCATAATAAATGCACTCTCCTTTTTTTCTTTTTGAAATAATTTAGGTGAAATTCCTATTTGCATCACAAAGCCATTATACTTCTAATATTGGAAATTATCGAAAGCAAAACCCATTTTATCCACTATTTATGCTTTATTTTTACTATTTTTTCGAATTTTTCTTGTTTTTTTAATGAACAGTTTATATACTTGTGTTAAACTGTTCTTGTTTGATTCTAAAAGGGAGATGGAACGATATGACGAAAGGAAACGTAATAAACGAAATTGCAAACGGGGACAAAAGCGTTGTCGAGCAAAGCCTTGATGATTTCCAGGAATATTTGAAAATCAATAATATGTCTGCAAATACCATTCACGTATATTTATTTGCAGTCAGACAGTTTCTTGGCCTTTACCATGTAGTCAGCCATGATAACCTCATGCTCTATAAGTGCTATTTAATGGAACATTACAAGCCCCAGACAGTGAATTTAAGAATTCGAGCCCTGAATTGTTATATGGAATCTTTAAAGCTTACTTCTTCGAAAATGCTGATGATACGAATACAGCAGAAAACTTTTCTGGAGAATATCATTAGTCAGGCGGACTATGAGTATCTAAAAAATTGTCTCATCCGGGATGGAAACATGCTGTATTATTTTGTGGTGCGATTTATGGCTGCAACCGGGGTACGGGTCAGTGAGCTTGTAATGGTAAAAGTAGAACATGTGAAACGGGGATACATGGATATTTACTCCAAGGATAATAAAATAAGGAGAGTCTACTTTCCAAAAACCCTGCGCACAGAAGCACTTAAATGGCTGAATCAGATCAGCCGTGTCAGTGGATACGTTTTCTTAAATCGTTACGGCGAACCGATTACTCCTGCGGGAATAAGGGGACAGCTGAAAAAATTTACAGCTTTATACGGACTGGACCCCAAGGTGGTCTACCCTCACTCCTTCCGCCATCGTTTTGCTAAAAATTTCATTGAGAAATGTGGAGATATTTCCATGCTTTCTGACATTCTGGGTCATGAGAGCATCGAAACCACCAGAATCTATCTGCATAGAAGCAGTACGGAACAAAAACAGATTGTAAATCAGATTGTGAATTGGTAGAAATTATGGTGAATGATGAATTAATAAATGAATTTAGAAAATATCTTAAGAAGAGAAATTTATCAGGCAACTCCATAACTGCATATGCCGGCAGTGTACGTCTTTTTTTCACTTTGTATGATGAGGTTACTCCTGAAAATCTACAACACTACAAGAGCTATTTAATTCCGCGATACCGACCGGCTACCGTGAATCAGCGTATTTATGCCATAAACCATTTTTCCCGTTTTTTAACAGATACCAGTGAAGTGGATTCCATTGTGTTGTCCTCCTACCGCCTCCCTTCTGTTAAAGTACAACAGAAAACCTTTCTGGATACCATTATCTCCAATGAGGATTATGAGATCTTTAAAGAGAGGCTGAAAGAAGAAAAAAATTATTTCTGGTATTTTATTGTGCGATTCCTTGCTGCAACGGGGGCGCGGGTCAGCGAACTGATTCAGATAAAAGAGGAGCATTTAAAGCTTGGTTATTTAGATCTTTATTCCAAGGGTGGAAAAATACGGCGAATTTACTTCCCCGATTCCCTCTGCGAAGAAGCACTGGCCTGGTGTCAGGATCGTGGAGTAGAAAGCGGTTTTCTGTTTTTAAATAAAGGAGGACATTTAATTACTCCCCGTGGCATTAATTACCAGCTAAAGCATCTTGCCAGCCGTTATGGAATTAATCCGGATACCGTCTACCCTCATTCTTTCCGACACCGTTTTGCAAAGAATTTTTTAGCCCGCAACAATGACATATCACTTCTTGCAGACTTAATGGGGCACGAAAGCATTGAAACAACAAGAATCTACCTCACCCGCTCCAGCCAGGAGCAGCAACAGCTGCTTGACGAAATTATCACATGGTAAGCATATTTTTTTATTATTTTATGTTTCTTTTTTCTGATTTTTGAGATATAATTTCAAAAAGGAGGATAATACGTGATGCTAATCTCTTTTCGATTTAAAAACTTCCGTTCCTTTTTGGACGAGACATTTGTTAATATGAAGGCGGTCACCTACAAAGAACTTCCAGATCACCTCATATCATTAGACAACCAGAAGCTGATAAAGACACTGGCTTTGTATGGGCCCAATTCAAGCGGGAAAACCAATATTTTTCTTGCCTTTGCCAGTTTTCACTCTCTGATTTTCTGGCAGCTGTTTCCTTCCCAGGCATCTTATAAAAACCGGTTTATTAATCTTTTGCAGCTGAATTCCATGGACAAAATTGTTCCCTTTGAACGGGGCGAGCCAGAGAATCAGCCAACTGAAATGGAAATATCTTTTATGAGCGGCAACAGGATCTATGAGTATGGGATCTCTATCTGTTCCCAAAACATCCTGACGGAACACCTAACCGTTGATCATCACCTGGTATTTTCACGTACTGCAACGGAGCTGTCCTACGGTCGTTTCTATGAAAAATGCATGCGCTCTAAATCCGGGATCCGCCCTCATGACAACCGGTTGTTTTGTTCCATTCTGTCATCTATGGATATTCCCGAAATAAACGCAATTATGAAGCCTTTTGAGAACTTTTTCTCCAGTAAAATTCACTATTATTTTGACGATCTTGAGATGTTTCAAATTCTTGGTAATACATTAATGGACGGAAAACTATTTAAAATACTGGAAAATCCGGAGGCAATCAATTTCAGTCTGAGTCAGCTTCGTAAGCTGGGGATACCTGTAGAAGATGTTATAATTGAAAATGGGATTCCAAAACTGGGATATCTTACTAAATCCCGGTCAAGCGGCCAGTCATTTATTAAATATATGGATATTACAGAGATTTCCTCCGGCACTCTTAAAAATCTGTTTATGTTTTTAAGAATCTATGAGCTGAGCAAAAACGGAGGTATTCTGATGGTTGACAGTATTTCCGGTGAATTTCATCCCACTGTTACCAAGTTTATTGTTGATTCATTCCAGCAGGAGATGAACATGAATGTACAGCTTATTTTCTCAACTCACGATATTTCTATTTTAAATAACCAGCAGTTTCGCCGCGATGAGGTGGCTTTTGTAGACATGAACGAATATGGTGAATCCAGACTCTACACCCTTGCCGATATCAAAGTCCGGTCTGATGCCAGCTTTTCCAAAGATTATCTTCTGGGGAAATACGGGGCAATTCCCCTGGTTAAGAATACAATTTTCTGAATTAAAAAAAGACATGCTATATGTCTTTTTTTAATTCAGAAGATGGATACTGGCAGTATCCTTGGAACAGACTTCCAGTACAATGTTACATTCTGAAACATGCTGGTAATTAATATCCAGAGAATAATCCACCTGAACCTTTAAACGATCTTCTTCCTCCGCTATCCTGATATCGTTGGTTCTGATTCCGATCATCAGCTCTCCAAATGGCGTTGCATAGCAGGAAATGTTTTTCTTTTCCTTTTCAAAGGTCATATGAACACTGGTGCTTCCTCTTTTTATGATATCCATTCCTGCCGGATGGATCTTAATGGTGTTTCTGGTCACACCATCTACCCCTTCCTGAACTTCATCATAAAGAATATAATGGCTGCCATTTTTTAAAAAATAATCTCCTCTTGTGATCATTTCCACAGCCTGATTATCATCTTCCACGATTTGTGCACCGCTGATACTGATCAGAACATCTCTCGTCATCGTTTATAACTCCTCTAGTACTCTTCTATATTTATTTGTTTCGTCTCCTTCACCTGCCCCGGAAGAATGGAGGCAGCAAAGCTTGTGAACTTTTCCGCCAGATCACTGACATAGAAATGATATTTATCAATGCTGCTGCCGTCATGATCACAGATCAGCCCATTTTCCTCCAGAACCTGCTTTAATTCCAGAGCTGTCTCATAAGCCGGATTGACCAGAGTCACTTCCGGACCCATCAGCCTGCCTACGGTGGAGCGCAGAAGGGGGTAATGGGTGCAGCCTAATATCAGTGTATCAATGTATTTGCCTTTTAATTCACTTAAATACCGGGATGCAATTTCATCTGTAACAGAATCGTGAAGCAGTCCTTCCTCAACCAGGGGCACCAGGAGGGGACAGGGTTTTCCCGTAACTTCTATGTCTTCCCGCATTTCTTTTATTACCCGTGTGTATACACCGCTTCTTATGGTTCCTTCGGTTCCGATAATACCAATCTTACCATTCTTGGTGGATTCAATTGCAGTTCTTGCACCTGCGTGAATGACTCCGATGATAGGGATATCCAGGTCATTCTCTACTGTCTCCAGCGCACAGGCAGTGGCCGTATTACAGGCAATTACAATTGCTTTTACATCCTGGGTCATAAGAAAACGAATGATCTGTCTGGTAAAGCGGATGACTGTGTTGCAGGATTTATTTCCATAAGGCACCCGTGCCGTATCACCAAAATATACAATTCTTTCATCCGGCATCTGCCTCATGATTTCTCTTGCAACCGTAAGTCCGCCTACGCCGGAATCAAACACTCCAATGGGAGAATTTCTATCTGCCATAATATCTGCTCCTTAATCGTCAAACCGGCTCAAAGCGTCTTCCATAAGACAATTAACGAGCTGATCCTTGTTTATTCCTGCTGCCTCCCAAAGCATGGGATACATGCTGATTGCCGTAAATCCCGGCATGGTATTAATCTCATTAAACACAACTGTTCCATCACTCTTAACAAAGAAATCCACTCTTGCAAGACCCCGGCCATCCACTGCCTGGAATACCGCTTTTGCTGCTTCTCTCACACGTTCCGCAGCACCATCGGGCAATTGGGGATCGATTACTGTTTTGGAATCTGCATTGTTATACTTCGCATCAAAGTCATAAAATTCAGCCGCTGCAAGAATCTCTCCTACACCAGAAGCCTTAACCGGCTGATTGCCGCCGCCTAATACAGCACATTCAATTTCTCTGCCCACAATCATCTCTTCTACCAGAATCTTACGGTCATGTCTGGCAGCCTCAAGTAATGCTGTCTCAAGCTCCTTTCTATCTTCCGCCCGGCTTACGCCTTTGGAAGACCCGGCATTGGATGGCTTTACAAATACGGGATAATCAAACCGTTCTTCTACTCTGGCGATTACCTGCTCCATATTCTTTAACTGATGGCGCATAACTGGTACATAGGCCGCCTGACGCACACCAAGGTCATCAACAATAATCTTTGTATATAATTTATCCATGGAAACAGCAGAAGAAAGGACGCCGCATCCCACATAAGGAATCCGGGAAAGTTCCAGCAGCCCCTGGACGGTTCCATCTTCGCCCAGCAGACCATGGAGTACAGGAAATACCACATCTGCCTTAACAAGTTCTGTCTTCGTTTCATCAAGTAATATAACAGCCCCCATGCCAGCATCAGGAGAAAGAATTGCACGAACACTTCCCTCTCTCCAGGTTCCGTCTTTGATTTCCTTTACAGACTCCGTTTTAATCCAGTGTCCTTCCTCAGTGATTCCGATCAGTAGCAGATCATATTTATCTTTATTTATATGGTCTATCACATTGACAACTGACATACAGGAAACAACGTGCTCTGATGACTGTCCGCCAAATAATACAACCGCAGTTTTTTTACTCATTCCAATCTCCTTAATAAATTCTTGATTTACAGCGTTTATATTATAGCACATATGGTTACAATTACAAATAGATTCCAGAAAAAAGGAGGTACCCTATGAAACAGAAACGTGATTTATTCTTATGTATTACCTGTCTGCTCATTGCTTTTTTACTGACACTGGCAAATGACAGATCAAGCGACGAGGCCCTTGCCGCCAGGATCGCCCCTGAAATCCTGCGGTTTCATGTTCTTGCAAACAGCAACAGCACACAAGACCAGAATTTAAAATTAAAAGTTCGCACCATGCTTCTCAATTCAATATATGAAGACCTTGGTGAAAATGCATCCCTGGAAGATACAAAAACCTATATCCGCTCCCACGAATCCATTCTGGAGAAAAAAGCAGAAAACTACATGAAGAACCTGGGATATGATTATCCCGCACATATGGAACTGACCGATTGCTACTTTCCAACCAAAACCTATGGAGATATGGTATTCCCCTGCGGAACTTACGAAGCAGTAAGGGTAAAAATTGGCGAAGGAAAAGGACGCAACTGGTGGTGCGTCCTCTATCCTCCGCTATGCTTTACCGATTCTTCCTATGCAGTCGTTCCAGATACCTCAAAAGAGATCCTGCGCCACTCCATAGACGAATCTGATTATTTAAAATTAAGAAAAGAACCTGTAAAAATACATGTAAAGCTTAAAGTTTTGGATCTGCTGCCTGTTCATAAAAAGGTAACTACTTCGCAGAATCCATAATAATGCCCTGAATTGCCCATTGGTACGTGTTATATGCCTGGTAGTAAGTATTATAAGCACTATCCTTTTCGCCCTGTGCCTTTAAGTAGGCCATCTGAGCCTGAAGGTACTGGATCTTACTGATCATCTTCAGGTTAAAGGAACGGTCTGCCTTATCCTTTTCCAGAGAAGCTTTCTGGAAAGCGGTACTTGCAGCTTCGTAAGCAGATTTTGACTGCAGGATACCCTGATAACAGGCCTGCATGGTTATCTTTACATTCTGCTCTGCATCTGATACATTTTGATCCTTATTTTTCATTCCGGTCGTGGTTTTACCGGAAGAATCATGACGTGCAGAAATAACATCGTAATTGTTGGAAACTGCTTTGTCAGTATCGGCTTCCAGATTCAGGGCTGCTATCATCTCATCAGTAAGCTGTGGAAGACCGCCGATAGAGGGAGCTGAATCCGAAGAATATCCAGTCATCAGACAGAGGGACCGGCTTAAATTGTCAATGGTGCTGTTGATCTTTATCAGCGATCCTTGGGCAGACAACAGATCCTTTTGGGCAGATAGAACATCTGCTTCTGTAGTCATGCCCACCCCTAAACTTAAACTCTGAGCTTCATAAGCAGCATTACTTAATTCTACCACTTTTTCAACCATAGCGCGACTAGCCTGAGCACTATTGAACCCAATCATTGTCTGGTTCGCATAATAAGTGTATGTTTTGATACCCCGGTTTATATCAGATCTTGCTGATGAATCCATACGATTCATATAGTCGATGGATCGCTGTTGTTTATCTGCTGTAACCTTTAAGTTATTAATTGCATAATTTAACGCACCATACTGCTCTGCTCCAGTTGGAGTGTTCAATGCACCAGACTTTTTTGCTTCATCTGCATCAGTCTGCAGATCCTTAATCTGACGTCTTATCTTATCAATAATATATTGATAATCATCTATAGCAGTTGAAAAAGAAGTTTCTGCATTCTTCATAGCAGGATTAAAGTATCTGATCAGATCCGGCAGTTCATTAAATTCTATGGTCTGATCATTTAACTGATCCCACTTCTCCTGTGTCACTTCTTTGGGTATGGGATCCTCTGCCTGACCAGGACCTGCAGCAAAAGCAGGAATCGCCGTACAGGTAGTGATCATCGCAATAATGAAAAACGATAGACTCCATTTTTTTCTCATATCATCAGCCTCCCGTCGAAGCCAGGCCATTCACTGCATTATTATAGGTCTGAACTGCTTGAAATAATGTAAGCTCTGCAGTTTTCACTCCATTAGTCTTTGTGATCAGAGCATTTTTCTGCTTTCTGTAATCCAGTCCGCTCATTTTACCCACCTGAGTTTTTCTTTCAGCAGTATCCATATTTTTAGCTTCCAGATTATATTCTGCAACTGCCTGATCATACGCCGCCTTTGCCTGCAAAACTTCCTGATAGCTCTTTACCAGATCTGTACCAATATTCTGCTCATTGCTGGCGATTGTCCGCTTAAGGGTTTCCTTTGTTACGTCCGCAGATGCATTGTTCAGTTTTCTTTTATTGATTTTTAATGTATAGTTGTTGTTTAAGGCTGTTTCCATATCTGCATCAGGATTCATGGTATCGATACGTGCCATATCCACTGCTGGAATATCTTTGATTTCAGGCGCATCGTTATATTTCCACCCCAGCATAACGCACAACTTCTGTCTGGTTTGTTCGATGGTTCCAGTCAGTTTATCAATGGATGCTTGTGTGTTCTGTATGTTCTCCAGCGCACCAAGCACATCGGCCTGCGTTGCCATTCCAGCACTCTGCTTAACCAGCACCGATTGATGCACTACATTTAAAAGTTCCAGGCTATCTTTTAAAGTTTCCAGTTCATATTTTTGCTGAAAATAAGTAATCATCGAGACCTGAGCCGTAGCCACAAGCGTAGCTTCTTCCTGATCATTGGTCAGCTGATCTACTCCTAAATCCTGGACATTTCTATCTGCATTCTCTTCTGCCTGCCTTGCTGCAACTGCATTACCCGCATCTGCAATTTCATTCCCATCATCACCAGTAATATTGCTTCTGGCCTTATCCGCTGCATCCCGGTAATACCTGGCATACTCATCACTGGTAACACGATCATCTTTTTTCTTATCATTGATATCAAGCTGGTTTTTCTGTACCTTAACATTGTACTCATGTATCAGGTCTTTCAGTTCATCGTATTCCATCACATTATCTCTAAGCTTTGCCCACTCCTCAGCAGTCCTTGAAAACTCCGGACTTCCAGCCCAGACAGTCGATGCCGGTCCGGAGAAGGTCATCACTGCTGCAAGAGTAAATGCACCAATCTGTTTCCACTTTCTCATCCTAAATCCTCCTTAACTGGGATTTTTATACTTTGTTCTTATAGTATCATATCACATGCTGTCAAAAAGAGCCAAGCCACATTCTTCCATATCAGTCAAATAATATTTTTTATCGCTGCCGGTATTAATCCGGCAGCTGGGTTTTATCTATTTTTCCACTCATCAGTGAATAGTAGATTGGCAGCATAAGCATTGATAATATGGTGGAGGCAGTAAGACCGCCCACATTAACCAGCGCAAGTCCCTGCATCGTCTCAGTATTGGTGCCAATCCCCAACGCCAGAGGAATCATGGATACTATCGTAGTAAGTGTAGTCATAAGGATCGGTCGAAGTCTGGTAGCACCGGCTTCAATCAATGCGGACCGTTTATCCATGGAGGCACGATACTGGTTAACTGTATCAACATAAAGAATTCCAGAGTTAACAACCGTACCGATTAACATCAGAAAGCCCAGCATGGAAGGCATGCTGATTGCAACATCTGCTGCCAGCAAACAGCCAAAGGATCCAATTAAACTAAAAGGAATGGTGGTCATAACCATAAGGGAAAATTTGAAGGATTCAAACTGAGCCGCCATTACTACAAACACCAGGAATGTAGCAATTAAAATGGCTTTCATAAGATTTCCCAGCTCTTCCTGCATGGAGGCATCTTCACTGTTTTTTGCCCTTGTTACGCTATCATTTAAGTATTTACCCGTAACTTTACTGTCAAGTTCCTTTATTGCTGCCGCTTTCTCTTTCTTATTCTTCACGGCATCTGTAAATGAACCTGTTATGGTAACCAGATACTGCTTATTCTTTCTATTGATGGCTGTAGGGCTGTCTTCATAACCAATTTTAGCGATATCTGTCAGTGCCACAGATCCACCCAGGTTATTAGGTACCAGAACTCCTTCCACCTTTTCCAGAGTATTATAGGTGTCATCCGGATATTGTACTTTAACATCCACGTTCTGACCATTAACATCCATAGTCATTGCTTTCACACCACTTAACATTCCGTTCAGCATTCCTCCCACTGCCGCAGGACTGACGCCCTCTGCCGCTGCCTGGATGGGATCCACACGCACTTTGATTACTGGTGCTGCATTTTCCAGATCGGAATGTACCTTAATCATCTCCGGACGGGCGCTTAATTCATTTACCATCTGGTCGGAGACCTGTTTTAACTGATCTAATTGAGCACTTTGAAGAATAACTTCATAATCGTGCTTATTCCCTCCGCTCATATCGCTGACACTGGAAGTTGATTGTACAGTTACATTACAATCAGGAACCTGGTTCATTAATTTTTTCCATTTATTAACCACCTGATCCGTTGTAAGCTTTCTGTCTTTTTTCAGATATGCTGTTACAGTTCCGTTGGTTCCTCCGGAAAAGCTGAGAGCCTGCCCGCCATAACTAACCATATAAGATTTTAAATCTTCTTCACTGGTGACAATTCCCTCCAGTTTTTTTAATATCTTATCGGCTTCTTCAACTTTAATTCCTGGTTTCATCTGAGCCGTGATAGAGATGGTTCCCTGATCAACAGAAGGCATCAGTTCAAATCCCAGTTTTGATGCAAAGCCAAAAGAAGCCAATAACAGCATCACTGATATAACCATAACCAGAGCACGCTTATTTAAAAGCTTATCAACAATCTTTCTGTAGATACTCTGAAGACCCCTTACCACTCCTCCCATAGGAGAATGCTGCCTTTCCACAGGGCGGAACCTGGAGTAACATAATGGTACAATGGTAATAGCAGAGATAAAGGAAGCCATCATACAGAAAACAATTGTAAACCCGAGAGGCTTAAATAACTGGCCAGTCAGACCTGCTAAAAAGGCCAGAGGTATAAATACCACGCAGGTTGTCAGAGTACCTCCAAGAACGGACTGCATCACAACGCCGGCTCCTTCTAAAGCCGCACTCATATATTCCCTGAACCCAGTACCCTTCTGGGACCGGAAACAACTTTCCAGCACTACGATGGAGTTATCCACCATCATTCCGACACCTAATACAATACTGCTCATGGTAATAACGTTTAATGAAAATCCCATGGCTGCCATCATAATAAGAGATACCAGAATGGAAACCGGGATAGAGGTTCCTACGATCAGGGAGGCTTTAATATCTCCAAAGAAGAGGAAAATAATAATCATGGAAATAATAACTGCTGCGATCATGGTATTTTTTACACTGCTAAGAGCTGTGGTAATCTGGTCACTGTTATCATCCACAATTACTACCTGCAGATTGGGATAATCCTTTTCCAGAGAAGCAATGGTTTTCTTAACTGCTCTAGAAACATCAACTGCACTGTTTTTCTGCTGTTTACTAAGGGATACGGTGATTGTGTCATCTCCGTTATACCGTCCTATGGCAGTCTGTTTCTGGTTGGTTTCTGAAATATCGGCAATATCTTCCATGTAGATGGTCTTTCCCTGACTGGCCACAATGGGAACCTTTTTTAAGGCTTCCACCGTCTTTACGTCTACACCGGTACTAACAGATAATTCCCGTTTCCCCACTTCTGTTTTGCCAGCGGGATATGTAAAATCAGCTGCTTTAATCGCCTGACTGATGGAGTCCATATTAAGATGATACTGCTTCATCTTCTCAGGTATCAGATTAACTCTTACATAACCTTCCTGGCCGCCGCTGATATTGACACTTGCGACGGAAGTGATTTTCTCAAATTCAGGAACAATCTTATCATTTACATAATTGTAAAGATTGTTTTGGGATGGATCTTTGATGGAAAGTGTCATGGAAGGCATATCATTAATGTTAAATTCCATAATGGAAGGCTTTTCTACTTCCTTTGGAAGATCCAGACTGTCCATTTTCTTTTTTAAATCATTGTATGCTTTATTCATATCGGTACCGTAATTATATTCCATATACACGATAGAAATATTCTGCTGGGAGCTGGACTGAATATTTTTAACACCGGAAAGAGTACCTACGGACTCTTCGATTGGTTTGGTAACCAGATCGTTAATATCCTCCGGGCTAGCTCCTGCATAGGTAGTTGTTACCAAAAGCATGGGGAAATTCATCTCCGGTGTCAATTCCAGTTTGGAAGAAAAAACGGAGGATAAACCAAATACAAGAAGGCATAAAACTGCTAATATGGCAGTTATGGGCCGCTTTAATACAAATTTTGTCATTCCCATTTTACCGCCCCCTTATTGTGCAGAAGCAGAAGTCTCTACCTCGGATCCATTCTCTTGTGTCGTCTCGGTTTCCGCAGCAGTTTCAGCCAGAGTTACTTTTGAGCCGTCGTATAATTCGCTGGTCCATGTGGTGACTACCTGATCATCTGCGCCAATTCCTGACTGAACCTCTGCAAATTCATTATTTGCAAGTCCGATGGTAACTGCATTCTTTTTCAATGTACCGTTTAAATATGTATAAATAAATGGATTCCCTGCCTCATAATAAACACTGTCAACAGGAACCGTAAGTACATTCTCTGCTTTCTGTGCCGTTACATAAAGCTTCACAGAGGTTCCTGTAGCAAGTGAATCTCCGGAAGGAACAGAAGCTTTCACTTTAAATAATCCGCTTCCACTGTCAACCATGGTACTAACTTCGGTTATGGTTGCTTCATGGTCCGTACCGTTTTTCTCTACCCGGATCACATCGCCGGCTTTCAATCCGCTTATAATCCGCTCAGAAACATAAAAGGTAAGTGACTTTCCGCCATCACCTGATATTACACAGATTGATGTCTGGGGAGAAATCATGTCGTGAAGGCTGATATTAAAGCTTTCCACCTTACCTGAAATTGGGGCAGTCACCTGGCTGCTCTCCAGCTGGATATTATAGGCAATTTTTGCATTCTCATATTGAAGTCTGGCCATTTCCACCTGACCTACCGTATTCTGATAGTCGGCATCTGCCACATCTCCTGCTGCATGAAGAACGGTTAGACGATCCAGGTTTTTCCTGGCATCCCCGTAAGTAATTTTGGCAGTCTCCATGGCAATCCGTGTACTTTCTACCTGCTTTGTATCAATCACACAAAGCAGCTGCCCTGCTGTCACGGTATCTCCGGTTTTCACAGCTACATTGGTTACTTCTCCTGAGCCAAGAGGTGTAACATGTACGATGCTGTCCGGTTCAATGGTACCAATCAGTTCATTGTTAATTTCAATCGTCCGGATCTCCGGCTTCTGGGCGGTAACTACCGGCGGTGCTTCTGCTACCAGTTCTTCCTTTCCCCCATTAAGTATCTTAGGAAGCACAAGCCCTGCGAGAACAGCCACAACTGCAACAGTTCCTGCTATTATAAATACTTTTTTCTTTGTCATATCAAGCTCCTTATTATCTTCTCAGTCATAATATGATTCTAATTATTATTTTCGAATTCCATATTGTAAAATGTCTAATTTTTCCTGAAAAATTTTCTTAATTTTTTCTTCATCTTCTGGATGATGGTAATACCAGCCCATACAGCGGGCGAGTTCAAAAAGGATCATGGAAACTAGTCTGCCAAAGGTATCAATATCCGTATACCTGTAATTTGTCATATCAGTACAACGATACATTACCTCACGCAATTCAGTCTGTTTATCTTTTTTCTCATGACACAAATTATGTACGACTCCGAAAAGCTTTTCACTATCCAGAATATTTTCAACCAGCCTTAAGACCTTTTCTTCGGTATTATTAATGGAATATTGCAAAAATGTCTCCGCTGTCTTCCATAAATCACCATTACTTTTCTGTGCACATCTGACCCAGGACTCCTGAAAATTATCTCCAGCGTCTTCAAAAATATATCCCAGCACATCCCGCTTATCAACAAAATAAGTGTAAAAACTTCCTCTTGAAATTCCTGCGTTCTGTATTATCTTATTAATTGAAGCCTTTTCAAAGGGCACTCTGATAAACTCCTCGGTTGCAGCATCCCGTATTATTTTCTTTTTCTCCGCCGGAAGATTATAAAACCGCTCCGTAGGCATCCTTACACCTCATTTCTATTATTTTTTCCGCATGACTTTGTATAAAATTAAAAGGTGACAACATGTCATTTATTATAATGACACCCTGTCACCTTGTCAACAAAGGTTATATTTATTTAATAATTTTCCAGATTAGTTTATTTATTCCTGTCCAGATATTCTTTTAAAGCTTCATCACTTTCCTCAATCCATAAGTCCTCTTCCTCTTCATTGAGACCCAGGAAGGCAGCAAGCGTGTCTGATGTTGTGCTGTTGTTCCATTCGTCAATATAATCATCGATCGTCTCAAAATCAATTTCGCCAGCCAGATATTTTTCTTTAAATCTCATATCAATCCTCTTTCTATTCCTGTCCCTTAATGTTTTTGGATACTGTAATTTCCTGATTGTCGATATGTTCCCGCATAGCTACCTTAGCTTCATCCACTCTGCGCTGTCTTACTGCTTTTAATATGTTGTCATGCTCTAAAAGAAGTACCTGACGTTTATCTTCATCTTTAATATATTCCAGGCGATACCGGTACATCTGTTCTCTTAAATTATTGATCATCTGTATCAGTCTGTCGTTGCAGGTGCCTTTGTAGATCACATCATGATAAGCCTCATCTGTCTCAGCAATATCCATAGGTCTTCCTTTCAGCACTGCATTCCGAAACTGATCCTGTTTCATCTCCAGTTCTGCAACAGCCTCCGGTGTCATACGCTGACAGGCCAGTTCAATCGCCAGCTCTTCCAATGAACGGCGTACTTCCAACACATCTCTTAAGCTTTTCTCAGAAATTTTAGCCACTTCGGCACCTTTTCTCGGAATCATGAGAACCAGGCCTTCCAGTTCCAGCTTACGGATTGCTTCCCTGATGGGGGTACGGCTTACCCCGAGACGCTCTGCCAGCTGAATCTCCATCAGACGCTCCCCTGGTGCCAGCTCTCCTTTTAGTATGGCCTGCCTTAAGGTATTAAATACCACATCACGAAGCGGCAGATATTCATTCATATTGACTTTTAAATCATTACCCATTGGGTACCTCCTTGGTATTATAAAAATTCGTTAAATAAACTTGTTTCGCCAGATTCCTGCATTCTCCATACCGCAGTTCTTCATATGCTCTGCCTGCAGCGATCGGATTAGTAAAGATCCCAAAAACCGTAGGACCGCTTCCGCTCATCATCGCATTAACCGCACCCAGCTCCTTTAGTTTTTCTTTTATGTCCGCTATCACGGGATATTCCGGGATAGTTACAGTCTCTAGTACATTGCCAAGACGCTCTGACACCTTATAAATGTCATGGCTTTTAATTGCCTCTATCATGCCGTCTATATCCGGATGATCTTCCGTTTTTAATTCAGCCAGATTCAGATGGTCATAAACGAACTTGGTGGAAACGCTTACAGAAGGTTTTGCAATCAGCACCTGACACTGGGGCATATCTGTCAGAGGGGTGAGGATTTCTCCGATTCCTTCCGATAATGCAGTTCCTCTCATAATACAATAAGGAACATCTGCTCCAATCTTTACCCCCCGGTTCATCAGTTCTTCCCTTGTAAGACCAAGCTGAAACATCTTATTTACCCCAAACAGCACTGCAGCAGCATCGCTGCTTCCTCCCGCCATACCTGCGGAAACCGGGATAAATTTTTTTAAATGAATCCGGATCCCATGAGGAACATGAAATTCATCCATAAGAAGCTTTGCCGCTTTGTAAACAAGATTATTTTCATTCACCGGCAGATAGTATAAATTTGTAACGACTTCAATCCCAGGTGTCTCTTTTAAATATATATCAATCTTATCATATAGACCCACAGTCTGCATGATCATCCGAACTTCATGGTAACCATCATCCCGCTTTCTTAACACGTCTAAACCCAGATTGATCTTTCCATAGGCCTTTAATCCCAGATGCCTTATCATAAGCAAACATCCCTCACTTTTCGGTTTTCGGATTGTATTTTTCTATTTTTTTGTATACAGTATTTATTATATACCCAAGTACATAAAAGCACAAGTGTTTTATATTCTTTTGTCCATCCTTTCTTTCATTAAAGTTTTGTTAATTTTTCATAAATATTCATAGTCATGTTGTTAAATTTTATATTTGACATTCTTCAGGATCCATGTATAATGTTGTTATAACGAACGAGGGCGTTCCATAAGTGGAACTGCTCTTTTTTGTGTTATCAACTTAAGGAGGTAGTGCTGTATGAAAAAATTGGAAATTATTATCAAGCCGGAAAAGCTTGAAAACCTGAAAGCAGTACTGGAAGGCTGTAAAGTTAACGGGCTTATGATCAGCAATGTCATGGGTTATGGAAATCAGAAAGGCTATACTCAGATGTACCGTGGTACCAAGTATAATGTAAATCTGCTCCCTAAAGTTAAAGTTGAGACAGTGGTACCAAAGGAGCTGGCTGATCCAATTATTGACGCAGTCGTGGAAGAAATTAATACCGGTACATTTGGAGATGGTAAAATATTTGTCTACGATGTTCAGGATGCAGTACGAATCCGAACTGGTGAACACGGCCGGGAGGCTTTGTAGAAAAAAACGGAAAGATATCAACTGAATATGGAATGAATATAAATTATCGATGAGGATAATTGCCCTTACAAAGGCAGTTATCCTCTTTTATTTTACATTCCGTGCTATTCCATTATAAAATTCAGGAGGAGTTATAATTATGGAAAATACCACTTTGTTACTAAACATTATCTGGACTATGCTGGGTGCAATTTTGGTCTACTTTATGCAGGCAGGTTTCGCATTGGTTGAGACTGGTTTTACAAGGGCAAAAAACGCAGGAAATATCTGTATGAAGAATATGATGGACTTTGTCCTTGGTTCCCTTTTCTTCTTCATTTTAGGATTTCCCCTTATGTTTGGAACCAACATCGGAGGAATCCTGGGCGGATCCGGATTTTTTAATCCCTATTCTCTTGCAGATTCCGACGGAATATTCAATGGACTTCCCATTGCCGTCTTTATGATCTTTCATACCGTATTCTGTGCAACCGCTGCAACAATCGTTTCAGGAGCAATGGCTGAACGTACTAAATTTTCTTCCTATTTAATCTATTCTGCATGTATCAGCGTTTTCATCTATCCCATTACCGGTCACTGGATCTGGGGCGGCGGCTGGCTGTCAAGTATCGGTTTCCATGATTTTGCAGGTTCTACAGCGGTTCATATGGTAGGCGGTATATGCGCTCTGGTAGGAGCGAAGATCGTTGGGCCCCGTATAGGAAAATATAATGAAGACGGAACTCCCAATGCAATTCCTGGACACAACATTCCTTTAGGCGTTCTTGGTGTATTTATACTCTGGTTCTGCTGGTTTGGTTTTAACTGCGGATCTACAACGGCTGCTACTACTACGGTAGGCGATATTGCCATGACTACAAACCTGGCTGCGGCTGCTTCCACTTTGGTAACACTGTTGTTCACCTGGAAACGTTACGGTAAACCAGATGTCTCCATGACCTTAAATGGTTCCTTAGCCGGTCTGGTTGCTATTACAGCAGGCTGTGATGTAGTAACTCCTTATGAAGCAATGATTATTGGTGCCATTGCAGGTTTCGTAGTGGTTCTTGCGATTGAATTCATTGATAAAGCTGTTAAGATCGATGATCCGGTGGGTGCAGTTGGTGTTCACGGCTGCTGCGGTCTTCTGGGCACCCTTCTTACCGGAGTATTCGGCGAAGGTGTCAGCTTCCTGTCTCAGTTAATCGGTGTTGTATCTGTAGTGGCTTATGCCGGAGTAATGGCAGCTATTATCTTCACCGTTATTAAAAAGACCCTTGGGTTAAGAGTATCCGATCAGGA
Source organism: Lacrimispora defluvii (assembly GCA_013036995.1). GTDB lineage: Bacteria > Bacillota > Clostridia > Lachnospirales > Lachnospiraceae > Lacrimispora > Lacrimispora defluvii. The sequence continues at coordinate 52,014 of JAAOXG010000012.1, forward strand.
GCAGTTGGATGGTCTGGATATCCACGAACACGGGATGTCAGCTTATACTGGCTTCCGTATGGATAAATAATAAGCTTTCCCTCATATTTTTATATATCTTACTTCCGAAAAACCCCGGCTTAACATTGCCGGGGTTTTTTATTGCCATCAATCCGATAAGAACCCTTCCATCTCCTCCTCCATCTGTTTTAAAGCAGCACCATAGTTGATAAATTCAGCCGCTGCCTCATCCTTTTTTTCTCCTTTGTAGCAGATCCGATGCTCCATGCTGGCCCAGAAATCCATGGCCATGGTGCGAAGCTGAATTTCCACGGGATAATACTCCATGCCGTCTGTATGATAAACCGGAACTCCGAACACAATGTGATAGCTTCTGTATCCGTTTCCTTTAGGCGTCCTGATATAATCGCTTTCCTTTATTACTACAATGTCTGTTTGCTTTCGCAGCAAGTCTACAATCCCATAGATATCTCTGACAAAATAACAGATCACCCGGATTCCCCCAATATCAGTCAGACAGTTTCTGGCTGCATCCGTGGTTGTATCCTTTCCGCATCTGATTAATTTATTTTCAATGCTTTCTTTCTGTTTTATCCGGTACTGAACATGATGAATGGGATAATTCAGCTGTTTCCTTCTGTAATCCTTATTCAGCACATCGATCCTGACCTGTATGTTATTCAGCGCATCTTCGTAGGGCTGAATGAAACTTAAGTATTCTTCTTCGGTCATATTCTGCCTCCAAAACATTTCTTGAATCAATCTCAAGTATATCTTTTTTTTGTGTCCATAGCGTGTCCAAACTTTGAACGATCATGTATACAAAAAAAGATCCCCTTGGGACTTTAAAATCCAGGGGACCAGTGTGATCTGTCTTTTTAGTTTGTTCTGTCATCGTCTGTATGTTTCTGGTCGACAGTCTTCGTCTCTGCTTCATCACCCTTTGCCATCAAAATACTGCTTACAGGCTCACTGTCATCGGAAAATATGGGTCGTAATCCCTCTTCCTCTACCCGTTCTTCCTTTGGCATATAGATATTAAATACAGGCGATAAAATATAGGAATTAATAAATGCCAAAAGCGGAAAACCGAACAGCATAAAAATCATCAGTACTGGAGGAATCATAAATACAAAACCGGCAGCAATCAGCACACCATCTATGACGATCATACCAATTGTGCGGAATAAATGGCGGATGGACATAAAGAATGCATTGAAAAATGTACGTTTAAGCGGATTATAAAATCTGGACTGAAGCGGGAAAATATACATGGCTACAGCAGCATAGATTAAAGCCATGGCCAGAAATACAGTAAGCATAACCGTCTTAACCGTGGAAGAACCATTAAAAAGCCTGGCAAAGAAATATAAGTCAACGCCCAGAATGGCTCCTGCCAAAAGAAGGATCAGCCATATTATGGTAGACTGCTTAAAATTTTCTTTAAAGGATTTAAAAAAGGAGCGTATGGTATAGCCGTCATCATCTCTTGCAAGTTTCAGCGTCACGTAATACACTGCAGTTGTAGAAGCTCCTATGGTGAAAATCGGGAGACTGCAGACCAGCCATAATAAATTTAGAATAATTAAATCTCCGAACTTGCCGATAAAACGCCAGACCGGATTATCATAATTAAAAAAACCTGATAACATATGTCATTCCCCTTCTCTTGTTAACGTCAAAAATCATTATAGCGGATTTATTTTTAAAAAGCAAACATTCTCCCCCATTTCATCAATTTTTTATAATTATATATGGAGGAAATTTTTTAAATCTGTGATATAATCATAAAAGTATCCGGATTAAGAACAGAAAGAGGCGTATGATATGACCCCCTATGAAGACAAAACTTTAAAAGATTCACTGCAGGAAGAAAAGAATAAGTTAAAGAATATGAGCTTAAAGGACAGACTATGGTACATCTGGGAATACTATAAGATACCCATAATCGGAACTGTAGTAGCTGTTTTCCTTATTTTCTCAATTTTCTCTGCCGTACACAATAACCGGTTTGAAACTGCTCTTTCCTGCGTCATTTTAAACAGTCAGCCTGACAGTGATAAGGACCTGGTAAGCGAATACTTTGACCAGGGCTTTCGTGAGTACCTGGGTCTGGACGACGAGACGAAGATTGATGTGGACCATTCCATGTCCATAAGTTTTGACAATTCCAATATGACTGAATTCACCTACGCAGAGCTGGCAAAGCTGTCTGCCCTGATCTCCAGCAAAGAGCTGGACGTAATGATCGCAGGAAAGGACAGCATCGACCACTTTGGTGAGATGGGCGGCTTTTTAGACTTAAAGGAGGTTCTTCCCCCTGACGTCTATGATCAGGTAAAGGATCAGCTCTATGAGGTCACCAATTCAGAGACTGGTGAGACAATTGCCTGCGGTATTAAAATCGGTAATACGGATTTCCTGAAGAAGACAGGATTAACCATGAATGATCCAATTTTAGGCATTATCAGCAATTCCACTCGTACAGACACTGCGGTGAAGCTGATCCGTTATGTGTACGGCCTGTAAGGTGAAATCCCAGGCTTTTTAAAAGATTGACAGAGGCACGGTTTTCATCCAGTACTCTGGCGTATATCCTGTCTGTCAGAGAAGAGGCAGCATATGTTAAAATCGCCTGGCATGCTTCTTTAGCATATCCCTGGCGTCTGTAAGGTGTAAAAATATGATATCCCAGTTCCAGGGGGGTATCATTTTTTTTCATCAAGGAATACAACTCCTCATTTTCCCCAGGATCAAAATTAAACAGCCCTGCTTTTCCAACAATGACCTTTTTTTCTCTGTCATAAAGAGCCCATATTCCATATTCATAAAATCCATACTGCTGCCTGATATAGCTTTCTAATGTGTTTCTGCTATAAAAAAGGGCTCCGGTCTCTCCTCCGTCCGGCTCTTTTGGAATTTCATCTGCGTCAGCCGTAACAAACTCCCGGATCAGCAGACGTCTGGTTTCTGTAATATTCCAGGGCATCCCTTCTTTTCTCCGGACCACCCGTTCCAAAAGCTCCGTTGTTATATCCTCATAAGATTCCACCAGATAGGAAGCCGGTGAGAGACACTGGTCCGTCCGATTTCGGTCCCATAAACCAATAACAGCCCTGCCTTCTGCAAAAGCAGAGCGCAGGGCTTCATATTCGTCTGATATGGTAACCTGGAAATTCTTCCCTTCAATGGTAATCTCCCGTTCCCACATCATAATTTATAAAGTCTCCGGTTCCTGATACTCTTCTCCGAAGGTATCTACTGACATAGACTGTATCTTCTGCTCAGCCATGGGACGGTCGTTGTAATCGGTTTTTACGTCTGCAATCTTATTGACAATATCCATGCCTTCGATTACTTTTCCAAATGCAGCATAAGCGCCATCTAAATGAGGAGCTGCCTTATGCATAATGAAGAACTGTGAGCCTGCTGAATCCGGACTCATGGCTCTTGCCATGGAAAGGACTCCCTCGGAATGCTTTAAGGTATTGGAAACTCCATTCTGGCTGAATTCACCTTTAATGGAATATCCGGGACCGCCGGTTCCGGTTCCCTGTGGGCATCCGCCCTGAATCATAAATCCGTTGATGACTCTGTGGAAAATCAGTCCGTCATAGTAGCCTTTTTTTACAAGACTGATAAAATTATTCACTGTATTCGGTGCAATTTCAGGGTAAAGCTCAGCTTTTATCACATCACCGTTCTCCATTGTAATTGTAATAACAGGATTGTTCATGTTTTTTCCCTTTCTTGTATAAAGTTTAACATATGTGTGTATTTTATCAAATCATTAAGTTTTTGTCTAGCTGTTCATACTTTGTTTCAAATTCATTCAAAAATCTTTTACACAAACAACATGATTTCTTCACGTTTCATGGTTATACTAAAACTGTAAATTAAATATGTTTATAAGATTTTTTTCATAATACTTGAGCTGATAATTCTGTTATCAGCTCTCCTCCCTTTTTGAAATAACTTTTAAGGAACTGCCGGCCCGGCAGTTCCTTTTTATTATTCCCTTTGGAATTTGCCGTATTCATCCCATATGAACCGGTTGCATGATATCCATATTATTTTCATATAATCCTGCCACACAAACCTGGAGACTATCGTAGGTTTTAAAATAATACTCACATGTGGCAGTATTTAAAAATGCCGTATACTTTGTGTAATCATAAGACCCACGGCTTGTCATGACTGCTCCTTTTGGTATCGTCACACCTTCCATGACGTGAAAACAGGCTACCACAGCCTCTTTCCGATTCTGGGGAACTGGAAGAAATGATTTTAAAAATGCTGTACGGACAAAACGATCGGGAGAGGTAAAGCCTCCCGGAAGTGCTCTTGTTCCTCCTGCCTGACCGAATGGAGTAAGCTTTATGCCGCTCCAGCTGGCTTCTTCCATTTGGTCAGGGCTTGCCTCCATATAATTTCTTAAATTGGTCATATGCCAGGGAAGGTCCGGACTATTTGCCAGAACACCCATGGGATTATCAAACATAATCAGACCTTTACCAGTCAGTTCAATTACCACACAGGCACCGGTCCGGTCTGTTGCAATCCAGTGAAGAGGTGCCGCCGAACCTGTAACCGGGTCCTCCATACCAATGATGGAAACCTGCGTTGCCATTGTTTTTAGTTCCTGGACTGACCCACATTTTCCTAATATATAATGAAGAAATTCAAAGGATGCAATGGGAAGCCTGTTTTCTCCCTTTCCCATTTCTTCGTATCTGGCAAATCCTGCAAAGTAAAGAGCTGCCGCTGCAAATCCTCTTTCATTCACTCCGTCAAAGAATCCCAAAAGTCCGTCTGTATCCTGTCCAATTCCAATAAAGCTATAATCATCCTGCATCCTGGCACCGGTGAGAGCATTGATCCATTGATAGCTTTTAGGAACTCTGAAAAAGTGAGGATCTATTTCATAGGAAAAATCCATATTTCTTCCGAAAAAAACTTCCCCTTCTTTCGTCTGCAATGTCATAGCCGTACACATTGTCATTCCCCTGGTTTTGATTATTTAATTATATATATGGCTGACTGTCCGATTTATGATGATATGGATTCAATTGCTTCTTTTAATTGGGAAATACAATCCAATGGTTTTAAGCACGTTCCGTTTTTACAGAGATAAAACTGGCTTTTTTCAGAGTCTACGGGATAATCCTGCGTAAACGGAGCGATTTTTGAAAGAGGCACTTCATTTTCCGGATTTTTAAATATAATATCAATGTCTGTGGGAACTTCCCTTTTTAAACCGGCAAGTTCTTCCTGGATCCCCGGCTGAGACGATACAGCAACCAGCTGTGTATGAGAATAGAGAACCGTCTGAAACGCCAGAAGTGTGAAACTATGGTTCGCCGGACTGGTCTGGGCTTCTCTTCCCATCCACTTTAACTGCTTATTTAATATTTCCTGCCACGTAATTTCACCGGTTAAATGATAAAGTTTCCCTATCACGTAGGCAGCCACTGAATTGCCTGAGGGCAAGGCGCCATCATACAGCTCTTTGGGCCGGCTGATCAGTTTTTCTCTGTCATGTGCATACATATAAAATCCGCCATTTTCCTCATCAAAAAACAGATCAATCATTTTCTCACAAATACTCACTGCTTTTTGAAGATATGATACCTCAAAGCATGCCTGATATAGTTCTAACAGTCCGAATGCGTAAAAAGCATAATCATCCAGTTGTCCATCATGTCCGGTTTCCCCATCCCGGTAGCGGATAAATAGTCTGCCATCCTTATTTGTCAACGTTTCTTCAATAAAAGCCTGAGCATTTCTGGCTGCCTGTAAATATACATCCTCCAACAGAATCTGATACCCCTTTGCCATCCCTGCAATCATCAGGCCATTCCAGGAGGTCAGAATTTTGTCATCTTTATGAAGTTCAGTCCGTTTAAGACGATAATCATAGAGTTTCCTGCTAAGCGTTACGATTTTCTCATCTTTTTTTTCATAATCATGATTATTAATAAGATTTAAGATATTTTTCCCTTCAAAATTGCCTTCTTTTGTAATTCCAAACCACTGACAAAAGAATGGAGCATCTTCTTTTAGAATCTGTGTAATTTCATCCCGGTCAAAAACGTAGAACTTTCCTTCTACCCCATCGCTGTCTGCATCCTCTCCACAATAGAATCCACCGTCTTTATCCGTAAGGGTTTCCATAATGTAACCCAGTATTCCTCTGGCTGCTGACTGGTAAAATGGTTCTCTGGTTATTCTATAAGCTTCCAGATAGGCGTAGGAGAGCAGGGCATTATCATAGAGCATTTTTTCAAAATGAGGAACCAGCCACTTATCATCGGTAGAGTAACGGGAAAACCCTCCCCCAATATGATCGTAAATCCCACCACGGTACATATGCCTTAAGGTAGATTCACATATATCTCTGACAGACTGGTCCTTCTCATAGACGGAATGGCGAAGGAGAAAAATCAGATTATGGGGCATGGGGAACTTTGGTGCTCTCCCAAAACCACCCCATGTTTTATCATAGGAGCTCTTTAACTGTGTGGCAGCAGTTAAGAACAATTCCTTACCTGGATCATCCTTACTGCCTCCACTGCTTTTTTCCTCTCCATTTAGATACCGGGTGATTTCTTCTCCGGCCTGAAGCACCTTTTTCCTGTCGTTTTTCCAAAGTCCGTCTATGGCATTCAAAACCTCAATCAGACCGGTATTCCCCCATCTGCTATGCTTTGGTAAATAAGTGGCCGCATAAAAGGGCTTCTGATCCGGTGTCATAATAATTGTCAGAGGCCAGCCTCCTGAGCCTGTAAGTGCCTGGCAGACCGACATGTAAACCGAATCAATATCAGGCCGTTCCTCACGGTCCACTTTAATTGAAACATAATTTTCGTTTAACAGGCCTGCCACCTCCTGATCTTCAAAGGACTCATGAGCCATGACATGGCACCAGTGACAGGTAGAATAGCCGATGGATAAAAAAACTGGTTTGTCTTCTGTTTTTGCTTTTGTAAATGCTTGTTCACACCAAGGCCACCAGTCGACTGGATTGTAAACATGTTGAAGCAGATATGGACTTTTTTCATGTATTAATCGATTGGATATTTTGCTGGTTATCATAGGGCATTACCTCCTTATATAAAAATACAGCCTTATTATACCCACTTATATAAACTAATAAGATCTTTCACAAATATTTCTTCATTTGTAAATTGAATTTTATTATTGTTTAAAAATCCATCTAAAGATTGGATTGTCTTTTCAATAACCGAAATTTTCCATTTTTTACTTAGATCTTTTTTAAAACTTGTACACATTTTGAAACCCTCCTTATATATATCTTTTGTTCACCACTTTTTAAACTCCATTCATATGATATCACCAGATATCTCGATGGTTCAACCTGCAACATGATTCAGAATCAAAAATGTGCCACTTAAGCTTTTATATCAGTACCATGCCCTCATAGATGAAATAAGGAGCAGGCATTTCGCCTGCTCCCATATTACAGTATTATACTTCAGAATACGTGGGACTTCCATTTTCTATTCCGGTACTCTAACTTCTTTCATTAAAAAAATGAGTGCGATAATATTGGGGACTGCCATCAGCCCATTCCAGATGTCGGAGAATTCCCAAACTGTCTCGAGTTTCGCCAGACATCCCACAAAGACTGCGCAAAGATAGAGAAGTGTATAGATCTTACCTCTTAAAATACGCTGCAGCAGATAGAGAATGTTTCGCTTTTTCAGGCTCTCTGCCAGATATCCTGCCGCCTGCTTTCCAAGATAATACCAGGCAATTATGGTTGCAAATGCAAATACCAGCATGGAACCGGATACTACATATTCCCCCAGTCCCCCCAGTCGTTTCGAAAAGCTGAATGCGGTAAGGGCTGCACCATCATAACCAGAGCCTGCCGCGTCCCCTTCTGTCATACACAAAATAACAAACGCAGTCATGGTGCAAATTATAATCGTATCAAAGAAAACTTCAAACATTGCCCACATTCCCTGTTTTTCAGGCGTGGTATTTTCCGCTGCTCCATGTAAAACAGCCATACTGCCAAGCCCGGCTTCATTGGAGAAAACACCTCTTGAAATGCCATATTGAAGGCTTTTACTGATCCCAAAACCGGCTGCTCCTGAAAAAACAGATACAGGCTGGAATGCATCCCGAAAAATAACATGAAAAATATATGGAATTTTATCATAACAGGACATAATAACAACCATGGAGAACAGCATATAAATTGCGGATGCAATGGGAATTATACGTTCCGAAACAGAAGCAATCCGGCTGATTCCGCCAAGAACAACGAGGCACACCAGTCCGGTCAGAAAAATCCCCACTAACCCAGTTGGAACCTGAAAGGAGTATTTAAGCGTTTCCGCAATGGAGTTAGACTGAACCATACTCCCCATTCCAAGAGATACCATGATGCAGAGAAAGCTGTAAATCATACCAAGTGCCGGCAGTTTCAATCCTCTTTCCAGATATACCATAGGCCCGCAGATCCAAGCTCCACTCTGGTCTTTGTACCGGTACCGGATTCCTAACGTGGTTTCTGCATATCCAGTCATCATACCGATTACAGCAGATACCCACATCCAGAAGATGGCTCCAGGCCCCCCGGCTGTCAAAGCCGTCGCCACACCCACAATATTTCCAGTCCCTATTGTTGCTGCAAGAGCCGTACAGGCGGTCTGAAATCTGGTCACATCTCCTTTGTCTCCCTCTTCGTCTTCCTCCTGTATGCTCCCAATGGTCTGTTTCCACCAATAAGCAAGCTTTCTGATTTGGAAAAATCCGGTTTTAACCGAATAGATGATCCCAATTCCCAGAAACAGGATTAACAGCCAGGGTCCCCATACCATTTCGTGTATGTAATGAATCATTCCTTGTGCTCCCTTGTGTCCTCTTTATCACATATTCGAGCCGGAATGATTGTATGAAAATTTCCATTCATTTTTATACAAATTTAACTTTACTATGATATAATCTTATTATGTGCTGAATTTAAACAACTAACGCGAGGTGAACAATATGCCCGGTTTTACCACCCACTACTTATTAGGCGTTAAAGCATACAACAATATGCCAAACACTCCTTTAAAACGAATCATTTCCAAATATCGCTGGCTCTATCAGCTGGGTCTTCAGGGTCCGGATATATTTTTTTATAATATCCCAATTCTCCGTCACAGAGATTACCGCAATGTAGGGTCCTATATGCATGAAAATCATGTGAGCAGCTTTTTCGTTACCTGTTTAAATCATATTGGAGCCATTGAATCAAGACAACAGCGAGAGCAGGCCATCGCATACATGAGCGGTTACTTCTGTCATTATATTGGAGACTCCATCTGCCATCCTTATGTATATGGCAGGATCGAGTACGATATCAAAAACTCCGGTAACTATCACCATGGTCTACATGCCATGCTTGAGAATGATATAGATGCTCTGTTACTCATGATTTATAAGCAAAAAAAGCCTTCCCAGTTTAACCAGGCCGCAACCATCTGCTTAAACGGTCAGGAAATGCAGTTTATTTCCGGCTTTTTATCATCCTGCATCAATGAAACCTACTATCCCTTAAATTATCGGAATAATTATCAGGTTACCCCCCGTATGGTATCCAGATCCATCCTGGCGATGCGCCTGGGCTGCCGGACACTTGCGGATCCAAACAGCAGGAAGAAAAACAGCATTGAATTTGTGGAATCCTTATTTTTTAAAAATCCTGTTGCTTCCCGTAAACTGGTTACTGATATAACCTCTGATCCGGTGGTAACATTTAATCTTAACCATGATACATGGTGCAATCCCTGGGACCGCAGGCTAGCTTCTAAAGCTTCCTTTCCTGAGCTGTTCCATCAGTCCATGTCCAAATGCGGAAATGTATTTTTCCGGTTAAATGAAGAACTCACGTCTTCTGTTCCGTTAAACAGTCTGGATCATAACAAGCTGCTGCGGGAGCTGGGGAATTATTCGTATCACAGTGGACTGGCTGTTGATTCCAACTGATTTTTATATCCTTATATTAAAAAAGCATGGATCTTAAACGCCTCGCGTTTATCCATGCTTTTCATACTTTATTTACTTGGAAGCCTGTGTCTGCTCCGCCTCTGTTTCATCTTCTGCTTCTGTTTCATCTGCATCTTCCGTATCATCAGCTGCGGTTGTTTCCATCACAACTGCACCTTCCTTTGGTACAATCTTCTCGTCAGAGCCTTTGGGAATGTCCATATCCACCAGCCAGTACTGCTTCTCTTTCATTGTATAATCCGGCATTACAATTAAGTGCAGATCATAGTCCTTAAAAAAGCCGCCGTAAGAAGTCTCACTTGATTTCTCAAAGCTAAAATCCTGATCTGCTGCCACATCGTTTAAATAGCGAACTGCAGCATTAGCAAATGTAACTGCTTCTTCCGGAGTCGTCCCTGCTTTTACAATCAGATTTAAATCAAATTTTTTCTCCTTCGGATCCATGCTGTAGTTTACGCTGAGAGCCATCGGATATTCTTTATTATCCACAAACTCTTCATCCATATCATTTCCAATCTGAGTCCAGTCCAATACGATTCCCTGCTGCGTTTCAAAGACAGGTTCTGCAGGGCCGCCGCCTGCAAGAATGTGGCTCTGGGTACAGCCCGTTAACAGCATCGCTGATACGGCACATATCATTAGCACTTTGTTCCTCATCATAATATCCTCCTTAATGAACATCACCATTATATCCGATCCTGTCCTTTTTTTGTAGTGCTTTCAGCAAAAAGTCAGAAAAACTTCACAATTGCGTTAGACTTTTTGCTGGTATTAATGGCTTGTTTTTCCTCTATATTAAGGTTTTAGCTGAGGCTTGAAAAATTAGTTACTGTGTGTTATATTAATGTTAAAGGAACAACCGCCCCAATACAAGGGGTTGGCCATTAATGAAGATAGAAAACTCCACCCTCTCAACTGCCAAGTATACAAGGGTGGTTTTTCTATGCCTGTTTCCAGGACTTTATAGAAAAACGCTACTTACAATTATAAAAAATAAAGGTAAGTAATGCTAAAATGAACATACCAAAGGCCATAAGGTCTTTAAAGTCATATTTCATCCGCACCACCTCCTACCTATGTAAAGATAGAAGGCCAACGCCCTTGCAGTGACACGATTATTCCATGTCACTATGGTACCATATCCTATTTCAATGAGCAAACACTTTCCCCCATGTATTTTAAAGAAATAAATTTATTTGATTCAGCCTTGCATTTTTTTATAGACCGTGGTATCATGTTCAATATTAAGATATAAATATTATTTTTGAACTATAAAGGAGCCATGACATGAACAACAAAGAGAAAATATCATTGATAAAAAAGCTGGATATTATGACCACCCTGGTGCCATTTGCAGCAATCATTTTATTATGTATCCTGTTTCTTACATATCCCAAGGCGTCAGGTGCTGTACTGGCCTCCATACGATCCTTTATTGGAAATGAACTGGGCAGCTATTACCTTATTATAGGACTATTCACATTTATCTGCTCCCTCTACATGGCCTTTTCCAGATATGGAACAATCAGACTGGGAGACTGTGAGAAACCCCAATATTCAAATTTCAAATGGGGAGCCATGATGTTTACCGCAGGTCTGGCAGCTGACATTTTATTTTACTCTCTTTGTGAATGGCTGCTCTACGCAGGGGAGCCCCACATAAAAGATATGGGTTCCATACAGGACTGGGCTTCCACCTATCCTCTGTTTCACTGGGGTCCAATTCCGTGGAGCTTCTATCTGGTTCTGGCCGTTGCATTTGGTTTTATGCTTCATGTAAAGAAACGGACAAAGCAAAAGTATTCAGAGGCCTGCCGTCCCATTCTTGGTAAACTGGTAGACGGACCAGCCGGGAAACTGATTGATTTAATTGCTGTTATCGCTTTACTGGCAGGAACTGCTACCACATTTTCTCTTGCAACACCGCTTCTTTCCATGGCAGTCAGCCGGGTAACCGGACTGCCTGAATCCAGATTTTTAACCATAGCAATCCTGATCATTATCTGCGCAGTATATACGTTTACAGTATATTTCGGCATGAAGGGAATTTCAAAGCTTGCTGATTCCTGTACCTACTTATTCTTCGGACTTCTCCTTTATGTTCTCATTGGCGGAGGTCAGGCCAGGTATACCATTGAAACAGGAATAACAGCTATCGGTAACCTGACACAAAACTTCATCGGTCTGTCCACCTGGACTGACGCGCTTCGCACCTCTTCCTTTCCTCAGAACTGGACCATCTTTTACTGGGCGTACTGGATGGTATGGTGTGTTGCCACTCCCTTTTTTATCGGCGCCATCAGCAAAGGGCGTACGATCAGACAGACTGTTCTGGGGGGATATTTCTTTGGCTTGTCAGGAACGTTTACTTCTTTTATTATATTAGGTAATTACAGTCTTGCTCTTCAGACAAAGGGTATTCTTGATGTTATGGGCATCTATCAGGCAACACAAAACCTCTATCAGACTATTATGGCTATTATAGAAACACTTCCATTTTTTAAGATGGGTCTGGTGCTTTTAGCTCTTACCATGATTGCTTTTTATGCCACCTCCTTCGATGCACTGACACTGGTTGCCGCTTCCTATTCCTATAAGGAGCTGCCGGAAGATGAAGAGCCTCACAAACACGTAAAGCTGTTTTGGGCTATCCTTCTGATGCTATTCCCGATTGCACTTATTTTCTCAGAAAATTCAATGGCAAATTTACAGACTGTATCCATTATTGCTGCTTTCCCCATCGGCATTATCATTCTTCTCATTATCTTCAGCTTCTTTCGGGATGCAAAGGAATATTTAGAACATTCCTGAAAAAAGACTGCTGCAAAATAGCAGTCCTCCAATAAGGA
>JAAOXG010000120.1 GCA_013036995.1 Lacrimispora defluvii
GTATATGTTCCATTCTTTTTCATTCAGATAAACAGACTCTTCATTTACGATGCCTTAAGGCATTTTAAGATACTCTATGGATTTCATGGAAATCGTAATATCAGATATCTGCTTATAAATTTTATCCTCAGCACCAGGTAATGGCTTATATGAAAATATAACCTGTGCATTACGTTTATCCGGAGTGAAGTAAGTATTGCGGTAGTGAGTGATATATCTGCCAAGTCTTTGACCTAAGTCTAGAATGCGAAACTCTGCCCATAAGTCCATTAAGCCATTACTCGATGGAGTTCCTGTAAGACCTACAATTCTATTAACAGATGGCCTTACTTTTAGTAGACTTTTAAACCTTTTAGCACCATAGGATTTAAAGGATGATAACTCATCAATGACCACCATATCAAAATCAAATGGGATACCACTCTTATTTACAAGCCAATCCACATTTTCACGATTGATGATATACATTGTTGATCTTGTCATAAGAGCATCAATTCTTTCTTTTTCTGTTCCAACGGCTACAGAATAGGATAGACCTTTCAAATGCTCCCACTTTTTTATTTCAGAAGGCCAAGTATCCCTTGCTACTCGAAGTGGCGCAATGACCAAGACCTTTCTTATTTCAAAATTATCAAGGCATAGGTCATAAATAGCAGACAGGGTAATAACAGTTTTTCCAAGACCTAACCCATGTCCAAAAACAGGGCTGATATCTCATTTTTTTCGATATAATCGATACAAAATTTTTGATAGTCATATGCTTTGAACATCATAAGGGCATCACCTCCTTCACTATCTTTAGTGGTATTTCTCCTTTTTCAAAAAACTTTTTTATTTGTACGTGATATCTCATATGATCAGCACTTGACGAGAAAACCATCAAGTTATCAGGATTATTATTTCTTCGATTGCCGTCAATGTGATGTACAACCTCATTCTTTTTTAATTTTCTACCAAGTTTTTGTTCTGCCACCACCCTATGAGCATGTCTCCCATAGTATTTTGTATATGTTTTTCCTTCACCTGTGCCTAGCCTAACTTTTCTCATTTTTGCTCTCATCTCTTTCGTCATCTTTGTTGGGTTCAACTTGCGATTTAACTCTGAGAGATGCTCTGCCATATTTGTATAGTCTTTGAGTTCATAATATCCAGTAGGGTTTATACTTTTATTGCTAAAATCGGATAAACACTTGCGAGAACAAAAATTATGCTTTTTTATTTGTGATGGGTATCTTGAAATCTCTTTGCCGCACCAATCACATCTTATTGTTGATTTCACTGAGCACCCCTCCAATCTGCCCTACACTGTCTAAGCAATAAACCGAAAAACCTAATACCTCACGTTGTTTCTTTCTTTTTTCTTGTATAGGCTGCATCTTTGTTCCCGTTGCTTTA
>JAAOXG010000121.1 GCA_013036995.1 Lacrimispora defluvii
GTACAATTTTGGAAGTTAACGTGTACAATTTTGGCACTTGGGTTGAAATTTGTGTCGTAAAATGGTAAATATTAGTAGATACATAACATCTAAAAGTTATTAGATAGACGTGTTTTTGGTAACAGTTTGTGCGAAGAGAGCGACATATCTGTGGAGAAGAGTGAGTAAAAATCCCTGTATTTAGAAATATATTATGTCGAACCGATTTTTATAATGAACAGATGCGGTTGATAAGTGACAAGGAGCATGGGGAGTGTCTTAATTATGAGACAATTGAGACAATTATAATGTTACAAAATGCTTGACTACAACAAATTATTAAAAGTAATAACGTAAATATGAAGATTACAAGGAGATATGTTAATGATCATAATGTTAATTTTTTATACATGCTTAATATGCTATATTATATATCTAACTATAAAAGCTGCTATAATGAGTATAAAAATTCGCAAATATAAGGGACGTACCATTGGTGAAATTATAAATGTTAGTGAATATGTAACATATAATAAATTATACAAAAAGATACTTTACTATCCAACATATCGCTATATTGTTGGTGGAATTACATATGAAGAAGATTTTCCGTTTTGTAAAAAGTCCCAAAAGTTAATACAGATAGGTCAAGAAAAGATGATCATTTTTGATAAAAAAAAGCCAAAAAACTTTGTTCCTGAAGGTGAAGAATATGTTTGGTTTAAACAGGCATTTATTGGCCTTTCATGTATTTTATTCTGGTTCTTAATAGCGATTTACGCCTATTATAAAGATTATAAATAAGTAAATTTATCCAGCTTTGTTGATTACGGAAGAAGAAAAACCTGTGCATTAACAAATTTATCGGAGTGCTGTCTGATGATCCATTTGGTCGGTAAAAAGACATTTTAAAATATGCGCAGATTTAAAAGAAAAATTGGGAGAATTGAGGAGTGACGAAAATGGATTTTGATGAAAACCAAATAGGCGGATATTCAATATTAGAGATAAGAGAATATCTGGAAAAAAATATAGAAGAGTATTTAAGCCGTTTCAGACAAATGGATAGAAAGAAAAAATTTAATGGAGCCGCTGCGTTTTTTGGTCCATTATGGTTTGCTTATCGAATGATGTGGATAGAAGG
>JAAOXG010000122.1 GCA_013036995.1 Lacrimispora defluvii
GAGTTCGATTGGAATTTCTCCGCTATCCACAGCTCATCCCATGGTTTTTCAACACCAACGTGGTTCGGTCCTCCACGAGATTTTACTCTCGCTTCAACCTGGCCATGGATAGGTCACCCGGTTTCGGGTCTACACCATGCAACTTTTCGCCCTTTTCAGACTCGGTTTCCCTTCGGCTCCATACCTTAAGTACTTAACCTTGCTACATAGCGTAACTCGCTGGCTCGTTCTACAAAAAGCACATCGTCACACTTTAACGTGCTCCGATCGGTTGTAGGCACACGGTTTCAGGTTCTATTTCACTCCCCTTCCGGGGTTCTTTTCACCTTTCCCTCACGGTACTGCTTCACTATCGGTCACTAGGTAGTATTTAGCCTTGGGAGGTGGTCCTCCCTGCTTCCCACAAGGTTTCACGTGTCTCGTGGTACTCTGGATTAGATCTCGAAGTTTTCTCTTTTTACCTACAGGACTATTACCTTCTATGGTAGGGCGTTCCAGCCCTCTTCGATTAAGATACCTCTTCTTTTATGATCTATCCACAACCCCAGAAACAAGTTTCTGGTTTGGGCTCTTTCCCGTTCGCTCGCCGCTACTTAGGAAATCGATTTTTCTTTCTCTTCCTCCGGGTACTTAGATGT
>JAAOXG010000123.1 GCA_013036995.1 Lacrimispora defluvii
AGATTAAGGAGCGTGGCGCTTTACCTATGATTGATCGTGGTGATATCCGTCAGGCAATCGACCGTTGCAGCAATATCTGGGCTTCACTGCCGGGCGCTGGTTATGGTCAGTTCGAGCATAAGGCTGACAGCCTGATTGCAAAATTCAAAGAAGCGGGCGGAACGGTCAGAGAGATTGATGTATGAGCAGAGTCACCGCGATTATCTCCGCTCTGGTTATCTGCATCATCGTCTGCCTGTCATGGGCTGTTAATCATTACCGTGATAACACCATTACCTACAAAGCCCAGCGCGACAAAAATGCCAGAGAACTGAAGCTGGCGAACGCGGCAATTACTGACATGCAGATGCGTCAGCGTGATGTTGCTGCGCTCGATGCAAAATACACGAAGGAGTTAGCTGATGCTAAAGCTGAAAATGATGCTCTGCGTGATGATGTTGCCGCTGGTCGTCGTCGGTTGCACATCAAAGCAGTCTGTCAGTCAGTGCGTGAAGCCACCACCGCCTCCGGCGTGGATAATGCAGCCTCCCCCCGACTGGCAGACACCGCTGAACGGGATTATTTCACCCTCAGAGAGAGGCTGATCACTATGCAAAAACAACTGGAAGGAACCCAGAAGTATATTAATGAGCAGTGCAGATAGAGTTGCCCATATCGATGGGCAACTCATGCAATTATTGTGAGCAATACACACGCGCTTCCAGCGGAGTATAAATGCCTAAAGTAATAAAACCGAGCAATCCATTTACGAATGTTTGCTGGGTTTCTGTTTTAACAACATTTTCTGCGCCGCCACAAATTTTGGCTGCATCGACAGTTTTCTTCTGCCCAATTCCAGAAACGAAGAAATGATGGGTGATGGTTTCCTTTGGTGCTACTGCTGCCGGTTTGTTTTGAACAGTAAACGTCTGTTGAGCACATCCTGTAATAAGCAGGGCCAGCGCAGTAGCGAGTAGCATTTTTTTCATGGTGTTATTCCCGATGCTTTTTGAAGTTCGCAGAATCGTATGTGTAGAAAATTAAAAAAACCATAAAACTGTCTCTTCTAAACATCT
>JAAOXG010000124.1 GCA_013036995.1 Lacrimispora defluvii
GTGCGTAATAGCTCACTAGTCAAGAGATCCTGCGCCGAAGATGTCCGGGGCTCAAACTTACCACCGAAGCTATGGGTGTACACTATGTGTACGCGGTAGAGGAGCTTTCTGTATGGGTTGAAGTCGTACCGTAAGGAGCGGTGGACTGTACAGAAGTGAGAATGCTGGCATAAGTAGCGAGAAATAAGTGAGAATCTTATTGGCCGAAAACCTAAGGTTTCCTGGGGAAGGTTCGTCCGCCCAGGGTTAGTCGGGACCTAAGCCGAGGCCGAAAGGCGTAGGTGATGGACAATCGGTTGATATTCCGATACCGCCTATTTACGTTTGAGAAATGGGGTGACGCAGTAGGATAAGATGTGCGCACTATTGGATGTGCGTCTAAGCATTTAGGCATGCTTGATAGGTAAATCCGTCGAGCTAAGCTGAGGTGTGATGGGGAGCCATTTATGGCGAAGTATCTGATTCCACACTGCCAAGAAAAGCCTCTATCGAGTGAATAGGTGCCCGTACCGCAAACCGACACAGGTAGGTGAGGAGAGAATCCTAAGGCCATCGGAAGAATTGCTGTTAAGGAACTCGGCAAATTGACCCCGTAACTTCGGGAGAAGGGGTGCCTACGAAAGTAGGCCGCAGAGAATAGGCCCAAGCAACTGTTTAGCAAAAAAACAGGTCTCTGCTAAAGCGAAAG
>JAAOXG010000125.1 GCA_013036995.1 Lacrimispora defluvii
GGTCATTCGCCCTCCTGAGAGACGGGATTTACGTGCATCCAGTGCATCACGCATGACGGTGATCGCATCGGTGCTGTTAACAAGTTCATCAGCCAGTCCGGCATCAATGGCCTCCTGACCGCTGTACACTGCAGCCTCGGTATCCAGCACAACCTGCACGGACAGGCCGGTATATGCCGACACCTTCTGCGCAAACATCTGGCGGGTTGCGTCCATCCGGGACTGCAGTGTCTCCCGGACGTCATCCGGAAGATGGCTGTAGGGGTTGCCATCCACCTTATGGCTGCCGCTGTAAATCAGCGTGATTTCCACACCCTGTTTCTCCAGCGCAGCACCGTAATTACTGTGAGCCATCATGACGCCGATGGAGCCTGTCCGGGCGGCCTGCGTGACCAGACGCCGGGAGGCGGAACTGGCAAGCAACTGACCTGCACTGCAGTTCATGTCGTTGGCAAGCGCCCATACCGGTTTTATGTCACGCACACGGGCGATGATGTCAGCGCAGTCAAATGCCCCCGCCACCATCCCGCCGGGCGTGTCCATATCGAGCAGAATGCCGTCCACCATCGGATCGCTGGCAGCCTGTTGCAGACGGGCGATAATGCCGTTGTAACCGGTCATCCCCGAGTACGGCTGCAGCGCCCGCGTCCGGCTGACCAGCGTGCCGGACACCGGCAGCACGGCGATGCCGTTCATGACCTGATAACTGCGGGCCTGTCGTGGTCCGTCATCATCACCGGATAATGCCAGCGTCGCGAGTGCCTCCTGGGCAGTCAGGCTGTCGCCGGACACCGCATCCGTCAGGCTGCTG
>JAAOXG010000126.1 GCA_013036995.1 Lacrimispora defluvii
GAAATAATTAGTCTACTTTCAGAGTCAATAACAAGCCAAAGATAATGACGTTTCCCATTTATAAATACAACAGTTTCATCTGCGTGCCATTCGTCAGAATCCGATAGAACAACATCTTTTAGCAACCTATCGGATTTTAATTTAAAGTATGCAGCAAACTTTTTAGTCCAATTTGCAATAGTTACATGAGATACTTTTACATTAAACAATCTAAATAAATACTGAGAAATCCTTCTTGTAGAACTTTCATTGAGGAAATAAAGGTCTAATGCCATTAAAATAATATGGATTGGGAATCTCATACCCTTAAAATCTAATTTGCCATCTATTTTGGTATTACTTGAAGGTAGTATGGCCGTAGGCTTTGCTATAAAGAAACTATGATTACACCTTTTATTGTTACAACGATAATTAATGTAATTTGAGTAATTGTGATGAATAAAAGTTCCTTTGCCACATAAAGGACAACGAGGATAACCGATAAGCTGACGCTTTTCCGCCGTAGGCGCGAATTGTCTTCTGCACTCTTTGCACTGATATTTTTGATTGCCTTGTTTGTCTTTTCCAAACTTATAAAGTTTGTGACTGTGACATCTAGGACATGTAATTTTTTTATTAGCTTTGTTCATTGATTTCTCTTTCCTTTCTGGGAGGTAATGATTTTGTGGTGAAACTATTAGAT
>JAAOXG010000127.1 GCA_013036995.1 Lacrimispora defluvii
ATGGTGGACGTACTGTAACAGGCGGAATAGTTACAGCACTTGACTCTTCATGGTTGATGAGTTGGACAATAAATCGTCAAGAACAATATTATGGACAGCCAGAAAAAGATGTTCTAGTTTGGGTATATGGTCTATTCTCTGATGTTCCTGGAGATTATATTAAAAAACCTATGAGAGATTGTACTGGTAAGGAAATCACAAAGGAATGGTTATATCATATAGGAGTTCCTACAGATAAAATTGAAGAATTAGCAGAATCATGTAGCGCAATTCCTGTTATGATGCCATTTATAACATCTCAATTTATGCCTCGTGCAGCTGGAGATCGTCCATATGTTGTACCAAAGAATGCAGTAAACTTTGCTTTCCTTGGACAATTTGCTGAAACATTAGATGATCCAGGCCGTGATACTGTATTTACTATAGAATATTCAGGACGTACAGCTATGGAAGCAGTATATGTTTTAACTGGAGTTGAAAAAGGAGTTCCTGAGGTATTCGCTTCAAGATATGACATACGTTATTTATTAAATGCAGGTGTATGTTTATTAGATGGAGAAAAACCAAAACTTGATTTACCACCAATGGCTAAACGTAAAGTTTTAAAACAAGTAGCAGGAACAGATATTGAAAAGTTATTAAAAGAATATGGAATTATTTAATGAGATTTACAGTTAGATAA
>JAAOXG010000128.1 GCA_013036995.1 Lacrimispora defluvii
ATCATATACATGGTTCTCTCCAGAGGTTCATTACTGAACACTCGTCCGAGAATAACGAGTGGATCCATTTCTATACTCATCAAACTGTAGGGGTTGTAATAGTTTATCCGATTTCTCGCTGTAGGGGTACACGAGAACCACCGAGCCTGATGTGGTTAAAAGACAGGCACAATCTTTACTACCGCAATCCACTATTTAAGGTGATATATGGAAGAAGAATTTGAAGAGTTCGAAGAGCATCCTCAGGATGTGATGGAACAATACCAGGACTATCCGTATGACTACGACTATTGATAAAAATCAATGGTGTGGACAATTCAAGCGATGCAATGGATGCAAGCTGCAATCGGAATGCATGGTTAAGCCTGAAGAAATGTTTCCTGTAATGGAAGATGGGAAATATGTCGATAAATGGGCAATACGAACGACGGCAATGATTGCCAGAGAACTTGGTAAACAGAACAACAAAGCTGCCTGATAGTGGCCTTTATTTTTGGCATAAATAACAGAATAAACACTGCACTGTGTATTCATTCCAACGAGTGAATACACGGAGCAATGTCGCTCGTAACTAAACAGGAGCCGACTTGTTCTGATTATTGGAAATCTTCTTTGCCCTCCAGTGTGAGGGCGATTTTTTATCTGTGAGGATATGAACAGATGTCAAACATCAAAAAATACATCATTGATTACGACTGGAAAGCATCAATAG
>JAAOXG010000129.1 GCA_013036995.1 Lacrimispora defluvii
CTAACAGGCGCAACAGTAACCAGCATAAATCAGGCCGCGGCTAAAATGGCACGGGCAGGTCTTCTGGTTATCGAAGGTAAGGTCTGGCGAACGGTGTATTACCGGTTTGCTACCAGGGAAGAACGGGAAGGAAAGATGAGCACGAACCTGGTTTTTAAGGAGTGTCGCCAGAGTGCCGCGATGAAACGGGTATTGGCGGGATATGGGGTTAAAAGATGACCATCTACATTACTGAGCTAATAACAGGCCTGCTGGTAATCGCAGGCCTTTTTTTTTGGGGGAGAGGGAAGTCATGAAAAAACTAACCTTTGAAATTCGATCTCCAGCACATCAGCAAAACGCTATTCACGCAGTACAGCAAATCCTTCCAGACCCAACCAAACCAATCGTAGTAACCATTCAGGAACGCAACCGCAGCTTAGACCAAAACAGGAAGCTATGGGCCTGCTTAGGTGACGTCTCTCGTCAGGTTGAATGGCATGGTCGCTGGCTGGATGCAGAAAGCTGGAAGTGTGTGTTTACCGCAGCATTAAAGCAGCAGGATGTTGTTCCTAACCTTGCCGGGAATGGCTTTGTGGTAATAGGCCAGTCAACCAGCAGGATGCGTGTAGGCGAATTTGCGGAGCTATTAGAGCTTATACAGGCATTCGGTACAGAGCGTGGCGTTAAGTGGTCAGACGAAGCGAGACTGGCTCTGGAGTGGAAAGCGAGATGGGGAGACAGGGCTGCATGATAAATGTCGTTAGTTTCTCCGGTGGCAGGACGTCAGCATATTTGCTCTGGCTAATGGAGCAAAAGCGACGGGAAGGAAAAGACGTGCATTACGTTTTCATGGATACAGGTTGTGAACATCCAATGACATATCGGTTTGTCAGGGAAGTTGTGAAGTTCTGGGATATACCGCTCACCGTATTGCAGGTTGATATCAACCCGGAGCTTGGACAGCCAAATGGTTATACGGTATGGGAACCAAAGGATATTCAGACGCGAATGCCTGTTCTGAAGCCATTTATCGATATGGTAAAGAAATATGGCACTCCATACGTCGGCGGCGCGTTCTGCACTGACAGATTAAAACTCGTTCCCTTCACCAAATACTGTGATGACCATTTCGGGCGAGGGAATTACACCACGTGGATTGGCATAAGAGCTGATGAACCGAAGCGGCTAAAGCCAAAGCCTGGAATCAGATATCTTGCTGAACTGTCAGACTTTGAGAAGGAAGATATCCTCGCATGGTGGAAGCAACAACCATTCGATTTGCAAATACCGGAACATCTCGGTAACTGCATATTCTGCATTAAAAAATCAACGCAAAAAATCGGACTTGCCTGCAAAGATGAGGAGGGA
>JAAOXG010000013.1 GCA_013036995.1 Lacrimispora defluvii
TATACCAAAACCATCGGTTTCATGCTATTTTTATGCCAGTTATTATTGAATTTTCAAGGTGCATAGGCACTTATTTAAGTGCGAAGTTTGAGATATAAACTTTCTGAAATAGTATCATCGTATCCCGACAGTAATCCGTTCATGATCAATTTCTGGTTTTTTACTCCAATATCTTTAAGTTCATAAGAGGCTCTCGCAGCTTCTTTTAACGGAGTTACCTCAGGTCTTGAAACCAGAATTAAGGTTGTAAGAGTTCCATCAGATAGTGTTTTCACAGCCTTTTTATAGATTTCCCTTTTGCTTTCCAGACCGGACAGCTGCCCTAAACAGGAAGCACCGTGGGTATTTTCGCTGATAAAGCTGCTCCAGGCTGATGGGAGCTGGAGCATTCTTAATGTGTGGCCCGTAGGTGCGGTATCAAAGAAAATAGAATCAAATTCAGCCTGAATTTGTTCATCTGTAATGAACTTTGAAAATTCATTAAAAGCTGCAATTTCAACTGTGCAGGAACCAGACATCTGTTCCTCCATATTTTTCAAAACCGCGTCCGGAAGCTGCCCCCGATAAGGGGCAATTACACTTTCCCGATACTCTGAAGCCGCTTCTATAGGATCTAAGTTCGCTACCACAAGACCAGGCACGCCAGGAATTGAGACGCCTTTATTGTTCAATTCTGTTTCAAATACATCCTGGAGATTGGAGGCCGGATCTGTGCTGATCAGCATCACCCTTTTTCCTGAATCAGCAAGGGATACCGCTGTGGCACAGGCTGCTGAAGTTTTTCCCACTCCCCCTTTTCCGGTAAAGAAAAGATATTTTGTAAATACTTCTTTTTCTATATCAAAAGTCTCCATTAACAACAGCAATCCCCTCCAGAGCAGCCACAGCCTTTTGATTTCTCAGACTCTGCGTCACCTGCAATTTTGCCAATAAAATGTCCCGGAACATCAAGCAATTTTATAAACTCTTCATTTGATGGATATCTGCCGGTTATGGCTATTTTTCCATCTACAATAATAACGGGCAGGCCATCTGCACCTTTTTCTCGGACAAAATCATTTACTGTTTTATTTGATACAAATTCCCGGGGCGCATTTGTAAGATTAAAACGGCCTACATGTACTCCGTGATTCTTTAACGTATTCAGTACTGTGGATATTCTTAATAATTCCGGATCAACAGAAACTCCGCAAAGTCCTGTTGAGCAGCACATAGCTGGTTCAAAAATCTGCATTTTTTTCATATTCTCATATTTCCTTTCCTGAAATCATTTTGTTTCAAACCAATGAGGTGTCTTATTTGCTATCTTAACAAGTATAAGCATAATTGGTACTTCCGTTAAAACTCCGACTACGGTGGCAAGTGCTGCCGGAGAATCCATACCGAACAGGGCTATGGCAACTGCAACTGCAAGCTCGAAGAAATTGGAAGCACCGATCATTCCCGCAGGGGCTGCTATATTGTGAGGAAGTTTAAGTGCTTTCGCTGCCAGATACGCAAGGAAGAAAATGAAAAATGTCTGTATGGTAAGCGGCACTGCTATGAGTATTATGTGCAAAGGATTATTTAAAATAACATCACCCTGGAAGGAGAATAAAAGTACAAGCATCAGCAGCAATCCGGCAATTGTAGCATGATCAAACTTAGGTAAAAACTGATTTTCAAAATATTCTCTTCCTTTTTTCTTACTAACATACATTCTGGTTAAGACACCTGCCGTTAAAGGTACCACAACAAATAAGACGACTGATAAAATCAGAGTATCCCAGGGAACAGTTACTTTACTCACTCCAAGCAAAAATTTGACAATGGGTACAAAGGCAATCAGAATAATCAAGTCATTGGTTGCTACCTGTACAACTGTATAGGCCGGGCTCCCTTTCGTCAGCTGGCTCCATACAAAAACCATGGCAGTACAAGGCGCTGCTCCTAATAAAACGGCACCGGCTAAATATTCTTTTCCCAGATCTGCAGGAATGAATCCCTTAAATACAACGTAGAAAAAGAAAGAAGCAATTGCAAACATGGTGAAAGGCTTTATGAGCCAATTGGTAACCCACGTTACATATAATCCTTTGGGATTTTTTCCAACATGCTTCACGCTTTCAAAATCCACCTTCATCATCATTGGGTAAATCATAATCCAGATTAATATGGCAGTAGGAATTGATACATTTGCATATTCAAACTGACTGAAAAAACCAGGTACCACCGGAAGAAATTTTCCGATTAATACTCCTGCAACCATACATAGAGCTACCCATATTGTTAAATATCTTTGAAAAAAACCAATCTCTGCTGATTTTTCTTTCTTCATTCTTCCTCTCCCTCCTGAGATATTTTTGAATTGGCGCAGACATCAACGGTTTTGTACTTTTCGCATTGTCTGTGGTCGGACTCATAGGTTGGTAATTCAACTATCTTCTTCCGAAGATACTCCCACAGGTCTTTCTGTTCCTCTTTAAAACTGTCGCTGATTCCAAAATATGCCCATTGTGCCTTCTTATAACTGTATAAAATCCCGCAGTTTTTCAGTACCGTCAGATGTCTGGACGCGTTGGACTGGGTCATATTCAGACAAATTTCTATCTCACAGACACACATCTCCCGTTCCATCAGCAGGGTCAGGATTCGCAGCCTGCTTTCCTCAGACAGTGCTTTAAAAATATCAGTCAAACGATCACTCCTTTCTTAGTTAATATCTACATGAGCATATATGCATATACTATGCAGCATGAGCTCGTGTGTTACAATAAATATCAGTCCATCTTATCTTTGTTGCATCGTCCGTCTGCTTTCGTATATTTACAGATACAGTCTTCCTGTTCTATCGTAATATTAGTCCAGTAATTTTTAATCAGTTCAATTAACTGGGTATTATTGCTGTAATGCATCCAGGATCCTTCTTTACGGCCTGTTACAAGCCCGCATTCTGTCAGTATCTTCATGTGATAAGATAATGTGGGCTGGGTAATCTCAAAAGATTCCAGAATATTACATGCACAAAGTTCACCACAGGATAACATTTCGATAATTTTTAGCCTTGTTGTATCACCTAATGCTTTAAATACCAGCGCAAAGTCTACATGCTGATCCATTGTCTTTCTCCATCTCGTATTTACAGGATATATGATATAGATACTTATCTATATTTTAATTATAAAAGCATATTGATATTTGTCAATATGCTTTTATGTAAATTTTATGTAATTTTAAATGACTTTAACCAGCCACCTTGCTTCTCCGCTCAACCAATACCACATCATGCCACTTTCCGTTATCCATTTTCCCCAGCCTTTCCCTATAACCAATTTCCCTGAATCCGCATTTTTTATGCAGATTCAGGCTGGCGGCATTCTCTCTGATAATCCCGGACTGTAACGTCCAGTAACCATTTTCTTCTGATAATCTGATTAATTCTTCTAAAAGAGCTGTCCCGACTTTTTGTCCTTGATAGCTGGTACCCATATAGATGCTTACTTCTGCCACCCCTGAATAAACGCATCGCCCCGAAACAGGAGATAAAGCAGCCCAGCCAAGAATCGTATCACCTCTCCTGGCGGTCAGACGGCAGGCGCTGCAATGACTTCTGTCCCAGTCTTCCCAGTCCGGTGCCTCACTTTGAAATGTAGCAATTTTAGTCCTTATCCCTTCCATGTAAATTTCTGCAGCCTGAGGCCAGTCTGTTGCTTTCATTTCATCAATAATGTAATCCATAACCTGTTCCTCCTTAACCATATGAGTTTCATGTCTCCTGTGCTGCCTATCTGCTGCTTTCCACAGCTTCTTTAAGAAGCTCTAAGCTCTCAAGTACCTGATATCTTTTTCTCTCAGGAATTGCGTTGAAAATATCTCTATAATATGTTTCCATGCTTTCTTCAATATCCTTAAAAACACTTCTGCCCTTTTCCGTTAATTGAATGATTACATAACGCCTGTTCTCCAAATCAGATTCCCGGAGAACGAAATCTGATTCCACCAGATTATTAATAGTCCGGCTCATCGTGCTTTTATCCAATCCCAGCAAACCAGACAGATCAACCAATGAAATCTTTTCTTTTCGCCCGATTTCAACAATCGCATGGCACTGTGCCAAGCTGATACCACAGCAGGATGCATCACTCTTTTCAAGAATACCTAAATCTCTGACCAGTATCCGGATCAATTCACGCAACAATCCACTTCCATGATTTATCATATTTATCACCTCAAAAAACATGATAACATGCAACTGTTGTATTTTGCAACTGTGATCTTAAAATTATTATTTTATTTTGTCTTGACTTTCATTTCTTTTGAGCATATACTATGTTACATCAAATTATTTTGATATGAGGTGAAAATATGGAGCTTAATCCGGAAAAATGCGCAAAGGTATTTAAAGCCCTTTGTGATGAAAAACGGCTTATGATTATGGAACTGCTTCGAAGCGGTGAAAAATGCGCCTGTATTCTGATAGATCAGATGGATATCGGCCAGTCCGCCTTATCTTATCACATGAAGATCCTTTGTGAATCCGGAATTGTGGAAAGCAGACAGGAAGGTAAATGGACACATTATAAAATCAGTGAACAAGGCAGTGATTATGCTATGCTCCTTTTAAAATCCATTACTACTCCCAATCTGGAGGCAGAGCATAAGAGCAGCAGCAATAGATAAAGCCATCAATACAATTATATTTTAGAAAGAGAGGTACCAGTTCAATGAATCCCCTTCCTACAATCTGGCTGTTTCTTCAAGACCAGATACTTGGCATGAAATGGCTAAATGCCGTCATTGGAAAACTGCTTTCAGGTCTTGGCATTGACATTTCCAGTCAGTTTGGCGGCAGTATCCGCTTTTTTATCTATGATGTTTTGAAAATCACCGTTTTGCTTTGCGTACTGATTTTTATGATATCATACATTCAGAGCTATTTCCCCCCTGAGCGCAGCAAAAAAATCATGAGCCGGTTTCATGGTGTATGGGCAAACCTGATGGCAGCACTGCTTGGTACCGTCACTCCATTTTGCTCCTGTTCATCCATTCCCCTGTTTATTGGCTTTACCAGTGCCGGATTACCTTTGGGCGTGACATTTTCCTTCCTCATTTCCTCTCCCATGGTAGACCTTGGCTCCCTTGTGCTGCTGATGAGTATCTTTGGAATAAAGGTGGCATTTACTTATGTGATTCTCGGGCTCATCCTCGCCGTGCTTGGAGGTACTTTGATCGAGAAGCTTCATATGGAAAACCAGGTTGAGGATTTTATCCGATCCGTTAACAGTGTGGATATTGATTCTCCCAGCCTTACCCGAAAAGACCGGGTGATTTATGCCAGGGAACAGGTGGAATCCACATTTAAAAAAGTGCTTCCCTATCTTTTAATCGGTGTAGGTATTGGTGCAGTCATTCATAACTGGATTCCTGAAAGCTGGATCGAGGCGGTACTGGGCAGTCACAATCCCTTTGGTGTGATATTAGCCGCTTTGCTGGGCATTCCCATGTATGCAGATATTTTTGGAACGATACCAGTTGCAGAAGCGCTTCTTTACAAGGGGGCACAGCTTGGAACTGTACTCTCCTTTATGATGGCGGTTACGACCCTGAGCCTGCCCTCCATCATTATGCTGCGTAAAGCTGTTAAGCCTAAATTACTTAGTCTATTCGTGGCCATCTGTACGACCGGCATCATTATCGTTGGCTATCTGTTTAATATTTTACAAAATTATATTATATAATAAATCACTGAATGGAGGATCTTATTATGGCAATGTTTGGGTTTGGCAAGAAAAAAGAAGAGGTACCAGCAAAAAATTCGGGATGCGGCTGTAGCAGCAATGAGGCAATGGCCGAATCAGAAGAAACCAGGACCTGTGGCGCATCAGTCAAGGTACTTGGCTCCGGCTGCGCAAAATGCAATCAGCTGGAAGCCGCCACCCGGGAAGCACTGAACGAACTGGGTATGGACAATACAATCGATCATGTAACGGATTTTTCACAAATTGGAGCTTACGGCGTTATGTCTACACCCGCTCTTGTAGTTGACGGCAAAGTAGTTTCCTTTGGTAAGGTTCTTAAAAAAGATGAGATTGTCAAAATTCTGAAGGATATAAGAAAAGCTTAATTATAACCATAAAAAAGCGGCCGCTTTTTTATGGTTATAATGTGTTTATCTATCTCTGTTATTACTCCCCTGAAAGTTATTACAGAAAATTGAAGATTTGCTCCAGAGGTTCAACCGGACCTGTCTTTGGCTGGCTCATAGTTC
This sequence comes from Lacrimispora defluvii, assembly GCA_013036995.1. GTDB lineage: Bacteria > Bacillota > Clostridia > Lachnospirales > Lachnospiraceae > Lacrimispora > Lacrimispora defluvii. Next base: position 6,248 of record JAAOXG010000013.1, read on the forward strand.
CCATCAAAGCAGCATTTGGTACCAGAACCATAGTGGTCGTCTGATAACCTTTTTCTTTAATCTTAGCACAATCGAATTCTACCAGCAGCTCCCCTGCTTTCACATGATCTCCCTGCTTTACCAAAGCATGAAAGCCATCACCCTCCAGCTGTACTGTATCTATGCCGATATGAAGCAAAACTTCCATACCATCCCCGGTTGTCATACCAATTGCATGTCCGGTTGGAAATACGGATACAATCTCACCATCAACCGGAGCATATAACGTTCCTTCTTCTGGCTCTATTCCAACACCTGGTCCCATAACTTCCTCTGCAAATACCGGATCGCTTACCTTAGAAAGCGGTATTACAGTTCCTTTTAAAGGACTGTAAATTGTTTTAGGCTCACAGGTTATTCTTTTAATAGAAGAAGTATTTAATTCCTTTGCCTCTTTATTACCAAATAAATTATTTAAAAATCCCATTTTGTTCAGCCCTCTATATAATTAGTCCAATGATTCCCAACGTTTTTTTAATACAAAAGCAGCACTTTTCGGCTGTCTTACCCGATTGAAAATCCCCTTTTTGTTCCCATTCACACGCATGATTCCCTCTGTTGTCTGGAAATCAGCAAAATTCCAAACCAATTCTCCCTGCACAAACTCAAACTGGTCAAATATTTCAAAATTCATATCCAGATATTCGTTCTGGTATTCCTGGCTCCACATAATACTGGGAAGTTTATGTTCTGCCGCCATGGTATCAGTGCCAAATTCAGTAAATACAAACGGAATATTCAAATTTTTATCTTTCCACTTATTCATCTCAATTAAGAAGGCTTCTCTTGCATCAACAAGCTCCGGTCCCCCTTTAATATACCACCCGTAATAACGGTTCAAACAGATAAAATCACAAAGCTGGTAGCACTTACACAGTTCCGGCTGACTGTTCTTTTCAAATGCCCCCGTCATCGGACGATTCTGCGGATCCAAAGTTCTTGCAGCAGCAAATATTTTAGTGAAATATTCTTTCGACTCTTCGCTGGTCGTTTCCGGTTCATTAAACAGACTCCATGCAATCACACTGGGATGGTTTTTATCCCTAACAATCATCTCTTCCACTGCCTGAAGATGGTTCTTTAACAGGTTTGGTACAGTAGGTGTTTCAAAAAATCTGGTGAACTTACCGGTTCCTGCATCTGCGAAGTTTCTGGTGGATCTCATCATCCCCACTGCCGGAACTTCATCAATAATCAGAAAGCCTTCTTCATCTGCAAACTGATACCACTCTTCTGCATAAGGATAATGGCTGGTTCGAAAGCAGTTGGCACCAATCCATTTCATGCATTCAAAATCTCTCTTTAAAACACCCCAGCTGAAGCCGCGGCCAATCACTTCAAAATCTTCGTGTTTTCCAAATCCTTTCAGATAAACAGCCTTGCCGTTAATCTGAATTTCTTTTCCTGCTATTTTTACTGTCCTGATCCCGATTTTAGAGGAATACTCATCAATCAGTGTTTCTCCATCCCAGATACGCATGACTGCCTGATAGAGATAGGCTTTTCCCACATTCCACAGATGAGCTTTGGAAACAGTTACGCTTCCTTTTGTGCCTGTACTTTTCGCCACCTGCTGTTTATCCTCATCATATAATTCAAAGGAAACATCATGATTTCCATTTGTTATAATCTGATAATGAACAATGGCATCTTCTCCATTTAATTCATAATCCACGATGAAATCTTCGATGGATTCCCCGGGCTTTGAAACAAGCCATACGCTTCTCTGGATTCCGGAGTAATTAAAAAAGTCAAAATAAGGCCTGGCCAGTTTTCTTCCGTCACTGAGCACCATAGTCGCCCCGCATGGAAGACTCTCTTCATTTAATTCGTTATTGGCCTTTACGATAAATGTATTTATCTCTCCAAATTTCACATGATCCGTCACTCTGGCAACCACCGGCAAAAATCCGCCCTCATGGGTTGTTGTCAGACTGCCATTGCAATAAACGCCTGCACGGTGGGTAATGCTTCCGAAACGGATCTCCAGTTCCTGTTTCTCCCATTCCCGTGGTATAAATACTTCCGTCTCATACCAGAAATCACCGCAGAAATCCCGTTCCTCTTTCGTAGTGAAAAAGTCCGAAAAACTGGCGGGAACCGGCATGGAGATGGGGTCTGGCAGCTTATGCTGCCAGCCCTCCTGCAGTCCTTTTTCCTCCGGATCGAACCGGAACTTCCACATACCATCCAACAGCTGCGCCATTCTTGCCTGATTGCTGCATGGGTATAATTCTGAAAAATTCAGCATCTTTCACTCTCCTGTTATCTTTTTATGCTGTCTTAATTCGCCATTCTTTATTATACTTCATCTTTATAGAGAAAGAAATAAGTTAATAAAAATACTACCACAAAAGAAAATGTGATTGATACAACGATAGCCGGACCTGCCATAGCAAAAAGGGCTGGAATCGTTAAAAGGTTGACTGGAACCTGTGCGGTACGGATGCATCCTGTAACTGCTGCAATAATACCGCTGACTCCGTTAATGATACACATTCCAATGAATATTTTACGGTTTTTCATTAAAACACCGTAGATACCTGGCTCTGTTATACCACCAATCAGAGCTGAGACGGAAGCAGAGCCGGATACTAACTTCATATCTTTATTTCTTGTTTTTAAGAATACTGCCAAACATGCTGCTGCAATACCAAAGTTAGCACCAAATGTAGTTGGTGAGATGTAATCATATCCTAATACGGAATAGTTATTCATAATGATAGGTACAAATCCCCAGTGCAAACCAAACACGATAAACAGCGGCCATAAAGCGCCCATAGCAAATCCTGCAACTGCTGGAGAGAAAGTAAATACTGCCTGAATTCCTCCGGCAATACCTTTGCTCACAATATCAGTAACCGGTCCGATCACGATCAAAGCGACAGGGAAAACAACAGCAAAATCCACCACCGGAATGACAATGCTCTGAATAATCTTAGGAATTACTTTCATCAACCCTTTTTCCAGTTTTGACTGCGCATAAACGGTTAAGAGAATCGGCAGTACAGAACTGGGATAGCTGATCAGTTTTACAGGAATTGAGAAAAATGTAACAGCAACTTCCTTATTACCGAACAGCGCCGTCATGGAAGGATAACACATAGCGCAGGCGATTGCCATGGAAATAAACGGCTTTGCACCAAATTTCTGTGCTGCGCAATATGCCAGAAAAACAGGCAGGAAATAAAAAATACCGTCTGATGCAGCATAAAGTATGGTATAAGTGGTAGAAGTTTTATCAAGCAGGGACAGGGTTGTGAATAATACCAGAAAACCCTTTAAAAGTCCTGCACCGGCAAATGCTCCCATAAAGGGCATAAAGATACCGGAAATAAGATCTGTCATTTTCTCCATAAAACTGTTCTTTTTGTTTTCTGATGCTAAATTGCCTGCTTCCGCTGGTTCACTCTGATTTTTCTCCCCAATGGAAGTACTCAGTAAAATCTGGTCATAAACATCTTCTACATCACTTCCGATTACAACCTGATACTGGCCGCCAGCCTGCATTACCTTAATAACACCCTGCATATTTTTCAGAGTTTCCGTATCTGCCCTGCTTTCGTCTTTTAGCTTAAAACGAAGCCGTGTGATACAATGGGTCAGGGAGTTTATATTTTCTTCCCCGCCAACATGTTCTACAATATCTTTGGCTAATTTTGAATAATCTGCCATTATGATACCTCCCTAATATTTTTTATCAAAAAAGCCTGGTTATCCCCTTTCATTTAAGAGAATAACCAGGCTTTGCTGAACTGAATCATAACACTGCCAAAATCTAACTGTTTTTCAATTGTGACAGATGAACTGCCAGATAAACTAATTCATCGTGTCCTGCTTTGTAATGATATTTATCTTCAATGTATTGACATACTTTCTGGCTGCAGCGATACTCATCGGGGTAGTTCCTAAGCAGCTCTTCTAACATACGCGCCCCGCCATGCTCTTTATAATAATACTTTTTCATGACACGCTGGGCAAAGAACTTCAAATGAGTCATATACCGGTAATAGGGAAGGGAATCTTCCTTCACCTGAAAATTCAGTTCTGACATAATCAGATCATTGAGTTCGCTCACCATGACTATCATTTTTTTCGCATTTCCGCTTATCTGGTTATGCCGTGCTGTTACAAAATGCATGGCCACAAATCCAGCCTCATCGTTGGATAACCGGTACCCGAATCTGGACTCAATCAAATCAAGCATCTTCTGTCCAACCTTATATTCGTCCGGATAAAACCGTATGATATCATGAAGTATAGAATTCGGTACAACTAGCCCCTGCTGAAAATTTTCTACGGCATGATAAATATGATCGACCAGGGAAATATGAATGGTTTCATTGAGAGTCATATCAAAGACCTGGACTGCAAAATCAATGACATCCTCTGCAACCATGATATATTCCTGGGGCACTGTGTCAAGTATTTCCCGGAACTGACTTTTATGGTTTTTATCCTTCAGAATAAACTGTTTTTCAACCCGCTCCTGATCGATGGCATCGCCGATACGGCTTTTAAATCCAAGTCCGCTTCCAAGCAACAGGACATCCTGTCCATTTTCATCGTTTGATATCACAGCATTTGTATTTAATATCTGCTTAATAACCATTTTCATAAAAGTTTCCTCGATCTCAATGTGTAAAAAACATAATGCTACAGATGGATTAAAAACAAAAAAAACAAGCGTGCACCAAATAAAACAGATGCAGACTTGCCTAATTTAATAGTAACACTCCTGTAAACTACGTAAAGCTTATCACAGGAGTGCAGCAAAGGCAATCGGTATTTTGAACAATATTGATTCATATATTTTGTACACTTTTACTGTTTTTAACCGTTTGTTTCTAATATTTTTTATAACTTAATGGCTTTATCTGCAGCCATATTTTGACCGGAGTATAATTTTTGTGAGGTCCACGGCTGAGCCTCATCTGACCAGAACGGATCCTCCTGTAAAAGACCTAAAGCCAGAAATACAGTAGTACATAGATACAAGCTGCCAGTATTAATATACCGCTCTCCCAAATCCGGCTGATAGCCGCAGAAACCGGTTATCAACCAGCCGTTTTCATCAAAAATGCAAGGCCCCTCCATGATCCGTTTGATCACTGCAGTCAGGGCACAGCGAACCTGAGCAGGTGTAAGCTCCTCTGGAAGACTGTGGTACAGGGCCATCTGGGATAAAGTCTGAAATGCGCCAAACCGGTAGCATACAGAACGTCCTACGATGGGATATGTCCCCTCCGGAGAAATCATTCTCTCCAAAATTGCTGCATACCGCTTTGAACGCTGCAAGACGACAGGCAGCATCTCCTGTTCCATATCTTTAAAGCAATTCATAATATCCAGCAGCATCGGCTGTATGACAAAGCTGTTATAATAATCAAAATGAAATATTTCTCCATCTCCGTAAAGTCCGTCCCCTTTATACCAGCCAAGCATCTTGCAGACATAGTTACGGATCCGGTTTTTATCATAATCTCCTCCCAGAAGAGAAAGACCTGTTTCCACCATGGCGCTGAATAAGACCCAGTTATTATCTAATGGCCGGATCCTTCTGGTAATCATCAGGCAGCGGATCAGCTGCTCCTTTGTTTTCCCATCCATATTGTTTACAAGACTGTTTTGTGCTCTTACCAGGGCACTGCATAAAAACGCCGCATCCACCAGCGGTTGTCTTTCATCCTCATCTCCTCCGAATATCATATAGTCTTTCGCTTTCGGATCGGTTGCGTTGGCCAGTGCCTTATGAAAAAGCTTCCGACAGGATTCCTGCATCTTTTTTTCTTCTCCGGTGAGGCCTTCCAGTTCCAGCCATGGGCTGATCCCATAAGCAGTACGCCCAAATGCCTCCAGCAATGCATTTTTATGGCAGCTGGGATTTGTATTTGGCAAGCGCTCCTTTAAATTGTCATTTGCCAGATTTTCAAGTACCGGAAGAGCAATTTTAAGCATTGAATTGAGCCAGTATGATCTTACCTCGGTCTTCATCCACATAAAATGATTCCTTTCTTTTACCAGATAAATAAATCTTTATCAGCCAGTTTCAGAATAGCCTCTATAAAATAATAATCAGCATAAATCATTGGGAAATTGTGTCTCGTATCATGATAAGCGGCAGAACAGTTCTCCAGAAGATTATCGATGTCAGGATTCCAGTTACAACGGTTCTCATCCAGTGCCTTTAAAAGACGAATGGCCGGATTAAGGTAAACCTGCTTCTCTGATTCTTTCACATATTTGGAAAGCTCAATCATTGCGCAGGCAGAACAGGCTGCCGCCGTAGAATCTTCCCAGACGCAGGTCTGTGGCTGGGCGAAATCCACAGGGATTAAGCTGCTATCCGGGATATTGGCAATAAAATAATTTGCAATGATCTTAGCAGTATTCAGATAAGATTCTTTTTGCGTATGCCTGTAGCTTAAAACAAACCCATAAATCCCCCAAGCCTGTCCTCTTGTCCAGGAAGATCCTTCTTCGTATCCCTGACCTCCATGTGATTTTATCATTTCTCCGGTTTCCGGATTAAATTCAACAATATGGTTAACGGAACCATCGGGCCTTACAAAACAGGTCTGTGCCATATCCGCATGGTTAACGGCTATATGGAGGAATCTGGGATCTTCGGTTTCTTTCCAGGCCCAGTATAACAGCGGCAGATTCATCATGCAGTCAATAATTGCCCAGCCAAGGTGTTTTTCTCCTCCCCATTCATTCCATGCACGAAGGAAATGTCCGGCAGGATTGTAACGTCCCGCCAGAAGTTCTGCCGCCAGAAGTCCTCTGTTTCGAGACTCCTGGCTTCCTGTAATACGGTAATCGGCCACTGCTGAGGGAAGCCATTTAAACCCATTATCGTGATCCAGCTTTGCCGGCATCAGAAAATTCTGATCCATCTTCTGCTCTGTTTTTACTGCAATATCTTTATACAGATTATTTCCGGTAACGTGATACATCTGCCACATGATCCCAGGCCAGAAACCATTGGTCCACCAGTAAATCTTCTCCTGGGAGTAATCATTGAAAACTCCGTTTTCCGCCGTATATGGTATCTTGTTCTGATTGCGTTCTGCTACAAAATACATTTTTGATTTAATTTTTTCCAGAGTTTCGTCCACCCACAAATCCTGGCTCACTGATAATTTCATATATACCCCTTTCCTTCACTCGATCTTTTTATATAACAAAAAAACAAGTATGCACCAAAAAAAACAGATGCAGACTTGCCTAATTTAATAGTAACACTCCTGTGAATTATATAAAGCATATCACAGGAGTGTCAAAGAAATCAACTACTATTTTTGAACTTTTACAGGCTTTCCCCATTGGTTGCTATCACATTTTTGTACCAGTCAAAGGATTTTTTCTTATATCTGTTTAATGTGCCAGTTCCGTCATCATTCCGGTCAACGTAGATGAAGCCATACCGTTTCTTTAATTCCGCGGTGGAAGCACTGACTACATCGATGCAACCCCAGCTGGTATAGCCCATAACCGGGACTCCGTCTTCTATGGCTTCTCCTACCTGAATTAAATGATCTCTTAAATAATTAATCCGGTAATCATCAAGGACTGTCTTTGTTCCATCCGGCTGTGTTACAAGCTCATCCACTGCTCCCAATCCGTTTTCCACAATAAACAGAGGTTTCTGCCACCGGTCATAAAACTGATTGAGCACATAGCGAAGTCCCTGGGGATCGATGGCCCAGCCCCATTCACTTTGTTTTAGATAAGGGTTTGCTACACCTCCCATGAGATTTCCTTCCCCAGCCTGTGCCGCAGAATGGTCGGCGGCTTCACAAATACTCATGTAGTAGCTGAATGATACGAAATCCACAGTATGATTCTTTAACAGCTCTTCATCCCCATCTTCCATCTGAATCTGAATATTATTTTCCCTGAAATACCGTTTCATATAACCAGGATACTGGCCTCTGACATGCATATCTCCAAAAAATGTATTCATATGATCTGATTTCATGACTGCAATTACATCATCCGGTTTTGAGGTCAGGGCATATATCGGCATGCTTAAGATCATACAGCCGATTTTGCAGCCGGGCATCATCTCATGTCCGATTTTCGTAGCCAGAGCACTGGCCACCAGTTCATGGTGAATGGCCTGATAAAGATCCTGTTTCTTTAACCTGTTCTTATCCGTATAGATTCCCCCGCTTAAAAATGGTTCATGCAGCACGGAGTTTATCTCGTTAAATGTCAGCCAGTATTTCACCTTTCCACCGAAGCGCTTAAAAATAGTTCTGACATACCGCTCATAAAAGCTGATCAAATCCCGGTTTATCCAGCCATCGTACTTAACGGACAGGTTTAAAGGTGTCTCATAATGAGAAATCGTTACCAGAGGTTCAATTCCATATTTCAGCAGCTCATCAAATAAATCATCGTAAAACTGAAGTCCCTTTTCATTGGGTTCTTTATCATCCCCATTTGGAAATATCCGGCTCCAGGCTATTGAAGTACGGAACACTTTAAAACCCATTTCCGCAAACAGCTTAATATCGTCCTTGTACCGATGGTAAAAATCAATTCCTACCAGCTTCATATTATCCGGAGTCGGTTCTTTTGTTACCGGTCCTTTAATACCACGGGGCGTCACATCCTGAGTACTTAACCCCTTTCCATCCTCGTTATATGCTCCTTCACACTGGTTCGCAGCCACTGCTCCTCCCCATAGGAATCCATCTGGAAATTTCATATAGCAGTTAATCCTCCTTTTCTTTTACAAAGATGTCGACTATAATAACAGATTTTTAAGAAATAAACAACTCTAAAAAATTGAAGTATCGTTAAACTATGCTTATAATAAAAATGGAAATCCAAAAGGGGGGATAAATTAATGTTCCAGATAGGTGAATTTTCAAAGCTGACGCAAATAACAATTCGTATGCTCCGGTATTATGATGAGGCAGGGCTCCTAAAACCTGCCAAAATCGACCCTTGGACGGGATATCGTATGTATTCTGTGGAGCAAATACCGGTTCTAAACAAAATCATCTATCTTCGTGACAGCGGTTTTACTGTTTCAGAAATTGCCGCAGTTCTAAGCATCAAGGACGACTATTCTCTTGTGTCGCAGCTTGACAGGAAACAGCTGGAGGTGGAACAGGCAATCCGGACTGAACAGGAGAAATTAAATAAAATAGAATTTGCAAAAACTGAACTGTTAAACAAAAAATGCGAAATGCATTATAACATTTCAATTAAATCCATTCCAGGTTATCCGGTTCTTTCCTTACGCCGCACAATACCTGATTATTACGCAGAGGGCTATTTATGGCAGGAGTTATCCGCCTTTGCAGCTGAACATCAGATACAAATATCAAAAAATACGTTCTCTATCTACTATGATACCGAATACAGGGAAAAAGATGTAGACGTTGAGTTATGCGCACCTGTTAAAAAACAAGGGGAAAATATAAACGGTTTTACGTTTAGAAACGTTGAGCCGGTACCAATGATGGCTTGCACAATGGTATACGGAGCCTTTTCAAATATCGCTGATGCTTACCTTGCATTTGCACAATGGCTGCATGAAAACAGTCAATATGAAATGTCCGCCCCAACCAGACAAATCGTTCACCGAGGGCCGTGGAACGAAAGCAGTCCTGAAAAATATCTGATCGAGATTCAGATACCACTTAAAATAAAATAGCCCAATTCCTCGTTTTATCCACTTGACTCTCACATGGTGTGAGGGGTTATGCTCTGTTTGAAATCAAGAAAATGGAGGAAAAACACATGAGTAATTTTACAGTAAAACCAATTGGAACGGTTCATAACAACGAAGACGGAACGTTTATTGAGGTAAATGAACACTATATTCCAGCGCTGCAAGCACTGGAAGGATTCAGCAACATTAATATCTTCTGGTGGTTCAGCGATTTTGATGATGATCAATCCCGCTCAACGCTTCAGGAAGATCAGCCCTATCAAGGTGCCCCCGAAGTAATAGGGGTTTTTGCCACAAGATCACCGCTGCGTCCTAATCCGATTGCTTTGACCACAGTAGATGTGATTGACATTGATTATGAAAGAGGGCTCATTCAAATTGCTTTTATCGACGCTAACGATAATACCCCAGTAATTGACATTAAACCCTATACACCAAGCTTTGACAGAGTAGAAACTCCTGGTGTACCTGCATGGTGCAGCCATTGGCCTAAAAGTACAGAAGAATCCGCCTGTTTTGCATGGGAAGAAGTATTCAATTTTTAGGGGACGCTTATAAGTTTTTCAGCAAGTAAAATCAAGAATACTGATTTCTTATCCGTTATAATTCTTTTAGAGCGATTGAAACGAGGTGAATATTAAATGTATGAATGGCACAAACAAATTCAGCTAATTGTAGATGAAATTGATGAATCGATCAGACAGTATCATGATGAATCACTGACACTGCGCTTTCTTTCCCGTAAGCTTGGTTATTCTGAATTTCATACGACCAGAAAATTCAAAGAAATATCAGGTATGCAGTTTAGAGAATATTTGCGGCTTAGAAGGTTAGCCTTTGCGTTAAAAGAGGTTCGTGACAGTGAGAAAAGTTTTTTGGATATTGCTTTTGATTATGGTTTTTCATCACATGAAGCCTTTACCAGAGCTTTTAAAAATTCCTATGGTGTAACTCCAAGTGAATACCGGAAAAAGCCCAAACCTGTAGTTCTTCGTACTAAAATAACTCCTTTTGACCGCTACTTTTTAGGATTTGGAGAGATTGGCATGATGAAATCGGAAAATGATGTAAAGATTTATTTTGTTACCATTCCAGCACACAAATTTCTGCACATTAAAAACTATGAAAGTAATGGATATTGGGATTTTTGGCAGAAACAAAGCCTGATTCCAGGACAGGACTGCGACACCATCTGCGGCTTACTGGATAGTATTAAGGGCAAACTGGATGACGAAGGCGGAACTGAATCAAACAGCGGCAGCGGTCAGATTATGGCTTATATGAATGACCCTGACGGACGGCTCTGCGATTGGGGCATTCCCCGCACAGAGTGTTATGGTGTACGTCTTCCTGTTGATTACAAAGGCGAAGTACCGCCGCAAATGCTTCTGATTGATGTCCCTGAAGCAGAGTATATTACATTTGAACACGGGCCATTTGATTATGAACAGGAAAACCGAAGTGTGGAAGAAAAAATCGAAAAGGCAATGGCGGACTTTGATTTTGCAGATACCGGCTACTGCTTTGATACTTCACCCGGCAGAATTCTTTATTTTTATCACAATCCAGAACGCTTCTGGAAATATGTCAGACCAGTATGTAAATTATGATTATAGTTCTGCAAGGTTGTTTATTGCTTTGATTGGGGCAGGTGCAAAATGACTGATACTCAGTTATTTTACACCTGCCCCTTGGTGTTATTATGTGCTCATTTACTATGATAAATTAAGGCTCAATTCCCCACTTCAGACTGTTAGATATATATCCTGTAACCTTTGGCGAATCCACGTAGTTCATTGCTGCGCCATCAAATGAATAGTCATCTGTCTGAGTAAAATTCGTCCAGTTAATTTTAGTCACTCTTATCTGGATCTCAGCATACTCTCCTGCTGCCAGACTTCCCGCTCCAGATGTAAAACCAATTTCCAGATAGTAGTCAGCATTCTTCTTTGGAGCAGACAATTTAACAAATGTTCCGGTAATATTGCTGCTGCCAACGGAAGACCAGTCACACCAGAAGTTCTGATCAATTTCTCCGTTTATAGTGTAATAATATCTGATTTTAACATCAGAAAGCTTTACATTGGTTGTGCCGTTATTGTAGATCTTGAATTTCGGACTGAGAGAACCGCTCTGTGCTGATGTGTTTGCATTATACATCTGTATCTTTATGCTGCCTTTTGCAACAGAGGTATCTACTACAGTCAGAACCATCACCGGATCCATTCCCTTATTGAAATCAAAAACAAGCTTTAACTTACCCACATCCTGACCAGCTAAATACTTTTTAGTTAAAATGACCGTACTGTCAATTAAGGTATAATCTGTACCTTCCGTTAAATAAGTACTTCCATCCTTAATACCGGTAAACGTATTACCATTTAAGGTAAGCTCTACTGTTATATCTGTTTGCTCTGCAATATTTTTATCAAATGCTTCAGTTACAGGGTTGATTACTGAGTTTGTTACTGGTTCACCGCCTTCTCCAAACAACAGGGAGTATACACCATTTGCAATGGCAATATCGCACTGTGCCCAGAAACGGTGGTAGTGAAATACAGGATCGGTATTATTGTTATAAGCAGTAAGAACTTTCTCATAATCCGGATCATCTTTATATTTAGAGCGAATGTCTAAAAATTTAACACCAGATTTAATTACATCCCCATTTGGCATTTTCCCAGTCCAGCCTGCTGGTATGTAGATTTCCTGGTCAAAGAACCGTTTGTAATCCGATCTTGATTCTGGCGTTGAAAGGCCCTTATCATCTCTGTACAGGTCCCACATACGATCCAGTAATTCCTTTGCCAGTACTCTTGATTCGTCATCACCAGATGCCTTGCTGTAATACAATAAGGTATTTGCAAGGGAACCTGTAACACCAAGGTCTGTGCCATAGCTGGTAACAATTACATGCAGGTTCTTATTACCTGTATAAGTACCAGTCCAGGTATCGGGCTTTCCAGACCAGTCAAGACCGTTAGGAATCGCAAAGGTTCCGTCTTCATTCAGCTGTACCACTGATTTAATCCAGCCTACCCATTTATCCAAAATAGCTTTTGCTCTGTCATCCTTGGTTTTGTAATAATATTCAGCTACACGCTGCATGGACCATGCCTGGAAACCAAACCAGGTATTACTTCCAGGATCTGCATAGACAGGATTTTCAACATATCCCATTCCATAAAAGGTTGACGTACCTGCCGGCCATTCTTCATAACGCCCTTTATGAGAGTTACTGGCTCCGCCTGCAATCGCACCCTCAGCTGTCTGCAGCCACTGATAGAATTCCAACTGTCTGTCAAGACTTAACTTCCAGTCGCTGGCTCCCCTTTTAGACAGGGGCTTTAAATCTTCATCTTCTGATAATATCCAGGCTGTCATAGGATTCTGATATCCAAAGTGGTTATGGCTGTCTCCGATTTTCCATGCCCAGTCGGAACCTACTCCGCCACCCCATGCATAATACCAGGACATGAGATAATGAGCAGCATCATACCCGGTACCAGCAGCTGACGGGGTACCGATTTTACGGAAATATTTATCAAACATGGCATATCTTAAATAATCACCCATTTTGCTGGCTTTGGAATTATAGGTTCCAAGGTCAACGCCATATTCTTCTGCCCATATATTTGCCCAGTAAGTAGCCTGGATTGCACGGGCGTCTGCATCGGGTGCATCGGTATATTTAAACTGCTTTGAATAGCTGCTGTCTCCAGTGAACAGATCAAGATATCCATTCTTGCCGCCGTATTTCATTGTTTCCCAGCATGGCTGAGGGATGGTCTCCCAGGTAGACTCCTGTTCGCCTCTCTGGAACGTATTGATGTAGGAAGGTGTTGACACACCGTCGCCTCTGCTTCCAAAGCCGTACCAGTTATCTGCATCTAATAACCAATGCATTCCATACATGGTATTGCTGCCGTATGTAGCCGCCAGTTCACTGTTGATCGGGTCTGTTCCAACAGCTGCACCAAAATTCAGCTGGGCAGGATATAAATCTGGTAATTCCCATTCCGGGGCATAAGTAGCAGGCTTGCTGGCTGAATATTTACTCATGCTGGATTCGGGCTGGTCTTTTTCCGTTGGAATCATATAGGCTTCTGCAGTGTCCCAGGCTGTTTTAAATCCGCTGAAATCTCCTGTAAATTTTCCATACATAGCCTCCAGCCACATATAATAGCTGAGAGTTTCACTTGTCGTTACGTGTCCATAGTCCGGAGCTTCTACAATCAAAGTCTCAATCGAATGATATGGAATACCCTTGTTACTGAAATACCCATTTTTTGGATCTTTAATGTCTCCCCAAAGTTCCATAAATCTGTTTTGATATTTGTCAGTGCTTTTGCTTATAATTTTTTTACTCATCTTACGATGACCTCCTTTATTTAACATTTTATTTATCAGCTGGCTCCTTACCTGTTAATACCTCTTATTACTCACCTCACCTTTCCTGTTATTTCAGGTTGATAACCAATTGACTTCAATACCTGTTTCTATCACATGGGAAAATGTTTCAGCGCAAGATTATGGATGTTATAAACCTGTCTTAGGCTATAATTGGTAATCTCACTGATTTCTTCCCACGTATATCCTGATATATATTTTAATAAAAGTATGTTTTTTTCTATTTCACAGTCCATACACTCCACTTTCTTTACAATTGCACTGCAAATTAGATTCTTTTCTGCCAGCTGCTTTCTGAGGCAGGTAAATACATCCGTCATCTCCACAACAGACTGATCTGTACCCCAAAATGCAGTTATGAAAGATATGGTTTGTCTTTGCTCCTCTTTCATACGATTCATCAAAACTTCTAAAGTTTTAATTGAAAAACTGAGAGCCTGATACGATTGTAAGTAAGTTTTTTTCAGTTCTTTTTTCTCTGTATTGCCATTCATCAGATAATCCTCCTTGACGGTATTTACTAAGTAAAAAGAGGAATGGATGCAAATTGTAAACCTGAATATAATTTTTAATACCAGATAAAGTGGAAAACCAACGTGATACATGGTAATATGGAATCGTCTATGGCGAAAAACTATTAAATAAGGGGGAATTGACATGATATACCTTGTACGTCAGGGAGAAACCGACTGGAATCTGAATAAGAAATTCAATGGCTGTACCGATATAAAATTGAATCAGACTGGAATCGCACAGGCAAAAAAGCAGGCAGAAAACCTTAGAAATGTCGATTTCAAAGCATGCTTTAGCAGCCCTCAAACGCGGGCACGCCAAACCTGTGAAATTATTTATGGGGGACCAATTGTTTTTGACGACAGGCTTGCAGAAATTAACTGTGGTGAGTTTGAAGGTACAGACGAAACTGCTGATTCTCTTCAATTATTTTGGCAAGCGATAAAAACTGGAGATAAAGGCACAGAGAAATTTCAGATATTTGTGAAGAGAACTTTGGATTTTTGTGATATGATTATGAAAGAACACAAAGAAAATAATGTTTTAATTGTTACGCATAGTGCTAACGCGCGGATCATTAACTATTATTTTAGCGGCAAGCCCAGGGACTACGATTTTAGTTTAGGGATTATTAAAAACGGAGGGCTGTTGATATTTGAAAATTGAGGGGTTTTTGTGGTACACAAAAGGGGTCAACAAAGTGACCCCAAGTATAGAACCCCCGCAGGGTATGAAGCTGGATAAGCAACTTTTTGGCATGATAGAAATTTTTTTAAGAATCTGACATCTTGATTTTATACTCTTGCTGATCGTTAATATCATGGTAGTAGATAAAATCACCCTCTGAACGAAAATCCAATACCGCTTTATCCAATACCTTCTTTACTGTATTATTTTGGAGGTTTAATATATATAGTTTTTTATGATCTAAACGATTTAAAAATAGCACCTTAGTATCATCGAGAAAAAACTTTGTAGTTATTATTTCAGGTACTATTCCTTTTGTTCCATCTTCGGTATCATAATATGAAAGCTGGTATCTATCTCCAATATAATATATTCGTTTACCATTATATGCAATATTTGCATTTGTAGGAATATCCAATGTTTTTGTCTTACCGGTTACTCTATTCACTTGGCGCACATCACTGCTGATGAAATAGATATTGTTGTTATCTAAAAAAAAGGAACCTGTATTTTGTAATACTGCATCTTTATTATTCAGTCTGATCGTACCCATAAGCAGTTTTTTTTCCAGATCAGTATTTCGTTCAAAAATTACTTTTTCATTAAAATTTTTAGTATCTATTTCAATAATGGAAACTCTATCCACATAATCCTTTAGCTCTGATTTATTAATATGATATTTTATATAATATATATATCTACCGTTCCCATAGAGTGTTCTTTCCATTTTTAATGAAGACTGCATTGGCGTTTTTACAAGATCATGGATTTCACCTGTTTCTAAGTCTTTATACACCAGCTGCGTATTATCTGAATCGGATTCGTTTACATAGAATTGGTACTGATCATTTTGAAAAGACATATGTGAACTGTAATTATATGTATCATAATGTGATTGATGTGTACAGCCTGTAATGCCAATTGTTATAAGAAAGAGAACACTT
The DNA here is from genome assembly GCA_013036995.1 of Lacrimispora defluvii. GTDB lineage: Bacteria > Bacillota > Clostridia > Lachnospirales > Lachnospiraceae > Lacrimispora > Lacrimispora defluvii. Next base: position 22,535 of record JAAOXG010000013.1, read on the forward strand.
GATAAAATAAGCTTTTCTGGCATATTTTTTCTTTTCAATCTTTGCCATTGGTTAGAGCGCAATTTTATCACTAAGTAAATCATGAAAATAACAAAAAATAATAAAATAAAAAATGAAATCATAAGACACTTAACAGAGATTTCCTGAAATGTCATCTTAATCTCATCTGTGAATACATCTGTCCTATATTGGTCTCCCCTGAAAAAACCAGTTGCCAGCATAAAACCTAATGGTCCTGTACAAACATACTTTATTGCAGAATTATCTAAACCTATAAACGGAAGAAAGATCAACGCAACACTTGTAAATAAAGTTAATGCATATTTCTTCATACAAACAGATAAAAACATAATTAAAACCGAAAAACTTATATAGCCAAATAGTTTAAATAAACATAAATAAAGATAAGTATTTAACAGGGTTAACGTTTTTGTTGATGTAGAAAAAAAAGGAAGACTTTGCAACGGATAACTACCATTTTGTAAGCCATATTTTAAATCGTAAAATAAATAAGTGAATGCAAAAGAAATTATGCATAAAATGATTATTGAAGTAAAAACCAGCAATATTTTACAGACTGCCTGAGACCGTCCACCTTTTTTCATGGTTAATGTCAAAGAGTCCATGGAATTTTCATATTCCTGACAAAAGATTGGAGACACCAAAAGAAGTATGAGTATAACGGCAAAATAGTCAAGATTTTCGGTTCCTAATAAGGCATTCCAACCATTTGTATATAAAAAATAACGCTCGTCAGGTTTCTCTCGCACATAAATATATTGCTCAAATATGGCATCAAAACCTTCCTGATTTTTTATAACTTCTTCAAGTTTACTACGTTCATGGATGAACGTACTTTCAGTAATGTCTCCATTGTAATAGCTATCATACAATTTATCTATTTCGACCTTTGCCTCATTAATTTTATGTGATTCCTCCTGCAGAAACTGTTCAGTTTGAGAAGATAAATGCCCCCTGACTTTATCAAGATAAAAAGAATACTGTGTTATATTATCTTCGACATTAGAATTAACCGGCTTATCTACCTCCACTAAAATAAAAAAATGCATAACAATAAATAAGACTATAAATATTAAGCCTTTCTGAAAGATATACATTTTTTTAACTTCATACAATAATGTCTGCATAATTATCTACCTTCGTCCTGCTATTACATTCTTCTTTGCTGCTTTATGGATTATGAGGGTCAGAATTGCACCTGACAAAGCTGCAAAACCACTTGCTGCTAAGTAACTAAGTATGGGAATACCAAAGAAATTAATAAATTCAACTTTACTGAAAAGCTCATTGTTTTCAACAAGAATAAACGGATTAATAACTTTGAGTAAAATATGTTCAGAGCCTGATAATGTTTCTTTTAAAATGACAAGTATACTAATAAGAATAATATTCCAAATAAATGGGATTAAAGCATTTTTGCTTTTTAAAGAAATGAGCAAGAATGTTAATCCAATAACTAACGTTCCAGCAGTCTTAATGAGTGCTGATAGAAAAGAATATTGACCTAATGTCAAGCTTACAGATGCGTTCTCGAAACTCTTAAGTGCATATATTGGGGAGCTCGCTGCTTCAAAAGAATGAAAAACAAGGCCAAAAGCAATAAAATCCAGTAGCCAGAACCATAGACAAATAAATGAAATAAAAAGCGTTGAGGCTGAAAGTTTTGCTACAATTGTTTTTTTCCCCCCCGCTTCAGTTGTAAGCAACAGCATATCCATATCAGATTCTTTTTCTACAACAAAAACACTTACTAATCCGTACATACATATAAGCAAGACCAGCAAAGATGAAAAATCATATTTCAGATAATTTTGATACATCTCTGTATAAGAAAAATCAGTAATAGATCTGTCAGAAAACAGTTTTGCTATAATTTTATTTTGGTTCAGTTTATATTTATTACCTAAATCACGAAAAAAAATCATGTTTTCCAGTGCTCTTTTAACTATATCATCTGCTGTAGATTGATACATATAAGCATATTCCATAGGCTGTATATAATACCATGTCAACAGATAATAATCACTGTAGACATTCCCTGTATATGTATCAGGATTATCCATTCTCCTACTAGCTGTCAGATCAGCTGTCTGCTTTTCTATTGGTCTATAGACTGAAAGTAATTTTTGAATTTTTTCATGTGTAATCTGCCCTTTATATTCGTCATATAACTGCCAATAGACATCACACCATTTTGATGAGTCTGAATTGGAAATAAGTGAATTGTTTTGATAAATACTGGAGATCTTCATCACATTAATAATAGAAAAAATCAGTAAGGCAATGATGAGGGATCGCTTGTAAAAGTGTTTTTTCATTTCATAGTTAATTAGCTTTATCATATCTATTCCTCAGCATTATAATAAAGAAAAACATCCTCAAGGTTAGGGGATACACGCATGGCACTGGAATCTGGTTTGTGGTCATCAATTACTCTCATCTGAACATTTCCATTTTCCCTATACATGTTACTAATTTTCATATGTGTATTGTCTTCTCTAATTATCTTATCAGTCGTTGATACAAGCCAGACTTTTCCATCAATCTCATTCATAAGTGCTTCAGGTGAATCCTGTTTGATTAAGTGCCCCTCTTTTAGTAAAATAACCTGGTTCGCTATAAACTCCACATCTGATACAATATGTGTTGCCAATAAAACAATTCTATTCTCAGAAAACTTTGTTATAAGATTTCGAAATCTGATTCTTTCCTGCGGATCAAGACCCGCAGTAGGTTCATCGAGTATCAGAATATCCGGATTATTTAACATAGCCTGGGCAATTCCAACTCTCTGCCGCATACCACCTGACAGAGCACCAATTTTTTGATAAGCCACATCACCAAGATTCACAATATCTATTAAATTCTTAGATCTTTTTACAGCGTCCTCTTTTGGTATTTCTTTTAATGCACTTATATACAGAAGGAAATCATAAACTTTAAAGTCTTTGTAAAAGCGGGGATACTGTGGTAAATAACCAATGTGTGTCAAAAAGTTTAATCCCATATCCTTAACATTAGTTCCATTCACAGTTATATCACCCTGATCACTCTTAAGTATTCCAACAAAAATATTAATCAGAGTGGTTTTTCCAGCACCATTGGCTCCTAAAAGGCCATAGATACCATTGTTAAGACTTATAGTAATATTATCTAAAGCTTGCTTACTTTTATATTTTTTGGAAACATTATGGAATTTAATATTCATCAACTTTTCTCCAATTCGAAACACTATTCATTTAAAGGGTAGAATAAGCAAAGAGTTGAAACATCCCGCTGTCTGTTTCCCAGTATAACAATGCAAGTTTTCAAATCATCTATAATACGAATCTCAGGTTCCCGTTCCATATAAAAAGCCTCCTTGACAATCACTTTTTCCATCAGCATTAATCCAGTATTCATGCTATAAACACGTACTGTAACATTATCTTTATTAACAACGGATGTTGCAAAATACTGGCCTTTTTCAGAACCAAAGATGCTACCGCTCTCTTTCTGAGTTTTTGTACTAAATGTATCAAGTTTCATTGTTGACAAATCTAATTTTAAAAGTTTACCTGAAGGAGCCTTAAATCCATCTGCCATAAGTATAAAATCGTTGTAAGCAAGAAATTGTTTTACAGTGTAGTCTTTGCGCTCACTTAATGACAGATTTGAACCATCAATGTTAATAGTCCCATATGTATTATATGCATCTTTCCCATTAATTACCGGAACATCAAAACTCTGTGCCATAAATGCAAGTGTGCTGCCACTTTTCACAAAGGCGACTTTATCAATCCATGCTAAACCGCAACGCTTTTCATCGTTATCATCGCTAAGATCTATCAATGTAGTTTTTGTCTTAGTATGAATATTGTAAATATATAACCCTAAGTTTGTGGCAAATGCGATATTCTTTCCATCGTCAGATACAGCCACTTGTTGAGATGAGGCAATAAATTCATTTTCAGCGACAAACATTGAGCTATTAATTTCTGCTGTTTTCTCCAATGAATTATCATAGAGTACTATTAATATATTATCCTTTTGAGAGTTTACAGACAAACCATTACTATTATCTCCATTAATCGTTCCGATAGCTGCAATGCCTTTATCTATTGTGTAAAATTCTGATTCAGAAAAGTTTACCATGTCGGTATTATATAAGATGCTGTTAGTAACCAGGTCATAGATGTAAAGTTTATCTGCAAGTATGAGAACCTGATTTTGAGCAGCACAAAAAATATTTCGTATTTTTCCCTGTATTTTGCTTGTATCTATACCGTCAGCAACCTCACTAAGAACTGCCGATTTACTAACCACTGGTTCTTGAGAAATGGTTATTGCACTACTGTCTTGCGCACTGCAGCCCGATAATAGTAATATCACCAACGCGGCAATAATTAATTTACGCATATATTACTCTCCTTTTTTATACAGTAAAATTGACTGCGTCTTTCTCGGTTCAAAGATTTCATCTGGGTAGTCTTTTGCATTCTGAGGTACTGATATTGCATAAAATGTGCTTACATTTCCTAATTGTTCCAAATCAATTTCAGCATCAATTAATGTCACCAATCCTTTTTCAATAACAGTATCCAGACTTACTCCATTGGAGTTTGATACCGGTTGGTGATTAATATAAAAAGTTGTTCTATATTTTAATCCAGAATGACCGCACAATTTGTACGTAACATGTAATTTACCCTTACTATTGACCTGGTAATTATCCGATCTGATATCACCATCAATATACATCAAATCAAATACTTCCCTGTTAAAAGTATCTACATCAATATCTCTTAATCCACTATTGCTTAAAGTCTCCAAAAGACTATTTGTTACTGGTTCATTTGTTATATATGCAGTTTCATTAATCATATCTGGTAAGCTGTCTGGCAATACCGGATCTGCCTCAATGGACAGAGGATAAGAAGCTGGCAAAAGTACTTGATAGCCTCCATAAGAAGTAGTTTCCTTCATATCAGGCTGAAAGCCTGGATTATAGATACTTGCAACAGTTATATTAACCAAATCACCTTTTTTGCCTGATATAGGTAAAAAATAGAAACTTAGCGGAAATTCTACATCATCTTCTTTCAAAGCAAACGTATGCATATATTCATAAGGAGCATCATTACTGTTCACTTTATATGGTTGTGGTACCCCATCTGCAAAAAGCAGAAAACCAACATTTTTTGCCTGACCGGAAGCGCTTACATAATAGTCCAGTTCAACGTCCTGTCCATTATAAACCCATGGCAGTAGTTTCTTATTTTCATCAACCTTCGGAGAAGTCGGACCATGGGAAATTGCCCCCATAATCGTAGTGTTGGAGTCATCTGACTCAAATGGATTTTTAACGTCCTTAGAATCACTTATGACAGGCTGATCTGGCAGCTCTTTTTTTATAGAGCAACCTGTAGATAAAGTTAATAACAATAAAAATAACACTATCTCAGTAATTCTTTTCATACTACCTCCACGAGAAGCAGGCCAATACTTCTTCTTTTAATGTTTTCTATCTCAATAACAACAGGTATTCTTTCATTTGATATGAAGGCATCCGAAAGTATTTATTCCTTCCGGATGCCTTATATTAGTTGAGATTATGCATGTGTATATGTATATACGGCAGCTGCACCATATGTGCTGCCTCCTTGTACACCATGAGCACCATAAAGGGCATATGCATTAGAAGGAATATATCTCCAGGATCCACTAAAGTATGTATCCCCCCTTGAACTACTAATATTTTGCTGCTTTTCAATTGTGTTACCATTCTTATCTTGAATAGTTCCGCCAATTGTCAAGTAAGCTCTATCCTCGTTCTTTGAAACAGATGTAACATATGATCCAGAACTGCTCAGATTTCCATAAAGAGTACCATAACCCTTAGTTGATGTGGAATTGCTTCCAGCAAAAGCAGTAAGCGGCAGACATGTTACCATAGCCACAGTAACTAAAACACCAGCAATTTTCTTACCCTTAAACATACTTATACCTCCTTTTAATATAAACGTTAAATCAGATCAATGAGAAACCATTGTGTGCCCTCCTAACTAGCCCATTGTAATCACCTTCTCTCTCAGATGTGAGTATTATTGAAAAACAGAATTAAATATCTGTTTTTTCACAATGCTACAAAAAAGCTTGTTTACACCTCTCCCAATATTGACTTTAAAATAGATGTAACGCTATAATTAATGATACAGTATTTTATTACTATGTCTTTATTATAATGCTATATTGATTTTTGTCAAGTCTTCATATATTATTTTAATTGACATATTATTTAATTACTGATAAAATTTAAAAAAGCAGAGTTGAAAGTATTCTATAAAGGTGTGTGAAGCATGACTAATAAATTACCAAAAATCAGTGAACGTGAAAAAGATGTAATGACCATTAACTTAACGAAATCAAAATGGATCGGAGAATGGGAACTGGTAGAATAGATCTAGTTCCCAATGGATTCTACATAAATTTCAATATTATTTATTTGATTCACAAAACGTCTTAATACCAATCCAAACGGTCATAGAAGGAATGGTATTAAGACGTTTTTTGTTTATCTCAGGTAATATTCAAACAACTTAGTATATCCGTCCAAACCATTGCATTGTATTTCATGGAGCAATGATTATAATATTCAGTTATAGAAAACACGGATCCGATTTTCTGTAAATAAAGTTATTTTATAAGCAGTTAAAAGAATCTATGAATATTACAAGGAGAAGAAATATGAAAGATAATTGGAATATAATTATTAAAAAACTGTTGTTTTTTGCTCTAATACTTACGATGATATCAGGTAATTATATACTGCCAGCATCCGCAGCAGGTATCTTGCTGACCGAGAGTGGAGGCTGGTTTGAAAGTGCTTATATCAAATGGAATCCTGTCAGCAATGCAGTGTCTTACAATGTATATATTAAACCTTCAATTGCAGACGATTCTGCTTACGTGCAAATTGATAATGAATTAATAAGAAAGTATCCCGCCTATTGGAGAGCTGATGCGGTAGGTCTTGCAGCCGGCCAGTACATTATGAAGGCAGAGGCAATCCTCCCTAATAACACGAAAGAAAGCATTATTTCCGGCGTTATCACCGTAAGGGCAAACGACAGAACCGGATTTGCTTTTTCCCGTGACTCCCAGTATAAATCCGGATCTGGCGCGTATAGGGAAAACGGAATCTTAAAGAAAATGCACAGGTAATTTATGTGACTTCTGAAACTGCAAAAACCGTATCTCTTGATGTTAAGGTAAACAGTTCCGGCAAAAAGCAAACAGGTACCGGTATTGGTGAGATTTTAACTTTGCGTCAAAAAGGATACGACACAACTCCTCTTGCTATCCGCTTCATCGGACAGGTTACGGACAGCAATATGTCTGGAGAGCTAAACAGCAATGGATACCTTGAGGTAAAAGGAAAAACACCCTGCAAAGAAATGAATATGACATTAGAAGGTATTGGCGATGATGCAACTGCATATGGATGGGGTTTTTTAATCAGAAATTGCGGAAACCTGGAAATCAGGAATTTAGGAATCATGCTGTTCCCTGACGATGGAATTTCACTTGATACGGCTAATTGTAATGTCTGGGTTCATAATAATGATATCTTTTACGGAAAAGCAGGATCCGATGCAGATCAGGCTAAAGGGGACGGCTCTGCTGACGTGAAGAGCGGATCCTCATATGTAACCCTCTCCTACAATCATTTCTGGGATTCCGGGAAATGTTCTCTTTGCGGAATGAAGGATACGGCAGAATTTTTTGTAACTTACCATCATAACTGGTACGATCATTCCGATTCCCGCCATCCAAGAATCCGTGCAGCCTCCGTTCATATTTATAACAATTATTTTGACGGTAATGCAAAATACGGCGTTGGGGTAACAAAGGGAAGTTCTGCATTTGTAGAATCAAACTATTTCAGACATTGCAAATACCCGATGATGAGTTCTTTGCAAGGCACCGATGCTTTGGGTCAGGGTACGTTTTCCGGAGAAAACGGGGGTATGATCAAAGCCTATAACAATAGAATAGAAAATGCCTCCAGTCTGATCTATGCAAACTCCAATGAAGGAACCACAGGCAAAAGCCCGGTCTCCTTTGATGCATATTTAGCATCTGCAAGAAATGAAACCGTTCCCAGTCTTTATAAAACGATTGCAGGCAGTACTGCTTACAATAATTTTGATACCGCCATAGACATTGGCGTCAGCCTATCTGGTATTGATCCCGTAAGTAATGTTGAAGGAATTGTTACAACAAGTGCCGGGCGGTTAAATCAGGGTGACTTTACCTGGAAATTTAATAATGCAGTTGATGATACTTCTTCTGACTTAAATACAGCATTAATGTCCAAAATCAGAAGCTATACAACAAATCTAATATCAGTTGGAGGAAATTAATCTCCAGACACCGGGGTGCCGCAAAATAGCTGAATGATAGTTATTGAGCGGCATCTTCCCTTCTATTGTTATCAGTACATATACCATTCACATAAGCAACTAACGAATCTATGCTTTGCTTATTCTCAAAATTTACCTTTGAGTTATAAGTATCCAGAAATTCTTTGTCCTCCCCATCCCTTTCATAATCAGGCTTTTTTTGAATCATGCTTTTCATCATAGCCATCATGGTTTTATGAACTGGTCCCAGCTTTTTATAGTCTATTCCTCCCCGTAAATGAAATAACTTCGTGTATTTCAATAGCTGTGGCGTAAAGTTTTTATTTATAATCGCACTGTAATCCGTTGTACAGGGATCCGCTAATCCCACAGTAAACACGATGAGATTCTTGCAGGAATTTTGAGTAACCAGTTTTACACCTGCAATACCACCTGCATACAAACCGCCTCCATAGATAACAATATCATATTTACTCAGATCTTTGGGATTCACCGTCCTGGCGGGGAATAAATCTGCCTTTAATTCCTCCGCAATCCATTTGGCATATTGGCTGGTAGAGCCATATTTTGAGGTATATGTGACTAAAATTTTATTAGACATCTGCTGTCCCTCCGTTTATGTTACCCAGGTTCTCAAATATTGTGATCAGCGAACCACTTAAACCGGTGATCTCATCCGTGCTCATGCCAGAGAACATTTCAGCCATGAACATTGTTGCAATCATTTCATTGTCTTTATCCCATTGCTGGCACTGATCGGTTGCGGCTATCCGCATGGCCCTGCCATCCATCTCATCATTATAAATGGTCACAAAACCTTTTTCGGCCAGTTTCATTACAAGCTGCTTTGTATTCTGGTGAGAGGTATCACATGCTGCCGCAAGTTGCTTTAAGGTAGGTGGCTGATCAAATAGTCCCAATACAAGAATTACAAACCATTGTTTTGCAGTCAGGTCTTTCATCTGGGAATCCATCTTGCTTTGCAGACGATTGGCAATTCGAAACAAATACCCAAATACAATCAGCCTTTTATCCATATTTTCAAAATCGTACATTAACACGCCTCCAAATAGGTAATATATTATCTATATATACGTATTATATTACCTATCTACGGCTGCTGTCAATGAAAATTTCTTATCATAACCATTCATATGCTAAAACGCCGTACTCAACCCACGACATGGTCCGGGTTGAGTACGGAAAACATATCCAGTATTAAGGAAGGAACTAACTATCACTTGGGCGAGGTGCTGCCGGACCAAGCCCGATGGAGCAGAGCCAGTTCAGCGCTACCTCGTGGAGCACATTGATGTTGTCAACCTGACAATGTTCTAATCCACCAAGTCGTCTGTCCTCTATCGGGAAGAACGTCTTGTTTTTGGAACCGGCCTGCTCGTAATTCTTCCAGGCTTGTGTCAGCGGATTTGGCTGAACCAATATCTCTTCCGCACCGTGCATCACAAGAAGCGGGCATTCTATCTGGTGGAGTACGCCCTCCAGATTGTAGGCAAAACGCGGATTGCCCGCAAAGTCATCCAGGCTTTTTGCTCCCAGGATTCTCATACCGTGGGCGGCCAGACTGGGCGGCATCCATTTAAGCATTGCTTCCCAGTCGAACGCATGCGTTCCACCGTCGGAAATGACGGCAGCAATTCTGTGATCAAATGAAGCAAACCGCAGAGAGTCGTATGCAGCAAAGCTCTCACCGTGCACGATAATCTTATCCGGATCGACTTCCGGACGTGTCAGAAGAAAGTCGATTGCCCGTGAATGGAAGGCCTCGCTGTCAGCTCGTCTCCCCTTTCCCTTCTCATACATTGACAGGCCGGTACCAGGCTGGTCATATACCAGAAAGTTATATCCACACGAAATAAAGGCAGGACCCAGCCAGAAATAGTTCTCAATTGACCACTCATCACCACCGTTGAGCGCAAAAACGGTCGGCTTCGGGCCTTTTATCCATGGAGGCGAGAAGAAGTACCCATTCAGTTTAACACCCTCATAATCGACCTGGATTTTCTCCGGGGGAACATCAAAGTATTTTCCGGCAGCCTCGAAGAGTTCATTTACCTTATTAAACAGAGCGATTTTCTCAGTGTCATCACTCATCACAGAATATTCCGCAATTCGGTAGTAATTACAGGCGCGGATATAGCAGTTTCGTGCTGTATACCAGTTACCAGTGGCTTCGGCCTCCTTCCCGTGCTTTTCCAGGGCCTGTGCCGTTATAATCCATTCCCTATGCCATGTATCCTTATCGTTTGGATCAATTTTTTTGCAGGCTTCATAGATTTCGGTGACATCTGTAGCACCGAGGCTTGCCATCCCCAGCGCTTTGGTAACCTGGTATGACATCATGTAATTATCTGGCCAACGGCTGAATTCAACTGACATTCCAATATCCTCCTTTTACGTCATAGAAATAATCTTTCGTCATATAGCTTTACTCCTTTCAATTTCTTGTATCGTTTTCGGCTACAAGAGAATCTTACAATGCAAAGATAAAGCGTCAGTTAAAAGAAAATAAATATTAGTAAAGAGAATATAAAAAATTATGAAGCACTTTCGTATTATATCACAAGAGGAAGGCTGAACTTTATTCCCAGACCACCATATGCGGAATGATAGGCAATAATTTTGCCACCATGATGCTCAATAATGGATTTACAGCTTGCAAGACCAAGTCCCATCCCCTCGTTCTGAATTTGCCGTGCCTGATCCACAGTGAAAAACTTGAGAAACAAAGAGGGGATATCCTTATCCGGCACCCCAATTCCGTTATCCTCAATTTGAAAGAAGGCATAATTCCCTTGTCGATACCCGGTCAAATACACTTTTAATTCATTTTTCCCTCCATATCTTACCGCATTACTGAAGAGATTACCAAATACCCGACGTATCATCGTTTCATTGGCCATTAACAACATGTTTCCTGTAAATGAATGATGACAGATAAACTCATAACAAAGTCCACCCAGCTCATATTCATATTCCTGGGCAATATCCTTAAATAATTTTAAAACATCCACAGGTTTGGTACTCATAGATTCTAACTCCAGTTTTTCTTTGGTGAAACTGGAGAAGTCATTGATAAGTTCTGCCATATATCTGGACTTCTTTTGAATCAGCTCATAATATTCCTGCCTTTCAGTCTCTGACAGATCTTTGTGCACACTCAGCAATTCCGCAAAACCATTGATGGATGTTAAAGGTGTTTTTAAGTCGTGAGCAATCGCCGCAATCATGTCGATTTGCTCTTTGTTTGCCAGTTGAAGCCTTTCCTCCATATTATTAAAATGTTTGTAAAGTACACCAATTTCATCATTACTCTTTCGAGCGAGGGGAGACAATGGATGCTCAATATTTACCGCTTCCAGCCTGGCATTAAGTAACTGAATTGGTTTTTCTATACTAAAACGAATGTAGATAATCAGAATACTAAATATGATACAGGCAATGGCACAAATGGGAAGAAGTAAACCAACATACTGTGGAATCTGCAATGGACTTCCTATCGGTAAATGTGCTGCAAAAATAATCTTCAGATATATTCCAATTGAAATCATAAAAACAAGAAACATCATCAGGAACAGAAGGGAAAGCTTTATTTTTAGTTTCATGCTATTTATTCACTTTCTGCATATTTATATCCTATGCCCCAAATTGTTTTAATAAAGTCACATTCATTACCAAGTTTCCTACGAATGTTTTTTATATGAACAGTTACGGTATTTATTTCTCCATATTCGTCTCCCCAGACATTTTCATAGATCTGCTCACGAGTCAATACCTGATTGGGGTAGCTCATAAGAAAAAACAATATCTGAAATTCCTTCGTTGATAAGTCCAGCTTTCTGCTATTAAGGAATGCTTCAAACGTCCTGTCGTTTAAAATGAGTGGAGAATTCTCTTTTTCTTTATCGGGATTAAGGCTATTCCACTCTTTAAACAGCCTGTCTGCTTTTCTGAAGTGAGCCTTTATCCTGGAGACAAGCTCCTGGCAGCTGAAAGGTTTGGTTAGGTAATCGTCTGCTCCTATTTCAAGCCCAACAATTTTATCAATCTCCTTATCACGCGCGCTTAAAAACAGGATTGGAACAGTATAAGATTCCCGGATTCTTCGACAGGCATCCAGACCATCCATGCCGGGCATCATTATATCAAGAACAATGAAATCAATGGGGATTTCTTTCAATACAGATAATGCCTCATCCCCGGAATATGCTGAAATCGTCTCAAATTGCTCGTATCTTAAACTCATAGTAATAAGTTTTACTATATCTTCATCATCGTCTACAACTAATATCTTCTTTTGCATTTTTACACCCTCCTTAACATAAGGCACTAAAGCACCTTATATGAATAATATATCACAACATATGCATTATTAAAGCTTTTTTATTATTTATGGGATTCATAAGAAGCTATATAAAACTATTCAAGTTTTTTTTGTATAATAACTCTTTCCCTGCAAATAATATTTTTATTAATGCGAAGTAATTAAATAAATGATTATGCAGAGGAGCAAATTATATGAATCGCGATAAACTTATAGCCCAGGTAAAAAATGAATACGCACGAATAGCCTCATCAGAATCCCAGCAGCACTTCCACCAGACCACAACCGAGATCACACCGGAAGCTTATTATGAAAACCTGTTAAGTAAAGTTATAAACGAAATTAACAACGGAACTTTTGATAATTTCAAATCCGGTGAAGAAGTAGTAACCGCTATTGCAAATGATAAAACCTGGCTTTCAGGCTGGAAATAAATACAAAGCTGCAGAAAAAAACGCAGTCCTTTTTTTAAGGGATTGCGTTTTTTTAGCTTACCTGGCCGTACTTACGAAACCCAAATAGAGTATCCACATCTCATGAGAGCGCCGTCCATTTGATACCATCTTCCCCGATTCCCGGACGAATAATCTTAGAGCAGCTTCTTGATACCCAAGCACTGAAGGCACAATAATATTTTCTTTCTGAACCTTTAAATATAAAGTACATTCCTCTCATCATGCATGGGCACCATGCAGTCCTGCAAATATCCCTCCTCTTTCCATTAGTTCTTCGTGACTGCCCATTTCCGCGATGCCTGTTCCATCCAGCACCACAATCAAATCTGCATCCCGGGTTGTAGAAAGCCTGTGTGCAATCATAATGGTGGTACGGGTCTTAGATATCTCGTTTAACGCCGCCTGAATTTCCATTTCTGTTTTGGTATCTAAAGCAGAGGTCGCTTCATCTAAAATCAGGATGGGGGAATCTCTTAAAATAGCCCTGGCAATGGCAATTCTCTGTCTTTGCCCCCCGGAGAGCAAGACACCTCTTTCTCCAATGGTTGTATCGTAACCATGTTCCATTTTTTCAATAAAATCATGGGCATTGGCAGCTTTTGCCGCAGCAAGTACCTCATCTTTCATGGCACCTTTCCAGCCATAGGCTATATTCTCATACACTGTGCCGTTAAATAAGAAGGTGTCCTGTAATACCATAGAAATATTATTGCGCAGACTGGAAAGGGTCACATCCCGAATATCAATTCCATCAATATAAACCGCCCCGTTTTGAGGATCATAAAAACGGTTAATCAGGTTTGCGATGGTACTCTTGCCCACACCCGTGGTTCCAACCAGTGCCACTGTCTGTCCTGTTTTTATTTTTAAATTAATATTTTCCATCACAGGAATATCTTCATGATAGGAAAATGTAAGATCTCTTAACTCGATTTCTCCCTTAACCCGCTTCAACTCAATGGCATTTTCTTTTTCTTTCACCTCTGAAATTTCATCAAACACATCAAAGACACGCTTACATCCAGCCCCGGCCTCTCCAGCGCGCTCAACAAGAGCGGAAAAATTTTTCACTGGTCCATAAAACATAGATAAATACATGGCAAATCCAACAATGTCGCCAATGTTTACCTCTCCCGTTCCTACTAAATGTCCTCCGTAAATCACAACAATAACCGTGCCCAGTGCAGTCACAAATGCCAGCAATGGATATGTTGTTTCAAAAAAGAAACTGGCACGGAGATAGGCCCGGCTGTGGAGCATGGCAAGATGGGCAATACAGGTTTCTTCATGACCCTGCTGATTAAAAATCTGTATTTCTTTCATTCCTGAAAGGTTGTCCTGAACCTTGCCGGCAAGCGCTCCTCTCACACGGGAGTTCTCCTTCCATATGGGTGAAACGTGATGCCCCTGCCACAAAGTAATACCTAATAAAAACGGGATGGTAACCAGGCTCATAAAAGCCAGTTTTAAATTAATTGTAAACAGCAGGATACCGACCCCGATAAAAGTAAGGATATTCACAATAAAATCTGGAATTACGTGAGCCAAAAGCACCTCTGCATCTAATGTATCATTTACCACCCGGCTGGTAAGGTCGCCAGTTCTGCTTTTGTGAAAATAACTCAGGCTCATATTCTGCAGCTTTCCATAAAGCAATTTCCGTAAATCAGCTACATAATGCAGTGCCGCATAGTGGTTCATATATCCTGCTGCCGATGCACCCGCTGCCTGCAGCGTTGCCGCCCCCAGCAAAAGCAGGCCGATGCGTAAGGCTTCTGTGCCAAAATCTCCCCTTCCCTCTGTGGCAAGAGAGGTCAACTCTCTTAATGCCCACGGGGTATAAAATCCGGCCACTGTAGATACGACCAGGGCAAAAAATGCAAACACCAGAAAGGCCCGATATTTTTTTGCCTCGCAAAATATCCGCAGTGCTATATTCATAGAGAAACCGCCTCCCTCTTTGGTAAGTCCTCCTGATGCAGCAGCGAGTAGGTCAGGCAAACCGGTCTTCCCGTTCTGGATTCGTGCACAACCTCTGCATCAATAGAGAAGGTCTTCTTTAAAACCTCAGGAATCATTACCTCCTTAGGTGACCCGTGCTGTATGATTTTTCCACTACGGATGGCTATCATATAATCAGAAAAACGCGCCGCTAAGTTTAAATCATGAAGTACCATAGCAATGGTGCAACCCTGATTGCGGTTTAAGCTGTATAAAAGCTCCAGCACCTCCAGCTGATGAGCCATATCCAGATATGTAGTAGGTTCATCCAGTAAAATCAAATCTGTCTGCTGGGCAAGAGCCATGGCAATCCAGACTCTTTGCCGCTGACCGCCTGACAGGGTGTTTACCTCCCGATGCTCCAGGTCAGAAAGCTTTGTTGCAGAAATTGCCCACTCTACTATTTTTTTATCTTCCTTTGTTAATTTTCCAAAGCCATTTTGGTGAGGAAATCTTCCGTAGGCAACCAGTTCACTTACCGTCAATCCACCAGGTGCTGAAGGGGTCTGGGGTAAAATGGACATTTTCTTTGCAATCTCTTTTGTGGGTAAAGTGGAAATGTCTCCGCCATTTAAATAAACCATTCCTTTCTTCGGCTTCAAAATGCGCCCTACAGCCTTTAGCACCGTTGATTTTCCACATCCGTTCGGACCGATGATTGACGTGATTTTATTTTGAGGGATGGCCATCTCCAGATTCTCAACAATCAGTGCATTGTCATACGCTATGTCTAAGTTTTCTGTTGCAATACTATTCATACTGTACTCCTTAATTATTTGCTTTTGCCAATAGATACAAAAAGTATGGTGTGCTGAGCACTGTAATTACAATGCCCGTAGGTACATCCGTACCCAGGCTGATGGTTCTTGTTATCGTATCTGCCAGCAGAACGATTATGGCTCCGCACAGCCCAGCCGCTGTAAGAAGCAGTTTGTGGTTGGAACCAACGATTTTTCTTGCCATATGAGGGGCAATCATGCCTACAAAGAAGAAATTGCCTCCCAAAGATACACTTCCAGAAGAAAGCGCCACTGCCGCCACCGTCAGGCCGATAAATTCCGGCTTTACCGCAGTGCCCAGACCTGTAGCCGTTTCATTTCCAAGGTTTAAAATATTCAGCACATGGGATTTATATAATGCATACGCGCACAAAATAGTTGTCCATGGTACCAAAATCGCCAGATACCGCCAGTCATCTCCCCACAGGCTGCCTGCACTCCATCGCTGTATAAATTCCATTTGATTTTGGTTCAGTTTCAGAGTAAGCAGTGTGGTTAAGGCACCATAACCGCTTCCCAGTGCCACACCCGTTAATATCAATCCTGTGGGGGAAATATCTTTGTTCTTCCGGTAAGAAAGAAGAAAAATTAACCCCGCGGCAGTCATCCCTCCCACAAAAGATAATACAGGCATTAAAATTGCCGAAGAATTGGACTTTGCAGAAAAAATTACAACAAAAATTAATACAAAGAGTCCTGAACCTGAGCTGATACCCAAGGTACCCGGGCTTGCCATATCATTTCTTAACAGACTCTGCATGATACAGCCAGAAATTCCCATGCCGATTCCAACGAAAACCGCCAGTATTATGCGGGGCAGACGGAATTCCATAATAATCAGGTTCTGCTTCGGTGTACCTGTTCCTAAAATCACACGCATTACCTCTGCAGGAGTAAGGTTCATTTTACCTGTATTAATACTGATAATCGCAACCAGCACCATTAGGACAGTCATAAATAACAGAATAAAACCTTTCTTTTTCACTCAAATTCCCTCCTTTGTTTTCTTGCCAGATAGAGGAAATAAGGAACACCAATAACGGCAAAGATAATGCCTATGGGTGTTTCGTAAGGCTTATTGATTAATCTTCCTAAGAGATCCGCAAAAACCGTTAGCAACGCACCATACAGTCCTGATGCTGGAATAATATAGCGGTAATCTACTCCCACTAAATACCGGACAATATGAGGAGTAATTAAACCCACAAAACCAACCGGACCAACAATAATCACGGAAAGTCCTGTAAGGAGGAGCACAATAATCGTAGAAATGCCCTTCACAAATCTTGTTTTTAGTCCAAGACCCGTGGCTACATCTTCCCCTAAGCTGAGCACTGTGACGGAAGGTGAAAGTGTAACGGCGCCAATCACACCGAGCCCAAAAGCCGGAAAAACAGTCAGCAGCTCACTCCATTTAGCCCCCGCCGTTCCTCCTGCTGTCCAATAAGCAAGAGCATGTCCCAAATGATATCTGATGGAAATATACTGGCTGAATGCGCCAAACAGCATGGAGATTGAAATCCCAGCCAAAACAAGGCGCTGGGGCGTCATTCCTCCCTTTCCCATGGAAGCAATAAAATAAGTCATTGCTGTTGTGACAGCAGCACCCATACATGCAAACAGCATGGTCTGTCCGTAAGTGCGCATCGGCAAAAACGCCATACAAAGTGCCATAGCAAACGTTGACCCCGAACTAATACCCATCAGTCCGGAATCAGCCAGTGGATTTCTGGTTGTCCCCTGCATGATTGCACCGCAAATGGCTAAACTACAGCCTACCATTAAATCCGCCACGGTTCTTGGAAGGCGCAGTGTCTGGATAATCTGATGCTCTGTTAATTCGGGATTAAACTGAAAAACCGCCTCCCACGCAGTGGCAATTCTCATGTCGGCTGCACCAAATGTAATGGAGGCTGCCGAAACAATCAATAAAAGTCCAAATCCAAGAGCCATGTAAAAGGCAAAGTTGATGGAACCCTTCCATCCCTTTGTTGTCGTATTTTTCATGGTGTCGTTCCTTTCCGTGATGATATAACCATTACTCTTGTGCTTTCAGCAAAGCATTCATCAGGTAATCCAATTGTACATTTGAGGAGTAAATATCATTATAGAAAAACAAGTTAAAATCAACAGAAATAACATTCCCTTTTTTTACAGCAGGCAGGGACTCCCAGATTCTGTTTCCGTCCAATTCATTCAGCCCCCATGCAATGATAATATAATCACCAATATAATCACCAATCACTTCCATAGACACTTCTCTGTATTGTTCTCCGGCGATAATTTCCTTCTCTACAATTTCAGGTGCATGAAATCCTAAGCTGTTGTATAGCAAATCTCCGCCACGACCATATTTGTCGCCATAAACCCAGATACCGCTATTTCCACCTCCTTCAATGATGCTGAATGTTTTCTCCAGAATATTCTTACCCGCAAGGGCAGCCCTGGTGGACTCCAGTTTTTTGTTGAATTCTTTCAGTGCCAGCGCTGCCTCCTCCTGCTTATTTAATATATCACCCATAAAGCGTACCCGTTCTTCCATGGATTGCTCTCTAAAAGGCAGCAGAATTGTAGGGGCAATTTTTGAAGCAATGTCATACTGCTCCTGGTTCACAACAATAAATAAATCCGGTTCATAAGCGATTAACTGTTCCGCTTCAAACTTTTCCCAAACAGGTATGCCTTCCAATTCTTTTTCATAAGCAGTACCCTTTACGTCGTAGGTTGCCACAGGCTTTACCCCAAGAGCCAAGGCATCT
Source organism: Lacrimispora defluvii (assembly GCA_013036995.1). Lineage (GTDB taxonomy): Bacteria > Bacillota > Clostridia > Lachnospirales > Lachnospiraceae > Lacrimispora > Lacrimispora defluvii. The sequence goes on from JAAOXG010000013.1 coordinate 41,297, forward strand.
CCAAGGCAATATGTCACAATGACTCTTTGGGGATTGGCAGGAATCTCTGTCTCTCCCTGCGCTGTGTTAATCACCCTTGTTTCTACCACCGCTTCCTGGGCTGTTTCCTTTGTCTGCACAGTACAGCCCGAGGCCAAGATTCCAATAGTAAAAGCCAGTAAAAACACACCTTTATTTCTAAATTTAAACATGAAAATTTCTCCTTCTATATGATTACTCCGATATTTTTTTGATGGCATCAATGGCATAGTCCAGCTGTGCAGTTAAACTGGCGATATCGTCATAGTAAAACAATCCAAGGTTCTCTCCCGGAATCTCCGCCACTCTGCCTTCCAAAACAGCAGGTATACTCTTCCAGATATCAGACTTTGCATATTCGGATTCCTTTCCCTCCTGCTGGAACCACAAGATATAATCACCGAAATATTCATGAGCCACCTCATAACTGAGCGTTCCTCTGTTTTCTCCTGTTTTGGCAATCAGTTCTTCCAGTTTTTCAGGCATTTTTAACCCAAGATAGTCATAAACCAGGGTGCCTCCTCTGGAGCCGGTTTCATATGCTACACCACTCCACTCGCCGGTAGATCCCCAGTCCTCCATAATACTAAAGGTCTTTCCCTCATATGTCTCACTTTGAAACTCTGCCTTTGCCGCCGCAAGCTTTTCATCAAATGTTGTGATCAGTGCCTCCGCTTCCTTTTCCTTTCCTGTGGCTCTTCCAATCGTTCTCAGCCGTTCTGCCGCAGTTACCTCTCCTTCTGGAATCACTAAAACAGGTGCAATTTTATTAAAATTCTCAAAATCCGCTGCGTTATATGTAATAATCAAATCCGGCTCTACCGCCATAATATCCTCTGCAGCCCAGTTTTCCAATTTTTTAGATTGTGAAAACTTATCATAAAATGGCATGGTCTCCTGTGCCCAGGCTGAATAACCCACCACATTTAAATCCAGAGAAAAGGCATCGCCGATATACCAGTTCACTACCACACGTTCAGGCTTTGCGGGCACTTCAATCTCTCCCATAACCGTATCAATTTTATTGGTAGCTGCCCCTTTATTATTTGAAATGTCTGCGTTTCCACATCCTGCTAAAACGAATAATAACAGCATGGAGCATAGTAACAGCCCTGTTTTTTTCATATCCATTCTCCTTATATTTTTATGTCTGTATCATGACAAATCTGAGTTTTTTGTTAGTTTAGACTAACTCAATAAATACTAGCATAATAAAAAATAATCGTCAATACAGCTGTTCTCCAGGATAAGGAAGTTCCATTTTTCTTTAAACTCTAAAAACCCTGTATTTATATGTAATTTTTGCTTATTTTCCTTTTTTTCTATACTATAATTGGAGCATAATTAAAACAAAATGGAGTACTTTTAATTGCATTAAACTCTTGTTTCCAGTATACTTTCAATATCTCACGAAAAAAAGGAGGCTTTTAATGAACAAATATGATGATGCATCCTGGGGTTCCATGGCAAAAAAATATAACCTCCATCAAACCCCTTATGGACCGGGTACTGGGCATTATTTTCCACCCCATTGGTCAAACGGCTGGATTGTGGAAGTCTCACCTGCCCAGGGGCTTTATGTCTCCAGTGCGTGGTTTACACCCAATCAGACGATTGTTCATAAAATTGATATCAAAGAACCTTGTCTCTGGCTTTTTTGCATCGATTGCGGTGATATGATTTATTCTCAGCAGGGAAAAGCTGCAACTACATTTTCCCCCATATGCCATAAATTAATAAATCCTCAAAAAGCGTTCCAGTTTACCTTTCCAAAGAATGTACATACCTGTTTTACCAGCATTTTAATTTTCCAGGACTTTTTAGAACCCTTTCTGCTGGCAAGAGCTAATGCGCCTAAAATCAGCATTGAGGATGGGAAATTATGGGAAACAGAGCATCTGAATTCCCCAGGTACAATGCTCATTTTTGAGCAGATCCGCTGGGCAATCAGAAATGGGGATATGCCGCCCTTTGCATTTGAGGGCATGGTGATTCACCTTCTTGGTTCCATTGCACGCAATTATCCTGCTATTCCTGATCGGAGAAGTAACAGACGTAATTATGTCACATGGGAAAATGAGAAGAAAATGTATGCTGTGAAGCAAAAACTGGATGAAAACATTTTGGATGTCCCCTCTATAAGCGAACTGACAAAAATTGCAGATATGAGTGAAAGCAAACTTCGCCTCAGCTTTAAAAACACGTACCATATTCCTCTTTACGATTATATCAGAAGGGAAAAAATGAAACGGGCAATGCAGCTTCTCTCCTCTGATCATTTAAGTATCCATCATATTGCAGAGCTGTGTGGTTATAAAAATCCATCAAAATTCACCGCAGCATTTCAGGAAGTCCACGGAATAACACCCAGCCAGTTCAGAAAGACTTTTAACTTATAATAGTAACGACTGTTAATCATCAATCCCTAACCCATGTAAGATTTTATCAATACACTTTTCAATCCGGGATATTCTGGTTTCAGACTTCTTGGCTCCATTAAAATAAAAAATATAGCCTCTTTGACGCCCCGGTGTCAATGCGTAAAATGCATTTTTAAACGCGGGATCATCATGAAATTTTATTTGCAGTTCATGGGGAATCGGTATCTCCGCTTTCTTTTCAACAGGTACTTTTAAACCGGCCTTTTCAATTTCTATCGATTCTTCAATATATGCTTTGATTATCGTCTCTCTCTCAGTAATTTCCTCCACTGAGGTAAATCGTAGCTGCCGGGCGGCCTGAACACTCTCCGTCTGCTGAATAAGTAATCTGTCCTTATCCTTTAGCAATGCTCCCTTAAAAAAGGTTAGCGCAATATAATTTTTAAAACCTCCAATTATAACTAAATTTTTATTATTTAACATGTAACAAGGCTGTCCCCACTTTAATTCTTCGGTCAGCTGACAAGCAAGACAGAGCTCCCGTAGTTTTTCATGCTCATCCCGCCACTTTTCAAGGTGCTCCAAAAATGCGTCAACCAAAGGATTCTCATTACCATTTAATTGAAAGGGTTCTAACTTGTCAATCTTTTCAAAGAATTCCTCCTTGGTATCACAAACCGTAAATACACCATTAAGAAACCCATATACTTTTCCATTTAAATCCGGGTTATGTTTGGAACATTTTCCGATGCAGCCGATCTTTACCTTTACTTTATTCTTTAACTCATTGACATCAAATCCAGAACAGTATGAGCAAACTTCTATTTTAGGTGCTTTATCCATATTTGCTGACTCCTTAAATTAAATTTCATCAACGTTATTATTACCTGATTTCTACTTGTTTAATAAAATTGTGAAACTCCAATTAGTTTACTACCTTTAAATCTATTGACGAATTTAAGACAGCAAGATAATATAGAATTACATACTGGAAAAGGAGGTAATAATCATGGGACGACCTTACACGGAGGAAGAACGGGAAGATTTAAAGAGAAAAATAAAGAACATCGCCTCTCTCATATTTATAGAGGAAGGGTTTAAAAATTGCAAAATACAGGAGATTACCAAAAAGGCCGGGATTTCCATGGGCGGATTTTACACCTTTTACAAAGACAAAGAGGCTCTTTACGAAGAAATTCTGGGGGATGAGACCAACAGAATACGGCAGAAAATTCTGACAATCATTGATGAGGAAAATCAGACACCTCATGAGTTCTTTTCGGATCTGGCAAATGTATTTCTGGAAAAAACCTCTACAAACAAATTTTACACCAGTGAATACAGTGGTCTTTTAGAATCAATGGTCTGGAACAATAACACATCTGGATCACAGGATAATCTGGACTTTATCAAAAAACTGAAACATATCTGGGCTGGCAAGGGATATTTTCTGAAAGCTTCCGAGGAAGAGATTGCTTCCGCAGTAGCAACACTGGCTGTTTTATGCATGCAGAAGGAAATGATTGGCGAAGGCTTTTCTTACTGGTATGAAAAAATACAAAAATTAATTTTGGAGTTTATTTGATATTTTTTATTAAAGCTATGAATTTTATTTGATATTTTCACAGGACAGTGCTATAATCCAAAAAAAGGGGGCCTTAACTATGAAATATGTTATGAAATTCAGTGAAATAAGAAAGGAAGATCTCTTAGCTGCTGGCGGTAAAGGAGCGAATCTGGGCGAACTGTTTAACGCCGGTTTTCCAGTTCCCGATGGATTCAGCATTACCAGCCATGCTTTTGATGAGTATATGAAACGCAATGGATTTGATTCCTCTCCATCGGGTAACAGCCTTACCAGTGAGAAAGTTGCAAAAGGTCAGCTATGGAAGGAACTGGAGGATGAAATCGCAGACTATTATCATGCTTTGGGTCCTGATTCAAAAGTTGCGGTACGCTCCTCTGCAACAGCCGAGGACCTGCCAGAAGCAAGCTTTGCCGGACAGCAGGAAACTTATCTTAACATAGAGGGGCTGGATCAGCTTTATCATTCCGTCAGAAAATGTTTCGCATCACTCTTTTCATCACGGGCGGCAGCCTATCGAAAGCAGACGAACTTCGATACAGGTAAGATTTCGTTATCGGTAGTGGTTCAGCGTATGGTGAACAGTGAAATATCCGGTGTCCTGTTCACAATTGACCCCATTAGTAAAAATAAAAGCAGGATGATGCTCAATGCCTCATGGGGACTGGGCGAATCCATTGTATCAGGAAAAGTGACTCCTGACATCTATGTGTACGACAGAAACCACAGGCAGGTAGTTGAAAAACGATTAGGTGATAAAAAGATTATGGTCTGCTACAGTACAGACGGAACCGAAGAAAGAGAAACCTCCTCACAGCAGCGGAGGGAATTTAGTTTAACGGACAAACAGGCAATTGAAATATTTGAACTGGGAAGAAAAACAGAGCAGCATTTTCAGTGCCCCCAGGATCTGGAATGGGCCATCTCCCAGAACAGATTATATTTGCTCCAGGCCCGGCCAATCACCACTTTGAACGTAAAAAGCAGCACTGATATCCCGCTTACAAAATCTCAGCGAGCTGTATTAAACAACTGGATCGAACACTGCCCCAATCCGCTCTATCCCCTTGATGTGGCACCATGCCTGTTAGTGGATAAAGCCAAAAATATAGTATTTCATGAACTGGGCATTTCCGTGGGAAGCGAACTGACCATGGCTGTTAATGGATTGCTTTCCCTGTCTGCCGGGAAAATTCATATCTCACCGAAGGTATTAAAAATCCCCTTCCTTCTCAGCAGTTTTACCGACTATTCCAGCAATTCAGCCAGGACAAACGATTCTTTCCATAAGATAAGGGAGGAATTGATTTCAAAAGAGAAAGCGGAACTTTCTGTATTACCAGCCAAAGCATTGATCCGGCAGATCATGGAACTGATGGAACTGTCAGAGGAGCTTGCTTACACCCGTTTCCGTTACAACATCTTTCCGTCTGTGGCTGTTTCAAAATTAATTCTTCATGATCTGAAAAAAATAGATAAGAATATGAGCGAATATGATTTGCTGAGTAATCTTTCTTATAAAACGTGGGATTTAAACCTGAAACTAAAAAAACTATCTAATTACATTCAAAGCACTCCAGAGCTGGAACAGTTATTTATGGAATTGGACAGAACCAATCCCCGGGCAATTCAGGATTTTCTGGAGAATCAGCCTGATTTTAAAGCAAAACTACAAGGTTTCTTAAATGAATTCGGCTGGAAATCAAGCAGCAGCTACTGCGCCTTTGGCTCCGTATCCTGGTATGAAAATCTGGATTCCCTGTTTTCCATGCTGAAGGTGCTGCAAAGCTCCGGCGGAAACGCTGACTCACCTGTCAAATTTGAGAGCATAATGACAAAAATCACAACGACGTTTGGTAAAAAGAAAGGGGACCGGTTAAAAACCAAAATTGAAGAAATAAGGGCCTATCATGTGAACCGGGAGGAAAGTCTGTATCTGATAGAGATGTGCTACGGTCTTGCCCGCAGAGCTGCATTTGAACTGGCGAAGCGTTTTCCCCAGTTGTTTGAACAGGCGAAAGATATCCGATATCTCACCTTAGAAGAGGTCTATGAATTACCGGGTAACATAGCAGATCTGAAAGAATTAATTTCTGTGAGAAAAAACAACCGCCAGAAAAACGAAGTACTATGGTCTGGCTTTTCAATTGGCACAAAAGCAAGTCACCAGAATACGCTGTCTGGTGTTTCCGGAAATGGAGGACGATGCCGGGGCCGGGTACGGAAAATACTGACTCAGCAGGAATTTGATAAAATGCAGTCCGGTGATATATTGCTCTGCCGCTATACGGATCCCTCCTGGACTCCCCTGTTTGTACTTGCTTCAGCAGTTATCTCGGATACAGGCGGTCCTCTGTCCCATAGCGCAATTGTTGCAAGAGAATATAACATTCCTGCAGTGCTTGGAATCGGGAATGCCACCGATCTGCTGGAGGATGGAGATGAGGTTTTGGTTTATGGCGATACTGGCAAGGTGATTTTATTAACAAAATAGTACCGTTCCTGTATATCTCCGCTCACATATTAAATGTAAGTAAGCCACAAACATTTTACGTCTGTGGCTTACTGATTCACTGATTTACATATTCTCCCGTTTCACATAATAGGTATGAAGAAGTTCATGTGCCTTTTCTCCATTAGGCTCACCGAGATATTCCTCATAGAGCTTTTTAATTGCCGGGTTTTCATGTGATTTTCTATATTTTTTATTTTTATCCTCCTGGTAAATTCCTTCCATTCGTTTTTTCAGAACATCGAAATTACCGAAATGATAGGGTTGACCTCCCCCTCCGATACAGCCTCCAGGGCAAGCCATGATCTCAATGGCATGGTAATGGGATTTACCAGCTCTTATATCTTCCAGAAGCTTTCTTGCATTTCCAAGCCCATGGGCAACCGCAATATTAATATCCTGGTCATTGATCTTTACCACTGCTTCCCTGATTCCATCGAATCCCCTGAGTTCATGGAACTCTACTTCTTCAAGAGTTTCATTGGTAAGCCATTCGTATGTGGTCCGCAAGGCTGCCTCGATAACGCCGCCGGTTGTTCCAAATATAACTGATGCACCGGTAGATTCTCCCAATGGTTCATCAAATTCTTCATCCTGCAAATTCATCAGGTCAATATTGGCCTCTTTTAACATATCCCCCAATTCTCTTGTCGTTAATACCGCATCCACATCCTGCATATCATCATGCATAAGCTCCGGTCTGGCAGCCTCATACTTTTTTGCCAGGCAGGGCATTATGGAAACCACAAAAATATTTTTTGGATCAATCCCCATCTTTTCTGCATAGTATGTCTTGGCAATCACCCCAAACATCTCATGGGGGGACTTGCAGGTTGACGGAATATCAAGCAGATCATTAAACTGATGTTCAAAAAACTTAACCCAGCCGGGACAGCAGCTTGTGAGTATGGGAAGCCTGCCCCCATGCTGCAGCCTGTGAATGAATTCTGCCGCTTCTTCCATAATGGTAAGATCTGCGGCAAAGTCTGTGTCAAAGACTTTATCAAATCCCATCATTCTGAGAGCAGCTACCATTTTTCCCGTAACTACCGTCCCTGGCTCTGCACCGAATTTTTCCCCAAGAGCTACCCGCACCGCAGGTGCTGTCTGAACGATAACGAATTTGTCTTTCGCATTCAATGCTTCCCAGACATTGGGAATATCATTTACTACAGTTAATGCAGCTGTCGGGCATACGGAAACGCACTGACCGCAAAAGACACAGATGGATTCATTCATTGGTAAATTAAGTGCCGGTGCGATAAACGTATCAAATCCCCGGTTAACGGCTGAATACACATGAACCGTCTGTACCTCATTGCACATGGTCTCACATCTTCTGCATAAAATGCATTTATCCATATTTCGGATGATTGCCTTACTTGAGATATCCTTTTCATGAGTTGCTCTCGCTCCATGAAACTTGATCCGTCGTATATCCAGTTCTGCTGCCAGTGACTGTAATTCACAGCTTAAATTCTTTTCACAGATCAGACAGTCTGTCGGATGATTGGATAAGAATAACTCCACAACCAGTCGTCTTGCCTTTATACACCGTAAGGTATTTGTTCTGACTACCATACCCTCTGATACGGGAGTCGCACAGGAGGGGGCGAGATTTCTCCTTCCCTCGATTTCCACCACACAGACCCGGCAGGAAGCAGAGCCATTCACCGTTTTCACATGTTCCAGATTAAGGTAACAGAGTGTGGGTATCCGAATATCCAGTTTTTTTGCAGCCTCCAGAATCGTTGTGCCTTCCTCCACTGCAATTTTTTGATTATTGATTGTAACATTGATCAGACCCATAAGTTCCTCCTCCCTTACCCTTTTTCTATGGCATTAAATTTACATGTATTATAACATGCACTGCATTTGATACATCTTGACTGATCAATCACATGAACTATCTTGCGTTCTCCCTCGATGCAATGAGCCGGGCAGATTCTTGCACACGCAGTACAGCCCACGCATTTGTCCGGTAAAATATGAAAGGAAAAAAGTGCCTGACAAACTCCGGCAGGACAGTGTTTATCCTTTACATGAGCCAGATACTCATCCTGAAAATAATGCAGGGTACTGAGAACAGGATTGGGGGAAGTTTGTCCCAGTCCGCAAAGGGATGTATCTTTAATCACATCGCCTAACTCAACCAGATCTTTTAAATCCTGTTCTGTACCATTTCCCTTTGTTATCTTTTCCAGTATCTCCAGCATTCTTGTATTACCAATCCGGCATGGTGTACATTTTCCACAAGACTCATCCTTGGTAAACTCAAGGTAGAACTTTGCAATGTCCACCATACAGTTATCCTCATCCATGACGATCATTCCGCCAGATCCCATCATGGATCCGATACTGTTCAGTGACTCATAGTCAATGGGGATATCTAAATTTTCTTTCGTAATACAGCCACCAGATGGACCTCCGGTCTGCACTGCTTTAAACTTCTTGTTATTCTTTATACCTCCTCCGATATCATAGATGACCTCACGTAAGGTAATGCCCATTGGCACTTCCACCAGGCCCACATTATTTACTTTACCGGCCAGAGCAAAGACTTTTGTACCCGGCGATTTCTCCGTACCGATGCTTTTAAACCAGGCAGGTCCTTTTAAAAAAATTGGAGATATATTGGCAAATGTCTCAACATTATTCACACAGGAGGGTTTATCCCAAACACCTCTTTGAGCCGGAAACGGGGGTTTTGAACTGGGTTCCCCCCGTTTTCCTTCTACGGAATGGATGAGCGCAGTTTCTTCTCCGCAGACAAATGCACCGGCACCGTACCGTAATCCGATATCAAAATTAAATCCAGTGGAAAAAATATTCTCACCCAAAAGTCCCAGTTTTCTTGCCTGCTTTATGGCTATTTCAAGACGGTTGATGGCAAGGGGATATTCTGCTCTGATATAAATATATCCATACTGGGCTCCTATGGCATAGCCTGCAATTGCCATTGCTTCAAGAACTGAGTGGGGATCTCCTTCTAATATGGACCGGTCCATAAATGCACCCGGATCGCCTTCATCTGCATTGCATATAATATATTTTTCATCCGACTGATTCTGTCTTGTATATTTCCATTTGAGGCCGGTAGGGTAACCGCCGCCGCCTCTTCCCCTGAGACCTGACTGAACGACTGTATCGATTACTTCATCCGGACTCATTTCTGTTAAGCATTTTGCCAACGCCTGATACCCATCCGCCGCAATATATTCATTAATATCTTCCGGGTTGATAAAACCACAATTCCTCAGTGCGATCCGGATTTGCTTTTTATAAAAGGGAATGGATTTTTGTCCTTCTAATCGTTTTTTTGTATTTGGCTCCACATATAGAAGACGTTCCACCTTACGGCCTTTTATCACATGCTCCGTGATGATTTCCTCTGCATCCTCCGGCTTTACCGTGATATAAAACACATTATCCGGATAAACTTTTAAGATCGGACCTTTCTCACAAAAGCCAAAGCATCCGGTAACCACCACTTCCACCTCATTGGTTATTTCATGTTTTTTTATTGATTCCTTTAGCATATTTACCAGCTTAAGGCTATCGGACGCCGTACAGCCCGTACCTCCGCAGACCAGTAAATGCATTCTGTAATTACTCATATGCCCTCCTCCTTATTCCATATTTTCAAATGATTTATTGATAATTGCATTTTGGAGGAGGCGGCCATTTTTAATATGCTCAATCACAATTTCCCGTCCTCTGTTCTCGTCCACTTTTCCATACAGAACAGACGGCATTCCTTTGGAGATAACTTCGACCACCGGTTCCTGGGCACAATATCCAATACAGCCAGTCTGGGTTACGGATACATTGGCAAGTCCCTGCTTTGCAATTTCATCCAGAATGGCTTTCATGGTTGTTCTTGCGCCGCTGGCAATCCCGCAGGTCGCCATTCCTACCCGGACTAAAACCTTATCCTCGGATTCAGCAGTGGACCGTAAGTCTAATTGATCAAGAGCTGCCTGTCTGATCTTTTTCAGTTCTTCTACTGTTTTTAACTTCGCCATCACGCTTCCTCCTGATATTCTTCAATGATTGCTTTAACCTGATTCAGTTCAACCCTTCCGTATACCTTATCATTGACCATCACTACCGGGGCAAGTCCGCAGGCACCAATGCACCTTAATCCTGATAATGTGAACTTTTTATCTTCGGTTGTTTCACCTGCCTTGATATTGAGAATTTTTTCAAATTCTCTCATTATGGCATCGGCACCTCTTACAAAGCACGCGGTTCCCAGACATACATTGATCACGTATTTACCTCTTGGTTCTGTGGTAAAGTAAGAATAAAAGCTAATGACACCAAACACTTTTGCACTGGGGATCTCAAGCTTTTCAGCAATATAAAAAATCACATCATTGGACAAATATCCATAGAGATGCTGCGCCTTGTGCAGTACCGCAATTAATGCTCCCCTTCTGTCTTCCATACTGTCAATAAATTTCTGCAGCTGCTTAAATTTCTCCTGTGTATCACATTTGCTTTCCATAAACAGATCTCCTTTAGGCTTTATGTAGACTTTTCCTGTCATACAAAGGATAGATTTCCTGTTTATCGTGACTTATATACATATAAAATACAAATAAATTTAAAAAATGATTGACTCTGACGGAACGTTATGGAGTATAGTTATCTTATCAAGAGCAGGAGGAAAGAAAGTATGAGAACCGTAAAGGAAGTATCAGAACTCAAATAAGAAAAATAAAAACTGCGAATATCACAGAGGAGGTAACAAAGGTGAGGAAAGAAAAATATTTGTATCTTTATTTGCTTTTATTCTTGTTGATGACAATTGGTGCATTTGTATGGCAAATGTTTTTTCCCCATGTGGCAGAAACTTTTTCGGTATGGAGGATGAGTCGGGGATGGCAGGCCGAAATCGCTTTATGGAATGTGGGGATTGATATGGGCATTGTTATTACGCTGATCAGGCGTAACATTGAATATGCAAAAATACTCTCGCTTATTTCGGTTGTACTTTGTATTTTATTGGGAGGACACCACCTTTTTTATGCAGTTACAGCAACAAACGGCAACATCACTCTGCATTGGATGGGCGCAATTGAGGTGCTTTTTATAGGCGGAGGGACCGGTATTTTTGCCCTTATTAAGTCTAACTGTTTTAAAAAAGCTGCAAAATAAGAGCCAACCTTCTATTAATAAGGAAAGGCTGGCTCTTTCGAGGTATTAAGATTTATAAGTTCTTATGAACAATTTCTTTTAAAACGGGTAAAACCTCCTCTTCATACCATGGATTTTGCTTCAGCCATCCTAAATTTAAAGGGGAAGGGTGCACCAATGGAAAATATTCAGGTAAATATTTTTGAAAATTACGTACTGTCTCCGTTAAACTTTTCTCACGTCTTACATTTAAATAATACTTTTGTGAATAGCTGCCGATTAGAATAATGATTTCAATATCTGGCATCTCCTCCAGTAAACGTGGATGCCACTTTTCTGCGAAACCTTTTCTGGGAGGTGCATCACCGGTTTTTGCTTTTCCCGGATAATAGAAATCCATAGGCAATTGAGCGATGCGGTTTGTATTATAGAATATCTCTCTGGATACTCCCAGCCACTCTCTTAATCGATCACCGCTTAAATCATTCCAAAACAATTGAGTTGCTTCTGCTTTACGTCCCGGTGCCTGCCCCACGATAGCAATGCGCGCATCTGCAGAAGCTTTAAATATTGGGGAAATCCCCATTCTTGTATAGGATTCATTCATTGGGTCAGCCATGATTTCCTGTTTAATTTGTTCAAATATATTCATACTTACTTCTGCCCTTACCTTTCTCCTATAGAACCCAGAAGTATAGGAAGCCGTTCAAATTGAATTTGATAATCAGCAAAGGATTCTTAATTCCTGTATGCCATTTTAATTAATTATAATAATGATTGCCAAGAGTAATATCATTAAAACGGTTGCGATCGCTGCAATTATATTAACAAATTTATGAGCTTTATCCCTATTATTAAATATTATGACAATTAACTTAAATATTAAAAGACCTATAATTCCTCCCAACGTATTATTGATAATATCTGTAATATCAGAAGCTCCTAAAGCAAATATAAATTGTAATACTTCACACATCAGACTTATAATTAAAAATATTGATATCTTTTTAGTAGTGGACCATCCGGAAAATATTATATCTATATAAATTCCTAAAGGCATAAAAATCACCATATTCATAATAATTTCTGAGTAATCAATCTTTCCGTTTATTATTAATGATTCATTAAACGGAATTAAATTTATATTTCTAAGATATCCTATATTACTAAACGGCATTTCTAATTTAAATACGATTATTTCAAATACAGCTATTATATATATAATAAATAATATATTTGTTAACTTATTGGCTTTATTCATTTCTTTCATGTTTTAATTTTTCCCTTTCAATTCTCCTGTTTTATACACCATTATGCAGCCATATTATGACGATTATAATTTATTTTCGAGAGCCCATTGTACCTGCTTTATTATACCCTGGGTCGTCCATTTAACTAATTATATTACTATTATAAACTATTCCTAGTATAAACTATTCCTGCACTAAATGGAATATCTATATTTGTCACATTGTAAAGTGTTAGTATTAACGTCATAAAATAAACCTCCAGACTGACTAAATATTTACATCAGTTTGAAGGTTTACAAAACTAAACTTATTAAAATAAGAGGTACCCCTCCGGATTACCAACCTGCCAACGTAGGGAATTATTCACCTTAATACCCAACTTTCCCTATTCATATTTATTGATAATTTCTTCCATCTCCAACCACTTCTTCTCCATATCCGCTACCAGAGCAAACTGGGTTCTGGCACGGTCTAAATTGTGGTTATCCCTGTTGGTGTGGAAATAAATATCTCCCTGAAGGTAATCGGTTAAAAAACGCATACCGCACTCATAAGTCATTAATTTGGCCCCCATAGGCAGCATTGTTCTTTCCTCTGCCGTCAATACCCCTTTGCAGCCTTCCAAATAGCCTTTCGTATAGATTTCAAACAATTCCAGGGATAAGGAGGCCTTGCTGGAATCTGGATCATCCTCTTCGGCTGTATTGGCTCCAAACCGGATGGCATCCCCGAAATCAAAGATAGAGAGACCCGGCATAATGGTGTCTAAATCAATAACACACAAGGCCTCTCCAGTATGGTCATCGATCAAGATATTGTTGAGTTTGGTGTCATTGTGGGTCACACGGAGCGGCAGCCTGCCTTCTCGTAACAGTTTCATTGCAGTATCTGCCTCTTTCTCCCTGTCCAGCACAAAAGCTATCTCTTTCTCAACCACATCTGCCCGGCTGCAGACATCCGCTTTGACCGCTTCTTTAAAAGCTTGCAGGCGAACCGGCGTATTGTGAAAATTTAAGATAGTTTCTGTCAGTTCTCCGGCGGGGTATTCTCCCAGCCTGCGCAGGAAACGACCAAAGGCTCTTCCGCTCTGGTAAAAGTCTTCCGGATTTCTCACCTTATCGTAGGTGGTGGCCCCCTCGATAAAAAGGTACCCTCTCCAATAGTTTCCGTCGCTGTCCTGACAGTAATCCTTTCCATCCCGCGCCTTAACAATATTTAACGTTTCCCGGTCCGGATCCCCAGCCTGAGCAATAATCGCTTCACGAAGAAACGAGGTGACACCGGAGATATTTTTCATAAGAGAGACCGGATCCTTAAATACCTCATGGTTGATTCTCTGAATGATGTAAGGCTTCATGTCTTCCCTGTCCACACAGATCAGGCGAAACGTATCGTTAATATGACCATTTCCATAGCGTTCACATGAAACCATTTCTCCCTCAAAGGCCAGCAGACCAATGGCCTCCCCAATTTTTTTACATTGTGCATCTCCCATTACTGTTCCTCCCACAATCTTTCCGGATAAATACCGGCTTTCTTAAGTTCCCTGATGGCATTCACCACCGTTTCCTTATCTTCTTTGTACGTGACACCGTACCAACGGTCCACGTGGCTGCCCATGCCTGCAGCCATAATCACCAGTACCGGTTTTCCGTTCATTGCTGTTACCATCAGAAACTTACTATCCTCAGTATAATGAATATGCTCATAAAAATATTTGCACGATCTATTATTTTATTTACACAATCTTACTCTTCTTTTATTATTACATGAGAATATGGTATACTAATTATAGGAACAAACCTCAAAAGAAAGGATAACCCATGGCCTATAAAAGCACTTCACTCCGTCCCTCAGCCGTCATTAAAAAAATTATAACCGTTCACTATTTCGAATACATGAGTGATTTTACCTTTCCCGGTGAAAGCCATAACTTCTGGGAATTTGTCTGCGTTGACAAGGGTGTCATTGACGTGGTGGCAGACGGGAAACAGATCCCTTTAAAGCGTGGAAACATCATCTTCCACAGTCCAGGGGAATTCCATAACATACTAACCAACGGAACGATTGCCCCCAACCTGGTGGTAGTGGGATTTGAATGCAATTCTCCCTGCATGAAAGCATTTAAAGGAAAAGTTTTGTCCGTTCAGGAAACGGAAGCAGCTCTGCTGGCCCAGATCATCATAGAAGCCCGGAACGCATTTGCCGGAAGGCTTGACGATCCTTACCAGGAAGAACTGGTCAGACGGCAGCCCGTCGCTTCTTTTGGCGCGGAACAGCTCATTGGCAATTATCTGGAAGAGCTGATCATACACCTCTATCGTAAGTACAATTCCAATGTGGAGCAGATTCTCACGGATCGCCCGGCAGAGAGCCGAATCCATGGAGATATCCATAACCGGATCGTCCGATACATGGAAGAACACCTAAGAGAGCATCTCACCATTGAATCCATCTGCCGTGACAATTTAATCGGGCGATCCCAGCTTCAGAAAATATTCCGGGAAGCCCACAGCTGTGGTGTCATCGATTTTTTTATAAACAAGAAAACGGAAGCGGCTAAACAATTAATCCGCAATAACCAGATGAACTTTACGGAAATTTCAGACTGCCTGGGTTATAGCTCCATCCACTACTTTACCAGGCAATTCAAAAAAATTACCGGAATGACTCCCACCGAATACGCCTCCTCCATACGTTCTCTCTCAGAAAAGGCATAGAGATATGGAAGCAGGTATAATTTAAGCCACAGGCATTCATGCCTGTGGCTTATAATTTCAGTTACAATTGCTTACATCTTTTAATATTTATTTCCATCCTCCATTTTATACTGGCTTGATTGTATCGTATTATTCTGTGTCCTTACAGACTTATTTAAATGAATGCTGACATCGTTTCGGATTTGAAATTGTTCCACGTTCTGCTTCAACAAATCAGCCTGACCACTAAGCTCCTCACTTGCTGCCGCACTTTCTTCCGCAGTTGCACTATTGCTTTGAATAACAGCAGAAATTTGTTCCACCCCTATTAATATCTGAGACACTGCATCAGATTGTTCTTTCGAAGTATGAGCAATATCATTAACAAACTCTCGCACCTGTTCTGATCCTGCCACAACATTTACCATTGACTGTGCAGTAATGTCAACAATTTCAGATCCCCGTTCAACCGCTTGTACTGTTTCTTCAATGAGCATAGTAGTATTTTTCGCCGCATCTGCTGATTTCTGAGCCAGATTCCGGACTTCATCCGCAACAACAGCAAATCCTTTTCCAGCAGAACCTGCTCTCGCCGCTTCAACAGCTGCATTTAGTGCCAAAATATTCGTTTGGAATGCAATATCTTCAATCGTTTTAATAATTTTACTGATTTCTGCTGATTTTGCATTGATATTGTTCATAGCCAATTTCATTTCCTGCATTTGACTATTACTATTGGTAACTTCTTCAGAAGTAGACACAACTTCTCTGTTCGCCAAATCAGCATTATTCGCAGTATTCTTTATTTGCTGTGAAATATCAGCTATCATTGCTGAAAATTCCTCAATGCTGCTTGCTTGCTCCGTTGTTCCCTGAGCAAGTGATTGCGCTCCCGAAGATACCTGATTGGCAGCCATTGCAATTTGTTCTGATGATGTTTTAACATGTTCAATTGTCAGGGAAAGATTCTCTGAAATATTGAGAAGAGAATCCTTAATTTTTGAAAACTCTCCTATATATTCCTGTTTCAATTCGAAGCATAAATTCCCCTCTGCAATTTGATTTAGAATATGTGCTATCTCTTGAATATACTCTTTATAATCAACTAAAGTTATGCCTATCCGTTTAAATGAATCAATCAGTTCACCTACTTCGCCACTTGCCTTTGTTTGTAATTGCACATAAAAATCCCCTCCGGCTATTTTATTGGCAGCTTCGGATACCTCCTTTATTGGTTTTGAGATTTTCAGGCTTGTAAATATGCCAAACAAAATAGCTAAGAAAGACACTATAGAAATAATCATCATTTCTAACTTAATTAATTTTGTAATGGGGCTAAGGATTTCAGCCTTATCCAAAAGCGCTACATATCGCCAATCTGTCTTTTCACTTTTTATAGACTTGATTAAATACGCTTTATTATCCACTTTTACTTCATTAAAATCCGCACCTGCTAAAATAAGATTACTTAATTCACCGCCATATGTATCTGATACATTTTTAAAGTTATTATCACTGTTACTTGGATCTGCAATAATTGTTCCGCTATCATCAACAATGATAAAATGTCCTTTTGTATCTTTCCCTGCCTTGTCAACCATCTCTGTAATCTTATCTAAACTCATATCCAATGCAACAACGCCGATTACTTTTCCACTGGCATCTTTCAAAGCTTGAGAAGCACCTAAAATAACAATATTATCCGTTGCAAAGTAGTAAGGATCTCCTAATACTGCTTTATCGGGATTATTAATGGCAATCGGGTACCATGGTCTCTGCCGTGGGTCAAAAGGGCCTTCCATATTTCCTTCTGGATATTGAACATATCCTCCCGATTCCACACCCATATATACATATTGATAATTCGGATGTGTTTCTCCAAATTCTTTAAATCTCTGGAAAATCTCCTGTTCCACTTTTCCATTTTTACTAGGGGTCATTTGGGTTTTTCCATTGTTATTTACATAACTTGTCAAAGATCCGTCTGCCTGTTTTATTATGGCTTCATTTGCAAAACCGCTTGTATTATTCATTAATTCTTCAATGATTGAATCAATATTACTATTAAACATCTCAAGCTGTGTATTGGATGCTCTCTCTTGTTCAGACATTATACTTTTACTGGTAAAATTTATAAATATTGCAGAAACTAAGATTAATGGACACAATGAAAATAATAAAATAATTATACTAAGCTTTACCTTCAAACTGAAGTTCATTTTTTTCATCATTATAATCATTCCTTTCAATAAAGTAAGTGTTCAATATCTCATAATAAATTTATCTTTGGTATTTTGCTGAATAATTCAATCCATAACACATGCTTTACAAATTAAATTATCGCTCTATTTCTGTTAACTTTTCTCTTCCTGAATTTGTATGTATTAAACCTCCTCTTTGATTTTTAAAGGAAGAGAGAAGAATAACAAACCTGGTATGAATAAAACTTATGCTAAAAATTCAAGTTGCTTCATTTTTTACAAATCGGTGCAATTATCAACAAAAATCTACAATTATCTACAATTCCATTATATTGTATTTGTAAAAATTATGCAACAAATTCTTATAACGTTTGGCAATTATTGAATTTTAACTCATTTTTTCCTCAATCTTCCAAATTTTTTTCCACTCACTCTGACTTTTCACTCCGGAAAATGCCCTTGTTATCTACAAGCAGAGCAAAAAAAGGTACATTTCCAAAATGAAAATGTACCTTTTTCCCTTTAGTTTCACGCTTTATTCCCACTCACAGGTAATTGTAGTGTTTACTACGATTACTACTGATTGCGCTTTCCGTCTGGACTTAATTCCATGGTTGAACTTCTGTTTTTATGGCTGCATGCGGCTGCTTTAGAGCTTCCTGCATCAATAAGAAAAAGTAGTTATCCTGGCAGCCCTCTGCAAAGGAATAGAAGCTGTTACCAGTCAATAGGTATTCCTTCATTCCAAGGAGACAGCGTAACATGGCAACCTCATCATCCGTAAGCCGTTCCCCTGCAAAAGGATTACTATAGAGACATTCCCCCCCAAGATTAATGGAATAAGTTGATAATGTATTAATGTCCTGGGTAATCTGAAAGGTTTGAACTAACGGCTGGTTATCTTTGGTCAGGCTGCGTACAATATCATCATCCATTTCACCACGTACCCCTTGTATATTTAGATGACGGGTTCGTATTTTAGAACGGTATTGTACATTAGACGCGAAATCATAAAAAGCTACTTTTCCGCTTTCAAATTCAATGGTATATCTTGACCGGTCAGCAAGGACGACCTTTCCATCCGTCTTAATTCCATCTCTGGAGTCGGTGACCGTCACAGGAAATTGATAGTTTTTACCAATTATTTGAGCTTTTTCAAATCCAACTCCTAACAGTTTTCGAATTAAGCTGACTCCGTGATAGTCATGAGCCCAGGATATGGATAAGTTATGAACCTCCCCTAATATTCCTTTTTTTATAGCCTTTAATTTCGCCTCATAAAGCGGCTGTAAAAAATACTGTTCCGCAATCTGAATCCTGGCATCTTGTTTGATAGAAGTGTCCCACAGGGTATGAAGGTCATTTAAGTTCATGGCGGGCGGTGTCTCCACTAACATTGGAATGCCATAAGGGATTAACTGTTTTATCATCTCAGGATTTCCATCCCTTCCAATGGCTATCACCACAAAATCAGGATTCGCAGATAAGCATTCCTTTATGGTCAAAGCTGTTGGAACGGAATGGGTTTGGGAAAATTCAGCTGCTTTCTCTTTATTTCGAAAGAAAACAGATGTTACTTCAAATTTTGCAGATAAAACAAGACCTATTCTTAAAAAAGCCATTGCCCGGAATCCATTTCCTATTATAGCATATCTAATTTTAGTCATGGGGCCCTCCTTAGATTATTAAATAACAAAACTGCAATAAGCCTGGGACTGAAATTCATTATTTATTTTATGATATATTGTAAAATATTCAATAATAAAAAACAATGCATTTTAAACAAACTTTACGTTTGTGAGCTTTTCCGATACTTCCCAAAGCTTTGAAGCAACTGCAGCATCCTTTGCCTGTGGTGCAATTTTAGCTACTGTTGGGTACCCTCTCATCTCATTCATTCTGGAAGGGCCATAATATGCTCCGCCTTTTGCTTCATTTGCGGTTGCCGCATAAAGTGAAGGCCACGCTCCATGAGCTGCCGCTTGAAATAAGATCGGTCCAAATAGCCTCCGAACGATACCCGCGGGGCTATTCTTTCCGGCCCCATTCGGGATCAATTCTGTTCTTGATATCCCCGGATGTGCACCCATGCTGCTAATTCCCCAGCCGGCTGCATCACTTCGCCGTTGTAGTTCAAATGCAAACATTAAGCACGCGAGCTTTGACTGTGAATAGCTTACCATTGGTTTGTAATTAAGCTCCGATTGTAAATCATCAAAGTTTATAGCTCCCTGGAGATGAGCTAAACTACTCAAAGTGACCACACGAGGCTTGTTTCCTTTCTGTAAAAGAGGAAGCAACTGTGCTGTTAACGCAAAATGTCCAAGATAATTTGTTCCCATTTGAAGCTCAAATCCATCAATTGTAATCTTACGCAGAGGTGGATTCATTACTGCTGCATTGTTGATTAATATATCCAGACTTTTGCGTTGTGCCCTTATCCGTTCGCCAAATGCTTCTATTGATGCCAGATCCGCCAAATCCAGTTTTTCAAAACATATATTTCCAGCTGGAATCAATTTTTTAATTTTTTTAATGGCCTCGGCACCTTTATCACTATTTCGGCCCGCCATTATAACTTCGGCTCCCGCCCTAGTCATCGCCAATGCTGTTTCGTATCCAATTCCACCGGTTCCTGTAATAACAACCGAACGGCCTTTTTGTGAGGGTATATCTGCTATGCTCCAATTACTCTTTATATTTTCTTTCATCACTAACACTCCTTTTATTTTATAGTTTTTTTAGCTCCTGCGTAATGCCGCAGTTTCACTAAAGAAAAGTGTTCCTCGGTGATCCGTATATGTTTATCATCTATAACCTCCCATCAAATATACACGGTTAAACTTTAAATTTCCTTCCCAGGTAATTTCTAGTCTTGAAAGTTTTTAGATTGTACTTTATACTTATAGTACCAGTTGGAGTTCTATCGAAGTCAAGCATATTTAAAATTATTTTCACAGGAGATTTTAGCCGTGTATACTATTAATGAAGTTGCAAAAATTTGCGATATTTCCGTTTATACGATCCGCTTTTATGATAAAGAAGGACTTCTTCCCTTTGTCACCCGTAACAGCACTGGAAACCGACAGTTTAGTGAAGGAGACCTTGATATGGTAAAACTGATTTGCTGCCTTAAAAATACAGGAATGCAAGTCAAGGAAATTAAGCAATATATCGATTTATGCATGCAGGGCGAAGGAACCGCCCCAGAACGAAGACAGATAATGGTTAATCACCGTAAGTCAATCCTCAGGCAGATAGATGATATGAAAAAGAATCTGACGATTGTTAATTTAAAAATAAGTTTTTATGATTCCTATATCGCTAATCCACAGGCCGGCTATGATCCATTAAAATATATGTTGGAGAATAAACAAAAGGATAATAATGACATAAATAAGCAATTTAATACTTAGAGTCGTGTCTAAGTATTAAATTGCTTATGTCGTATAAAAAGGGAGCCCGTCTTACACTAATCTGCAAGAAGGGCCTCAATGAATTAAATCGATTATGCATTAACATACAAGCTTAAACTATTATGGTTCTACACACTGTGCGATTTTAAGTGACATTTTCCAGAGCATCCGGACTTATTGCTGATTTTGTAGTTGTATCTGCATATATGGCAAAGAGTTTCTATGCTGGTGATATGCTCCAGCGAGTTAGCATCGGTCTCGGCAATTTCAGGGGAGATACCGAGCACATCAACAAAAAATGTTCGGATAATTTCGACCTTGTCCAGTGCCAGAACAGCCTGATACTCGCCTTCCTCTGTAAGGCATACCAGTCTGCTGGCATCACGAAATATCAGCTTCTCTTTTTCAAGTTTTTTCATTGCAACAAATGTGCTTGTCTTTGTAACACCAATTTCGGCTGCAATATCAATAATTCGCACACCCTCATCCCCACGGGAGGTAAGCGCATAAATAGCCTGAATGTAATTTTGCAGAGAAGCAGACAGTTTCTTATTATTCAATATAACCCCTCCTTTTTCAACCTTGCCGCAATGGCCAGCTCATCTCCGCAGCTTGAATTAACGCCTTATCAGCGGGTGAGCACAGTGATGACCGGAACCAATGCAATACCATCAGCATCCAGAATGGAGGTCATGCGGGTGAACTTCCTTCACGTTAAATGAAATGTTCTGCTTATTCTGGTTTATGGTATCTGTCAAGGTCTTTAGGTACTGATTTCCACTCTTTGTAATCGTCAAGATTTTTGCCCCTTTATCACGAAATCCACAGGAGCCGGAAAAACTGCAGCCATGACACGATTCTCCGCAGCTACCACCGCTTCCTGATGGGGTATATAAATATTTCATCTGGCAAAGCTGCCGGATTGCCGCATCAATAACGCCGACATCCACATTTAGTTTTTCAGCTAAATCGCTATAGCTGATGATGGTTCCTTTGCTGACCTCCAAAAGAATATTGTTCAGCAGCATAATTTCACCTCCCTATATAAGCAAAACGTACCGGCAAAGTAACCCTGTTACCGCCGGTACGCTTTCCAATCTTACTATTGTAAAAGACCGGCTTTAGAAAATAAGTAATGCGATCCAATAAACGACTCCCGCCAGTACAAGTGCAGTAATGAAATAGTAAGCTGCCACCTTTAATGTCCATTTGTAGGACTGGCTCTCACTTGCCGAAGCAGCAACCGCGGCCATGCAGGGAACGTTAAAGAAAAACGCAAATATAAACGCCAGGGCCTGAGGAGCCTGCACGGCTGATAACAAAGCAGCTTCAAATCCAGTCTGATTGATGGCAACAGAACTGGTAACCAGCGTTCCTGCCAGACTGGAAACGCCTGTGCCTGCACCAAACAGGACCGCTATTGCGCCCAGCGCAGCTTCTTTTCCCATCGCCGCCACAATAAACGCAATGACAAGCTGCCAGCTAAGCCCGAAAATTGAACCCACTGGCTCTAAGAACTTACCGACTGCATAAATTGCACTGTTTTCAATATTTCCGGTGGAGGTATAGGACAGAAGCCAAATAGCAATCGCGACCACCATAATTACGCTGAGTGCTTTAGAAGCGACTCCTTTTATTCTTGACCAAACATAGGTAAAGATTGTTTTCCAGTTTGGTTTATGATAAGGAGGAAGCTCCATAATGAGTCCTGCCTCACCTTCCTGTTGGGGAAGCCCTCTTTCAAAAAACCAAGAGGTAAATTTCATGTGAAGAATTGCGACCGCGAACAAGCTGATTATAACCCAAACGGCGTTTACTCCGAAAAACAGACTGCTCATAAGGCCTACCACCCCCCATGTTCCTGCGCAGGGAACGGCCCAGCTGGTCGCAATTGTAATCAAACGTTGTCTGGAAGAATCAATGACCCTTGCGCCTGAAACACCCCCAATGGTGCAACCAAAACTCATCAGGAACGGCATGACCGATTTTCCGTGGAGACCAAGCTTCGACATCAGGTTGTCAAATACATAGGCGACTCTGGCCATGTATCCAACATCCTCCATTAAACCAAAAACAAAGCTTACGCCTGATACAAAGGCCACCATATACATAACCATCAAGAGACCAGGTACCAGTGCTTCAACGATTAAGGACACCAAAAATGGAGCCGTACCCGCTGCCAGTAAAGCAGCCCCAGCCTGTGCAGCAAGCGTGGTGATAACTTCTGTGATTACCTTAGCGATTAAAGCAACAATAATACTTACAATAAATCCAAGCAAAACTAAAATAATCGCCAAAGGCTTTCCCCAAATAGGGTGAATTGCTATTCTGTCAAAGCCGCTTTTCTTTTGTCTCTTTTTTGGAGGAACCTGCACCGCATTTGCTAAAACATGATCAATCCATTCATATTTGCAATTAGCGCCAATAATTGCTCCATCACTGTAAGAATTAAGAATAGACTCCACTGTTTTCCAGGAAGACCCGTCTGACTTTTCTTTTACCAGCGTCTTAATGTTGTCATCACCCTCAAACAGCTTGGCAGCAATCCATGGGGAGCTGTAATTTCCAATTCCACTTTTAGGAAGCGCGGTTATCACCTTATCAAAATCTGCCCCAAAATTCTCGCGGTATTTTTGTGTAATGAAATCCGTTCCAATATACTTCTTATCCCTGGTGGCCGTCTCTAACCGGCTTAAAAACCTGGTAATACCATCCTTCTGCGTTGCCACAATAGGCACAACAGGAACCCCAAGCCGTTGTTCCAGCTTTTTGTAATCAATTTTCTTGCCATTTTTCTCAGCCACATCAATCATAGTTGGCACGACAACCAAAGGAACGCGGACACCGATAAAATCGGATAGCAAGTACATACTTCGTTCTAATTGTGAAGCATCTATCATTACGACTATGGCATCACTTTTACTAGAATAAACATAGTTTCTGGTGATCAGCTCCTCTTCAGAATTGGCTGCCAGACTATATGTTCCCGGAAGATCTACAATTTTGTAGGTTGTATTGTGATATGTAAATTCCCCTTGCTTTTGCTCAACTGTTTTTCCTGCCCAGTTTCCTACGTGCTGCCTGGAACCTGTCAAGCCGTTAAAAAGGGTGGATTTGCCTGTATTGGGCTGACCCATAAGACCTATGGTAATGTTTTTTTGTGCAACAGCCTGCATGGGTTACACCTCCTCTACGAAAATATTTGCCGCTTCTTTTTTGCTTATGGCAATCATTGTGTCCCTTGCGTAAATCAGCAAAGGAGACTTACGCTTATTTTGAACCACCTCAACGACAGTGCCGATTGACAAACCAATGGATGTGATCCGGCTGATAAACCGGGGTGTCCCATTCAATTTTTTCACTTCATATGATTTATCTTCTTTTTGTTGACTTAAACTATCCATTCTCGTTCCTCCTCGTTGTTTTTTTATATTGTTTGAGAATTAATATTTAGTATAATTCTCAGTACAATCACACAATAGTAACTAAAACATTTTGCAGGCCAGCAATAAAGTAAGTAATGACTAACTGTATATTAAAAAAATATAGGCACAAACAGCGAGCAATGTTTTAGTTGCTAAAACATTGCTCAAAAAAACACCTTTGTTAACAGGGAGGCATTTTTTCGGTCAATTTATCAAATAATGTAATAATTACATTAACATCATTTTCATTCAGGGAATTCATAAACTTAATTGCGTCGGCATGCATTTCCTCATGGTGGTGCTCATGCCCATAATAGACTGTTTCACCTTGCTCGGTCAACCGAAAAAAGGTGTCTTTTTTATTGCCGTTTTCCTTGTATCTTTCAATCAGACCTTTTTTAACAAGTTTGTTTGCAACCTGTGTAACGGCTCCGTTGGTAACCCCCAACGCTTGAGCCAGCTCGCTTGCATTTGCATCCTTGTGGTTAAACATTGCCACAATCAAATGAACCTCTGAATGATGCAATAAATCTCCTGTTCCGTAGTCTCTCGCTTGTTTAGATTCCGCGTTGAAAATATTAATCAGAGAGTAAATTCTCTCCATGAGTTCGACTTTCATTCTTATCACCAAGTCAAATTATATAGTTACTAAAACATTTTGTCAAGTAATCTTTTTTACAATCAAAAATTTATATTCATTACAATATAACAAACTAAGAATTTTAATTCGGACGGGGTCGCCTAATAACTTAAATTTCAATATAGTTACTCATTAACCCCGTCTCCTTTCATTTAAAGTTTTTTTACAAATAAAACACGGATTGCATTTAATACTGCAATAATTGTTACACCTACGTCCGCAAATATTGCCAGCCACATGTTAGCAATACCAAGAGCACCTAATACTAATACAATAAATTTAATTCCGATTGCAAATACAATATTTTGATATACAATACGGATACATTTTCTGGATATCTTAATTGCTTTCGCAATTTTAATTGGATTATCATCCATTAACACTACATCTGCCGCTTCAATTGCTGCATCTGATCCCATAGCTCCCATGGCAATACCAATATCTGCTCTTGAAAGCACCGGGGCATCATTAATGCCATCTCCAACAAAGGCCAGCTTCGCTTTTTCTGTCTTGATGTTTAATAATTCTTCTACTTTAGAAACTTTATCTCCTGGAAGAAGTTCACTATAAACTTCATCCATTCCTAATGATTTTGCCACTGATTCCGCAACGGCCTTCGCGTCTCCAGTCAACATAACTGCCTTTTCAATTCCTGCCTTTTTCAGTGATCTGATAGCCTCTGCTGAATGCGGTTTAATAATATCTGAAATTATGATATGCCCGGCATAGGATCCGTTAATAGCCATATGAATAATTGTTCCCACATGATGACACTCGATATATTTTATATTGAGTCGATTCATTAATTTTGCATTGCCCGCTGCAACTTCAATGCCATCAACCTTTGCAGTAATACCATTTCCACTGATTTCCTGAGTTTCTGTCACTCTGGATCGGTCGATTTCTTTTCCATATGCTTTCTGTAAGCTTTTACTTATGGGATGGGATGATGCACTCTCAACTAATGCTGCATATTCTATTAATTTTGAATCTTCCATTTCATTATGATGAATTCCATTTACCTCGAATACACCCTGAGTTAAAGTACCAGTTTTATCAAAAACAACATATTTTGTTTTTGACAACGTTTCCATGTAATTTGAACCTTTGACTAAAATTCCTTCTTTACTTGCTCCACCGATCCCTGCAAAGAAACTTAAAGGAATACTTATTACGAGTGCACATGGGCAACTGATTACAAGAAATGTCAAAGCACGATAAATCCAGTCAGCCCAGTCCGGTGAAAGCCCCATACCAAACATACGAACAAGCGGCGGAATGATGGCCAATGCTAACGCACTATAACAAACTAATGGTGTATATACTTTGGCAAACTTAGAAATAAAATCTTCTGATTTTGACTTACGAGAACTTGCATTCTCAACCAGATCCAGAATTTTTGATACGGTTGATTCTCCAAATTCTTTTGTTGTTTGTATCTTTAAAACACTGGTCATATTGATACATCCACTAATAATCTCATCACCAATTACTGCTTCTCTTGGTAGACTTTCGCCTGTTAAGGCGCTTGTATTCAGACTGGACTCTCCTTCAATAATAACACCATCAAGCGGTACTTTTTCACCTGGCTGAACTATTATAATGCTTCCAATACCAACTTCATCCGGGTCAACTCGTTCTAACTTTCCGTTTCTTTCTACGTTAGCATAATCAGGACGGATATCCATTAATTCGCTTATATTTTTCCTGCTTTTTCCAACAGCATAACTTTGGAACAATTCACCAACCTGATAAAAAAGCATAACAGCAATTGCTTCAGTATAGTCCCCTTCCCCAAAGATACCTACCATCATTGCTCCAATTGTTGCTACTGCCATTAAAAAGTTTTCATCAAAAACCTGTTTGTTTCTGATTCCATTAAACGCTTTAATTAAAATATCGTACCCAATAATTAAGTATGGGAATAAAAATAATCCAAATCTCAACATTCCTGCAATTGGTAATTGTTCTAAAACAACGATTAAAATTGCTGATATAATAATTCGACCAAGCATTTTTTTCTGCTTCTTATTCATAATCTTTCCTCCTTACCCTGTCTTTTCATATAAAATAAAATCGAAAGATTTTTATATTGGTTTTAAAACATGGAAAAGCAGCTCCATGTAGATCTTCTTTCGTTGTAATGAGCTGCTTCTCCATGTTGTTTATAAGGTAAACTTAGATGAATATCTCACAATCCTGTTCTACCTTTTTGCAGTTCTTTAAAACTTCCTGCATTACTGCACTTACATCCTGTCCTTCTTCAAACTCTACGTTCATTTTCTGAGTCATGAAGTTTACTACTGCTTCTTTTACTCCAGATGTTTTTTTTGCAGCATCCTCCATTAAGTTTGCACAGTTTGCACAGTCGACCTCAATTTTATAAGTCTTTTTCATTGTAAGTTGCTCCTTTCAGTTATTATCATTCAACAATTAAGTAATTGTTTAATTGATGACATGATTATATATCCATTAATTTTTTAAGTCAATAGAATCACTAGTGTTTATCCCATTCGGGCGAATAATTCAACTATATGGAATAAATGGGCATTCTACTATTAATAATATGAAGCAATTGACAATATTCCAGATTCAAATTACAATATGATTAAACACTTACTTAATTGTTTAGAAAGGAACTCTATTATGTCTGATTTAAAACTCCCACACGACCATGGGGAAAATTTAAATACACGTTTTGATCATATGCCTAAACTTGAAGACTTTCAGACAGCATCAGATATTTTCAAATTACTTGATGATAGTAACCGGATTAGAATTTTTTGGATTTTGTGCCACTGTGAAGAATGTGTTATAAATTTATCCGCCATCATGGGAATGAGCAGCCCTGCACTCTCTCACCATTTGAAGTTCTTAAAAACTTCTGGATTAATCGTAAGCCACCGTGAAGGAAAAGAGGTTTATTATAAAGCTGCTGAAACACCACAAGCCGATTTAATGCACAAAACCATTGAACGGCTTATTGAAATATCCTGTCCATTGACATAAATACTTCTCTTGATAGAAAAGAGGTAAAAAACATGAAAGAAAGCTTCCCAGAGTTACTAAAAAAAAACTTGCACCATATTCCCATTGGCAAATATGAAATTACCAATTATTCTGGTGATGATAATGATACAATCATTTCATCCAGTCATATTACATTAGAATTGGATAATCGAAGTAAAGGACAGCTGGATGATTTTCCTCTTTTCACCGGAATAGAACTTTTGTTTTACCGTTTTCTTGGTTCCAAAGTATATTCAAGACACGAAGCATTTGAACATGTAATAGAAATAAATTATTGCCATGATGGAAGCATGGGATGGAATATGAATAATGGAACAAACATTTACCTTGGAGCTGGTGATTTATCTATCCATTCAATGACACGTTGTGCAAACTCTGAATTATCATTTCCACTTCATTACTACAATGGTGTTAGCATTACTATTGATATCACCAGAATTGCTACAACCTTACCGGAAATACTAAAAGAAGCTGGCGTCAGCGGGCAGAATCTTTATCAAAAATTCTGTGCCCTTCCAAAACCAGTTTTTATACAACAAAATAACAAAGTCATACAAATTTTTAATGATTTGTACAATGCTCCCAGTACTATGAAAACTGCGTATTATAAATTAAAAGTACAAGAGCTCATTATCCTTCTTCTTTCTCTGGATGTCTGTGAAGAAAGGATAGTAAACCCCTATTATGAGCAACAGGTAACTCTGATCAATGAAATTCATTCTTTATTAACACAAAACCTGGAACAATACTTCACAATCGATGAGTTATCAAAGAAATTTTTTATCAATACCTCTGCTCTTAAAGAAACTTTCAAATCGGTATATGGTGCACCCATTGCTTCGTATATGAAGGAATATCGTATGAAAAAAGCCATGGAATTACTAAGAACCACCGATTACCATATTTCTGAAATTGCAAATAATGTGGGATATCAATCACAGAGTAAATTTACCGCTGCCTTTAAAGATATTACTAATTTACTTCCCTCTGAATATAGAAGACTTAATCGATGAAACATTATACAATTCTCAAAAAGGTTTACAAAAATAAAGGGCATGTTAAGCTATTATGCCACCGCATTTATATCATGTTACATGATTTAAACATACTTGCCACAACCGGACAGATTGATGAATTAATAATCGAAAATGAGTTTATGGAAGTGGAAAAACTCATGTGGCGGCTGTACCATGAAAGCGAGGGAAGGCAATGAGCATTTCTATAATTAAAAAACACGATTTTGAAAATTTCACGGCAGTGGAAAAGGTTCTGACAATAGATGGTAACTGTTGGAGATACACGGTTAGCGGGAAGGGTAAGCGCTTTTTGCTTGCTATACTTTCAAATATTACGGGGCACTTGCTTGGGCTTCCGCTGGCTGAGGAGTTCCGGGAAGAATTTATAACAATAGCGCTTTCAGTTCCGCCTATGCATACGTTTGCCGACACGGCGAAAGGCCTCAAAGCCGTTCTGGATGCCGAACAGGTAACAAAGTGCAGTGTTATCGGCAATTCAAATGGTGGCGTTTATCTTCAAAACCTTATAAAGCAGTACCCCGGTATTGCTGATAAAATTGTATTTTCCCACAGCTTGACATCCATGAATCCAAGTGATGTCAACACCACGAATGCGTCAGAAGTCAGGATTTACAGCAAAATGCGTAAAATACTTAAAGTGCTGCCAGTTTCCGCATTGACATATGTACTGGGCAGAGCGTTTTGCCCAAAACTGCGGCTGCAATCCGGAAAAACCGATACAGATAAGTTAATTGCACTTTGCAGAGAGGATTTTAAAAGAATAACCAAGCAGGATTTTTATACCATGGCAGACTGTATGGAAGATTTCCTCTTTAACCACATATTTACTTCTGAGCCGTACATAAATAGACCGAAGGATATTCTGATAGTAGACAGCCAATCTGATAATTTGGCCAACCCAATGCAGCGCAAAGAGATGCTGGAGCTCTGCCCTAATGCCAATGAGTATCATTTTAAAACAGGTGGGCACGTTACAATTATAAACTGCCGTGAAGAATATTTTTTGTTGCTGCATAAGTTTTGGGATAAGCCGGATTAATCGTCATTAGATACACCGCCTTCATCTATTGTTTTCAAACGTTCAAGCCAACGCAATATACACCCGCTACTAAAAAAGCTTAATAATGCGCCATCGCAGAAACGCTCTGCTCTTACAGCTCCGATTAAAAGAGCTATCACGCATTTTGCAGCTAATTTTGAAACATCAGCAGCTTCCATTGATTCTGTGCTCCATTTCAGTCCGTTCGCTTCCAGTGTCTCACTATAACGGGTATGTTCATATTCCGGGTGCTCCTCACAGAATTTGTATAAGTCCTCATGGAAGGAATCCACCGTCTGCGAATAATTAACAAATGGCATATGGAACGGATGCTCTGGCGTACCATCGTTTTCCTTATCTATAATCCACTCACCAAATTTGTCGTCTTGGATTAGTGGTATGTATTTTATTAATTGCTCAAATTTATTCATCCTCATTCTCCACTTTCACTTGCTTATTTAACCACATAAATATTCCAGATTATTATACTATAATATCATAATATAGACCATGTCGTCACAACAGTTATTCAGATGCTTTGCAGATAGCTCCAATCTTATCAAAATCAGCTTCCGCCCGCCCAAAAAATCCTACGGATACAGGTCTGCTGAATGTTGGTGATGGATTCCTCAAGAAATTGAACGCTATCCCACCTGATCCTCCCCATAGATCACTGTAAACCATACTATTATCTCTGGTATAGCTAAAGTTTGCACTTATAGCATAGTGATCAGAAAGCTGATTTCCTTCCGTGTCAGTGAAATAACTATTTTCAACCTTATAAGAGGTAGGATTCAGCGTAATACAGGCACCCCTTCGATAAAAGATTTTATCTACAACTTCATTGTTGGCACTCGTCTCTCCAGACACCCCCAGCAATGCTTCTCCTCCCTTTTCCGGATAAACCCCTTTTCTGATTTTTTCTATCCAGACATCTCTCATATCCAGCCTGTCGACAAATAAAGATTTTAAATCGTCATCAGCTCGGGTATATCTGCAATTGGTATCTCCAAACACATAAAAGCTCCAGGAGCTGCGAACTCCCAGAGCTTTTCACATATATTCTTTTACCGGACGTTCCTGAAAAAAATGACGTTATGGCAACAGCAAAGAAAATATTGTTGAGCAGTGAAAACCACTCGCATCGAAATCAGCCATTGTTGGATTTCCAATCGTCTACAATCCTAAAGGTGATTTTTCATCGACATTAAATCAACGGAGTCTGTTCGCCCATCGGGATTTAAATCCTCCAAGCTTCCCGAATTACTTCCTGTACCAAATTTGAACCAGTTCAGGTTGAATAAGTATCCGCTTCCTCCCGTAAATTTCAGATATAAGTCATGCTTTCCGATCACCCCACTGACATTGCACGTTGCAGCCGCCCAGGTCTGCCACCCCCCGGTTCCGGCAACCGGACAAGTCCCTATCAAAGTCCCGTTAAGACTATCCAGCCTGATCTCAATATTTCCTCCGTTGGTGGCACTGGCGACTCTGGCCTGAAAGCTTGCAGCACCACTGCCGAAATCAATATTGCTGTAAACGGCATAATCCCCGTTTTCGATATATCCCACATTCTCCCCACCTTCCGTACAGCTTTCGGTTTGAACTCCCGATTGGTTATTGTAACTCTCCGCTTCAATCTGTGTAAAGGCGGATCTTGGGTCAGGAGTTGGCCGAACACCCCCAGAATCTAATGCGTCACCATCAAATGGAATGACGATAACCTTACTGCCATGACTGTCGTTGCCCAAGTCCTGGTCTTTTGCAACGTCTATCGCCGCCAGTGTCATTGCAACCACATGGCCATTCTCCATATACACATTGGGACGTTCTAATTTATTCCAGTGATTGACCGTACCATTTGGATAGCGGATAAAATTCGCTGTAGGGTCATAGGCGTATCCAGGTTCTAATTTCCAGTTGCTGATACCATCTTGGGAAGTGATGTGATACGCCTTACGTGTGTCCCACTTATTGACAATAATATGATAAAGGCCACCACTATACCACATAACCGGATCCTCCATGTTGACTGTCGGACAACCGGAAATCTTCTCATAAATATTAGTACCCTGAATGGTGTAAGGTCCAAGGACATTATCAGAAATACCAATTACCCCATCTCTTTCAATCAACCCATAACGTCCATCCGGACGAAGCATAATGTAAACATTGGACGCTGTATATTTGGATGAATAAGCATTTGGAGTAATCGATACACTACCCAGCCTTGACCATGGTCCATCCAGGGAATTGGATACAAAAATGTCAGCCGGCCGCCTGGTTTCACTCACTAGTATCGCATACCGCCCGTCTTTTAGCTGCAGCGGAACCACGTTGTGACCTTTCCCGCCCTGATCGTTGGGCCAGCACATACCCTTGTCCGTATAAGGTCCATACAGATTGGAGCTCGTCGCATGAACTGCTACAGAGCCAAACCATCCGTTGTGACCGGCAGATTGATTCCACCGGCTGGCAAACATATGATACGTGCCATCCGGCCCCTTGATGATTCCTCCATCCCAGTAAGCATACTTCGACATGGTCCTGTCTTCCAAACCGTTGGATTGATCACGAGGGCCCACTGCCGCGGCGCCCCAGCAGGACGACGATAGGGAATCGATTATCGGTATCGTTTTAAAATAATCAATATACGATGAAGCAGCATGTACTACATTGAAAGATACCAGTGATAAAACTAATCCAATAATAAATATTGATTTTTTCTTCATAATCTACAATTACCTCCTTATTTAAATTTAACGGTATTGTTGTAAACAACTTTAGAGCGCACGTCTTTAAGGCAAACAAGGTAATTTCGTAATAGAAGGTACATTTTCATCAAGGCATAGACTGTTCATCAACACGCCCATCTTCCTTGAGATCTCCGGCAGTTACACTTCCACCGGTAAACTTGAACCAGTTCAGGTTGAATAAGTATCCGCTTCCTCCCGTAAATTTCAGGTATAAGTCATGTTTTCCGCTTACTCTGTTAACACTGCACATTACATCAGCCCAAGTCTGCCAGCCTCCGGTACCCGCAACTGGACAAGTCCCTACTAATGAACCGGTAAGACTATCAAGCCTGATCACAATATTACCTCCGCTTGTGGCACTGGCGACTCTGGCCTGAAAGCTTTCTGCACCATTGCCGAAATCGATATTGTTGTAAACTGCATAATCCCCGTTTTCGATATACCCGACATCCTCCCCTCCTTCGCTGCAGCTTTCGGTTTGGATTCCTGACTGTATGTTGTAGCTTTCCGCTTCTATCTGTGAAAAAGCCGATGTCTGACCAGAAGGTGGTGTTACACCTGTGCCGGTGAATTTCCACCAGTTGAAGTTAAATAGATAACCGCTTCCGCCGGTAAATCTCAGGTATAGGTCATGTACTCCTGTTGCACCGCTTACATTGCAGGACTTAGTTATCCAGTTCTGCCAGCCTCCGGTATTTGAAACAGCACAAGTTCCCACCAGTTTCCCTGTCTCGCTGTCAAGGCGGAGTTCAATATTCCCTCCGTTAGTTGCCGATGCCACTCTTGCATCAAAAGATGCCGCACCAGAGCCAAAATCTACACCTTTTACTTTTATCCAGTCCCCGTTTTCGATATTACATACATCCATTCCGCCTTCACTGCATTTTTCTGTCTCAACACCGGATTCCCAGCAAATTGTTTCAGCTTCCGTTTTGGCATATGGGTCTAGTTTACCAAGCTGGTCCGGACCATTTTTGGTAATTGGAATACTGGGAATTGTACCATCTGCATTGTATTTGAATTTCTCCAAGCCAACAGAACGATGATAGCTTCCTCCTCCCGGTAAAATACCGGTATGGTAAAAAAGGTAGGAATTCCCCTTATAATCGGTTACTCCCGGATGGTTTGTATAGCTGTTTTGCGAACCCATAATAGTTCCCTTAGAGGTCCATGGCCCGGTAGGACTGTTGCTGGTCGCATAGGAGATATTTTCGGATCCTCCGGTCATACCTGCGTATACCATGTAATATAAATTATTACGCTTGTAGAACCACGGACCTTCCACATAATTCGCTGGTTTGGGAGATACCTGGACAATACCGCCTGAATATGAAATCATATCCTGGTTCAACTTCACATAATAGAGGTTACCGTTTCCCCAGTAGAGATACGCCTGTCCGTTGTCGTCAATGAATACGGTAGGGTCAATATCCTGCGCCCCGTTATTGGCGATTAATGGTTTCCCCAGAGGATCGGTGAACGGCCCGGTGGGGCTGTCTGATACTGCTACACCAATTACCCTTGCGCCCCCGGCGTTATTCCGGGTCATCGGACCGTAGAAATAAAACTTCCCGTTCCTGTTAATAACCTGGCCAGCCCATGCATCGCCTTTTGCCCAACTGAATGTGTTGTAAGACAACGGTGATCCATGATCCGTCCAGTTTTGCATGTCGGTGGATGAATAACATCTCCAGTCATTCATGGTATAAAAATTATTGACGATGTTGTCCTCGTCATGAGTGGTATACAAATAGCAAGTCCCGTTATAGACCATCGGGGCAGGATCCGCAGTATAATTCGTTTGTACGATTGGATTGTCTGCATAACACTCTGTTGATTGTAATAAGGAAATAGCCATCAGGAAAACTACAACTCTACTTACTTTTTTCATAGATTTACCTCCAATCAATAGGTTAATTTCCGCCCTCGTTACAAGTTTCGGTCTGGATTCCAGACTGGTTGTCGTAACTCTCTGCTTCGTTCTGTGTGAATGCAGATTTCGGGATGTTATAATCCGTAAATCCTTTCGCGCACGCCATTTGTGCAAAATTCCACAGACTTGGTTTCCAAACAGTCCAATCGTGACCTCTTCCTGGAATTTGATAATAGGTGCAGGGGATATTATTGCTCTTACAAAAATTTGCTATGCCGTTACTGTAAGATAAATTATCATTGGTTCCAATGCAAAGAAACAATAGCTTCATCTGCTGACGGGTTGCTGCAGGATCCGGAAACAACTTGCTGGTGGGATAGGCAACAGGTCCGCCGCCTGAAAAACCTCCTACATAGGCGAATTTGTTCATATTTGTACACCCAATATTATATGATTCCGCCATACGAAAGACCGGCAATTGCTCTGTGAAGACGATCAGTATAAACGGAATAGTGTGAATCGATGTATGGGATAAGGCTGTTGAGTATATCATCCGGTAGCTTACTATCAGATATTGACGATGTATTGGCATTTGGTGTTACAATGATAAATGGCTGAATTTTTCCATCGGCAATAAGGTTATCTAAAATAACATTGGCTGCGCCTCCGCCTGTAAACCAATCATTTTCACTCCCGCCGTAGCCGTGCAATAAATACAGGACGCTGTATTTGTTTCTTGTCGAATATCCTGGTGGCAGGTAAATTCTCGCCTTCCTCTGGCTTTTTGTTGCTGATGATTGATAAGTAATACTGTTGATCTGCCCGTGGGGAATGTTGTTCCTGGCTTGGTCATATCCTGCCGGCGGCATGGTTGGGAGTGTTTCCGCCGCCATTGAATTTACAGGCATTGCCAAAAGTACTGCAAGAGTGAAAAAAGCCGGCACTATTCTCCTGA
Organism: Lacrimispora defluvii; assembly: GCA_013036995.1. Taxonomy (GTDB): domain Bacteria; phylum Bacillota; class Clostridia; order Lachnospirales; family Lachnospiraceae; genus Lacrimispora; species Lacrimispora defluvii. Next base: position 77,256 of record JAAOXG010000013.1, read on the forward strand.
CAATTTAATTCATTAAGGGTTTTAGTCTCATTCTTTATTTCTCCTTTCTTTTATTTTGCCGGTATCCCAATGGGATACACGGCAATTTGATTCGAGTACACTATCTTTCTCCGGTAAATTGGAACCAGTTTATATTGAATAAGTAACCGCTCCCACCGGTAAATTTCAAGTATACGTTATGCTTTCCGCTTGCTCCGCTGATACTGCAGGTTCTGGTAGCCCACGTCTGCCAACCGCCAGTTCCGGTGATAGAACAGGTTCCTACTAAAGGACCAGTAAGACTGTCCAGCCTGATCTCAATATTCCCTCCACTGGCGCCGCTGGCTACTCTGGCCTGGAAGCTTGCCGCTCCGGCGCCGAAATCGATATTGTTGTATACGGCGTAATCCCCATTTTCAATATACCCAATGTTCTGTCCTCCTTCGCTGCAGGTTTCCGTTTGAATACCCGACTGGCTGCTGAAACTCTCCCCTTCAATCTGGGAAGACGATCCGCTAATCCGGAGCAGTGCCGCCGATTCCCCTATCTTCATGCCTTGTGAATTTACTACACACAGCCGGTACGTACCTGCAGCGGCTGGGGCGGTAATCGATGTGGCAGTTCCTTCCGCTTTCGTCATTGCAGATCCCTGGACAAAACTGGTTGTTCCGGCCGGTGCAAACCATACCGTATTTGAAGAATTCCCGCTGCTCCTTATACTAATGCCAGTTCCGGCTGCAGCTGCACAACTTGCGGGGAACACATAATCCGGTGTTGGAAGTAAGTTCGCCGGGATAATATCCCTGTATGCTTCCTGGATTCCCGAATTCAAACAGGTGGTGTACTGTGCCAAAGGCCATACGTTATCCGGAACGACAACCGGGGGATCTATTTTACTGTTTGGAGGATTAACGCCCATTTTACTTACGGTGGCATAGGTCCGCAGTATGGTTAAATCGTGTTTTTGTCCAAAATCCTCACAGTTGATGGTATACTTTACCCCCGGATCAATATCCAGTACGTTGTCATTTTCATTGATATAGGCAGTTCCTTCATCGTTATGCAGACCATAGGTCGGACCAGAGGTTGCAGGAGGAATTCCCCTGACATAGTTCTGATTAATGTTCGTGCCCGGCATCTGTCCGATGGTATAGATGGCTCCGCTGTCATGAAGCCTGGTTAGGGTATTCATAATCCGGTTATTACTTACTGTGTTGTTTTTACAGGTAGTGGAGTCAGTGAAATTACACCATCCCCATCCTAAATGGATCCCATTGTATGCTGTTGATTGAACATGGTTATTGGTTATTTTGATGGTATCCACAAAGTAAGCCGTGATAGCGGCACATCCACCAAATCCGTGAGACGTGCTAATGTTGTACAACAAATTATTGTTGATGATATTATTCTTACAAACCCCTTCTACGCCGGGAGCATATTTTGCATGGTTTCCACCGTCTCCGATATAAACGTGCTGGGGATGCCCTACCGTGATGCCGCTGGATGTGATGTCTGTGATGTAGTTGCCCATAAGGCTGGAATTTATAACATCGTTTACCATGGAAATTCCATCATTGCCGCTGTGCTTCACTGTATTTCTTATAAAGTTGATGGAATCGCTGCTGCTTACATTGATCATTCCCGGCAATGTATCAACAAGATCATATTTGGTATTGTGCCAATTGTCGTTATAAAAAGCGATAAATGCCTGTGCTGCCTGACATGTGGATTTACCGTGTGAACCTGCAACATTCACAAGGCTGTAATCCGTATTTTCAAAAGTAATGCCCTGGAAGGTGATATTCTTAACCCTGTTAGTCGTTGATGTTCCTGCGATGTCGATCAGCTTCTCTACAACTGGAGCCTCTACATCGGCAGTGGCCATATTCTCACCTGGACGGATATAGTAATAAAGCGTTTTGGCCGTCTTGTCAAAATAAAATTGTCCAGGAGAATTTAAGAATTCGAAGGCATTATAAATCGTATGGGTACCGGAAGCACTAAAGGCTGCACCCCACCCCGGAGTCTGTGCTATCGCCCCATAAGGCTGCTGTAAAAGAAGCACTCTATAACTGCCGGATGTAATGACATCCCTGGTACAAACTATATTTTCATTCCAGGTAGTACCGTTTACGATCTCAAGGTCATCTTTGTTGCTGGCAATTACCGGTACATCTGAAGTATTATACTGAACCCCGTCACTCTTACTGCCGCTTGTCCATGCCCAACTGGCCTGTCCTGCAGTTACGGAATAAGTCCCGTACCCTCCGCGGGCAGTTACGGTTTTGCTGGTCATGGAAGCCCTCTGGTCATTCACATAAAGGTTTCTCAATTTGGTAGAACGATTAAGCGCAGCCTTATAAATATTGCCGCTATGCTGAGTCCAGCCTGTGACTTTTGTTGCACCGTTCAAGACAGGCGTTTCACCAGGGTATGCCTGGTAATAGATCCTGTATCCGTTTGTTCCTGAATCCTGTGGTCCGAAAGTAACGGTACTGGTAATACTGTAGTTTCCGCCCCGCAAATAAATATAGATATCTCCGGTCATATTGCTGTTGATCATGCGGACAGCGTCCCGCGCCTTTGTGATTGTCTGGAAGGGTGCTGCAAGCGTTCCTGGGTTGCTGTCGCTTCCTGTGGGCGAAACATAATAGGTTGCCTGAGTCGCAGCGGATGCTGCTATGGGAAAGACAGTAAAAGTCTTCTTTTTTAACATACCCGTTTCCTCCTGATTTTTTAAAACATATCTTGATAGTATATGAGGTAACTTCGAAATTGTGCCCAACATGTACTTTTTAAAGACGACTCACCAGCCAAGGGCTTGAATCATTTTATCAGCATATCGCTTGCCCAGGGTAACGGATGAATCATGACTAAAATGGAGACGGTATTGTGTATCTCCAGGATCTACTACCAGACCACTTGCAGAGACTACATAGCAATTCGGAATCAGGGAAGGCAGCTGATTTACCAACTTATTGTGACCTGCACAAGGACCGCTGTAAAGCAGTTCGCCGGAGAGGAACGGAACATTCCCCAGGTTTAGATCTTTTCTAAGGTCTTCCACCAGTGTTTTTACCTTGCCGGGCCAGTTAGGGTCGCCGCTGTTGGATTCGCCCTGGTGGAAAATGATACCTTCGATGACGCCTCCATTTTGCTGTGCAATTCTTGCACGGTTGATGATCCAATTATATTTGGTGCCTCCCGACTTCATAAATGTCTCGATCTTTTCACCGCTGATCGCGCAGGGTATCAGTCCGATGGTATCACCAGCCGGGACTTTCTGTATCATGGTCTTGCCAAACCAGTCTCCGGGGCCGATAGCATTAAGCCAGGAAGCATGAAGAGGCGGACATGCCACATCCCACTTATTGGTTACCCGTCCGAGTGCAGCATTATTATCGTACCCCAATACCAGCACGCGGGGGTCTTCCACTTTATCAGAAGCTTGCGCCAAAGCATAACCTGCCATATTGGATTGACCTAATAACAGAAAGCAGTGGAATTTACCAGCTTTTGATGTTAGAGTTGTTGTAGGTTCGGGTGTCTGTGAAGGCGTAAGGGTGAAACCCTGTCCGTTTACAATCCCCAGGCTTTCCATGCTGTATGGAGCCGTAAATTTAAACCAGTTGAGGTTGAATAAGTATCCGCTTCCGCCTGTAAATTTCAGATAAACGTCATGTTTCCCGCTTGCCCCGCTGACATTGCACTTTACATCGGCCCAAGTCTGCCAGCCACCGGTTCCTGCAACCGGACAAGTCCCGATCAAAGTGCCGTTAATACTATCCAGTCTGATCTCAATATTACCACCACTGGTGGCGCTGGCTACTCTGGCCTGGAAGGCTGCCGCACCGGTGCCAAAATCGATATTGCTGTAACTAACATAATCCCCATTCTCGATATACCCGACATTCTCTCCACCTTCGGTACAGGTTTCGGTTTGGACTCCCTGCTGGTTTTTGAAACTTTCCGCTTCGATCTGTGTAAAGGCCGATATTGGGTCAGGGGTTGGTGTTGGCGTGGTCTGATCCGTAAATCCTGCCACGCATGCCATCTGGGCAAAATTCCACAGACTTGGCTTCCACACGCTCCAATCATGGCCTTTACCTGGGAGAAGCCATTCCGTGTAGCGAATATTATTGGACTTGCAATAATCTCTTACCCTATTGTTATTGGATATAAGTCCATCTGCGGTTCCGCATGAGAGAAACAACAGTTTTGAATTCGCCTTAACCTTAGTCCCGCCGTCAGGAAACAGCTGGTTAACTTGTTTGGTGATGGGCGAGGAGGAAAAGCCACCGATATAGGGGAACTTATCCACGTTGGGTAACCCGATATTCAGCGATTGGGCGCCACCCTGTGAAAGGCCGGCAATCGCACGGTGCTGGGCATCCGTATAAACGGAATAGTGTGATTCGATATAGGGTATAAGAGAATTCATCAAATCTTTCGTGAAATTCTCCCAACCATCCCTTACTCCAGATCCCGTCGCATTTCCGTTTGGTAATACAAGAATAAAGGGTTGAATTTTACCGGAAGCAATGAGATTGTCAAGGATGACATTTGGTGCGCCGTTGTTGTACCACTCGTCTTCATTCCCGCCAATGCCATGTAATAAATACATGACGCTGTATTTGTTGTTCGTTGAATACCCTGGAGGCAGGTAAATTCTCGCCCTCCGCTGACCATTTGTCGCCGTGGACTGATAAGTAATATAGCTGACCTGACCGTGTGGTATGTTGCTCTTATATTGGTCATAGCCTGACGGCGGAGAGGCTGGGAGCGTTTCAGCCGCCACTGAACTTACGGGTATTGCGAAAAGTATAGCTAGAAGTACAGCGATTATGGAAAATGTTCGTCTCAATTTACTGCTTATTTTTTTCATTAAGTTTTTTGGTTCCATGTTTATTTCTCCTTTCTTTTTTGTTGTTTTGTTATTTTGTTATTTAACAGAAGACCTACCTTTAGATTAATTTCATCGTTACGTCTGTTTTTTAACCTCCTTCCTTTTTAGTAAGTACACTGCACTCGTATTGCTTATCTTTAAGTTTTCATAGCCCCCCTTTCACTATCTTATTGTGTAATTTAAAATAAGCTTTTCTTTAAACCGCCGATATTCCAAAGGGGGAGATGGACGTTTTTTTCCTCTACATCATGATATTAACTCATAATCATCCGATATTTATATTACATGTAAGAAATGCGGTGCAGCGCGCCATTTTTCACTACTCCCAATGAAAAGATTATTTTTTTGTGAATTCACATATATTAAAAAGAAAAATTAAAATGCTTTGTAAACTAATTTAATATTAAAAAATATTTTGTACATTCGGTCAATTAATAAGCTATGTCTTATTTAATAGATTCTGTACTGATTGTTGGCGTGTAATTGTAAAAAAGCACACATTTAACATTATTTTGTTGTAATAAAATACATCTATAAGAAGCCTCCCCCACACATATCCCCGACCAAAGTTCAATGTTTGTGGAGGTAACCTCTTATAGATGTATCCTAATTATATCAACTATTCATTTACTTCTATATTAAAATGTAACAGCTCTTTATTAGAGACGTTGCAAATCAGTCTTTTTCTTCAATTAAAGAAAGGGATATCACACGAGGGTAATATCTCTTTCTTCTTAATTTTCATAAATGATTTGTCAAGTTCAGCTCTACAAACTTCGATTTATCTCTATTCGTAGTTCATTATTCGAATATCAGATTTTACCACTTTATGATAACATTTAACCCCTTCTGTCTTTTTCACTTTTCATTCACTTCTATACTGGTCTCAATGCTCTGGTTTTAACTATCATTCTTCATCCATTTCTATATTGAATTGTGAGCTAGGTCTATCACTAATTAAATTTTCATAATACCAAAAATACTCTTTCTTCCCCTTTGCATTATATTCAATTATCTCTGTTGGACTCTGACCTTCTATTTTTAGAGTATTTACTTTATGAAATCGACCTTCATTTTATGAATCCGAAATTCCACAATTGTTATGACTTTCCCGTTTTTCACTTGCTTTCTATGGTATAATCTCTGGTAACAGGATGATTTTGGCGCTAACCTCGTAGCATCCTAATTTACCTGCCAGGTCTTTTCCATAATAAAAACAGAATGCTTCATACGGGCTTTTCCCATTTAGTTTTTTAGTAACAGTTCATCAAAGCTTTTTCCCTTTTTTAATACCTTTCTTATGAATTAATGACCTACCTCTATTTCTGCTTTTTGATAGGGCGCACTTGTTATGATACAATTCTTTATAAACATCATACTTACTTAGAAGTATAGGCATTTTATGAATGCAAGCATCAAGGAGGTATCTAGTAAAAATACCGTGAGCAGAACTTTTCCACCTTTGCTTCATAACACAGAATCCATCTGGATCACTGCTGTATCAGGATGCTTCTCTAAATACTCCTCGTAATCATGATAGTTTCTTCCCACACAACAGCCTCTGTCTACCTTCAGTTCTGATTTTTTATAACGCGGGCGATACTTTACTTTCCGTGGGAGATCAATTTTCTTCACATCAAACAGGCTTCTGTATATGTAATTGTATAAGGTCTTCTATGAAAAATGGTACTTTTATCTCTATAAAACTCCCGCCAATAGAGGTATAAAAGCACAACTATGTCAAAAATTTCCCTTATTACCTACGAATTGAAAAAAAGGTACATTTTCAAAAAAATGAAAATGTACCTTTTAGCCCTTGATTTATCAAGTACCCTTGCCTTATAAGATATAAATAATGGAGATAGTGGGATTCGAACCCATGACCTCTTGAATGCCATTCAAGCGCTCTTCCGATATGTCGGGTGTGCACCCCCAAAAGCATTTAACTATCTTATAATTTAGGAGGCTAGTCAGCTAGCCATGTTTTATGGAGTATCCACCGGCTAATCCTGATTGTATGGGGTACCAGCAAATACTGAGAGTTTATTATTATGATAAAATGTTATTCAAGTGCTTCCATCATTTTTTGTATTACGTCTGAATATATAATATTTATTTTGTATCCTTTCGAAATTTCTACCCGCTTTAATGAAGAAGTAAGGATCATTTTTTTAGCCTCGCAGCTACTTATATCAAAAATTCTTGACCAGATACGAATTGAATGGTGTATTTTTGTAATCTCAGATATGTGTTCTTTTGCATCGGTCAGTTCACCGCTCAAAAATCTTAATTTATCCTCAGCTTGAATAAGTGTATGGTAAGCATCATCAGCAAGACTGTCTAAAAGACCGCTTGGTATTTGACTGGTGCCACTAATTGATTCTTTCACTTTTTGTTTAATCGCTGAATAATCTGCATGGGCTTTTTCCATTTTCAATTCTGCTGTTTCCAATTTCTGCTGAAGTTTAGTTACGCTCTCTTCTTGAAAATTGTTTATAACAGCTGGATTATCAATAGCTGCTAATCTACTTATCATTTTTGTAAACAATTCTTCTATTGCTTCGTCAACTAAATGCATTGTATAACCTGTTTGACCATCACACTCTATATGCCTCCTGGCTTTGTTGTAGCATATATACCTGATCCGTTTAGTACCCTTTGTTTCCCCATTCCTCATCCTTACTACCTTTCCACTGGTAGTAAGAACTAGCCGACCGCCGCAATGACCACAAAAAATATTTCCTGATAATAACGACTGACCCTTGGTATTCAAAGGGATAATACGATCTGCTTTACTGTTCGTCGACCGTAGTTTCATAATGTTCTGTGCTTTTTCAAAGACCTCTGATGAAATTATGCAGGTTTTCAAAAGGATTTGAAAATGAATCACCACTTCTAAGTATACCTATGTATTGTACATTATGTAACATAACACCAATAGTAGTTTCGCACCATTTTTCACCTTTCCGGTTTTTGAATCCATGCTCGTTAAGATAACTGGCTATCCGATTCCTTCCATATCCATAACTTACGCATAAATCGAACATTGTCTGCACGACTTGTGCTTCCGTATCATCGATAACCAGGTATCTGATTTCCTTATTATGCTTATTAAACTTTCCGGTCTTTTCCAAACGATATCCATAGGGTACCGTTCCTCCCCGAAACCGCCCTTCTTTTACCATCTGTCCTAATGCAGTCTTCGTCCTTATGGATGTCTTTTTGCTTTCTCCTGAAGCTTGCCAATACCGTATATAATTCAGGAGATAATCAGTATGATTATCAAATCTTTGTTCTCCTTCATTTACGCTCCAGACTCTGATTCCATGCTGGACAAGCCATTCCACTACAAATGGTGTTTCTTCTGCTCGACGTCCTATTCTATCAAACATAAATACCAATAGTATATCAAACCGATGTTGTGCTGCATGCTGTCTTATAAGTTGTAGTTTGTCACGGTCGGAGGCACTAATGCTAAATCCAGATATGCCATTTTCCTGCTCTTCTCGAATTACCTCCCACCCCATTTGTTCTGCAAATTTTCTACATGCTTTACGTTGCATTGGAATATCTACTTGCTTTTGATCATCTAAATCTACTTGCTTGGTTGTCGATACTCTGTATAGACAATATACTTTTTCAGCCATTTTGTCCGTCCCTTCATAAAATCAAGAGAATCGGACGCTTAATATAATTAGTTTCAAGGAGCAGTTACATTCATAACTTTTTTAAACATAAGTTATGATACTTTGTTTTCAGTTGCACTGTCAATTCCGTCCAGAAATTGCTGGATGTTGAGGTTTAATTCAATGTTGAGTTTATATCCCTCAAAAACGTATACACGTTTAATGATATAATTCGCAACCATTTTCTTGACTTCCATATCACTGTCATCAAAAATCTCTGACCATGTACGTATACGAGATAGCTCATTTTTCATTTCCTCTGCTTTTTCATTGCTATGTTCAAGCTCAGCGTTCAGTTCTGTAAGTTGTTGGCTCGTTGCAAGAACCTTATCACGTCTCTCATTAACAAGCTCCGATAAGACATCCATTGGCATTTTGCTTTTTCCTTGAACTGCCTTAATCACTTCAGATTTTAAAGATTCGTATTCTGTATTCGCTTTACTATTCTCAGCTTTTATCCGTTTTATCTATGCTCTAAGCTCCACCATATGACGCTCCTGTGTACTACCGACGATTAGATTATCAGAAGCAGCTGACATACGATTAAAAATTTGATGTAGCAATTGAGTTACTGCATCATCCAGTAAGTGCATGGTATATCCCGTTTGCCCATCACATTCTTTACGGCGCCTTGTCTTATTGTAGCAAATATAACGTATCCGCTTTACACCTTTACTTTCACCGTTTGCGAGTTTAACTACCTTACCGTTAGTTGTCAGGACTAGGCGTCCTCTGCAGTGCCCGCAAAATACATTTCCAGATAATAGTGACTGCCCTGAAGTATTTAGCGGAGCCGTTCTCTCGTCGTTCTTTTCGTTGATTCGTTCCTCTATTAATTTCTGTGCAAGATCAAAGGTATATGGATCAATAATCTGTAATTCCTTAAATGGTTTAGAATAAGTTTTCCCACTTCGAAGTATGCCTTTATATGTAACATTTTTCAGAATTGACCCAACTGACGATTCATGCCAGTTAGCTCCATTCCGTGTTTTAATTCCTTTATCATTCAAAAGCATGGCAATACGCCAGCGCCCGTATCCAGAAGATACACATAGACTGTACATCATGCGTACCACTTCTGCTTCCTCATCATTGACTACCAGCTTATTTACTTCATGCTTGCGTTTGTTAATGATTCCACTTTTCTCAAGGTAATATCCATAGGGTGCTACACCGCCACGAAAACGGCCTTCCTTAACCATTTGACCTAGAGCTGTTCTGGTTCTAATAGAAGTTTTTTGACTTTCACCATCTGCTTGCCAGAAACGAATATAATTTGTCAGCCGGTCAGTATGGGACTCGAAGCGCTGTTCACCTTGTTTAGTGTAAAATAAAACTGTAACGAAATGCAATCCAAAAGTGTAACACTCGCTGCATCAAAAAATCCATTGTAACACCCTTCCAAATCCATTATCCTTATGTTTGTCGAGAACTTAAGGAGGAAGAAAGGAATGTTATCAATGGATGCTGTCTCTTATAAACATATGACGCGGCGGACGAAGAGGATAGTGTCGTACTCTGTGGTA
>JAAOXG010000130.1 GCA_013036995.1 Lacrimispora defluvii
CGTTTGATGAAGATGTTGAGTTTCAGGAGCGCAAGGCAGAACACATCCGGTACATGGTTGAAACCATTGCTCACCACCAGGTTGATATTGATTCAGAGGTATAAAACGAATGAGTACTGCACTCGCAACGCTGGCTGGGAAGCTGGCTGAACGTGTCGGCATGGATTCTGTCGACCCACAGGAACTGATCACCACTCTTCGCCAGACGGCATTTAAAGGTGATGCCAGCGATGCGCAGTTCATCGCATTACTGATCGTTGCCAACCAGTACGGCCTTAATCCGTGGACGAAAGAAATTTACGCCTTTCCTGATAAGCAGAATGGCATCGTTCCGGTGGTGGGCGTTGATGGCTGGTCCCGCATCATCAATGAAAACCAGCAGTTTGATGGCATGGACTTTGAGCAGGACAATGAATCCTGTACATGCCGGATTTACCGCAAGGACCGTAATCATCCGATCTGCGTTACCGAATGGATGGATGAATGCCGCCGCGAACCATTCAAAACTCGCGAAGGCAGAGAAATCACGGGGCCGTGGCAGTCGCATCCCAAACGGATGTTACGTCATAAAGCCATGATTCAGTGTGCCCGTCTGGCCTTCGGATTTGCTGGTATCTATGACAAGGATGAAGCCGAGCGCATTGTCGAAAATACTGCATACACTGCAGAACGTCAGCCGGAACGCGACATCACTCCGGTTAACGATGAAACCATGCAGGAGATTAACACTCTGCTGATCGCCCTGGATAAAACATGGGATGACGACTTATTGCCGCTCTGTTCCCAGATATTTCGCAGCGACATTCGTGAATCGTCAGAACTGACACAGGCCGAAGCAGTAAAAGCTCTTGGATTCCTGAAAC
>JAAOXG010000131.1 GCA_013036995.1 Lacrimispora defluvii
GCACCTTGGTCGCGACCACGGTGGCGATGGAGTTGGCGGTGTCGTGGAAGCCGTTGATGAACTCGAACACGAGTGCGGCGAGGATCACCACGATGACCAGGGTCAGCATCGGGCGATCCTCAGCTGTTCTTGAGCACGATCTGGTAGATCACAACGCCGGCCTCGCGGCAGCGGTCGATCGCCTTCTCCAAGATCTCGAAGAACTCCTTCAGCAGGAACATCTGCAGGTTGTCGAGCCGGCCCGAGTAGATGTCGCGGTACAGCTCCAGCATCAGCCGGTCGGCCTCGTTCTCGATGCTGCGCAGCTTCTCGTTGAGCGCGGTCATCTTGTCGAGGTTCATCTTCGGCAGTTCGTGGACCATGTCCACCACCACTGCCGCGGCCTGTTCCAGCATCGCCGCGCGCGGGGCGAAATCGATGTGCTCCAGGTGCTGCACCGCCAGCGAATAGCGGTCGGCGAACTTCTCCACCTGCTTGGGGATCTTGTACAGCGCCGAGCCCACGAGACCGT
>JAAOXG010000132.1 GCA_013036995.1 Lacrimispora defluvii
GTTTTTGATGAGGCGGATTTTCCGGCAGGTGCCGGTTATATCACAGGCGACGAATACACGGGCGAAGAGCTGGACAGCGATACCTGGCAGGCGGAGCTGCATATCGAAGTTTTCCTGACTGCTCAGGTGCCGGATTCAGAGCTGGATGCGTGGATGGAGTCCCGGATTTATCCGGTGATGAGCGATATCCCGGCACTGTCAGATTTGATCACCAGTATGGTGGCCAGCGGCTATGACTACCGGCGCGACGATGATGCGGGCTTGTGGAGTTCAGCCGATCTGACTTATGTCATTACCTATGAAATGTGAGGACGCTATGCCTGTACCAAATCCTACAATGCCGGTGAAAGGTGCCGGGACCACCCTGTGGGTTTATAAGGGGAGCGGTGACCCCTACGCGAAGCCGCGTTCAGACGTTGACTGGGCGCGTCTGGCAAAAGATAAAGACCTGACGCCCGGCGAACTGACCGCTGAGTCCTATGACGACAGCTATCTCGATGATGAAGATGCAGACTGGACTGCGACCGGGCAGGGGCAGAAATCTGCCGGAGATACCAGCTTCACGCTGGCGTGGATGCCCGGAGAGCAGGGGCAGCAGGCGCTGCTGGCGTGGTTTAATGAAGGCGATACCCGTGCCTATAAAATCCGCTTCCCGAACGGCACGGTCGATGTGTTCCGTGGCTGGGTCAGCAGTATCGGTAAGGCGGTGACGGCGAAGGAAGTGATCACCCGCACGGTGAAAGTCACCAATGTGGGACGTCCGTCGATGGCAGAAGATCGCAGCACGGTAACAGCGGCAACCGGCATGACCGTGACGCCTGCCAGCACCGCGGTGGTGAAAGGGCAGAGCACCACGCTGACCGTGGCCTTCCAGCCGGAGGGCGTAACCGACAAGAGCTTTCGTGCGGTGTCTGCGGATAAAACAAAAGCCACCGTGTCGGTCAGTGGTATGACCATCACCGTGAACGGCGTTGCTGCAGGCAAGGTCAACATTCCGGTGGTATCCGGTAATGGTGAGTTTGCTGCGGTTGCAGAAATTACCGTCACCGCCAGTTAATCCGGAGAGTCAGCGATGTTCCTGAAAACCGAATCATTTGAACATAACGGTGTGACCGTCACGCTTTCTGAACTGTCAGCCCTGCAGCGCATTGAGCATCTCGCCCTGATGAAACGGCAGGCAGAACAGGCGGAGTCAGACAGCAACCGGAAGGTTACTGTGGAAGACGCCATCAGAACCGGCGCGTTTCAGGTGGCGATGTCCCACGGGCATAACAATCCGCAGAAGACGCAGATGCCGTC
>JAAOXG010000133.1 GCA_013036995.1 Lacrimispora defluvii
AAATTAAAGTGGTTATTTTAGGTCCATCATTTAGTATAGCCACAGTATTCTCATAATGAGCAGATAAACTACCATCTACAGTAACTACAGTCCATTTATTGGGTTCAACTTTTACATTGAAGTCTCCTATATTAACCATAGGCTCAATAGCTAAACACATTCCTTTTGACAATTTAGGTCCCCTGCCTGGTCTACCAAAGTTAGGTACTTCTGGATCTTCATGCATATTCTTTCCTATGCCATGACCTACATAATCCCTTACAATAGAAAATCCATAACTTTCAACATATTCTTGAATAGCTGCAGATATATCAGTTAATCTATTGCCAACTTTAGCTTTTTCTATACCTTTGAAAAAACTATTTTTTGTAACTTCTATTAACTTAACAGCTTCTTCTGACACATTTCCTACTGGAAATGTTCTTGCTGCATCGCCCTGATATCCATTTAAAACAGCTCCACAATCTATACTAATTATGTCTCCTTCATTTAGAATTCTATCTTTATTTGGTATTCCATGAACTACTTCATTATTAACAGATGCACATATAGAAGCTGGGAAACCATAATATCCTTTGAAAGATGGTTTGGCATTTCTGCCTAATATAATCTCTTCTGCGATTCTATCTAACTCTCCAGTGCTTATTCCTGGCTTTACATGTTTTTCTAAAGTATCTAAGGCTTCAGCAACAACTCTTCCTGCTTTTACCATGTATTCTATTTCAGAATCGGTTTTTATTGTTATCATTATTTATCTCTCCCTAAGATATTTGAAATATTTCCAAATACCTCATCAATTGATTCAGTCCCATTAACCTCAGAGATTATAC
>JAAOXG010000134.1 GCA_013036995.1 Lacrimispora defluvii
CTTTCTGTGGTGAAACCGGATGCTGCAATTCAGAGCGGCAGCAAGTGGGGGACAGCAGAAGACCTGACCGCCGCAGAGTGGATGTTTGACATGGTGAAGACTATCGCACCATCAGCCAGAAAACCGAATTTTGCTGGGTGGGCTAACGATATCCGCCTGATGCGTGAACGTGACGGACGTAACCACCGCGACATGTGTGTGCTGTTCCGCTGGGCATGCCAGGACAACTTCTGGTCCGGTAACGTGCTGAGCCCGGCCAAACTCCGCGATAAGTGGACCCAACTCGAAATCAACCGTAACAAGCAACAGGCAGGCGTGACAGCCAGCAAACCAAAACACGACCGGACAAACACAGACTGGATTTACGGGGTGGATCTATGAAAAACATCGCCGCACAGATGGTTAACTTTGACCGTGAGCAGATGCGTCGGATCGCCAACAACATGCCGGAACAGTACGACGAAAAGCCGCAGGTACAGCAGGTAGCGCAGATCATCAACGGTGTGTTCAGCCAGTTACTGGCAACTTTCCCGGCGAGCCTGGCTAACCGTGACCAGAACGAAGTGAACGAAATCCGTCGCCAGTGGGTTCTGGCTTTTCGGGAAAACGGGATCACCACGATGGAACAGGTTAACGCAGGAATGCGCGTAGCCCGTCGGCAGAATCGACCATTTCTGCCATCACCCGGGCAGTTTGTTGCATGGTGCCGGGAAGAAGCATCCGTTACCGCCGGACTGCCAAACGTCAGCGAGCTGGTTGATATGGTTTACGAGTATTGCCGGAAGCGAGGCCTGTATCCGGATGCGGAGTCTTATCCGTGGAAATCAAACGCGCACTACTGGCTGGTTACCAACCTGTATCAGAACATGCGGGCCAATGCGCTTACTGATGCGGAATTACGCCGTAAGGCCGCAGATGAGCTTGTCC
>JAAOXG010000135.1 GCA_013036995.1 Lacrimispora defluvii
ACATCATTGATTCAGCATCAGAAATAGAAGAATTACAGCGCAACACAGCAATAAAAATGCGCCGCCTGAACCACCAGGCTATATCTGCCACTCATTGTTGTGAGTGTGGCGATCCGATAGATGAACGAAGACGCCTGGTCGTTCAGGGTTGTCGGACTTGTGCAAGTTGCCAGGAGGATCTGGAACTTATCAGTAAACAGAGAGGTTCGAAGTGAGCGAAATTAACTCTCAGGCACTGCGTGAAGCGGCAGAGCAGGCAATGCATGACGACTGGGGATTTGACGCAGACCTTGTCCATGAATTGGTAACACCATCGATTGTGCTGGAACTGCTGGATGAACGGGAAAGAAACCAGCAATACATCAAACGCCGCGACCAGGAGAACGAGGATATTGCGCTAACAGGAGGGAAACTGCGTGTTGAGCTTGAAACAGCAAAATCAAAACTCAACGAGCAGCGTGAGTATTACGAAGGTGTTATCTCGGATGGGAGTAAGCGTATTGCTAAACTGGAAAGCAACGAAGTCCGTGAAGACGGAAACCAGTTTCTTGTTGTTCGCCATCCTGGGAAGACTCCTGTTATCAAGCACTGCACTGGTGACCTGGAAGAGTTTCTGCGGCAGTTAATCGAACAAGACCCGTTAGTAACTATCGACATCATTACGCATCGCTATTACGGGGTTGGAGGTCAAT
Source organism: Lacrimispora defluvii (assembly GCA_013036995.1). Lineage (GTDB taxonomy): Bacteria > Bacillota > Clostridia > Lachnospirales > Lachnospiraceae > Lacrimispora > Lacrimispora defluvii. The sequence continues at coordinate 693 of JAAOXG010000135.1, forward strand.
GGGTTCAGGATGCAGGTGAGTATCTGCATATGAT
>JAAOXG010000136.1 GCA_013036995.1 Lacrimispora defluvii
AGCCGCCACGTCTGCCTCCACCGCGGCCACGAAAGCGTCAGAGGCCGCCACTTCAGCACGAGATGCGGTGGCCTCAAAAGAGGCAGCAAAATCATCAGAAACGAACGCATCATCAAGTGCCGGTCGTGCAGCTTCCTCGGCAACGGCGGCAGAAAATTCTGCCAGGGCGGCAAAAACGTCCGAGACGAATGCCAGGTCATCTGAAACAGCAGCGGAACGGAGCGCCTCTGCCGCGGCAGACGCAAAAACAGCGGCGGCGGGGAGTGCGTCAACGGCATCCACGAAGGCGACAGAGGCTGCGGGAAGTGCGGTATCAGCATCGCAGAGCAAAAGTGCGGCAGAAGCGGCGGCAATACGTGCAAAAAATTCGGCAAAACGTGCAGAAGATATAGCTTCAGCTGTCGCGCTTGAGGATGCGGACACAACGAGAAAGGGGATAGTGCAGCTCAGCAGTGCAACCAACAGCACGTCTGAAACGCTTGCTGCAACGCCAAAGGCGGTTAAGGTGGTAATGGATGAAACGAACAGAAAAGCCCACTGGACAGTCCGGCACTGACCGGAACGCCAACAGCACCAACCGCGCTCAGGGGAACAAACAATACCCAGATTGCGAACACCGCTTTTGTACTGGCCGCGATTGCAGATGTTATCGACGCGTCACCTGACGCACTGAAAACCCCTGTTTCTTTTACACA
>JAAOXG010000137.1 GCA_013036995.1 Lacrimispora defluvii
GTTCACGCCCGCGCAATGGCTGCAGCTGGACGCCATCGCCACCACCTACGCCAACCGTTCGCTGCGCATCACCACGCGCCAGACCTTCCAGTTCCACGGCGTGGTCAAGCGCGAACTGAAGGCGACCATGCAGGCGATCAACGCCGCGCTGCTGGACACCATATCCGCCTGCGGCGACGTCAACCGCAACGTGCTGGCCGCCAGCAACCCGCTGCAATCGCGCCTGCACGCCGAGGCGCACGCATGGGCGCAGCGCCTGTCGGAAGCGTTCCTGCCGAAGACCCGCGCCTACTACGAAATCTGGCTGGACCAGGAAAAGCTGGCCGACAGCGGCGAAGAGGAGGACGCGCTGTACGGCAAGGCCTACCTGCCGCGCAAGTTCAAGATCGCGATCGCGGTTCCGCCGTACAACGACGTGGACGTGTTCGCGAACGACCTCGGTTTCATCGCCGTGGTCGAGAACGGCAGGCTCGCCGGCTTCAACGTCGCCATCGGCGGCGGCATGGGCGCCAGCCACGGCGATGCCAAGACCTATCCGCGCCTGGGCAACGTGATCGGCTTCGTCGAAACCGAGCCCACGAGACTAAGGAGAAAATCGAATGCCGTCTTCTGCTTGGAAAAAATGATATACAATATGGTGATCGTAACAGGCGGGCTACAGATACTTTATTTAAAAAGTTTTCTGCTCTTGGCTTTTACAGACTGATGCGGCTGATGAAGATAAAGATTGTTTACAATCATGCGGATTACG
>JAAOXG010000138.1 GCA_013036995.1 Lacrimispora defluvii
ATCGTCAGAAGTTTATAAAGGTCAGAGGCATATGATGTCTGACGCTGGCATTCGCATCAAAGGAGAGTGAGATCGGTTTTGTAAAAGAGAACGCTTGTGAAAATGCTGAATTGCGCGTCGTCTTCACAGCGATGCCAGAGTCTGTAGTGTCAGATGATGACCGTACTCAAACATCGGGTTGAGTATTATCTTACTGTTTCTTTACATAAACATTGCTGATACCGTTTAGCTGAAACGACATACATTGCAAGGAGTTTATAAATGAGTATCAATGAGTTAGAGTCTGAGCAAAAAGATTGAGCGTTATCAATGTTGTGCAGATCCGGTGTCTTGTCTCCATGCAGACATCACGAAGGTGTTTATGTAGATGAAGGTATAGATATAGAGTCGGCATACAAATATTCCATGAAGGTTTATAAGTCTAATGAAGACAAATCCCCATTCTGCAATGTGCGAGAAATGACTGATACCGTGCAAAATTATTATCACGAGTACGGTGGAAACGATACTTGCCCTCTCTGTACAAAACATATAGATGATTAAACCCAATATTACATAACAATCCTCGCACTCGCGGGGATTTATTTTATCTGAACTCGCTACGGCGGGTTTTGTTTTATGG
>JAAOXG010000139.1 GCA_013036995.1 Lacrimispora defluvii
CAGTTGGGCGGTTGTGTACATCGACATAAAAAAATCCCGTAAAAAAAGCCGCACAGGCGGCCTTTAGTGATGAAGGGTAAAGTTAAACGATGCTGATTGCCGTTCCGGCAAACGCGGTCCGTTTTTTCGTCTCGTCGCTGGCAGCCTCCGGCCAGAGCACATCCTCATAACGGAACGTGCCGGACTTGTAGAACGCCAGCGTGGTGCTGGTCTGGTCAGCAGCAACCGCAAGAATGCCAACGGCAGCACCGTCGGTGGTGCCATCCCACGCAACCAGCTTACGGCTGGAGGTGTCCAGCATCAGAGGGGTCATTGCAGGCGCTTTCGCTCTCAATCAGCCGGGCGCGGTTGCGGTATGAGCCGGGTCACTGTTGCCCTGCGGCTGGGAATGGGTAAAGGTTTCTTTGCTCGTCATAAACATCCCTTACACTGGTGTGTGCAGCAAATCGTTAACGGCATCAGATGCCGGGTTACCTGCAGCCAGCGGTGCCGGTGCCCCCGGCAACAGACGATCCAGCGCAGTGTCACTGCGCGCCTGTGCACTCTGTGGTGCTGCGGCCAGAATGCGGCGGGCCGGTTTCACCGGCATAACGGGGGGTGCTGCCCAGCACGCGTGCCTGTTCTTCGCGGCCGTGAGCCTCCTCACAGGTGAGGAGACCCATAATGCGGCTGGTTTTCTGCCGCAACCGCTGCGGGTGACGTCTCTTCTACACAATCTCTGGCCCCCCAGGCAGGGAGGAAAACCGGTGAACGGCTCATGCTTT
>JAAOXG010000014.1 GCA_013036995.1 Lacrimispora defluvii
GAGTTTTGCTCATGGCTATTAAATTTTTTTAAAGGAGGTGAGACGCTGTGAGAAATATATCTATGAAAGCTACTTCATTATGGACTAATATTAATAATATATCTGCAGTTTTCGGTAATTTTGACGCGTCCGTGTATCAGTGTGCCCATTTTTACGAAAAAGGCAGCGTCTCATCTGAAAATTATTCTGTTAGCCGGTAAGTTTTACCACTGGTTTTTCGGTTGATTTTCCGCCCGGATGCTCCTGCACCGGGTTTTTTTGTGCGTTTTTTTCGAAATGGCAGTCTGAACGGACATTTTCCACTTTGATACTAAACCCACAATATGGAGGATATGACCTATGAAACAGGTAAAAACCATTCTGTCCGGCTGCGGCTCTCTCTCAAAAGCCGTATGCTCCACAACTTTAATCTGCTCCAAACAAATTTTTGACGGAGGCTTTCTCTGTGTAGCTGGAGGATACGTTGTCCAGATTGTTCAGTTCATTATGCTGACCTTTATCTGGAAGACTTTGGCCAGCACAAATGCTCTGCCGGCAAACGTATCATTGAACCAGTTAATGACCTACACACTGATGTCTGCCGTATTGCATCAGGAATTAAATATTATTTCTCCCGCCACCTCGTCCTTGTGGGAGGGGTCCGTCATTGGGCGTTTTTTAAGGCCCATGGCAATTGAAGCAAGCTTTATTTCAGAAACCATTGGACGATTCTGGGTTCCCAACTTCTTATTTCTGGGTATTCCACTATTGCTTTTTGCTCCGGTTCTGTCCGTCAGTCCGTTGCCTGCATCTTTTCATATGGGAGTACTCTCTCTCATAAGTCTGCTGCTGGCAATTTGTATTGGATTTGCCATAGATTTGCTTTTCGCTTCTCTGGCCATGAATCTGAAAAATGGATGCTTTGCGGCTCTTGCTGTCAGAGAGGCGGTTTATTCCCTGCTTTCCGGAGAAATGATACCATTTTCTTTATTTCCAAAGAAATTAGGAACGCTTTTTTCCCTGCTTCCATTGGGTTCCGTCGCCCATGGACCTTTAACCATCTACACCGGCACTGCTCATTTCCCTTATAGTGTTCTGGCACTCCAGTTTTTCTGGGCTGTTAGTTTATGGGCTCTTGCTATTTACGTATTTAATAAAAGCAAAGAAAGGATGATCTCTTTTGGTGGATAATTTTAAAATACTAACCAGGCTTTACAGGCAATATGCAAAAATGGATTTATTATGGTTTCTACGGGATACCCGTTATTTCTTTATTCAGCTGGTTTCAGATATTGTTAGCGGTGGCTGCACCATTGCAGGTGTCTGTCTGTTATCCGCAAATTTTAAGCACTTTTCCGGTATGACCCAAAATGAAATTTTATTTATGATGGGTTACGCTCTCTTTATTGACGGTATTTACATGGTGTTTTTTATCGGTAACAATACCGGAATGGTCAGCCGGATTATTGGCCGGGGGCAGCTTGACCACATAATGATCCAGCCTGTCCCTCTGTGGGCAGAACTTCTGGCACAGGGTTTTTCTCCTGTTTCCGGTTCTCCCATCATGATCTTTGGAACAGGGCTTACTGCTTACGGTGCCATCAGCGCGGGTTTACCTATAAATGCTTTTACTGTATTGCTGTTTCTTTTTTACAGCATTTGCTCGATTGTCATTGTGATGTCATTTATCTATCTGATTTCCTGCTCAGCATTCTATGCCCCTGCTGCCGCAGAGGAGATTGCCGGGGTGGGAAAGGAATTATTTTCTTCATTAAAAACTTACCCGCTGGGTAATATGAAAGGCTTTCAAAAGCACATTTTTTTGTCCTTGATTCCTGTTGGCCTTTGTGCCTGGTATCCTTCCACGCTTTTAATAAAAGCCGGGAAATACGGATTAGGGGCGGTTTTAGTTCCGGAAGCATTCTATCTGCCCATTGCAGCCGCAATTTTTTCATTTATAGCAACTATTACTTTTAAGAAAGGAATGAAATATTATGAAACCTATGGTTCCCCAAGATACTCCGGCTTTGGCCATCGATAATATAACAAAAGAATACTGCCAGTGGCAGCGAAGCGGCAAAGCCCGCGACATCATTAAAAACCTTCTCCACCCGGAAAAGCGGCTAGTGACAGCACTTGATCACATATCACTTCAGGTAAAAAAGGGGGAATTCGTTGCTTATGCAGGTGCCAATGGTGCCGGTAAAAGCACTACAATAAAAATTCTTTCCGGTATACTCATGCCTACAGAAGGAACGGTATCTGTATTGGGATTAAATCCCGCCAATGACCGGATCAAACTCATGAGCCAAATTGGAGTCCTGTTTGGCCAGCGAACAGAATTATGGTGGGACCATCCGGTGATATCCAGCTTCCAATGGAAAAAGGAGGTGTGGAACATTCCGGATTCCGTTTACAAAAAGAACCTGGAAATGGTTACAGATCTTTTGGAGCTTTCCGATATTCTAAAAACCTTTACCAGGGAGCTGAGTCTTGGGCAGAGAATGCGGGCGGATATTGCCATGCTTCTCCTTCACAGTCCGGAGCTGATTTTTCTTGATGAGCCCACACTTGGTCTTGATGTACTCGCCAAGCAGCAGATGATCCGGTTTTTAAAGAAGATTAACATTGAGAACAAAACAACGGTGGTGGTAACCAGCCATGATATGGACGATCTGGAGGAAATGGCACAGAGAATCATTCTTATTAACAAGGGGAAACTTGCATTTGACGGTGACTTTGATGAACTACGAAATGTGATGGGAGGCTTTTACCGGATTGTCCTTACTACTGCAAAAGAAGAGACACCGCTTTCCATTCCGGGTATGCGGCTTTTAAAAACAGAAAGCGGTGTTCATGAATACGAATTTGACCGGAATGTATTAGGAATCCATAAGGTTATGGGGCTACTTTCTGATTTCCCCCAGATCCTTGATATGGAAATTAAAAAGGCACCTATTGAAGATGTAGTGGCCAATTTATATCTGAGCTGGCGCGAAAATTAACAGTTGGTTTTTCCGTAGGTTTAGTGTATTATATACTTACATTATTTATAACGAAAGAGGTGTACATATGGCTTACGCATTTACAAAGGATCTGGAGACCGGAAACCAGTTAATTGACTCAGAACACCGTCAGCTGATTGATGCGATCAATAATTTACTGACTGCCTGCTCCACCGGTAAAGGCCGTGCAGAGCTGGCCAATACTACTAAATTTTTACAGGATTATACTGCCAAGCATTTTGGAGATGAGGAAAAACTCCAGCTTCAGAGCCAGTATCCCGATTATGCAAATCACAAGCGCTACCATGAAGAGTTTAAGAAGGTTGTTGCAGGAATCTGCCAGAAGCTTGACAAGGAAGGTCCTACCATTGCACTGGTTGGCGAAGTAAACAGTGCAATTGCAGGTTGGCTGATTAACCATATTAAAAAAGAAGATGTCAAAGTTGCAACTCACATAAAAAGCAGATCCTGATCCAAATAAGAATAATCATCAAACAGCTTCTTACCAGATTCTGGCAGGAAGCTGTTTTTTTGTGCTGTGGCATAAAATAATTGTTGTGCTCTCTTTTCATTCCGTCTGTATTTTGATAAAATAGGTTCAGAAATGAAAAACAAACTACTGGAAAGAAGGTACATGATTATGAAAGACACAAATTGCGCATATTGTATGAAAGGAGACTTGGTTGCTAAATTTGGTTATCCTGTCTGTGAAATGGAAACAGGCTTTTTATATTTATTTAAAGAACAGAGCAAGAAAGGCAGAGTCATCCTTGCATATAAGGATCATGTGGGCGAGATGATTGATATCAGCGATGAAGAGAGAAATGCATTTTTTGCTGAAGTTTCCAAAGTATCCAAAGCCATTCACAAGGTTTTTAATCCGGATAAAGTAAATTATGGCGCTTATGGAGATACAGGCTGTCATCTTCACATGCATATTGTTCCCAAATACAATGGGGGAGATGAGTGGGGAGGCACATTTACCATGAATCCGGATAAGGTATATTTAACCGATGATGAGTATGAGAAAATGGCTGAAGCCATTCGTGCAGCCTTATAATCAAACAGACAGACTGTACAGGAAGGAAGGTGCCGGATTATGTTAGATGAAATCAGAAAGCAGGCGGGCAAAGCCGCAAAAGAAGTTTTGGACGCATCTCATTTAAAGGAGAAGGACCTGGTAGTGATCGGCTGCTCTTCCAGTGAGATATCCGATCACAGAATCGGCTCTCATTCCAGTGCAGAGATCGGCCAGGCGGTATTTTCGGCTATTTATGAAGTCTTTCATAAACAGGGAATTTATGTGGCTGCCCAGTGCTGTGAGCATTTAAACAGGGCGCTCATATTAGAAAGGGAAGCAGCGGAGTTCTATCATTATGAACCGGTCAATGTGGTGCCGCAGCTTAAGGCCGGCGGCTCCTTCTCACTTGCTGCCTACCATAGTCTTGAACATCCGGTTGCAGTAGAATCAATAAAAGCTCATGCAGGAATTGATATTGGAGATACACTGATCGGAATGCATTTGAAAGCTGTCGCGGTTCCCATTCGCATAAAAACCCAGTATATTGGCTCTGCCCATGTGGTTGCAGCCCGTACCAGACCAAAATACATCGGCGGTGTCCGCGCTTCTTATGATGATACCATTGGATAATAAAAAACCTGCTGTCAGGCGGTATGAACCGATGACAGCAGGTTTTTCTATAATTCCATTATTTTGTAGCGTACATAAAGAACCAGTAGCCGTATGGAGAATGCCATGTTCCTTTAATTTCAGGTTTCTGCAGATAATAATCACTGGAATATACAAGAGGAGATACTGCAGCATCTTCCATCATGATTTTTTCTGCCTTATGAAGCTTATCAAAATGCTCTGTTTTATCAGCAGTGATTCTTGCCTCAGTCAGGAGTTTATCTACTTCCGCATTGGAATATTTTCCATCATTGTTTCCACTCTCAGTTGAGAACAGATTCAGCATGTTGGAAGGATCATCGTAATCATAAACCCAGCCACCGCGGCAGATCTGGAAATCACCGGCACGGCGGGTAGGTGTGAATGTAGACCACTCAACAATTTTAATATCCATTCTGATACCAAGCTCACTCCAGGCACTCTGTAAATACTCAGCAACTGCTTTGTTGTAGCCGGCGTCGTTGGTCATATATTCAATCGCAGGGAATCCTTCCCCGTTAGGATATCCAGCCTCAGTCAGCAGCGCTTTTGCTTTTTCAAGATCAGCTGCATAATTATCTACGCTGAAATAGTCACCACCGTTATTTGTACGGCTTACCTCTTCAAATGAAGAACCATCTTTTTCATCAGAGATACCAGGTCCTACGAAATTGGCTGCAGGAAGTGCTGTTCCCATCATAAGGGTATCGGCAATATAGCCGCGGTCAATTGCAAGGCTTAATGCACGACGTACTTTCGCATCTGTAAACGGTTCTTTCTGGGTATTAAAAATGGTATAGGATGTTGCCATACGTGGTTCTAAATGAAATTCAGCGGAATCTCTAAGGCCTGGAATTTCCTCAGTCGGGACATCACGAATCATCTGAACTTCACCTGTCCGGTATGCGCTGTATGCAGCATTAGCATCTTCCATAAGAACGAACTTTAAAGTATTTAAAGTCACCTTATCGGCATTCCAGTAATTTTCATTCTTAGCAAATGTGATGTGAGATCCTGGTACCCATTCGATCATCTTTAACGGACCGTTTGAAATATAGGAATCCGGAGTCAGAGACCACTGGTCACCTTTCGCTTCCACTACATCTTTTTTCACAGGTGCCATACTTGCATGAGTCACAATCTTGTCAAAGTATACACAAGGGCCTGAAAGCTCAACTACGAAAGTTTTTGCATCAGGAGCAGAGACTGCCAGTGCATCAACATTGCCTGCTGCTGCTTCGTCATAACCTTTGACAACGGAAAGCATATCTGCTGCATATGGTGCTGCTGTAGCAGGATCTGCCATACGTTTCCAGGAATATACAAAGTCCTCTGCAGTGAAATCGGAACCATCGCTCCATTTTAAACCATCTCTTAAATGGAAGGTATAAGTAAGTCCGTCATCACTGACATCATAGGATTCTGCCTGACCAGGAACGATTTTGTTGTTCTCATCAAATGTCATAAGAGTCTCAAAGGCATGCATAATGATGTTAGATGCATCAATTGCTGTACTAAGAGCCGGATCAATGGTTTCCACATCAGATCCAAGCTGTACTGCCAGGTCAAGCCCCCCTGTTGAGGTGTTGGCTGCTGCTTCTGTCTTCTCGGTGCTGCTTTGTGTTGTGCCGGTCTTTCCGGTACTACCTCCGCAAGCACTTAAAACAAGGCCAGAGACAAGAACAGCGGCTAATACGATTGCTGTTTTCTTCATAATACTTCCCTCCGTATTTACGTTCATTCGTCCGTCCTTCAAGGACAGCACGAGTAATAGCATACCACAAAAGGGACAATCATGCAACGAGCTTTTTCACATTAAACTCTTGTATATTAAGGTTATAACGTGATAAAGCAGCAAAGAGCCAGACGATTGATCCGCCTCTTTCGTCTGGCTCACAAAGACATTTTGATTGTTTAACGATAGGAGGTCTGCACTGCCTTAACTAATACCTTAGGATCTTTCACATAGGGAGTAACCGGACAGATCTTTTTATTAATTCCCATCAATGTGTAAACTGCTATTCTTGCAGCACGAACTGAGTACTCTTCCGTAAATACCATATCATCCGGAATCTCAACAAACTGACTGATCATAGCAAAGTTGGTAGAGCCGGCTGGAACCACCTCCGGACGGTCAACCATTTTACGCGGCTGGAACTGGGCATCTACATAAGGCATCATGCATGGGATTACATTTACCACATCTGCCATTATCTCATCCTTACGTTCTTCCATATGAAGGTGGCAGAGAAGTTCTGTAAGAAGTTCCTCTCCTGTACAGTCTTTCATTGGTTTCTTGATATAATCTCCTATTTTATCGGTGTATAAGCCATAGCCCCAGAATATGGTCTGATCCATGGGCTGATTAGGAAAGTGAGGCTGCGCGGCAACAACAATACTCATTAACCAGTTAGAGTCCTTAAAGGTCATTAAGGCTCCGCTTCCCGGAACGTTGCCGGAATAATCCTCAATAAGCTTTAAGAGCTTATTTCCTTTACTGGTTACGGTAAAGCTCAGCCAGTTGGTTTCGCTGGCATCTCCAAAAAATGGATATGGATTACCAAGTCCCTGCTTTTTCACTGCCACTTTGCTCCACAATTCCCCGGATATGGGCCGCAAATCTGGCGCCGGGGCTGGCGTATGAAGATCGCCTAATGTAGCACTGTCTGTCATACATGCATTGGTCATAATGCAGATATCGTCATCTTCCAGTTCTAACATACGGGTAACCCCATGATCAGTCAGATGAAGAACTTTAGCCGTGATCTCATCTCCTTCTGCAAAGTCAATGTCGGTTACCGTACAGTTTTCTGCAAAAATAACCCCTTCTTTTCTTAAATATGTTTCAAGAGGGCGTATTACACTGTCATATTGATTGAGAGGAGTCCTTGTAACGCCTTCCAATGTATTAATACGGGAGAATTCTAATATCATCCTGCGCATATAACGGCGGAATTCAAATAAACTGCTCCATTTTTGGAATGCAAAGGTAGTCTGCCACATATACCAGAAGTTGGTAGTAAAAAAGTGAGGTGTATCTGCAAACCACTCTTCAATAGTCATGTCATCCAGCTTTTCTTCCGGTGTATTCATCAATTTTAGTAAAGCCATACGTTCTTTCTGATTAAATCCCATGCTTTTCACGTCAAGGATGGTTCCATCTTTGTCAATCAGTCTTGCCTTGGCTGAGGTAGGATGCGCATGATCAAAATCCAAAATTTCTTCTGTTACACTTCTTCCCGGTTTACTTAAAGAGGGAATGGATCGAAACAGCTCCCAGAAGTTTTCATAGGTTTCTTCATTGAGCATGCGTCCTCCCCTGCAGACAAATCCCTTTTCAGGAGTACCGGTACCGTCATTGCTTCCTCCAAAAATGGGCATTCCCTCAAAGATGGTGATCTGGTTACCTGGCATCTTGCAGTCTCTGATAAGATAGGTTGCTCCCGCAAGGCTTCCAAGACCTCCTCCTACAAAATAAGCCTTTCCATTTGGAATAACGGAGTTGTTTTTAGAATCCATCCGCTTTGCCTTTTTGGATTTCCCGGTACGCTCATACAGTGTCTTGGCAGCCACACCTGCTGCCGTAGCCGCCGCCCCCAGTGCCAGCAATTTCATCATGTTACTTTTCTCCATTTTTTTTAACATAAGCCACACTCCAATCTCTTTTTTAAATCAATTGATAAACTTATATTATCATACAACATTTTTTCCGTCACCATACATGCTTTTGTTCCTGTATAAAAAAACGACACCCGCAAAATGGTGTCGAAAAACCAGACAATTCTTCTATATTGTCTATCGTAATTTTTTATATATTCTTTTACAATGAAAATAATGAATAAGGAGGACTATCCATGTCAGGAACGTTACACAAACATATACGGGAAAGCGTTTTAAAAACAGCACTTTTTCATCAACTTAAAAATGGTCAGAAAGCACCGGAACGGACAGCCCGTAACTTAAGGGAACTGTTACAAAAGTTCAGCCCCGCCTCCAGTGAACTATTTACTTACGAAGAACTGCTTATCATGATAAAAAATTGTTCCAGAGACGATTGCCTGAATCTGATTATTCAGAAACTGGCTTAAAGCTCCGCCTGGCTGCGAATATATCCGATCCGCTCCGTAGCCCTGGCGAGGCTTTTTAACCGTTTTGAGACTTCTTTCGGCTCCATCTTCATTCCTTCTTTTACCCAGTCCATGATTACTCCGCAAAGACCATAGGCATAAAATCCGGCATCAAAATCCCGTTCTTCAAAGGTCAGTTTTCCCTTTTCATCAAGTAACTCAATTGCCTCTGAAAATAATGCTTTCGTCATCTCATACAAATAACTCTCAAAGGTATGTTCCTGCTCTTTTATGGTATTTACGTAAAAGTTTTTTTCCTGTTTCATATTACTCAAAAGCTCATGGATTTTCTCATTCCAGTTATCAAGGCTGATATCATCTGCTATTGCAGCAAAATTTTCATTATAATAAATCCAGCTTAATAGCTCATACTTATCCTGATAGTGATAATAAAAGGTCTGCCGGTTCAGACCACATACTGCTGTAATATCTGATATGGATATCTTATCAAATGGTTTCTCTTTGCACACCTGCTTCAATGCTTCTGCAATTGCACGTTTCGTAATAAGCGAATCCGACATAGGCCCTCCTGTTATACTATTCCTTTATATTTGAAAAATAATTGGCAAGTGCCGCAAACTGCTGTAAATTCAGTGCTTCTCCTCTCACAGACGGGGAAAGGCCCAGGCTTTCAATTGCAGATATAATCTGTTCTTTGGTATATGGAATCTCAGGAGAGTTATTCAAACCATTCTGAAGAGTTTTTCTTCTCTGGTTAAAGGAGGCCCGGATCAGGCGAAACATCAGTCCCGGATCCTGTGCACTGACAGGGGGATTTTTATGCCGGGTCAGGCGGATTACCGCTGATCCCACGTTGGGGCGGGGCATAAAGCAGTTGGGGGGAACATTGGCTACTATATACGGCTCTGCATAATATTGAACAGCCAGTGAGAGGGCACCGTAATCCTTGGAACCTGGTCCTACCTGCATACGGTCTGCCACTTCCTTCTGCACCATAACTGTAATGTTATCAATGGGTACCTGACCTTCAAAAAGTCCCATAATAATGGGCGTGGTAATATAATAGGGCAGATTTGCCACTACCTTTATGGGGCGTCCGCCGTTAAATTTCTGAGTCAGCTCATTGATGTCAGTCTTTAAAATATCTGCATGAATTACAGTTACATTATCGTAATCAGCCAGCGTTTCCTTTAGAATTGGTATTAAGTTTGAATCGATCTCTACCGCAACCACATGGCCTGCTGCTTCTGCCAGATACTGAGTCATCGTACCGATTCCAGGACCGATCTCCAATACGCAGTCATCCTTGGTTACACCTGCTGCCAGAATGATTTTATCAAGTACGTGTGTATCAATTAAAAAATTCTGTCCGAACTTCTTTTGAAATGCGAACTCATATTTTTGGATGATCTGGATTGTATTTTGAGGGTTGCCTAATTTATTTTGCATACACATTTTCCTATCGTTTTTTATTAATCAATGGTATCTTATTATAAACAAAAAGTCAATAAATATAAGACGGGTCCGAAGCCCGGATACCCGCCACATATTCACTTTTCAGAATTGACATGACTATTAGTGATTCATAACTGCCATGATATAAAATACATTCTCTTAGTATGCCTTCTTCAACAAAGCCTTCTGACTTGTATAGTCTTTGTGCTTCCGATCAGTTTATTGGTGGATCTTTCTTCTATTGATAAATGCAAGATGTCTTCCTGAGACAAGGAAACTCTATGTTGTTCTCTTGTCCACTGCCCGACATACTGAGCATTATCAGGCTGATGTTCCCATTCAACCACGAAGTCTAAATCGCTTTCCTGGGTGTTTTTCAATTTCACAATATCGTTTTTTTCATTGATTTCTTTCACATAAACTCCTTACCAACTCTTTGTCTTTCCTACAGATGATAAAGCTTTCTAGCATTCCGGTTGGTAACTTCTACAACCTCATCCCTGGAAATTCCTTTTATGGCGCTAATCTCATCAATAACATAAGAAAGATTCAGGGAAGAATTGCGCTTTCCACGATTGGGAACAGGGGCCAGGTATGGGCAGTCTGTCTCAAGTACCAGCTGATCCAAAGGCATATATTCCACTACTTCTTTCAGCTTTCTGGCATTTTTAAAGGTCAGGACACCGCCTATTCCCAAATAAAATCCCATATTCAGATATTCTCTCGCCATCTCTTTTCCATAGGAAAAACAGTGAATCACGCCGCCTGCATCTTGGGAATGCTCCGCCTTCATAATATCAAGGGTATCTTTCGCCGCATCACGGCTGTGAATAATAACCGGAAGCTTTACTTCCTTAGCCAGATTCAGCTGACGCACAAACCAGGTCTTCTGTGTTTCATGATCTGGTTCCTCCCAGTAATAATCAAGACCTATTTCGCCAATGGCAACTATTTTGTTACGGCTGGAATTTTCTTTCAGCCAGTTTAACTTCTCATCATTTAACTCACCAGTCTCATTGGGGTGAACTCCGATTGCCCCGTATATATAAGAATACTTCTCTGTGAGTTTGATGGTATTCTCTGATGTCTTTATGCTGGCTCCAACATTGGTAACCGCTTCTATGCCATGAGACTGCAGATTTACAAGCAGCTCTTCTCTGTCTTCATCAAATGCCTCATCATCATAATGGGCGTGTGTATCAAAAATCATAGATATCTCCTTTAAAACGTTTGTCAGCCTGTAATCAATAAACGAATAATATAAAGCAGGATTAAATGAAGAGGATAAAACCCGTAAAATAAATATTTTAAATTCCTCTCACCCTTTTTCCCGTTATACAAGTGGATCGGCAAAAGAGCAAATATTCCTGCTCCAAAACAGCTTGCGCTGATTAATGCAGCCATAATTCCTGCAAATATTGTCTGAAGTTTTTTATTATTTCGAAATATATATATAATCAGTATCAGTACAATTCCGTCTAAGTTGTAATCTGATTTCAGCAGTATGGATACTCCACATCCCACTCCGATTGCAAGAAACTGCCGAAGTGGATCACCCATGGCCTTCTGGTACCACTCAAGCACCCACAGACCGATAAAAAGGGTGAAAAATACATTCTGATACCCAGGGTGAAACCAGCTGTTAAAAATCGCAAGGTCAAACGGTATTTCCGAAATCAAAGCAAATGCCAAAAGCCTGATTCCGTACTTCCTAACATCTTTGGTATGAAGAAACCCCTCTACCAGCAAAAAGCAGAAAATCGGAAAGGATATTCTTCCAATGGTTCTGAGAATAAAATCAATGGTACTCCACTTTACACCTTCTGGCGTAGCCAGGATTGTCTGCATCAGTAAAGGGTCCTGATACTTTAATATCCCATTTTCAATTACAACCGCACCAATATGGTCGATCAGCATGGTTATGATCGCGATAATCTTTAAGGTATTTCCTGAAATTCCTTTCTTTGGGAAAGCAGTGGATTCTGTCATCAAGTCCTCCTCTTAAACGATAAGACCGGATTATAAAAATCCGGCCTCATTATCATCTTTTCCTGTTCTTAAAACAGCTTTTTATTAGCAGATCTCCGCTCCTGATGGCATTGCCTTTTCCGGAACCATAAGAGATAAATTGCCCTGTGCATCTTCCGCACATAAAAGCATGCCTTCGGATAAAACTCCAGCCAGCTTCGCTGGTTTTAAGTTTACCACAACCATAACCTTTTTACCAACCATTTCTTCTGGTGAGTAATGAGCCTTAATGCCGCTGACAATCTGTTTAACCTGACTTCCTATTTTAACTTTGGAACATAAAAGTTTTTTCGATTTTGCTACTGCTTCACAGGCAATGATCTCACCCACCTGGAACTGCAGCTTTGCAAAATCTTCATATTCGATTTCCGCTTTTGCCTCTATATCAATTCCGTCATCCTCCTGTGATTCTTTCTCCTCTGTGACACCTTCTGCAGCTGTATGCATAGCTTCCACTTTCTCCATCACTTCCTTCATATCCATACGGGCAAATAAAATCTCAGGCTTGTCGGTCACTTTATTGCCAGACGGGTATAAACCGAATTCATTCATCTGGGGCAGCTCTCTTTTTGTTGTATTAAGCTGAGAAAGAATTTTAGCAGAGGTCTCCGGCATAAAAGATGCCAAAAGAGATGCTCCAATGGTAATAGCTTCTGTCAGGTTATAAAGAACCGTCTCCAGACGGGCTTTTGAGGCCTCATCCTTTGCAAGAGTCCATGGTGCTGTTTCATCAATATATTTATTACTTCTTCTGAAGATATTGAAAATAGAAGTAATTGCATCTGCGACGCGGAGTTTTTCCATCTTCTCGCTGACCTTTTTCACCTCTTCAAGCACTACTGCTTTTAGATCCTCATCATACTCATCTGTGATACCGCCATCTCTTACTACACCGTCGAAATACTTATTGGACATGGAAATGGTACGGTTTACAAGGTTGCCCAGAATATTGGCAAGATCAGAATTCATGCGCTCTACCATCAGCTCCCAGGAAATGATTCCATCATTATCAAAAGGCATTTCGTGAAGAACGAAATAACGAACGGCATCCACTCCGAAGAAATCTACCAGTGTATCTGCATAAAGAACGTTACCCTTTGATTTACTCATCTTTCCGTCTCCCTGCAACAGCCATGGATGACCAAATACCTGTTTTGGAAGGGGTACATTCAGTGCCATTAAGAAAATTGGCCAGTAAATAGTATGGAAGCGGATTATATCCTTACCAATCAGATGAAGATCTGCAGGCCAGAGTCTTGTAAACTGGTCACTGTTGTTTCCATCGCAGTCATATCCAATTCCTGTAATATAATTTGTCAAGGCATCCAGCCATACATAAGTAACATGTCTTGGATCAAATGTTACCGGGATTCCCCATGTAAATGTGGTTCTGGATACGCATAAATCCTGAAGTCCCGGAAGAAGGAAGTTGTTCATCATCTCATTCTTTCTTGATACCGGCTGAATAAAATCAGGATTTTCATTAATATGCTGGATCAAACGATCTGCATACTTGCTCATGCGGAAGAAATAAGCCTCTTCTTTTGCCGGTTTTACTTCACGTCCGCAATCCGGACATTTTCCATCAACCAGCTGGGATTCGGTAAAGAAAGATTCACATGGAGTGCAGTATAAACCTTCATA
Organism: Lacrimispora defluvii; assembly: GCA_013036995.1. Lineage (GTDB taxonomy): Bacteria > Bacillota > Clostridia > Lachnospirales > Lachnospiraceae > Lacrimispora > Lacrimispora defluvii. Next base: position 13,869 of record JAAOXG010000014.1, read on the forward strand.
ATATCCCTTATAGATATCACCCTGATCGTAAAGTTTCTTAAAGATTTTCTGAACCTGTGCTTCATGATCCGGATCAGTAGTACGAATAAACTTGTCATAGGAGGTATTCATCAGATCCCAGATAGTTTTAATCTGACCAGCCGCCTGATCTACGAATTCCTTGGGAGTTATGCCTGCTGCCCCAGCTTTCTCCTCAATCTTTTGTCCGTGTTCATCCGTTCCTGTTTGGAAAAATACATCGTATCCTTCTTCTCTTTTAAACCTTGCAATGGCATCAGCTAAAACAGCCTCATAGGTGTTTCCAATGTGGGGCTTACCGGATGCGTATGCAATGGCTGTGGTGATATAATATGGCTTTTTGTTTGAATCTTTACACATAATCTTTTCCTCCAGAAATATAATGAGATGCAGGGTGAATCATTTCCCAACAAAGAAAAACCCGTCTTAAAAAATCCACATAGGAAATTTAAAGACGGGGCACTATCCCGTGATACCACTTTAATTTATCCATGCCTTACGGCACAGACCTCACCGGCTGCGTTCTAATCAAAAGCTTTCCAGAATGGCGCTTTTGGTATATAATAACAGTCTGACACGATAACGGGTGTGACCGTCGAAATTTAAAGGCTTACTAAGCCAATTCAACTTCGCTGCTCCAAGGCCATGTTGGGAAATACGCTCAGGCTTCCTTTTCAGCTACCGGAATTCTCTGTACATGAGGCGGGTTTCTTACTCTTCTTTTCTCAGCATTCTCAAATGAATCAATTGTCAGTAACCCTAGTGTAATAGTTTCATTCCCGTTTGTCAAGCAGGTAAGTTTCAGGATCTGACCTTTTGTCATTACTTTTTTCTTATATACATATAAATAATATTAGTGAATTGTGGAGGATCTTAATATGAAAAACATGATCATCAGGCAGGGACGCCGTATCCTTTCCATTGTCTTGGCGGCCTCTCTGTTTTGCGCCTGTACACCACCTCCAAGACAGACGGGAACGCCTTCCGATGCCCAATACCAAAAATACCATGCCCAGGACTTATCCATGCAGAAAGCATTTGATCAGTTTACTGCAGATTTATTCCGGGAAGAAATTAGCGATTCCGGCATCAGTTTTCATTTCAGTATTGCAGATCCTGCTTCCAGAGGAATTAATACGGTTCCTTTGACTCTTGGAGATTTCTCTCTGGATAAGATGAGGCAGGGTACAAAGGACCTTCAGGAGGTAAAGAAAAAGCTGGAAAGCTTTAACCCCCGGAAGCTGACTGCCGACCAGAGGCTTACATATCAGATTCTGTATTCCTACGTTAATACTGAATTAAGTTCTGACGGAATGGAACTCTACGCCCAGCCGCTGACCACGACCATAGGAATTCAGGCCCAGCTTCCTGTTCTCTTTGCCGAGTATACGTTTAACAATAAAGCGGATGTAGACCATTATCTATCATTGCTGTCTTCCATTGACGAGTATTACGGGCAGATTATGGAATTCGAAAAGAAGAAATCAGAGGCAGGACTTTTTATGTCAGATGCTGCAGCTGACCATGTTTTAAAATCCTGTGAAGCTTATTTAATACAGCCGGATCACAGCTTCCTTGCAGAAACCTTCAATACCAGAATTGATTCCCTGACAGACTTAACCGATGAGGAAAAAGCAGAATATAAGAAGCAGAATATTAAAATACTGGAAGAACATTTTGTTCCTGCCTATAAGAATTTAATAAGCGGTATTACTGCTCTAATGGGAACCGGAACCAATGACAAAGGTCTTTCCTGGTATCCCGACGGAAAGAAATACTTTGAATATCTGGTTCACTCCAATACCGGCACCTCCTATGATTCAGTCAAAAGCCTGAAAAAAGCCATTGAAAAACAGATGAATAGCGATATCCGGGCATTGGGACAGATTACGAAAGATCATCCTGAAGTGATTGACTCTCTGGACCATTACTCCTTTAAGTATACAAAACCGGAAGAAATCCTGGAATCCTTAAAAACTCAGATTACTAAAGATTTTCCGGAACTTCCACCTTGCAACTACACAGTTAAGTATGTGCCAAGTGCTTTGGAATCCTCTTTAAGCCCGGCCTTTTACCTGGTGCCCCCTTTGGACCAGTACCAGAATAATGTTATTTACATCAACAATAACCCGCGTTTCCAAAATGAAGACCTTTTTACTACCCTGGCTCACGAAGGATATCCGGGACATTTATATCAGAACGTATACTTCCTAAGCAAAAAACCAAATGATTTAAGGAGCATCCTTTCATTTTCAAGCTATTCCGAAGGATGGGCTACTTATGTAGAATATTATTCCTATACATTAGATAACGGGCTGAACCCAGAGCTTGGCAAGCTTCTGGCACATAATACAGCCATTACGCTTGGAATTTACGCTTACCTTGATATCTGTATCAATTATGAAGGGTGGGATAAGGAAGCTACCTCTAAATATCTTGGAACCTTTTATAACGTAGAAAATACAGACATCGCAGATTCCATCTACAACAGCCTGGTGGAAAATCCCACCAATTATATGGAGTATTACGTAGGCTATCTGGAAATCATGGAAATGCGGAACACAGCAGAGAGAGTCTTAAAGGATGACTTTAACTTAAAAGACTTTCATACCTTTCTGCTTGATGTGGGGCCGGCTCCATTTTCAGTAATACAGCCTGCATTCCGCAACTGGCTGGCAAAGCAGCTTAGAAGTTAATATTAAAATAAAACAGGCAAAAGCCAAAAAATTCTTGGCTTTTGCCTGTTATTTATTTTATTTCCTTATAATTTTTTACATATTCCAGATAATCATTATCGCCCTGTTTGATAGAACCGCTGGAATAATTTTTGCCGTTCACCAGAAGTTTTAATTTATCCAGTTCAAAGTTCTCTACAAAGGTGTTGCCAATGGCTGTAATGGTAAGTCTGTCATCACCAGAACCGCTTTGTGGAACTGCAGATAAATCCAATGTTCCAATTCCATCAGCTGATTCATATTTCAGAACCTTAGTACCTTCCTCTAATACGCCGTATTCTATGAGTTTGCTTACGATTGCATCCGCAGTCAGCTTGTCCACTGCATCCATCGCCTGATTTAAACCAGTCTTATTTTCATTCTTGCTGTATACAGAAATAATCTCCATGGGTTCTGCATTAGGATCAGGAACTTTATCACTGGCGCCTCCTGTTGATGCCATTACCTGTGGGTCAGGTGCTGTTGTCTCCATCTTTGGCTGGGTTGGTGTACAGGCAGCCAGGGATACCATCAGCATAGCGCTCACTAAATATAAAATAATTTTTTTCATAAATGCGTATTGCCTCCTTTAATTCTGTTAAAGACTTCGAAACCACTTATTCAGTTTGGTCAGAACTTTGATTAAAACTTCTACCTCATTCTCGCTTAGCCCTTCTATCATTCCGGCTATCATCTCCCGATGAAATGTAGCATGATGTTCATAGGCTTGTTTTCCTTTATCTGAAAGAGAAATATAAACAACGCGCCGGTCTTCTTCTCCCCTTTGGCGGGTAACATAACCTTTTTTAACAAGACTGTTCATGGCTATGGTCAATGTCCCCACTGTGACAGACAATTCTCTGGCTATTGCGGACATATTCTTAGGTTCTCCCACTCCGATCGCCTCAATCACATGCATATCATTATTGGTGATATTATTAAATTCCTGTGTAATGATAGCCTGCTGTTCGATATCCATTACGTCTCGAAACAGCCTTACCAGTACTTCGTTAAGAGTTCCGTAAGTATCCACGTTTATCCCCTTCAAATCTATATGACAATAAAAGCTTCTTCGTAATTATACATGATTATGTATACGAAGACAACCACCTGAATTCTTATGAAATTCTTAAATCAAAATGATTAATTTCCTTTTATACCAAAAACCGGCTTAAAAATACACTGGCTGCAATACCAGCAACAGTTGCTGTTAAGGCACCCCCAAGAGTGTATCTGGTTTTTCTGATTTTAACAGTACCAAAATAAACACTGAGGCAGTAAAATAATGTCTCAGTACAACTCATCAGAACAGAAGTCATGAATCCAATATAAGAATCTGTACCATATTTTTTAAAGATATCCAATACAAGCCCGATGGCCGCCGAATTGGAGACCAGCCGAACTAAAATAACCGGCACAACCGGTGCCGGAAGAAATAAATAAGATGCGGGTTTTGTAAGCAGCTTCGCCAGAAAGTCCAAAAACCCGGATGCTCTTAGTACTCCTACCGCCGTCATCAGACCAATTAGTGTAGGCATAATGCCTGCAACCGTTTTCATGCCATCTTTTGCGCCGTCTAAAAAATCATCAAATACGGGTCGTTTTGATAAAACGCCAAATCCAACAATATAAAAAATGATCAGCGGAACCGCAGCCTCCGAGACAAATAATAACAATCCCATAGTTTTACTCACTATCCGTTAATTATTATAATCTATTCCGGCTGCTTCCTTTTCATTCTTTGCATTTATTTCAAAATCCTTCTCTCAAAAATAAAGGCAATCTTTTGAAAGAAGTGAATGACAAAATTACAGTAATGCAGTACTTTCAGCTGCTTACTTACAATTGTCTTGGATCCCCTTTTATTAAACTCTGCCATAATCTTTTGAAATTCATCTGGCGGTGGCGCAGGCACAGACGGTGTTAATTCCGGGTGTTTCTGCATATAATCAAGCAAACGGGCTTCCAGTTTCTCTCTTGAATTATGATTTGTATGAAACAAATAAAAGATGGAACACTTATTGATGGAATCTTTCTTTTGCTCCACGTCTATACCTCTTTATGTTTGGTTATCCTTTGGTTCTCATACGCTTTGGGGTTGACTTTTTACCACTAACGTTTACTATAATAGTATATCGAATTTGGGAGGCAGCTTTTTATATGAAAAAAATAATATTAACTGGCGGCGGTACTGCCGGTCATGTTACCCCGAACCTGGCTTTAATTCCTTCACTAAAAGAAAAAAACTATGAGATTCGTTACATTGGTTCCTATCAGGGAATTGAACGAAAATTGATCGAGAATGCTCAGATCCCATATAGCGGTATCTCAACAGGTAAATTCCGAAGATATTTTGACATCAAAAACTTTACGGATCCTTTCCGTGTATTAAAAGGATTTGGAGAAGCGCTTAAACTGATTAAAAGTTACAAACCAGATATAGTATTTTCCAAAGGCGGCTTTGTTGCCGTTCCTGTAGTGTTAGCTGCAAAGCATTTAAAAATACCGGTAATCATACATGAATCAGACATGACTCCTGGTCTTGCCAACCGGATCTGCATCCCCGCTGCAACCCGTGTCTGCTGTAATTTTCCGGAAACACTCAACTATCTCCCGAAAAACAAGGCAATACTAACTGGCTCCCCCATTCGGAAAGAACTCTTAGAGGGCGACCGGATGACTGGATTAAAGTATGCCAGACTAAACGAAAATAAGCCTGTTATACTGATCATCGGAGGCAGCCTTGGTTCTGTAACCGTCAACAACGCTATAAGGGGCATCCTTCCAAAGCTATTAAACAATTACCAGATCATACATATCTGTGGAAAAGGCAATCTGGATGAAAGCCTTGCAGGTGTCCATGGATATGTACAGTACGAATATGTAGATGCCCCTTTGAAACATCTTTTTGCTGCTGCTGACTTAATGATTTCCAGAGCTGGTGCCAACGCGATCTGCGAGATACTGGCACTGAGAAAACTTAATATTCTGATTCCCCTTTCCGCTGCTGCCAGCAGAGGTGATCAGATTTTAAATGCCAGATCTTTTTCAAAGCAGGGATTCAGTTATCTTCTGGAAGAAGAAAGCTTAAATGGAGACACCTTACTACAGGCCATTACAGATACCTTTGCCAACCGTCAGTCCTATCTTTCAAAAATGGAAAGCAGCGAACTTCATGATGCTGTTAATACAATTATAGAAATGATAGAGAACCTGGTTTCTAAAAATTAATCAGCATAATAATTGGGACCGAGTATATTCTTTAGACAGACTCTTGTCCGATAGATCCGGGAACGGCAAACCGTTCCCGGAATTTCAAGTTTCTCACAGATCTCAGGAATAGTCAGCTGTTCCAGAAAATATAGTACAGCCATCTCCTTCCACTCATCTCTCATATTGGAAATCTCACTGGTGATTTTTAAAACAGACTCTTCCCCAAGAACTACCTCCAGAGGATCAGTTACCACATACCTTGCCAGCATCGCCATCTCGTTGGAGGCATCTTCCTCATCAAGACTTACTTTCTCATAATGACCATTTTTGCGAAGAGAGTCTATGCATTTGCGTTTTAATATTTTGATCAACATGCTTTTTTTCCGCGTGTCTGACCAGGTTAATGAATAATTCTCAAAATAAGAAATAAATGTCTCCTGTACCACATCATCAAGTTCCAGATCCGGTACATTCAGTGTTTTAGCTATTCGTCGCAACAGCCCCTGATATTTACCATATATGGACTGCAGCAGCAGATTTTCATCTTCATGTATGCTCATATCATATGCCCCTCTGATTACAGGGCGCTCCTGATGGCGGCTCCTGTCTGTGCTAGTTCTTCCGGACTTACCTTACCCGGCATCCAGGAAACCATAACAGGACCTTCCTCGTAACGGGGAATCAAATGCACGTGAAAATGAAAAACCGTCTGACCTGCCTCTTTTCCATTATTCTGCACTACATTGAACCCGGAGCATCCCAGCGCCTTTTTCATGGCGACTCCTATTTTTGCTGCCAATGGAAGGACCTTTGCTGCCGTATCTTCATCCAGATCACAGATATCTCTGTAATGCTCCTTGGGAAGAATCAGGGCATGCCCTTTGGAAGCCGGTCCTAAATCCATAATTACACGAAACATGTCATCCTCATAAATTGTCTCTGAGGGAATACCCCCATTTGCAATTTTGCAGAAAATGCAGTCATCTTCTCTCACATACTCACCTCCTTCCAGCATTTTTTCCATAATTACCGGCTGCGACCGTTCCTGGGTCTGCGATATAAAACGACTCCCATTATTATGCCTGTTATAAGACCTGCAATATGGGCAGCGTTATCAACACCTGTGCTGGTAAAGCCAAAATACAGAGAGCATAAAATTACCACAACCAATTGGCGGGTGCTCAGGTCTTCCAATTGCCCACGATTAACTGCCACAGCATATAAAAGACCGCCGATTACTCCGAAAATGGCACCGGAGGCGCCAGCGGAAACCACAATTCTATATCCGGACAAATTTATAATCATGGAAGTAACATTCGCTCCCACTCCACAGATCAAATAAAAAAGCAGGTATTTAATATGACCCAGTGCACGTTCCAGATTATCTCCCAGAATGAACAGAATCAGCATGTTGTTCATAATATGATTTATTCCAAAATGCATGAACGTGGAAGTGATTAACCTGTAATACTCCCCTCTTTCAATAACCAGCGGCGCATACATAGCCCCATGGGAAACCATAAACTGCGTATCCTCGGTAGAACCATTCATCTCCAGGTATAGAAAATAAATGACATTCAATGCAATGAGACCAATATTTACAATGGCCTTCTTGCGCCTGCTAAATTCATCCATTGAAGCGCTCCTTCTGAACTATAATATGCTTATTTTATCATAAACTGACAGATTATGTAAATATAAACGCAAAATTTGCGATAAAAATTTCATCTCCTGTATTTAATAAAACTGTTTCGTTTGTTTCCAGAAGCCGACCGTTGACATATGTGCCATTGGTAGAGTTTAAATCACTGATACAGTAATCATTTCCTTCCTTCTCTATTTTCGCATGAATCCGGCTGATTGCTTCTCCATTAAGAACATAATCCACCAATCCCTCCTGCTTGCCTATGAGATAGGGAGTATATGTAATTATTATATCTGGAATTCCAGGACTGGCAGATTTAAAAACCTTTACATGTGTATCTTTTTGACTATTCGTAAGAAGTACTGTCTGTAAGGGTTCTTCTAATGCTGGTGATTTTAGCAGAACTGACGATTCATCCTTATTCTCAAAAAAAGCAGTTTGCCATTCTTCCTGCTCGCTGTCATAACCCCTGTCTTTTGCGGAACTGTCTTCCTCAGGGTGCTGGTATTGATTTTTACCTGTTAATTTTAATCCAGATAAAACGGACAAAATTCCTGCTGCCATGACCAGATACCAGTATCTTAATATTCCCCTGTAACCAGATATACTCCACAACACAGCTGAAAAACCAGTAACAACTACAGACGATATGATAAGCGGTCTCCACAAACCAAAGCCGGTAGTTTTTGTTTGTACAGGACTTGAAAACTCCTCAATGACCTGTATCTGTTCTTTTTCTGTATTTGTAAATCCGGATTGAGGCTCACATGCCTCCTCTTCCTGCCTTGCCTCCAGCTTATCATTGTGGAGACAAACCAGTTCCGTCAAAGCATCCATACCATAATTGTCCTTTACACTCTCCTGATATAATGCATAAGCCATAACCACGCATTCTTTATCCTGATGGTTAATCTTTCCCAAAAGATAACGAAGTAATTCACTCATCTCTTCTGAGAACTTCCTGTCTCTTCCAGGTATCAGACAGAGAGACACAAAAAACTGTTCTGGCTCAATATAGATGTATTCCGGCTGTAAAAGTATCTGATCTTCTTTAAGGAGATATACAGGAAGACGGTTAAGAATCTGGGCAATCCCTATAATTAAATTTATAAGTTCCTGTTTATTTATACTGTGAAACTCTAAAATTCGGCTTAGAGGCTGTTTTGAAGTGATTTCATAATAGAAGTATTTACGATTATCAATCTGCTTTAATTGGAATTTCAGCAAACCATTTATCTGATTTTCTTTGAGCATGTTTTCCTCATATCCCTGCATCTGGGCATTATCCTGCTCTATAATCAAATAATTATGCTTCATTTCCCGCCTATATGTAATATTCATATCATTCCTCCTGACTGATCAGTGTCAGCTTCCTTAGAAAATTTTCAGGATCAAATACTTGTTGTTCCAGTTCAAGTTTCCATCTGCCACCTGTTCCTGTACCCTTAATCCGTTTTCCTGTAAGCAAATTTCCGGATAAGTTCAATTTAAATTGATATTCCTTCCATGAAAATGGGGTCCCGGCCCTTTGAACTGCCCAATTTGCAGCATCACCAGGCGGCTCTGTCTCATTGTGCCTTAATCTCTGCACTGATTCAGCAAGCGCCATAGCCCCTGCCACCTCATCTCTCAGGCGATACGCCGACTGAATGGATATCATAAGAGAGAATAATATGACAGCCATAACAAAAGCAGCTTCTACCGTATAACTTCCTTTTAAGCGCTTATTCATCTCAACACCATGATTAGCCAGACCGGAACCAGAAACGGAATAAACGGGATTCTCTCTTTTCCAACATCAATTCCTTTTGCCCGGTTTAACAGAAAAAACAGACCGCAGAAAATACCGCTCAGACTTAAGCCATAGAAAAATAATATCAGATTGGACTGAGCAGGCAAAAACAAACCGCTTATTATAAAGAAACAGCCATCCCCGGTGCCAACTGATTCCTTTGATAATTTACTTAACGTTAATAAAGCAAAACCAACCAGACAGCCAGTAAACTTAAAACAATTCTCTCTCTGCAATAAACTCAAAGCGAATCCTGCGGCACCCCCGCTTAAAAGGAGCCAGATACTGATACTTTTCTTTCTCCCATCTTCCCAGGCTGCTGCCAGAAGAAACATACCAAAAACAATATAATTTAATTTTTCAACCATCATTGCCTCCTTACTGAGAACAATAAGTACAAGCACCTAAATGAATCACTTCTGATATAGGAACAAGTCTCACATATGCGGTGATTGCGCTGCATTCTCTGCTGCTGTGGAATTTTTCACCTGACGGCATGATATAGACAATATTTCCTTCTTTTGCCAGACTGCTGCATCTGCTGCAGGGTTTATATTTGCCTCCGCCAGTATTTCGAATACTCTCCAGATCCGTTTCGTTCACTGTCCTTATATGATTGAATAAATAATGGCAGGTCCTTTTTTTGTGATATCTGGTGCTGTCTCTTCCCACATAAACCATCTCTTCCGTATCGCCGGACTCATCCTCATAGAGCAGCGTATCTCCAATCCATGCTCTCCTGAAACACCGGGCGGACATTGGAACACTTTTCAGCCCTAAAACAGGAAATGGAAGGCGGATCCGATAATCCATAATCAAATCAATAGTTTCATTATCTTTTAAAACAGAGGATCTTAAAAAAGATACAGACTGGGCATCTTGGTATACTTCATACTTTTTCATTTTCATTCTTGCATATAAAAGAATACTCTGTTCTGTTATTCCTTCCAGTAAACCATCCGGCATTTCATTTAATCCCGCTGCACTTAAATCTTCGCCTCTCTTTAACTCTTTTAAAGCTGATATATACTGACTTAACTCTTCTCCAGTAATCTCAAGCGCAGTCTGAATTTTTCTTCCGTCATTTAAAAGTTTCATTGGCGTCATCAGTATCATAACTGCAAACAGAAAAAGCGGAAGTGCCATAGCTGCTTCGATTGTCAGGCTGCCTGGCTTTGATTGAAAGGAAGCGAATAATAATACCCTTTTTGCAGAGATATTTTTTCTTATCAAGGGGAAATGTACCTGGAGAGTAACCTTTGCTTTACAAATGATTTTTATTAACTCTCTGAAAAAGGGCATAATTATTCGCCTCCTTATCCTAATATGCTTTTTCCGTCCGCACCTCTATCGGATAAACAGGTTCCAGCACTCCGAAAAAGAAATGCTGCCCACGCCCTTTTCCCTGAATTTCCGCCCCATATACACAATGAGACATGCGAAACTCAGTATCGGTTGTCCGAAGATTCATCTGAATGATATCCATAAGCCTGTAATACTGTCGGGTACTATGGGAGAGAAACAGAATTAATTTTAAATAGCCAGTATAACTAACACCGTTATTGTCACTTCCCTCACCCTCAAACGATCCACTGCTTCCTGAATCCAGTAAGCCCTGAAGTGAAAGTCTCCAGTTATCCTTTGACTTGATAAGTGCAACCTTTTCTCCCTGTAACAGCCGTCTGACATCCAAAATGGCTTCTCCCATTGCCCATATACTCATAACAAAGAAGGCCACCAGCCCTGTAAGAGGGGCAGTTCCTGTAACTCCGGTTATCACACCTGCCAAAGCCTCTGCTTCTTTCCGTTTTTCCTGATCCATTAAAATATGTACCAGATTGAGACCTTCCCTTATGGTCAAAACATCTGTTACAGCCTGTGAAAAATTTTTCTCATCGCTATTCATCCCTCCGATTAAATATTCCAGTTCATATTTAACCGCCTTATCTTCTTCTGATAAAAAACTAGTAAGAAATCGTCCACAGTACTCCTCAAATAAAATGCGGTCTATCAAACCATCAATTTCTCCCTGTTCCTCTGAATAGATCAGAGATGGAAACGAGTTAAGATCAAGCTGTCCTTTCGATATCTGTGTCCCCTCTGGAAGTACAAGGCTCATAAGACCATTTCGCACAAGACTTTCCACCTTTTCTAAAATCTTTTCTTTTTGAGTATCTTTCACACCGTTGGTATAGGAAAGCAAAGAAATATGGATTTCACACCAGATATCCCTGACAGAACCCCATAACTCAGATAAATCTGGTCCATCATCATCATCATCTGAACTGCTTTCCCATTCATCAATTATTTGTCCTACTTCCAATGCCCGGTCTTTTGAATGTTCTATTTTATTCTTAATATTTATAGCCTCTGCGGCAAGTGCTTCGACTTCTTTACGCCGCTCTCCATCCTGCCTCACATAAGAATCAAACCAATCTGTGTCACTGTTTAATGTTATCTGGATTGTATCGCTTAACTGATCCATTGCTTCTGTTTTCTTGCTTTTTGTTAGCTGTAATTGAGCATATAATTCATCTGCAATATTTCCATAAGATTTTACAAGGGCAGGTATGCGATCCGTCTCTTTCTCCATTTCAACCGCTTTTCTTATAAATTCCTGTCCATCGTAATTGCTCAAACATGAATTTGCCTCATTCCAGATGTATTTCTGCCTTTCTAAGGAACTATTAATTTCTTCAATCACATGCTCCAGACGTACTGCTTCTTTTGTGTGTTCCCCATATGACCTGGAAAGATCTTTTACAACAGCAGCTTCCTTAAGATCAGCAAGCATTGTAACGGCTCCTGCCTCATCTGGTATGTGATCAAAAATTCCATACTTCATATAATCCAGGATCTCCTGCTTCAAATATTTCCCACCGGCACTGGTTATGAGGTCACGATGTAACACACTGGCACCCTCTATTTCCACACCATACCAGCCAGAATGCTCCATATATGGTGCTATATACTCCTGCCATTTCTGTTCCAGATCATTCCCGCTTTTATCTTCCAGAAGAAAAATCCGGTACTTATCCCACGCTTCTCTGTGATATCTGCTAAATACTGAATCCATGGCCGAATCCGCAGCAATCTTTAAATACCATCTTGTTCCTGCAGTCCGTGCGGACTCTAAAAGTCCGCACATCAAACTGACAATGCATAAAAGGGTTAAACTTAGAAATACCGTTATATGACCATTGTTGTGCATTAATACACCTCTTTCGACTGCTTATTAATCTCCTCAAAAATGCCATCCAGCAGTTTTTTAATATTGGTTTTAAAAATAATAACCAGACCAATTAAAACTACCAGAATCAATACAATTTCAATAACCCCTACTCCATCTTCTTCTTTTATAAAATCCCGGATCTGCTCTTTCATTATTAAAGCCATGGTATCACCTCCTCTCTAGTAAAATGCAAGAAATGCAGGTACTACGATCATAGTCATGACAACGAATAACATTAGAAGGAGGGGCAGCAAAAGCTTTGTACCTGCTTCTTCTCCCAGCTTTCTGGCTGCATTCTTTCTCTGCTCAAAAGCCGAAGCCATTTCTATATCAAGTGCATTTCTTAACTGTCTGCCTCCATTTTTCTGATTTTGCTCCAGTAAAGCCGCGAGCTTTATGTATGGCTGGAGGCTGCAACGCCTTCCAAATTCATTGTAAGCGCGGCTTTCCGACAAACCACTTTTTAACTGTGATGCCGTATGCACCATCTCTTCATAAGCTGGGCGCATGACGCGCCTTCCGTTTTTAAGAGACTCCCTGTATCCTGCTGCAATTCGTTCCCATGCCCCCCTTACTGTATAACCTGCTCCAATATAAACCACAAGCTTTGAAACCACCTCTGAATAATCCATTAAAAGCTGCTGCTCTCTCAACCTGCTTTTTTTCTGCTTTTCAACCTGAGTCCTGATCTGCAAAAGTACAGCCAGCACAAGGCCGAGCACAGGTAAAATTCCATAACTTCCTTCCTTTGGTTTAGAGTACTTGAGTTTTTGTCCTTCAAATACATCAGGTAAAATAAGTGATGTGTCTGTCTGCTGCTTCGTATCAAGATCATCCGCCCATTTTAGAAAGGCTGCTTTCTTTTTTTCTTCCAGTGTCAGAACAGGTGGATATACTTTACCTTTGTATTGACAGCTTCGCTGGTGGATACCATCTGATACCATAGCCAGAATCAGAATTTCTTTCCCTGCCTCAGCAACATCTTCGTTATAAACTGTTCCAAAGGAGTCAATAAGCTCAGGGGCACTGGTTTCCCAGCGCACGGTTAATCCAAGAGTGTCCAGTCTGGTTTTCAGATTCAGATTTTGTCTTATGGCATTAAGAGAATCATTTTCTGAAAGTATCTGGGTTGGAAGTTGGGTTTCCAGCTGGTCAAACAGGCTTTCTGCTTCTTTGTCTGTATACCTCCGCTCCTTTACAGGAATTTCTATTAATAATTTTTTATCTTCCTGCTCTTCATCCAGTCCACTTACTAAAACCTCATAAATGTTCTCTCCTCGTCCTGGTCCGGCTCTTTTTAGGCCCTCGCCGTTAAACACATCCTGCCTGCCCCAAAAAGTGGAAAGTTCCAGAACTGTATATAAAACAATGCCGCCCGCTGCACATGCAGCCTGTACCTTTGTTACAGGCGGTCTCCATTTAATATTTATTTGTTTTTTCATATGGCTCCCCGATTATATCTCAATTTCCATAATCCGCTTTGCTGTCTGGTAAGCAATCATATAAAGGATCATACATATGGTCATTAAAATTCTTCCCACTCCAGTGGTATACATAATCTGGAAAAAGCCCGGGGATGTGAAATCAATATATATGACTATGAAAAAGGGAATAAGATTCATTATTTTTAATTCAAACTGCTTGGAAGCCGTCATGGTCAGAATCTCCTGCCTTACCTGTACTTTATCCCGAATTACATCTGCCGTGTGACTGATAATAGAAACCAATTCTCCTCCGCTGCGCTTTGCAGTGGAGAATACCTCTGCAAAGTTCTTCACATCATCCAGACCGCTTCTTAATGCAAATTCTAAAAATGCCTGCTCAACAGACCGGTTCATATGAATCTGGCTCTCAATGAACCGGAATTCCTTTGTTATGAGTCCCTCTTCGCCATAAAGAACAGATAATTCTCCCGACACAGAAATAACAGAGTTTTCTACTGAATAACCTGCACTCAAAAAGGAGGAGAGAAGTAAAATGCCTTCTTTAAATTCCAGATTCAACTGCTGAAGCTGTCTGCCTTTTAATTCTTTTCTTTTTGACAAAGGAACTATAATTCCGAAAGGAATGAAAATAAGAAACACCACCAGACTGCGATAGAAAATATAAGAAAAAAGTGCTGCGATTAAGACTCCCTGTCCGCTATAATACAGCCACTCACATATAGAAAGGATATAAATATCATAATTCAATGCCTGCTGCTTTGAGCTTTTCTGTGTTTTTAAGATCTCCAACCTTCTTAAGGAATCCCCCAACTTTCCTGGCATCTCCCCTGTCGGTTTCCCCTTCTTCAAACCGGTAAATGGGATTAAGTCTGATTTCACCATCTTCATATCCAGCTACCTCCACAATTGATAAGACCCGTCTGCTTTTATCCCTTAATCTTCCCAAATGAATTAAGATATCAATTGCTGCCGCTACCTGACTGCGTACCGCCAAAAGAGGAATGTCTGTTCCCATAAGCACCATGGTCTCTAACCTTGACAGCATGTCCTTTGGACTGTTTCCATGCCCGGTGCTTAAACTTCCGTCATGTCCGGTGTTCATGGCAGAAATCATATCAAGTGCTTCTCTTCCTCTTACTTCACCCACGATAATCCTGGATGGATTCATGCGAAGCGCTGCCTTTATTAAATCGCCGATAGTCACCTCTCCCTCCCCTTCTCCATTGGCACCTCTCGTCTCCAGACGTACCAGATTGGAGATATGAGTGATCTGAAGCTCTGCAGAATCTTCTATAGTTACAATACGCTCGTTTTTGGGGATGTAAGAAGAAAGAGCGTTTAAAAAAGTACTTTTACCGGAATTGGTTCCTCCGCTGATAAAAATATTATATCCCGCCTCCACAATTGCTTTTAAAAAGTCTGCTGCTTCCCTGGTTATTGATCCCAGTTTTAAAAGCTTAGCAATAGTAATGGGTTCTGGAAACTTTCTGATTGTAACAGCCGGTCCGTCAATGGAAACCGGGGGCAGGACAACATGAACCCTGGAACCGTCGCCCAGTCTGGCATCTGCCATGGGCCTTGAAACATTCACGGTCCTGTTTACACGGCTGACAATCTGCTGAATCATATCCTCCAATTGTTCCTGACTCTCAAATTCCTTTTCCCACCGTTCCATACGGCCATTTCGCTCAATAAAGATATTATTTGCCCCATTTACCATGATTTCTGTGACAGTTTTATCATCTACCAGTTCCTGAAGAATTCCCAGGCGTCTGAAGGAGTCAAACAGCCAGCCTCTTAATATTAATTTTTCTCTTAAAGGCAGATATTCGGTCATTCCCAATCTGATTATCTTCTCATCGATCATGGTGTAAAGCTCTTCATCTGAAATCTGTTGATGCTGATTTAGTTCCAGCATTATATCTTCCCGCATCCTGATGCGTTGTTCTTCGTTCATATCTTCTCCCTCCCTATGGCTGTTTTCTTAACAGCTGCCGGGTATAATCTCCTAATTCACTCCACAAAAGCTGATCCAGATAATTGTCCTTTCTGCCAAAGGTACAATGATAGGGAAGATTGATTTTCTGAATCCTGCTCATTATGGCATTGTGACCGGAAGCAGCAAGGTATGCTTCAAATTCTTCAACTTTGGCTGCTGATACACAATCATCTTTTACAGGCATATAGATTCCGTCACATACTTCCAAAACGTCAGCCGCTCTTTTTCCCATCTGCCCCAGATCAAGGATAATGGTACCGTATGTACTCTCCTTGGAGATCTGCTTAATTAGTCCCGCTATCTCCTGAGATGAAATAAATGCCAGATCTTCCGGATACTGAACCGGTGGCACATAATCCAAATCTCCCCATGTATATATAACAGAACCAAGCCGTCCATATGAAAAGCTTCCCTGTCTGTAATAATAAAACAAATCTGACATCCCCCTTTTATACTCTTCTCCTGTCAGACTCTCAAGACCAGAGCAATCTTCCATATTTAAGTAAAGAACCTTTAAATCCCGTGACAAAAGCTGGGCCATAGCCAGAGAAAAGGATGTTTTTAAACAACGGTTTACCGGAGAATAGACACCTACTACCCTGCTTCTTTCAGACAGTGTGGTATATCCTGTTTCTTCCAGATCTGCGCAGTATTGTTCCATTATCTCCCGAATGAGGTGATCTGCCGCCTGGTACTTATAAACACTTGGATAGGACTCATTTGCAGAAATTATTTTCTCTTCTGCAAGCAGAACTACTTTATCTGCGCCAATCTGCCCGATCACATCGTTTGATACTCTGGAACTGATGAGCAGAAGCTTAATATTATGATCACAGCTGTAACTCTTAAGCTCCTCTAGTGATGAAAACGACACAATGGATACAGGAAACCGCTCTTTAAAATTTACAAATTCTGCAAGCCGTTCTCCAAATCCAGAGTCCGCATCGTATATTGCCATAATACGTTTTGTCATACCTAACCTCCTTAAAAGAAAACAATAGCCATGAGCAAAACTCC
>JAAOXG010000140.1 GCA_013036995.1 Lacrimispora defluvii
ACCTTCGCTTATATTTTATAAGCCATTTATTTGGCCTATTAGCTTCAACTATAATTTTATGAACCGCTTACTTGGCTTTTAACTGTTTGAATTTGCTCTGGTGAAGCTTGTGCTGCTGGTTTGTAAAAACCTTTTTGTTTTGCTAATTTATAAAAGTCATACTGACTTGTTTCACAGTTATTTCTCATTTGTTGAATTTCTTGTCTCAATTGTTGATTATCTGTTTCAGCAATTGTAGTAGAATATCCTGTTAAACTTGCTTTTAACGCTGATAGCGTATCATTTATCATATCTTTATCTTGCATTATTATACCTCCTTAAACTATCCTAAAAAAGACATTAATTTTTGTTTTGTATTTTGAGCATCCTGTGCTGATTTTTGGAACATTTGTTTTATTTGTTGATCCTGAGCTTGCTGAGCATAAGCATTTAATTTGTTACATGCAGTTTCATGTTTACCTATTAATTCTCTTAGGTTTTGAAGTTCTAATTCAGTTAATTGCATTTCATAAACACCCCTTTTCAAATATTACAGTAGTAGTTTTAACTTTTAAAAAATATATATG
>JAAOXG010000141.1 GCA_013036995.1 Lacrimispora defluvii
GCCGCATTGCTTACAAAAATTCTCAAAGTTAGCGTTGAAGAATTTAGCCCTTCAACCGCCAGAGAAATCTACGAGATGTATGAAGCGGTTAGTATGCAGCCGTCACTTAGAAGTGAGTATGAGTACCCTGTTTTTTCTCATGTTCAGGCAGGGATGTTCTCACCTAAGCTTAGAACCTTTACCAAAGGTGATGCGGAGAGATGGGTAAGCACAACCAAAAAAGCCAGTGATTCTGCATTCTGGCTTGAGGTTGAAGGTAATTCCATGACCGCACCAACAGGCTCCAAGCCAAGCTTTCCTGACGGAATGTTAATTCTCGTTGACCCTGAGCAGGCTGTTGAGCCAGGTGATTTCTGCATAGCCAGACTTGGGGGTGATGAGTTTACCTTCAAGAAACTGATCAGGGATAGCGGTCAGGTGTTTTTACAACCACTAAACCCACAGTACCCAATGATCCCATGCAATGAGAGTTGTTCCGTTGTGGGGAAAGTTATCGCTAGTCAGTGGCCTGAAGAGACGTTTGGCTGATCGGCAAGGTGTTCTGGTCGGCGCATAGCTGATAACAATTGAGCAAGAATCTTCATCGAATTAGGGGAATTTTCACTCCCCTCAGAACATAACATAGTAAATGGATTGAATTATGAAGAATGGTTTTTATGCGACTTAA
>JAAOXG010000142.1 GCA_013036995.1 Lacrimispora defluvii
GTGTATGACATGGCCCGCAAGGGTGCCCGTGATGAAATTCAGACACAGATGCGTGATGGTGGCCTGTTCTCCGGAGGTGGACGATGAAGACCTTCCGCTGGAAAGTGAAACCCGGTATGGATGTGGCTTCGGTCCCTTCTGTAAGAAAGGTGCGCTTTGGTGATGGCTATTCTCAGCGAGCGCCTGCCGGGCTGAATGCCAACCTGAAAACGTACAGCGTGACGCTTTCTGTCCCCCGTGAGGAGGCCACGGTACTGGAGTCGTTTCTGGAAGAGCACGGGGGCTGGAAATCCTTTCTGTGGACGCCGCCTTATGAGTGGCGGCAGATAAAGGTGACCTGCGCAAAATGGTCGTCGCGGGTCAGTATGCTGCGTGTTGAGTTCAGCGCAGAGTTTGAACAGGTGGTGAACTGATGCAGGATATCCGGCAGGAAACACTGAATGAATGCACCCGTGCGGAGCAGTCGGCCAGCGTGGTGCTCTGGGAAATCGACCTGACAGAGGTCGGTGGAGAACGTTATTTTTTCTGTAATGAGCAGAACGAAAAAGGTGAGCCGGTCACCTGGCAGGGGCGACAGTATCAGCCGTATCCCATTCAGGGG
>JAAOXG010000143.1 GCA_013036995.1 Lacrimispora defluvii
GAATTAATCACATTCCCCTGGTTCAAAGCTGTACGTGGAAACCAAGAGCAAATGATGATTGATGGCTTATCAGAGCGTGGAAACGTTAATCACTGGCTGCTTAATGGCGGTGACTGGGTCTTTAATACCGATTACGACAAAGAAATTCTGGCTAAAGATCTTTGCCCATAAAACAGATGAAATTCCGTTAATCATCCAAATGGTGAGCAAAGATAAAAAATATGTTATCTGCCACGCCGATTATCCCTTTGACGAATACGAGTTTGGAAAGCCAGTTGATCATCAGCAGGTAATCTGGAACCGCGAACGAATCAGCAACTCACAAAACGGGATCGTGAAAGAAATCAAAGGCGCGGACACGTTCATCTTTGGTCATACGCCAGCAGTGAAACCACTCAAGTTGGCCAACCAAAGGTAAATCGATACCGGCGCAGTGTTCTGCGGAAACCTAACATTGATTCAGGTACCGGGAGAAGGCGCATGAGACTCGAAAGCGTAGCTAAATTTCATTCGCCAAAAAGCCCGATGATGAGCGACTCACCACGGGCCACGGCTTCTGACTCTCTTTCCGGTACTGATGTGATGGCTGCTATGGGGATGGCGCAATCACAAGCCGGATTCGGTATGGCTGCATTCTGCGGTAAGCACGAACTCAGCCAGAACGACAAACAAAAGGCTATCAACTATCTGATGCAATTTGCACACAAGGTATCGGGGAAATACCGTGGTGTGGCAAAGCTTGAAGGAAATACTAAGGCAAAGGTACTGCA
This sequence comes from Lacrimispora defluvii, assembly GCA_013036995.1. GTDB lineage: Bacteria > Bacillota > Clostridia > Lachnospirales > Lachnospiraceae > Lacrimispora > Lacrimispora defluvii. The sequence continues at coordinate 771 of JAAOXG010000143.1, forward strand.
AGTGCTCGCAACATTCGCTTATGCGGATTATTGCCGTAGTGCCGCGACGCCGGGGGCAAGATGCAGAGATTGCCATGGTACAGGCCGTGCGGTTGATATTGCCAAAACAGAGCTGTGGGGGAGAGTTGTCGAGAAAGAGTGCGGAAGATGCAAAGGCGTCGGCTATTCAAGGATGCCAGCAAGCGCAGCATATCGCGCTGTGACGATGCTAATCCCAAACCTTACCCAACCCACCTGGTCACGCACTGTTAAGCCGCTGTATGACGCTCTGGTGGTGCAATGCCACAAAGAAGAGTCAATCGCAGACAACATTTTGAATGCGGTCACACGTTAGCAGCATGATTGCCACGGATGGCAACATATTAACGGCATGATATTGACTTATTGAATAAAATTGGGTAAATTTGACTCAACGATGGGTTAATTCGCTCGTTGTGGTAGTGAGATGAAAAGAGGCGGCGCTTACTACCGATTCCGCCTAGTTGGTCACTTCGACGTATCGTCTGGAACTCCAACCATCGCAGGCAGAGAGGTCTGCAAAATGCAATCCCGAAACAGTTCGCAGGTAATAGTTAGAGCCTGCATAACGGTTTCGGGATTTTTTATATCTGCACAACAGGTAAGAGCATTGAGTCGATAATCGTGAAGAGTCGGCGAGCCTGGTTAGCCAGTGCTCTTTCCGTTGTGCTGAATTAAGCGAATACCGGAAGCAGAACCGGATCACCAAATGCGTACAGGCGTCATCGCCGCCCAGCAACAGCACAACCCAAACTGAGCCGTAGCCACTGTCTGTCCTGAATTCATTAGTAATAGTTACGCTGCGGCCTTTTACACATGACCTTCGTGAAAGCGGGTGGCAGGAGGTCGCGCTAACAACCCCCTGCCGTTTTGCCCGTGCATATCGGTCACGAACAAATCTGATTACTAAACACAGTAGCCTGGATTTGTTCTATCAGTAATCGACCTTATTCCTAATTAAATAGAGCAAATCCCCTTATTG
>JAAOXG010000144.1 GCA_013036995.1 Lacrimispora defluvii
ATATATTATCTTCTATAATACTAAAAGACTTCAAAAATGATTAAACGGCCTAAGTCCATTGGAATTTAGGGCTTTAGCCGCTTAAGTAGTTTTTATTATTTCCACTGTCTACTTGACAGGGTGCAGTTCACCCTTAAATTTAGGGTGTTTTTATAACATTATATTAGTTACTAATACAGCCATTATTATAGCTACCATATCTGCAAAAATAGCAGCCCATAATGTATGTCTTATTTTTTTTATTCCAACAGCTCCAAAATAAACTGTTATTGTATAAAAAATAGTTTCTGTAGATCCCATTATAATGGATGCCATCTTCCCTACATTACTATCTGGACCAAACTGTTTCAATATATCTGCAAATACCCCCAAAGCGCCGCTTCCTGATAAAGGTTTTATTAGAACTAAGGGTACTAATTCTCCTGGCAACCCTATTAAATTTGATACTGGTTTTAGAATATTGATTAAACAGTCTAAAGCCTTAGATTCTCTAAACACAGCTATAGCTACCATCATGGCAAGAAGATATGGAAATATTCTAATGCATATACTTACACCATCTTTAGCACCCTCAACAAAACACTCATATACTTTAACCTTTTTAGCCATCCCATATGATATGATTAAGAGTATAATAATAGGAATTATGGCTTTAACTATATAATTCACAAACTTCCTCCTTTAAAAATATTTCTGCAATACTTTACAAAAAATCACTCCACAAAAAGCCGCTGTGGATGTAACT
>JAAOXG010000145.1 GCA_013036995.1 Lacrimispora defluvii
GTCGATGTATATTAATATTTTTTATTTAAAATTTATTTTAAGGGGGATAAATAATGCTTGTTGTAAAAGGATTGTGTAAAAATTACAATAAATTTAAAGCAGTAAACAATGTTTCTTTTGATATCAACGAAGGGGAAATAGCAGTGCTTTTAGGACCAAATGGAGCGGGGAAAAGTACAAGTATAAAAGCTATTGCAGGACTTTTAAAATTTCAAGGGGAAATAAGTATTTGTGGTAAAAGCAATAAAAGTTTAGAAGCTAAGTCTAAATTCGCCTATGTACCAGAGGTACCCGCTTTATATGATTTATTAACTGTTTATGAACATGTTGAATATATGGCTAATGCTTATAAGGTAAAGGACTATAAAGATAAGGCAGAGAATATGTTAAAAAGATTTGATTTGTGGGACAAAAAAGATAAATTGGGTTCAGAATTGTCAAAGGGTATGCAACAAAAGGTTAGTATATGTGCAGCACTAATTACTAATCCAAAGGTTATATTATTTGATGAGCCTATGATAGGATTAGATCCTAAAGCTAAAAAG
>JAAOXG010000146.1 GCA_013036995.1 Lacrimispora defluvii
TTTAAGGGCTGTTAAGTCGTAATTTTCTTATTTTGTTCCATATAGTCTGTCTCCCGCATCTCCTAAACCTGGAACCACATAACCTTTTTCATTAAGTTTTTCATCTACAGAAGCTACATATATATCTACATCTGGATGTTCATCCATAACTTCTTTAATTCCTTCGGGAGCAGCTACAAGACACATTAATATAATATGTTTTGCTCCTTTTTGCGTTAATAATGTTATTGCATCTTTTGCAGATCCTCCTGTAGCAAGCATTGGATCTGTAACAATTACATCTCTATCACCAATATCTTGAGGTAATTTGCAGAAATATTCTACAGGTTTTAAAGTTTCCTCATCACGATAAAGTCCTATGTGTCCAACTTTTGCTGCTGGTATTAAACTAGTCATACCACCAACCATACCAAGTCCTGCTCTTAATATTGGAACTATTGCTACGTTTTTACCTGATAACATTTTGCATTTTGTTCTGCATATAGGAGTTTCTATTTCAACTTCCTCTACTTGTAAATCCCTTGTAACTTCATAAGCCATAAGCATAGCTACTTCTTC
>JAAOXG010000147.1 GCA_013036995.1 Lacrimispora defluvii
ATTAGGCGCTTCCATGTCCTCTTTCGCAGCTACTGGCGGGCAGGAAGAAAATGATACATGGGTGTACTATGACAAGAGCGGAGACAAAGAAACAGAGAAGTGGGAAAAATCTGGTGACAACTGGTTCTACTTAAACGATGATGGTGAAATGGCTACCGATCTGGTCGTTGAGTACAAAGACAGCTTCTATTATGTAGACGAAAATGGCGCTATGGTAACTAATAAATGGGTTTCTGTAGAGAATGAAGATTATGACGGCGAAGATGAGCCGGCTAATTATTGGTATTATTTTGGATCCAATGGTAAGGCTTATACTGGCAGCAGCGAGAAAGCTTCCTTCAAAACCATCAATGGCAAGAAGTATACCTTTGACGAAGATGGCAAGATGCAGTATGGCTGGCTTGATGAAAATGGTAAGAGAAACACAGCTGATGATGCATGGAAGACTGCTGATTATTACTGTGGAGACGAAAACGATGGTTCACAGGCTATTGGTTGGAAGTTCCTTGCAGTTACTGATGAAGATTATGATGTAGATACTGTTGCACCTAACTTCTCAAGCGGAAATGTGTTTGATGATGAAGATCAGACTCGTTGGTTCTACTTTAAATCTAATGGTAAAAAGGTATCTAATGAAGATGGAGAAAGCATTAACGGTAAGAAATACAGCTTCGATGTTTATGGTAGAATGAATGCTGAATGGGTTACTAAGAAAGATGCAACTCCTGGTACAGCAACTACTAGTGAGTGGAGATATTTCAATTCCATCGAAGATGGAGCTAGAGTTACTAAGGGTTGGTTTAAGGTAGTGCCTGATAAACTTCTTGATGCAGATGATTATGATGATGATTCAGATGCTTGGTTCTATGCAGATGGTAAGGGTTCTATTATCGCTAGCAAGATCAAAGAAATCAATGGTAAGAGATATGCGTTTGATGAGAAGGGCAGAATGAAGGATGGCTTCAGACTGATCAAATTAGGCGATAGCTCAACTGAAATTGCAGAAATTCGTGGGCTTGATGGCAAAATTGATGATGATTCTACTAAGACATTAGTTGATACTAAGGATGATTTCTATGCTAATATCAATGCTTGGTTAGTAAAAGGATATAAACTGTATAATTTTGGCAGTGGCGATGACGGAGCAATGAAAACTGGAAAGCAGACTCTTTCTATTGATGGAGAGAGCTTTACCTTTAGCTTAGCTAAATCTGGTGCTTCTAGAGGAGCAGGTAAAAACGAAATTGATAAAGATAAGGTTTACATGGGTGGTATGCTGTTAAAGGCTGAAAAGGATGATAAGTATGCAGTAGTTAAGATTGTTACTGCTGCTGATGGTAAAGATTACTACTCAATTATGGATTCTGAGACATTTATTCGCGATTATACTAAAGACGCTGAAGCAAAGGATAACGAGAGCGCAGCATATGTTATTGATGCAGATA
>JAAOXG010000148.1 GCA_013036995.1 Lacrimispora defluvii
AGACGGTAGTATTGATGTCAAGGGTTAAGGTAAATACGATGTTTTAGGGATAAAAAACTTTATAAATAAAGGGTTTCCGTGATTTGAGATCTGGCTCCAAGCCGGAAGGATAATCACGGGATTTTTCTTTGTGGGAACTTGTCCAAGATAGGCGGGCTTGATGATCCAGAAGATTGTATGGATAATGGTGTGGAGAGTTGACACGATGTTTGGCAAAGACGTGGTGAGTTGATAAAATAGTTATCACTTTTATTAATCCTAATCAGGAGGCCAGATTCAATTGCTATTTCCTTAGAGAATACTTGAAATCTTCTGCCTGCTGACAAGATAATAGATGTATAGGCCCTTGAAAATGGTGCATTTTCAGTGTTGTCAGGGGGTTCTTTGTTTCTGATGGCGGGTAAAGTTGTAGATTATGAGTGTGATTTAAGGAAATATGGTTTAGTTGATGAATTGAGCTCACCCATGCAAATGAAGTTTTGCTTTAATGGTTTAACCGTTTAGTAAAAGTGGTGTATATAAATATATTAAAGCAATATATAAAATCTAATTTGATATTGTTTTTTTAATTTTATAGTTGATTATTTCATCAAATAATAGTATTCTATATTAGACAAGGATGAAAGGGGATGTTAATTTGAGATTTATAGGATCTAAACAATTACTGGTTGAAAATATAGAAAATTTACTTTCTAAGCATACTAACGGTAGCGAGGAAACTTTCCTTGACTTATTTGCAGGAACAAATATTGTTGGAAATTATTTCAAGAAAGATTTTACAGTCTATTCTAATGACTTATTATATTTTAGCTATGTTAATGCTAGAGCAATTATTGAAAATAATAAAGAATTATCTTTTGACGGATTACAACATAATGGAATCGTAGACCCAATCTTATATTTACAAAAGAACGCAGATAGGATGGATTTTACAGGAAGCCACTATTATGAAGAAGCTTATACTCCTACAGGAGATAGTATGTACCTTACTGTAGAAAACGGAAAAAGGATAGATTACATTCGTGAAACAATCGAATTATGGAAAAATAAAATGTGGATTACTGAAGGTGAATATTTTTATCTATTATCTTCACTGATAGAAGCTATTCCTTTTGTGAGTAATATAACCGGAACCTATGGTGCATATTTAAAACATTGGGATAAACGCGCATTAAAAGATTTAGAATTAATTCCTTTAGAAGTGAAAGATAATAAAAAAGAGAATAAAGCTTTTAACGAAGATGCAAATGAACTAATTAAAAGACTTGATGTTGATATAGCTTATATTGATACACCATATAATAATAGGCAGTATGCTTCTAATTACCACCTATTAGAGAACGTGGCTAGGAATGATAAACCAAGTTTAAGTGGTAAAACGAAAATTTTTGATTGGTCAAATTTACGTAGTGACTATGCTATGAAGCGTAAGGCTTTAAATGCTATGGATGACTTGATTAGCAATATAAGTGCAACACATATTGTCTTAAGCTATAATGATGAAGGAATTATACCAATCAATGAGTTAACTAATTTAATGAAAAGATACTCCTTTAAGGGTGTAATTGATATTGAGCATATTGA
>JAAOXG010000149.1 GCA_013036995.1 Lacrimispora defluvii
TGGAAGTTTAAGTGTTAAAATTTGAGCACTTGGTTGAAATTTGTGTCGTAAAATGGTAAATATTAGTAGATACATAACATCTAAAAGTTATTAGATAGACGTGTTTTTGGTAACAGTTTGTGCGAAGAGAGCGACATATCTGTGGAGAAGAGTGAGTAAAAATCCCTGTATTTAGAAATATATTATGTCGAACCGATTTTTATAATGAACAGATGCGGTTGATAAGTGACAAGGAGCATGGGGAGTGTCTTAATTATGAGACAATTGAGACAATTATAATGTTACAAAATGCTTGACTACAACAAATTATTAAAAGTAATAACGTAAATATGAAGATTACAAGGAGATATGTTAATGATCATAATGTTAATTTTTTATACATGCTTAATATGCTATATTATATATCTAACTATAAAAGCTGCTATAATGAGTATAAAAATTCGCAAATATAAGGGACGTACCATTGGTGAAATTATAAATGTTAGTGAATATGTAACATATAATAAATTATACAAAAAGATACTTTACTATCCAACATATCGCTATATTGTTGGTGGAATTACATATGAAGAAGATTTTCCGTTTTGTAAAAAGTCCCAAAAGTTAATACAGATAGGTCAAGAAAAGATGATCATTTTTGATAAAAAAAAGCCAAAAAACTTTGTTCCTGAAGGTGAAGAATATGTTTGGTTTAAACAGGCATTTATTGGCCTTTCATGTATTTTATTCTGGTTCTTAATAGCGATTTACGCCTATTATAAAGATTATAAATAAGTAAATTTATCCAGCTTTGTTGATTACGGAAGAAGAAAAACCTGTGCATTAACAAATTTATCGGAGTGCTGTCTGATGATCCATTTGGTCGGTAAAAAGACATTTTAAAATATGCGCAGATTTAAAAGAAAAATTGGGAGAATTGAGGAGTGACGAAAATGGATTTTGATGAAAACCAAATAGGCGGATATTCAATATTAGAGATAAGAGAATATCTGGAAAAAAATATAGAAGAGTATTTAAGCCGTTTCAGACAAATGGATAGAAAGAAAAAATTTAATGGAGCCGCTGCGTTTTTTGGTCCATTATGGTTTGCTTATCGAATGATGTGGATAGAAGG
>JAAOXG010000015.1 GCA_013036995.1 Lacrimispora defluvii
ACTTTGGGGTTGCAAAAAACATCAACAAGCTATAAAATGTTTAATAGATGGATTGGATGAATACAATATTCCGGGTGTGACAACAGAAAAAGAACTGGCGAACATATTTGCTAAAGAATATACAACTCAAAAGGGATTATCATTTAAGACAACAATGAGTCAGAGAATATATGAGCTTACTGCCGTAAATCCTGATATTCAGCAATTTGGAGTTGTGCGATTGTTGGAAGAAAAAGATATGCATTTCTTTCCTTTTTGGCTGGAGGCGTTTAATGCGGCAGCTGTATATGGAAATACTGAAATGTCTATTCCACAAGGTGCTAACCCGTATCATTACAGATTGTCTACAAAGAAACTTTATGTTTTAGAAATTGATGGCTTACCAGTTTCTATGGCAGGATTTACGAGAGAGATGCAAACAGCTATTGGTGTAGCATTTGTATATACGCCTCCATATTTTCGTGGCAAAGGATATGCCTCATCATGTGTGGCACAATTAAGTCAGATCGCATTAGATAAAGGTTTTACTAAATGTGTATTATACACGGATTTGTTGAATCCAACATCCAATAGTATATATCAGAAAATCGGATATAAACCGGTTTGTGATTCCCTTATGCTAAAATATGAGTAATATATTTAAACAGGTATCGGAGCTCAACTCATGAATCTCATCGCTTCTTAATTAATATAGAAAAGGCGAAGAATCAGCTCTCCGCCTCGCTTAATTTTATCTTAATTTTTACGCTGGGTAACCGTCATAATTCAGAGCTTCATCTAAGAAATCGAACATCACCTGCATCCGCAACGCCAGATTGTTGATCTGGCAATGGAAATCGGCTCCATCTTCTGTTTTCCCTATCCACAAGGCCTTTTTCCTGGAGGACGCTTTTTCATAAACCTCCGTTGCCTGCCTAATAACCTCTGGGCCTTCGGATTCCGCGCGAATGGACAGTAAAGCACACTTAATATCCCGAGGATCTAACTCCAAATTGTCTTGTGATACATCCAGCCAATCTACCATGCTATTAAAACCGTGCATCCAAATAACTCGATGAAGTGTTACTCGTGGGAGCCACGGTAAACTATTTACAAGCTTGTTGGATTCTTCCGGATCTCCCATGGTGAACTGCTTCGGCATAACACCATTTGTAATCACTTCCCGCCAAGAGTATAATGGCGCACTGGCAACTAACGCGGCAAAACGATCATCATTAGCCGCATTGAATGTACTCTTTATGCCAGCATAACTATCCCCGCATACTACCAGTCGTTTCGCATCTACGTCAGAACGGGCAACAAGGAAATCGGTAACTGCATGATAAACGCCTATCAGATCGGCTTTGGGGAAGTTCTTTGCCGTGACTTCAGGATTATAGGACCTTGGCTGCACATCATAAGGCAGATCTATGAGTAATGCATTATACCCTCGCTCGATGGCATCTCTACCCCCAAGGAACCAGGTATCCTCCTTGTGTGATTCGCCACCGTTATGGAACATGATCGTCGGTTTTGGACAGTTACTGTTTTCAGCCTTCAGAAAGATACCCGAAAACTTATAGCCTTTGTATTCTATTTCCACATACTCATGCGGATATGTTTTAGACAAGCAGTCAAGATATTTTTTGAAACACTCTACGGTTTTAAAATAGACTGGGAAAAAATCCTCATCTGCCGGATCTATTGCGCAGTAGGCTGCCCGGTAGTACCCGAAGGCTCGCAAGAACGCTTGGCCAGCGCTGATCCTATGTCCTTTTTTCATGCAATCTTCACCGATTGATTCAATCTTTTCTGCCTCTTTCCCAAACTCCGTCATCCAACTCGCAGCAGACTTCGGATCAACTTTGCGAGCTACTTTGAAAAGCTCACCTGGTGTACAGGCACCGTAGGCTATCCACCCAACGAACCATTGGAACATGAAATCCAGATCTTCGTCTTCGGGATCCATGAAGAAGAGTCTGCTGTCCGGATTCATGCGTTCTGCTAATATTTCACCATTTTCCACTGATGCCATTTTTCAAATCTCCTTTCTTAATCAATTGATCGATCATCCCCAGCATGGGTTGCCATGATCTGATCCTTGTTCTTGAAATCGTAATGAATTAAAGATTTATTAACCTCCTTCCCGGCAGGCGATTTCATCTACCCGCCAATATTAGTTGTTTAGATGGTCTTCCTCTTGAGCAATCATCTGCGTTATACCCTGAGTTACCATATCAAGAAAATCTGAAACCAACTGTGTTTCCTTCTGATCCAAGCCTGACATAAACTTCTGCCAAACCTCCCACATACATTCATGGTGCTTTTGATGCCCTTCACAGATTCGTTCACCTAAGGGGGTAAGACGGGAAAAAACTTCCTTGCGGTTGCCCTTTTTTTTGTAAGACTCAATCAGCTCTTTCTCCAATAACTTCTTCGTACCCTGGCTCACCGCTCCGCTGGTCATTTCCAAATACGCGGCCAGCTCACTTACATTTGCACCTTCCTGGGACTTTATCGCCTCCAGCAGGTGAATCTCAGAATGGGACAGCGGGAAGTTACCCCCATAGGACCAAGGCGTCTGCATCTCCTGAATAAGCAGGTTCCCCATCTGATAAAATTTGTCTGCTAATATCTTTTCATTTTTCATAGTAACTAAATAATATACTAACTAAATATTTTTGTCAAGTAGTTATTACTGATTAAATACAAGAATATTTAAAGTTGACACAGATGGATTTCAGGCGTATAATTCAACCTCGCGGAGGTGAAAGAAATGGAAGACAGTTGTGGCCATAGTCACATACAACAATTTGAAAAATTACTTAACGCTGCAGGGCAACTGCTTTCCTTTTATTATCTTTAAGTGGATTTGTCTGCCCTGAGCAGAAAGGGGCAAACAATGCTGAGAATTTACAAAACAATCGAGAACGGCCTCGTTAAGGTAAAAACACTTAAGGAACAAAATCTCTGGATTGACGTAACCAATCCAACCGAGAAAGAACTTAATGCACTTGCTGTTCGCTATAATTTAGACATTGACTTATTAAAAGCGTCTTTGGACGACGAGGAAAGACCTAGAATTGAAGCATATGATGACCAGATGCTGATTTTGATCAGTATGCCAAATTCCTCCTCGGAAAGATCTCCGATTATCTATAACACAATTCCATTGGGGATTGTATTTACAGAACAGGTTATTATCACAGTTTCGTTAAAGGAAAGCATGCTTATCGAACAGTTCATCAGAACCAAAATCACTCCAGTTACTCAGAAACGAACCCGATTTGTTCTTCAGCTACTCTATAGCAATGCAAGATTATTCCTGAGCTGCCTTATGGAGATTGATAAAAAGTCTTCGGAAATCGAGCAGTATTTAAATGGATCTTCAAAAAATGAAGATCTGATAAATCTGTTTAATCTTCAAAAAAGCCTGGTTTACTTCACAACCGCATTACGTTCCAATGAAAGCGTACTTGAAAAATTACTTCGAACATATTTTAAAAAAGTACATGATGAAAAAGGTCAGGTAACAGTTAGAATACTGAAAAATTACGAAGAAGACGAAGACCTTCTCGAAGATGTAATTACGGAAAACAAACAGGCAATTGACATGGCAGACATTTATACGAACATTCTCGGGGGAACCATGAGCGCTTTTGCATCCATCATTTCAAACAATTTGAATATTGTCATGAAATTCCTGGCGATTATAACCATTGTAATGTCAGTACCGACAATCATTACCGGTTTTTTTGGTATGAATGTTCCTATCCCATATCAGTATAATTCATTTGCATACATAGGAATAATTATGCTATGTGTTGTTCTTATGATAAGCGGTGCTTTGATCATAACCAAAAAGAAAATGTATTGAATTAAAAAAACAGAGCTAAATCGCTCTGTTTATCTTTTTTATAATCTCCTATTTTTAATTACTTTAACAAGTATTAACATTAGTTCTAAAGTAAGTATAGTTAAAATAACTGCAATTATTATTTTTACAGGCGATATTTGATCTTTTACCTCATATCCATTTTTCACTATTTCCAATGAACTACTATGTAAATCAGTTTCACCACCATGCTCTTTACAGGCTCTATTAAATATACCAGTTATTTTTACGGTATCACCTTTGCATTTATAATTTCCATAGAATAATATTTCTTCAGCAATGTCACTATCCAGCCAGATTCCAATTGCATTTGTTCCGTCATTTATATTGATCCATGAATAATTACCTCTCTTCATGCTTTCACCAATGACTTCTCCCTGAATCGTAACCTCCTCCCCATTATACTCCTTTGCCTTCTCAATTAATTCATTTATGTCTGTAAAAGACTGTGCATTTACTTGGAAAGTTAGTGCGGAAGTGAAAAGTAATACCCATATTAATGTTTTAATATATTTTGGCATGCTTTTTTAACACCTCCTAAGAAATAACCGATTAATGCAAATACAGATAAAAATTCAAGTCTGCCTAAATACATTGCAATAATGTAAAACAATTTCATTGCTGTAGGCATGGAAGAAGTGGTTACTCCTATGGATAATCCTACATTACCAGTAACAGAAGCTGATTCAAATGCAGAAGCTGAAATCGGATATCCATAGAAAGTGCCAAGTATTGTGCCAGTAGTAAAGGTAACTATATAACAGATGATAATAATTGCAGATGATTTTATTACAGTATCATCTAATACCCGGTCTTTCAAATGATGATATTTATAAACATTCATACTTCTTTCTGGCAAAAGCAGCTTTTTTACGTCCATGATTAATCCTTTAAATACAATTCCAACTCTTAATCCTTTGAAACCTCCTGCTGTTGAGCACGCAGAACCACCGATCAGCATAGCTACCACCATAATTAAGATGCCAAAATCTCCCCATTCCAAAGCAAACTGCCTTGCGTAGATGCTTCCGAATCCTGTCGTTGTATGTGCTGAAATTACGTTAAAAATTACTCTTCTAAATCCGGCTATGGCATTGGGATATACGTCCAACTTTGCCAATCCGGCAAGTGCAAGCATACAGGCTACAAAGGATGTAACCAAAAAGCTCTGTATTTCTATATTTTTTACTATCTCTTTTCTCTTTCCCTGCCATATTGCATAATGGATTCCGAAATTCAGGGAGCCAAGGATAAAGATGACCATGGAAACTGTTTCAAACATGATACTGTGATAATACATAATATTTTGTGAATTGGGTGCAAATCCTCCCGTACTCCATGAGGATGCAAATATAAAGAGTGCATGCAAAAATGCAGATACTGGCTTTAATCCAATGGACATTCCCACAATCCATAATACAATTGTTCCAATAATAAGGTAAATCATACTAATTTTCCAGATTTGTCTGGCAGTACCTTTTACATTGGGAACTAACTCAATATCTTTCCCTTCTCCAACATACATTTTGAATGCACCGCCCATTTCTTTGCCTAAAAAGGTAAGCGTTAAAACAACCATTCCCTGACCACCAATAAAGGTTAAAATATGTCTCCACATATTCAAGCCAATGGAAATATGGTCCAAATCCTGAGTCAGGGCTAACCCAGTTGTAGTAAATCCACTCATTACATCAAAGCATGCATCCACAAAAGATAATGAATGACCACTCAGCATATATGGAATTGCGCATAATACAGTTAAAACAATCCATGACAGTGAAGCAATTACAAATCCATGTTTCCACTGTATATCATGATTCCTTTCCTTTGATCTCATTCCATACATGATCATTAATATTCCTAAAATAAAGGCTATTGCATCACTGATTATAAAATCCAGCATTGGATTCCATTCAAAAAAAAGAAGTGAAGTTATGATCGGTATCGTCATTAAAGAAGCTACAATTAATACAATATATCCTGTATAATAGCTGATAATTTCAATACCATTTTGTCTATGTTTTAAACCAGCCATTTGTCACCTCATTATAATTACGGTTGCTGTAAATAATACTGCAACGTAAAAAATTGTGAACAATGATTCATAAATCATTCCTTTTATTTCTTTTTTCCTAACATCCATTTTTTATTGCCTCCATCATATAATTCACAAACCAAGCTTGCTAAAACGGACTTATTTGTAATAACGATTACTTTATCCCCCTCCAAAATCTGAATATTTCCTCTTGGATAAATAACCGTCTCTCCACGTATAATAGAAACCAGAACACATTCTTTTGGTAAAATTAAATCCTTTACAAATTGATTGCTCCAGATGTTATTTTCTCTGATTGATAATTCTGTAATTATCATTAACCCACGTTCTAATGTACTGATGACCCTGTAATCCTCCTGATCAAACGCATATTCAATTAAGTTAGCAATTACCTCTGTACTGCAGACTGCATTATCAATTCCTAACTTTTTAAACATAATAATGTTTTGTGGATTATTGATACGGGAAATTGTTCTCTTCGAATGAAAACTTACTTTCGCAATTTGGCAAGTCACTAAATTCACTTCATCCGACCCTGTTACAGCAGCTATAATTTCTGCATCCTCAATACCTGCATCTTTTAAAACATCTAAATTAGTACCATCCCCCCATATAACATCGCTATTAAAATCTTCTGCTATTTTTTTGCAGGTTTCTTTATCTCTTTCAATCAGCGTAACTTTATAATCTCTTCCTTTTAACGTTTTTAAAAGGTTATATCCTACTTTTCCTCCGCCTACTATTATTGTTTTCATAAAAAAATCTCCTTGCAAAAATAATTAATTAATCTTCCTTTATCATTTATATGTACCGTACAAATCACTCTGTCTCCTTTATATATCTTTTCATTTCTTTTCATAAATTTTACTGACCCATCCTTTACAGTACCAGTTATAATACAGTGAAATTTAGCTTCAATATCTCCCACCGTCATTGATTTTTCTTTACTAACAAGAAATTCAATTATTTCATGATTATTGTCCAATGTTGATATTACATCTAAACTATAGATAGGCAGCTTACTCTTTACCATTTCAATTTCATACTGTATCGGGTTAATCGTATTGATTCCAAGCGTATGATAAAAAGAATCTTTATCAGGATCATTTACCCTTGCAATAATTTTAGGCACATTATATATTTTTCCTGCAATCAGTGATACCGTTATGTTGACGTTATCATTTGCTGTAACTGCAACCAGGGCGTCTGCCTGTTCTATTCCTGCGTCGATAAGATTATCACTGTCATATTCTACTCCTTTTATTCGACGGCCATTAAAACCACTTCCTAAAGCATTTAATTTATCTGCATTGTTATCGATAATACTCACATCATTGCCATCATCTGATAATCCCTTAGCCAAATTACTGCCAAATCTACCGCAGCCAATAATGATTATAAACATAATTCCCCTCCAGCATATTTATTCTTCATTGCTAAAAGATGATCCTGGTGCATTTCTGAAGATCTCTCGTTGTATTAATTATTGTAATATAAATGATGTAAAGTTGTTGTGAGAATTGAAAGATGGGTGTGAGAATTCTGTGAGATTTAGATTGACATATGAAAATCAGCACCGCTCAGCAACTCCAAAAGCAGTACGGGCCACACTATCTGCCTACATAAGGTAAATTGCTCCAAGCATTGCACTAAGCGGCAGCACATAACGATTGTTACTGGATTTATTTAACAATCTTACAATATGGGGAACCGCAAAAAGAAGCCCAAGCATTTGCATCTTCCGCAAATACTAAGACTTCTATAAATAACAACAATATTATTTCTTATACACAAAAAGCAGCAAAACAGGCTTATTAACATAAATGCTATAATCTTGTTTCCATCGTCATCCGCGAGGAAATTGCATTTTAATATGGATAAACATATCCCTCCACTTTTTCTGCGGGTGTTATTTTTGTCACCATAATAAGAGGATCCGCATATTTATGCCCATCATAATCATCATAATTTAAAGTCAGAGTTCCCTCTACGGTTATCCAGGAATTTTCATTTAAACTTTTTGATTGACTGTAATCACAGAGAATTCCGGCAGGAGCCAGATCTGCGACACAGCAAGTCATCGCCAGACGAGCCACTGCAAACTCATTTTCTTCATAGGCTTTATCCTTCAGCACATATCCGGTTATTGTAATGGTATATCCTTCATATTCTTCCATATGCATGTACAGCTCCGAATACCACATTCCAAATAAATCATCCGATACAATTATTTTTTTTTCTGCATTATTTAATCCTGGCATTACGTTCTCATTTTCTACTTTGGCAGATGGCTTTTCCAATGGAAGCGTCTCCTGCGGCAGACCAGCTGTTCCCTCCGTCTGATCCGGAATACGATCAGGCTCTTTGCGTTCTGCCTTACTTATCTGCAGCTTTGGGCCTTCACTAATTGTATTGCAAGAAGAAACATCAAGTGGTGTATGCGGAAGCAGAATAACGAGGACAGGGATAATCAGCAGAAAACAGTGAGTCAAGCGTATTTTATGTCTGGGCCTGAACAGTCTTCCAACTCCCGCTAATGCCCATAATCCCATAATACAGGCTGTAAAATACAGATAAGGTCTCATTCTCGGAGTAACATACCGAAGATAAGCACCGCTGGCAGCAAGATAAATGATCATTCCTCCAAAAGACATTTGACAGAGGATTTCAATTAACACCTGGGGATTTAACACTTTGACTGTTTTCTTCATAACTTAATTCCCCTTATCCCATACAACAAAAAGACCAGAAAGAAACATACTGCAATAGTTACCAGCATTAACTTCACTATAAATCCCTTCGTAAATGCGGAGGAGAGCATCAGCATATTCTTGATATCCATCATTGGTCCAAATACCAGAAATCCCATAACAGCCCCGGCCGGCAGCTGACTGGCAAAACTACGGGCAATGACCGCATCAGATGAAGAGCACAATGACAGGATAAAGGCCGCTGCCATCATAAGCAAAATCGAAGCTGCCAGTCCGCCTCTGTACTGTGCAAAAGCCAGCTGCCCATCTCCTAACGCCTGAAAGACGGAAGCGGTCAGTATTCCAATCAGTAGGTATTTGCCTACCCCAAAAAACTCAGCCTGCCCATGACGCAGACAAAAAAACAGCTTTCCTGCCAGAGATTTAATGTTAGGATTATCCTCATAACAACCGCACGTACAGATGAGTCGGCTTCGCCCACTTCCCGAAAGAAGCGGGGTCTTTCTTTGAAAAGCAGCAGCAAGCAACCCAATCAAAACTGCTGCCAAGGCTCCGATTCCTGCCCTGCCAGCGACTACCGCTATGTTACCGCCAAACGCATAGAAGGTTGACAGCAAGACAACCGGATTCATAACAGGTGCCGCCATCATAAAGGTGACCGCCACTGGCAGTGGAATTCCTTTTTTAATCAGACTCCTAAAAACAGGAATAGATGCACAATCACATACCGGCAGTAAAAATCCTCCAACTAATGCTGCCGCCATTCCCCAGACAAGAGACTTGGGAAACCACCGTTCCAGCATACCATCTGGAATCAATATTTGAATGGCAGATGAAAGCATAATTCCAATAAGCAAAAAGGGAACTGCCTGCAGAGTCATTCCAAAAAACAGATTCACCATTCTGCTGATTGGTAATCCCTCAGATCCAGATATGATTCCTGCCAGAAGAAACAAGCAAATAATAAGCATAAATTCCATAAGAAAGGAGCTGACCGGTCCATCTGGCTCACTTAAAACCGGCTTACTAAGTTTGCTGCAAGATGTCATTTCTAAAATATTTAATCCAGGATTCACTTCTTCCAATAAACGGCGTACATGTCGATATTGGCTTTTTGTATGGTAATTGCGGATAATTGCCATATCACTTTCTGAAATCTGATCAATTAAATAAATTCCCATACCACTAAGGAGGAATTCCAGCTTTTCAGCATCCGCAATATGAATTATCTTTTTTAACTGGAAGACTGAGCGGAGCACAGGGTTCCAAAACAGTGATAAAAGCCAAGAAAAAGGGGCTGTACCATTCCATTCAACCCAAATCTCGTCCCAATCCCCGTTTTGTACCGCCTCGTAAATCTTACTGGGAATCTGTTCCTGCTGCTGGTCCAATAGGTGCCTTGGAATCATCAGCTTCCGGTGTCCAGCATAGCCACAATAGAGGTCCTCTTCCCCATCTTCAAACTGTATTACCAAAGCTTTTACTTTCCTTTTATCAAATATATTATTTAAAAAGGTTGTTTTTCCTGCATCCAGGCTCCCTGTAACAACATAAACGGGTATTGCCATTTTTCTCCTTTACCAAAATAGTCCCTTGAATCCTTTTATAACGAAATCAAGTTTCATTCTCTATGTACTCCATACTTTTTATTCACTTATCTAAAAGTTTATACCCCTTTAGAGGCATTCACATTTCAGAAGGGGCAGACAAGTCCATAAATGATTTTAACTCCTGATTAACAGACGGATTTTGTGTAAGAAACTCCAACAGCCCTTTTATCCTGAACACGGTAAAAGAGCATAGCGTAGAATAAGGATAAACTGGATATATTTCATTGGGCTCAGTCCATTAGCCTTTGCTGTTTCAATCAGGGTGTATATTCCAGCACTTGCCTCGGCACCATTAGGACTTCCAGAGAACAGCCAGTTCTTTCTGCCAATTGTAAAAGGACGAATGCTATTTTCCGCCAGGTTATTTGAGATGCTGCAGCTCCCATCTATCAGGTAATTCATAAGTCCTGCTTTCTGATTGTAAGCATAGGTAAATGCTTTTCCAAGTTTGGAACTTGGCAATACTTTGGGGGCTGAATCATCTACCCACAACCAGAAAGCATCCAGTACAGGTTTCTCCTGTATCAGACGCTGTGCATTTCTTCCTACGGGAGAAAGGACTTCCAGTTTGTTTTCTATTTCGAAGAGTTGGTTGATATATTTAATCGCCGTAGCTGGAAGTGTCGCGTCGGGACGATTAATTTCTTTTGGAAGCGCATCTACAAAATATCTCCGCAGATGAGACCAGCAATACAGCGGGTAATACCAGTAACCTTCTCATATCCCTTGTAGGCATCGGTATGAATAAAACCGTGATAACCTTCCAGATGGGATTGTGGGTATTTTCCACTTCGCCCTGGTTGGGACACAAACTGCCGGATTGGGTTTCGTGCACCTTTTATGGAACAATAGACCCACATATAAGAATCGGTCGTATTCTTTCTTCCCGGCTCATCCATCACCTGAACCGGTGTTTCATCTTATGGAAAGTTAATTATTATGTAGAATAATTAGCTATTCCACTTATTATTTAATTCTTTTTCATCTATAAAC
This sequence comes from Lacrimispora defluvii, assembly GCA_013036995.1. GTDB lineage: Bacteria > Bacillota > Clostridia > Lachnospirales > Lachnospiraceae > Lacrimispora > Lacrimispora defluvii. Next base: position 11,245 of record JAAOXG010000015.1, read on the forward strand.
TTCACATAATCTTTAAGCGATATTCTCTTTGAAAGGAGAATTAGCTTATGTTCAAATCATGGAATGATAGCTTCCAACCAAATGCAATATATAAGGATTATGCTTTTAACTCCCTTATGTCAGCCGTGGAAGAGCAAAAAAAGCGGGGCTAAAAATCGCATTTTTTAGCCCCATTTTTCGCTCAAAAGCCACTACATATTGTGGTACACCCCATCTATTTCTTCTCTTTACCACAATACGTCATCATTATCACCGCTTCAACATGTTTTGAGATGAGTTTATAGCTGTCAAATTCATTGTTTCAAACCCCATTTTTATTAAGGCTCGTTCTTGGAAACATATCTAATATTGACTGTCGTTTGCGGGAACAAATCAACCGCTAATAAATACCGGAGTAAGATTCTAATTCACTATCCAATCTTTTAACTCTTTCTAAAAGCCTAGATAATGCTCCTTTATCTAAGCATTCATATAAAGGAGCATATCAATTCGATTATCATCTCTGCACTTCTTAAACATCTATTACTCATAAATACCGTAAGCTTTGTTTATATTTTGAATAAAAATGATCCCATTACCTGGCTTATCAATTTCAAGTTTTTCTCGTATTGACGTTACAATGGCCTCAGTAATATCTTCTTTTGATAGGATAATAACTATTTCTTTTTCAGGTTCTATATCCATATTAAATAATTTACTCGTTTCATTTACCCCCGAGCCTCTTGCATTAATTATTGTGCCGCCCTTTGAGCCAGCAGCTTTTGCTGCTTCAATTACTTCCTCAGCTTTACCTCTATTAACAATGGTTATAATATTTTGATACATTAGCTTATTAACACCTCTTCCTTCTTCGTTTTCTTCAGACCTATAACACCTAGATCCTACAATTTCACAAGCACCTGTGGTAAAGACAATACCATGATTTGGTTTTTCAAACTTGAATTCTTTGTTTAGTTCAACTAAAGCATGGTCTGCAGTATGGTTATCTGTTCCCAATAAGACTATTTCCTTTCTTTCATCGTATAAAGATAAGAAATTTAACAGGGAATTATTTATAGTTCCCTTTCCAAGGAAAATAGTCCCACCAGAAATACCATGTTCTTTTGCCTTCTGTAATATCCTGCTACCCATTCCATAGTTAACAACTACATATATTAATTCAAAAATCGGTATACTGTTATAATTAGTCATCCCTCTTTTCAACTCCTTTTGTTTTTGATTTTATAGCAAACACCAAGCCCAAAGCTTCTAAGGTGATAATTGGTGTCATGGCAACCATCGCAATCATTCCAAAGCCATCAACCATTAGATCCGCCCCCTCAAAAGCATGTGCTGCCCCTTGTATAAATGCCAAAATAAAAGTTGCAGTCATAGGACCAGTAGCCACCCCACCAGCATCAAATGCAATTCCTACAAAGAGCTTTGGTATAAAAAACATCATTGACAGACATATGATGTACCCTGGTAGCAAGTAATGCCATAACTGTATCGCAGGCACTAATACACGTATAACCGATAAAGCAACGGCAAAACCAACTCCAATTGCCAGCGGAATTAGAACTGCTTTTCTCTTTACGTAACCGCTTGTTACATCTTCAATCTGGTGAGTTAAAACATAAACAGCTGGTTCTGCTAAAATGGTTACAACTCCAAGAACAAATCCAATGATTATGATATAAGCTTTATTATCCAATAAAGCCAAATTATTACCAATGCTTGTTCCTACATCCATAAAACCTGCATTTACACCTATTAGGAATACAAGCAAACCTGTAAATGCAAATGCAAATCCCGTAAGTAGTTTTCGAAGTTCTTTTTTCTTTAGTTTAAAAGATATCTTCTGCAAAACTAATAATATTACTAATAATGGTAAGATTGCCATAAAACTTTCCATTAAGTAATTAGGGATTATATCTATAAATGGTCTAATGATTGAATTTGAATCAGAAATTCCTGAATCAAGCCCCGCAGAGAATTCATTTGTTTTTGAAAATATGTCTAAGAGCAATACGGACATAATTGCACCAGTTGACGCGATGGCAACCAAACCAAAACTATCTTTTTCTGATGCCTTACTATCCTTTTTTAGCTTTGATATACCCACTGATAAGGATAAAATAAATGGTACTGCTAGTATTCCTGTTGTTGATCCGGATGCATCAAAAGATATCGCCAAGAATTCACGTGACGCAAAAATTGCTAATCCAAAAATGATTAAATATAAAGCAAAAAGCACTTTATATAAAGGGACATTGTAGAAAACTCTTAAAAAACCCAGTGAAAGCATTATTGCTAACCCTATTGACACAATTATGAGTATACTAATTCCGGATATTTGACCTGATGTCACTAGATTGACTTGATTCGCAAGAACCATTAAACCCGGCTCCGCTATTGATATAAAAAACCCAAGTATTAATCCTGCGATCAACACAATCCATAGCTTGTTTGATCTAGCAAGTGATGTTCCTGTTAACCCTCCAAGCGGAGTAATACCAATGTCTACTCCTATCAAAAAAATGGTCAGACCTAATACCACGAAAAAAGAACCAATAAGAAATCGAAAAATTAATGTTGTGTCTATCGGAGAAACAGTAAAATTTAATACTAAAACCAATAATGTAATTGGAAGAACAGAAAAAAGCACTTCTTTAAATTTTGAAACAATCACATTCAATGCAGTCATCCTTTCTTTATGCTAATTATGCTTCTATGATGTAAGCATCGCCTCACTTATAAATTTCAATTGTATTTTTGTCTCATAATTATTTACCCAGAATCCAGATAACTAAAAAAATCATAATATTACCTCCTGCTAATAATTTGAGCATTTACTCAAATTATACTCCCTGATCATAATATGTCAATTGAATTTGAATAATTGCTCAATATTTATTGACAAACAGATTATGGATCTATATATTCAACATGGGGAGGCGTTAATATGGAATCCAATCAGGCAACGCGGCAGCCAAAACAGACGCGCAGTATTAAGACAAAAGAAAAAATAAGAAATGTGGCTTATCAGCTTTTTTGTGAGAAAGGTTATTTTAAGACCACTACCAACGAAATTGCCAAAGTGGCGGAAGTTTCTATCGGAAGTCTTTATTTTTATTATCGGGATAAAGATATGATACTGGTAGAAATATTGGATCGTTATAATGAATCGTTTTTAAAAGTACATGAATCTATGAATGTTCAGTTAGAATCGTACCGGGAAAACCCCAAACTCTGGATTATGGGACTTATGGAAGAAATGATAAAAAGTCACAGAGCTTCAAAAGAATTCAACAAAGAATTAAAAATCCTCAGTCATTCCATGCCAGAGGTGAGTGCAGTTATGGAAAAGCAGCAGGAGACGGTCCGTCAAATGACACTGGACTATTTAAAAGCCTTTTATGATATGCTGAGAGTAAAGGATTTAGAGGCGGCTTCCATTGTGGTGGTTAATATAATGAGCTCCTTAGTCGATCAGATTGTTTTTCAGGATAATCCAGTTGATGATTCCAGAATTATAAAGGAAGGCGTTGATGCCATTCATCAATATCTAATTAGACAAGACAGCGATTGAAAACAGGGCGTTCCAAAAGGAGCGCCCTGTTTGATTATGAGATAGCAGGATTCTGCAGGAATTCGTCCAGCAGAAGTTTCTCCACTCCCGCCAGTACTACAATACCAATTCCGTGAGGGTCATTAAAGCGCCACCCAAGCTGGCGGTAATAGGACCGGCTGTAAGAACAGTCGGATCCACGGCAGACACCATATAAGTCGCCTTTCCGGTTAATTACTGTTTTTTTCATACCAGTCCATGCCTTTGCTATGGAAGCAATGCACCGGTTTTTCAGAGTATCTTTTATAATACCCAGCCGAATACCTCTTGAAAAGGCACAAATGAACATGGAGGTGGAAGAAGCTTCCTCGTAAGTGGTGGAATCATCAAGAATCTGATGCCACATACCTGTTTCATCCTGTACCTGCAATATGCCTTCCGTCATTTCAAGGAAGAAGGAAGTGACGGCATCGTAATCCGGATGTTCCTTTGGCAGGATAAGAAGAAGTTCAGAGAGGGCGAGAACAACCCAGCCGTTTCCTCTGCTCCATGGAATCCGGTTCATCTTACCATAATTTAAATCAATGATATGGGACATCAGCATTTTATCTGTCATGAAGAAGTACTGTTTAAAAAGCTTTGCCTGGCGGCACGCATCATCCAGATACACAGAGTCTTTGCTGAGCTGATAGTACCGGCATAGGAAGGGGATACTCATATACATATCATCAATCCACATGGTATTGTTGTTTCTGGAAAATACCATGTCCTGTTCTCTTCTCTGATGGTTTCTCATAAAATCAGCAATTACATCAGCAAGTTTTTCAGCCTCTCTGGCAGGCCGGTATTTGTTGGCTTCTAACAGAAAGGAACCAAAAGATCCACAGTCGTCCAGCTCGCTTAACCAGCAAAGCTGTGTATTAACTCCAGGATAGCCAAACACAGATTTGTCATATACAGAATAATCATAGACTGCAGCCGTCATACGGGCATATTCCAAAGCATATTCCTGCCAGTCAGTGCGATTAAAATAACGGCTGGCAGTTAATAGACCATATAAGGTAACTCCGCAGGGATAAGTCCATTTTCCGTATAATTCTTCTTCTGCAAACATTCTCACAAAGGAATCTGGCAGATCAGCCTTCCAATAGCACGTACCGTTTAATCCATCATAAACCTTTTCCATAGACAAAAGATCTGGGACAGGCGGGATACTATCACCAAACATACCGGCATAAAGCCATGGGCCGTCATATCCTTTTACTCCTGCAGACAGAGGAATGGCACTGTTGTCAGCCTCCAGCTGAAGCTCTAATCCAGTCTCTTCACCAGCCTTTTTTTCACAAAATATAAGGACGTTATGTGAGCCTCCCTGAAGCATGATTTCTGATTCCCAGGCTCCGTTTTGCCACTCTCCCCTTAACTCACCGTTAATGAAAAGCCTGGTCTGGGTCTTGCTTTTGCCTGTGACATGGACGCTCTTTGCCTGATCAAGAACGAACCCACTTTTTAAAACAGCGGTTCCCTGGCTTAAGGAACCAAAGACCCGTGTAATGGGGCAGCCTGACTGGGTTTTCTCATACTCATTGCTTGGATACCAGGCAATATTATTATAGCAGCCGGTAAGTATGGACTTTAAACCATCCGTATCCCACTGAACCGGTTCACTGTAAACAAAGCCTGCCTGCCCGTTTCGCTCTGGTATGGGTGAGAGAAAATGAGTCGGTTCCCATTGTGGCTTGGCATTCCGCAAAGTGAAGCCAAAGCCGATTTCTGTTTTTTCAGTCATTAAAACGAAGTGATTCAGACCTGCTAAAAGAGTAATGGAGAAAAAAGCAGAGGTCTTAAAACTCTCATCTCCAGGCTGGGATCGGTATACCTCTTCCCCGTTTACATAACATACAACGGGACCCTGACAGCGGACCTCAAAGCGGGAAGGAGTCTGCTCGTGACTGTAAAGGTCACCTGCAGCATAGCAGATATCCCCGATCTGTGCATTGGGAAAGCGATTGTGAAAATCAAACAGATACCATCCCTTTGTGTCGCATAAGATACCGGTTGTAAAATCCAGCCGGTACTGATAAGGTACCTGGGGATTTTCCCCGATGAAGCGGTTGGCAAGCAGTGCAATTACATCTTTGTCCCTGTCCCCATAAACTGCGTAAGCACTGTCTTCCTGATTAAAATATTTCATAAATGGTCTCCTTAAGTATTAATTTAAGTGTGGAAGGTTTCGAACACACTTTCTTTTTGCAAAAATCCCTTTATATATCAAGAGATTTTCAACCTTGGTAATTTCAATAATTGTTGTGACTGTGATAAATGTACAACTTTTGTACATTTTTTCAAAAAACTATAAACCTAAATTCCACGTGCATTTTTTATTAGCTTAAAAGAACACTATTTCAAGAAGAATTTAAACTGATACTCCCACATTGTAACATTATTTACCACCACCTTTCAATCTTTTTCAATAAATTATTGATTGCAACTTTGGAGTAAAGATACTTATTAAACCCTGCAAGTTATCCACAGAGCAACACTCGATTTTCAAGATGATATCTTTATTATACCAGACATTTTTCATACACTTCCTTGTACGGATAGTTTTCTGACAAATTCATAATTACAGTTCTTGCGGTTTTAATGATTTTGGCTGCAAGAAATACATACTTCAAACGAAAGGTCTTTATTTGCTGTCTGTATTCTGAAGGCTCTAAGGAATCAATCTTGAACAACAAAAACAGGTTATATGAAAGCATCATCATTTGAAACACCGCTTCATTTGCCCAAAATGATTTAAGTAAAAGATGACCCACCGCCATGTCGTATTTGGCTTCTTTAATATAGTTCTCAGCATTGCCACGTTTTTCATAGGATATAACTACTTTTTCAGAAAGCAATGTAGTGTTTGTCACAAAGAAAAAGTATTCGTACTCAGAGCCTTCTAAAAGTGATATTTGTGCTCTTTCTTTTTCTGGTTTCAGTACGCGAGACACAACAAACCTTCTGTCTTTCTCCCAGTTATCTAATTTTGTAAACAGTTCTGTAGTTTCTCTGCCTTCTTCACCTTTAACGAATACAACCGATGAATTCGTTGCTTGGGATGCAAGCGTAGAATAACTTTTGGCTTTAATTAAATATTTGCAACCAAGAGATTCTATCGTTTCAATAATTTTTTCATCAAAGTAGCCACTATCCATTCGAAATAAAATCTCTAAATCATCTGTTTTGATGTTGGCTACTATTTCTTTGATCATTTCAGATGCACCGTTAGCTGTGTAAGTATTGCCACTTCTTACAAATCCGGTGACGTAGGCTTTTAATTCGTCGCAAAATGCAAACTGGATATTGTAGCATCGGGTTCCTAGTTTCTTGGGATTATATCCTTTTGATGCACCTTCTTGATGACCTTCTACGTTGATTACACTACTATCAATATCAATCGTAATGGATGTCACTTTACTTATAGTGAGCAGTTTTTTAAAGACTTTAAAATTAATGTCTCTAAACATTTGTGTTGTCTTAAAGGTGAAGTTTCCTAAAAACCGTGACACTGTTTCAGGTTCTTTTACGGAAATATCAAATTCATTAACGAGTGGATCATTTTGAAGGAGCTTTAGACGTTCTAGCTTGTCTATACCAATAAAGTGACCACAAAAGTCTATCTTTAACAACAATTCGATTCCATTCGTAACCTTTAAACAAATCTTTTACAAGAAACACCTCTCCATCCAAAACATTATCTGTCTCCTTTATAGCAAGTTCCAGTAACTCATTTACATCCATAATAATCACCCTCTCGTTCAATGTTCATAACAACATTGTATACCACATTTATATAAAAATCAATCTATAACTGAATTAATACCGCCAATTAATGAACCTTACTCGGCGGTAGAGTCCCATAAATATTTCTTATACTAATTTGTATTAACTAATTAGATTACAAAAGAAAACCCACAACTCTACTCTAAAGTCATGGGCTATTGGGGGCCATTTTTCATACTTTAATTTCAATGCCTGATTTAAAGCATATTACAAAGTGGTCATCATACACCGTAACATTTTGGATGATCTTCCTTACAAGGGTATCATCATATAGTAAAAAGCAATTATCATAATACAGTTGTTAGAAATCTTTTAATCGGTTTAAATTGCAATTGTGCTATGAGGCGAATTGGGGATGTATACACAAGAATGGATGCTGTTTATTTATCTAAAAGGAACTCCTTCGGAGCAGTTGAAGTTGAATTTGGTAAAGATACTCTTGATGCATCCCGTGGGATTCTAGATGATATTGCTGTGTTAAATACTCGATATGGTATACCAAAAAATGATAACAGAGCTGTTGTTGTCAGTTTACAGTTACCCAATGCCCGTCAGGGATATTGGCAGGTTGTAAAAGACATTTTTAAGGTAGAAAACATACAGATAAATACAATTACCATTGGTGCTTTACTCATTCTATTGTGGAATAATGAGCATTTTGATCCTGTTGATTTTTCATATTATGTAGACTATGATAATATGGATATACGAAGTACTTTAGAAAGACATCTCGGCCGAAAAATAAATCTTTCAGATAAATTGCTAGGAATTTTGGAGCCCATAAAATAAATAAATGAGGATGAATGGCTATAAAAACCACTCATCCTCATTTATTTTACATAATCTTAGAAAGTCTTTCTTTGGCTACACTACACCATTTTTCTTCAAGTTCAATACCAATCCAACGAATATTATGCCCCTGTTTATTCAGTTTCTCGCAACAAACGCCAAGGGTACCGGAACCATGAAATGGATCAAGTATAATACCCTCATAAAAACCATCCTCATTTTTGGGACAAAAAGCTTTGATAATTTCAGTTATCAATGATTCCGGCTTTTGTGTTGGGTGCTCTGTCTTTTCATCTTGATAGATTTTGCCAGCTAATGTTGGAAAAGCCCATATATCACCTCTCATAGCACCAAGAGGATTGGGTTCCCATTTTAAACGTTCGCCTTTAGAATTCTTATAATATACTGGATTTTTTAGACGCTCCGTGCTTTTGTAAGGCATTCTGACATCATCAACATTATATGTCCATTTCTTAGGTGACTTTGAAAACCACAAAAACGGCTCATATTGCGTCAGCGGCGCAGTTTTTAATCGGCTAAATCCGTTTTCATAATACCATATATTCATTCTTCTATAATTAAGATTTTCTTCATACATTATAGTTTGAATAAAACCGATGTAATGATGTATACCGAACCATATAATACTTCCATCTACCTTCAATAAATCCCTGCATAGCCCTATACGCTTTCTTGAAATATCAAGAAACTCTTTTAACGGTAATTTATCGCTATCATTACCAAAATCTTTATTTAAATTATATGGTGGGTCAGTAAGTACCAAATCAACTTTTATTCCTTCGTCTAGCATTTGCTTAAGTAAAATATCTGAATCACCATTAATTACACCATTATACTCCATAATAATCACTACTTATCCTTTCTAAATATTAAAACATATTGATGGTGAATATTTTCAACATAAGCAAATGGATACCCATATGGTAATAAAGTCTTATGATTTTGTAATAAAACTTTTACTCCTTGCAAGCATATTTTATAACCATCTTTAGTCGTCCTGCGATTTAACGCCTGTATCAAATCACTATGAAAGCTGATGAATGTAGATTTATTTCTGAAATCTGATACGACTAAACACATATATTTTTTAGGGCTTAGTACCCTGCCGCATTCAAGAAAAACATCATCCACGAGAATTTTAAGAAATTCTTCATAGCTTTCGACATTAGCCAAATCATTTTCATCATCTTCTGAATAATTTGTGGCTAAATTGTTTGCCAATCGTTCTTTTTTTACTTTATGATCAGCTTTTTTATTAAGAATTGACCAATAAGGGGGACTCGTAACCATAAAATCAAAAGAAGAATCCTCAAATTGTTTTAATATTGTTCGAGAATCACCTTGTATGAAAGTGTGTTTTGCAGAAGCACCTTCGAATACCTCTGTATCAAGTCGTTCAATTGCCAAGCTATGCCACTTTTCTTGTAGCTCTATACTTGTACAATGACGTCCTTCAAGTTCACAGGCTTTTGCCGTTGACCCAACTCCACCAAATGGATCTAAAACCTTCATTTCCTTCTTAGTGAAAAAAGTAATCAAATGTGATACGTCTTGAAACGAAAATGGAGCTGGGTGTTGTCTTTCTATCTTTGCATGTGGATGTTTAGCACCCAAACCTTTTTGATAAAAAAAGCTTTTTGTTTCTGGAAGCCATTGCGAGCCGTTTAAGTCATTTAATGTGTTTCTTTTATCTACCGGTTTTTCTTCAGCAGCTTCATTAGTTGCATTTTCTTCTATTTCATTGTTTTCGTTTGTATTCTTTTTTGATTTTGCTGGATTTTGCGGTGCCTCAATAGTTTTGCTGCTTTCTTTAAACTCTTCCAGTGCTTTTACTTCAAATCGCCTTTGTCCACCAGGAGTTTTTGACGGTTCAAGAGTACCTTGCTCTATCATTCTATATATCGTAGACACGCTGACTCCTAAGAATTCAGCTGCTTTTTTTGTGCTAACAAGCTCATTACTGTTCATATATGTAGTCACCTTTCATTTGCTTTATATTATAGTACTTTTTAAGTATATCACTTTAAATATCACTTGTCAACACTATTCAACATTATTCACATCTCTTCCAATAATTTATAGACAATGTTTAACAGTAATTCCGTCTACTCAATCAGTAATAATATCCACTCGCCATGTTTTTGACAGTAATTTCGTCAACTCAGTAGGCAAATAGTAATAATGTCCACACAACCTTATGATTTCTTGGTTTTGGATAAGTTCTTACAATAAAAGAATCCGTGACCTAGAACCCGACGTGAATATGAGTTCAAAATCACGGAAATCCCTTTATATCAAGCACCTTTATACTCTTACTTTTCAACCCTTGACATCAATACAACACTCTCAACATGTTTTGAGAGGAGGGGATAGCTGTCAAGAATTAGCAGCCTGTATTTTTTAGACTGAAATTCTCTCCGAGGGAACATATCGACTAAGGGTGTACGTATGTGGGAACAAATCAACTATAGACTTTCGTGTGAGTTTATTGTAAAAACCTAATTCACCGAAAAGAAATGTGGCGCATCTCGGTTTTCAAACTTACACTAACTATAAGAACTTATCAAGAATATAGTCAATTATAAAAAGAAATCAGGTAGTTAATTGTGCCATTTTCGACAAGAATATAAATTCCTAACCCGATAAAGATAACGGGCACAATAATACGCCCATAGCGTTCGATAATTCCACCAATCATTGGGATAGTAGCAAATCTTTTAGCTAACTGGCATAGAAGGAATATGCCAATAATAAAGACTGCAAGAACTATAACAATCTGACCAACATTCATTCCTGTAAAATATGGAATATAAATCCCAAGATTATCTCCTCCCATAGCTAAAGTCAGACCTGTAATAGCAAAAATTTGGGATTGATTGTTTTTAATTTGATTTCCAATGGAATCTTCATCCACATCCTCATCAACAAATATCGAACGAATCCCCAAACCCAAAGGAATCAAACCTAGAAACCCAATCATCCAATCCTGAGGAATATAATTGAGGAAATAGGCAGCAATGAGGCTTACCCCGACTAATATACCAGTCCCTAAATATTGCCCGATATAAATAGATTTTATCCCTCGGGTTCCTTGGTTGGCAAAAAGAATTATTAAAACAACTAAATAGTCAATCGATGTAGAAATGAATACAAGTAACGCTGAAATAAGTGTTTGCATAATTTTCTCCTTATACTATAGATTTTTAACATTCAGTTGAAATTATTCCATTTTTAAGCCTTTATCGATAGCTTCCTGAATAATCTTATGACAACAAACCCCCAACGGATTGTTTTCTTTACAATTAGGATTTTTCATTGCTCCTGTTATGGCATTTATTTCTTTTACGGTTTTCGCACCATGCTTTACAACTGCTTCAATTACCTGACCTTCTGTGACTTCGCTACAATAACAAGCATACTTAGGATCTGCATCTTTCTTAAACCAGACAGGAACTTTAACTTGTTCTTTTAAGAATCTTACCCCATTATCAACGTTATAGTAGACAACACTACAATCTCCATTCATGCAAATCTTATATTGCTCCCCATCTACTAACTTGAGATAATCGTCTGTTACTAAGTGCTCAACGGTCACTTTACTAACAGAAATTCCTCCTTTATTGCATACCGGGCAATTATCCTTAGTTTGATCTATTTTCTGTGTATTGCACTCATGGCAACATTCATTAACATTGTTCATTATATATCCTCCTCGTCTTTGCTTCGCATTAAAAGAAGATGCACACTGCCTGCTATCAAAATTCGCCGATTAAGATGAATTCTACTCCCAATCGGCGATAAAAAAACTATATTTTCGTAATACTACAGATTTTTAACATTCAAGGCTCTAAAAGCATTTAATACTGCAATGATAGTTACACCTACATCTGCAAATATAGCTGCCCACATAGTAGTTATTCCAAAAGCACTCAAAATAAGAACAATTATTTTTATTCCAATAGCAAATACTGTGTTTTGAGATGCAATTTTTAGTGTTTTTTTAGAAATTTTAATTGCGGTAGCTATTTTTGATGGTTCATCGGTCATAATTACAATATCAGCAGCTTCAATGGCAGCGTCAGAACCTAAACCACCCATTGCTATTCCGATATCTGCACGGGCTAATACAGGTGCATCATTGATTCCGTCACCAACGAAAGCAAGTTTACCCTTTTTAGATTTTTGCAAAAATAATTCTTCTAGTTTCTCAACTTTGTCTGCTGGCAATAGTTCTGCGTAAACTTTATCAAGACCAAGTTCTTTTGCAACTTTTGAACCAACATTTTTATTATCACCTGTCAACATAACAGTTTGTTTAATATTTGCTGCCTTAAGTTCCATTATTGCCTGTGCTGAATCTGGCTTTACTTCATCAGCAATAACAATGTAACCAGCATATTGGTTATCAACTGCAACATGTACGACAGTTCCAATCAACTCTCCGTCGAAGTATGCAATGTTCTTCTTTTTCATGAGTTTAATATTGCCTGCCATAACCTTTTTTCCATCCACTGTTGCAATAACTCCATGCCCTGATATCTCTTCTACATCTGAAATACGTCCATTGTCAATTTCCTTACCATAGGCTTGTTTTAAAGAACTGGAAATTGGATGGTTTGAGTAACTTTCTGCGTATGCAGTTAACTCTAATAACTCTTCTCTAGAAACTCCTTTTGGATGAACCTCCTGTACATTAAATACACCTTTCGTTAATGTTCCAGTTTTATCAAAAACAATAATTTCAGTTTCTGCTAATGCCTCTAAATAATTACTACCTTTGACTAAAATACCCTTTCTAGATGCTCCACCTATTCCACCGAAGAAACTTAAAGGAATAGAGACTACAAGAGCGCATGGGCAAGAAACTACTAAGAATGCTAATGCTCTATATATCCAGTCGCTAAAGGTTGCTCCCTCTATAACAAGAGGTGGAATAATAGCAATGAAAACTGCAAGAATTACAACAATTGGAGTATAGTATCTTGCAAATCTAGTAATGAATTGTTCTGATTGGGACTTTTTACTACTTGCATTTTCAACTAAATCAAGAATCTTACTTACAGTAGATTCTCCATATTCTTTAGTAACTTCTGCAGTAATAACTCCATTAATATTAATGCATCCACTTAAAATTTCATGTCCCACTTCTACCTCACGTGGAACAGACTCACCTGTAAGTGCTGATGTATCAACCATTGAATTTCCCTCAATTACCTTACCATCAAGCGGAACTCTCTCCCCTGGTTTAATTACAATAATATCACCAATTTGTACTTCATCAGGGTCAATTTTTATAACTTCATCGCCCCTTTTAACATTTGCATAATCTGGTCGTATGTCCATAGCATCTGCGATTGACCTTCTTGACTTATCAACTGCGTAACTTTGGAATAGCTCTCCAACTTGATAAAATAGCATAACTGCAATACCTTCTGGATACTCACCGATTAAAAATGCTCCAATTGTGGCGACGCTCATTAAAAAATTCTCATCAAAAACTTTACCTCTAAGAATATTTGTAACAGCTCTTTTTACAATATCTCCACCTGCAATAATATAACTGATTACAAACATAGCAATCTGCAACCATTCAATATTATTAATTAGCAGTGCTACAATAAATACTAATGCAGCAATAATTATTCTCCATAAACGTTTTTTCATGCTACCTCAACTCCTTTAAGCCTTTTTCATGATAACATGTGACTCAATATCTTTAACGACTTTTTCTGCTTCTTCTATAATTGTAGGCATTTTTTCATCTTCACCTTCAATAACAAGTTTTTGTGTCATAAAGTTTACAGTGGCTTCCTTCACACCATCAAGCTCATTAATAGCCCTCTCCATTTTTGCTGCACAATTTGCACACTCTAAACCTTCAAGTTTAAATCTCTTTTTCATTTTAATTCCTCCTAAATATTATTTATAATTTTGTTTTGCATACTACAAGTCTTTTTAAATTTACTTGAAGAATTGCCCATCTAATATGAATACTAATTTTCAAAAAACATTCTATTCTACCGTATTTCTACTTTTCGTTGATATGAATTAGACCTTGATCAAATATTTCTCTTACATGATCATCAACTAAGGAATAATATACTACTTTGCCTTCTTTTCTGTTTTTCACTAAATTAGCTTGCTTTAAAACTCTCAGCTGATGGGAAATTGCTGATTGTGTCATGTTAAGTAATACAGCGATATCACAAACACACATTTCAGCTTCATGTAAAGCCCATAATATCCTGATTCGTGTTGAATCTCCAAATACTTTAAATAATTCTGCTAGATCATAAAGGATTTCTTCTTGAGGCATTTTATCTCTAACTTGATTTACAATATCCTCATGAATTACATTGCAGTCACATCTTTCAATTGAATTAAATTTTTCAGTCATATTATCACCTCTTTTTAAACTATTTCATCTGAATACTTGAACAGGTATTCATACGTTATGTATTTATTATATGATCTTTTTTCTCATGTGTCAATAGTTATATGAGCATTTATTCAAGTGTTTTTTATAAGCAAAAGAAAACCCACAACTCTACTTCAGAGTCATGGGCTATTTACTTCTGGTTTTCATATTTCAATTTCAATACCAGATTTAAAGGATATGACGAAGTGTTCTTCATAGATTGTAACGCTCTGGATTATCTTCCTTACAAGCTTATCATCGTACTCTAAGGTACGGAATTTGTTCTTGCGGATAAATTCAATCAGCTCATTGATTCGCTCGTTCTCGCCACTTAAGGATGCATCTTCCACAAGAAGGGTCTGACGCTTTTCACGTAACTCTTCAATCTCATCTGCAAGGGATTCAAAATCTTTTCCCTTATTAGCAAGGATAATTAGTTCCTTTTGCTTTTCTTCAAGCAAGGTGTTAATTTCTGAAATCTTATATTCTGTGGTCTCACCGATTACCGCATGAATGTTTTCCTCCAGTATTCTTATCATGTTATCACCACCGGCAAGAAGTCTATTAATGGCAGTCATTACCGCATCATATAATTCAGCTTCTTTTACCGTTCGGTTCTTACACACCTCAGGGCCTTGCTCAATTCTTGTAACGCATCGCCAAACAAATTCTTTTCTACCGTGAATATTCCAATAGACCCGTCTGTATATGTCACCACAATCTCCACAAAAGGTTATGGTACTCAAAGCGTATTTACTACTATAAATTCTTTTATTCTTGTCTGCACCTGTGTAAATATTACTTCTGCGATGAAGCTCTTCCTGAGCCTGTAAAAAAAGTTCCTTTGGTATGATCGCCTCATGGCTATTTTCAACATAATACTGCGGGACATGGCCTTCATTCTTGACTCGTTTCTTTGTAAGAAAATCCACTGTGAAAGTCTTCTGCAACAGGGCATCGCCGATGTATTTCTCGTTTAGAAGAATCTTCTTTATGGTTTCTGGTCTCCATCTTGGTTTACCTGCAGCTGTTAAAATGCCGTCTTTCTCTAGATCCCTACCGATGCACACTAGACTCTTGCCCTCAAGGTACTCTCTGTAAATACGTTTAATGATTTCAGCCTCTTCTGGAACAATAATCAAGTTGCCTTCTTCATCTTTTGTGTATCCCATAAATCGATTGTGATTGACCTGCACCTTTCCTTGCTGGTAGCGATATTGAAGTCCAAGTTTAACGTTCTGCGAAAGGCTCTGGCTTTCTTGTTGTGCAAGAGAGGCCATAATGGTAAGTAGCACCTCGCCCTTGGCATCCATTGTGTTGATGTTCTCTTTCTCAAAATACACTGCTATGTTCTTTTCCTTGAGCTGTCTAATATACTTTAAGCAATCCAGCGTGTTGCGGGCAAATCGACTGATGGACTTTGTAATAACTAAATCGATGTTGCCCTCCATACACTCCTCAATCATACGGTTGAACTCTTCTCGTTTTTTAGTGTTAGTACCGGAAATGCCGTCATCTGCAAAGATGCCTGCAAACTCCCATTCAGTATTTTTCTTTATAAATTCCGTATAATGTGCAACCTGTACCTCATAGCTTAAATTCTGCTCTTCAGTTTCTGTAGAAACACGGCAATAGGCAGCGACACGCAGTTTCTTTATTTTTTCTTTTGCGGCTGTACTTCCAACTCTTTTTCGTGCCGGAATTACAGTTATATTTTTTCCTGCCATATTACACCTCGCTTTCTATCAAACTATATAGGTACTCCGCTCTTGTAACGGGATCATCTGGAAGTTTACCTTCTGATTTTCTCATCTTGAATCGTTCTATAGGTGAGGGAGCAGTAAAAGCTGCAAGCTCTACAATCCGCCCTAAGTCCTTCGCACGTTTATTTCTAATCTCTTCAGCCTTATCAAATGTTTCTTTATCTATGATTGCTGGATATACGTCATTTCCGAGATAAAGGATATTTTTCAAAATACGCCCCATTACTGAATGCGTCTTCTCAATACCTGCCTGTTCACCAGCCACTGTAAGGGAAAGTCCTGATATATATTTTTCAAAGAACTCCTTTACTTGACCTGCTGCCTTCTCATCGACAGTTATGACTCCGTCTTTAACTGTATATCCGTATGGTACATATGCCATTTATCTCACCACCTTTTCTATAAGGGAAAGTCCACATTTCATTTTAAAGGTTAGTTCATCCCTTGAATTTACAATGATGTTTTCTACAAGCTTTTCAAAAGCTTCATCTGTATAATTGCCATCAAAATTATCTGCTGACACATAATCAAGAAGTGCCTTTACCTCGTCTGCCTGAGAAGAGCCACTTGTAAATGACATGACTAGGTTCGTCTTCTCAGCAGTAATATTTTTTATTTCTTTATCCAGAACATTTCGTTCCTTGTTAAAAAGAGCTGGTTCAAGAAACCCTTTAGTCATAAGACCAATCAGTGTATTGCGTTCTTCGGTTAATTGCTCCATGCGTTTATCTATGGCATCAATTCTTGCAAGATCGCATTCTTCATCAATCTTGTTTATAGAATCATAAAGTGGCTCTAGTATTAGCTTTTTGCTGAATGCGAGCTTATTCATCATGGTTGAGAATGTTGCTTTTATCTCTCCATCACGCAAAAATAACATGGAGCAGCTGTCCTTGTCTTCAATGTGTCCTTTGCAGCTCCAAGCAATATAACTTCTGCCAACAGAGTAGTTTGTTCTTCTCTTGAATTTACTGCCGCACTCTCCACATAGGATTCTGCCACTTAGCACATACCTGTTTTGATAAGCTTTCTTGTTAGCAGTTTTGCTCATAGATTTTGCTCTTTGAGTTATCAGCTTTTGAGCCTTGGAAAATACTTCTCTGCTGATGATCGGTTCATGATGATCCTTGCAGTAAAACTGATCTTTCTCTCCATTGTTAATGTGTCGATTGAAGTTGCTATCCGTGTAGGTCTTTTGGAAAAGCACATCACCTTTGTATTTTTCGTTAGCTTGTGTCAAGACGTACAACAAAAAAATACTCACTTTCAATCGCAAAATTGAAAGTGAGTATTACTGTTTCAAAGTAGTTATAACTCCGTAATATTAAGATTTTGTAGGAAACGCGAATGAGTTTGTCTCTTTATATCTCCCCAAGGCATCATCTTGTATCTTGTATAAGTCAGATAACATAAGCGTTTTGCGCGTGTAACTGCAACATACATATTATTTCTTTCCTGCTCCATCTCCGAACCACCAGAATTGACCGCACGATAATCTGGAAATGTTCCTTCTGACAGGCCAATTACAAAAACAACTTCGTATTGTAGACCCTTCGACATATGTGCAGTGAGTAATGTAACACCTTTATTTGAGGTTACATCTTGAGTTTTTCCAAGCGACATATAATTTCTAAAAGAAAGTAAAGATCTATTTTCGCGCTGCACTTGACTTACATATTTTTTCCAGTGTATCTCCCACTGATTGATATCATTTATAATTAAATACCTTGCATCATCTTCCAAAACGGTCGGAAGGTCAGTTTTTATTTTGGAGATTACCTTGGCAAAATTAAAATCTCCTGTATTCAATAAAACTAATGAGTCTAATAAACTACTGTATATGGTATTTTGAAGTGCCTGATTCAAAACGTCATAACCATCATTCGAAATTGATATTTTACCTATATCTGAATTTGCTATCTTACACAATTCTCTTAAATGAATCAAATCTTTGGCATTTAATAAAAGGCGAATCCCCAACTCAAAAACCCTCATATATTCCGATTCATTTTCTACTCCAGTAGAGCTCTTTTTATAAAAATACGGAATTCCTTGTTCAGATAATAAACCTTCTACAGTATTAAGTATATACTTGTTTCGTGCAATTATAGCAAATGAGTTATAATCCAACGGATTTTCTATATCCGGATGCCCTGCTTTTAGTAGTTCTTTCATCTTATATAAAATAAATTCCGCTTCTCGTTTCTCATCTTCAAAAGCAAATGCAGCTAACTCTCCTTCAAATACATAATTTGCTACACTTTCATAATTTTCTAACTGGTTGGCAAAATTCACTATTGCTTTAGCTGATCTATAATTCTCGTTTAAGATATATATTGTAGGTTTAAATTCACTTACAAACCGCTCAGACATCAATGTACTATCAGATCCATTAAATCCGTATATAGATTGATTCTCGTCTCCAACCAGCATTATATTTCGGAACTCGTTTCCACAAAGCGCCTTTATCACTTCATATTGAGCAAAATTTAGATCTTGAGCTTCGTCAACACAGATGAATTTATATAACGAATTATAAAGCTTAACTACAGATGGGTTTTCAGTCAAAATTTGGTATGCGTAAAATAATATATCATCAAAATCTAAAGCATTTTGTTTTAAAAGTAACCGATTATATTCCCGATAGATCGTAGGAAACGGTTCCAACATCTCACTCATTTCTGGCGATGCAAACTTCTTCTTTTGTTCAGAAATTAACGATAAGCATTTTTGTAAAAACACATTGGGCTTAGCTTTCTCTTTAAGTATTTCTAAAAGTTGCGGTTCACTTGAAAAAACATCTCGTAATACTGCTTGTTGATCAGAACTATTTTCAAAAATAACCATATCCCTGCCTAATCCAATTAAATTACCTCTTGTTTGGACTAGGTCAAGGCAAAAAGAGTGTATAGTTCCTACCGTTACATTATCAATTAATTCGCTAATAGAATTATCCTCTTGAAGTCTGTTGCGCATTTCTTCTGCTGCTAAATTACTAAAAGTTAAAGCAAGAATTTTACAACGTTTTTTTGATAAAAGTAAGTGTTTAATTCTTTCAATGAGAACTCTCGTTTTTCCACTACCAGGACCAGCTTTAACAAGAATTGCTCCATCAACATGATTCACTATCTCTTCCTGCTTAGCTGATAACTTCATCATTTCTATACTCCTCCTTTTTCACTATATCTAGCACTTTAGAAACTTCTTCAAAAAGAACTTTTACTTTGGGCGGTATTTTTCTGCTAATCTCTGCTTGAGCAATAATCTTTTGTGCAACAAAAGAAGCATATTTTGCCTTTGCTCTTTTACCAGTACAGCAATCATAAACTGCGCGTTTTTTACCTCCATCTCCATCATAATCTCGCAATACATCTTCATAAATATCCTGTTTGCAGGTTTCACATCTTGGTTTACCAGAAGGTTTACGTCCACAAGATTGATGATTGTTTGTTTTTACATAATTATCAAAGAATTCTTCGTTTTCTTCGCATTCATTAATCGCAGATATTATTATTTCTTCATAGCCACTAGCCAATAGATGACGTTCATAATCTTCTCCATGATCAAGAATAACCACATTAGGCAATGTCTCAATTAATTCATCAGTAATTGCCTTAACAGCCTTCTTAACGGTCTTAATTGCGCTAGATTCGCCATCGCTAAAAATAAACCATGGTATTTTTAAATCTTTAATTAAGTTTAAGAAAGTTATATAGTTTTGTCCGCCTATTCCAATTATGTTGATACCACCACAAATCGCTTCTACACCAAAGTATTCTTTAAAATATAATGGCAATGCTTGTTCCTCAGTTATTCCTTCACATAATATTATTGCATTAGAGAACAATAATTCTCCTCGAGTATTTATTACTTCTCTTTGTATTCTGTTTAATTCCTCTGGAGTATATTTCGTTATATTAAAATGAGTAGCCTGAGTTTTCCCATTTGCTTTTTCAATATGGATAATATCACCAATTTCAGCTTGTGCAACAACACTCGGAGAATGAGTACTAATTATTTTCTGCCCGTTGAACCCTATTATTTGTGAATAAAGCTGGCGTTGGGCTTGAGGATGTAGATGTGCTTCTGGTTCTTCCATTGTTAACATGACATAATTCTCAGCCTCTTCATCATCTATTTTGATTTTTTCTATATGCCAATCAACATAAGCGCCCAAAGTTAAAAAAGATATCCAACTACGTGTTCCCATTCCATGTTGGGAAATAGAAAACTTTGCTGATGTCCCATCTTTATATACAATATCCATTCCTTTGTGAAGGTCTGATATTTTGCGAGCAAGAGGTTCTATTTCGACAACGCTTGCTGATGCTCCCATTGTTTTTCCAATAGAAGACATTCTTTGATTTGTTTGTTGTAATGCTGGAATATTTTTTACTATTTCAGTGTTAATTCCATTTAACTGGCCTTCTAACTCAGTTACCAGTTCATCCGATAAGTCGCTTTGCGATGTAGCTCTTCCAAAATATGATTTTTTATTTCTTATGTCTTCCACGGCATCACGATGGGCGTCCATATAAAAAGAGGTTATTGAGTCAACCATATCATTCCCAAAGTTCTTTTTGTTTCCTACCACTGCTTTATCAGTGCAGTCATTCCATTCAAGAATTGGCCTCTTGATAATAGTATAATCATTTTTTCTTAGATCAAACTGTATGGTAGTCCTTATACCAACAAAATCCCCATTAGTTTCATCTGTAGTAATCCACGCATCTGTAAACACACTTGTCCAAAAGTCTGAAAATGATTTTTGAATTATTCCTTCAGAGTTTAATGGCTTTAAAAGAATAAGGTATACCTCAAAAACACTGTTACGCCGCCATCTTTTTCATATTCATCGCACATTGATGCGGTCAGCCTACGATATCCTATAACAAATGCAATCAATCCTAGGTAAGCTTCTGTTTTGCCGCCTCCCGTAGGGAAATATAACAAATCTACATTTTTTCTTTCATCGGAGGTTGGCTCAATACAACCATACAAATTCAAAAGGACAAATGCAATCTGGAAAGGACGCCATTCACTGTGATCTTCTTTCGTAAAATCGCTTAAGCTGCAAGATATACCTTGACTGTTCTTCTTCCCAAACATAGAAATGCTTCTTTGCATATACATTGCTTGATTCATAAAGCAAAACGCCTCAAAAGCATTATCATTGGTGGCAAGCAAGTTTATGCCTCTTTGAATTCTTTGCTGTGCGGTTTGGCATTCTGCTATAATTTTCTGTCCTTTGGGTATAAAAGATGAGTTTTCCATATGAGAACTATCATTCAGATCTCCAATCCATTTTTTATACAGATTAGAAAGGATAGAAAGACGTTCAATCGTTGCTGCCCTGTTTTTTGATAATGACATAAAGCGCATCGAAAACATGTTTTTATTAAAATCAGGGATATTAGGGCTAACTCCGTTAATTTCATAGTCTGGAATAAACACACTCTTTATCACAATTGCATTTTCTGAATCCGTTGTCTTCTCCCATGTTGCAGCACATCCGCGACCTCTGGCATACACTGCTCGATTTTCGTAATAATACTCATCCTCTAATTCAAGTTTTCTGCATTTGTGTTCAGGCAGAAAAACAGGGGATTGCTTGTTATCATATAGCGTCATTTCAACTTGATAAAGAACTTTCTCATATTCTTTTTCGTTATCGCCATTTGGACGTTGGTTATACAGATATACGGAAAGCATAGTGTTATGATTTTCCAAGTTTACCTTAATAATATGAATAACTAAGTGTGGATCTATGTTGAGAGGGATTTTAGTAAACCTATCAAACGACTGTAGATCAATGGTAAGCGTATCGTTTTCTTGTTCTCTAATATACAGAGTCTTATTTACTTCTTTTTCTATGCCTTTAACCATGGCCATCACTTTTACGGACTCTTTTTCATATCTGCCCCAAGCAATGTTTATATTTAGCTTTGTAGTTTCGGAACTGACATAGCAAGATACGCCCAAGGAAGATTGCTTTTTGAATCCACCCTTCGGTTTGTTGTCATCCGGATCAACATCTTCCATAATGGTGCCTGTATCGTTGTCCTCTTTGAAATCCGTTTCAAAGTTTTGCGTATTGTAATTCTCGTCTTCTGACATTTCGGCGTCAGAAGGAAATAGCATACCCGTAATATAGCTGTTGGTAGGCATTTCATCCAATTCTTCATTTTCGCCTTGGGGTCCAATTAAATCCATACGGACCGCTTTAAGAATTTCTTCCCTTGCCTTTGCATATTTGAATGCCAATTCATCTACCATATTATAGTTCCTCCTCTATTACCACAGCTCGACCTGCCGTATATTTAAATGAACTACCTATTACAATATCCTCGCCGGGTATCAGCCTAAAATGCCAAACTTTTGAATCGGAATCGACACTTGTGGCACATTCACACCACTTAATTGCAGCATAAGCCTTTTCAAGAACATCTTCGTCAGCAGTGCGATTAGAAGCCTTGACTTCGATCATATATTTCATATCTTTGGTTTCTACCAAGAAATCTGGATTATATTGTTTGCCCGCCTTATAAAAAAGACCAAGCTGATTTAACGGTGGCTTAATAAACCTTAATACTTCCGAGTCATCTTCCAGAATTACGGCAAATCTACGTTCATCATCGCTGTCAAAAGAATTTTCTGGATAGTACGATTTTTTGTACCCTTCAAACAGATACTGGCGAATGTTCTTTTTATCGTCAACTTCTTTCTTAAAATTAACTCTGCCGTCAACTTTCATGTTCTTAATAAATCTGCCAAATAAAATCAAGTCTTTCTGAACTTGATGTACAAACTCGGTGTGTTCCTCTTTTGCAGCATATATCTGTTTCTTTAAATCATTGATAATGACCGTTGCATATCTTCTGATGACCTTTTTCTTTTGCTCGTAATCGCCCTCGATTAACGACATATACTGATTTACTACATCAAGGATATACTCCGCATCATCTGCACTAAATTCAGGTATCTCCTCAAGGAGCATACAGGCAAGAGCGTTTTCCGGCTCATCTTCTATTAACGCATCCGCTTCCACGACAGATAAAAGCCTTTCATTGATAACGTCATATCTTTCTATTTGAGATGCTGCTACATCAAACTCCATATGATTTCTCTTAACGGTAATAGGCTTGAATGTTATAGTGGAACTGTAATTGATGCTGATTTTGGGTACTGAAATTGCAACCTGTGACAACTGTTTTAACTTCTGCTCAAATTCCTCTTTTTTCAGTGCTGGAGTTATTGCCTTTTTTGTTTTATTAGATACGGGTGTCTCAGTAACTTTGGTCGAATCACCCAATGTCTTCGTTTGCGTTTCAGTATCGGTCTTTATAGTAGTCCCAAGGTCAAAGAGTGATAATTGACCTTGCGTACTTTTTGTACTATTTGAAGCAGTTATTTTCTTTGCATACTCAGACAAATAAGACTTATACATACTTTCAACTGTCCGTGCATCATTGAAATCTTGAAAAGACTTAACCTTTGTTTCCTGGATAGCAGTATCAACCAATGATAGCTGCTCATTTTCAAAGCTTATATTGATTTCTACCAATGTTGTATCTGGAATATCCTCTTTATCAAGGTCTTTGTTCCTGAAAATAGGATTATCCTTAATATCATCAATGATTTCACGATAATGATCGTGCGCAACAATATCTAAGGTATCCACTTCCTCAACACCAGTAATCTGTCCAAAAGGCAGACGAAGCCCACGGCCAATGGTTTGCAATGCCAAAATATCACTTTTCGCTGCATTTAGTGGGATAATGGTAAATAGATTGTTTACATCCCATCCTTCTTTTAGCTTATAAACATGCAAAACAATTTCGATAGGATTCGTGTTTTCCTCAATGGTAAGCAGTTTTTGGATGTTCTCCTCCGTTTCAACACTTCCAGTGCTGGAGTCAATCTGAATAACCTTACCAATATATCTGCCACCGAAGAAAGAATCCGAATCAATTTTTTCCCGTATTTTCTTTGCATGTGTCGTGTCCTTACAAGCAACTAACACAATTGGTTTTACTTGCTCCAAATTGTTATCCACACAATACTTATATACCACGGCTTTTCGGCGTTCATGTAGTTTGA
The DNA here is from genome assembly GCA_013036995.1 of Lacrimispora defluvii. Taxonomy (GTDB): domain Bacteria; phylum Bacillota; class Clostridia; order Lachnospirales; family Lachnospiraceae; genus Lacrimispora; species Lacrimispora defluvii. Next base: position 35,717 of record JAAOXG010000015.1, read on the forward strand.
TACCATCTTTTATCTTCATTTCCTCGATATCATCTGCAGAATATCCTGCTGTGTTCGTTCTGCCCATAACGACCGGGATTTTTAGGTATTTCCCCGCGCCTTTGGCAAGATCATAACGATATATAATGTTTTTGTTACTGTCTTTAGGCGTAGCAGTAAATTCTAAACCCAATATAGGATTCAGATAGTCGATAGCTTTCATAGATGCAGGTGCATAATAGCGATGTGCCTCGTCCATACAAATAACAAGATCGTCAAAATTTTTCAACACATCTGCAAAAGATCCGCCCAAGTTCTCATTAAAATTGTGGAATTTAAAATTCACATCACCACGAGTAAAAATCTTACCAATATTAAAAATAAATAACTGAATTTCAGAAGTCTTTTCCAATACGATTTCACCCTGCTCATATTTTACCGGATAGGATAAATAATTCTCGCCATCATAAACTTTCGGCCTGCCCATTTCGGCCTCTAAGCCTTTAAACATATACTTCGGATGGCTGGGGATAGTTTCTTTCCTCAGCTTATCATAAATCGTATTGCCTGGAGTAAGGATAAAAAAGTGCTTGTACCCCTTAGTTTTGTACAGGTAATATATAGTTGCACCCATTAACCGCGTTTTACCAATCCCTGTGGTCATATCAAAGCAAAAAGAAGGAAAATGGAACTCTTTATCCACCTTAATATCTTTTTTATTTTCGCAATTTTCTGTTGTGACCTTTTCTGCGTTTTCTTTTGTGGTTGTCTTATAGTCAAGGTTGGAACTGATAGCATCGAAGTACTGCAACGCCTCAAACTGCGGCTCACGCAGACTCATTGCCCAGTTTATTTTACTGATAACGCTCATTGTTCCACCTCACTTTTAAAATTACATTTTTTCAGTAAATCTTTAGGTATTTTTTTCACTTCTATATTATCCGGGATATTCATATCCCTCTGCAGCTTTGTGCAGTAAATCAGCAGTGATTGATTTTCTCCCAATGATTTCATAAGAGACATAATGTACTTACTGTTTACAAACTCTGTGGTAACATGGATAAATCTATTTTCGGAAGAGCGTCCGTGGAATTCACCGATGGGACTGTATTTGAAGCCCTCAATTTTGCAGATTGCTTCCACCACCATGTCAAAGGTGTAACATGAATTCAGCTGATAAATAGGGAGAACTTTGTTTTTGACTAGCAATGGTTCTGCAAGTTCATAAAATTTGAATCCGCCACCGCCTTGCCAATTTACACTCTGAGAAATACCACCTTGTTCTCCGTTTATAATTTCTTTTAAACGAATTAGGCAATGGGTGTAACACTGTTCGCCCATCTCTATTCCAATCCATCTTCTTTTCATTTTATGTGCGACTGCAACAGTTGTACCAGAACCCAAAAAGCTATCAAGAACCAAATCGCCCTCTTCCGTAGCTAATTCAAGAACTCTTTTTATTAGATGCTCAGGTTTTTTCCCTTTTGGAAAGGATACACCACCCTCGTTATGCAGATTGTTTGAAAGAATATCATCCCACAGGGTTGTAAGAGGTTCACCAGAAATCAATTGTCCATCTATAAGCTTCAGTTTGTCCTTATAAAACAGTATTCTTTCCCCGTTTATAAAGTACATATCCGAATTTTTATCCCTAGCCAAATAAAGGATTTCATTACCCTTATTTTTAGACTCGCTAATTTTATCTTTAATCTCTTTTCCGACACTATTATAGTCTGGTCGTGCCGTACGAATCACAGCATTACTATGCTCAATAACAAAACGTTCGATTGCTTCAGGACTATCCTTTATTATTTTTCTCGCAGTCTTCAAATCGGTATTCTTATACATTGCAAATGATTCCGCAAGCGTTACAATTTTCCACTTGCTATAATCATCCTCTATGTTAGTAATGAATTTCCCATATCTATCGTCTCTTTTTTTAGCTGTGTACACCTTATTAGGCTTCCATTGACTTTTATCTTTTGCATACATCAAAATAAAATTTGTTGTAGTTACACATCCGGGATTTATTGCCTTATGCCCAGTTGCGGCTCCTTGTTTGAATGTAACGGTGTATAATCTATTGGTTCTCAAAAAAATTTCATCTAATAAAACCATTAAATAGCCTAGATTTTCAGCATCTATATGCACAAACAATGTTCCGTCATCTGATAACAAATCGTGAAGAATTTCTATTCTCCTTTTCATGAGTCCGAGCCATGTAGAGATTTCCAAATTATCATCGTAATGATCAAATGCTTGTCCTGTATTAAAAGGCGGGTCAATATAAATACACTTAATCTTTCCGGCAAAATCTTGCTCCAATGCCTTTAGCGCAATTAGATTATCCCCATGGATCAACATATTTTCGGTGTTTTGATCACCGTATGACTTTGTTTTATCTTCTACTAGAATTCTTGGCTCTAGGTTTTCTTCGTTGTACTTGCCTACCCAAGTCAATTCCAGCTTCCCTTTTTTCTGCATAGTATCCTCCTAAAATCGCACCACTATTTTTGCAATAAGCATTGGTTCTATGGCAAACTGTTTTTCAAACGCCAGTTTCATTTCTGCGGCTTTCGATTGCACCTCTGCCGTAAATTCATGAAACCTAAAACTCATCTCATCTTGATTATGCTTAATCTGTTCCATTTGTTTTTTGATTTCAATCTTTGCCTTGAAGTTCTTTTCTTCTACGTATACGGCATTCAATTCATCAAGTTTGGTTTTGAATTCGCTTATCTGCAAATTATAATCATCACATCGAAGTACAACCCAGTTGTCAATTTTGATATTGTTTCTCATAACAAGCTTTCGGTAGCTATTTCGGTATTGCTGCATTTTTTCATCATAAACAGGATTACTAAAGCCCTCTACAAAGCTTAGTTCGAGATCACACTCCATTAAGTCCTTGTTGTTTAAGGTTGATAGTATCTGAACGATATCACTCTCTGCTAATACTAGGCGGTTGTTATCTATGTCAAACGCTTCCAAAACCGGAGATAATAACTCTTGATTGTTATAGAAACCACCAATAATGATGTATCCGTGCTGTACCTTGTCATTTATGTATATCTTATTCGTTTTATAAGCAATGGGGTAGTGTACAATTGAGATCTCTTTTGGAATGCTTGACCAAAATGCTTTATCCTCAAAATAGCAATTGACTCCTGCAAGAATTTCCTTTAACTCTTGTTTGTGTATTTCTTCCGATGTCTTCGAAATCAAGTTCCTCAGTTCACGGAATTTCACATTGCGTTTTCTATCCAGTTCTTTTTCCAGACTTTGAAATTCCTTATTGAATTCAGTTGGACTTTTGCATTGCTGGTATATCTGTAGAACACGTTTTTCAAAGTTCTCCCCACTTTCCAAAAGACCGATTGCTTTATCCGAAGCACCGAATACGCCTTGGAATAGTTCAAACTTCTGGGATAATATCTCATAGACTCGTCTGTCCGCTACGTTTTCTGTATTGAGAAGATTAATTACAATTACATCATTTTTTTGCCCGTACCGATGACATCTGCCGATTCTTTGCTCAATTCGCTGTGGATTCCAGGGCAAGTCATAATTGATTACAGTATTGCAAAATTGCAAATTCAAACCTTCTGAACCAGAATCAGTAACCAACAGGATTCTATAATCGTTCTTAAAAGTCTCCACAATAGCATTTTTAATTTCAACACTTCGGCTACCTAAATCTTTACCGTAGTTTTTCGATTTCCATGCGCGATATATCTCTTTCGTCTTGTTATCCGACATATTGCCGTTAAACATGAGCATAGAGTCATCATACCCTAATACAGATAGTTCTTCAAATAGGTAACTTTGTGTTCTTACAGATTCTGTAAACACAACAACCTTTTCACTAATGCCCATTTTTCTTTGTCTGCTAAATGCAATCTGTAACGCCTTTTTCAAAGCATTCAACTTTGCGTTGGTTTGTATTTTATTCGCAACTGTTATAATTTCATCTATCTCATCTATTTCATGCTGGATAAATTCATTAACCTTATCTCTGTCATAAAGTTCTACCGTCTCTTCTGTTTCTGCTTCTTCATCAAAATCATCATCCAAAAAATCAAAGAAATAATCAAGACTCTTATCTACAGATTCCGTTCTTGTAGTTTCTTTCAGCTTCTGCAGACGCTCTTTTAAAACCTCAAATGTATTTACAACAGCAGAGCTGGAATACGCTAATAATTTACGAATAACAATTGTAATTAAGCTACGGTTTGAAGAAGGGATGGCATACAATATATTCTTTTTTAGATAGTCATTAACAAGTTTATATAATATAGCCTCCATAGGAGTGAGCGAGAAGTCTACACTAATACCTATTCTTGATTTAAACTGAAGATAATCCGCAACCTCGCTACGAAGTGTTCTTTGCAAAACAGGTTCAAGCATAATCTTGAGTTCTGCGTAATCTTGATTTTTAATATACTTTTGGCTAAAAACACGCTTATCTAAAAAAATTTTATCATCAATAAACTGCACTAAACCGAACATATCCAGCAACGTGTTTTGCATTGGCGTAGCTGTCAGCATTAGCTTGGGAATACCTTTTGAAAGTTCATATATCTTATTTGCGGTTTTATTACTATTTTTATGAATATTCCGCAAACGATGAGCTTCATCAAAGACCATGAAATCCCAAGATATCTTAGAAAGAAATTCTCTTCTCTTTGCAGCAAAATTGTAAGAAGTGATTAACACCCCATGTTCTCTCTTTGAAAATTCGTAATAGGAGTCAAAGTTTTGGCTGTCTAAGATAACAGTATCAATAGAAAACTTTTCTTCAAGTTCTATTTGCCATTGTTTTCTAAGACTGGCTGGCATAATAAGCAATATTTTTTTGTAACCGTTTTTCAATAAATACTTCAACACAATACCTGCTTCAATTGTCTTGCCAAGGCCAACCTCATCCGCTAAAATCGCACCCCCTGTGCGAATAGCAGAAAGTGTAAAGATAAAAGCTTCTATCTGATGTGGGTTAATATCAATTTTCTCAGAATCAAGACAGCTGTATGGGTTAGTATTTAGTTCTTGACGTTTGATTTTACCATATTCCCTTATCAGTAAGTTATCCATGGATTCTCCCTAATTCAATCACCCAAAAGTGCTTTTATCTGTGTTGCAATTCCTTTTGCCATAAGTGGAGGAACTGCATTTCCTATCTGCACGAATTGAGCTGTTCGTGGACCTTCAAAATAATAGCTGTCAGGAAAAGACTGCAGCCTTGCTGCTTCCCTTACAGAAATCGACCTGCATTGTTCTATATCTGGATGGATAAAGTAATGCCCATCCTTAGATAAATGCGCCAAAACAGTATGGCAATATGGCATATCACCCTCAACAACCTTAAACCTATCAACAAAAGATGATCTATTCTTATGCGTTTTCAATTCTTCTGGTAGGTGATTATAATTAAGTCGACTATGATTGTCATTCCAAAGTTCAATTACCCGTCTATAAATTTCTACATCCCTATTCGTATTCGACCTGCAGACATGGTGCGTAAGAACATCATGTTCAGTTCTAATTCTAAATCGTCTCAGATATTGATTAATCGGTAAATTAGGTCGATACTCATTTAAGGTTTGACCTCTCTCCAATGCGGGTAAATCCACCAACAGGTCACTCACTGTGGCGTGTGGATTTACGATAGGAAAATCTGGATATCTAAAATCTGTTCCTTTTCTCCATCCAATAATAATCATTCGTTTTCTATTTTGAAGAACCCCGAAGTCACTTGCATTAAGTTCTCTATATTCAATTACATATCCAACTCGCTTAAGATGGCTTTGCAAGTTCCTGAATGCAGCTCCATTTCTTGCAGTTTTTATTCCGGCTACATTCTCGAATACAAACATCCTAGGTTGGTACTTTGTTAAAAACCTAGTGTACATTTTGTAAAGTTCGTTTCTCGGGTCTTGCTCCATCGGAGTTTCCATATGTTTACTTTGTGCTCTGCCTACAAGAGAATACGCTTGGCATGGTGGACCTCCAACAACCACATCAACATGATTTATGCCATCCTGTTCCATAATTAAATCAATCTGCTCAAAAATATTAGAAATCGTTTTTGTAGACATTTCTTCACAAATTACTGTTTGCAATACCTCTGGTGGGACTGCTTCCAACAGTTGTGCTCGCGTAATATCACCTCTTAAATAGTCATAATAGACATTTAATCTACGAACTTTTTTTAAGAAGTAATATATACTTCTTGTCTCTAAGGTCATTGCTGCATATTGGTTCATTTCAATGTGGGCAATTGGATTAAATCCTTTCTGCATAAAACCTTCGGATAGTCCACCAGCTCCAGCAAATAAATCTATAAAATTCAGACTATCTCTCTTCATAACAATCCCCTTGCTCAAGTATTCTAAAATTAGTGTTTGAGCAGTTTTGATCCTCAACATAAGGAAATTCGTTATACTTAATAACATTCATTAAATGCATTCTCCTTAAATTCTATCACCATTTTCAAGTACAAAATTACGCTCAAATCTACTTTCTACGGCACTTGCTATCAATTCCAATTCCGTAATTGTAAAGCTTTCACGCTTCATTTTGGCATTAAAATTCTGCGGAGAAGTACCTACTCTCCGTGCCAATTCAGATACGCTTATATTGGAACGAACACACAAAACCTTAATTTGTTCTGATATAGTCATCTACTATCACCTTTACATTCGCCTTTACATTTGAAACATTATATTGTAATTATAAAACGCAAAGTTTAAATTGTCAATTAATTCCCCTATTATTATTCGTGATAGGGGAACTGTTGAATACCTGAATACCAGTATCAAAACAAGCCAGCATCAGCAATGATTCCGCTGACGCTGGCTTGTTTTGATACTAGTATTAGTGTTTTAGAAAGGTCAACTACATTGAATCAAGAACATCCACAAAGGTAGTATTGTAAGTTATCTGCACAGAAATAAACGCACTTATCATTAATTCGATTTTCCTACAAGACACCTACCATTACTCTTCTAATTCTTGAAAATCCTAAAATCAATAAGGTGCCTGCCTAACCATCTTATATTGCTGTGTAAACTTCTGTCAGGCCAAGTGCTCACAAAAGACCTGATTGTAGCCTTGGCTGTAATTTCTACATTCACAAGGTTATTTTTATTGACATAGCCCTTAACTTTTCTATCAATAAAATATATTCAATTATATCATCTCTATTGGCAGCTCTTAAATAAAACCAATATTTTTGCATTTTTACCTCCGAATCTATAACAGACCTGTTATTTTATAATAATCCTCGTAATTCCACACTATCTCAAATCGCTCCCCTTCAAACACAAAGATTTCTTTCACAAAAGCCATCACCATATCCTTGGTGAGCTGGTCTGCAAACTCATACTTTTGGTGGACTTGCTGATACTCGGTTTCCTGCTCATCTTCTGTGAGCAAAGAACATTCTGTTTGCAGTTCCCGAAGCTTTTCTGAAATCTGATTCATCTGTTGGGTGTTGACTTCAAGCATTGCTACGTACTGTTCTTTGGAAATGTGTTTAAAACAATATTCTTCAAAAGCATTTTTCCTAGCTACACGAAGCTTTTCGATTTCCTGTTGTCTAATCTGGATTTCCTTTTGCAAACTTTGTATCCGCTCATGGTTGGTCAAGGTAAATTCCGAAGGGTTTCTGCCATCACGGAGTACCATGCTGACCTGCTTATTGATAATGGCAAGCAGAATATCACTGAATGCCGTTTCCATTACTTTGATTGTACTGCACGGAGTGCTTTCTTCATACTTAGCCATGTAGCAGTGATAATAGGGTTGCTTTACACTGGCACGGGTCAGATTATGATGGCAGTATCCACACTTCAATATCCCGGTCAGCGGATACCCTCTGGACGGAACATGTTTGCAAGGATTTTCCCTTTTCGGAAACCAAGTCCCAGCTTTCTCAAATAGCTCCTGTGTTACAATCGACTCATGGGTATCCGTAGCAATAATCCATTCTGACTTCGGATTCGCCTTTGTCCTTTTTGTTGATACATCCGCTTTTGTCCGTCTATAGCTGACCAATTTCCCGATATACCGTTCGTCACGAAGAATCCGCTTGATGGCAAATCGTGTCCATAATAGACGCTCATCAGCCACTTTCCAGCCACGATCAAGGTCTGTGCCGTTCTGTTTGCGATACGCCAGTGGCGAAGATATCTTTTCTTTATTCAAAAGAACCGCTATCTCATTGGGATTCACGCCATCCGCGGCCAGTTGGAAAATACGTCTTACCACCACAGCTGCTTGATCGTCAATAACAAGTTTGTTCTTTTCCGTTTCCGATAGCTGATATCCATAAAACGCTATCGTTCCAAGGTATTTGCCGTTGGACCATCGAACCTTATTGGAACTGCGAATTTTCGTTGAAATGTCACGGCTATAAAGCTCACTTACCATACTCTTTAACGCGACATCCATTCCAACAGAGCTTCCCTTAGTCTGGTTGCTGTCATACCTATCGTTGACTGCGATAAAACGTACCCCGTAAAGAGGAAATACCTGCTCCAAATAATCACATACATCAATATAATTACGTCCAAACCTTGAGAAATCTTTTACGATAATGCAGTCAATTCGCTTTTGTCTGACCAGCATAAGCAGGCGCTTGATTTGCGGACGGTTAAAGTTGGTGCCCGAGTACCCATCATCTTGAAACTCTAATATCTCCCAATCCTTAAACTCACGCTTTTCTGCAACAAATCTATGGAGAAGCTCCCTCTGATTTTTAATGCTGTCACTTTCACCGATATTTTCATCCTCGGACGATAACCTCATATAGAGAGCGAGTGTTTTTGGCATACAGCCTCCGCCCCCTTTACATTGCTGATAATGAGCTTAAACTCATCTTTGAAATTTAAGACAACCTCAAACCGGTTATCTGCCCAAACCCATACACGGCTGACCAGCTCCAGCATCATTTCTCTTGTCAGTATTTGTTCCTTTGCATAGCGTTCAAAAGAAGTAATCCATTTATTTTTAGCAGTCAGTTCTTCCGTATATTTCGTAAGCTCCTGCGTGAGCTGTTGTAGTTCTTCCTTAAGCCCGGCATTTTCTCCGTTGTAGCGTTCCTTCATATAGAGGAAATCTTCTTCGGAAATGGTGCCGTTATCAAACGATTCAAATAGCGTGTTCTTCAAGGTAGTAATCCGTTTGATTTTCTGCTGTAGGGTCTGTATGTTCCGTTGCAAATAACGGATATGCTTTTGATAGGCAGAGGACTCATTAAACCTTATCAGCAGTTTTTTCATATCCACCGCCAAATCAATCTGACTGCGGATTACGGAAAATATAGCTGCTTCAAGCACTTCCTCACGGGTTGATTTTTTAATGCACCCATGGGATAGGTTCTCATTATAAACTCTGCACTGCTGATAATAGCGGACAGAGGTTGCCGTTGCATCCTTATAACGTACCAGCTTGGTGTGGCAATCTCCGCAATATAATAGCCCTGCGAAAATATTCTCCTTTTTTCCATGCTTATCATACTTTCCTCTTAACGTTACAGCCTGCTGTCGGATCTGTTCCTTTTGCTTCTGAATCTTCTCAAAGGTTTCCTCGTCTATGATGGCTTCGTGGGTGTGGGGAACTACAATCCATTCAGAACGGGGAACCTTTGTGGTAGGAAGTCCATCACAAAGAGCCTTCTTTGTCTTACCCTGTGCCATACAGCCTGTATAGATGGGATTATCCGTAATGACTTTTATCATCTGCCCCTGCCAAAGCTCGTTTTTCGGTTTCTTTTTGATTTCACCCTTTTGGTACAAATAAAGGGAAGGCGATACAATATTTGCTTCATTGAGCTTTCGGGCGATGGTAGTATTTCCAATCCCTTGTGCCTTCCACTGAAAAATCTGATATACCGTAGGAGCGATATCCTCGTCAAGAATGAGCTGGTTCTTATCCTCCGGTGATTTCTTATAACCATAGGGGGCAAAAGCACCGATAAACTCGCCCTTTCGTTGCTTTGTTTCCAAGGAAGTATTGATTTTTCGGGAAATGTCCTTGGCATAAAAATCGTTGATTAGATTTTTCAGCGAAATAATCATGGAATTGCTTCCATCATCTGTGAGGCTATCATAACCATCATGCATCGCTATAAAGCGTACTCCCATGGTAGGGAAGGTCTTTTCGATGTAATACCCTGCTTCCACATAGTTTCTGCCAAAACGGGACAAATCCTTGACTACAATACAGTCGATACGCCCTGCCATGGCTTCATCCATCATCTTTTCAAAATCGGGACGCTCGAAATCTGTACCTGAAAATCCATTATCACAGAATATCTGGCACAGCCGCATATCGGATTGCTCACTGACGAACCGATCCAGCATGAGCTGTTGGATTTGGATGCTCTCGCTTTCTGCTCCATAGCTGTTATCTTCTACGGAAAGTCTCACATAAATCGCCGTATTATAAATTCGCTCCGGTAAAGCGATACTTTCTGTCACTTCTCCATTCAGGGAAGCAGCGATCGCGTTTTGTCTGCTCTTTCTTGCCATTTATACCACCTCCTTTACTTCCGGTGAGGTGGCATCCGCAGTTTCTGCACAGGAAATGACTCGCAGCGCCTGCTCAAAATCATAATGATACTGAAATACGATTTCAATGCGGTTTCCTTCATAAATATTGATATGGTCAATCAGAGTAACCACAACGGGTCTTGTAAGCTCCGTGATATTTTGGTACTGACTGAATATTTCTATCCAGTTATTATTTTCTTTCAGGCTAAAAGTGGCGGTATGAAGCTCCTTTTCTAGCCTGTGCAAATCATCCTCGGCTGCTTTTTGCTGTTCATCGTATTGAAGCTTCATCTCAAAGTATTCTGTTTCAGAAATAAGCTTCTCTACCTTGGATTCAAACAAAGCCTTTTTCAAGCGTTTATACCGCTCAATTTCTTCTCTTTTCTGCTCTGCCTGTATTCCCGTCCGACTGGCTATACTCTTACGGTAAGGCATATCATCAATGCGTTTCAGCATTTTCTCAACATCAAGGACGGCTTCAATTTGACTTCTAATACTGGCAAGGACTGATTGTTCCAGCAGGGTATCTTTGATTCTGTGGCTGGAGCAAATCTTCGTATTCCGGTTGTTGCCGCACATATAGTAGGTGTAGATTTTACCGCCACGGTTATTATTGTTTCGCACCATACTGCGTCTGCAATCCCCGCAGAACAGCAGTCCGCTGAACAGATATACCGTTTGCTCCTGTGGTGCAATCCGGGTATCTTTGATCAGAAGACGGTTTACCGTATCAAAGATTTCTCTTTCGATAACCGGCTCATGGTTATGTTCAATACACACCCATTCATTTTCAGGTTTTTGCATGAGCTTTTTGATCTTATGGTTTGGCGCGCTTCGCTTACCCTGCACCAAGGTACCAACATAAAATTGGTTTTTCAGAATACGTCCTATGGCAACAGCCGTCCATCTTGCCTTTGGATTGACTTGAAAACCGCTCTTATACTTCATACCGCAGTAACGCTTATACTCCATGGGGGATAAGATACCTTGGTCATCCAAGCGTTCTGCAATACGCTGCTGGCTGAGTCCCTCCAGCTTCCATTTGAATATATCCCGTACCACATCGGCGGCATACTCGTCTATGACCAGCTTGTGCCTGTCATCAGGGTCTTTCAGATACCCATATACGGCAAAGGAGCCGATAAAGTCTCCCTTTTTCCGTTTGACTTCAAGCTGGCTCCTGATTTTTACAGAAATGTCACGACAGTAAGCATCATTCACCAAATTTTTGAAGGGAAGTACAATATCATCCGCTCCGCCTTTTCTCTGGATAGAATCATAGCCATCGTTAATGGCGATGAAACGGACTCCATACAGTGGAAACTCCTGATTAAGGAAACGCCCCGCTTCTACAAAATTTCTTGCAAAACGGGACAAATCCTTTACGATGACACAATCAATCAGACCACCCCGGATGTCCTTCAGCATTTGCTGAAAGGCAGGGCGGTCAAAATTGGCGCCGCTGTATCCATCATCAACACGGACAGAATGCACTTCAATATCAGGCTTATCCGTAAGATACTGCCTGATTAACTCCTTTTGGTTCACAATGCTGTCGCTCTCTACCTTATCTCCATCTTCCTTGGAAAGACGCACATAGATAGCTGCACGATAACATTTCGTTTTTATTAACTTTTCCATAGTGGAACCTCCTAATCGTTGAATTTCCAATCAGCAGGACTTTTCAACAACAGGCTTCCACCGTTACGTCTATTTGCGACTCATTGTAGCATAGAAACAATTTCGCGTCCAGACAAAAAGAAAAATCCGCTACAGAATGTCTGATCCATTTTCCGCTCCTAAAATGTTTTTAAGTAATTTTCAATGCGATCCTCAAGGGTCGTTGTTGTTTCGGAAAAACTGATTTTCACAATGGCCTCTCCGCATTTGTAGCAATACGGATTTCCAATCTGGCGGACATAATCTTTAAGCCGCTGTTCCCTTGGGAGCTTTTTATCTATATTTACATCATTGATATCAACCAGCGTATTCCGCTCTACCGTTCTTATATCTACATCCTTGCAGGATGGATTAAGTGTAATGATTTGTGGCTGCATGGCATGACCTCCTTTACCGCTTCTCTTACACTGTATGAAAAATCCAGATTGTCCTATGCAAAGTAACTTTCATCCTTATGGGACAGAATAAACCGCCCCACATCCTCAATCCGGTCAGTTACCGGCATATCGGGCAGAGCGGCAAGTATGTCGTTTTGGTAGCGTTCGCTGGCACGGCTGTCCAAGATGGAAAACACACAGGTATCGGTTTCCCGGCGTATCCCGCGGCCGATCCACTGGCGCAGCTTGATAATCATGCTGGGGACGATTACATCAGACAGATAACTGTAAAAATTGTCATAGAGGGACTTTTCATACTCCCCAACCGGATCAGGGATAGGGAATGGCAGCTTGACCACAATTAACGAGGACAGAATATCTCCGGGCAGGTCAATACCCTCACCGGCACTGTCACTGGCAAGCAACACGCCGTTTCCGCTTTTCCGAAAGGATTCGATGGCATTCAACCGACCCTTGCCCATTAAAAACAATGGGTAATTCGTAACTCTGTCGGAAAGCCCGGTGTAGATCATCTCCATCATACGGTACGAAGTGAACAGCACCAGTGTGTGTCCGTGGGTCTGCCGGATCAGCTCTGTAAGCTTACTAAGCACAGCTTCCATGTATTCCTCGTTCTTCACATCGGGAAATGGCATATCCTTTGGAAGATATAACAATGCGTGTTCCTGGTAGTGAAAGGGTGATGCCTTGCTGGTTTCTATCAGTCTTCCGGTATTAAGAAAATCAATGCCTGTCTGATGTTTGAAATGACTGAAATCGCCGCCGACTGACAGCGTTCCTGATGTCAATACATAAGGCATTGTCTTATCCCAAATATCCTCAAACAGTAAAAAATCCAGTTGCTTTGGCAGGGTGCAGACCTGACAGGCGGTGGCACCGGTATGCTCCAGCCAGCAGATTGACTGAGAATAGTCCAGCAGGATCATCAGCTTGGAGAGCTTTTGCTCCATTCGGCTGACCACTCGCCCATAGGCTCCAGCTTTCCTATCATCTTTGGTAAAGAAAAGCACTGACAGTCTGCGTAAAATCTCTGTCAGTGCTTTTAGGTTCTGTATGCTATCAAAGCGGATTTCTACCGCCGAACAGGTTTTGTCATAACTCACGCCTGCGGAGCTTTTTAGATTTTCAAACAATGCCGTATTCTGGCGCAGCATTTCTTCACAAAGTCTTAAGATTTCACCCTTATCCGTATTCTGGCTGCCTATGGAACGGTAGATGCTGGCGGTAAGCCGTTCCAGCTCCACACTTTCAAGGGTCATTCCGTACATTTGCCTTGCTGCATCCAGTAGCTTATGAGCCTCATCAAAAATCAGCAGACCACAGACAGGAAACAGTCGGTTTCTTCCGCCTTTTTGGCTCAACACATCCGCTAAGACCAAGTTGTGGTTTGCAATTTGAAAATCAAACGCATTGGTCTGTGACTTGCGGATAAAATTGCGATAGCGGCAAATCGAGGAGAGGTCACAATGCAGATGGCAACGCTCCACGCAGATACGCCCTTTGACATAATCGGTCAGGGGCAGACTGTCCAAATCAATGGAGCAGACACCGGTATATAAACAATCCAGCGTTTCAATCAGTTCTTTATCTTCTTCACGCCCATTATTCACAATGGAGGAACGGTAATTTCGCACCCGGTCATCACAGGCATAGTGAGATTTCCCCTTACGCACTACAAAGGATAAAGGGTTTTCAATAATACGATGTTCCATTAAGACATTGGAAATCTGCGGAATATATTCTTCGGTCAATGCTTTTTGCAGGGCAATGGTGGAAGTTGAAATGATCGTCGGTTGACTGTTCCCGTGGAACAAACGGTAGATGGTTGCCGCCAAAATGTAGGCATGTGTCTTGCCCGTACCCACTTCTGCCTCGCACAGTGCCACTTTGGTTTCTTCCATAGCATCAAGCATTGACAGGGCAAGGGACAGCTGGTTTTCCCGAAAGGTCATCCCATGCCTTGGCAGAATGTCAGTAAAAATATAGGTCAGAAGCTCTCTCGCACGGTTATACTTATCTGCGGGTATCGGTTCTTCCACCTCGGATACCTGTTCCAGCATTTTTTCAATGGCTTTCTGATAACCAGAGGACGACAAGGGCTTCTGGCGTGAAAACAGTCTTTTTGCTTTTAATGTGATTAGGTCTACCATACGGTAGCTGTATGTTTTACCAGTGTAAAGCTCCAACAGGACGCAATTCTTGGTGGTCAGTACCACCTTTTCGTCTGGTCGGAACAACCCGGCTTCATAAATCTTATTTTGAATGTCTGCCATGCAGACTTTTTTCTCATTCATAGCTTTTATGCCTCCTTTGAATCCTAAAGGAGCGACACAAGAATGCGGCGGGGTCGGAAACGGTTTGGTTGTCTTTTGACAAAATAGCCGGCTCCGCCGCATGGTTTCTATCGCTCCGATAGAGGTTTTATAAAAAAGAAGGTGTGATGAGCGTTCCGCGCGGTTACACGGAATCCATAAAAGCCGCCCCTCATTCTCTCTCAAATGAGGGTGATGCATTTTCCCGGTCATCCTGCCGGGCTGTTCAATGCGGTGAAGCGTTCAAAACAGAAGTATCATAATCACCGGCAAGGATCATCGCAATCCGCTCCACCACGGAGCGTAACAACCGCAGACATTCTCGCTCGGAGGGGCTACCCTCGTCTTCGCGTGTCCCGTTATGTCGCTTCTCTTGCCGGTAATGTACCCATCACACCCGTATTCTGTTTTCAATGTTCAGGTGAAAGGAATCTCAGAAATTTTCCTTTCACCCAATGTCAAAAAAACAGGGGGGTGTAGGGGTACGAAATTAAATTTTTTCAAAAAACTTTTGCAGTTTTGCCGTAGCTGCTTCGATGCTTTCGTGAACAGAAGTAAAATGCACTCCTTCACGGCTTGCAATTTGCCGATAGGATAGCCCTTGAAAGAAATGCAACAGGAACCGCCGCCGCTGAACTTCTGTTAATCCACCGCTGTCAAGAAGTTGTCTGGCGGCTTCTATGGCCTTTTCAGTATCTTTTTTATGTATCAGCTCTACATCAAGAGAAGCCGTAGCAAGCGCCTCCGTATCCTCTAAGCCATTGATACTGACATTCAAACGGCTTGTCCGATTTTCATCTATCACCTGCTGATGATAGATTTCATCTGACAGGGCTTTCAGTTCCAGAAAGTCCTCTGCGGTTTTGCCGGGATTCTCCGAAAGGTAGTCCTCCAATGTAATTTCCACGATACGGTCGGCAAAGCGGTACACAATTCCCTCACTGAACTTATTCAGTGCATAATCACTATCTTTATAATTCTTCATATTCCTTTCCTCCGATCTGTTTTGCTAAAATGCGAAACAATTCGGAGGGAGGACCACGGCAGTGAAAAGCTGAAAAATGTCGTATCCGCAGGAACTTTGTCAAATACAAAAAGACAGCACTCTGCCTGTAAAAGCAAAATGCTGTCTTTTTGTATTTGCCTATATGAATTTGTCGTGCGCCGTCTCTATTTCCACCCCCGAAAAGGATGGAAGTTTGGAATGCTCATGTGGTTACCCCTTTCGCTATGGCGCACAGCGAAAGAGGTCTGTACTTCAAATAATTCAGCTAAAACTGCTTATGACAAGAGCCTGCCCTTAGAATAGAGAGCAGGCTCTTTGCAGTTTTTTGCAGCCAGACTATCATAGCACAATGTGCGCCTTAGACCCTCGGCTTTGCGTCCCCATCTTTTGATGGGTTTGCCCTTAATTCAATTCTGTTTCTTAGAAATGTCGGTTACTTTGTTTTTCTCACTCCGTTTTTATCGATCTCATAGCCGTCGATTTTGGTGCTTCTGGCAAGAGAGCCGTCGGTATAGAAATAGTACCATTTGCCGTCAATCTCAAGCCACTTACCGGATATCATCAGACCGCCCTTAGTAAAGTAATAGGTTTTATTGCTGCCATTCGCACCAAGATCCCAAAAGCCGACTAACATTGTCTTACCGGAATAAAAACGCCAGTTATCGCCGTCCTTGACCCAGCCGGTTTTCAGCGTACCATCGGTATTGAAGAAATACTTCACACCGTCGATGGTCTGTGTGCCGGTTAGAGCTTTGCCATCCTTGTAGTACAGGTACTGTCCGGCATCGTTTTGCGCCCAGCCCTGCGCTGTGGCAGGGTTGATGGTCAGCTTGATATAACGACCTAACATGGAGGAAACCTCGGCGCGGGTGGCATTTCCCTTTGGATTAAACTTATTGTCACTGCCGCCCATCATAATTCCTGCCTGCTGCATGGCTTTTACAGCGTCTCTGTAAGCACTTCCAATACCGGAAGCATCAGCGTAGTTGCTTGCTTCACGGGTGATTGGCAGCGTATAGCCGGTTGCCTTTGCATAGTTTGCAAAGATTACCGCAATTTCCTCACGGGTAATCGCCCTGTCTGGAGCAAACTGGCTGTTTCCGATGCCCTGAATGATGCCCTTGCTGTACGCCCACTCAATATACGGACGATAGGCGCTGTCTGCTTTTACATCTGTGAAGCTGTTCTTTGTATAGGCTTTTGTATCCACTCCTGCTAGTCTGCCAAGGGCTGTTACCAACATTCCCCGCGTCATAGCGGAATTTGGTGCAAATGCTGTTTCTGAATTTCCGGACATCAGCCCTCTGCCTACCACATAGTCAATCGATTCCTTTGCCCAATGGGTGCTGATATCTGTAAACTTTGCTGTCGGTGCAGTGTAGCCAATGCCATACTGCGAGAAGTGGGTAGTTGTGAAAATAACACAGCCGCTGTTTACATCATAGGCAGAGCCTGCAATGCGGGTTGCATTACCCTTTGCGTCTACATAGACCGCATACAGACCACCGACTGCTTCATTCTTGCCCAGCGTATATGGAATAGATACTGTTGCAATTCCACCGCCAAAGCTGGATACTGTTTTTCCGTTTCCATAGCCTACCGTAATGTCATAGACCGGTCTTGTGCCGATCATCTTTTTGGCCGCATCGGAAAGGTTTGTTTTTGGTGCAATGGCGATGTTGATATTACCGGTGCTTTGCTTCTGGATTTCTGCCAGCGCCTTTTTATCAAAGCTAACCTGTACAAGGGAGCCGCCTATTTCAAGGCTGCTGACTCCGGCGCTTACAAGGCTATCCAAAGAGCTACGTGTGAGGGTTGCTGTCAGGGAAGCTGTACCCTTTGGCATGGTAACGTTCAGTTCTACTGAAATTCCATTTGCAGTTTTGCCTTGGCTAGTTGCATCCGCCTGTGCTTTGGCAATCGCATCGGTTACTGCTTTATCCAGGATAGATGCACTTGCCGCACCGTTCGTCCCTGCTGTTGCTGTTACAGGAGCCGTTGCTGTTACCGGCTGATTTGGCATCTTTTCCGGTGTTGTTGTAGTCGGTGCTCCGCTTCCGCCGGAAGAAGAACCACCACCGGAGGAACCGCCACCGTTATCGCTGCTGTTTTTGCTATAATTTGCCGTAACGGTAACCGCCTTGCCCAGCATGGTAAAGGTTGTTGTACTTGCTGTGCTGTTTGCAAAGGTTACGCCGTCGCTGCTGCTCCAACCGGTAAAGGTATAGTCGCTGCGGCTTTCCGCCGTAATGGTTACGGTCTGACCCTCGCTGTAGCTGCCGCTGCCGGTTCCGTTTGTCACAGTCACGGTATAGGTCGCATTGACCACGGTCAGCTTAGCATTTGTATAGGTGACTGCATAGCTATCGGCATTGGCAAGGGTGCCACCGCTGATTGTGATCTCATATTCGCCCACCGTATTGGTATCCGTCGCTGTGGTGGATATGGTCGGACTGGTAAAGGTGTCACTGTCCACTAGACCAGTTACGGTATAGGTAAGCTCTGGTATTGCAGCACCCTTCACTACGTTCAGCTTGTCGTCCGCCTTGACGGTCAGAGTTTTCTTGCCAACAGTCAGAGATACCGATGCGGTTGCTTCATTGTAGGTACTGTCTGCCGCCTTGGTAGCGGTGATGGTCACGGTACCTGCCTTGTGAATCGTTGCTGTGGTACCGGCAATGCTGACGATGGTCGGGTCAGAGCTTTCAAAGGTAACCGCTCCACCGCCGCTTCCGCCTGTTGCAGAAAGGGTAAATGTTCCATCACCATAGGTCTTTGTACCGATACTTCCTATGCTAAGTGTTGCTTGATTCTGCTTATTAGTGTCAAAGCTAAGCTCTGAACTGGTAGCAGTGTTATAGTTTCCGCTACCGTTGTAAACAGCCTTGATCTTGTAAATCTGACTGGCAAGCCCAGTCCATGTGTAAGTTGCCTTACCGCCTGTGATGGCAACAGCGGTTGCACCTGCAATATCCTCATCACTTCCGCTTGTGCTGTTGACAAATTCCACAGTGCCGGTAGGAGTTTCCCCATCGTCTGCACCAGTCACGGTTGCGGTCAGTGTTGCTTTACGGCTTCCCGCATCATCGGAAACAACTGCATTTACTGTCACAGCAGGAGTTGCCTTGCTGACGGTAATGGCAACCGTATGATTGGTACCCGTAATAGCTTCATAGTTTGCAGTTGTATTGGCGTTCGGCGTAAAGGTAACCTCATAGCCGCTGTTTGAAACAGTCGGAACCACATTGCCGTTTGTCCATGCAAAGGTTCCATATTCGTTACTACTAAAGCTTAAGGCACTTGCAGACAGCTTTTGTCCGTAAGTAATGCCGCTTGCCGTCGGGTAGGTAATGCTAGGTGCCGGCGCTTTGTCAATCATAAAGGTACGGCTTACGTTTCCGGCATAATTGCCTTTTGCGGTAACCGTTACTGTTGCTGTTCCGGCATCTATGTTATGACTATAGCTATAATCATAATCTGATGCCGTGATGGTTGCTGTGCTATCGGCTACTATAACAGTTGGCACTTTTGCTGTTCCATCATAGGTATAGGTTCCTGTTACCTCTCCGATTGTCACTCCTGCCGCAGTCAAACTCCTTGGATTTACGGTCGGGGTTACCTGCACCGTCACCGTGGCATATTGCACTGCATCATCAGGTGTAAAGACTACTTCATAGGTTGTGGTTGTTCCTACAGACGGTTTATCCGTGCTGGAAACACTCCAGCTTCCGGCTACATTATTGGTGCTTGCTACCTGAGATACCGTCATATCCTTCACCTGCTGTCCGTAGGTTCCTGTTATGGTAGGATTCTCAGAGAAAACCGGTTGCGTCGTTGTGGTCGTAAAACTTGTGCTCACGACACTGCTGTTATTTTGTGCACTGTCTGTGCCCACAGCATAAATGTAGTAAGTGGTATTCGCTGTCAGACCAGATAATTCAACATCGATATTCGTGTCCGCCTGACCATCTGTTACACTTACCGTATTCTTTTCTGTGGAATCTAAAATATTCTGCGCGGTGATGCCACTTTGCTCAGTAGTTTTGATGATATAGCTGATGATTCCTATTTCGTCCATTTTTACTTTTGCTGCCCCTGATACATCTCCAAGATCAGAACCCGTAGGCGCCGTCAAAGTAACCGTAGGTGCTGTCTTGTCAATGACGATTCCGTCAGTGCAGATATAGGCGCTTTTGTTGCCTGCTACGTCTACCGCATATGCATAGATGACATATTTATGTTCATCTGTAATAGAGAAGCTTGCACCCTCTGTAAAGGAGACCGCATTTAGCTCATCGGCTGTTTTGATCGTCGTACTGCCGGTGGTGTCAATATAGTAATAATACCTTGCCACACCAGAACCGCTGTCTGTCGCCAAAATGCTGACATCCTTATTTTCCTTGAAGAAATGCCCGAATGTAATATTATTCAAAAATCCCTTCCAGTTGTTGTCGCTGATGTTGATACCGTCAGTATCGGCTGAAAATGCTGGGGCGGTTTTATCAATGTTTACAGAAACGCTCTTTCCATCCGTGATATAGCCTGTTTCATCCTGCTTGAAATAGAGGGTTTTGCTGACTTCACCCTCTCCACTTAGCAGATAGGAGTCCGCATAAGTTCCATTCACGCTGTCGCTGACGGTGTAGCCGTCTGCTGTAATCGGCACGTCTGCACTATACCAAGCCGCCTTTGTGGTGCTACCGTTATAGGCAACCGTTACAGTGCCGTCATAGGAACTGATTGTTATGGATTTGGTATTCGAGCTTGGTTTAAATAAATCATTTTCCGGAATACTCACCGCAAGGATATAGCTACCCGGCAGAGTTGGCGGAGTATCCAGCTTGGTGTTTGTTTGGTCATACCATGTGAAAACCACATTGCTATAGCCCGCACCCGTGATGCTCAAATCTGCTTCCACTGGATTAGAAATTGGACTACTGGTGTAGTAAAAGTTTCCCGTATAGGACGAATTGAATGCAATGGACGTATCCGCTTTGTAAGTAGTAATTTCTCTTGTGGCGGTTGCTGCATGATAATTCGTATCCCCTGCTTTGGTAGCAGTGACCGTTACTGTACCCGCTCCGATGATGGTGGCTGTGTTGCCGCTCACGGAAAGCACACCGTTATCCTCCGGCACAGAATATGTTACTCCGCCCCCTCCGCTTCCACCGGTGGTTTCTAGTGTAAATGTGCCGTCACCGTATTTTTTGCCGGTTACCTCGGTTATGCTGAAAACTTTTTGATCGGCTTTGGCAATGGTTTGTTCCACCACCGCGCTTGTCACGCCGACATAGTTTTTGCCGGTACCGTCGGTGCTTGGGGTATAGATGGCGGTGAAGCTGTGGGTTCCCACAGAAACATCATCCAAACCTTCTTGATAAAAATGGCTATAAGTAGAATAAGCCACATCAGCAGACAGCACATTGCTGCCGTCCATGAACGTCACTGTACCGTCGGGGTAGTCGCCGTTTGCGCCAGTTACAGTAGCAGTAAAGTACATGAGATTGCCATAGATAAACGGATCATCCTCATAAACAGCCACATCCAGTGTAATTGTCGGTGTAGCCTTTTCTACCGTAAAAGTCGCACTTTCGCTGTTCACAATATAGCCATCGCAGGTAACTACGCAATAAAAGCTATGGGTGCCTGCGTCAAGACCCGTAGGCAGTGTCAGCATGGCAGTAGTTCCCAAAGCTGTGTCGCTGGTTTCACTGCCGCTCTTTATGCGATACCATTGGTAGGTAATCGTACTGTCCGTCGGTGCTGCGGCAGTTTTTGCCGCCGTTACGCTCATTGTGGGTGCGGATGTGTAACCGTAAGTTGTGTTTGCAGTGTTTTGCGGCTGTGCGGTAATCTTTACCGGTACTGGTTGGACGGTGACAGGCTTGGTCAGAGAATAGTTTGCCAAGTCATTAAAAAGATTGCCGTCCCTGCCCAGATTGTTTACCCAGGTATTATCCGACTTGTTCTTAAACCCATAGCCGCTTGCCAGCAGGCTGGCGACTATACTCTTGTTAGCAGTACCAATATATTTAAATTCCCCGCCGGAAAGGGCAACGCTGTTGCAGCTGTCAAATATTACATTGCCGTCTCTAAAGTCACCGCCGGAAATCACGACATCCACACTCTTGAATTCGGCACAATCCCCTGCCGTCATGCCTATGAAACTACCTCCGCGAATTGCAATATTTCCCTCTGAAAAGCATCCGATAAGATTAGACAATGCCGTAGTAGATGAGGCAGTGTTCTCGTAAATACCATTTTCAATGATTAGATTGGCATATTGAACATATATCAAAGTACCAGCGGTGCTCTTTGTGAATTTACCATCGGTTGCGCCGTCCTTCAATGTTACTTGACAGTCGTTATACAGCTGCAACGCCTTATCTCTGTCGTTACTCGTCCATGTTTTGCCATTTAAGTCAATCGTAAAGATACCGGAGTCGATATAAACCGTAGTATCCGTAGTTGCGTCGGCAAGCAGCTTGACGGTGCTGTTCAGATTTTTTTTTGCAGCAGTAATGGCATTTTCCAACGTCGGGTAGCTCACAGAATTACCGTTCGATTTTATCACCTCATAATTACATGCATCCTCTGAGACATAAAGTGTTGCGTTATCCGAATTTATCGTATAACCCTCGCAAGTCATATCGCAGTAGTAAGTATAAGTGCCCTCCGCAAGACCGTGATCAACTGTATAGCTTGCGCTTGTTGCACTGTCAATAGCGACACTGTCCTTATACCATTGATAGGTGATTGTTTCCCCGGAATCGCCAGGCACAGTTTCAGCTGTGACGGTGAATGTCGGTGCTTCGTCTTCTGTGTAGTCGGGCGATGCTGCAGCGTCCCCAGGCTGTTCAGTGATTTTAACAGGTATCGGGGCAACGGTTACATTAGAAACAATTGTACTATTTCCACCATCATTTTCAACAGGTCCGCTATTTCCTCTATAGTAGTATCCTTCTCCTAGTAAATTTTTAACATCTCCTCCATAGGCTTTAATACTGGCTGTACTACCGCCCTCATATGTTCCGCCTTTGAGTATAACATTTGTACTATCACCATAAACAAATATGCAATAAAGTCCTCCTATTATTTTTCCTCCACCTTGGCTGTCCATAAACACTACATTTGAGTTTTTTATTTGAAAATTTCGATTTGCTAAAAAGGAGATGCATTTACCATTAAAATCAAATATGAAATTACCTGAAGTTATATTTATTTGATTTTTATCTGTCACATCTTTCAGCAGTGTCACCGTACTGCCGCTCATGCTCTGTGCGTCAGTGATGGCTTCCTCAATGGTGTCATAATAAGTTACCACACCCTCTGAATTTGTCACACTGGCTTCGCCGTCCTCCGCCGTGGCAGTCAACAGCGCCACCGTATACAGTGAAAAATGCTCGGCGGGCGCTTCCAGCATTCCAGCTGCCTGATCCACGGTGGTGTCCAATCCCTGCGCTTCACTTAAGGTGTCATCCATGTGAAAGACCTTCAGCTCCTGCGTGGGAGCGGTGTCCTCCATAACCATAGGCAACTGTGCAAAGAAAACCTTTACCTCACCCTTGCTGGTGTCTGGTTGAAGCTCGTTTCCGTCCGCGTCGGTGATGGTGATGTCAAAGGAAACCAGTTCCGTTACGATTTTAGCGGTATCCACAGATTGTACTTCTTCGCTGACCGCACTTTGGATTTTCTCTTTGTCCTCTGTGCTGGTCACCTTCTTAGCATAAAGGACACCTCCCTCCGGGAACACATCCTTTTCCGCCTTAACAGTGATTTCAATGCCGTCTATTGTCTGGCTTTGGCTGAATGTCCACTTGCTGTTATCCTCAATCTGCACTTGAATCTGCGGCAAGCTTACGCCATCCGCAAGGGCATAGCCCTCTGGCAGAACCGGCTCATAGAAAAACACCGCGCCTGCGCTTTCGGAATTAAAAGTATCCGAACCGCTGCGCTCTGCATTGATTTGCCATGTAATGCCTGTCAGCGTCCGCACTTCCGAAGTCATTTTTTCGCTTTCTGTCTGCTCGGTGTCCGCATCGTCTAAATCTGCGCTGATTGCAGAGCCTGTGGTGCTTGCGGCTAAAGGTACCTCGCCGCTGTCCAAGACCACGGTAGCCTCGCTGTCGGTAGCGGTGTTGTCCTCTGTGCTGTCTTCATCTTCCTGCGGTTCCTTCGTATCATTTTCCGAAACGGTGGAATTATCAGCAGGGGATTCGTCAGCCGCTGGTTCTTCCGGGGTGCTCTCGTCCGGTTTTGCTTCTTCGGCAGGGATTTCTTCGGGCTGTGAATCTTCCACAATGCTTTCCGCTGTATCCACCCCATAAACACTGAGTGTTACGCTAAGTGTATCCGGCAGGTTAATGTCCGATTCCTCCGCACCTACCGCAAGCTGCTGAGTGGCAATCTCACTGGATAGGTTTGCAAAAGCGGTAATCGTCTCCGATTCCTGTGCATGGGCAGTAATGCCATAGCCTGTGACCGGGTTCACCATCAGCACAGCCAGCGTTACCGCCAATATCCTCTTTGCTTTTTTTCTGACAGGGACGCTATTTAGGCGCTCTGCCATTTGTTTTATTTTCATATGCTCCTCCATTGCTCAATGCCTTTCTTTTTAAAGCGGCATTGTCATATTATTTGTCTTGCCGGGATGTCCTGCACAAGTTCCTGCTATCAGGCATCAGGCATTAACTTTCATCCATCTTCAACAATAGTCCGTTTCTTAGCTTAGATTAGCTTCCTCTTTCTCGCTTCAGTGACTGCTGCTGTCTTGCTATTCACACCAAGTTTTTTAAAATTCTGCTTATTATGATATTTTACATTTTCTATTTTAAGCCCAAGTTCTCCTGCAATCTCTGCAGTCGATAGACCTTCTGCCTGAAGCTTTAGGATTTTTATTGCATTTTCAGAAAAGGCTGCCTCCTCTGTAACTTGCTTTAAATATCCTGGATAGGCAAGTGCTATCTTTTCTGTCTCAGTTAGTACTGCCTGATAGTATTTGTCATCCTTACCTTTCCAGTCGGTTTCTTTCAGCATCTTGTGTACCGCTGCTCCTTCTCTGGAGATCAGCCGTACAAAATGATAGCTTTCAGCCTGTGTTAAGGTCTTTTGTAAGTTTTCCTCCCACTTGGCATTTCCCATCCGGTACTGGGTAATGGCTAGTAAAAGATCTGCTTCCATGGCTATGTACGTACGATGCATAAGCTCTGCATAATACTGCATACGCTGTAAAAGGTTAATCGCTTTTTCATATTTCCCCATTAGCAGGTACACACGTACTTTGGTCAGATACTGGAAACGCTCCATTGTGGAAAATTCAATTTCTTCATTCGGTGCGCTCTCTATCCACTCCACTGCCTCAGCTGTCTTTCCTTGATAAAGTCCAATCCGTAACTGTAACGCCGTTAAATTGGATAACAGTTTGGTTGATCCTTCCTGTTCTGCTTTTTTCTCAAAATTAAGTAACAGCTCTTTTGCATCCTCCGCATGGTCATTTAGTATATGCAACCATGCCAGTATCCCATACGCCACAAAACACTGTTCTATCTTGCCTCCTGCCTGCGCCTGCATCATTCCTTTATTGGTCAGATTGGCGATTTCATAACTGTCCTCTCCTTTTTCCAGAAAGCTTTCTGCAAGTGCCAGATTCACCAGTCCTTTTCCATACTTTCCGAGAGTAAATTCTATGATTTTTCCAATGCTGTTTGCCAGTTCCTTGTCCCGCCTGCTCCATTCACAGAAATCCTTACCACCATTCATCTGGGATGGCATATTACTGGTGACAGAGAATTCCGGAAGGCTGATGTTACGGTTCATTAAAAGTGTTCCAGCATTTTTTAAAATATTAATCAGGCTACTGCTTCCACGGTGTGGCAATGCAATATCCAGATAGACAAGCTGGCCTTTTGCCGCTTTTTTGGCACTTCCACTTAAACGTTCCTCCAGCTGTTTTAATTCCTCATACCAGCGTTCGCTTTCTTCTATATTTAAAAGCATAGACTGGAGCATACTCATGCCAGCCATCAGTTCCACGCTTTCTCTGATTTTTTCTTCTGGCAGCGCAAGATAATATTCCCTAAGTTCATAATAATGACCGCTTGCAGGATTCTTTCTTGCATTGGTTATTAAAAGTCCTGCAATTCTCTCTGTATCGTGGCATGCCTCATACATCTTTAGGGCATCTGGTATATCGCCCTCCAATTCGTAGTAAAGACCGGCATTATAATAAAGTCGTTTCCATCTCTCCTGCTGGTAGTTTCGAAGAAGTCTCCGCCTCATGGAACGTCGCATACCAAGCCTGATTTCATATATTCTTTTCCCACCAGCTGCCTCTCTAAATGTAAAGAAGTTACCCAGCTGTTCGCCTATAGCAATCATTCTCTCTACGTCACTTCTGCCTGTAATCATTTCTGCCAGATGTTTATCAAATTCCTCTACAATGCACACCTGTATGAAAAATTCTTGAATCTCAACCTCCCACTGGTCATAGACATGACAATCAAGATAGTCCCAGAAATCATTGCGCATACGTTCCATGTAGTTGGTATCAAAGGGCCTGCCTTGGGATAGCTCCATTGCCAAAAGTCTTACTGTAATACCTATCCCCCCTGTGAGTCCTGCGGCTTTTTTAAAATCTTCCTCTGTAAGGGTTAGCCCCCACAGATTCAGATATTGTAAGATCTCTGTTTCGGAAAGCAGGAAATCCTCTTCCTCTATGACCGTAAATATTTTCCGGTAATAAACAGGGAGTAACCAAGAGGGTAATCTGCTTCTTCCTGATAAGATCAACCAAATATCCTGTCTACTTATCAATATTTCCATCTTTCTTATCAACGCTTCCCGAAGTTCATCTGTCCTCAGCTGATGGAGATCATCAATGACTACAATGGTCTGCTTTTCACTATAAGGAAAGTCTAATTCTTCTTCACTTAGCTGTTCTGCTGAGTAATAATGATACTGCCGTTTCCCCATATAATCATGGATAAAGGCCGTTTTTCCACATCCGGATATTCCATACAGATAAACGGTCTGAAATAACATCTGTGCCGACTTCATCTTCTTATTTGCTGTTTTGGGACGTATATAGAGCTTCTCCTCGGTCTGAGCGCAGGGGTCTACACGCTTTTCTTTTTTTTCTTCCATTGTATTCACATCCTTATAGGTAGACGGTTTCTGTACAGGTTATTCAAAATAATTGTCAAATTTTATGAGCAATCATCACAATAATAATGTAAATTTTACCACACGATATTTCAAAATGCCACTCCGCAAAAGGGTAGTTTGGTGGTGTTTTTAATAATTTTTTTATTACTTGAAAATAAAATAAAACAAAGCGGTCAATTTTTCTCAAAATTAAGTGGCAGATCCTATTACTATTTTACTTATAAACTGGTTCCAAAGTCAAGGACAGTTTTCTGACAGTTATTTCAAGGCAAAATCATATTTATTTGCTAAAAAAGCGCAAACACAGCATGGCCGCCGCATATGCGCCGACCGTGCTGTGTTTATAGGTGGGGTGTTCTTGATGTTAGTAAATTTACCGCAATTAAATCTGCAAAGCAGTCGGCGGGTTCACACATTCCTTTACCGACGGGCACCTGTCAGCAGATTACTTTTGTTAGAAAAGCTCTCGCATATCATAAATATAGGCAAGCTCCGGATATCTGATCCAGCTTTGTCCACAGCTTAGTTCTGCGATAAGATTAGCCGATGCCGACAGTAGGTAGCTTTGTGCTCGTTTTGCCTTTTCAAGCACTTCTTTCAAATGAGTAACTTGTAACATGGCAGTTTTCTTGGAGCGTGTCCACTTTGATATTTCACGCTGCAAAATACGCTGATCCCTTGCTACAACCATCGTGGGATTTTTTATGATTTTCTGTGCTACTTCCCGTTTCCGTGCATTAGCAGCTCTTGCTTTGCTGCTTTTCTCCGCTGCCGCATTGAGCCGTGCCGTTACTAAGGTCCCAATCGGCATAAGCTCTGTCGCTTTGATGCCGTAGTAGTTGTCCATAGGGTAAATCCCGGTGGTAATGTATGTATAGTATTCAGACGGTGTCAGTCCCGCAAGGGCATATTGATAGTGCTCATCATTGTAAGCGCCTATGTAGCCGGTAACCATGCGTTTGGCAGTCTCCGCATCCGGGCAGAGTGCTATTAAATCGAGCATCTCGCATTTCATTCGACCGAAGAATGATTCCATGGGTGCGTTGTCCTGCGAATTTCCCCTGCCGGAAACAGATTGAACAAACCCATCGTCTGTTAGCAGTGTCTGAAAGGTTGTGGAAAGATATTGAGACCCCTGGTCGCTGTGGATCACGCATTGGGCGTCATGCAATTCTTTGCCATGCTTCTCCATCATGGCGTTGTAAGCATTTTTCACAAGCTCTACTGTCATACGGGTGTCAATATCGTGCCCAAGAATTTCTTTCGTGTAAGCATCTCTAAAGGCG
>JAAOXG010000016.1 GCA_013036995.1 Lacrimispora defluvii
GTTTTTTTACAGCCCCTTTTTTTCAGTGCCAGTTCAGAGCGCTGTAAGCATCTAAAAGTCCACCGCTTACAACCTTGCCTGAAAGAGTATCCAGTTTTCTGCTGGAGTTTAGAATAATAGTTTTCACATCTGCCAGGCTTATGTCTGTCCGATAGGAATAGAGCATGGCTGCAACGCCGGTCACCATAGGTGCTGCCATTGAAGTACCGCTCATATATCCATACGAGTTATCCGGAATTGTGCTTAAAATATAGGTGCCGGGTGCTGCGATATCCACACTTGCAGCTCCGTAATTGGAATCCTTGCTCAGCCTGCCGTCAAATAAGATGTTAGCCACAGATATAATATTATCATATGGAAGAGAGGCGGGATAAACAGGGTAGACATCTGTATTATAACCAAGGCCTGATACCCCTCCGTTGCCACAGGAGACTACAAAAAGCATATGGGAGTTTTTCATTGTCTGGGCAAGTTCTTCGCTGTATCCGGTTGTTCCCATACTCAGATTACAGATGGAAGCTCCCTTTTCCTCGGCATATTTAATTGCTTTAATGACAGCATCAGGGGAACCAACCCCTTCTTTTCCTCCCAGCGCTTTTAATGGCATGATTTTTACATAATTATTATCGGTAATGCCGGCGATTCCATAGGATCCTCTGGCTGCACTGATGGTTCCGGCAGAATGGGTGCCGTGACTGTCTTCACTGCCAGAAAAGATTTTATTATTGTTTGAATAGAAGTTCCAGCCGTGAATATCATCCACATAACCATTGCCATCGTTGTCAATGCCGTCTCCGTCAATCTCTCCGGGGTTGGTCCAGATTGCGTTACGCAGTTCCTGATGATTGATATCAATACCGGTATCAATGATTGCCACAATAACAGACCGTTTATTTTGTGCCTGATCATAGAGTGCCCAGGCCGGCTGAATGTTAATGTCGATCCCCGAAACAGCATGAGTAACTTTAGATTCATAGTTTCCAGGCCCTGGTTTTGGGTTAGATAAGTTGCCTCCGTTGTTAACTTCGCTGTACAGGTTATCTATGTACTTAAATTTCTGTACCAGCTCAATGAGGCGAAATTCTCCGTCATTTTTTAAACCCCACTGATATGTGGAAAATTCATCAGAAGGCGAGAGGTTGTTAAGCCCTGGACCAAGTGCCATGACATGTAAGTCTTGTCCCTGATCTTTTGATGATATATGCAGCGGTTCTACTGATGCGCCTGAAGTGTTGCCCAGGGGATTCAGCCAGAGTGAATACCCAGCAAGCAGAATTGCCAGGGACAGACATGCAGCGCGGATTATCTTTTTCATGATTTCTTACTCCTTATAAAATAAACTGTCTTAACGATTTCCTTATTATATCATAAACCCTACGCTGTTTGCTGGAAAATTATGTGAAAATAATATTAATTTTTATTATGAAACAGCCCGGCGTTATGCCGGGCTGCAATTAAAATCATTCTTCTTCGTCTATTTGGGTATATTCCGTACCTGAATTATTGATTTCCTGACTGCCCTGAGCCTCCTTTAAAGCCGCTCTTCTTGCTAACTCAGCATTGGCCTCCGCTTGTGAAATGGTTCCCTTATCAACAAGTTTACTAATTTCTTCTTCTGTCAGGCTGGTTAAAACGGTAGAGGAGCTTGTATCAACCGTTGAAGAGGTTTCTGTTACATTGGATTCCTTTGGTGGAGGCGGTCCCTGCATTTTTTGCTGGTATTCCCTTCCCTCCTGGCTGATTTCAATTGTGTCCACACTATGTAAGGTACCTGAAACCGTTTTTGCCCCAGCTGCATCAGTTACCGTTTGGGAAGCTTTGATCTGTGCGCTTTCCGCAGCTGCCTGTTCTGCTGCTTTCTTTTCTTTTTCCTTCTGCAGCTGAAGCTGTTGCAGCTGGTTGCAGGAAGAAGAACCTGATAGTCCTGATATTTCCATTCCCATTTCCTCCTTTGTATAAATTACAATAAAAGTATATCATTTACTTGTGTTCATTGACTGAAATTAGCCTGAAAAACAAAAATTTAATTGCTTGATCTTTTTCATCTGTGATATGATTACTTTGCACAGAAAGGGGATAAACAGATATGGATAAGGCCGTTGTTTACAACCGTTTGGCGGGAGGACTGATTGTATCCTGCCAGGCTTTGCAGGATGAACCTCTTTACAGCTCTTATATTATGTCCCGCATGGCATATGCGGCAGAAGAAGGCGGTGCTGTCGGAATACGGGCAAACTCCATATCCGATATCCGGGAAATAAAAAAGACAGTCGATATGCCTGTAATAGGCATTATTAAACAGAAGTATGAGGGGTATGAAACAGTCATTACTCCTACCAGGCTGGAGGTGGAAGCCCTGGTTTTGGAGGGAGTAGAAATTATCGCTCTGGACTGTACAATAAGACCCCATCCATCTGATAAAAATTCAGAGGATTTTTTATATAAAATCAGGCATGAATTTCCAGATCAGCTTCTCATGGCAGACTGTTCAAATTACGCTGAAGGAATGGCTGCTGCACGTCTGGGAATGGACTTTATTGGAACTACTCTCAGTGGATATACGGATTATACGCGAGATAGACAGCTTCCGGATTTGGAACTGATTGAGCAGTTATGCCGGGATTGCGGAAAGCCAGTGATTGCAGAGGGGGGGATTAAAACCCCTGAACAGCTTGGGTGTGCATTCAAGGCAGGGGCATGGGCTGCAGTAGTGGGAAGTGCGATTACAAGACCGAGAGAGATAACACGGGATTTTATCCTTGGTGCCGGGTGCCGCACCAAGGAATTTAAAGAGTATAAACAAAAGGGAGAGTCGGAGTGATGAAAGGCGATTTTTTGACCAGGATCCGGGCAGAGTACAATCAGTTTACGAAAGCCGAGCGGAAGGTGGCAGATTACATTCTGCTGAACTACAGAGAGGTACTGTTTCTATCTATTACGGATCTGGCAGAAGCATGTGAGGTAGGGGATACTACGGTATTTCGTTTTTGCAAAACCCTGGAATTAAAAGGGTACCAGGAGTTTAAAATGCTGTTGTCTTTAAGTCTCCACGATGAGACTACAGGCCAGGGGCGTTTAGAAGGAGATATCAGCCTGAAGGATTCTTTTGCTGAAGTCTCACGAAAAGTGCTTAATACCAATATGAGTGCGCTGGAAGAGACCTATTCTCTTTTAAATGAGGAAAACTTTGATCAGGTTATCCGGTATCTACATGAAGCAAAGAGAATCTGCTTTTTTGGTGTTGGAGCAAGCATGCTTTCTGCCATGAAGGCAGCAAATAAATTTCTTAGAATTGAACCCAAGGTGTCCTGTGTGTCAGATTCCCATATGCAGGCCATGGTGGCTTCCATGATGGGGGAGGGCGAGGCAGCCGTTATATTTTCGTATTCAGGAGCAACAAAAGATACCATTCATGTTGCGGAACTTGCAAAAAAAGCAGGAGCAACAACAATTTGCATTACCCGATTCGTAAAGTCACCCCTTACCTCTTTTTCAGATGTAACTCTGCTTTGCGGAGCCAATGAAGGACCGCTGCAGGGAGGATCCACATCCTCAGAGATCAGCCAGCTTTTTTTGATTGATTTGATGTATACAGAATATTACAGAAGATATTTTGATACCTGCAATCAGGTAAATGAAAGAGTCTCAGCATCAGTATTGGATAAAATGTGCTGACAGGTACAATTCAAGGAGGACCCAATGGAAGAAAAATATTTTCGTAATAAAATTGTCTGGTTTACATTTTTTTTCAGTATCCTGGTAATTTGGGTTCATTCATATAATGCAGTTCTATTTTTAGGAAAAACCGGTTTAGGCTACCGGATTGACTGGTTGGAAAGATTCTGGGGAAATACAGTGGCGCAAATTTCAGTTCCCGGATTTTTTCTGATTTCTTCTTATTTATTTTTCCGTGGATTTACACTGAAGCAGATTTGGGTAAAATGGAATTCCAGAATACGAAGCATTTTAGTTCCTTATATTATATGGAACTCTCTTTATTATCTTGGATATGCCATCGGCAGCAGAGTCCCCTTTATTTCTACCGTAATTGGTAAGGGCATAATTCCCTTACACGTAAAGGAAGCCGTCCAGGCAGTGCTTTTTTATACTTATAATTATGTTTTCTGGTATTTGCACCAGTTAATCCTGCTGGTTTTTCTGGCACCGGTTATCTATGTTGCCATGAGAAAAAAAATAGCTGGCAGGCTGATACTGGCAGGAATTCTCGGTTGTATTTATCTGGGTGGTGCACTTCCTTTCTTAAACCTGGATGCCCTGTTTTATTATTCTTTTGGGGCATATGCGGCTTTACATGGGAAGGAGATTGCAGAAAATTCTTTTAGCCGTCGTGGGATTGCAGCCGGGGCAGTTCTCTTTCTTGCAGCCTCCCTGGTGGTAATCATTGACATTCCCGGTAATGTTAAAGGGGAAATTGCAGCATCCACTGTATGCTTTCGTCTTTTGATGCCTGTGAGCCTGTGGCTTATGGTTCCCGGCAGATATTTAAAAGAAGCGGGTAACTGGATGAAACAAAACTTCTTTCTGTATGCCACGCATTTTTCCGTTGTAAGGTTAATTAATAAAACGGGAGCATTGCTGCTCCCGCCAGTTCCGTCTATTTCTCTCGGTCTTTATATTATTATGCCGGTTTTTTGTATTCTTTTCAGCTGCGCTGTCGGTTCCTTTTTAAGAAAATATCTTCCCCAGGTCTGGTTCCTGCTTAATGGAGGGCGCTGATCTGAGTTATACTATATGCGGTCAGCAGACCATCTTCCGGATGCCCCGCATGGAAGAATAAGTCCAGAGCTTTTCACAGGAAGTCCAACTTCATCAGACTGAACACTTCCGCCGAATTTGCTGGTGATCTCCGTGGAAATCATATAAGACAATACAGAGGGAGCCAATCCTGTGGTGTAGGAGTTGATGAGGAAGAATAACGGGGTGTCGGATAAGAGCTGGGAACAAAGCTTTACGAAGGGATAAATGGAATCTTCGATCTTCCAGATCTCCCCTTTAGGTCCCCTGCCATAAGACGGAGGATCCATGATAATGGCATCGTAATGGTTGCCTCTTCTGATTTCACGTTCTACGAACTTCACACAATCATCCACAATCCACCGGATGGAGGCAGATTCAAGTCCTGATGAGCGGGCATTTTCCTTGGCCCAGCCCACCATGCCTTTAGAAGCGTCCACATGGGTAACCTGAGCTCCTGCCTGAGCAGCAGCCAGAGTTGCTCCGCCTGTGTAAGCAAATAAATTCAGCACTTTTACAGGGCGTCCAGCCTTCTTTATCTTATCACCGAACCAGTCCCAGTTTGCAGCCTGTTCCGGAAAAAGTCCAGTATGTTTAAAGCTGAAGGGCTTTAACTGAAAGGTTAATTCCTTATAGCTGATGGTCCACTGTTCCGGCAGATGAAAGAATTCCCATTCCCCGCCGCCTTTTGCACTGCGGTGGTAATGGCCGTTCATTTTTGTCCAGCCGGTTTCTTTCTTCGGGGTAGACCAGATGACCTGGGGGTCAGGACGGACCAGGAGGTAGTTGCCCCACCGTTCTAATTTTTCCCCCTCAGAACAATCTATCACTTCATAATCTTTCCAGCCGTCTGCAATCCACATACTTGATGCCGCCTTTCTTTCTATATAAATACAATTATTTTATCTTTATGATTCTATGATTATACTGGATGGAGCTTTTAGCGTCAAGGTGATTCACACCTTGTCTGATGGTTCTATATATTATAGTATAATGCTGAGTAAAGAGGTGTAAGACTTATGGGCTGTTTCCGGATGGGTTTTTCCTTCGGCTGCTTTGGATGCAATTACTGGTGCAACTGGCGGGGATGTAACGGCTGTGGCTGGATCTGCAGTAATGGCTGTAACAGATGCTGCAATAACCGGTCAGGGTGCTGCAGAAGGTGCGGATCATGCAGAAGTTGCAATAATTGCTGCAGAAGAAATAACTGCTGTAGATAAACGGCATTTTAAATAGATCAGATAAACAGGCAGTGACGGAGGGTGGAAATTACTATCCACGCCGGCACTGCTTTTTTCCGCCCTTTTCATGGAAGTTTAATACAGCAATAATTTTGTAATAGAATTGAAAGATTAAAACAGTTGAATAATCTAAGATTAATTGTTAAAATGATTAATAGTATAAAGGAAATCCCTGTAAGGAGTGAAGATATGAAAAGAAAAGGTCTCATTGCACTGGCAGCAGCTGCCATGCTGACAGTCGGAGCTTCATCTTTGGACGCCTGGGCGGCCGAGGGGTGGGCACAGGCGGGAAGTACCTGGGTGTATTATGATTCAAGCGGCGGCAAAGTAAGCAACACCTGGAAAAAGGGTGCGGATAATTTGTGGAGATATTTAAACAGCAATGGTGAGATGGCAGTCAACACCTGGGTTGAGAACACTTATTATATGGATTCCAACGGAATTCTCGTAACGGACAAATGGATGAAGTTTAAGGATTCCGGAAGTAGTGATTATAAGTGGTATTATTTTGGCAGCAGTGGGAAAGCGATTATGGACAACTGGTCTAAAATCGACAATAAGTGGTACTATTTTGATTCTAACGGTGAGATGCAGACAGGCTGGATCCTTGATGACATGTATTATACCGGAGCGGACGGAGTTATGAAGACAGGCTGGCAGAAGCTTTATCCCCCGGACAGCAACAACGATGGCCGGATCACACCTGGTGATCCCGATGACGGAAAAGACTGGTACTATTTTAGTGAAAACGGTAAAAAGTATGTGCCAAAGGATTTTTCAGGAGATTACGGCACTTATAGAATTGACGGAATTGCTTACTGCTTCGATGATAAAGGTGCTCTCCAGACTGGCTGGAGGAAAGTCGGAGTTGATAATGCAGAATATGAGATTCAGAATTATAAATTTTATGACACCAATGGAAAGCTGCGTGAAGGCTGGTTTTCCACAGAGCCGCCTCATGATATAAGCGGATATGAAGAAAGTGTGGAGTGGTTTTATTTTTCCAGCACAGGAATTCCAAAAGCCGGTCCGAAAGAAGGAGAGGCAAGTACATCCAACCTGGTGAAGATAAAAGATAAGACATATCTGTTTAATGAACTGGGAGTTCCTGTATATGGACTTCAGAAGATCAGAATAGGAAGCAGTTCTGAGTATACGGCCTTCTATTTCGGAGATAAGAAAACCAGCAGCATGCAAAAGGGAAAAGTCAAGGTAACAGAAGGTGACGGTAACGATAGTACCTATTATTTCAGTGACAGTGGAAGAGGTTATACCGGCGTTAAGGATGGCTATCTCTATTATATGGGAAAACTTCAGTGTGCAGACGAAGGCTCCAAATATGAGCCGATCTCCATTCCTACAGGAAGTACCAGAACTACATATGTTGTGAGTACATCAGGCAAGGTGTCCAAGAGTACAACGGTAAAAAGTGCAGATGGTGTGAAATATAAGACAGGAAGCAATGGAACCCTGTTAAAAGTAGATGAGGAAAACCCCTCTGGGAATGAAGGAAGAGAACCTTCGGAACCAGCCTGGAAGTGAATAAATTCCATAAAAAAGCGCAGAATCTGAGAAAAAAAGATTTTGCGCTTTTTTTTGAAAAAGTACTTGCATTATCATGGAAAATATGGTATTCTGTTAAGGCTGTGGCATGATAGCTGTGAAACGTGAGGTTGCTGCTGAAAAGCAGGTTTTCCGTGGAGCGAATGTCAAGTTAGGAAACTGGCGACAAGTCACTGTACAATTTAAAATTCTGTTTGTTTCAAACGGATGGTCAGTGTGGGTCATTGATGACACACACGGGAACGTGTACAGTCACCGCTTGTCGTACTTCTACTAAGTGCGAAAAGGAGGCGACTTTTTTTATGGCAAGTCAAGTAATGAGAATCACATTAAAGGCGTATGATCATCAGTTAGTTGATCAGTCTGCGGGCAAGATTATCGACACTGTAAAAAAGACAGGATCAAAAGTGAGCGGACCGGTGCCGTTACCAACAAAGAAGGAAGTGGTAACTATCTTAAGAGCGGTTCACAAGTACAAAGATTCCAGAGAGCAGTTCGAGCAGAGAACGCATAAGAGACTCATCGATATCATTACACCAAGCCAAAAAACTGTTGATGCATTATCCAGACTGGAAATGCCGGCAGGGGTGTATATCGATATCAAGATGAAGAATAAATAATCTTCATCGAAAGAAACAATTTAGGTAATGTCCTGAAGGGTTTTAATATAGAAGCAACACTTTTTCCTCTAAGGAATCAACATCTCCATGAGCGGGAACGGAACGTAAGCAATTACGGATACGTCGTCCGCAGGAGTCATAGTGTTCCACGTATATTGGACTGTTCTAGGATGATTGCGAAAGCAATCCGCTGTAGAATTAATAACCAGGAGGTAAAAACATGAAGAAGGGTATTTTAGCTACCAAAGTCGGAATGACACAGATCTTCAATGAAAACGGAGTATTAACTCCAGTAACAGTTCTTCAGGCTGGTCCTTGTGTAGTAACACAGGTTAAAACAGTTGAGAATGATGGTTACAGTGCAGTACAGGTTGGCTATGTTGACAAGAGAGAAAAACTGGTCAGCAAACCATTAAAAGGCCATTTTAATAAGGCTGGAGTATCTTACAAGAGATTTGTAAGAGAATTTAGATTAGAGAATGCTTCTGAGTATTCTGTAAAAGATGAAATCAAAGCTGATATCTTCGCTGCAGGCGATAAGATTGATGCAACCGCAATCTCCAAAGGTAAAGGTTTCCAGGGTGCTATCAAGAGACACGGACAGTCCAGAGGACCTATGGCTCACGGCTCCAAGTTCCATCGTCACGCTGGTTCCAATGGTGCTGCTTCTGACCCAAGTAAGGTATTTAAAGGCAAGAAGATGCCTGGCCAGATGGGTAATAAGAAGATTACAATCCAGAACCTTGAAATCGTTAAGGTTGATATTGAAAACAACCTGATTCTGGTTAAGGGTGCTGTACCAGGACCTAAGAAGTCTCTCGTAACAATCAAGGAAACAGTAAAAGCAGCTAACTAATGCTTTTATAAGAAAGGAGGATTACACAGATGGCAAACGTATCTGTTTACAATATGGAAGGTAAAGAAGTTGGCACATTAGAGTTAAGCGATGCAGTGTTTGGTGTTGAAGTAAATGAACACCTTGTACACATGGCAGTCGTAAGCCAGCTTGCAAATAAGCGCCAGGGAACACAGAAGGCTAAAACACGCGCTGAAGTATCCGGCGGCGGTAGAAAACCGTGGAAACAGAAAGGAACCGGTCATGCCAGACAGGGTTCAACAAGATCTCCTCAGTGGACAGGCGGCGGAGTTGTATTCGCACCAACACCAAGAGATTACACAATCAAACTGAACAAGAAGGAAAGAAGACTTGCTCTGAAATCCGCACTGACCAGCAGAGTGAACGAGAATAAGTTCATCGTTGTTGATGAGTTAAAGTTTGATGAAATCAAGACAAAGAAGTTCCAGGCTGTATTAGACAACTTAAAGTTATCCAAAGCTCTTGTAGTTGTTGGCGATGACAGCACTAACACAGTAATGAGCGCAAGAAACATCGCTGCTGTTAAGACTGCTTTTGTTAACACAATCAATGTATACGATATCTTAAAGTATAACACAGTTGTTGCTACCAAGACTGCTGTTGCAGCAATCGAGGAGGTGTACGCATAATGGCAGATATTAAATATTACGACGTGATTCAGAAACCAATCGTAACTGAGAAGAGCATGAACGCTATGGCTTCTAAAAAGTACACATTTTTAGTGCACACAGATGCGAATAAGACGATGATCAAGGAAGCTGTTGAAAAGATGTTCCCAGGCACCAAGGTAGCCAGCGTGAACACCATGAACTTAGATGGAAAGACAAAAAGAAGAGGAACAACCTTCGGTAAGACATCTAAGACTAAGAAAGCAATTGTTCAGTTAACTGCTGACAGCAAAGACATCGAAATTTTCGAAGGACTGTAAGATCGGAACGCTTGGCATGAACTCATTCGGGCCCGGCGTCAACGATTTTCAGTTACCTGAGTGATGAACATTATATCACAATAAACAAGATACGCCAGGTGGCGTTGAAAGGAGATACAAAATGGGAATCAAAAAGTATAACCCATATACCCCTTCCAGAAGACAAATGACCGGATCTGATTTCAGTGAAATCACAAAGTCAACTCCTGAGAAATCCTTAATCAGCAAAACTATTAAGAAAACAGCCGGCCGTAATAACCAGGGTAAAATTACTGTTAGACATCGCGGAGGCGGCGTTAAAAGAAAATATAGAATCATTGATTTTAAGAGAAACAGCAAGGACGGCATTGCAGCAACAGTCATCGGTGTTGAATACGATCCGAACAGAACTGCTAATATCGCTCTGATCAGCTATGTAGACGGAACAAAGGCTTATATCCTTGCTCCAGCTGGTTTAACAGATGGAATGACTGTTATGAGCGGCGAGACTGCAGAAGCAAGAGTAGGTAACTGCCTTCCATTAAGCAATATCCCGGTTGGTGCTCAGGTTCATAACATTGAGCTTTACCCAGGAAAAGGCGGACAGCTGGTTCGTTCTGCTGGTAACAGCGCACAGTTAATGGCGAAAGAAGGAAAATATGCAACTCTTCGTTTACCTTCCGGCGAAATGAGAATGGTTCCAATCAACTGCAGAGCTACCATCGGTGTTGTAGGTAATGGTGATCATAACCTGATCAATATCGGTAAAGCTGGTAGAAAACGTCACATGGGATTCCGTCCTACAGTTCGCGGTTCCGTTATGAACCCGAATGACCATCCACACGGTGGTGGTGAAGGTAAGACTGGTATCGGCCGTCCAGGTCCATCTACACCATGGGGCAAACCAGCACTTGGCTTAAAGACCAGAAAGAAAAACAAGCAGTCTAACAGATTAATCGTTAGAAGAAGAGATGGAAAGACCGTTAAATAAATGAAGGAGGTTAGAACCTATGGCTCGCTCACTTAAAAAAGGACCATTTGCAGATGCTCATTTACTGAAAAAAGTAGATGCTATGAACGCAGCAGGACAGAAGCAGGTAATTAAGACTTGGTCTCGCCGTTCTACAATCTTCCCACAGATGGTTGGACATACAATTGCAGTTCATGATGGCAGAAAACACGTTCCGGTATATGTTACAGAGGATATGGTTGGACATAAACTGGGTGAATTCGTTGCTACCAGAACTTACAGAGGACATGGAAAAGACGAGAAGAAATCAGGTCGTAAGTAATAGAGAAGCAGACACCCTCCGGGTATTCTTATTTGAGAATTCCCAAAGGGCGTTAAAGTTGAAAGGAGGATTCACCAATGGCTAAGGGACATAGAAGCCAGATTAAGAGAGAAAGAAATGCCCAGAAGGACACAAGACCGTCAGCAAAGTTATCCTATGCTAGGGTTTCAGTTCAGAAGGCATGCTTTGTATTAGATGCCATCAGAGGCAAAGATGCTGTTTCAGCACTTGGTATTGTAACTTACAATCCCAGATATGCTTCTACTTTAATAGAGAAGTTATTAAAATCAGCGATCGCAAATGCTGAGAACAATAACGGTATGGACCCTGCAAAACTTTATGTAGAAGAGTGTTTTGCAAACAAGGGACCGACAATGAAGAGAGTAAAACCAAGAGCACAGGGCCGCGCTTACAGAATCGAAAAGAGAATGAGCCACATCACCATCGTGCTTAATGAAAGATAAGGAGGCAAATAATGGGACAGAAAGTTAATCCACACGGCTTAAGAGTCGGTGTTATTAAAGACTGGGACTCAAAATGGTATGCTGAAGCTGATTTCGCAGACAACTTAGTAGAAGACTATGCGATCAGAAAATTCCTGAAGAAGAAATTATACAGCGCCGGCATTTCTAATATTGAAATTGAACGTGCATCTGACCGCGTTAAAGTTGTTATCCACACAGCAAAACCAGGTGTAGTAATCGGTAAGGGTGGAGCTGAGATCGAAAAGATTAAAGCAGAAGTTCAGAAGCTTACAGATAAAAAGTTATTTGTTGATATCAAA
The DNA here is from genome assembly GCA_013036995.1 of Lacrimispora defluvii. GTDB lineage: Bacteria > Bacillota > Clostridia > Lachnospirales > Lachnospiraceae > Lacrimispora > Lacrimispora defluvii. The sequence goes on from JAAOXG010000016.1 coordinate 12,040, forward strand.
GAAATCAAAAGACCAGACAAAGACGCTCAGTTAGTTGCTGAGTCCATTGCACAGCAGTTAGAGAATCGTGTATCCTTCCGTCGTGCTATGAAGTCTACCATGGGACGTTCCATGAAGTCAGGTATCAAAGGAATCAAGACTGCAGTTGCAGGACGTCTTGGCGGCGCTGATATGGCTCGTACTGAGTTCTACAGCGAAGGAACTATTCCGTTACAGACACTCAGAGCAGATATTGACTATGGTTTCGCAGAGGCAGATACTACCTTCGGTAAGATCGGTGTTAAGGTATGGATCTACAATGGCGAAGTACTTCCAACTAAAGGAAAAAAGGAAGGGAGCGATAAATAATGTTAATGCCTAAGAGAGTTAAGCGTCGTAAACAGTTCCGTGGTAGCATGGCTGGTAAAGCTTTAAGAGGCAATACAATCAGCAGTGGTGAATTCGGTTTAGTCGCTTTAGACCCATGTTGGATCAAATCAAATCAGATCGAGGCAGCCCGTGTTGCCATGACCCGTTATATTAAGCGTGGCGGTAAAGTCTGGATCAAGATTTTCCCGGATAAGCCTGTAACAGCAAAGCCAGCAGAAACCCGAATGGGTTCCGGTAAGGGCGCTCTGGAATACTGGGTAGCAGTAGTAAAACCAGGTCGTGTATTATTCGAAATCGCTGGAGTACCTGAAGAAACAGCACGTGAAGCTTTACGTCTTGCTATGCACAAGTTACCATGCAGATGTAAAATTGCTGCTAAAGCAGATTTAGAAGGCGGTGAATGACAGTGAAAATGAATAAATATGTTGAAGAATTAAAAGGAAAATCAGTTGCCGAGCTGAATGTAGAATTAGTAGCTGCAAAGAAAGAACTTTTCAACTTAAGATTCCAGAATGCAACCAACCAGCTTGATAACACAAGCCGTATCAAAGAGGTTCGCAAAAACATTGCCAGAATTCAGACTGTTATAACTGAGAAGGCTAAATTAGCTTAAGTTGCAGCTTATTAAAAAAAGCATGACACACACGAGTGTGTGTTAACTTATAGATTGTGGCCATGGAAGGCCAAAACTCGAAAGGAGAATACAGAACGTGGAAAGAAATCTTAGAAAAACCCGTACTGGTAAGGTTGTTAGCAACAAGATGGATAAGACCATTGTTGTAGCGATTGAAGACCATGTAGAACATCCTTTATACGGCAAGATCGTAAAAAGAACGTATAAATTAAAAGCACATGATGAGAAGAATGACTGCAACATGGGCGATACAGTAAAAGTTATGGAAACAAGACCGCTGTCCAAAGACAAGAGATGGAGACTTGTGGAAATTATCGAAAGAGCGAAATAATTTATTTCCAGGAAGGAGTAACAGGCATGATTCAGCAGGAAACCAGATTAAGGGTTGCCGACAATACCGGTGCAAAAGAACTTCTTTGTATCCGTGTTATGGGCGGATCTACAAGAAGATATGCTAATATTGGTGATGTTATCGTTGCCAGCGTAAAAGATGCAACACCTGGCGGTGTTGTGAAGAAAGGCGACGTTGTGAAAGCCGTTGTTGTACGTTCTGTAAAGGGCGCACGCCGTAAAGACGGTTCATATATCAAGTTCGATGAGAATGCTGCCGTAATTATCAAAGATGACAAGACTCCCAAAGGAACTCGTATCTTTGGACCGGTTGCCAGAGAGTTAAGAGAGAAGCAGTTCATGAAAATTGTTTCCTTAGCTCCAGAAGTATTATAAGGAGGTGTCGGACTGTGCATAAAATTAAAAGAGATGACCTTGTAAAGGTTATCGCAGGAAAAGATAGAGACAAACAGGGTAAAGTTCTTCATGTAGATACGAAGAATAACAGAGTGGTAGTAGAAGGCGTTAACATGATCACAAAGCATGTGAAACCAGGCGCTGGAAACCCACAGGGCGGTATCGTACAGAAAGAAGCTGCACTTGATATCTCCAATGTAATGCTTGTTGTTGACGGAAAAGCAACCAGAGTCGGCTTTGAAGTAAAAGACGGCAAAAAAGTTCGTGTTGCGAAAGCAACCGGAAAAGTAATTGATTAATTCGGAGAGGAGGAATAAAAATTGGCTAGATTAAAAGATACGTACCAGTCAGAGATCGTAGAAGCTATGATCAAGAAATTTGGATATAAGAACATCATGGAAGTACCGAAGTTAGACAAGATTGTCATCAATATGGGTATTGGTGAAGCAAAGGAAAATGCCAAGATTTTAGACTCTGCAGTAAGAGATTTAGAAATCATCTCCGGTCAGAAGGCAGTTTTAACAAAAGCTAAAAAGTCAGTTGCTAACTTTAAACTCAGAGAAGGTATGCCAATCGGATGTAAAGTTACCTTACGCGGACAGAGAATGTATGAGTTTGCTGATCGTCTGATCAACCTTGCACTTCCACGTGTACGTGACTTTAGAGGTGTAAATCCTAACGCATTTGATGGCAGAGGAAACTATGCACTTGGTATCAAAGAGCAGCTTATTTTCCCGGAAATTGAATACGACAAAGTTGACAAGGTAAGAGGTATGGACATTATTTTTGTTACTACCGCTAAGACAGACGAAGAAGCCCGTGAACTTTTGACATTATTCAACATGCCATTTGCAAAATAGTAGGAGGAAATAATCCATGGCTAAGACTTCAATGAAGATCAAACAGCAGAGACCTGCTAAATTCTCCACAAGAGAATACAATCGTTGCAGAATCTGCGGTCGTCCGCATGCTTATTTAAGAAAATACGGAATCTGCAGAATCTGCTTCCGTGAATTAGCATATAAGGGTCAGATCCCAGGCGTTAAAAAAGCAAGCTGGTAAAATAAGGAAGGAGGCAATTTCAAAATGACAATGAGCGATCCAATCGCAGATATGCTTACAAGAATCCGTAATGCAAATACTGCAAAACATGATACAGTAGATGTACCTTCATCCAAGATGAAATTAGCTATTGCTGATATCCTTGTTAAAGAGGGATACATTAAGAAATATGATATCGTAGAAGACGGTGCGTTCCAGACAATCCGGATCACATTAAAATACGGTAAAGATAAAAACGAAAAAATCATCACAGGCATCAAGAGAATTTCCAAACCTGGCTTACGTGTATATGCAAGCAAGGAAGAAATGCCAAGAGTACTGGGCGGTCTCGGAACTGCAATCATTTCCACAAACCAGGGCGTAATTACCGATAAGGAAGCACGTTCCATGAATGTTGGCGGAGAAGTACTTGCATTTGTTTGGTAACTAACAAAGCATCTGAAAACAGAGGGAACGCACAGATTCCCTCCGAAAATTTAAGGAGGTAGACGGCATGTCACGTATAGGAAGAATGCCTATCGCTATTCCAGCAGGAGTAACTGTTGAAATTGCAGAAAATAATAAAGTGACTGTAAAAGGTCCTAAGGGAACTCTTGAGAGAGTATTACCCACAGAGATGACAATCAAAGAAGAAGATGGTCATATCGTTGTAACAAGACCAAACGATTTAAAGAAGATGAAATCTTTACACGGTCTTACAAGAACCTTAATCAACAACATGATCGTTGGTGTAACTGCAGGATATGAGAAGAAGCTTGAAATCAACGGTGTTGGTTACAGAGCTCAGAAACAGGGCAACAAGCTTGTTCTTTCTCTTGGCTATTCTCACCCGGTTGAAATGGAAGATCCAGAAGGTATTGAGTCTACCATGGAAGGTCAGAACATCATCTTCGTTAAAGGTATTGATAAAGAAAAAGTTGGCCAGTACGCTGCTGAAATCAGAGATAAGAGAAGACCTGAGCCGTATAAGGGCAAGGGAATCAAGTATGCTGATGAAGTGATCAGACGTAAAGTTGGTAAGACTGGTAAGAAATAATTAAGGAGAGTGTAAAGATGGTTAGCAAACAGTCAAAAAGCGAAATCCGCGTTAAGAAGCACAACAGATTACGTAATCGTCTTGCAGGTACTGCAGAGAGACCACGTTTAGCTGTGTTTAGAAGTAATAATCATATGTATGCTCAAATTATTGACGATACAGTTGGTAAGACTTTAGTTGCTGCTTCTTCAGTAGAAAAAGAAGTAAAGGCAGAATTAGAGAAAACTAACAACGTTGATGCTGCAGCATATATCGGTACCGTAGTTGCAAAGAGAGCGATTGAAAAAGGTATTAAAGAAGTTGTCTTTGACAGAGGCGGATTTATATATCAGGGTAAGATTCAGGCATTAGCAGACGCAGCCAGAGAAGCTGGTCTGGAATTCTAGTAGAGAGGAGAACACAGCGTGAAACATACAAATATTGATGCAAATCAGTTAGAATTAAACGACAAGGTGGTTGCTATCAAGCGTGTATCCAAAACCGTTAAGGGTGGACGTACCATGAGATTCTCTGCTTTAGTAGTCGTAGGCGATGGCAACGGCCATGTTGGTGCTGGTCTTGGCAAAGCCGGAGAAGTTCCAGAAGCAATCCGTAAAGGAAAAGAGGCTGCTGTAAAGAATATGGTTTCTGTTCCGATTGATGAGAACAACAGTATTCCTCATGATCTGGTTGGAAACTTTGGAAGTGCTTCTGTACTTCTTAAGAGAGCTTCCGAAGGTACAGGAGTTATCGCGGGAGGTCCTGCCCGTGCAGTTGTAGAGCTTGCAGGTATTAAGAACATCCGTACAAAGTCCTTAGGTTCCAATAACAAGACGAATGTAGTATTAGCTACAATCGAAGGATTAACTCAGTTAAAGACTCCTGAGGAAGTTGCAAGACTTCGCGGCAAATCTGTTGAAGAGATTTTAGGCTAAGGAGGATAAGAAGATGGCAGATAAATTAAAAATCACATTGGTGAAATCCCCGATCGGCGCTATACCGAAGCAGAAAGCAACCGTTTTAGCATTAGGCTTAAAGAAGCTTCACAAAACAGTTGAGATGCCGGACAATGGTGCAGTGAGAGGTATGATCGCTAACGTGCGTCATTTAGTAAAAGTTGAAGAGATTTAAGAGAAAACAGTAAGGAGGTGCAAGCGATGGATTTATCAAATTTACAGCCTGCGTTGGGTTCCAAACACAGCGATAACTTCAGAAGAGGCCGCGGTCACGGTTCAGGTAACGGTAAGACAGCAGGTAAAGGTCATAAAGGACAGAAGGCTCGTTCCGGAGCTACCAGACCAGGTTTCGAAGGTGGTCAGATGCCTTTATACAGACGTATTCCGAAGAGAGGCTTTAAAAATAGAAATACAAAAGAAATCATTGGCATTAATGTAGGCGCTTTAGAAGCATTCGACAACGGTACAGTAGTGACTGTTGAGACTTTATTAGAGAGCGGTATTGTTAAGAATCCGCGTGATGGAGTTAAGATCCTTGGAAATGGAGAATTAACCAAAAAGCTTACAGTAAAGGTAGGTGCTTTCAGCGAAGGCGCAAAAACCAAAATCGAGGCTTTAGGTGGAACCTGCGAGGTGATCTAATATGTTAAAAACACTCCGTAATGCATTCAAGATCAAGGACGTAAGAAAGAAACTCATCTATACGTTCCTGATGCTGGTGGTTACCAGAATCGGCTCACAGTTGCCGATTCCAGGAGTTGAAACAAGCTTTTTCAAAGATTTTTTTGCTCAGAATAATAACGATGCGTTTGGATTTTTTAACGCAGTGACAGGTAGTTCCTTTACCAATATGTCCGTCTTTGCGCTGAGCATTACCCCCTACATCACATCTTCCATTATCATGCAGCTCCTTACCATTGCAATTCCCAAACTTGAGGAAATGCAGCAGGACGGTGAGGATGGAAGAAAGAAGATTGCAGAATACACCCGCTATGTTACAGTTGCTCTGGCCTTAATCGAATCTATCGCTATGGCGATGGGATTCGGAGGCCAGGGACTGTTAAAAGAATATAATGCATTAAGCGTTATCATTGCAGTAGTTACCATGACGGCAGGTAGTGCGCTCCTGATGTGGATCGGTGAGCGTATTACGGAAAACGGTGTGGGTAATGGTATCTCCATTGTCCTTTTATTTAACATCATTTCCAGCTTCCCTTCTGATGCATCTACACTTTATACCAGATTTATGTCTGGAAAGTCAGTTGCAGTAGCTGCTGTTGCAGCGATCATTATTATTGCAGTGATTGTCGCAATCGTTGTATTCGTCATTGTCCTTCAGGATGGTGAAAGAAGAATTCCTGTGCAGTATTCCAAAAAAATGCAGGGACGTAAGATGGTAGGCGGACAAGCAACCAACATTCCGCTGAAGGTAAATACTGCCGGTGTTATTCCGGTTATTTTCGCTTCTTCCATCATGTCATTCCCAGTCGTGATCTCCCAGTTTCTTGGCGAGAGAATTAGTCGCGACGGCATTGGAGGACATATATTAGCAGCACTCAGTTCTTCCAACTGGTTCAAGCCAGAAAGACCGCTGGATTCCATTGGTCTTGTGGTTTATATCGCGCTTATCATCGTGTTTGCATATTTCTATACTTCAATTACATTCAATCCCCTTGAAGTAGCAAATAATATGAAAAAGTCCGGTGGCTTTATCCCGGGTATCCGCCCAGGTAAGCCAACCAGTGATTACCTTAATTCAATTTTAAACTATATCGTATTTATAGGAGCATGCGGTCTGACTATCGTCTGTATCATTCCGATTATGGTTTCCGGTTTATTCAGTGTAAGCCGTCTTTCCTTCGGTGGTACATCCCTGATCATTATCGTCAGTGTTGTGCTGGAGACATTAAAGGCGATTGAGTCCCAGATGCTTGTGCGTTACTATAAAGGATTTTTAAACGATTAGAAAGCAAACCAAGGGAAGCACGCCGTGGCGTGTTTTTCCTTGGGATTTGTGCTATTTAAACCTTATATTAATGGAGGGACTGTTGATGAAAATCATCATGTTAGGTGCCCCTGGTGCCGGCAAAGGTACCCAGGCTAAAAAAATTGCCGAGAAATATCAGATTCCTCATGTTTCTACCGGAGATATTTTCCGTTCCAACATAAAAGAAGGAACGCAGCTGGGAAGAAAAGCAAAGGAATATATGGATCAGGGAGCTCTTGTACCAGATGAACTTACCATCGGTATGCTGATGGACCGTATACAGCAGGAGGACTGCAGGAACGGTTACGTACTGGACGGATTTCCAAGAACCATTCCCCAGGCAGAAAGCCTTCAGAAAGCCATTACTGAAATGGGACAGAAGATAGACTTTGCGATAAACGTTGACGTTCCCGATGAGAATATTATCAACAGAATGTCAGGAAGACGTGCCTGTATATCCTGCGGAGCTACATATCATATTGTTTATAACCCCAGCAAGGTTGCGGGAATATGCGATGTCTGTGGTTCAGAACTTGTCTTAAGAGATGATGATAAGCCGGAAACTGTAAAAAAACGTTTGGCGGTTTACCATGATCAGACCAGACCATTGATTGATTATTATAAAGAAGCCGGCGTGCTGGTGAATGTTGACGGAACACAGGAATTAAATAAAGTGTTCTCCGATATCACTGACATCCTAGGAGCATAGTTTATGTCAGTTACGATTAAATCTGCAAGAGAAATAGAACTTATGAGAGAGGCTGGAAGAATTCTTTGCATCACTCATGAAGAACTAAAGAAGGCCTTGAAGCCGGGAATGACAACCTGGGATATTGACCATCTGGGTGAAGAGATCATAAGAAGCTATGGCTGTACGCCTTCTTTCTTAAATTATAATGGTTATCCTGCCTCCATCTGTGTATCAGTCAATGATGAAGTGGTTCACGGGATTCCAAGTAAGAAGCGTGTGCTGAGAGAAGGAGATATTGTAAGTCTTGATGCAGGGGTTATTTACAAAGGATTTCATTCTGATGCAGCAAGGACTTATGGGATCGGAGAGATCACTCCTGAAGCGGGCCAACTCATGGAAGTGACGAAACAATGTTTCTTTGAAGGGATTAAATATGCAAAATCTGGCAATCATTTAGGTGAAATATCTGCAGCAATCCAGAAACATGCAGAAAAGTTCGGTTATGGCGTTGTCCGGGATTTAGTCGGCCACGGAATCGGTTCCCATCTACACGAGGATCCTGAGATACCGAATTTTTCCACAAGAAGACGGGGAATCATATTAAGACCAGGCATGACACTTGCCATCGAGCCCATGATAAATGAGGGGACATTGGAGGTAGTCTGGCTTGATGATGACTGGACCGTAGTAACAGAAGACGGAAAGCTGTCCGCTCATTATGAGAACACGGTTCTTATCACAGAAGGTGAGCCGGAGATATTAAGTCTGGTTTCCTCTGTCTGCGGGGAATAGACCGATGAGTGAATACACCGGTTTATTGGTAAAATCCACGGCAGGGCACGACAAAGGAGAGTTTTTCTTCATATTGCGTGAGGAAGGCGAATATATATATCTGGTGGACGGAAAAATAAGACGTCTTGACTGCCCCAAGAAAAAAAAGAAAAAGCATGTAATCCCCCTTTTGTGGGAGAAACAGTCCCCGGGAGATAAAATCCGGGAAAATAAAAGAGTCACTGATGAAGAGATCAAACATTTCATCCGATGTTTCAAAAGAGAAGATCAGGTTGTTAGGAGGTAAGCTTTATGTCAAAAGCAGATGTTATTGAAATTGAAGGCACCGTTGTGGAGAAGCTTCCCAATGCCATGTTCCAGGTTGAACTGGAAAACGGGCATCAGGTATTAGCTCACATAAGCGGAAAACTTCGCATGAACTACATTCGTATTTTACCAGGTGATAAGGTAACCATTGAGATGTCCCCTTATGATTTAAGCAAGGGAAGAATCATCTGGCGAGATAAATAAAGCGTCCAGGTCCGGCGCGTTCCCCATCAGGAGCGCGACACGCCAGGGCAAAGGGTTAATAAATATATAGGAAAAACCGCTTGCATTTTAAAAGAAACAGTGTTATAATGCTATAGCGACTTTGTTGAAATACTGGGTGTATTATGCCCATGAGGGCAGCACTGGTTTTAAGATAAAAACACACTGCGGGTATACTCAGAAAGCTCTTTTGGAAGGAGGCTCCTTTGCCGCCGGATTTATATAGAAGAATCAGGTGCGGGGGACTTACCTTTGCATGTGAAAGGGCGCATAACGGAAAGGAGAATTGCTGTGAAGGTTAGATCATCAGTCAAGCCGATTTGCGAAAAATGCAAAATCATCAAAAGAAAAGGCAGTATCAGAGTAATCTGTGAAAATCCTAAGCATAAGCAGAGACAAGGTTAAAATAATTAATGGAGGTGTACTACACACATGGCTCGTATTTCAGGTGTTGATTTACCAAGAGAAAAACGTGTTGAGATCGGTTTAACTTACATCTACGGTATCGGTAGAACCAGTTCAAATCGTATTCTTACAACTGCTGGCGTTAATCCTGACACTCGTGTTAAGGACTTAACCGATGACGAAGTAAAGAGAATTGCAGAAGTAATTACTGAATCCCAGACTGTTGAAGGTGATTTACGTAGAGAAATCGCTATGAACATCAAGAGACTTCAGGAAATCGGATGCTATCGCGGAATCCGTCATAGAAAGAGTCTTCCGGTTCGTGGTCAGAAAACCAAGACCAACGCAAGAACTCGTAAGGGTCCAAGAAAGACTGTAGCAAACAAGAAAAAGTAAGATACTAAATTTAACAGCGAATCACGTTACATGTTTTAAAAACAGGAATAACAGGATTCAGATTTCGTACCCTGCGTTACGCGGCTGCGGGCAGGGCGGAGCAACTATAAAGAAAGTAGGTTAGTTTAAAATGGCTAAAAAAGTGTCCACTACTAAAAAAGTGACAAAAAAGCGCGTAAAGAAAAACGTTGAACGCGGACAAGCACATATCCAGTCATCTTTTAATAACACAATTGTGACATTAACAGATACACAGGGTAATGCATTATCCTGGGCAAGTGCTGGTGGTCTGGGATTTAGAGGTTCAAGGAAATCTACTCCATATGCAGCTCAGATGGCGGCAGAAACTGCTACTAAAGCAGCTCTTGTACATGGTTTAAAATCAGTAGACGTTATGGTTAAAGGTCCTGGTTCAGGCCGTGAAGCAGCTATTCGTGCACTTCAGGCATGCGGTTTAGAAGTAACCAGCATCAAGGACGTAACTCCTGTACCACATAACGGATGTCGTCCACCAAAACGTAGAAGAGTCTAATTAGGAGGTAATTACAGTGGCAGTTGATAGAGTTCCTGTTCTTAAAAGATGTAGATCCCTTGGTCTTGATCCGATCTATTTAGGAATAGATAAAAAATCAAAGAGAGAATTAAAAAGAGCAAACAGAAAGATGAGTGAGTACGGCATTCAGCTGAGAGAAAAGCAGAAAGCTAAATTCATCTACGGTGTGCTTGAGAAACCTTTCCGTAACTATTATGCCAAGGCTGAAAGAATGAATGGTATGGTTGGTGAAAACCTTATGATTCTTCTTGAGAGAAGACTTGACAATGTAGTTTTCCGTATGGGATTCGGTAGAACAAGAAGAGAGACCAGACAGATGGTTGACCATAAGAGCATTCTTGTAAATGGTAAGTGCGTAAACATTCCTTCCTTCATCGTAAAAGTTGGCGATGTAATCGAAGTAAAAGAAAAATGCAAATCCAATGCAAGATTTAAAAGTGTTCAGGAAACAACAGCTGGCCGTATGGTTCCGGCATGGCTTGATGTTGACCATGAGAATTTACGTGGTACTGTTAAAGAGTTACCAACAAGAGATGAGATTGATGTTCCAGTGAATGAAATGCTTATCGTCGAGTTGTACTCCAAATAATTGAAAGTCTGTTGATAGAAGCTGGCTTTCGCCCGGGGGCGTTATGCTTCCGGGCAAGGTTTGAGTATAAGACCCTCGATACAAAATACCCAAAAGGAGGGGCTATTAGTGTTCGATTTTGAAAAACCAAACATTGAGATTGCTGAAATCTCAGAAGACAAAAAATATGGCAAGTTTGTAGTTGAACCGCTTGAAAGAGGTTATGGCACGACTTTAGGTAATTCCTTAAGAAGAATCATGCTTTCTTCCTTACCGGGCGCTGCAGTCAGTCAGGTAAAAATCGACGGCGTTTTGCATGAATTCAGTTCTATTCCTGGTGTTAAGGAAGATGTAACTGAGATCATTATGAACATCAAGAGCTTATCTATTAAAAACAACAGCGATACCAACGAGGCAAAGGTTGCGTACATCGAGTTTGAAGGCGAAGGTGTGGTAACTGCTGCTGATATCCAGGCTGATCCCGATATCGAGATCATGAACCCGGATCAGGTTATCGCTACGCTTAGCGGCGGTACAGACAGCAAGTTCTATATGGAGCTTACGATCACAAAAGGCCGTGGCTATGTGAGTGCAGACAAGAATAAGAGTGAAGATTTACCGATAGGTGTGATTGCTGTTGATTCTATTTATACACCAGTAGAGCGCGTCAATATGACGGTAGAAAACACCCGAGTAGGTCAGGTTACCGATTATGATAAGCTGACTTTAGATGTATTTACAAATGGAACTCTGGCACCGGATGAAGCAGTCAGCCTGGCTGCAAAGGTACTGAGTGAGCATTTGAACTTATTCATTGATTTATCTGAGAACGCCAAGACTGCAGAAGTTATGGTGGAGAAGGAAGACAATGAGAAGGAAAAAGTTCTGGAGATGAATATAGATGAACTGGAGCTTTCCGTTCGTTCTTATAATTGTCTTAAGAGAGCCGGAATCAATACGGTAGAAGAACTGTGCAACAGAACTTCCGAAGATATGATGAAGGTACGTAACTTAGGCCGCAAGTCTTTAGAAGAAGTGTTGGCAAAGTTGAAGGAATTAGGCTTACAGCTGAATCCCAGCGATGATACCAATGCATAATTGATTCGCTAAGGCAGTTGATTTATGGAGATTAAGCACTGATACAGTAAGACCGAAGAAGCATGTATCCGTGTTCCACAAATGGAGGAATATTGAGATGGCAGGATATAGAAAACTGGGAAAAACTTCCAGTCAGAGAAAAGCATTAATCAGAAGCCAGGTAACTGCATTAATCTATAATGGCAAGATCGTGACAACAGAAGCAAGAGCAAAGGAAATCCGCAAAGTTGCAGAAGGACTGATCGCTTTAGCAGTAAAAGAGAAAGATAACTTTGAAACTGTTAAGGTAACAGCTAAAGTTGCACGTAAAGATAAAGACGGCAAGAGAGTAAAAGATGTTGTAAACGGCAAGAAAGTAACTGTTTATGATGAAGTAGAGAAAGAGATCAAGAAAGATCTTCCTTCCAGACTTCATGCAAGAAGACAGATGTTAAAGGTCCTTTACGATGTAACAGAAGTTCCGTCTGAAGCTGCAGGAAGAAAGAAGAATACAAAGTCTGTTGATCTTCCAAAGAAGCTGTTTGATGAGGTTGCACCAAAGTATGTATCCCGTAACGGTGGTTACACACGTATCGTTAAGATCGGCCAGCGTAAAGGTGATGCAGCAATGGAAGTACTTCTTGAGCTTGTATAATTAATAATAAAATCCCGGTAAGGAAGCGATTCCTTATCGGTTTTTTTATTTCCCCTCAGTTAAGAAACGCAAGAATAAAGAAAGAATATCGTAAGTTGACGGACAATTGCTTTCAGGGCTATAATGTAAATTGTAGAATATTATGGTTCTATTGTTATAATCCGCTAAAATAAAAACGGGAGGTATTAAGTATGAAGCGTTTAAAGAGACTGGTGACTATCGTCTCTGCACTGGGGGTATTGATGGCCAGCATACCATTTGAGACAATGGCGGCTACTGTAAAAACCATAACATCTGTAACGATTAACGTAGGACTTGAAGACATTTCCACTGGAGACACTCTGCCTTCTGAGACATCTTTTTCTACAACATCGGAAAGCGGTAATTATGTTTATACCAACAACAACAGATACGAAGTGTCAGACTTGGACTGGATTACATCCGACAGCAAGGAAATGAAGATTGGTTCTGAACCGAAGATGAAGGTGACGTTGCATGCTACGAATGCTGATGAGTATGCATTTAAAGGAGGCTATCAGTCGAGTAATATCTCGATTAAAGGCGGAACCTATGTTTCCTCAAACCGTTCAGGTACGGATACTTTATATGTGACATTTACGTTTAAACCGGTGAAAGGCACCTATGAATCTCCGGAAGATGCTGACTGGAAGGATTCTGGTTTTGGCAATGCCAGATGGAGTGCACCAGATAACGGCTCTGGAGCTTATGATGTATATTTATACCGCGGAAGCTCCATTATTAAGAAGGTAGAGAAACTAAAAGCGACTTCTTATAATTTTTATCCTTATATGACCAAAGCAGGCACCTATAGTTTTAAAGTACGTACAGTACCATACAGCAGCACAGAGGATAAATACGGAAAGAACAGTGACTGGACCGAATCCGGTGAGGTATATGTACCTCAGGAGAAGGTATCAGACGGCAGCGGACAGGACAACGGCACTGCATCTACCGGAGCAGTAGGCTGGATTAAGAATGGAAACACCTGGAGCTATCGATATCCAGATGGAAGTTATTTAAAGAATAACTGGTCTAAAATCAATGGCATTTGGTATCTTTTTGACGGCAGCGGTATTATGCTTACTGGCTGGCAGCAAAAAGGCGACAAAACCTATTTTTTTAATAATGATGGAGCAATGCTGACAGGATGGTACAAATCCGATAACAAATGGTATTATTTAAACCCATCCACAACAAGTGGAGTTGAGGGTGCTCTGATAACTGGCTGGATCTCCTATAACAATAAGTGGTATTATGCCGATTCCAAGGGCGTTATGCAGGAAGGCTGGAAGCAGATTGACGGCAACTGGTTCTATTTTTATCCAGGTGAAGGATCAAAGGCAGTCAACACTAACATCAGCGGTTTCACAGTAGATGGAGAGGGAATCTGGAGAAAGTAGGGAAGAAAGGAAGTAGAGATTGATGAATTGGAGAAAAGGGAAAGGAATATGGTTTCTGCTTTTATGCATGATCATGATTCTTGGTACCGGAATAACGGCATCAGCGTCAGGAAGCTTAAGGATTTACGTGGAGAATGGCAGTAAGAGTTCATGGACAGATGGAATTAATGTGCCAACTGTAAAAGTGAACTATTCAGAAGAAAATCCTAAATGGAGCATCGAAGAGGATAAATGGGAGCCTGGAAAGAAAGTAAAGGGTACCATTCATATCGCTGGTTCTTACGAGAGATCAGACTGTACTGTAAAAGGTGCCAATCTCCTTTCTGTGAATAGTCAGGACGGAGAGACTGTCGTTACCTTCTCCTATGTTCCTGTAGCAAAGCTGGAGGCCCCGGAAAAGGCAGGCTGGAGTGATACGGCTAAGACTAAGGCATCCTGGAAAAAGGTTTCTTTTGCCTCCAGATATCAGGTGGTGTTATATCAGGAGGGCGGAATCTGGATTAAAAGCCTGACCACTTCTTCCACATCAGCAGATCTTCTTCCTTATATGAACAGCGGTTATAAATACTACTACACAGTAAAGGCTATTTTAAAGGATTCTTCTCAGGATGATTATTTAAAAGAGGGAGACATCACTACCTCTGATGATTCAGTAGTACAGGAACTGGGAGAGACACTTGGCGTATGGGCTACTTATCAGAACGGTAAGAAGTACCGCGGGGAAGATGGCAACTATGTGACTGACGGCTGGAAAATGATCAGTGGCAAATGGTATTATTTTAAGCAGGATGGTTACGCTGTAACCGGCTGGCAGAAGGTTGATGAGAAATGGTACTATATGGACTCAGAAGCCGCTATGAAGACCGGCTGGCAGGAGCTTAATGGAATCTGGTATTACTTTAATACCGACGGTGATATGGCCATCGGATGGATTCAGCCGGTTCCCGGAAAATGGTATTATCTGAATGGAGACGGAAGCCTGGCAGCCAATACAACTGTAGATGGAAATTATAAGGTTAATGAATCAGGCTTATGGGTACAATAAAGCAGATAGATGGTATGGATGGAAGCATCTGTACCATCTATCTTTTTTTTCTCAGGAGAAACGTTTTTTTGCCAATTTTCGCTTTAAATCCTTGGTTTTTGTAAAAGATACATGCCGACGCTTGACTGTTATGCAATATTCAACTAAAATTATGTGGCATACGGGTGTATCACTTTTAAAGAAAGGCTTGCTATGGGAATAATAAAAACGTCGAAGCTGATATTTGATTATATCAGAAAAGATGAAGAAGAAAATATTGAAGAAATTAAACGTGCCATCGACGGTGTGAGCCTGGATCTGGAAAAGGGTCAGTTCATTGCCATTCTTGGCCATAACGGATCGGGGAAATCCACCTTTGCCAAACATCTGAATGCCATATTGCTGCCGACTGAGGGGACGGTATGGATTCAGGATTTAGATACTTCCAGGGAAGAAAATCTATGGGAAGTCCGAAAAAAGACAGGAATGGTTTTTCAGAACCCGGATAATCAGATTATAGGAAATATTGTTGAAGAGGATGTAGGATTCGGCCCCGAAAATCTGGGTGTTCCCACAGAGGAGATCTGGAAGCGGGTGGACGAAAGCTTAAAAAGCGTAGGTATGGCAGCATACCGCTTAAAGTCCCCTAACAGGCTTTCTGGCGGTCAGAAGCAGCGTGTTGCCATAGCCGGCGTAATGGCCATGAGACCCCAGTGTATCGTCTTAGATGAGCCTACTGCCATGTTAGATCCTAACGGACGAAAAGAGGTAGTGAAAACCGTTCATGAACTGAACCGGAAAGAGGGAATCACAGTTCTTCTTATCACCCATTACATGGAAGAGGTAACAGGCGCTGACAGAGTGATCGTTATGGATGAGGGTAAGGTAGTAATGGATGGCACGCCACGTGAGATATTCTCACAGGTGGAGAAACTAAAGTCCTACCGTCTGGATGTTCCACAGGTCACAGAGCTTGCTTATGAGTTAAAACAGAAAGGTCTTGATCTGCCTGACGGGATATTGACACTGGATGAACTGATGGAGAATCTTTTACCGCGGTTTGCAGAGCGTTTCCCCGGAGAAGTAATTCTGGAGAACGGAGGAAGCCATGGCAATTAAAGCAGAGCATATTAATTATGTATATGGAAAGGGCACTGCCTTTGAACAGCATGCATTAAAGGATGTGAACCTGGAGATCGAGTCTGGAGAATTCGTTGGCCTGATCGGCCATACGGGTTCCGGAAAATCAACCTTAATCCAGCATTTAAACGGACTGCTCCGTGCTACCGACGGAAAACTATATTATAATGGAAAAAATATTTATGAGGAAGGCTACGATATGCGGGCGCTGAGAAGTCATGTCGGACTTGTATTTCAGTATCCTGAGCATCAGCTTTTCGAGATTGATGTATTTACCGATGTCTGCTTCGGCCCTAAAAATCAGGGCCTTAATAAAGAAGAAGCTGCGAAACGGGCAAAGGAAGCCCTTGCCATGGTAGGTCTTGACGAAAGCTACTATAAGCGGTCTCCCTTTGAACTTTCCGGGGGGCAGAAGCGGCGGGTTGCAATCGCCGGTGTCCTGGCCATGAATCCTGATGTCCTGATTCTTGATGAGCCAACAGCAGGGCTGGATCCAAAAGGAAGAGATGAGATTCTGGATCAGATTAAGCGTCTGCATGAGGAACGGAATATGACAATTATTCTGGTGTCACACAGTATGGAGGATGTGGCACGGTACGTAGACCGGATTCTGGTCATGAACCATGGAGAAAAAGTGTTTGATGATACACCAAAGGAAGTATTTCAGCATTATAAGGAACTGGAAGCAATGGGTCTGGCAGCTCCTGAGATCACATATGTGGTACAAACCCTGAAATCCCACGGTGTTCCCATTGATACCAGCATTACAACAATTGAAGAGGCCAGAGACGAGATTATAAGGCTTCTGGGAAAATAGACAGGGAGATATTATGCTGAAAGATATTACATTAGGGCAGTATTATCCGGTGGAATCCATTCTTCATAAGCTGGATCCCCGGACAAAGCTGTTTGGGACCATGGTTTTTATCATATCCCTATTTATTGCAAATGATATCTGGGCTTATGTGATTGCGACTGTATTTCTTGCAGCGGCCATTAAGCTCAGTAATGTTCCTCTTAAGTTCATGGTCAGAGGCTTAAAGGCAATTGTATTTCTGCTGCTGATCAGCGTCAGCTTCAATCTGTTTCTGACACCAGGAACGGCAGTTGTATCTTTAGGATTTTTAAAGATTACAAAAGAAGGAATGATTGTGGCTGGATTTATGGGAATCCGGTTAATCTATCTGGTTGTAGGATCTTCCATCATGACGCTGACCACCACACCCAACCAGCTGACGGACGGTCTGGAAAAAAGTCTTGATTTCTTAAACCGTTTTCGTGTGCCGGTTCATGAGGTATCCATGATGATGTCCATTGCACTGCGGTTCATTCCGATTCTGGTTGAAGAGACGGATAAGATCATGAAGGCACAGATGGCCAGAGGTGCGGACTTTGAGACCGGGAATCTGATCCAGAAAGCGAAAAACATGATTCCCCTTCTGGTTCCTCTTTTTATCTCGGCATTCCGCCGTGCCACAGATCTGGCTATGGCGATGGAAGCAAGATGCTACCGGGGCGGAGAAGGCCGGACGAAGATGAAGCCTCTTAAGTATGGTAATCAGGACCGGGTCACATACCTGGTATATTTTCTTTACCTTGCCATTATCATAGGTCTCCGGATCCTGAGAGTGCAGAGCTTTTAAGAACAAAGGAGGATTTATGAAACGGGTTAAGATGATCGTTGCCTACGACGGAACCAATTACTGCGGCTGGCAGATTCAGAACAATGGGATCACCATTGAGGAAGTTTTGAACCGGACTCTGACAGACTTATTAAAGGAGCCAATTACTGTAACAGGTGCCAGCAGGACAGATTCCGGAGTGCATTCGGAGGGAAATGTGGCAGTTTTTGATACCGAAAACCGAATGCCTGCAGACAAGATCTGTTTTGCTTTAAACCAAAGGCTGCCAGATGACATACGGGTGCTTCACTCGGAAGAGGTATCGGATAACTACCACCCAAGAAAGCAGAACTGCGTTAAAACATATGACTATAAGATAATGAACCGTAAGATCGAAATTCCCACCATGCGGCTGTACAGCTATTTCTGCTATTTTCCCCTTGATGTGGAGAAGATGAGAGAAGCGGCTGCCTATCTGGTGGGAGAACATGATTTTAAAAGTTTCTGCACTGCCAGAGGGCAGGCAGAGGAGACGGTGCGTACTATTTACAGTCTTGAGATTCTAAAGTCTGGTGATCTCATAACAATCCGGATCAAGGGCAATGGATTTTTATATAACATGGTAAGAATCATTGCGGGAACCCTGATGAAGGTGGGCATGGGAGTTTATCCCCCCCATCATTTGGAAGAAATCTTAGATGCCAGAGACCGGAATGCAGCAGGGCCAAAAGCAGCAGCAAAAGGTCTTACTCTGGTAAGCCTTGAGTATGAAAAAGAACTTGAGAAAGAAATTAAGGGTGAAAATAAGGAGTGGAGTTATACTCTTTATCAGAATCGGATTCCATCCCATAAGGAGGCTAGTCTGGTGATTCACAGATGCAGGGAAGAGGATTTTGAACGGCTCCTGATCCGCGTGGTGCATCAGGCGGTGAGAAACGGAGCACATACGGTATTGGTAAAGGATGAGGAAGAGGAGAACCGGATTATACCAGGCAGAGCATACGGATTTTACAGTTTTCATTCTGACGAATCAGGAAATGGATGGATGGTAACTGGAAGCCAGCCTGCAAAGCCTTGATTTTAAAGGAAAAAACCCCTGCTTTTGCAGGAAAAAAGGTTGACACACAGATGGAAATGTAATATAATGTATAACTGTGACGTTAGACGAAAATGTTCAAGCCAAGCCCCGGAATGAGCATTTTGTAATATAACTTTTGGAAAGTTGTTTTCAGCTTTTCGAGAAATGGTGACGATTATTCACACCATAATGCTTAAAAACACCATAATTTACAGGAGGTTGTCCAATGAAGACTTTTATGGCTAGTCCAGCAACAATTGAAAGAAAATGGTACGTAGTTGACGCTACAGGATATACATTAGGACGCTTGGCTTCAGAAGTAGCTAAAGTATTAAGAGGAAAAAACAAACCGATTTACACACCACATATGGATTGCGGTGATTATGTAATCGTAGTAAACGCAAATAAGATTGAAGTTACCGGTAAGAAATTAGATCAGAAGATTTACTACAGCCATTCTGACTATGTTGGCGGTATGAAAGAAACAACTTTAAGAGAAATGATGGCTAAAAAGCCTGAAAGAGTTATTGAATTAGCAGTTAAAGGAATGCTTCCAAAGGGACCTTTAGGAAGAAGTATGATAACAAAACTTCACGTATACGCTGGCGCAGAACATGATAACGCTGCTCAGAAACCAGAAGTTTTAGAATTCAAATTTTAATCAGAGGTGCTGAAAGGAGGAAGTTATCATGGCTAATGCAAAATTTTACGGAACAGGTAGAAGAAAAAAATCTATCGCTAGAGTATATTTAGTACCAGGTACAGGTAAGATCACTATCAATAAGAGAGACATCGATCAGTACTTCGGTCTTGAGACATTAAAGGTTGTAGTTCGTCAGCCATTAACAGCAACAGAGACAGTAGATAAGTTCGACGTTTTAGTAAACGTTCACGGCGGTGGTTTCACCGGACAGGCTGGTGCTGTAAGACACGGTATCGCTAGAGCGTTACTGAAAGCAGACATCGAATTCCGTCCAGTTCTTAAAAAAGCAGGATATTTAACAAGAGATCCAAGAATGAAAGAAAGAAAGAAATACGGCTTAAAGGCAGCTCGTCGTGCGCCGCAGTTCTCAAAGAGATAATATTTGCAAAATTCAAATCCTCAGAACAGAAATGTTCTGGGGATTTTTTACGATGGCAAACCTTGAATATTTATATGATAAAGTATTAGAAAATGATATAATATCATATGGACTAATATAAATTAGCTTCCAGGTAAAAGAAACCAATTAGCAAAGACAGGCGGTGTATCCTTTTGAAAAGCATCCGAGGTAACTACTCAGTACAGTTGATATAATCTGTTAGCAGATTGTGCTGAGGTCGATATTAAAATATGTTAACAGTCTCAACTGTACTGACCCTTTTTCCATTAAGGTATAAATAAAAAGGAGTACAGGAATGAGCCAAATAAAAGAAGTCATAAAAGAGAATAGAAAGGCGATTGCCTTATACGTTATAACAGGTTTATTAATTGCATTTTTAACAAACTATAAAATAAGGTATTTCCAAAAGATAATTGATGAGTTTAATGATCACACAATCAGATTAAATACTATTCTGGTATATGGAATTGTATTAATTAGTTTTTACTTGTTAAATTATTTTGACGAATATCCGAAGCAAAAGCTTCGAAATGGAGTTTATCTGGATTTTAAAGTACAGGCTTTAAAAAAGGTTAGTAAAATCCAGTATATTGAGTATCAATCTTTGGGTACAGGAAAGCTTACACAAAGCATTGAGAATGGGGCTAATGCAGGAAAAGGAATTATATTTGAGTATTGGTTACGTGTTTGCAGGCAGCTGATACCAACCATTTTATTCAGCATCTTTTTTATATGGGAATTGAATCCGTTTATTACTTACTTAATATTGTTGGGTTATGTTTTTGTATTTATCACAACGAATTTACTTTTGAAGTTACTATATTCAATCAAGGAAAAAATCTTGTGCAATGAAGAAATGATGAATCATTATCTGGTCCGTGGATTTATGGAGATGGTGACATTTCGAATGAGCCTCCGTTTTCCTTATGAAATTGAAAAAGCAGTAAATTCCAAGAATGAGATTATAAAATCTAAAGTAAAGATGAATATGATCCATGAAGCGTTTTTTACCATATTCGCAATACTTGTGGCATTTCTAAATGTAGGAATCCTTGTATACGCATGGTTGAATCAATCTGTTTCTATAGGAACCTCAGTGGCACTTATTTCTCTGGTTGAAAATGCCTATACACCAATTGCAATCTTTAATGTATTAACTGTCCAGTATAAACTGGATAAGGCTACATACAGCAGATTTGAAAAAATTCTTAACATGAAAGAGGATGAGCAATTAGAGATAGGAAAGAGTGCTAAAGTAGAACGGGGCCAAATTAAGATTACAAATCTTTGCTTTCAATATAATAACAAGAAAGTCATTAATAATTTGAATGTTGAGATTCACAAGGGGGAAAAAATAGCGCTTGTGGGGAGTAGTGGCTCCGGAAAGACAACACTGATTAAACTCTTATTAGGGTTATTAAAATATGATTCTGGCAGTATCCAGATAGATGGTAATGAACTAAGGGACATTTGTCTGGAAAGTCTGTATAAAAATGTAAGCTATATTTCACAGGAGGCTCCGGTATTTGACGGTACCGTAAGAGAAAATATTGTTCATAACCAGAATCAAAATGACCAATACATCCAGGAAATATTAGTGAAAATGAGGTTGGATGATTCGGTGTCTAAAATGGATCACGGAATTGATACGCTTATCGGCGAACGTGGCATGATATTATCCGGAGGTGAAAGACAGAGGCTTGCATTAGCCAGACTGTGGTTTCAAAAAAATAATATAGTTATTCTGGATGAAGCCACTTCTGCCTTGGATAATATAACGGAAGAGGCTGTTATGAATGAAGTCATGAGCCTTTTGTCAGAGAAGACGGTCATAGCAATTGCACACCGACTGACCTCCATCATAAATTTTGACCGGATTATTGTGTTTTATGATGGTCGTATTGTTGAGCAGGGAACATTTGATGAACTATTAAAGAATGGAATGTATTTTTCCGACTTGTATCATAAGAGCATGCAGTAAACGAATTTGTAGAGAGGATCATCTCCTCTCTACACTTATATTTTACCATGAAAACGGTTAAAACTCAAGACTACAAAATTCAGCCCAAAAGAGATATACTACTTACACGAATGGAGGTATGTATATGGATGAGCAAAATTGGCTTGAGGTCATGAATCGGCAGCAGTGGATGAAGCAGATACAGGAAACGAATCAATATACATCAAAATATGGGCTTCAATTATCGGAGGAAGATACGGAACTTTTGATTGAAGAGAAAAACCATACGTTGAAAGCAGAACGCAGAGTTGAATTTGGCCAGAGCGTGATTCCACAGATTATATATATCTTCTGCGATTCTGCATTTATTTCTCAGGATAACTATTTGGATACTCTGATCCGGCTCCAGGAAATTTTCTTTCTGTATAAGAATGAAATGCAGGATGAAATTACAGATGAGGAACTGCTTAATTTTATGAAAGAACAATTTGAAGATGTTTGCTATGGGGATCTGGAGTATCTGGAAAGCACTTGTCTTGAGATATTCAGTGAGGCAATCAGGGCTGGTTACAAGGGGTATAAGATTACCCAGGGTAAGGGAGAGTTTTCCAAGATTGACATTGTTCAGAGGTGGGATAAAGATCTGTATTTACAGACGCTGAAAGAACTTTGCTGGAGGTAGTGCGTATGGGGTTGAGATAGAAGAGGAGATATATTAAATGGAACCATATTACTATAGTCAGATGAATAAGCAGCAACAAAGAATTTACCAGGTCATTAAGAGCGGCCTGGAGTCACTTTCACAGAGCTTTGATGTGCAAAGAATCGATGGGGCTGAGCTGAGCGATATCTTTTTTAAGCTGAGATTGGATTGTCCGGAGATATTTTATGCTTCCACTTTTCAATATTCTTTTTACGATAACTCCACACTTGTAAAGATGAAGCCGGTTTATTTATTTGATAAGAATAAAATTAAAGAACATCAGGTGGCTATGACCGCCAGGGTGGAGAAGCTTGCCAGGGTGGTGAAAGATAAAAGTGATTGGGAGAAAGAACAATACATTCATGATTTTATCTGTGAAAATGTTACTTATGATAAATTAAAAAAACAGTATTCCCATGAGATTCTGGGCCCGTTGGGGCAGGGAGTGGGGGTTTGTGAGGGAATTGCAAAGTCGGTGAAGATCCTTTGTGACCGGCTTTCCATTCCCTGTATTGTTGTTATTTCAGAGAATAATCCGGAAAAGAATATCAAATACAGGCATGCCTGGAACGTGGTCCGGATTAATGGTGTGTGGTATCATCTGGATGCCACATTTGATAATACATTAGGGAAAAAAGAACTGAGATATGACTATTTTAACCTGGATGATAAGGGGATCTTTAAGGATCATGAACCTGTGATATATAAGATTCCGGCATGCGGAGATGGGGATCATTTCTATTATAAGGATAAAAAACTCTCTTTCACCAAAATGGAAGAGATAGCCAAGCGATGCCAGCAGGCAATCAAAAAAGGAAAAATATTGACCTTTCATTGGCGAGGCGGATATCTCACGAAGGCTGTTATGGAGGAACTATTGCAAATAATAGCAGGAGAAGCCAGGGGGAAAAGCAGACACAGTCAAATTTCGATTAACTGGCCCCAGGCGGTTATCCGCGTGAAATTCCTTGAGGAGCAGATGGAAGATTCGGTGAAAATGGAGGATGCATACGAAGAGGAAAATGATGCGACTCCGTAGATGTAGCTATTATTAGAGCCGCCTTTCCTGTATTGCTGTGCGATATTCTTTGGGGGTGGCACCAACCAGATCTTTAAACTGCCTGGTGAAATAACTGGGGCTTGAGAATCCACAGTCAAAAGCAATTTCAGTTATTGGGGCATCTGTGGTTGAAAGCTGTTCTGCAGCTTTAAAAAGCCGCCTCCGCTGAATATACGCCATCGGGCTGTAATGCAGATACCGGCTGAATATACGCTGGCATTCTCTGGTACAGATATTTGCTGTATCTGCAATTTCTTTCACCGTCATCACATTTCTTAGATTTCCGTCAATCCATTCTAACATTTGCTTTAAACGGGCTTCCTGAATGGTTGGCACTCTGCGTGAAGGCATAGTCTGATGCTTTCCTTTTGTGTAAAGCAGTATTTTTGACATTGCTTCCCGAACTACAAATTCATAACCGGGTTTTTCCTCTGCACAGGCAGTAAAGGCGATATCAAACTGCTGAAAAAACGGTTTATCTTCAGCCTCTCTTCCAAATTTCAGAAAATCTGGTCCTGCATTCAATAAAGGACGCACATACATCGTATCAAAAACACTTCCAGGCGTACCGCCTATAATACCGGAGTCAAACACAAAGGAATGATAGACACAGGGAGAAGGTACAATTGCAGTAAAGGAATGCAAAACACCAGTATTGATAAAGCATCCTTCACCGGCTTCCACGTAATAGGAATTGTCTCCAATCTGAATCAGAACACTGCCTTGTAATAAAATAAAAATTTCTAATTCCAGATGCCAGTGGGAAGGGATGCAATCAGCAATATATTGGTGGATATCTCCTTCATTTGCAAGCAGGTCAAAAAGCCGGAAGCCCTGTTCCTGCAATTCTTTTCTATGGCTGTCTGTTGAAACATAATTTCTGTTTCGAATCATTTAGACCTCCCTCTTTTGTCGTTTTTTTTATAGTATATGACGTTTTCGTGAAAGCAGCAAGTATTATTTATGTATATAATGAGAGTAGGAAATTCAGATAAAATGTGGGTTTTTAAAGCTGCATCAGTCATCTGGCGGGGAGGAAGAGTTTTATGCAGATGAATCACAAAAGTCGCGTTCTTGATATGACGAAAGGCAGCCCGTTTCAATTGCTTCTCTATTTTTCTCTGCCGCTTTTTTTCGGAAATTTATTGCAGCAGCTATATAGTCTGGCGGATACGTCAATCGCAGGTCATCTGTTAGGGGATGGAGCTTTGGCAGAAATTGGCGCAACGGCTGCGCTATACAGCCTTATTACTAATTTTGTTTTTGGATTGAATAATGGCCTGGCACTGATTGTAAGCAAGTATTTTGGCGCAGGAGAAAAAAAGGAGATGAAGCAGGCTGTCTGCTATATGGTTACGATCGCCTGTATCTCTGGTGCACTCCTTACAACGTTTTTATTGTTGTTCAGGCATCCAATTTTAGTGAGGCTTCAGATACCAGAGGATACCCTGGCGGGTGCGCTCAATTACTTTACAATTATTCTGGCGGGGATCCCCTTATCCATGGCGTACAATCTGGAATTCAGTTTACTCCAGGCTGTAGGCAACAGCTTTACTCCGCTGTTGTTTTTATTCTTTAGCAGTGTGTTGAATGTGGGGCTGGATTTTTTGTTTATGAGTAATCTGGCAATGGGAGTGCAGGGGGCGGCAATTGCCACTGTGCTCGCTCAGGGAGTCAGCGGAGGTCTATGCTTTTTTTATATTGTAAAAAATTATGGGGAATTATGTTTTCAGAAAAAAGATTTTCTTGTAAAACCTGCATTTGTTTATAAAATGCTCTGGACTGGGCTCAGTATGGCACTTATGAGCACCATTTATAATATCGGAAGCGTAGTTTTACAGAGCAGCATCAACGCACTGGGCAGTGTCTATATAGCCGCTCAGATGGGAGCACGCCGTCTGGCTGAACTATTCTATAATCCAGGGCTTGCTCTGGCGGCAAGTATAGCTACTTATTCCAGTCAGAATTATGGAGCCAATCGCAATACACGGATAGGGAAAGGGATTAAGACTGCCTTGCTTATCTACGGCGTCTGGTGGATATTTGCCGTTACATTTACATTTCTGTTTGGGAAAAATGCAGTAAAGCTCATTACAGGAAGTGTCAGCCGGGAAGTTATTTCCAGTGCAGTACTTTACCTTCAAATCAGTATACCAATGATTCCACCAATGGCATTTCTTGTAATTATGCGGAGCGCATTGCAGGGGATGGGGCATCCAGGGCTTCCCCTTCTATGCAGCGTAATCGAACTGGTTGGGAAAGTATGGTTTTCCATTATGATCGTACCGGTGTGGGGATATCCGGCTGTATGTATCTGTGAGCCTGTCTTATGGGTCATATGCGGGCTGGTTATTTTAGCCGCTCCATTCCTTTACCGCAGGGAATTTGCCTGAGTGAGACGGTTGAAAGGAGTTGTTTATGAAAACTGTTTTATTAGGTGATTTTGAATCAATGGCTTATAAAGTGATTCAGGCGATTGAGTTAGAGGCCTGGAACCATAACAATACAATTTCTCCCAGCATTGGGCTTCCCATATTGGAAGAATATCAAACCCTTGTGGACTGTTACGTTTATTTTTATGATTCAAAAAGAGATATTAAATGTGGCATTTACAATGGTTCCACTTTGTTGTGTAATGGGAAAACCCTGACTCCAGACAGATGTGGATTTTTAATCGAGGCATCTAAATCGGAGGCATTTGATATGATTGGAATGATTCCATGTTCTCCCGATTTCTGTTTATCAAGAATGGTTGGCATTGCAAATGAGATCAGAATTATTTCCAATAACCGTGTGGAAATCACACTAAACCAGGAGTCTGTCCTTGTTATCATTGCCCGGATTTCAGCAGGAGAAGTAAATAATTTAAAAAGAGAGAGGAACAGAGCATGATGGAAGCAGTTATTTTTGATTTGGACGGATTGTTAATCGATAGTGAAGTGATATCATATCAATTATACCAGGAGTTACTAAACAAATATGGGCACTCCTTTACCATAGAGAATTATGCGCAAAACTATAGTGGAAAAACAGAACTGGGGAATATGGAAACTCTGGTAGATCTTTACCAGCTTCCGATTTCTGTACAGGAAGGACTGGATTACACCCTGTCGCGGGAGAAAGAGTATTTTATAAAAGGAGTTTCATTAAAACCAGGTGTCAGAGAACTGCTGGATTATCTTAAGAAAAATAAATACAGGATTGCTTTGGCATCATCCAGTACCAAAGACAGAGCAATGTTTGCTATGGTGCAACATGGAATAGATGGCTACTTTGATGAAATGGTGTTTGGCACAGAAGTTGAAAAGGGAAAACCCGATCCGGATATATTTTTGAAGGCATGTAATAAATTAAAGGTTGATCCTGAAAAATGTCTTGTGCTGGAAGATAGTGAGGCTGGAATACAAGCCTCATACTCTGCCCGGATTCCTGTGATCTGCATACCGGACATGAGAAAACCAAACATTAAGTATCAAAAAATGACAGAAATGGTTCTGCCATCTTTACTGGACGTGATATTATATTTAAATAAGAAACCCGTGGAGGAAACGGCGAATTAGTCTTTTAGTTGATTCATCCAATTAAGTATCTCGTCAACTGCTAACTGGTAATTTCCTGTCTGACAGTGCTGTTCCCCACCCTCTGCTTCTGTAAACATCCTTGTGGTTAGACTTTTTGCATGATTGATTTTATTTGTAAGGCGGTAAAATTGATCATTTGGGACGTAGTGATCCCTTTCTCCGGCCAGCAGTAATACATGGCAGGTCAGTTTGTCACATATATCCTGGGGCAGAGCGTGATTTAGTAATTCTCTGTAAAAATCATAGGGTGTCTTAGTTCCAGTTATGTACATTCCCTGCATCATAGCCCAATCGGCAATCAGGCTTTTCTTTCTGAGAATTTGAAGAATCTGGTTGGAGATCCTTTTTTTTCCGTGAAGTACAAAATACCTTACCATATGTTTTATAATGGTTGGAAACATGTCAGTCATACAGAGAAAACCATTTTCAAGTACATCAAAGGCAACTACCCCGGTGATCCTTGATTCAAAGGCGGCAGCCCTGATGGCCAGATATCCCCCCCAGGAGATACCAACCATGGTACAGGAGTTTATATTATAATAATCAAGCACACGGGAAGTCGGTTTTTCCCAGTCAGCCATGAATCTTAGGCCATTTTTTAATGTTTTTCCCTGTCCTCCCCCCTCAAAAAGTATGACAGTATAACCATTGTTTGCAAAATCAAGGATAGCAGGGACAAATTCTTCAATAAAGGAATCGTAGCCACCACAAATTAATAAAATATTTTTTTCGCTCTCACTTTTAAAACAGAGACTGTGCATGTATGTATTCATAAAGGATATTTCTTGTACCGTATAGTTTAGTCCCATTTGTCTGAATGCCAGATGAAAATATTTATAAGACTCTTCATACATATGATTTTTTTGTGGGTGATCTTCATTTAGAAAAAATTCGGCCATTCTGTAAGCATAAGCGGTACGCAAATACCGGGACGTATTCCTATAATAATTCCCCAGACCAGACCAGACCAGACGTGAAACCATGTTGTCAGATCTTTAATGCCACGGGTTTTCTCGATAATTTCCTTTGAATCGCCAGCTAAATCGCCGTAGGCAATTACCCGGTTAATCTGGAAATCAAGCTGTTGAATTCCTGTGATGTCTTTCATGTAAGCCATTTTTATCCTCCATTTCTAATGTGTTACAATTGACGCATATTATGGGATTTATTATAATGAACTGGTATTGGATTTACAATGGTATTCATTATTCTGCTACATATCCAAAGAAATTGTGACAGATTAGGGGAGAAAATTATGAATAGAATGAATTACAGAATTGCACTGCAGTCGAAAAGAATGTTGATGAATGGTTTAATAAAACTTATGGAAACATATGATTTTTCTATGATTACGGTAACTCAGATCTGCCAGGAATCTGGACTGTCCCGCAGAACCTTCTATCGGCTATATAATACAAGGGAAGAAATTATAGATGAATATATGAGTACGCTGGCAGATGAATTTATTCATATGTTGGCGGTAGCATCTCCCCGCCACTATACGGAAGTTGCTGCTGTATATTTTGAGTTCTGGAAACAGCATGAAATTTTTTTGAATCTGCTTAAAAAAAATAAAATGCTGGAAAGAATTTATCACATATCTGGAGAAATAGCCCCGGCTGTTTTTCAAAAGGTAAAACCAGATATAGAACTTAATGACATGACACGTTCCTATTGCCTATCTTACAGCCTTGGGGGGTTAAATGGAATGCTCATCAAATGGGTGGATGATGGAATGAAGCTATCATCAGAGCAGATAAAGACAATCCTGGACGGCGCACTTCACATTGCTCTGATTTAATAATAAAAAACTTGATTATATCCAACGTTGGATATATAATTATACTAACATTACAGATGAGGTGCTTTTCATGGTACAATTATTTATTCTATTCTTTTTTAGTATTAAGCCGACTCATGGCTATGAAATCCAAAGGTTTATCAGTCTCAACCGCATGTCTGAATGGAATAATATAAAATCCGGTTCTATCTATTATGCAATTAAAAAATTAGAGAAAGACGGATATATCAGCATGATTGATAAACCAGAAGAAGGAGAGAAGAAAAAGCAGATTTATGAAATAACACAAAAGGGCAGAGACGTACTTAAGATATTGGCATATAAGGAGATGGGCAGGCCTTTGCAGGGAGCGGCATCGGAAAAATTTCTTTTATATCCCATAATTGCCAACCTTCAGAAGGAAGAGATCATTGAATGCGTGGAAAACCATATCAGTGACTTAAAAGAGCAGAAAAGCCGGATTCATGATTGGAGAAAAGAGAAGGAGCAAAACCCCTGTTCCATGGAAGTAATTACTTTGGATTATATGATAACAACCATAGATAGTCAGATAAGCTGGCATAGACTGATGTTAGACAATCTGGACAAAATTATTCAGGAAACAGAAGAGATTGCAGTGCTGATTAAAGAAACAAACTTTATGAATTATGAATGTTAAAATGTGAATCATGCACCAAAACCAAGCTATGGTTTTGGTGCAAAAAAATAGGGCTATATCCAACGTTGGATAGTAAGGAGCGGAAAATGAATGTTCTGGTTATTTCAGGAAGTCCCAGGAGGAAAGACAGTTATCTGATCTGCATGGAGATTTGGGAAGAATTAAAGAAATATGATTCTGGGATTGAGTTGGAGTATTTACAATTAAGCCAGTCCAATATTTCAGAATGCAGGGGCTGCGCTATCTGTTTTCAAAAAAGTGAATTATTATGTCCCTGTAAGGATGATGAGATCCAGTCAATAAAAGAAAAGATGAAAAATGCAGATGCAATTATTCTATCCAGCCCAGTCTATGCCTATCAGGTTACGGGACAGATGAAGCTGTTTATTGATCGTTTGTCTTATTTATTTCACAGGCAGGAGCTTTGTGGAAAACCGGTAATTATTGTTGTAACCACAGATGGAGGAGGGAGCAGACAGGTTTATAAGTACTTAAAAATGACAGTATCCGGTTGGGCAATGGATCTGGTGGGGAATGTACAGATTATTTCGCCTATGTATTTCGAAAACAGAGAGCCCAAAGGTGTTTTTAAGTTTAATAAGCGTATTTATGCAAAAGGGCAGAAGAGAATAAAAAGCCTTGCAAAGAATTTGTATGAAAAAATGGCACAGAGCAATAAAAAAGTACCTACATTCTATGATATATTTCTTTTTAATTGTCTGCGGAGTAAGATATATACATCAGATGCAGATCGTACTTATTGGAGAGATAAAGGCTGGATTGATGCTCCTTACTATTTTGATGTGAATATAAATCCAGTAAAACGTTTCTTCGGAAAAGTGATGAAAAGGCTCATTGATATGCTTGGAAATAAATTATCTTCAGGCACCTAATCCTCAATTCCAATCTCTGTATTTCGAAAGTTGAGATTCCGATATTTCAGAGGAGTCATTCCAGTTTTCTTGTGAAATATCTCTGTGAAATAACTCTGATTGGGAAACGCCAATATAGAGGAGATCTGCGAGGGGGAATAGTCAGAATAAATCAGCATATTACTGGCAGTTTCGATTTTCTTATCTCTGATATAGTGGCTGACTGTCATGCCAACTTCTTTTTTGAACAGGCGGGATAAATAAGAGGAGTTTAAACCGATGGCAGATGCAAGTGTTTCTATGGTGATCCGGGTATGGAGGTTGTCGCAGATATAGTCAATGCATGCCGCTATATGTCTTGAGGTTGCTTTATTTTTTCTTATAAATTTCATACGTTTTGCATAGTCCAGACACATAATGGGATGCAGCGCGGCAACTTCTTCCGGTTTCGTACAGCTATCCGCTTTTTGTATATAAAAATCGCTGAGACTGTAGGCTGTTGACAGTTCCATTCCGCCCTCCATACAATATCTGGCCACCAGTGCAGCAGTGATAACAAAATGATATTTTATATTGTGAAGGTGATTAAACGAAAGAATGCCCAGCCCATTCTTTGATAAAAGAGATTCCTGGCAAAGTTCCCGAACTTTTGTGGTATTTCCTGATTTTATGACGGAATAAAATTCCTGCTCAGGTGTATAAGGAGCGCGGATTAAATTATTTTCTCGTCTCACAAATTCCTGAAATGCCAGTTCTTTTTTTATATTCATGGGAAAGACCCTCCATTGCACCATTATTTTCTTTTGATATTATATCATGAAAACAACATAAAAGAAAAGAAAATGATATCATTTGCCAATCAGATCAGATAGTATAAAATTATCTGAAAGGAAAGGTAGTGAAGCGATATGAAACTGAAAAGAGGGTTAAATTTAGGGGGATATTTATCTCAGTGCACTCACAATATGCAGCATTACAGTACATTTATCGGAAAAGCGGATATTGAGCAGATTGCAGAATGGGGATTTGATCATATCCGCCTTCCCATTGATTACGAAGTTCTGGAAGATCAGGAGGGCAATCCCAAAGAGGAAGGTTACCGGCTGGTTCATTGTATTTGTGACTGTTGCAGGACAAATAAGCTGGATGTGATTCTTGATCTGCACAAGGCGTATGGCTATGATTTTAATGATGCAGGGAACAGGGAGAAAAATGATCTGTTTCATAATTCCTATTTACAGGAACGTTTTGTGGATCTTTGGGACAGGATTGCAACGGAATTTAAAAACTACGATAACGTAGCCTTTGAACTGCTAAATGAGGTTGTAGAAAAGGAAAATGCATTGCTTTGGAATGACCTGATCGACAAAACGGTGACGGCGATACGTAAAATTGATTCTTTTGTACCCATAATTTATGGGGGAATTCAATGGAACAGCGCAAGCACATTAAAATTACTGAAAAAACCGAAAGATAAAAATATTATCTTTACCTTTCACTTTTATGAACCGCTTTTGTTTACCCATCAAAAAGCTCATTGGGTCAAACAGATGGATCCGGAAAAGGATGTTTTCTATCCCGAAAGCATGGAGTATTACCGCCAGCAGTCTGCCGTACTGGGAGAACAGGGGGAAGCAGTCTTAAACTCAACAGCTGAGACAATTGGGAAAGAGTTTATAGAGGTAATGGTGAGGGGAGCAGTTCTGGCTGCACAAAAAGCTGGCACTCAGCTGTACTGCGGGGAGTTTGGCGTGATTGACCAGGCACCTGTTCCGGACACACTGCGATGGTTCCGTGATGTACATGATATATTTGAGAGGTATCAGATTGGCTGTTCCATATGGACTTACAAAGAGATGGATTTTGGACTGACAGGAAAGCATTATGATGATATCAGAGAAGAAATAATACAGATATGGACCCAGGAACCGTCATGCACTTGCCAAACTGAGTCTTGACGAAACAAAAAAAGCATGATAATATTTGTTCAATTAAATATTTGCATTACAAAGAAAAGGCTATGAAAAGAAAGAGTAGCATTTTCAATTCCAAACAGAAAGATGCCGGCTGATGAGAGGCTCATGGATAGAAAGTGTGAATACATCTTGGAGCTGCGCACCGAACCGATTTAAGAAGTAGGCTGCGACGGAGAGCACACCGTAATCAGGTGCAAGGGTATCGCCACGGCCGTACCCGATGAGGTAGACAATGTGAGTTGTCTATAAACTTAAGGTGGTAACACGAGAGTCACTCTCGTCCTTTTGGTAACAGAAGGACGGGAGTTTTTTATTTATCTCAGCTCTTTGTTCTCTGGATTCTTATGTGGCATGCAAATATTAATAATAATCTTACAAGGAGAGTTTGAGCTATGTTAACACCAAAAGAGCAAATGCGTATTATCTGCAAAGGAGTCCACCAGTGTGTAAATGAGGAGGAGCTTCTTGCCAGACTGGAACAATCCTATAAACAGGAAAAGCCGCTGATCATTAAATTAGGGCTTGATCCTTCCGCACCGGATATTCATCTGGGGCATGCTGTAGTTTTAAGAAAGATCAGGCAGATGCAGGAGCTTGGACATCAGGCAGTTATTATAATCGGGGACTTTACAGGCAGGATCGGGGATCCCACTGGGAAATCAAAAGGAAGAGTGGCATTGACTGATGAAAAAGTAAAGGAAAATGCACTGACTTACTGCGAACAGATATTTAAGATACTGGATAAAGAAAAAACAGTGGTAAGGTTTAACAGTGAGTGGCTTTCAAAGCTGAATTTTGAGGATGTGATAAAACTGGCTGCAACGTCAACGGTTGCCAGGATGCTGGAACGGGATGATTTCCAGAACCGGTATAAGAAGGGTGTCCCCATTGGAATCCATGAATTTTTTTACCCGCTGATGCAGGCTTACGATTCTGTAGAAATAAAAGCAGACATTGAATTAGGGGGGACAGATCAGACCTTTAATATTCTGATGGGACGAACGCTTCAAAAGTCAATGGGAAAAGACCAGCAAATCGCTTTATTTATGCCAATTCTTGAAGGTCTTGATGGAATAGAGAAAATGAGCAAAAGCCTGGGAAATTACATTGGAGTGAGTGAACCGGCAGAAGTGATGTTTAAAAAGGTGATGGAAGTTCCGGATGATCTTATCATTAAGTATTACGAGCTGACAACCGATGAACACCCTGACGAAATTGACAGGGTAAAGGCTGAGTTGGTAAGGGGAGTCAATCCCAGGGATATTAAGTTTCAATTAGCAAAAATTATTACAGGCTTATACCACAATGCACAAGAGGTGCAAAGCGCAATCACTTACTATGAAACGGCGTTTAGCAAGAAAGCAATTCCCAGTGATATTCCCATATTGCTCTTGGATCTGGAGAAGGATACGGTAAATGACAGCATACCGGGGCTAATTGAACTGGGATATATAAAAAGCAAAAGTGAGTTTATCCGCCTCATAAGACAAGGCGGAATCCAGATCAATGGTGAAAAAATGGATGAGGACGAAATAAACAGTGTTCTGATTAATGACGATGTCATTAGGATCGGCAAAAAAAGATTTATAAAAATTAATAAATAATGTAATCTCCCACCAGTTTCTGGTGGGAGATATGAAAGTAATGATTGACGATGGGGATAATATGTGTTATCTTAAGTGTAATTGGAAGTGTTAT
This sequence comes from Lacrimispora defluvii, assembly GCA_013036995.1. GTDB lineage: Bacteria > Bacillota > Clostridia > Lachnospirales > Lachnospiraceae > Lacrimispora > Lacrimispora defluvii. Next base: position 46,172 of record JAAOXG010000016.1, read on the forward strand.
TACCAAAATAACCCAACAGTGGTCTTGAAAGGAGAATGTGATATGTCAAATGCATTATTTGTGAAAGAGGTAATGAAAGAATAACTGAATATTGGGCATATGGATAACAGATATGTTTTGTATGCCGCTATTAGACTCTTATATATCGATTAACTCTGTTAAACACACGATAAGATGTGTTTTTTTTGTGCCTTTTTTTTGAAAGCCAACCGCAGTGACAGCTCATAAGGGCTATTACCGCGGCATTTTTATGCCCTTTTTTAATGGTTGGCAAATCCGTTTGCTGACGGAAAACAGGAAGAGAGGTTGTTTTTGAAAGAAAAAATGATTGGTTTTATCACGGCAGTTCACAGGGAACGTTATGAGGTGAGAGTAAATGGAGAAGATCTGTATGCCAGGCTAAAGGCGGGAATATATTTTACGGATCATTGCGAGGAAGGATTCCCCACGGTTGGTGACAATGTGGAGTTAGAGTATAATCCTCTGGGCGACAGTCTGATTATTAAGACACTGGAACGAAAAACTGCATTTTCCAGGAAAGATCCTGATGTGGGGATGGGAGAGCAGATCGTAGCAGCTAATTTTGATTATGTTTTTATTTTAATGTCTTTGAATTATGATTTTAATTTAAAAAGGCTGGAGCGTTATCTGACCGCCTCGTGGCAAAGCGGAGGGCAGCCTGTTATTGTCCTTACAAAAGCAGATATTGCAGAAAATACCCGGGAAAAACTGGAACTGGTAAATCAGATTGCATTGGGGGTTGATGTCTGCGTGGTAAGTGCTGTAACAGGGGAAGGCATGGAACAGTTGAAAAATTATCTGGTGCCTGAAAAGACTACTGTATTCCTGGGCTCATCAGGGGTGGGGAAATCCACGTTTACCAACTATCTTCTGGGAAAAGAGATTATGAAAACAGGAGAAATCAGAGAGGATGATTCAAAAGGGCATCATACTACCACTCACCGCCAGATGTTTGTAATGGATAATGGAGCAAGGATTATTGATACGCCAGGGATGCGGGAACTGGGAATGTGGATTGTGGATGACGGTATGGATTTCAGCTTTACTGATATCAATGATTTAATAATGCAGTGCAGATTCAGTAACTGTACCCATAAGGGGGAACCTGGCTGTGCAGTTGCCCGGGCACTTAATGAGGGGACTTTGACAGAAAAAAGGTGGAAAAATTACTGGAAAATCCAGAAGGAATCCAAGTTTCAGGCGGCTAAGGAAAGCCGGAAGCAGGCTGTTGTAAAAAAGAAGAGTAATAAAAAAAGCAGGGGAGAATGGTAAATGAAGATTGTTAAAGCAGAAGAAGTTCATGTGGAAGAAGCATTGAAGTTAGCAATAGGTGAATATGAAAATGAGTGCAGACAGATAAAGCAATTGCCGGTAACTGACGTAACAAAACAGTTACGGGGACTGATTACCGGTTTATTCCGTAAAAACTATGGATTAGTTGCTATGTGTGAAGGGGAGATGGCCGGGTACCTTGCATTTACAGGACCCATAGATGGGTTCTTTGGAACATGCAGAGGAGCCTATTCTCCACTAGGCGGAAATGCCTTTTCCGGTCATGACAGGGGCAGACTTTGCTCAAAGCTGATGGAGGCGGGAATGGAGCTATTATTAAAAGAGGTGGGAGTTACCAGTGTTGCCCTGAGCAGGTATGCAGATGATCTTTTTGTAGACCGGTCTCTGGTTTTAAATGGTTTTGGAATCCGGTGCAGCGATGCTGTTATGGATTTGGATGAATTTGCGTTAAGGGATATTTTTCAGAATGATTTTACTTTTACAGAGCTGCTTGGAGAGGATAAGAAAAGCATTCTTGATTTAAGATATGGATTAGTAAAGCATATGTCTGATTCTCCCATTTTTTTCCCTACAGATATCCGGCAATATCGAATGCATTTTTCGAAAGAACAATCCCGTATATTTGCAGCCCTTAAAGAGGAAGCGGTAATCGGATATATGTCAATACAAGACGAAGGAGAAACATTTATCAGCGAAACGGAATCCATGAAAAATATTTGCGGTGCATTTGTAAAAGAAGAATATCGGGGAACCCAAGTGGCAGATGATTTGCTGTCTTATGTCTGCAATGTGTGTAAAAAGGAAGGGATCCGCTATCTGGGGGTGGATTGCGAGACATTAAATCCAAACGCACTCCGCTTCTGGGGGAAGCATTTTAAAAATTACACTTACAGCTATCATCGCAGAATCGATGAACGGGTCATTGGTTATGAAGCTTATCTGAGAAAAGAGTGGATATCTAACCTGTAAAATAGTACAATAGTGGATAAAGTAGACACAGGGGGGATCTTACAAATGATTTATCTGTCACAATTTTCATTTCCCGGTATAGAAAGTGAATACAGCTTCACTATGGGAGAGAAACAGTTTATCACCGGAACGGCAGCAGGATCTGCTGAAATTCTTAGAAGATTCGGCGCGTTTTTTTCATTGCCAGTTTATTATTGCGACTCATTCTCCATTTCTTCTTTCCATGAGAGGGGCAAAGATTTACGATATGGATGAGAATCCGGTTGATATTAAAAAATGGACGGAGCTGTCTAATGTACAGGCTTATTATCAATTTTTTAAAAAATATGAGAAAGAGTTTTTATAATAGAAAAAAGGAGGGATAACCGTGAATTTATCATATAGGAAAGCAGAAAAGGAAGATGCTGATTTATTAGTTCAGATTTATAATGAAGCGTTCTACGACGATTATGTCAGATATGGGGAATGCCCTGCTTATGGAAGATCCAGGGAAAGAATGGAAAATTCCCTGGAAAAGTTCCCGAAAGAGATTATTTACTGTGATAATAAGGCCGTAGGTGTCATTGCTGTAGAAGCTTTGGGAAACGGTGAATATTATCTTGGCTGTCTTTGTGTGATTCCACAATATCAGGGTAAGGGAATTGGCTCTCAGGCACTTAAATTTATGTTGGATCAATATTCGGACTGGAAGAAGATTACTTTAATCACACCGGCGGATAAAGAAGAAAATGTTAATTTCTATACAAAAAAATTTGCATTTAAAATTGACGGGACTCAGATGGATGGGAACGTCCAGCTGGCTCACTTTGTAATGGTACGGTAAATGAAAGGAGATAGGAACATGTATGTTTATTTCATGAAAAATCAAAAGCCTTTGAATGAAGAATTAATTAAGGAACACGTAGAGCATTTAAAAAGCCTGAAAAGCCAGGGAAAACTGGTACTATGCGGACCGTTCAGCGATTATCCGGGTGGGATGGTTGTATACTCAGCTGATAATCTGGAAGAAGCCACAAGCATTGCAAAGGCAGATCCTTTTATTTCATCGGGTTGTAAAACATTTGAAATCAGGACATTGGAAGTGGCCAATGAAGAAAATAATTATCTGTTGTAAGTGTAATTAAAGACGATAATATAAGGGCAGACAGTGTTTATACTGTCTGCCCTTATATTGTCAGGTCTATATAAAATCAACAAGGAATTTTCTGCGGTTAGGGAGACGAAGTGTGCGTAAGGCCCGGGCCTCAATCTGCCTGATTCGTTCTCTTGTAACACCAATATGGTCTCCTACTTCTTCCAGTGTATGGGGCATATGACCGTTGAGACCAAATCTCATATTTACCACAATCTGCTCTCGCGGTTTTAGAGATTGTAATTGCTTATTGATTTCTTCTTTTAACATTATATCAGATACGCTCTCTTCGGGAGATAATATGGTTTTGTCCTCAATAAAATCACCTAAAAAGCTTGCGTTATCATCTCCAATGGGGGTATCCAGCGATACGATCGATGCAGAATCCATCATAATCCGCTCTATTTTATCAACCGAAAGTCCAGTGATATCGGATATATCCTTGGTTGTAAAGGATTCCTGTTCCTGATCCAGCCGGCGCAGAAGTTGATTGATCATGTTAACATCTTCTTTGTAATGCACCGGCAGTCGTATGGTTCTGTCCTGTTCTGCGATTCCCCGGGTGACAGCCTGACGAATCCACCATGTGGCGTAGGTGGAAAAACGGTATCCCAGTTTATAATCATAACGTTCCACAGCTTTCATAAGGCCGATATTGCCCTCCTGAATGAGGTCAAGAAGGGTTAGGGATTGAACATATGCTTCATGCTTTTTTGCAATACTGACTACAAGCCTTAGATTCGAACAGATGAGAGTTTCTTTTGCCTTTTGATCGCCCTGTGCGCAGAGCCTGGCAAGATTATATTCTTCTTCCCTGGTCAGTAAAGGCGCTTCCCCTGCCTGTAATAAATACAATTTAATGGAATCGTCTATATTTGAATCAAGTTGTTTTTCTAAAACTGCTGCATCCACATTCTGCTGTTCTGTTTCCGACATCTGATCCTCCCTGTATCTATGAAATCTCCCGTAGGTATTCAATTCCCTCTGTACATCAGAATGATTGAACTTTTGGGAAGTGCCAACTGTAAAAATAAGTGTTCTGAAATCTTCCTCCGACGTTTTTACATTTCCCCCTGTTCCAATGGTAATTCCAAGTCCGGCCGCCAGCCACACTGATTTATATATGGCACCTTTTACACCTCTTTATTCAAATAAAACACAGAGCCTCTCATGTCTTATTGCAAATTGACAATCAAGGCTCTTAATAGAAGCACCCTTATACTATGTAAACGTTATTGGGCTGCCTGCTCTGCATCCCTTGCAGCAGCATATTTCTTTTCAGAAATTCTAATTATAATGCTGTCTTTTTCCACCTGAAGTTCAATGCGGTCACTTAAGAATTCAGGAATATCTGCCACCGTTATGATCGTACCAATTGGCTTACCCTCTAAGTCTACAGTAACGGTATCAATCATGTCTTCTGGTAAAGAAGCATATGGGATTTCCATCAGCATCTTATCTAAGACTCCGGTAACAAATTCGGCATTTTCTAAGATAACGTGTGCCAGGCTGTTCACCTTTGTCTTTGGATCAAGAGCCTGGAAGTTAATGTGCTCGATTTTACTATCTGTAAAGCATCTGCTGCTGTCTTTAATCTGTGTCACGATTGTCTGATCTTCTAATTTAAGCTGAACTTTACTTCCAAGTCTCTGCTTGCGAAGAAGCTTTTCTGCAGTTTTTTCCTCCATTTGGATTGAGATGGAGTTGGGAAGACTGCCACCAAAAATGCAGCAAGGCACAATGCCTTTTCTCCGCAATTGTTTTGCTTTTAATTGTTCATTACGTTTTTCCACTGTAATAGTATTCATTGTGATCCTCCTCGTAAAATTTTTTGGATATGTTGGGCCGTTATTGAAAAAGAAGGGCTTTTAATGGTTTCAAAATCCTGTGAAACCAGCAAAAGCCCTTCTCTAATAGACGGTTCTTTTATATCCAATTGACATAAGTATACCATAGAGAACGAAAAAAAGCAAATCCATTAATTGTAATTTCAGCCGTTTGTGAGAAAATATTTTCTCATTATATAAAAAAAACAGTTATTTTCCCGTTGACACCGAAAAAAATTGTGCTAAAATTAGGATAACAAACACAGACAAAAGCGTTGACGAGGAGGAGTACATGCGATTCCGGATGAACAGAGAGAAGATGGCTGGTGAAAATCTTCGTGATGGAAGCATGGAAGTAGCCTTTGAGCTTTGGATTGAACAGATTTTATCTCAGTAGACTCCAACGGAGATTCCCACCGTTATCAGGGGAAGCAATATCGGAAGAAGTTTTTAATCTTCCCGTATTGTATTGAGAGCAGAAAATTATTTCTGAATTTAGGTGGTACCGCGGACACGTTAATTCGCCCTAAGCATAGCTTGGGGTGAATTTTTTTGTCTGTTTTGTAGTAAATTTTACAGGAGGTATCCATCATGGATAAGAAGTATGATTTTCAAAAATCAGAGAAACAGTTAACAAATTTCTGGGAAGAAAACCAGATTTACAAGTATGGACAGGGAAAGGAACGGCCGGTTTATTCTATTGATACGCCGCCTCCCACTGTCAGCGGAACACTTCATATCGGTCATGTGTTTTCCTATACACAGGCTGAAATAATAGCCAGGTTTAAACGCATGCAGGGGTATGATGTATTCTATCCCCTGGGATTTGATGACAACGGTCTTCCAACGGAGCGGCTGGTGGAACGGGATAAGAAGATCCGGGCGGGACAGCTGCCAAGGAGCCAGTTTCGGAATATATGTGTGGAGACTATTGAAAAATATGAAACCGATTTTAGGGGGTTGTTTAAAAAACTGGGATTCAGTGTAGACTGGGATTTAAGCTATCAGACAGTGTCCACGCTGTCTCAGAAAATTTCACAGAGATCATTTCTTAATCTGGTAAAGATGAAAAAAGCCTACAGGAAAGAGTCGCCTGTTTTGTGGTGCACCCAGTGCCAGACCTCCATTGCACAGGCAGAGCTTGAAACTCTGGAATTGGAATCCAGCTTTCACTATCTGAATTTTAAAACTTCTCTGGGAGATATACTGATCGCAACCACCAGACCGGAACTGCTGTATGGCTGCGTATCCGTCTTTGTTCACCCTCAGGATGAAAGATATCACAAATTCATCGGGAAAATGGCCAGAGTTCCCCTCTATGATTTTGAAATACCCATTATGGCAGATGAAATGGTTTCCATGGAAAAAGGAACGGGCGCTGTTATGTGTGCAACCTTTGGTGATTCTACAGATGTTTCCTGGTACCAGACCCATCATCTTCCTTATAAAAAAATAATTCTGCCGGACGGAACCATAAGCGGGGAAGTTCCTTATATTGGGGGAATGGAAGTTACCCTGGCCAGGCGGACCTTGGTAGATGAATTAAAAAGCAGGGATCTGCTTGTAAAGCAGGAGGCAGTTTCTCACAGCGTGGCTGTTCATGAGCGGTGCGGCCAGGCTGTGGAGATCATTCCTTCCAACCAGTGGTATATTGATGTATTGACGGAAAAGGACAGGTTTTTAAAGGCAGCGGATGAGATCAGCTGGCATCCCGCTCATATGAAAAAGCGATATCGGATATGGGTGGAGAATTTAAAATGGGACTGGTGTATTTCCAGACAGAGATATTTCGGAGTTCCATTTCCGGTCTGGTATTGTAAGGAGTGCAAAGAACCTGTTTTTGCGGAAGAAGAGCAGCTTCCTGTAAATCCACTGGAAGAAATGCCAGGAAAGGCATGCAGCTGCGGTTGTACACAGTTTCTCCCGGAGGAAGCTGTTTTTGATACCTGGGCAACGTCTTCCGTAACCCCTTTCATTAATGCCGGATATGGTGAGGATTATGACAGAAGTAAAGAGATTCTGCCCATGGGAATGAGAAATCAGGCTCATGAAATCATTCGTACCTGGGCGTTTTATACCATTGTAAAAAGTCTCTACCATACTGGTGAGATCCCCTGGAAGGACATTATGATCAGTGGGTTTGTACTGGCAAAACCCGGGGAGAAGATTAGTAAATCAAAAAACAATGCATCTAATTCGCCCCTGTCACTTATTGAAACCTATTCGGCGGATGCAATCCGGTATTGGGCAGCCAGCAATAAACTGGGTACAGATACATTTTTCAGTGAAGATGAAATGAAGGGTTCCAGGAGATTTTTGACGAAGCTTTATAATGCGGCGAAATTCACAATTATGCAGTTAAATGATTATGAACAAAAGGAAGAATTTGATCCTGAGACCCTGTTGCCTATTGACCGGTGGATGCTGGAACGGATAAATGAAACCACCGGTGTTGTAAAAAAACTTTTAGACGATTTTGAAATTGGTCAGGCAAGGCATGAAATTGATGATCTGTTCTGGCGGGATTTCTGTGATTACTATATCGAAATTGTAAAGGAACGTCTTTATCAGCCGGAAAAGCATGGCGTAAAAGAACGGTATTCGGGACAATATGGGTTGTATTACAGTCTGCTTGGTATATTGAAGCTGTATGCAGTGTATACCCCGTTCATAACAGAGTATATTTATCAGGACTTTTATCGGAGTCATGAAGAAATGTTGTCCATCCACCAGACGATTTGGGAACGGAGAGAAACCAACAAGATTTATCTGGAATTTGGGGAACAGGTGAAGGAGTTGATCGGAACAGTTCGGAAGGAAAAGACGGAAAAGCAGCTGTCCATGAAAGATGAGATTCCTGAACTAATTATTACAAGTCCCAAAAGATTCCGGGAGTTTTTTAAAGCAACTAAGCTGGATATACAGGCTTGTACCGGTGCAAAGAAGGTTATTATAAGGAGCTGAATGATTCAGAAAAAAGATTGAGGTTGCGTGAGTCCTCCATCCGCGATACTCTTATGGCAAGGGGATTGAAACGTTGATAGGAGAGGTTAATATGGAACGGATGGAGGATTTTTTCGCAGCACGGGTTGATGAATATGAAGAGCATATGCTTTCTGGGGTGGAAGGATGTGAACAGGCTTATGCAGTGATTCCATCGCTTCTTACTGAGTCATGCAGAGATTTACTGGATCTTGGATGTGGAACAGGTCTGGAACTAAAACAGATTTTTAAAAGGTTTCCGGATATTTCGGTCACAGGCATTGATTTAACCAGGGAAATGCTTGATCAATTAAAACACAATTTTCCAGGCAGGAAACTGAATTTAATATGCGGAAATTATTTTGATGTTGAACTGAAAAGGAATACATTTGACTGTGCCATTTCATTTCAGACAATGCATCATTTTGAACATGAAGCAAAGATCGGGTTATATCAGAAAATTTTTGAAGCCCTTAATGGTGACGGACGTTACATTGAATGCGACTACATGGTAGAAGATCAGGAAGAGGAAGATCTTCATTTTGCAGAGTATAAAAGGCTCAGAGATGAGATGGGCATTCAAGAAGGGGAGTTTTACCATTATGACACACCATGCACTGTCACAAATCAGATTACCATGTTAAAAAAAGGCGGATTTGAGAGGGTAGAAATGGTATTCCGAATTGGTAATACTACCATTCTTGCAGCATATAAAGAGTGATTCCTGATAACGATTGACATATATTACATTATAAGGTAATATCAGATTATTATAAAGAAAAGAGAGGTAAGTGTATGTTACGTGTGTCAGTATTGGAGATCGCAACTAACTAAATAGTTGAAAAGGAAAGACGAAGACAATATACGTGATTAGTCTGCCCTTTTTCGGCTGCCATGCCGATAAATCTGCCTTACTGAATGCTTGACTTTTGCATTGCAAAAGCGCATACCTTCCAAATATATGTCTGTTCCAGACTGACATTTTGAAAGCATAACGGTAAAGTTATGCTTTTTTTGTCTTTTTTCCTAATCTGTCTGGAAGCAGGTTTTATTTGAGATCGCTAAAGCATTATGCCTGAGGGGCAGATGAACCGGCGGTCATTTTTTATTGATTGAAGGGGAAAACACATGGAAATTATTAAAACGGCTGGGTTAACCAAAAATTTTAAAAGATTTAAGAAACAGGCAGGTATGATAGGAAGTATTAAGGGGCTGATCAAACGGGAATATGAAGAGAAACAGGCGGTTGGCAATCTGGATCTTACCATTCAGGAAGGGGAATTTGTAGGCCTGATCGGACCAAATGGAGCGGGCAAGACAACGCTTGTGAAGATGCTCACCGGTATTATTGCACCCACTAGTGGTTCTGTAAGCGTACTGGGGTATTATCCCAATGATCTGGAGCATGAATTTAAACAGCAGTATGCAGTCGTTATGGGGCAGAAAAGTCAGCTGTTCTTTGAACTGACCGTGGAAGATACGCTTCGCCTGTTTAAAGAAATCTATGGATTACCGGAGGAGGAGTATAAAAGTTCCAGGGATTATTTTGTGAAACTGTTTCAGGTACAGGATCTGATGCATGTTCAGGTGAGGACACTGTCTCTCGGAGAGAGGATGAAGATGGAACTGATTGCTGCACTGCTTCACAATCCAAAGATTATATTCTTAGATGAACCCACCATTGGACTGGATGCAGTTGCGTCGAAACAGATCCGGGGATTTTTAGCAGACATTAATGAAAGAAGGGGAACCACCATTATCCTCACTTCCCACTACATGGAGGACATTAAGGCTTTGTGCAAACGGTCAATTGTTATCAATCATGGCTGTAAGATCTATGATGGAGATACTGAAAAGCTGTTTGAGCGGTTTCAGAAGTTTAAAAAAGTAACCTTTACCTTTTCAGAACCCACGCTGCTGCCCAATCTAGATTTCGAAGCCAGGATTCTGGAACAGACACCATATAAAAAGGTGATTATGGTGCCGAAAGAAAATGCAGCAGGATTGCTGAGAGAGCTAATGAATCTGCTTCCCACTGATATAACGGTAGAAGAAGAGGAAATTGGAACCATAGTAGAGAGAATCTATCAGGAGGGGGGAGATGGGCTTGCGTAAATACTTAGAAATACTAAAAATTTTTATTAAGACCCAGCTTGCCTGGCGGGGAGACTCGGTCATTCAGATTTTATTTTCATTAACCAAGATTCTGTTTGCCTCTTTGCTGTGGGGAACTATATTTGCAGGCAGAGATACGGTGGCGGGATTTACCTTAAGCAGCATGATGTCTTATTATATTATCAGCTCTTTCCTCACTCAGCTGGATATGTCTTCTAAAGTGAGCATGGAGATCAGTCAGAGAATCAGGAATGGAACCTTTTCAAAATATATAGTATTGCCGGTAAATATTCAGGGATATTTTGTTGCCATGGAATTGGGGATGGTGCTATTTCATTTTATTATTTACTTTGCTACGTCTGTTATCTGGATTTTTGTATTCCGGATCAGATTTGTTTTTGCACCGGATCCGGTGAATGTGGCAGGGATAGGTATTTTAATTCTACTGGGGCTGTTTTTCATGGCTCAGCTTAATTATTATCTGGGGCTGCTTACCTTAAAATATGAGGAAATAGGAACCTTCCTTATGATAAAAGATAATCTGGTGGCGTTTGTTACAGGCAGTATTATTCCACTTACGCTACTGCCGGAACGTTTCCTTTGGGTTATGAAAGCATTTCCTTTTTACTATGTGACATATCTGCCCTCTATGCTGTTGATCGGGCGGCTTAAGGGAGAACTGGGAATGGGACTTCTGGTTCTTTTGTGCTGGTGTGTGGTTCTTCAGGCAATCATTCATATCACATGGCAAAATTACAGAATTAAATATGACGGGGTGGGAATATGATGGGCAGATTAAAAAGAAATTTACGGATGGTAAGAGTCTTAATTAATTTAAGACTGCAGAACTTAATGATGTTCCGACTGGGGTTTTTTGGTCCATTCTTTGTGGACAGCTGCGTTTTTCTCGTCCAGCTTTGTGTATTTGATGTGATTTATTCCAATGTGAACCGGATCGGTACATGGGGGAAGGGTCAGATGATTCTTTATATCGGAACATTTTCCATGATTAATGCCATCAATATGGTAATCTATTTTTTCGGGATTAACAGCATCCCGGATAAGATTAAAAATGGAGAGATGGATTTGTATCTGACGAAACCGGGAAGCCCGCTGCTGCGGCTGACGTTTGAACGGATCAATCCGGGGTCTGTTCCACTGTTGTTTTTGAGTGGGGTGATTATTGCCTACGGGATTAAAGTGGGAGGAATTAAGATTACTCCCATCCTGGTCCTGGGTTATGTGTTCTGGGTGGCAATTATGGCGGTATTGTATTATCTGGTTGAGGTACTGATCCGGTCTTTTACGTTTTTTATATTGACCAGTGGAAATACAATCATTCTGGAGGAAACAGGGCTCACCTTATGTATGCAGCTGCCTGGAATTGTGTTCTACGGAATTTACAAAGTGATTTTTTATGTGATTCTGCCTTATGGGATCATGGCCACCATACCGGTTCAGTTTCTCACAGGGGAGCTGACGTTTGCCGGGGCTGTGTGGGGAATCCTGGTTGCAGCAGGCTTTACTCTGTTGACGGCTTTTGTATGGAAGCAGGGAATACGACATTATAATAGTGCAAGTTCATAAAAGGAGAAAAGTAAGATGAGAGATGGTTACGTGTTAAGAAAAGGATATCAGGAGGACGAAAGGGCAAGAAATAGTTTTAACCGGCTGGCTGGGCAGATATTTGGTCTGGATTTCGAAAACTGGTATCAGAACGGTTATTGGAAGAATAATTATATCCCTTATTCCATTCTTAAGGAAGGTGAGGTCCTGGCAAATGTCTCGGTAAGTCCCATGGTGTTTCGGGAAAATGGAGTGCAGCGGCAATACATTCAGCTGGGGACGGTTATGACCAGCAAAGCCTGCCGCAATCAAGGGCTGATCAGGCAGCTGATGGAGGAAATTCAGCGTGATTACGAAGGAAAGACGGAAGGATGGTTTTTATTTGCCAATGAAAGTGTACTGGATTTTTATCCGAAGTTTGGTTTCAGGAGGTCAGATGAGTTTGAATATGCAAAGAACGTGACCATTGATCAGGAGGCAACTGCTGTTAAGATACAGATTGGAGAAAATAATGAGCTTTTCAGGCTTAGGCGGGGGCTGAAAGAAAGCTGCCCTCAGAGCAGTCTGTGGTTGGAAAGCCATGAAGAGCTTACCATGTTTTATGCACTGGACTATATGAGTAAAGATATTTATTTTATTCCGGAGCAGGGTGCATATGTATTTGCCGTTCTTAAGAATGGCCGGCTGCATCTGCAGCAGGTTTTTGCCCCGAAAATGGTGAATTTAGACCGGATTGCAGCAGCCTTTGGCAGAGAGGTAAAGAGTCTGGTTCTGGGATTTTCTCCAATTGATAAACAGGGGTTTACCTGTTCCAGAATAAAAGACAGCGATACGGTACTGCATGTAAAGGGATCAGCGTTGGACATAATTGAAGGGGATTGCCTTCGGATTCCTGAACTGGCTCATACGTAATATGATTTTAAACCGGCTGCCATGAAAGAAATTGACGGTTTTACTGACTGGTGTTACAATTTCAGAATATAAGGAACGAATCTAGCAGGAGAAACCTATGGCAGCCGAACCAAATGAAACCGCCCAAGTGAATGAGATACAAAAGGAATATACCAGGATTGATAAAGACTGGCTCAGCCTTCATTATAAGATATCCATTGGAATGGTACTATTTGCCCTGGCAGTAGAATGTATTATGGGCATCATTTTGGTGAATTCAGACATGTTACATACTACGGTTTACAGATTTATTTTTAAATTTATACTGGTACCAAGCGGTGTGAATGGATTGTGTGCGGTCATAGACTATATGGTGGTAAAATCTGAACGATTTTCTCAGACCGCTAAGATTTATACAGTATCCATAATTAACACTGTCATCTGCTTTTCCCTGTTTACGGCCCACAGTGCGTTTACTGTTACGTATTATATCTGAGCTGTTTATTACCTGGGATGTGGACAAACCCACTATTTTTCAAAGTACGCTCAGACTGGGTAATTATATGATTGCATTATTTATTATGTTTTCCGTATCAATGATCTGTATGGTGGTGATCCACTATGAGAAGCGGAAAAACCGGGCCAGTATCCGCATTGAAGAGGAACGGGTTACTTTGACAAAGCGGCTGAAGATGGACGAGCTGACAGGAATCTATAACCGGAAAGCGCTCCATGATGCCATGAGAGATTTAGAAGACTGCGATCCTCAGGATAATTATATATTTGGGATTACGGACATTGATAAATTTAAAAATATCAATGACAGCTGGGGGCATCAGACCGGTGATAAATGCCTGATCGCGTTTGCCCAGCTGTTAAAGAACAGCTGTAGAAAGGCAAATGTTTACCGGTATGGCGGGGATGAATTCTGCATGATCTTTCATCATACTGATATTAATGAAGCATATGAGACGGCGGTTTTAATTCAGGATCAGTTAAAGAAAGTTGAATTTAAGGAGCACCCGGAATTACAGATGACAGCCAGCTTTGGACTGGCACAATATGGGAGCGGGATGAATGCCGCCAGATTGTTTATGAGTGCTGATCAGGCATTATATCAGGCTAAAATTACAAGGGATGCCATACGGATACATGAAAAAGACATATAGTCAGAGATAAAGAAGGGAGGTAACTGGCATGTTTGATTTTTTAAAAAAGGAAAATACAAAACATCACAAACCAAAGTTTGGACTTAAGGAATTGCTTCATTATGTAGGACCGGGGCTTTTGGTCACGGTGGGATTTATCGATCCGGGAAACTGGGCTTCCAATATCGCGGCAGGGTCGGATTATGGATATAAGCTGCTTTGGATGGTCACTCTTTCAACCATTATGCTGATTATACTCCAGCATAATGTGGCCCACCTTGGAATTGTAACAGGAGACTGCCTGGCAGAGGCAGCCCACAAGCATTTAAAGCCCTGGCTATCAAAGATTGTTTTATCAACCGCAGTTCTGGCAGCAGTTTCTACCGCTATGGCGGAAATCCTTGGAGCGGCCATAGCGCTTAATCTGCTGTTTCGGATTCCGGTAAAGCTGGCCTCCGTACTCATACTGGCTTTAATATTATGGATGCTGTTTACCAATTCCTACCAGAAGCTGGAAAAATGGATCATTGGCTTTGTATCCATCATTGGTTTGTCTTTTATTTATGAACTTAGTTTGGTAAATGTAGACTGGAATCAGGCAGTAAGGGGATGGACTACCGTTGAGTTTCCAAAAGGTTCTATGCTGATTATCATGTCAGTGCTGGGAGCAGTGGTTATGCCTCATAATTTATTTCTCCATTCGGAAATTATTCAGAGCAGACAATGGAATTTAGAGGATGAATCCATTCAGAAGCTTCAATTGAAATATGAATTTGCTGATACCTTGCTATCCATGATAATTGGTTGGGCGATCAACAGCGCGATGATTATACTGGCAGCCACCACATTTTTCAGTAAAGGCGAGCATGTCTCAGAGCTTGGGCAGGCTGCCCAGATGTTAAAACCACTGGTGGGACAGGGGGCAAGTATTATTTTTGCGGTTGCGCTGCTGTTTTCGGGAATAGCATCTACTACCACTGCAGGTATGGCAGGAGGGTCCATATTTGCGGGAATGTTTGGGGAACCTTATGATCCCGATGACCCCCATACCAGATTTGGAGTAACCTGGATTTTAGTGATTGCTGCGTTTATAATCTTTCTTATCCGCGATCCATTTAAGGGGCTGGTATACAGCCAGATGCTTTTAAGCGTGCAGCTTCCTGTTACCGTATTTTTGCAGATTTATCTCACTTCCTCAGAGAGTGTCATGGGTAAATATAAAAATGGCCTTCGGGATAAAATTCTTCTGGTTGCCATAGGCGTGATCTTGACGATTTTAAATATAATGCTTTTTATTGCTGCAGGAAAGGGCTGAATTTATGAAAAACCCATTAAGCTATCAGGTGACAGAATTTGATTGCGGACCCACTACATTACTGAATGCCATGAGTTTTCTTTTCCGCAGGGAGGAGATACCGCCAGATATCATCAAGCATATCATGTTATTTTGTCTGGATTCTTACAATACAAAAGGGGAATTCGGCAAAAATGGAACTTCCCAGATGGCGATGATGTTTATGAGCAACTGGTTTAACCAGTTTGGAAAAGTAAAGAAGTTTCCCGTTCAAAGTGAATACTTAACCGGGAGCGATGTGTATCTGGGAGAAAACAGTAAAATAGTTTACGGACTTCAGCAGGGTGGTGCTGTAGTCGCCAGGGTGATGTATGGCTGCTGGCATTATGTACTGATAACAGGTAGTGATCAGGATTATGTTTATCTGTTTGATCCCTATTACAGGAAAAAGCCGTTTAAGCAGAAAAATCTGGAACTGATTACCGATATGCCTTGTCTCAGAAACCGGAAGGTTCCATGGGAATTGATGAATGGTACGGGAAAAGAGCCCTATGCGCTTGGCCCGGTGGAAACGAGAGAGGCAACCATTCTGTTTAACAGGGAAACACAGAGAAAGCCGGCAGATACCATCGAGTATTTTATTTAGCAGAAATGAATCAGGACAGCAGGTGCTGCCCTGATTTTTTTGTTTTCCCTTATTGATAAATATGATATGATAAAGCTATATTTGGATTACTTTTCCAGTGAAAGAATAGGAGGAATAGCGATGAATTTCCCGGGTACGGTTGTTTTGGAAACAAAAAGGTTGGTTATACGTCCGTTTTGTGAAGCGGATGCCCATGATATGTTTTATAACTGGGCAAACAGCAGTCATGTTACCAGATATTTAACATGGCCGGTTTATAAGTCAGTAGCGGATGCAGAGGAGACTCTTAACGCATGGGTGAAGGACTATGAAAATCCTAAGAATCTCAACTGGTGTATTGAATGGAAGGAGAACCATCAGGCCATTGGCAGTATTGGGGTGGTACATATGAATGAAGAGATTGAAGAGGCAGAGATCGGATATTGCATAGGCGAAGAGTATTGGAAAAAGGGGATTATGACGGAAGCTTTAAAAGCAGTAATGGGGTTTCTGTTTAATGAAGCTGGCTTCAACCGGGTATGTGCAAGGCATGATACCAATAATCCTAATTCCGGCAGAGTTATGAAAGCAGCTGGAATGCTGTATGAGGGAACCATGCTCCAGGCGGGTAGGAATAATATGGGAATCTGTGATCTTACGTTATATGCAATCACAAGAGACTTATATTTCAAACATTCGTCGTGATTAGGAGTTTACTGGAATAGTAAGAAAGAAAAAAGGAATGATAATAGATTATGTGATACAGAACAGAAAGCATACATGCGGGAGGTAATTTATGCAGACATTTAAAGAACTTTATGAGCGGACGGTAAGTGAGGCACTGGCGGGCAATTTTAATCCGGCAGAAACAGAGAATGACAATTCTTATGATCCCTATCATCTGGATTGTTTGCTGAACCCTGAAAAGCACCCCATTGTTATTCGGACAGGTGACTGCGACTGCGAAGATGCAGAACGGAAGGAGTGTCTTAAGAGGTGCCCCTTTGGAGCACTGAAGTCAGAGGAAGATGGAGTAGTGGTGGAACCGGACTTATGCCTGGGCTGCGAAAAATGTATTGACGGCTGTGCCAGAGAAAAGCTGGCAGCCAGCACCGATATCATTCCTGCCCTCAAAGCAGTAAAGAGCGCAAAGGGGCCTGTTTATGCCATGATAGCTCCGGCATTTTTAGGACAGTTTTCCAGTGATGTTACCCCGGGAAAGCTTCGAAGCGCATTAAAGGAAGTGGGATTTGACGGAATGCTTGAAGTTGCCTTATTTGCGGATATCCTGACGTTAAAAGAAGCTTTGGAATTTGATAAAAACATTAAGGGCAGCGGAGATTATCAGCTGACCAGCTGCTGCTGTCCCATGTGGATTGGTATGATCCGCAAGGTTTATCATCAGCTGGTTCCACACGTACCAGGTTCCGTGTCCCCCATGGTTGCCTGTGCCAAAGTGGTAAAGGTACTTCATCCAGATGCGCTGACTGTATTTATCGGTCCCTGTCTTGCAAAAAAGGCTGAAGCAAGGGAAAAGGATTTAGCTGGTGCGGTGGATTATGTTCTGACGTTCCAGGAAGTAAAAAATATTTTTGACGCTCTGGGAATTGATCCCGCAGTGATGGAAGAAAGTGAAAAGGATCATTCCTCTAAAGCCGGCCGCATCTATGCAAGAAAGGGCGGGGTAAGCGAAGCAGTGGAATATACCGTGAAGGCAATCAGCCCTCAGAAGGAAATTAAAATCCGCACAAAGCAGGCGGATGGAGTTCCTGGCTGCAAAAAGATGATTCAGGATATTATGGACGGAAAAATTGATGCCAACTTTTATGAAGGAATGGGCTGTGTGGGCGGCTGCGTAGGCGGACCAAGATCGATTCTGGGGAAAGAGGAAGGAACTGAGCTGGTGAATGAATATGGAGAGAAAGCAACCTATCAGCATCCGGCAGAAAATCCCTATGTGATTGAGCTGCTGCACCGTTTGAATCTTGACACCATCGAAAGCCTGTTAGAGGAGACGGATTTATTTAGCCGTAACATAACGTGATGTCGGAAAATGCTGACAAGATCGTAGGTGGAGTTCCTGCGAAAATAATTCGTCCCCGCTTTGAACAGCCAGTTATTGACGCACTCCTTTCTTTAAGGTGGTGGGACTGGCCGGAAGAGAAAGTAAAAAGGAATGTGGAAGCAATTACTTCTGGTAATGTGAGAAAGCTGCTGGAGGAAAGTGGTAACAAATGATAAAAGTACTTTTTTGTGATTTGTTTTTTACACTGATTGTTCCACATAACCAGATTCCAATGGAATGTGATGTTTTAAACCTTAGTCCGTCAGAATGGGAGCATTATTCAGAAGAGGCAGCCCTTTATAAGAAACGGGCGCTGGGTGAGGTTAATACAGTACAAAAGATTATTGAGGGTATAGTGGAAACACTCCCGTTTTCAGTAACAAAAGAGCAGGAAGAATTGCTTTTGGATAGACGGGAAAAGCGGATGAGGAGGGCCCTCGGCAATGTGGATCAGGAGATTCTGAAAACGTTAAAAGCTATTAGGGCTCTGGGTATTAAAACATGTCTGATCAGTAATGCAGATGCAATTGACTGTAAATATTGGAAAGATTCACCACTTTATGAGTTGTTTGATTTATCTATTTTTTCATGTAATGTAAAAATGTTAAAGCCCGACATAAGAATATACCAATATGCCATGGAACAAATGGGCACTACGCCGGAGAAGAGCGTATTTGCAGGCGATGGCGGTTCTGATGAGCTGCTGGGGGCAAAATCAGCTGGAATGAAAACGGTTTTTTCCGAATATTTAGATGTAAAACCGGGGGCGGAAAGAATAAAGATTTTAGAATATGCGGATTACCATATTAATAAATTCTCTGATCTGATTAATTGTCTGAAAGCAGAATGGGGATGAAATTTGAGGAGGGGTTAATAATGAGGACTGAAAAAGAAATGTATGATCTGATTCTTGGTACAGCTCAGGCTGATGACAGAATCAGAGGAGTTTACATGGGCGGGTCCAGAACAAATCCAAATGCAGTGCGGGATCTGTTTCAGGATTATGATATAGTTTACGTAGTAACAGAGACGGTGTCCTTTATCAAAGATACGCCATGGATCGACCGGTTTGGAGAGCGGCTTTTTATGCAGTATCCAGATGAAAACCCGGCTTATCCCCATAAGAAGGACGAAAGCTATGGATGGTTAATACAGTTTACGGACGGAAACAGGCTGGATCTTCATGTGATGATTCCAGATCGTGCCCTAAAAGATATATCTGCCGACCGGCTCTGCAGAATTCTGTTGGACAAAGATAACATTCTACCTGTAATCCCGGAATCATCAGATCAAAGCCATTGGGTGAAAAAGCCCTCGCAGACAGAATTTTTATGTACCTGTAATGAATTCTGGTGGTGTCTTGATAACGTAGCCAAGGGATTGTGGAGAAATGAGATCCCATATGTGCAGGAAATGCTCAATCATTACATACGGCCCCAGCTGGTGGCACTGTTATCCTGGAAGATCGGAATTGTGACCGGTTTTTCATGCAGTATCGGAAAGGCCGGTAAGGATATGTACCGGTGGTTGTCAGAGGGAGAATGGGAGAGATTTTTAAAAACATATACGGATGCAGAGGCAGAACATATCTGGGAAGCAGTAGAAATAATGTGTTACCTGTTTCATGAGGTGGCAGGATTTGTGTCAGGTGAGCTTGGATTTTTCTATGACATAACGGAAGCGTCTAACTGTATGGGATATTTAAAACATGTCAGAGAACTTCCTCCGGATGCAAAACAAGTTTATTGATGGAATCGTATCACATAGGAAAATCCATGGATTTCTGTAAACACACAGCAGAAATCCATGGATTTTAATTTATTAATTATCCTTTGAATGCCGTTCTCCAATCTGGAAGTCATCTGCATGTTCAAACATATATTGAACTGTAAGCGGCTCCTGACCGGTTAGTTTCTTAAAATCGTCCGTAAATATATCCATTTTACCCAGGCGAATAGCTTGAGCAAACGTCACCATACCCTCTGATGAAAACGGTGCTTCAGAATCATCCTTAAATTTTCCGTCAGTGGTTCTTGGTACCCCCATAGAGTCAAAAATGGCATAATTTTCTTCGTCCGTTAATTCCTCATAGGTTACATGGTTTCCAGTAGCCTGATTTCCATATTCAATAAATTCAGAAATGGTCATTAACTGGGGCCCGTTAATATTTAGAATGGATTCATGATAATGTTGGGATACAAGAGAATATGCAATTGCTTTGGCACAGTCTTTACGGGAGATATAAGCCATTTTACCGCTTCCCTGGCTGTTTTTTAAAACGCCATCCATTTTGGCAAAGGTAAAATAGTTGGTAATCATGGCTTCTGCATATTGGGAATTGCGGAGGAATATATAATCCAGTCCGGTCTGTCTGATGTAATCCTCTGTGAAGGCATGATCTATTTTTTCAACACTGGGATTTGATTCATCTGCCGCATTTACAAGAGAGGTATAGATGATCTGTCTGACATTGGCTTTCTTAGCGGCATCGATTGCATTCTTGTGAGCATTCTGACGCTTTTTTCCCACAAAAGGCATTGAAATTAAAGCAATTTTGTCTGCATTGGCAAAGGCTTCGGCAAGTCCTTCCCTGTCGTTAAAGTTCGTCACATGAGTTTCTATGCCCTGTTTTGCAAATTCTTTTAAGGATTCCTGGTTATAACCGCAAAAAATGAGTTTGTCCTTCTCAACTAACTCTAATAGATATTTAGCTGCCTGCTTACCTAAATTACCATCGGCTCCAGTTAATAATAATTTGCCCATAGTTATTGTTCCTCCTTCTGTTTGTTTATATTTTTATAATATGTTAAAAATTAAACAAAGTCCAATGAAATAATTACATGGGTCATTCAGAAAACTAATTCGTAATATGCTTAAGAAAATGTTTTAAAGCAATATTTTTATTATTTTTTAAATAAGCAATTTCGATACGGAATGTATGATTTGTACCATTTAAAGGGATCATCCGGATATCATTTTCTAAATAAGCAGGATTATAATTATCTGGAAAAAATCCGATCAGGTTTTCTGTGACAATGTAAAACAGCTCAGTCTCAATATCATCTGCGGACCGGACGATTTTGGGGTGATATCCATCTAAGGCTGCATGCTGTATCATCAGTTCATAGGAACTGCCAATGGTCTCGGGATTCAGCATAATCAGTGGATATTGATACAATTCGTCTTTAGAAATGGTTTTATGGTGAAACAAAGGGTGGCTGCGGCTGACAACCGCACAATACTGTCCGCTATATAGTGGATAAGTGAGAATGTCAGGTTTATCCTTAAACTCTGAATCAAAGGCAATAGCAATATCATACAATCCCTTTAGCAGATATTCTGATACATCTTTTAGCAGCACTTTATCCAATTCTAATTTTATATTAGGATTCTTTTCTTTAAAAGAAGGCATTAAACGAAGCATGCTCTGAATATCTGTTGCTGCAGCATATTCTACGCGGATTGTCAGATCGTGATTCATTTTATAATTAATCAATGTGGTTTTCATATGATTGTATTGCTTCCAAAGGGTGAGGGCTTCATCATAAAATAGCCATCCGGCCGGGGTAGGTTCAATGGGGATTTTTTTCCTGTCTATCAATTGAATATCGGTTTCCTCTTCCAGTGATGCAATCTGCAGACTGATTGTAGTCTGTGATACAAAGTTTTTCTTTGCAGTTTCTGTAAAGTTCCTGCATTCTACCAAGTCAATAAAGTATTTTATTTTATCAAAATTCATGTTAACCTCTCTGATGATCAACTTTCTATCCCTGCATTTAATGATATTATTATAGACTGATTGCAGGCACTCTACAAGAAAGTATTTGCCTTTCCCCTTTTAAAAGTGCTAAAATAACAGGGGATATGTACAAAGGAACTGAATCAAGTGACAGGAAAGGATCAACGTATGGCGACAGGCAAAATGAATCAGCTGGTAGTGATGGTCAATTTATGCAGCAGTGTAGTGGAAGGGATCGAGCATCTGATTACTTCTCAGGGAAATGACCGGCTGAAAGAGGATGCTGTTTCCGGACTCCTCACGCTGGAAGAAAACTTAAAAGGACTTCAGGCGGACAAGTCTGTGATCCATGAGACAAGATGGCTGGCGGAAGTGATAAAAAACTGGCTGTTTGTCTATGACGGGGAATTCCGGGATCGTTTGTACCGCTGGTATTTTAAGGCTTTAAAAGAACTGAGAAATTTAATGTTTGCAGAGATTGAGATCTGCCCCGTCTGTGCAGGAAAAGGGACGGTGCATTACGGAGCATCCCTTTATATTGAAGGAGATGAAGAGGGGAAAGAGCTGTTAAGTCCGGTCCGTATCTTTATGAAGTGCGAAGAGTGCGGAAATTACTATCTGGCGAAAGAAGAGCCCTGGGTTGTAAAAAGGAAAAAGAGAGCAGGACACTCTCAGGCAAAATGTAAAAGAATACTGGCGGATATTGAAAGGCTTGCCTCTGGTAATACCATGTTGTTTATCGGCAGTCAAAACAGTCAATTATATAAAGAGGCAGTCAGTGCAGGTTATGAGATGGATGTTCTAAATGGAACTGAGCCCATCAGCCCCGTTATAAAGGGGAGCTATGCAGTGGTTATCATTGAACATCTCACGGACAACCGGGACATGAATGCAATTCTCGATAAAGCTACGGAAAGCCTGGCAGATGGTGGAATTCTCTGGTTTGACGGACCAGATCTGGATAAATCCATGGACCTTCTGCAGAAGAAGGGGAATACTCTCTGGCGGCAGGCTGCTTCGGAGGTTTATTTAACCAAAGAGGGAACTAAGAATCTGTTAAGGCTGTTTGGTCTGACTGTTGAGTCCAGTAAGAGTGTGGGCACCACTTTGAGGCGTATTGAAATCATTGCAAAAAAAGCATAAAGAAAGAAGGCATGAAAATGGGTCATCTGACAGCCCGTGATGCGTACTTAAATTTAAGTGACCGCATTAACTGGTTTACACAAGGGGCGCCTGAGTCGGAGACGCTTTATAAAATTCTTCAGGTTTTGTATTCGGAGAAAGAAGCAAAATGGGTGGCACTGCTGCCGGTACGGCCGTTTACGGTGAAAAAGGCAGCTAAAATCTGGGAGACGAC
This sequence comes from Lacrimispora defluvii, assembly GCA_013036995.1. Lineage (GTDB taxonomy): Bacteria > Bacillota > Clostridia > Lachnospirales > Lachnospiraceae > Lacrimispora > Lacrimispora defluvii. Next base: position 69,195 of record JAAOXG010000016.1, read on the forward strand.
TGAGCTGAAAGCAGAACGGCTATTAAACCATCTCTGTGAAAAAGCTCTTCTGGTGGATTCTTATCATAACGGAATCCGGAAGTTTGTTATGCCGCCTCCCATGGCTGGTTTTATTGAATTTGCCCTGATGAGGACAAGAGGAGATATTGACCAGAAATACTTAGGCGAGCTTTATTATCAATACATGAATGTAGAAGAGGACTTTATAAAGGACTTATTTTTTGCTACAGAAACAAAACTGGGCAGAGTCTATGTACAGGAACCTGTGCTGATGACGGATAAAACCAATCATATTCTGGATTATGAACGGGCTTCCCACATCGTTAAGGAGGCGGATTACATCGGACTGGGGCTTTGCTACTGCCGTCATAAGATGTCCCATGCCGGTCATCCCTGTGAAATTAATGCTCCCTGGGATGTATGCCTGACCTTTGACAATGTTGCCCGTTCTCTGGCAGAGCATGGGGATTATACAAGGCTGGTTTCCAAAGAGGAAGCCATGGACGCACTGGAACGGTCCTACGCCAGCAATCTGGTGCAGATCGGAGAAAATGTCCGGGAGCATCCCGCATTCATCTGCAACTGCTGCGGATGCTGTTGTGAAGCACTTCAGGCAGCCAGAAAATTCAGTCCCATGCAGCCCGTTGCGACTACCAATTACATTCCCCGTATATCCGGGGAAACCTGTGTGGGTTGCGGCAAATGTGAGAAGGCATGTCCCATTCTGGCAATCTCCATGGAAACCAATGAGCATGGAAAGAGAAAAGCTGTAGTGGATGAGGAAATCTGCCTTGGCTGCGGTGTATGCGCCAGAAACTGCAGTGTAAAAGCGATAAAACTGGAGAAAAGGGCAAAACAGATTATTACCCCGGTGAACAGCACCCATCGCTTTGTGCTCCAGGCCATTGAAAAGGGAACTCTGCAGAATCTTATATTTGATAATCAGGCATTTGCCAGCCACCGTGCTATGGCAGCGCTTTTTGGAACAATTTTAAAGCTGCCTCCGTTAAAGCAGGCGATGGCAAGCAAACAGCTGAAATCGATCTATTTAGACAGGCTTTTGTCTCTCTATAAAAGAAAACCGGTGGAGGAAAGCCCAAAAGGGAGTAAAAGCCTTACTTGACAAACAGGAAGAAAAGGAAAGTGGTAACGTGTTTGACAAATTGACAGAGAATGATATTGAAAAAATGAAACAGGAAATAGAACACCGTAAACTGGTGGTTCGTAAGGAAGCCCTGGAAGCGGTTAAGGAAGCAAGAGCCCATGGAGATTTAAGTGAAAACTTTGAATATCATGCAGCCAAAAAGGATAAAAATCAGAATGAAAGCAGAATCCGTTATCTGGAAAAAATGATTAAGACGGCTCAAATTATTACTGACAATTCCAAAGAAGATGAAATTGGGCTTTATAATACCGTGGATTTGTATTTTGAAGATGATGATGAGGTGGAGACCTATAAACTGGTGACAACCGTACGTGGAAATTCCATAAAGGGTTTAATCAGTTCTGAATCACCCCTTGGCAGCGCTATTCTTGGTCATAAAGTGGGAGACCGTATTTATGTTAAGGTAAATGATAAAGCAGGCTACTACGTAGAGGTGAAACGTCTGGAAAAAACAAAGGATGATGGAAGCGATCAGTTGAGAAGCTACTAATTCGTCAAAGGAAGGCTTACTAGATGAAAGATATGACAAAAGGCAATATTTCTTCCCAGCTGATTCGTTTTTCCATTCCTCTGGTTCTGGGTAATTTATTTCAGCTGACTTACAATGCGGTGGATTCCATTATAGTCGGGCGTTATGCGGGAGAAGATGCCCTTGCTGCAGTGGGAACTGCAAACCCTGTTATGAGCATTGTAATTTTAGGAATTACAGGAATCTGCATTGGAGCATCGGTACTGATGAGTGAATTCTTCGGAGCAGGTGATGAAAAAAGGCTGAAAGAAGAGGTTTCTACCATACTTATTTTTGGATGTTTCTTTTCACTTATTATTGCTGCACTGGGATTTATGGCGTCCAGGGGTATCTTAAGGCTGCTTCGGGTTCCGGATCAGATTTTGGAAGCTTCAGCCATGTATCTGCGGATTATATTTATGGGTATGCCTTTTACGTTTTTTTATAATGCAGTGGCATCTGCACTAAGAAGTGTGGGAGATTCCAAAACTCCGGTCCGGTTTCTGGCTGCGGCTTCTGTCTTAAACGGACTGTTAGATGTGGTGTTTGTGGCTTGGTTTCATATGGATGTGATTGGAGCAGCGGCCGCTACGGTTATCGCAGAGGCGGTATCTGCCGGGCTTTGTATTCTATACATATATAGAAAGGTTCCACTTCTCAGAGTGGGCAGGAAGGAAATGCGGCTGGACAAGGAGCTTTTAAACCTGACGTTAAGACAGGGAGCAATTACGGCGCTGCAGCAATCCTGCCAACCCATCGGCAAGCTTCTGATTCAGGGGATGATCAATCCTCTTGGAGTCAGTACCATTGCAGCGTTCAATGCCGTAAACAGAGTAGATGATTTTGCGTTTACGCCGGAGCAGAGTATTTCCAGCGGGATCATGACCTTTGTAGCCCAGAACAGAGGGGCAAAAAACAGCAGCCGGATCAGGAAGGGGTTTCGTACAGGACTTATGATTGAGGCTGGATACTGGGTTTTCATCTGCATTTTAATCCTTGTCATAAAAGAGCCTGTGATGAAGCTGTTTGTATCAGAGAATGATACGGGAATGGTTAGTATCGGGGTACACTATCTGGGACTGATGGCATTTTTCTACCTGATGCCTGCGTTTACCAATGGGATTCAGGGATTTTTCAGGGGTATGGGAAATATGTCCATTACCTTGATCTCAACCCTGATCCAGATCTCCGTGCGGGTGGTATTCGTATCACTTCTCGTCCCTGTAATGGGACTGAAGGGAGTTGCATATGCCAGCCTCATCGGCTGGGCCTGCATGCTTCTTGCAGAGGTACCCTATTATTTTTGGTTTAAAAATAGAAATGAATTACTACAGGAGAGTGACAGATGATAAAGAATATAGTATTCGATATGGGAAAAGTACTGGTTGATTACGAAGGACATAAGGTTGGCGCGGTATTTATGGAGGATGAAGCGGAACGAAAGGAAGTCTGCACATCGGTTTTCGATTCCCAGGAATGGCTGTTGCTTGATATGGGTCTGATATCTGAGGAGGATGCCTTAAAGAGAATGCAGTCCCGTCTGTCCACAGACCACGCAAAGGAAATGGCAAAGCTCTGCCTGAAACACTGGCATGAATATAATATGTATCCCGTAAAAGAGATGGGAGAACTTGTGCGGGAGTTAAAGGAACAGGGGTATGGGATTTATTTATGTTCCAATGCATCTCTCCGACTTCTGACGTATACGAATATAATACCGGGAATCGAGTATTTTGATGGGGTTTTGTTTTCAGCAGAAGTAAAATGTATGAAGCCGCAAAAGGAGATGTATGATCATTTCTTTGAACGGTTTCATCTAAAACCAGAGGAATGTTTTTTTATTGATGACCTGCTTATGAATGTGGAAGGGGCAAGGGAGTGCGGTATGGATGGTTACTGCTTTGCTGACAGAAATATTGATGCACTGAAAGAATGTCTGAGTAAATTGAATAAGCAATAAAAAAAACAAAAAGTCAGGGAGCGAAAACTCCCTGACTTTTCTGCTAATAGTGGAAAATAGACATAAATCCACCAAAAGTTACAAGCAGACTACTATTTATTACATGATACGTCTTTTTGTGACAATATGGTATATAATTATTTTGATAGCGAATCCAAAAGACAAAGAAGAAACAGGGGGATGAATAGAAATGAACAGCAGCTAGGAAAATCAATCAAATTGATGTATTTGGGATATTATGAGTTGAAGAAGGGCAGTATGAAAAAGTCTTGCGGACATCGTTATTAATTCAGACTTGAGAAACGAAAGGAATCCATATAAGAATGAATACTAAAATGAGAAAAATCAAAACAAGAATCGGAGCGTTCTGCTTAGCACTGGGAATTGCAGCAGGTACGGCTTTTACACCAATTACAGCTTATGCAGGTGATCCCAGAACACAGCTTGATGGGAAGTTAAGCACATTTCATCAGGGTGATGCCAATGACTGTGGAGCAGTATCAGCCATACAGGCATTGGATAACAGCAAATATGGAAGAAAAATTTTTAGAAAAATGATTACAGATAATTATAATGGTACCTATACACTTAATTTTGGTTCCGGAAGACAAACTGTAACGGACTGGGATGTTGAAAATGCGTACATTGAAGGCGATCTGGATGCCAGAGTCATTGAAGCCGGATTACAGAAGGCTATGAATGTATATAACAGTTGCTTTGCCTGTGATGTTTTTACGACGATGACCGGATTCAGGCAGAGAACATACTGGAAGTCAAATAAAACAGAAATCATGAATATCATGGCTGCAAAGTGTCAGAATGGAGAAGGAATTACAGCAGCCTGCGATTTTAATATAGCAGATCCAGGCAGAGGAATTATTGGCGATGGCGGTCATTCCTATTCAATTAAGAGTGTAAATAAAAACACTGTAGTGGTAATAAATCCGTGGGATACTTCTGTTTTAATCAGTATGCCAAGAAGTCAGTTTGAAAAATCCATTCGGTATATGACGTATGTAGATGATGCAGCAAAAAATGTTGTAGTATATTGGGAATAAACCACAATATAGATATAGTGGCTTTGGGATGAAATATATGACCATAACACAAACCACTATGAACTGGAAACAGTCAAAAAATATATTTAAATGCAGAGTTTACGCAGTCGATAAACGTTAAATATTATTGATGTATTATAAAAAATATTGTATCATTATTTATAAGGAAATAATAGATTACTTACGATGACTATAATAAAAAGAGAAAGGAAACTTAATGCAGAGATTTATTATTAAAGACAAACAGCATATTAGCGGTGGCATTTTGAAAATTATTGTAGATACTAGAACGGGAGTTAATTATCTAGTATCAAGTGGATTTGGTGTTAGTGGTATGACTCCCCTGCTTGATAAAGAGGGTAAAATAGTTATAGATAAAAAGTAAGGAAAGAAAAACTATTCCCCGGGAAAGCAATAAAATGTTATTGTAATAGCCCCACAAACTTTATTAATATAGCAAACATATAAATTTGACTGTGACTAACAGGCAACAAAACTCCTTTCATAATTAAAGAGATTTCGTTGCCTGTTGTTTTTTTGTTTAGGTTTAAGAAAATTATATACCTCTCTTTCGTTATACCCCTCATTAACCCATTAAAAAATTTATATATTTGCTGACTTGAAAAAGTAATTCTAGTACAGGACTAAATTTCACCGCCCTTTAAAAGTTGTCATAAATGGTAGAGATTTTTTGCAACCGAATTTGGCGATTCTGTAAGCCTGGAGTATGGGATCTGGTGATGCTATGACATGATTAGAATCAATGACTTTTGGTATCACTTTATGGGATATAATTCATTATGTTAAAATAATTTAACAATTAATAGAATATCAGAAAGAATAAAGAATTAGATTCAGCAATTTCAGTTGCATCTTTAGCATATAACATTTATACATTTCTTGACAAAAACTTTATAATACCCTATTCTGCAATAATTACCTAAATGGCTGTTCTGGATAATGTTTCGACAGCAGAAAGTTACTATATAAAATAGATTAAATATATAAGAAGAATCATTCGCGCATTGAATGAAAAGAAATTAGTTTTCTGTATTATCGATGAAAATTTTATGGGGAACAAATACCGAAGAGTGAATTGCTGCATCAATAGCAGTATTGAAATATGTGTGCATTTAAGAAAAACCAATATAATAATTAATTTTGCCTGAGTATTCGGCTTTGCTACACCTAGAAAGCAATCTGCTTCCAAGTTTTTATTCGTTTTATATCGAGCCGGGAAAATTTTTCAATTCTCCCGGTCTCCAATTTAATTTTATTATTTTAAAGCCATTTTATAAATTTCCAGAACATCCTGCCAGAACAGTTTTTTCAGCCCGCCAAGTGGGTGCTCTGCGCCGTAAGCCTCTCCGGTTGATTTTTTAGCCATCAGCTCTAAATTGGTGCTGTCAATACCCAGTTCCTCAAGTGTTGTGGGAAGACCCATTTTCACATAGAACTGGGACAGGCGGTTGATTCCCTCCAGTACGATGGAGTCAGGATCCCGAAAGCTTCCTTCCACACCCATAACGTTAACAGCAAACTGGACAAACATGTTGATGTTTGTTTTATAAACATATTTCATCCAGGCGGGAGTAAGGACAGCCAGTCCTGCGCCGTGAGCTACATCGTATATTGCACTCAGCTCATGTTCCATACCGTGGCATGCCCAGTCCTGTCTGCGGCCCAGCCCCAGTAAATCGTTATGGGCAATGGTGCCGCCCAGTCCCACCTGGCACCAGGCGTCGTAGTCCTTTGGATTTTCCGAAACCAGAAGGGCATGCCTCATAATTGATTTTAACGTGGATTCACAGAGACCGTCAGTCAGATCCGTATTCAGGGTATTGGTAAAATAACGCTCAAATATATGGCTCATCATATCAGCCACACCGTTGGCAATCTGGTTTTTCGGAAGAGTGAAGAAAAACTCGGGATTCATTACACTTAAGACCGGACGGACCAGATCGCTTCCATATCCCAGTTTCATCTGCTTTTCTTCGTTGGTAATGACTGTACTGTTACTGGATTCGCTTCCTGCAGCCGGAATGGTTAAAATCGTAGCTACCGGAAGGGCAGCAGTAATGGCTTTTCCCTGTTCGTAGACATCCCAAACGTCTCCCTCATAGCAGACTCCGATGGCGATCGCCTTTGCAGAGTCAATCACGCTTCCGCCGCCAACTGCCAGTATTAAATCAACACCCTGGTCTTTGCATAGTCTGATGCCTTCATAAACAAGTGATAGCCGTGGATTCGGTACGACTCCTCCCAGCTCAGCAAATTCAATTCCATTTTCTTTTAAAGACTGGACAACGGTATCATACAGACCGTTCTTTTTGATTCTGTCCCCGCTGTAATGCAAAAGTACCTTTTTTGCATAAGGAGCAAGAAGGCTTCCGATTTCCTTATGGGAATCTTTTCCAAAGCAGATGCGGGTAGGAATGTGAAAATCAAAATTTAACATGGTAATACCCCTCTTTTCTATACATTATTTAAAAATCTGTGGTATCCGGGTTGGTGGAATATCCGCAGCAGCCCTTTAAGCCGGCTATGATGGATACATCTTCGGCTGTAAGCTCAAAATCAAATACATGGGCATTTTCTTCAATCCGCTCTTTTGTGACGGACTTGGGCAAAGGAAGAAAGCCCATCTGTAAGCTCCATCTCACACAAACCTGTGCAATGGATTTACCATATTTCTCTGACAGTGCAATCATTTCCGGAACTTCAAATATCTTTCCCGATCCCAGAGGACTGTAAGCTTCTGCCAGTATATTGTGCTCCCTTAAGTAAGAGACCAGTTCATCCTGGGTATCACCCGGGCAGAGTCTGATCTGGTTCACCATAGGTGCAATTTTTGCTGTCTTCATAAGTTCTTCTAAGTGATGAATCCGGAAATTGCTGACACCGATGGAACGGATACGGCCCGCCTCATACAGTTCTTCAAATGCTTTCCATGTGCCTGCATTTGCTTCCTGCCAGTTAGCACGGGACTTAATGGGATTGGGCCAATGAATTAAGTATAAGTCTAAGTAATCCAGATCTAAGTTTTTCATGGTCACCTCAAAGGCATTCAGTGTTTCCTGATAACCATGTTCCGGGTTTTGAAGCTTGCTGGTAACAAAGATCTCTTCTCTTGGAACGCCGCTTTCCTTAATTCCGGTTCCAACGCTTTCCTCATTGTAATAGAGTGCAGCAGTGTCGATGTGACGGTAGCCAGTCTTAAGAGCCTGCTTTACTGCATTGACTGCAGTTTCTCCATTTTGAGCTTTCCAGGTGCCAAAGCCGATGCATGGGATTTTTACACCATTAGCCAGTATATAGTTGTCTGATAAAGATTTCATTCAGGTACCTCCTTATTAATTTCGCTTGATCACCGGATCAAACTATTGTATAGTAAGTATTGTAAACCTTAACGTTAACTTTAAGTCAAGAGACAGATTGGAAAATCTGCCGGAAAAGGATAAAAATGAATTACACCATAAAACAGGTATCAGAAAAGACACATTTAAAGCCACACGTTCTCCGGTATTATGAACGGGAAGGGCTTCTTCCATTCGTAGATAGAAGTGAAAGCGGAATCCGCCGTTATTCCGAGGAGGACTTAGAGTGGCTGTCCTTAATCTGCTGTCTGAAAAATACCGGGATGGCGATCAAACAGATCAGGGAATTTGTGGAGCTGAGCTTACAGGGAAAAGAAACGTTAAAAGAACGGTGTTCCATGCTGATAGCCCACAAAAAGGAAGTAGAGGATCAGATTGCCGGACTTAAGAAGTACCTATGCAAGGTGGATCATAAGATTACATATTTCACGGATCAGTATGAGAAGTATTTAGATGAAAAAAGTGAGATTGGAGCAGTCAGTCATGGTACGGATTAAAATAGATGATATGGATCTGGGACAGATTGCCAAATCAGGGCAGTGTTTCCGCATGGAAGAACTGGAGCAGGGGATCTGGTCTGTTACGGCCGGAGCGCAATACATAGAAGCAGTGAAAGAAGGGGAAGAGTTTCTTTTTTCCTGTGAAGAGGAAGAGTTTCAAAGGGTATGGTCCCATTATTTTGATCTGGAAGGGGATTACTGCGGATATAAGAAACAGGTACCGGAAGAGGACTCTTATTTACGGGAGGCCATCCGGTGCGGCTGGGGGGTGAGGATTCTTCGACAGGATTTATGGGAGATGCTGGTTACATTTCTAATATCCCAGAATAATAATATTCCACGGATTAAGGGGAGTGTAAGGGAATTATGCAACCGGTTTGGAATGGAAAAGAAGGGAAGAGGTCTGGTGATGTCTTCTTCTGGAGTGTGGGAAGAGGTTAGGAGAAGCTTTAAGACGTTTCCTACACCTGAATCCATTGCCTCTGCCGGCCTTGCCGGCCTGTCTGAGCTGGGGCTTGGATATCGGGATAAGTATATTCTTCATATCGCCCAGTGCTGCAGCGGGCCGGAGGGAGAGAAGTGGCTGTCCGATTTAAAGGAAGCGGATTACCAGAATGCTCATGCAACACTCTTAGAACAGTATGGGATTGGTAAGAAAGTGGCAGATTGTGTCTGCCTGTTCGGACTTCACCATGTAGGTGCTTTCCCTGTAGATACCCATGTGAAACAGATAATAACTACATATTATCCCAATGGTTTCCCTCTTAAGCGGTATGAGGGGTATGCAGGAATCCTGCAGCAGTATATGTTTTACCATAAAATCAACCGGATGGCGGCTGAATAATCACCTCTTCATGACAGACAGTCTGGGCATTGGATGCTCCAGGCTGTTCTTGTCTTTTCTTCTGTCGAAATAATTCATACTTTTATCACACAATAAACAAAGTTAAATCACACAATCTTCACAATTCCCTTTTACCCTAAGTAAGGACACGATTATGAAAATAGAACAGGAGGAGAGAGAGTTGATTGAAGTCAAAAACCTGGTAAAAGATTACGGCGGGCATCTGGCTGTAGATCATTTAAACTTTACCATTCAGGATGGCAAGATCTATGGTTTTCTGGGACCCAACGGAGCAGGAAAATCCACTACAATGAATATTATAACCGGTTACATAGGTGCAACCGAGGGTGATGTGTGGATTAATGGCCATAACATTTTAGAAGATCCGGAGGAGGCAAAAAGGTGCATTGGTTATCTGCCGGAGCTACCCCCTCTTTACGTCGATATGACAGTAAAGGAACAGCTTGATTTTGCTGCTGAATTAAAGAAAATACCGAAAAAAGACAGGGAAGAGGAAGTCTTTAAAGTAATGAACCTGGCAAAGCTTACCGATGTAAGCGGACGCCTGATCCGTAACCTCTCCAAAGGCTACAGACAAAGAGTAGGGCTTGCCCAGGCAGTTCTGGGATTCCCTCCGGTTATTATATTAGATGAACCAACCGTGGGATTAGATCCGAAGCAGATCATTGAAATACGGGATACCATAAGAGAACTGGGTCAGAAGCATACGGTTATTTTAAGCTCCCATATTCTATCCGAAGTAAGTGCAGTCTGCGATCATGTGCTGATTATAGACCGGGGACGTCTGATTGCCAGCGACACACCGGAAAACCTGGAGCGCCAGATGGCAGATGCTTCTGGTATGGAACTGCTGATAAAGGGAGAAGAAGCTCAGATCCGGGATATTCTTGACACCATTCCCCAGGCAGCTGACGTAACCGTGAAAGAAAGCGGAGAAGAGGCGGTAAAAAAGGTAACGTTCCGTTTGACCGGTACAGGGGAAGAAGGAGTGGATATCCGGGAAATCATCTTCTTTGCTTTTGCGGATAACCGACTGCCCATTCTTTCCATGCATGTAAATAAGGCTTCGTTGGAAGAAGTATTCTTAGAGCTGACGGCAGATGCAGAATCTGAGGATAATCAGGAAGAAATCCAGGAAGATGGAGAGCTGAATGCAGATATGGAATCAGAAAACACAGATACAGAAAATAAAAAGAGTGATGGAGAGGAGGAATTATAATGGCTGCTATTTATAGAAGAGAGCTGAAATCTTACTTCCAGTCCATGACCGGATATGTATTTATAGCATTTATGGTGCTGTTTATCGGTATTTACTTCATGGCGTACAACATGATGAGCGGATATCCATATTTTTCTTATACCTTATCAGGAATGGTAACAATCATTATGATCGGGATTCCGGTTCTGACCATGAGAAGTTTCGCAGATGACAGAAAGACTAAGACCGATCAGCTACTGTTAACTTCTCCGGTCTCCGTTGGAAAAATAGTCCTGGGAAAATATCTTTCCATGGTTACCGTATTTGCAGTTCCGGTTGTTTTATCCTGCCTTTGCCCGCTGATTATTAAGATGAACGGAACAGCCCATTTAAAGGCAGATTATGCGGCAATTCTGGCGTTTTTCTTACTGGGATGTGTTTATATAGCCATAGGAATGTTTATTTCTTCCCTTACAGAGAGTCAGATTATTGCTGCAGTAGGAACCTTTGGTATCATTCTTCTCCTGCTTTTGTGGCCTAATCTGGTGGGATTTTTACCAACTACTGCACTGGGTTCTCTGATTGGATTTTTCCTGCTCTGGTCTCTGGCAGTACTGATTGTTAACCGGATCACCAGCCATACCGGTCTTGCAGTAATTTTAGAAGCAGTTGGGATCATAGTTATGGTTGGATTATACTTAATCAAAAAAGGTTTGTTTGACCGGGCACTGACAAATGTGATGGAAAAGGTTGCAATCACCGGTGTATTCCAGAACTTTGCTACTCATTATATTTTTGATTTGGGCGGTTTGGTTACCTATATCAGCATAATTTTCCTGCTGGTATTCCTGACTGTGCAGTCCATAGAGAAACGCAGATGGAGTTAGGAGGATGGAAATGACCAGAAAATTAAAAAAAGGCGGCTATACTGCAATCCTTTCCGTGATTGTCATAGCTGCGGTAATTATACTCAATTTGATTGTGGGACGTCTTCCCGAAAAGGTGCGGCAATTTGATATGAGCAGCAGCCAGATCTATACCCTGGGAGGAACCACCAGTGACTTAATCAAAGCACTGGATAAGGATGTAACGATTTATGTAGTAGGAGATCCTGCAAGTGTGGATAAACGGATTACCAGCTTTTTAAAACGTTACGAGGATTTATCCAGTCATGTTAAGGTGGAAACCGTGGATTCTGTACTTCACCCGGAGCAGGTTAAAAAGCTGAATGCCACAGATGGCACGATTCTTGTAAGCTGCGAATCCACCAATAAAACCCAGTCCATTCCATTTACCGATATCATAAAAATGGATGAGTCCTCTTATTACTATTACGGGCAGGCCAAAGAGACCGCATTTGACGGAGAAGGTCAGGTGACAGGAGCGATTTCCCATGTGACCAGCAATGTTTCCAAAACCATCTATGTCACAGAGGGACATGGAGAGGCGGCATTTGGAGCTACAGTAACCGATATGCTGGGTAAATCCAATTTAACGGTTAACAGCATTAATCTTTTAAAAGACGGGAAGATTCCCGAGGACTGCGAACTTCTTCTTATGAATGCGCCCGCTTCCGATCTTGCCAATGATGAGAAGACCATGATCTCCGATTATCTGGACAAAGGCGGCCACGTGTTAATCATTGCCGGATATTCAGAAAAAGAACGTCCCAACCTTACTTCTGTCATGAGCGCATATGGACTGAACCTGGAAAATGGTATGGCTGCTGATACCAAGAACTTTTATCAGAACAATCCTTACTACATTTTCCCCACCATTGAGTCTGGCAGTGAAGTGACTAACGGAGTCGATATAAAGAGTGCAGCACTGGTTCTCCAGTCAGGAGCATTTACTCAGGCTGAAAATCTGCCGGAGGGAGTCAACGTAACTCCGTTTATGCAGACCAGTGACGCTGGAATGCTGGTTACTCCGGATTCCCAGAAGAAAGGAACCTACATTCTGGGGGCTGTTTCAGAAAAGAAGCTGGATACGGGTTCAGCCCGACTGACAGTATTTTCTACCCCATCCCTGATTGATGAAAGTTTAAATACCAGTTTTACAAATTTAAGTAACCTGACTCTGTTTATGAATGCAGTGACCTCTAATTTTAAAGACGTAGCCAATGTTTCCATCCCTTCCAAGAGTCTTGACGTGACCTATAATACAGTGACACACGGCGGTATGTGGGGAATCCTGTTTATCTTAATTATTCCTGCGGCGTCCCTTGGATGCGGACTTATGATCTGGTTAAAGCGCAGACGTCTGTAGAAGGAGGCAGGACTTATGAAGAAAAAAAACGGACTGATAATCGGGGCTGCCGCGTTAGTGGTACTCTGTGCAGTGTATGTGGGAGTGGGGCAGTACATGGACCGCTCCCAGAAAAAAACGGAAAGTCAGAAAGAGGCCTCCAAAGTTTATATGACCGACTTTTCTGAAATTCAGTCAGTTTCTTATGACCGGGATGGCAGTGAGATCTCCTTTACAAAAAAGGACGGAAAATGGGTTTATGATCAGGATGAGAAATTTCCGGTGTTGCAGACCAAAATGGACGGGATTGCTTCCACTGTCTCTAAGCTGGAAGCAGTGAGAAAACTGGAAGACGGAGATGGATTTGGTGCATATGGACTGGATCAGCCCATCCGTACCATTACAGTCACTGGTGCAGACAATAAAAAGTCAGTGATTCTCCTTGGAAATGCTACTCCGGACGGAGATTACTATGCTGCAATCCAGGGAGAGGATACCCCTTATCTCATCGGTTCTACTCTTTATACGGAGACAGACAGCAGTCTGAATGATTTTATGGCTCTGGAAGAATTCCCGGCAATTGCCGGAACCGATATCACAGGAATTACTGTGACCAAGGCAGACAGCAGGAAACAGTTCGTAAAGAAAAAGCTGGACGATGAGAAAGGAACCATTGAATGGTATAAGGATTCTGCAGACACCGCGGAAAATAAGCTGGAAGACAATTCTCCATTAAATGTACTGGCTGATTCCCTTGCAGGCCTGAAGGTAAAGAGCTGTCCAAACTATAATGTATCGGATTCCCAGTTAAAGGATTATGGTCTTGATCAGCCTACTGCCGTTATTTCTTATACTTATAACAAAAATGGAAAGGATGAGACATTCCAGCTTTCAGTAGGAAGTCTTAATGAGGATTCCAGCTGCTATTATACAAGAACAGAAAATTCTCCCTTTGTAAATGAAATCGATAAGGCATCGGTTGATAAATGTCTGACTGTCAATGAAGAAATTAGTAAATAAGCAAATGGCGAACAGGAAAAGAGCAGTCCCGGTTTAAAATTCCGGGACTGCTTTTTTCCTGATTTCTCATCTTTTATAACCGTTAATTATAGTATCAATTCCTTTCTCATATATGTTTTCCAGTAAAAATATTTTATTTTAGTTGAAAAATCCTGACAAATGTTCTATTATGAGAAGAAATATATCAGCAGATTACAGTGACACAGAGGGAGAGTACAAATGAACTATAACATTGCAGTAATCCCTGGCGACGGGATAGGGCCTGAAATCATTGGAGAGGCGAGAAAGATATTAGATAAGGTCGGGGCAGTTTATCACCACCTGTTTGATTATACAGAAGTCTTAATGGGAGGGATATCCATTGATACCTACGGCGTCCCATTAACGGACGAAGCGTTGGAAACAGCAAAAAAAAGCGACTCCGTTCTCCTTGGTGCAGTCGGGGGGAATGTGGGAAATTCAAAATGGTACGATGTGGCACCGAATCTGAGACCTGAAGCGGGGCTGCTAGCCATCCGTAAAGGTCTTAATTTATTTGCAAATATCCGCCCCGCCTATCTTTATAAAGAACTTGCTGATGCCTGTCCTTTAAAAAAAGAGATTATCGGAGACGGTTTTGATATGGTCATCATGAGAGAACTCACCGGGGGTCTCTACTTCGGAGACCGTTACACCAAAGAGGTGGACGGTGTGATGACTGCAGTGGATACTCTTACCTATAATGAGAATGAGATCCGCAGAATCGCAGTAAAGGCGTTTGATATTGCCATGAAGCGGAAAAAGCAGGTCATCAGCGTAGATAAGGCCAATGTACTGGACTCCTCCAGACTCTGGAGAAAAGTGGTGGAAGAGGTGGCCCAGGATTATCCGGAAGTGACACTGAACCATATGCTGGTAGACAACTGTGCCATGCAGCTGGTGATGAATCCGGGACAGTTTGATGTAATTCTTACTGAGAACATGTTCGGGGATATATTATCCGATGAAGCCAGCATGATTACAGGATCCATCGGAATGCTCTCCTCAGCCAGTATGAATGAAAGCAAATTTGGCATGTATGAACCAAGCCACGGTTCTGCACCTGATATCGCAGGAAAAAACATTGCAAATCCAATTGCAACCATTCTCTCTGCAGCCATGATGCTTCGGTATTCCTTTGATTTAGACAGGGAAGCAGATGCTGTGGAAGCAGCCGTGGAGCAGGTTTTAAAAGAAGGATACCGAACCGGAGACATTTACTCCGATGGATTTAAAAAGGTGTCAACAACAGAAATGGGTGATCTAATCGCAGAGCGGATTATTTAGCTCGTCTGGCACCTGACAATTTAAAATTTATAAATTGCCGGAAGCGGATAAAACATCAGTTTTTATACGCTCCCGGATTTCCATATAATCAGAAAGTTATGAAAAAAGAAAAGGAGTGTGCAGCAGATGAAAAGTGATTCAGTTAAAAAAGGTATGCAGCAGGCACCTCATCGTTCCCTTTTTAATGCACTGGGAATGACAGAGGAAGAGATGGAAAGGCCTTTAATTGGTATTGTCAGTTCCTATAATGAAATCGTACCAGGCCATATGAATCTGGATAAAATAGTCGATGCCGTCAAAATGGGAGTTGCCATGGCGGGCGGAACACCGGTCATGGTTCCGGCCATTGCAGTCTGTGACGGAATTGCCATGGGACATATTGGTATGAAGTATTCACTGGTCACCAGGGATTTAGTTGCAGACTCCACGGAATGTCTTGCAAGAGCCCATGCCTTTGATGCTCTGGTTATGGTACCCAATTGTGATAAAAATGTTCCCGGACTTTTAATGGCAGCAGCGCGCATTAACATACCTACAGTGTTCGTCAGTGGCGGACCAATGTTGGCTGGACGTGTGCAGGGCCATAAGACCAGCCTTTCCAGCATGTTTGAAGCAGTAGGAGCTTATACTGCGGGTAAGATGTCGGAAGAGGAAGTAAAGGAATATGAGCAGAAGGCATGTCCGACCTGCGGTTCCTGTTCTGGTATGTATACGGCTAACAGTATGAACTGTTTAACAGAGGTTCTTGGAATGGGCTTAAAGGGAAATGGAACCATTCCGGCCGTTTACTCCGAACGTTTAAAGCTTGCAAAACATGCAGGTATGGCGGTTATGGAGCTGTTAAAGAAAAATATATGTCCCCGTGATATTATGAGTGAGAAGGCATTTAGAAATGCTCTTACCATGGATATGGCTCTTGGATGCAGCACCAACAGTATGCTTCATCTTCCGGCAATTGCCCATGAGGCAGGCGTGGACTTAAATCTGGAGCTTGCCAATGAGATCAGTGCAAAAACTCCAAACCTTTGTCACCTTGCTCCGGCTGGCCCTACTTATATAGAAGATTTAAATGAGGCAGGCGGCATTTATGCAGTAATGAATGAGATCAGCAAGCTGGGACTTTTAGAACTGGACTGCATTACGGCAACTGGAAAAACAGTGGGAGAAAACATTAAGGGATGTGTAAATAAAGATCCTGAAGTTATTCGCCCCGTGGAGAATCCCTATAGCAGCACCGGCGGAATCGCCATATTAAAAGGTAATTTAGCACCGGACAGTGCGGTTGTAAAACGTTCTGCCGTTGCTCCTGAAATGTTAAAACACGAAGGTCCTGCAAGAGTCTTTGACTGTGAAGAGGATGCCATTGATGCCATCAAGGGCGGAAAGATCGTTGCAGGAGACGTGGTAGTAATCCGTTATGAAGGTCCAAAAGGCGGACCTGGAATGAGAGAGATGTTAAATCCAACCTCAGCCATTGCCGGTATGGGACTTGGCTCCACCGTAGCGCTCATTACAGACGGACGGTTCAGCGGTGCTTCCAGAGGAGCTTCCATCGGCCATACCTGTCCGGAGGCAGCCGTAGGAGGCCCCATCGCACTGGTGGAGGAAGGCGACATCATATCCATTGATATTGATAATCACAGACTGGATGTAAAAGTATCTGACGAAGAGATGGCAGCCAGAAAGGAAAAATGGCAGCCAAGGAAGCCTTTAGTTACTTCCGGATATCTGGCAAGATATGCGGCTATGGCAGCCCCGGCAAGCCGTGGGGCAATCCTGGAAATATAAAGAAAAGGAGCAGCTTATGAAGACAATAACTGGAGCAGAGATCGTAATCGAGTGCTTGAAGGAACAGGGCGTAGATACCGTTTTCGGATATCCGGGCGGCACCATTTTAAATATATATGATGCTCTTTATAAGCATCAGGATGAGATCACCCATATACTCACCTCCCATGAACAGGGAGCTGCCCATGCAGCGGACGGTTATGCGAGAGCAACCGGGAGAGTAGGGGTATGTCTGGCGACCTCAGGCCCGGGGGCAACCAACCTGGTAACCGGAATCGCCACTGCATTTATGGATTCCGTGCCCATGGTAGCCATTACCTGCAACGTAGCAGTTGGCCTCCTTGGCAGAGACTCCTTTCAGGAGATTGACATTGCCGGCGTTACCATGCCTATAACAAAATATAATTTTATTGTAAAGGATATCAGTAAACTGGCGGATACCATTCGCAGGGCATTTAAGATTGCCCAGACCGGCAGACCAGGACCTGTATTAATTGATATAACAAAGGATGTGACTGCCAGCAATTACGAATATGAAGAGAAGGAACCGGAGCCAATTATCCGTCAGGAAGATACCATTTTGGAAGAGGATTTAGAGCAGGCGCTGCAGCTGATCCGCAAATCACAAAAGCCCTACATTTTTGTAGGCGGAGGCGCAGTTATCGCCAATGCTTCTGATGAGCTTGCTTCCTTTGCTCATAAGATTCAGGCACCGGTTGCAGACAGTCTGATGGGCAAAGGTGCTTTTGACGGAACAGATGAGCTCTATACCGGAATGGTTGGTATGCACGGAACCAAGACATCTAATTTTGGTATTACAGAATGCGATCTTTTAATCGTAATCGGAGCCAGATTCAGCGACCGGGTGACCGGCAATGCATCCCGCTTTGCCAGAAATGCAAAGATTCTGCATTTTGATGTGGATCCGGCTGAGATCAATAAAAATGTAAAGGCTTATGCCAGTGTAATTGGTGATGTGAAATCCATTTTAAGAAAATTAAATGCAAGGCTGGATCCCATTAATCATGAGGAATGGGTTGCTCATATTGACCGCTTGAAGGATATGTATCCCATGCGCTATGAGAAGAGTATTCTGACCGGTCCCTATATTATAGAGAAGATCTATGAGGTGACAAAAGGAGATGCCATTATCACCACAGAGGTAGGACAGCACCAGATGTGGGCCGCACAGTTTTATCAGTATAAAAAGCCCAGAAGCTTTATCACTTCAGGAGGGCTTGGTACTATGGGATATGGTCTTGGTGCTTCCCTTGGTGCGAAGATGGGCTGTAAGGACAAAACAGTCATCAATGTGGCAGGAGACGGATGTTTCCGCATGAATTTAAACGAGATTGCAACAGCAACCCGTTATAACATCCCGATTATCCAGGTTGTATTAAACAATCATGTACTGGGTATGGTGCGTCAGTGGCAGACCCTGTTCTATGGAAAGAGGTATTCACATACAGTTCTTAATGACCAGGTTGATTTTGTTAAGATAGCAGAAGGAATGGGAGCAAAGGCTTACCGGGTTACCGGAAAAGAAGAATTTGAAGAAGTCTTAAAAGAAGCCATTGCCCTTAATGTTCCTGTTGTTATAGATTGTCAGATTCATTGTGATGACAAGGTATTCCCTATGGTTTCACCGGGAGCCCCCATTGAGGATGCATTTGACGAAGAAGATTTAAAGATCTAACATCAGTAAGGAAAGGGATAAGAGTCCCGAATTTGAGGAGGAAGAGATATGAGCAGAGTGTACAATTTTTCTGCAGGACCTGCAGTCCTGCCGGAAGAAGTCTTAAAAGAAGCAGCAGATGAGATGATGGATTATAAGGGAACCGGAATGTCGGTTATGGAAATGAGTCACCGATCCAAGGCTTATGAAACCATCATCAATGAAGCCGAAGCTGATTTAAGAGACTTATTGTCAATTCCGGATAATTACAAGGTGCTGTTTTTACAGGGCGGAGCGTCCCAGCAGTTTGCCATGGTTCCCATGAATTTATTTCAGAATGGGGTTGGAGATTATATTATCACCGGACAGTGGGCAAAGAAAGCGTACCAGGAGGCAAAACTTTATGGTACAGCCAATGCAGTAGCTTCCAGTGCTGATAAAACATTCAGTTATATACCGGATGTTTCCGATCTCCCTATCTCAGAGGATGCGGATTACGTATATATCTGTGAAAATAATACAATTTACGGAACCAAATTTAAAACACTGCCTGACACGAAGGGTAAAATACTGGTAGCAGACCTCTCCTCCTGCTTCTTATCGGAACCTGTCGATGTGAGTAAGTATGGACTTATTTTCGCCGGAGCCCAGAAGAATGTGGGACCGGCGGGTGTAGTGATTGTCATTATCCGGGAAGATTTAATCCGGGAGGACGTTTTAAAAGAAACACCTACCATGCTTCGTTATAAGACTCACGCAGATGCAAAATCCCTTTATAATACACCGCCTGCCTATGGAATCTATATCTGCGGCAAGGTATTTAAGTGGTTAAAGAACTTAGGCGGTCTGGAAGCAATGAAAAAGATTAATGAAAAGAAAGCAGCAATCCTTTATGATTTTCTGGATCAGAGTAAGATGTTTCACGGCACTGTGGTTGAGAAGGACCGTTCTCTTATGAATGTACCTTTTGTTACCGGCAATGATGAACTGGATGCCTTATTTGTGAAAGAGTCAAAAGCTGCGGGATTTGAGAATTTAAAAGGTCACAGATCCGTAGGCGGTATGCGTGCCAGCATTTATAACGCCATGCCTGTAGAAGGAGTGGAGAAGCTGGTTTCCTTTATGAAGGACTTTGAAGAAAAACATACAGCACAGGCAGACTGAAAGGAGATCACAGCCATGAAAAAAATTCATTGCCTAAATGCGATTTCTACATACGGAACCGCATTGTTAACAGAAGAATATGAGCTTACAAATCAGATGGAAGGTGCAGATGGCGTGCTTGTCAGAAGTGCTTCCATGCATGAGATGGCACTCCCAGACGGGCTTCTTGCTATCGCAAGAGCAGGAGCAGGTGTCAATAACATTCCTTTAGAGGCATGTGCTGCAGAGGGAATCGTGGTATTTAATACACCAGGAGCCAATGCAAACGGAGTAAAGGAGCTGGTGATCGCTGGTCTGATGCTGGCTTCCCGTGATATTGAAGGCGGTATCCGCTGGTGTAAGGAAAATCAGGAAGATGAAAACATCTCCAAATCTGCGGAAAAAGCCAAAGGTGCATTTGCCGGATGCGAAATCAGAGGCAAAAAGCTTGGAGTCATTGGTCTTGGCGCAATCGGTGCAGAGGTTGCGAATGCCTGTTCTTCCCTTGGAATGGAGGTTTACGGATATGACCCCTTCATCTCAGTGAATGCTGCCTGGAGACTCTCAAGAAATGTAAAACATATTACTGCCGTGGATACCATTTATAAAGAGTGTGATTACATTACCCTTCATGTGCCGTTAGTGGATGCAACAAAGGGAATGATCAATAAAGCAGCCTTCGATAATATGAAGGATGGAGCAGTCATTCTCAATTTTGCCAGAGACATTCTGGTGAATGAGGCGGATATGGCTGAAGCATTAAAGTCTGGTAAGATTAAAAAATACGTAACTGATTTCCCAAATCCAACTTCAGTGCATATGGAAGGCGCCATCGTCATTCCTCATCTTGGGGCTTCTACAGAGGAATCAGAAGATAACTGTGCGAAGATGGCTGTGGAAGAGATCATGGATTATATCGACAATGGTAATATCCGTAATTCAGTCAATTACCCCGCCTGTGATATGGGAATCTGCAACGCTGCAAGCCGTATTGCAGTCCTGCATTTAAATATCCCCAACATGATCGGACAGATTACAGGAACACTGGCAGCCGGTAATGTGAATATCTCCGACATGACCAATAAGAGCCGTGAAAAGTATGCATATACTCTCCTTGATCTGGAGAATGTACCGGATGCCGTAAGCATTCAGAAACTGAATGCCATCAAAGGCGTAATTCGGGTCAGAGTAATCAAATAGGGGAGAAATCATGGCAATTGTAAAACCATTTCAATGTGTAAGACCTAATAAGGAAGAGGCCAGCCTGGTGGCGGCTCTTCCTTACGACGTATATAACCGGAGGGAAGCCTGTGAGATAACGGCTGAGAATCCAAAATCATTTTTAAATATTGACCGCCCGGAAACACAATTTTCACAGGATATGGATATATACGATGACCGCGTTTATGATAAGGCGGCAGCCATGCTGAAGGACTGGATGGAAGATGGAACCTTTGAGCTGGACGAGACAAATGCGTATTATATTTATGAGCTGATTATGGAAGGGAGAAGCCAGACCGGAATTGTAGCCTGTTCATCCATTGATGATTATGTAAATGGTGTGATTAAAAAGCACGAGAATACCAGGGAGGAAAAGGAACTGGACAGAATCCGCCATGTGGATACTACCGATGCCCAGACTGGACCCATCTTCCTGGCATACCGTTCCGTTGAGGACATTAACCGGCTGGTGGAAGAAAAAAAGAAGACAGAACCGCTTTATGATTTTACCGCAGATGACGGAATCAGTCATAAAGTATGGAAAATTGCAGATCCCGAAACCGTAGGAATGATAGAAAAAAGCTTTCTGCAAATTCCGGCCACCTATATCGCCGACGGTCATCACCGTGCTGCGTCTGCTGTAAAAGTAGGCTTAAAGAGACGGGAAGAGACCACCGGATATACGGGAGATGAGGAATTTAATTTCTTCCTGTCCGTACTCTTTCCCGATGACCAGCTGATGATTCTTCCTTATAACCGTGTGGTAAAGGATTTAAACGGATTATCCCAGGGAGCATTCCTTACGGAACTATCCAATGGATTTACCGTTACTTCTGTGGGAGAAGAAGCTTATGGTCCATCTGAAAAGGGAACCTTCGGAATGTATTTCAATAAAACCTGGTATTGCTTAAAGGCGAAGGCGGGGTTAATGTGCGAGGACCCGGTAAAAGGCCTTGACGTATCTATTTTACAGGACAATCTCTTAGGCCCTATTTTAGGAATCGGAGATCCCAGAATTGATAAGCGGATCGATTTTATTGGAGGAATCCGTGGGTTAAAGGAACTGGAAAAACGCTGTAAAGAAGATATGACAGTGGCGTTTTCCATGTATCCAACCTCCATTGGAGAACTGTTCTCAGTTGCGGATGCAGGACTTTTAATGCCACCAAAATCAACCTGGTTTGAACCGAAGTTAAGAAGTGGGCTGTTTATTCATATGCTGAAATAAAAAACACCGTTCCCGAAGCCGGCAGGCTACGGGGACGGTGTTTCATTTTCCGGCTTTGCATTCAGCTGATCTTTCCGGAAGGTGTCGTATATACTCAGAAGCTGGGGGCGCTTTACAACGCCTGTTTTCTGAAAGATGTTATGGACGTGGGTTTTCGCTGTTCCAAGAGAGATAAATAAATCATCGCTGATCTCCTGATTGGTTTTATCTAAGAGCAGTACTTTTAAAATTTCACGTTCTCTGATTGTTAAATGGTAGGTCTCACAGAAACGATGCAGAATGCTTTCTTCAATATCAGAAGGCAGGCTGGAGTGAGTGTGGCTGTTTACAGAATTCACAATTGTATTGTTCCGCAGTGAAGTTTTTAAATAGTACATTAAATAACAAGCGGAAAATGCAGAGTGGGTCAGATACATAATATCGGAGGTGATACTTCTGTTATTCATATTGATATAATATTTGGAGTACACATCAAAATGAAAAATTACAATGGAATCTTCCACGATAATACAAAGGTTCATAATAATAGTGAGATAAAAAAGCAATCTGCACCATTGATAGAACGAGCCCTGATAAAATTCAGGGTTCTTTTTTATTGTCCATAAAACCTCTGCACCTACATAGGCATTATAAAGCTGGCTTGGAAGGTAATAGAGAAAGATTTTCCATGCACTGTTATCCAAAGCAGGAATGAAAAACATGTAGATTACATAGATGCCAAGAATACTAAAGTCATACCAGGTTATTTTTTTATTGATCAGGTTTTTAAATATGATCAGATAACCAAGTGACATAGTTAAGTAAATTAATGTCTTGTGAGTTGGTACGATCATAAAAACCCGATTATAGTTTTCTGCAAAACTCTGAAACTGTTCTGATGCGAAAGTCACAATATCATCTATTATAATTGCCGAGTAAATAATCCCGATCCAAAGCAGAATTTTATCTTTTCCATTCAGAAACAGAAAAAATGACATCCACATAATTCCGGAATAGACAATGATTATAAACAAATTGTAGAGAAAGCTAACACCCTTTTCCATATGTGCCTCCAGTTCGTAAGCCGTTGATTGTAAGTTATTATCAGTATAGCAAAATAAAAACTTTTTTCAACCGCGAAATTACAAAAATCGACAAAATTTTAGTACATATTGCACAAGAGTTTAGGAAAGTTTATGTGTAAAATAGTAAAAAGTGTTATAAAATTCTACCCATCCGCTACATTCTCAACCCTTCCCAAAACTGCTATTTTCGTCTTGTGAGAGCGATTCACACCGGCAATCACAGCAAAAACAAAATAAAGGAGGTTTCACCAGTGGCTGTAAAAATAGTACTTGCCTTAGGCGGTAATGCCCTTCAGTCAGGAAAAGGAGAAGCAACTGCACAGGCTCAGCTTTCAGTCGTTCATAAGACTTGTGAGTATATTGCAGAAATGAACGAACGTGGGTATGAAATGGCCATTGTACATGGAAACGGACCCCAGGTCGGAAGAATTCTTATGGCATCCGAAGCAGCAAAGGATGTAACACCGCCAATGCCGTTTGATGTATGCGGAGCCATGTCACAGGGATATATCGGATATCATCTGCAACAGGCTCTGAAGTATGCGCTGAATAAGAGAAATCAGAATTTCCCCGTAGTCACCATTGCCACTCAGGTTGTAGTAAATGAGAAGGATCCTGCATTTCTAAATCCAACCAAACCAATTGGTCCTTTTTATTCAAAAGAAGAAGCCGATGAGCTGACAGCATCAAAAGGATACGTAATGAAGGAGGATGCCGGCCGGGGATACAGAAGAGTTGTTGCATCACCCCTTCCACAGAAAATTGTGGAAATTGAAGCAGTAAAAGAGCTTTGGCCAAAAGCAATCGTAATTACCTGCGGAGGCGGCGGAATTCCGGTTATTGAACATCCGGCTGGTTGTCTTTGCGGTACTGCAGCAGTGATTGATAAAGACTTTGCAGCGGAGCTTCTGGCAGAGCAGGTAGAAGCGGACATCCTTATGATTCTTACTGAAGTAGAGAAGGTTGCGGTTAATTACAATAAACCGGATCAGAAGGATCTGGATCATTTAAGTATTTATGAAGCAAATAAATATTGCGAAGAGGGACAGTTTGCTCCCGGAAGTATGCTTCCAAAGGTACAGGCAGCCATGAAGTTTGTAAGATCCAATCCCTCTAAGAAAGCAATTATCACTTCTCTGGATAAAGCGATTGAAGCGTTAGACGGGAAAACCGGAACTGTATTCACTTTTAATTAAATAAAAAACAGGAGGATTCACCATGAGAGCAAACGGAATTCGTCATTTTATTGACACCAATGATTTTACAAAGGAGGAACTGTTAGACATCATTCATCTTTCCTTAGAGATCAAAAAAAGCATTAAGGCAGGATATAATCCACCTCTTATGAAGGGAAAGACACTTGGAATGATCTTTCAGCAGTCTTCTACAAGAACCCGTGTATCCTTTGAAACAGCAATGGAACAGCTTGGCGGACATGCCCAGTACTTAGGACCTGGCATGATTCAGCTGGGAGGTCATGAGACCATCGGCGATACAGGTAAAGTTTTATCACAGATGATCGATGTGGTTATGGCACGTGTGATTGAGCATAAGAGCGTGGTGGAGCTGGCAAATGCATGCTCAATTCCTGTATTAAACGGTATGAGTGATTACAATCACCCAACTCAGGAAATCGGAGATCTCTGTACAATCGTGGAGCATCTTCCAAGAGGAAAGAAACTGGAAGACTGCAAGGTAGTATTCGTGGGAGACGGCACTCAGGTATGCGCTTCCCTTGGATTTATTACAACAAAGCTTGGCATGCACTTTGTACACTATGGTCCGGAAAAGAACCAGCTTTTAGAAGAGCACAAAAAGATCATGGAAGAAAACTGCAAGGTATCAGGCGGTACATGGGAAGTGACCGACAACCGTGAAAGTGTAAAGGGTGCCGACTTCATTTATACAGATGTATGGTATGGACTTTATGAAAACGAGACTCCAAAGGAAGAGAGAGTTGCTACATTTAAAGATTACCAGGTAAACAGAGATTTGATGTCTCTTGGAAATATCGGATGCAAATTTATGCACTGTCTGCCGGCTACAAGAGGAGAAGACGTGACAGATGAGGTACTTGACAGTGAAAGCTCCATCGCATTTTTAGAGGCAGGTAACCGTCTCACAGCTATGAGAGGTCTGCTGGTTTATTTCACTCAGTATCAGAGAGAGCAGGCAGCAAGCGAACTGCAGATCGCAGCAGCAAAAGAACAGTTAGAAAAATTCATGGATGAGAGACATATCAGATAAGGGGGAGTCACCATGTCAGAAGCGCCAAAGAAAAAATTTCGTTTGATCGATGCCATAATGACCGTAATCTGTGTCGTATTTGTGGCAGAAGCAGCAGCACCGGTAGCAGCAATCGGTAATTCCCAGTATTTCTGGTGGATCTTTCTGCTCATTACATTCTTGCTGCCTTATGGCCTGATTTCATCAGAGCTTGGTACAACCTATGAAGGAGACGGCGGATTGTACGACTGGGTATCAAAGGCTTTTGGAAATAAATGGGGAGGAAGAGTATCGTGGTATTACTGGATTAATTTTCCCCTCTGGATGGCTTCTTTGGCGCTGATGTTCCCTAATATTATCAGTTTGCTGACAGGAACCGAGATGGGACTGGTTCCTTCTTTACTGATCGAGCTGGCCTTTGTATGGATTATCGTATTAATCAGCTTTAATTCAATTTGTGACAGTGCGTGGATTTTAAATGGGGCAGCTGCGATTAAAATTTTAATTGCCATTACGCTGGGGGTGCTTGGAATTTACGGTGCCGTAACCCATGGTGTAGCAAATGAATACACCTTATCCTCCATGCTTCCCAAATTTGATTTAAACAGCTTATCCTATATATCCGTCATTTTGTTTAATTGCCTTGGATTTGAAGTGGTCTGTACCTTTGCGGGAGATATGGAAAATCCGAAAAAACAGATTCCCCAGTCAATCATTGCAGGAGGCCTGGTAATAGCAGCGATCTACATCTTTATGGCATTTGGAATCGGAGTTGCAATTCCTTCCGACCAGATCAGCACCAGTACTGGACTTGTTGCAAGTGTTCAGATTTTAACCGGATCAACCAGAGGTGTGATTGTAATCGCTGTAGCAATTGGATTTTTGCTTACGCTTTTTGGAAATATGATTTCCTGGTCACTGGGCGTAAATAATGTGGCCGCTTATTCCGCGGAAAATGGAGATATGCCCGGAGTATTTAAAATACGCAGCAAAAAAACAAATATGCCAATCGGCGCAGCAATTATGAACGGCCTGGTTGCCAGCCTGGTTCTTATTATCGCTCCGTTTATGCCAAATGAGGATTTATTCTGGAGTTTCTTTGCACTGAACCTGGTTATGTTTTTGCTTTCTTACCTGCCTGTATTTCCTGCATTTATTAGACTGAGAAAGACGGATGCAGATACAGAACGGCCGTTTCGGGTTCCAGGCAGCCCATTATTTTTAAAGATATTAGCAGGTCTGCCTATGCTGCTGATTGTGATTGCACTGATTTTCACGGCAATCCCATTAAGTTTTGATACAGAGACTTTGACATCAAAGCTCCCCATCACCATTGGTGCGGTAATATTCATTATAATCGGCGAAGTCATTGTTAACAGAAAAAGAGATAAATAAGAGAGAAGGTATCTATTATGGCAAAGAGAATCGAAAATTCAACCCCAAAGCAGGACGGATACCGTATGCCTGCAGAATTTGAAGAACAGGAAAGAGTCTGGATGCTTTGGCCGGAAAGACCGGATAACTGGAGAAACGGTGCAAAGCCTGCACAGACCGTATTTGCACAGGTTGCAAAAGCAATCCGCCAGTTTGAGCCGGTTACCGTATGTGCTTCCCCAGCCCAGTTTCAGAACTGCCGTGCACATCTGCCGTCTGACATCCGTGTGGTAGAAGTAACCAGCAATGATGCCTGGATTCGAGACTGCGGACCAACCTTTGTAATCAATGACAAAGGCGGAATCAGAGGATGTGACTGGACCTTTAATGCCTGGGGCGGACTTGTTGACGGACTGTATTTCCCATGGGACCAGGATGATCTGGTAGCACAGAAAGTATGTGATCTGGAAGGAATTGATTCCTACCGGACAGAAGGATTTGTACTGGAGGGCGGATCCTTCCATGTAGACGGTGAGGGAACTGTAGTTACAACAGAGATGTGTCTGTTAAGCGAGGGGCGCAATCCTCTTATGACAAAAGAAGAAATAGAGGAAATGCTCTGTCAGTACTTAAACTGTGAAAAGGTGATCTGGATTAAAGATGGAATTGATCCAAATGAAACCAACGGCCATATTGATGACGTTGCCCAGTATGTAAGACCAGGTGAGGTTGCCTGCATCTGGACAGAGGATAAAGAAAATCCGTTTTATGCAGAAGCACAGGCTGCTTATAAAACTCTTTCTGAAGCAGTTGATGCAAAGGGACGCAGGCTGAAGGTTCACAAGCTTTGCCTTACAAAAGAGCCAGTACGGTTAAACGGTGCAGACTCCATTGATATGGTAGAAGGAACGCTACCAAGAGAAGATGGGGAAATCTCCATTGCTTCCTATATGAACTTCCTCATCGTAAACGGCGGTGTAATTGTTCCCCAGTATGGTGATGAAAACGATGCATTAGCGTTAGAGCAGATTCAGGAAATGTTCCCGGAGCGCAAAGTAGTGGGAGTACGTACTGAAGAGGTAGCATTTGGAGGCGGAAATATCCACTGTATTACTCAACAGCAGCCAAAAGTAAAATAATCAGTTAAAATATTGAAAGCGTATCAGACTTATTTTGTACCGTCTGATACGCTTTTTTGTATTTCAGCCACATAATCAAACTTTGTCTGGATAGTTTATATAGTTTGTCAGGAGGATAGAAAAAGTTTATCCCGTATAATTAGTAGAAAGAGGTATAATAGGATTGAACAAGAGGTAACAGGGGGGCCAGGAATGAGGCATATTTTAAAATGGATCAGCAGCAGATTAGATGATTTCAAATTGAAGAAAAAGCTTAGGATACTTTACATATACAGTGTTCTTCTACCAATTTTTATAACAGATAGTGTGATTGTTGCCATATTTATAGCATCAGAAAGTGCATCCATGAAAAAGGGCATGGAGAATATTGCAAGTGCGGTAAAATACAATTTTTTCTATGATATTGAAGAAGCGGCTGGTGCAACAAAGAAAATATATATGAACAAATATGTGAATCAGTTCATGGATAGACAGTTTGAGTCGGAGCTGGACTATTTTTTAAGTTATCAGGCATTTATGAAAGACTCGTTGTTTGAAAGCAGCATCGGAACGACAGCATCTTCCATTATCATGTATGCAGACAATCCCACCATTGTAAGCGGAGGGGAATTTAAACAGCTTTCCACAGTAAAAGACCAGGAGTGGTACCAGTATCTAGAGGGCTCCAGCCGGGATGGAGTGCTTTATATGTATTATGATGAGAGCAGAATTCCCACTGTAGATTCCAAACGGAAAATATCCTTTATCAGGAGGTTGAATTTTTACAAAAGAGATGGCTGCGAAAAGCTTGTAAAAATGGATATAGACTATAGCACCATGGCACGGAGCTTTGTAAAAATGAATTATGAGGCTCCCGTATATGTATGCTGGAATGATAAAATCATTCTTTCGAATCAGGGCAATTACGGACAATGGAAGGATTTTGAGACCTTTGATCTGCAGGATAAAGTGGGCTATCAGATGAATTTTGCTTCCTACGGGGCTGAGCTGACAATTTATGTTTTAAAGCCCCAGACAGTAATCGTAAGGCAGATGTTAAAGAATATTCCCCTGTTCATACTGCTGGTTTTTATCAACATCCTGCTGCCTCTGGGATTTATGATAGCGATCAACCAATCCTTTACCGAACGGCTGAAGGAGCTGAGCCAGGCCTTTAAGCGAATAGATGATGAAAAGCTTATGAAGATTGAGAACATCAGGGGAGAAGATGAAATTGGAATTGTAATGCGCAATTATAACCGCATGGTGGCTACTATTAATGAGTTAATCCAGACTGTTTATATTAACCGTTTAAAAGAACAGGAAATGGATATTGAACGGCAGAAGGCGGAGCTTTTAGCGCTTCACAGCCAGATTAATCCCCATTTCCTGTTTAACGCATTGGAGAGCATCCGTATGCACAGTCTGCTTAAAAATGAAACGGAAACTGCCTGCATGGTGGAACGGCTGGCAATAATGGAGCGGCAGAACTTTGACTGGGGTACGGATTTTATCACAGTAAGGGAAGAGATTTCATTTGTAGAGGCATATTTGCAGCTGCAGAAGTACCGTTTTGGTGACCGGCTGTCTTACAGGCTTGATATTATGGAAGAATGTATGGACTACCAGATTCCAAAGCTGACCATTGTTACATTTGCTGAAAATGCCTGCATTCATGGCATTGAGAGTAAAACGGCAGATGGGTGGATTTTTGTTCATGTATATTTAGAAGATGAAGTGTTTTATATTGAAATCGAAGACACCGGGGATGGAATGGAAGAGTCATTTTTGAACGAACTGAGAAACAAGATGAACCATGCCAGCATTGATATGCTAAAAGGGAAGAAAGGAGTTGGTATATTAAATGCCTGCCTGCGGCTTAAGATGGCAACGGATAATATGGTAAGCTTTGAGTTAGAAAGTGAAGCGGGAGTTTCAACCATGGTAACAATAAAAATTCCGGTATTAAACATTCAAAATAATGGGGGGGAACTATGATACGTGTCTTATTAGTGGATGATGAACCATTTATTGTTCAGGGATTAAAGGTACTGATTGACTGGGAGGCAGAGGGCTATGAGATCGTCAAAACAGCTGCAAATGGTATGGAGGCACTTGAATACCTAAAAAATAATCAGGTGGATTTAATCATTGCAGATATTAAAATGCCTGTCATGTCTGGAATGGAGCTGTTGGAAATATTGAGAAGAGATAAGGTTTCCCATGCGGATTTTATCATATTAAGCGGTTTCAGTGATTTTTCCTATGCTCAGCAGGCAATTCGATTTGATTGCTTTGACTATATTTTAAAGCCGGTTGTGAAAGAAGAACTGATCCGGGTGCTGCACCGGCTGAATTATCAGAGACAGGGAAGTAAAAAGCAACAGCTTAACAAAATCAAAATGGAGAAGGCATATCTTGCCAGAAATATGATATCTCTTATCTTTGGGAAATACGACCAGATCAATCTCGATTATATCAGAGAACATATGCAATGGTCAGAAGGAATCAGTTACGTGGACATCGAAATTGACAATATTGAGCTGATGGAAGAGCTGATGGATGAGGAAAAGCGAAACCAGCAGAGAGAACTTTACCGTGCCTGCCTTGCATTTTTAAAAGGAGATGGGGATCATTGTATTTTTGATGTTTCAAGTCATGAAAAAAGCTATAATATTGGTTTTATATATTGTGATTATATGGCAAAAAATGCAGGGGAGACTCAGAAAGCATATCTGGAGCGGTTCAGAAAGTACTTAAATGATGCCATGAGCCTGCCGGTTGTCATGCTGGTAGGAAAAAAGGTAAATGATATTTCAAAAATCTCTAATTCCTATGGGGCAGCCAGAATTCTTCGCTCTTTTCAGGCCTTTCGAAAAAAGCAGCCCATCTATTATTATGAAAAAGAGGTACAGGTAAATAACAATGGGATTGTATTATGTAAACAATATCTGGATGATCTGCTGTTTGCAGTGGAGCAGAATGAACGGGGAAGAATTGAGGAAAGCGTAGAGCGGCTGTATGAAGAAATGAATCATTTAAGATTTGCCATGGACACGGTTAATTTGAATATTAACTATCTTTTATTCCAGCTGATCCATCTGGCATCCGAGCAGGACGGATATGTAAACCAGGAAGAAATCATGCTCTATATCAGTGAAAATGTCTTTGAAGGAGATATGCTCAGAGGCGGAAAAGAGCATTTAATCCGGTTATCCTGTGAGTATGCGGCTTACTTAGAACAACTGCGAAAGCATGTATCAAAGGATATTCTCCATGAGGTGGAGAAGGATATCAGAAAAAATTACGCTAAAAATCTTTCATTAAGAGAATACAGCAATAAATATTATTTAAACAGCGCTTATTTAGGTCAGCTGTTCCGGAAAAAGTACGGAATGTCCTTTAAGGATTATTTAAATAACTGCCGTATTGAGCAGGCGGCAGTCAGGCTGTTAAGAACCGATCTTAAAATATACCAGATTGCGGAGGAGGTTGGGTACCGGGACCTGGACTACTTTGTGAACCGTTTTATTTCCGTTAAGGGCTGTACACCGTCAAAGTTTAGAAGGGGAGGGGAAAACAGAGTGAAATAGGTCAGATTATGGATATTGCTTCTATAATTTCCCCTGTGTTTTTATTAGCTTTCTCCAGTTGTGAAAACACAGCTTTGAAGTAAACTATTAATATAAAAGAAAAGGGAGGATATGACGTTGAGAAAGAAACAGTTTACAGCTCTGCTTGTAATCGGTGCCATGGTGTTGCAAACTCTGACTGGCTGCTCTAAGGGGACAGCAGCTACCGGCAGCAGTTCAGCCAGAGAGGATGGGGGTATCAAAGAATTCACCGCTTTCTTTGCTGTACCGGGAGACGAAATCAATGATGACAATGAAATTCAACAGCACATTGCAGAGATTACAGGAGCCAAAGTAAAGGAAACCTGGCTGACCGGACAGACAGCAGAAGAGGCTGTGGGAACCTTAATAGCAGGAGGAGAATATCCCGATTTTATATGCGGCAGTGACGGAACCAGCCAGCTTTATGATGCAGGAGCACTGGTCGCACTTGATGATTATATAGATGATTATCCCAATATCAAGAATTTCTTTACCAAGCTGGAATGGGATCAGCTGCGTCAGGCTGATGGCCATATCTACTGGATCCCTCAGTTCAACAACAGCTATGAAAAGGAAATGCAGACCACTCACAACGATGAAGCCTTCTGGATACAGACCCGTGTACTAAAATGGGCCGGATATCCGAAGATCACCACCATGGACGAATATTTTGACTTAATCGAGCGTTATCAAAAAGCCAATCCCACCATGGAGGATGGAACCAAGAACATTCCATACACTATATTATGTGATGACTGGAGATATTTCTGTCTTGAGAATGCTCCGCTGTTCCTGGACGGATATGCCAATGATGGAAGCTGTATTGTAGATCCTGAGACGAAGAAAGTAATTGATTACAATACGACTCCTACGGCAAAACGCTATTTCCAGAAGCTGAATGAGGAATTTAAAAAAGGAATCGTTGATCCGGAATCCTTTACTCAGATCTATGATGAATATATTGCAAAGCTTTCCACAGGCCGTGTACTTGGAATGATTGATCAGTGGTGGGATTTTTATGGGCACGTTAATGATGCAATCAAGCAGCAGGGGCTGGAAGACCAGGGCTGTAATTATGTACCCCTTCCGGTTACCATTGACAAGGGAGTAAAAAACAGATGGCATACCTCGGGGGATACGTTAAATGTAGGTTCTGGTCTGTCCATTACCGTAAGCTGTAAAGATGTCAGAGGAGCTTTAAAATTCGTAGATGATCTGTTAAGTGAAGAAGTTATCACTCTCAGAAACTGGGGAGAAAAGGATGTGGATTACCTGGTGGATCAGGATGGCTTATTCTACCGGACACCTGAGATTCGTATGAAGGTCACCAATACTGCATACAAGGCCTCTCATTTATGCCCTTATTCCTATTTCCCGGTCTGGACCGGAATGAGCCAGGATGGAATCAATGCAGCAAAACCGGAGCTGCAGCCCAATGAGTTTCTGGATAGTCTTCCAAAGAATGTACAGGAATGCCTACAGGCATATGGCTGCAAAACCTATGTAGATATGGTAGGGGAAAATGAAATTCCCGGACCCTGGTATCCGATTTATACGTTTGTTGGAACCATGACTACGGCAACACCTGGCGGAACCGCATGGATTAAGATGAGAGAATTAAAACATGAGTATTTACCAAAGGTTGTCATGGCGCCTGATTTTGAAGCTGGCTGGGAAGAATATTTAACTGCTTATGAAACCTGCAATCCACAGGCGTTTCTTGATGAAGTACAGCCGGAGGTAGACAGGAGAATTAAAGTTGCAGAAGAAGCGGCAGCAAATTAAATAGTAGAAAACAGGCGGTGCAATCATATATTTTTGCGCCAGCCTGTTTTTTAGCAAAGGAGTGATACCATGGCATCCATTGGAAAGGTTAAAAAAGAACGTATCAATTGGAAAGAGATAAAAAAGCAGAAAGTGCTCCTGCTGTTGTCTGCAGGCTATGTGATTTATGGATTTATATTCTGTTATCTGCCTCTTGCAGGCTGGCTTATGGCATTTGAGAACTATAAGCCGAAGGCTGGCTTTTTCCACTCGGAATTTATAGGGCTTGCAAAATTCCGGCAGCTGTTTCTTGATGATGGTTTTATCCATGTCATCAGAAATACGCTGGCTATGGGAGTCATTAATTTAGTTACCACCATGGTTGCAGCTATTATGTTTGCAATTCTCTTAAACGAAGTAAAGTCACAGGGTGGTAAAAAGGTTGTGCAGACAATATCATATCTTCCACATTTTTTATCCTGGATTATTGTTACCGGCATATTACACGACGCTCTGTCTGGGACGGGGATAGTCAATGATCTTCTGCTTCGTTTTCATCTGCTAAAGGAACCTCTGAATTTTTTTGCATATCCTAAATATTTCTGGTGGATTGTTGCCTTTGCCAATGTCTGGAAGGAAACGGGCTGGAATGCCATTATCTACCTGGC
Source organism: Lacrimispora defluvii (assembly GCA_013036995.1). Classification (GTDB taxonomy): domain Bacteria; phylum Bacillota; class Clostridia; order Lachnospirales; family Lachnospiraceae; genus Lacrimispora; species Lacrimispora defluvii. The sequence continues at coordinate 103,281 of JAAOXG010000016.1, forward strand.
CTCCATCACAGCCATAGACACATCTCTCTATGAAGCTGCGGCCATAGACGGAGCAGGAAGGTGGGCAAGAATCAAATACATTACGCTGCCTGGAATAAAGCCTACGATTATTATTCTTCTTTTAATGAATGCAGGAAATGTTTTAAATGCCGGTTTCGAAGTCCAGTATCTGTTGGGAAACGGTCTGGTGCAGAGTGTATCCCAGACTATTGATATATACGTTTTGAAATGGGGTATCAGCCAGGGAGATTATTCCCTGGGCACTGCAGCAGGAATATTTAAAAGCGTGGTAAGTATTTCCATTATATTAATTGCAAATGAGATGGCAAAGCGGGCCGGCGAAGAACGCTTATTCTAAGGGGGCAGATATGATTAATCAAAGAATGTTACAAAAAAGGAAAAGTTCACTGGGTAATAAGATATTTGTTTTCCTTAATACCATATTTATGGTTTTGTTTGTGATCATTACCCTTTATCCGGTTTGGAATACACTGGTTTTGGCCTTTAATGACGGGACCGATGCTCTGAGAGGAGGGCTGTATTTATGGCCCAGAAAATGGACTCTTCAGAATTATATTACAGTGCTTCATAAAAAAAATCTGCTTGTGGGAGCTTATGTAAGTGTTGCAAGGACGGTGATCGGCACGATTACTGCACTGGCCGCCAATGCCCTTCTTGCTTATATCGTAAGCCGGAAACGCTTTCTTTTTAAGAGGCAGCTCTCCTTATTCTGGGTTATTACCATGTACGTAAACGGTGGAATGATTCCTGTTTTTCTTTTATATAAGGGCTTAGGCCTTACCAACAGCTTTCTGGTTTATATAATTCCTGGAATGGTAGGAGCCTTTCATATGATGGTGATCCGGACATATATGGTAGGGCTTCCTGACAGCCTGGAAGAGTCGGCTCAGTTAGACGGAGCCGGAGACCTGGTTATATTTACGAAAATTATCTCACCTTTATGCAAACCGGTATATGCTACAATTGCATTATTCTGTGCAGTAGGACATTGGAATTCCTGGTTTGATGCCATGCTCTACAATCGTATGAATGCCAATCTGACCACACTGCAGTATGAACTGATGAAGTTATTGTCATCTGTAAGTAATCAAAGTAATTCTGTAGAATCCATGAAGAATGCGGTGGCAGCGGTAACGCCCACTTCGGTCCGCTCTGCTGCCACCATACTTACCATGCTGCCCATTGTCTGCCTTTATCCGTTTCTACAACGGTATTTCGTCACAGGTCTTACAATCGGAGGCGTTAAAGGATAAAAATTATTGGCTTCTGGTACCTGCCGCGGGGTTTCCTCCGCGGCAGTAATCATAACCCCGGTCCCCGTTTCTTTTAATTTTCTTTAGCTGAAACCACATAACTGCCCATGGCTGCAGTGAAATAGAAAAGGAAATAGCGCAAGCGGAAGCACTTACTGTTTCTGTATGAATCAACGGCTGTGCACTATCTTTTAGTATCTCTGTTTCTTCTTTTGAGAGCCAGGAAGGTTCTCCCATATCATGCCAGATTTTTCTGGGATTTCCATGAGTTTCATCTACTGTCTTTGTAAGCAGACAATATTCTCCGTCTTCATTTGCGGGTAATGTTATAGAAAGGCGCAGGCATTCCTCTTGCTCAAGGCACAGATTCCAGGCGGCTGCGCAGTAACTGCCAACCTCTTTTTTCATAACAATCAGTTCATCGGAACGGTGAACGCATTTGCCCTGAAGCTTTTTAAAGAATGCAAAAGTCCAGAATGTGGGTTTTGGAATTGTCCCGTTTGCCACCAATCCAAATCCACCGTGGAATGGAGTAAATGGAACCCCCTTTTCCTCAAATATATCCCCAAAGGTCCAGTAAGAGTAGGATTCACACAGATCACCCATCTTAGATAAAAGCCAAGCCACATAAGCTGCATTGACTGTGGTGTCGTGAATCGGGCTGTCAGGGCTGTAGGAAGTGTTAAATTCCGTTATATGCATGGGAAGCCCATGAAACCCTTCAAAGCTGTCTATAATTTCCCGGGAAACCTTAAGTTCCTCCATGGCGGTTTCCGGATCTCTTAAGGATCCGTAGCTGTAATGGCCGCATTGCTCCGGTTTATCCCACATGTAGTGGTGGCGCGTGATAAAATCCGGTTTTAACTTTTGTGCTCTGCAAAATTCCAGGAACTGCTTCAGCCAGAGAACGTCGTCAACCCCGCAGATTGCCGGGCCTCCAACCAGAAATCGGCTGTCAGTCTTTTTAACAGCATAAAAGGTCTTTTGAAACAAAGTAAAATATTCCTCTTTGTCAGCCCCTTTCCAGAATCCGGGAAGATTGGGCTCGTTCCATACCTCAACCGGCCAGGTCACCACCTCTTCTTTTCCGTAGCGGTCCATAAGGTGTAAAAGAACTGACTGCACCAGATCTGACCACGCCTCATAGCTTTTAGGGGGTGTAACATTTCCTTTCCAGTAGAACACGGTCTGATCGCCGGAAGCCATTTTCTGAGGCATAAATCCAAGCTCTAAAAAAGGCTTAATCCCAAGATTCTGATAGGCATCCATGACCATATCCAAATAGGTAAAGTTATATTCTGCCCTGATGTTACCTGACTCATCCGTATACTCCTGATAAATTGCCATATCATCACAAAAGATTCCGTGACCTCTGATATGGCGGAAACCAATCTGCTCCTGCACCAGTTTTAACTGTTCCTGATACTGCTGCTGCAGAGTTAATCCCATTCTGCCGGTTCCTACACAAAAATCTGCATGATTCTTAAAACTATACCCTGTTTCAGTTTGAATTTCATAGCTGATCTGCTTTTCCATATGAATCCCCTTCCCCATAATTTGTCCTTAATTATACCATTTTTTAACTTGGAAATAAATGTATCTGCCATAAAAAGCAGCCTGTTTACGGGAAGGATTTCAAGAACCCGTAAATAAGCTGCTTTCATTTTTATTGTTCCTTTTCAGGAGGTGGCGGCGGTGCCACAAAATTCTCCGGAATGGCAGGATCTTTCATATTATAAACCCGGCTGTATTCCTTGGTTTCCTGATTTTTTACTGTTTCAGACCGGTTCATAGACAAAAATTTGGTCAGTTCATAGCAATCTACCCAGATCTCATTGTTTCCTTCTTTCTGGGACTCATCAAAGATCAGCTGAAGACCGAAATGCAGGTGAGGCTGGTTGATGTTATTGGTGTTTTCTGTCCGGCTGTATCCCGTCCGGCCCATATATCCAATGACATCTCCGGCGTTTACGATACCACCCTGCTTTAATGATTTATGATAGGGATAATTTTTTCTTAAATGAGCGTAATAATAGTAGCGTTTTCCATCAAAGCTCCGAATGCCCAGTCTCCAGCCACCGTATTGATTCCAGCCGATTGCTTCCACATAGCCGCTTTCCACTGCAATAACCGGGGTTCCAACCTGGCCCATCATATCATGACCCAGATGCTGGCGTTTGAATCCGTATGACCTTGCAGTCCCGAAATCGTCAAAATCGTTGTAGGGAAATCCTTTGGCAATGGGAGAAAATCCTTTCAAACCGTATTTTGTCACCCAGACTTTATCCGGATTGACAGAACCGTCCGGCAATAAGTCCGGCGTAGCGTAAAGCGGTGCATTGGCGGATGGGATCTGAATCTCATATTGCCCAACCAGACCGTCTAACACGGCTCCATAGGCTTCCCGGTAATACGTGTAGTATTTCATTTTGCCTGTCAGTTCTTCCATGGTTTTTCCGGAGAGAAGCTGTTCAGCAAGTGAATCTAAATCCTTGCTGGAATACCTGGAGAAGTCTCCTCCGTATCTGGCCCCCAGATAGGCAAGCAAATCCACCCAGTTTAAATGAACCTGGGACTGGCAGGTATTGACATCATAACGAAAGGCTTCCTGCATGGCTCTTGCAGTTACATTAAAATCCACCCATTTAATGTATTTTTTTGCTTCCGAAGAGCTGGCCTTTCCTTCCTGGTTTACAACTGGAAAAGAGAATCTGCCGCCGGGAGAAATAAAAAATAGGGAGACTAAAAGAAACATAAGAATGACTACTTCTATGTATATAATCAGATGATGCCTTGCCACTGGGAAAGATGTAAAACTCTTTTTGAATGGGTTCATAAGAATTCTCCTTGCCGTTCCATGTTAGATGCATGTGAAAAGGGAAAGCAGCTTTCTTTGGCTTTCCCATATAAGATATGCAAATAGGGCAGAATTTATGACGGAAAAGGTGGAAAGAGAGTCAGTCTTGGAAAAAAGAAGGGTTCATGCTATAATTTCAGCTAAGAATGGATTTGATGGAGAAAGAGAGGTTTCTAAATGAATAATTTTGAATATTGCGTACCAACAAGGGTGATTTTTGGCCGTGACACCCATAAAAATATTGGAGAATTGATTGCCGGATATGGTTTTAAAAAGATTCTGGTTCATTTTGGCGGAGGAAGTGTAAAGGAAAGCGGTCTTTTAGATCAGGTGGAAGATTCCTTAAAGAGTCATGGAATTGAATACGTACTGCTTGGAGGAGTAAGACCAAATCCCGGTCTTGGACTGGCAATGGAAGGAATCAATCTGTGCAGAAAGGAAAACGTCCAGTTTATTCTGGCTGTGGGGGGAGGCAGTGTGATTGATTCTGCGAAATGCATGGCTGACGGAGTCTTGAATCCGGATATTGATCCATGGGATTTTTTTATGAAAAAAGCTGTTCCTGGCAAGGCACTTCCTCATGGAAATATTCTGACACTGTCTGCTTCCGGAAGCGAAACCAGCTTGTCCTGTGTCATAACAAAAGAAGAGGAGGGCCTCAAAAGAGGATTTAACAGCCCCACACACCGTCCGTTGTTTGCAGTGCTAAATCCGGAGCTGACCTTTACTGTGAATAAGTTTCAGACTGGCTGCGGAACGGTTGATATTATGATGCATACACTGGAACGGTATCTGGGAGGAGCTACGAAAGATACTCCTCTTACAGACCGGATCGCCGAAGGACTATTGACCTCAGTAATGGAGGCAGGAGAGAAGGCGGATAAAAATCCGGTTGACTATGAGGCCCGCGCCACCCTCATGTGGGCTGGAAGCCTTTCTCATGACGGACTGACTGGTCTTGGAAGAGATTATCTCATGCAGGTGCATCAGCTGGAACACGAACTGTCCGGGTTATACCCAAAAATCGCCCACGGCGCCGGTTTATCTGCTCTGTTTTGTTCCTGGGCCAGATACGTCTGTAAGGATGCACCAATGAGATTTGCCCAGCTGGCTGTAAGGGTATTCAACCAGGAGATGGATTTTGAAAATCCCGTTTATACAGCACGAAAGGGAATCGACCGGTTAGAAGCATATTTTAAAAGTCTTGATATGCCGGTTTCTTTGCGGGAATTAAATGCCGGCATTACCCAGGAGGATTTCCTCCTTATGGCGGATAAATGCTCTTCCAATGGAGAAAAAACCCTGACAGGAATCCGTGAGCTGGGAAGAGAGGATATGATAGAGATTTATCGTATGGCATTTTAAAAACATTAGTTATCTAAAAAAATCGGGACGGTGCGAAAACCGTTCCGATTTATATTTAATAACAATTGTAGCATCCCATTTTGCAGATACTCGTCACAACCGCCCTGGCCTTATCATGTTCTTTGCAAAAGGGTTTAAAAATGCAAACCATGGTGATTGCATTCTGAGGAGGTCTGGTCATAATCGTGGAGTTGCAGATAAATCGGAAGTTGACTCCCCTGGCTTCCTGTGTTGCCACCAGATATGGCTTGTAGGTAGTGCCGCGTAAATCCCTGGTGGCCTCATAGAAAATAGCCAGGTCTCTGCAGTCGACGTCACGGTAAGGGGTAAAGCCGCCCGGGCACAACATATGAGAAACTCCTTTGCTTTTTCTATTGTTATATGATATGCAGTGCCGGGGACGAGCGTGATTTTTTTATCAGGAAAGTTTAATAATTTCTTTGTCCTCCGGAATCAGAAGTTCACCGGAAAAGAAAGGACTCCCCTCACTGGTATAGAGCTCTTTTCTGTTTTTTAAGTTCTTATCCTCTGTATGCCATAAAATCAAGTGCTCAGCCTTTAATTCCTCCGCAAGCTGGCAGGCATCGGTGACTGTACTGTGATGTTTTTCGTAGGGCTTAAATACTTCCCGGTCCTTATAAAGGCAGAAGGTTTCATGGAGCAGCCAGCTGGTTCCTGCCACAAATTCATGGCATTTGGGATTATAGGGCTCATCACCGCAAAAGGACAGGCGTTTTCCGTTGCGCAGAGTTGTGGTAAATCCATACTGCTCAGCTTTTGTGGAATGAATATCAAAAAAAGTGATGTCAGATCCAAGTATGGATCTGGTTTCTCCGTCTTCCACCGGGATTAAATGAATTCTGGTTCCAATGAGATCATAAAACTTTTTCTGCAAAGTAAGGCGGCAGAGAGTATCAATTACGGAAACCAGATTTTTGTGGCTGTAAATATTTAGATCTCCATCGTAGCTCCCCGATTTGATTCTGGCTCCGATAAAACGTACCATCCAGATAATACCAAGAATATGATCGGTGTGTTCATGAGTTGCAAATATATGGTGGATGTGAGACAGATCCACATTCATGTCATCTAATATAGAGAGGATTCCGTTGCCGCCTCCGGCGTCAATCATAAAATATTCCTCGTCATTTCTTAAGGCAAAGCAGGTATTATAGCATTTGGTGGCAGCGGCATTGCCGGTTCCGAAAACATATAATTGTTCCATATGTGTCTCCTTTTTCTGGGGTGTTCCCGGTTTTACGTTCATAGCCTGGCCGGTCATGGACGGCCGTCAGGCGAAAGGGGTTTAAAATTGACGTTTTTTATGATACTATAAAATTCAAAGCAATGCAACTGTGTCAAAATAAGGGAGAACGTATTTATGAAAGATTTGGCTTATTTAAAGCTTATAGCAAGGGAATATCCTACCATTCGGGCGGCTTCCAGTGAGATTATTAATCTGACTGCAATTCAGGGACTTCCCAAGGGAACTGAGTATTTTTTCAGTGATTTACACGGGGAACACGAAGCCTTTATCCATTTGTTAAGGAGTGCTTCCGGTGTGATTCGGGAAAAGATTTCTGAAACGTTCAGTCATATCTTACCCGAAAAAGAGGAAGTGGAATTAGCAAACCTGATTTATTATCCCGACCGCATTATGAATCAGCTGGAGCTTAGCGGGCAGGCAGATGATGACTGGCTGAGAGTGACAATTTACCGTCTGGTGCAGATCTGCAAAGTTGTATCTTCAAAATACACCAGATCCAAAGTCAGAAAAAAGATGCCACCGGAATTTGCATACATCATAGACGAACTTCTTCATGTTGATTATAACGATGACAACAAACGGGTATACTACAGCGAAATCATCAGATCCATTATTGATATTCGGATTGGAGATAAATTTATCATAGCTCTTTGTGAGCTGATTCAGAATTTAACCATTGACTGTCTTCATATCATAGGAGATATTTTTGACCGCGGACCGAGAGCAGATATGATTATGAATGAGCTTTTGCAGTTTCACGATGTGGACATTCAGTGGGGAAACCATGATATTTCATGGATGGGTGCAGCAACAGGCAATCTTGCATGTATCTGCAACGTTTTAAGAATTGCCATCAGCTACAACAGCTTCGATGTTCTGGAGGATGGTTATGGGATTAATTTAAGACCGCTTTCCATGTTTGCTGCCAGAGTATACCGCAACGACCCCTGTGAGCGTTTTTCACCCCAGATACTTGATGAAAATATTTACGATGCTGTGGATCCGGGACTGGCAGCCAAGATGCATAAGGCAATTGCCATAATTCAGTTTAAAGTGGAAGGGCAGATCATAAAGCGTCACCCGGAATATGAAATGAATGACAGAGTTTTACTGAAAGCCATTGATTACAATAAGGGAACTGTAACAGTAGAGGGAAAGGAATATCCTCTTCTTGATACATCGTTTCCCACCATTGATCCAGCAAGTCCGCTGACACTAAACGAAGAGGAAGAGGAACTTTTGCGTACGCTGCAGCTTTCATTTCTCCATAATGAACTGCTTCACCGTCATGTGCGTTTCCTCTATTCTCATGGAAGTATGTACAAATGCTATAATTCCAATCTCCTCTATCATGGGTGCATTCCCATGCGGGAAGATGGTACATTTGAAGAAATCTGTATGGAAGGCTCGTCCTATTCCGGAAAAGCTCTCATGGATTATGTTGATAATAAGATTCAGAATGCTTATTTTCTTCCGGAGCACACCCAGGAAAGCAGAGATGCCAGAGATTTCATGTGGTATTTATGGTGCGGAGCCAAGTCCCCGGTATATGGAAAAGGTAAGATGACCACCTTTGAACATTATTTTATTGAAGATCATCAGACCCATATGGAACCCATGAATCCATATTACCGTTTAAGCATAAAGGAAGAATACTGCGAGAAGATATTAAGTGAATTCGGGCTTTCCGGAGAAAGTGCCCATATTATAAACGGTCACGTGCCGGTTAAAATTAAAGAAGGGGAATCTCCTGTGAAAGCTGGAGGCAGACTGTTTCTCATAGACGGCGGGCTGTCAAAGGCGTATCAGTCCAAGACGGGAATTGCAGGATATACACTGATTTATAATTCCAACCACCTGGCACTGGCAGAGCATAAGCCTTTTGATCCGGAAAAGGAGAGCACACCAAAGGTCTCGGTTGTTGAAAATATGAAACACCGGGTGATGGTTGCCGATACGGATAAAGGGGCGGAACTGACAGGAAGAATTGAGGATCTAAAGGAGCTTGTGGCAGCATACCGGGAGGGAATCATAAAAGAACGTATCGAGTAGTCTGGCACATTATGAAAAATTAATATTTTTTTCAGATAAGATTTCTTTACGGAACCCCTGTCAAATGGTAAAATAGTCGGAAGTTACTTACTTTATTGAAGGAGGCTCAGATGAGCAGACAGGAATTTTTACAGCGTTTAAGGGATACCCTTACAGGAGAGGTTCCCGGAAGCGTGGTGGAAGAAAATATCAGATATTACGAAGAATACATCCGTGGAGAAGTTTTAAAAGGCTCTTCGGAAGAAGCTGTCACCGAAGCAATTGGAGACCCCAGACTGATTGCCAAGACGATTATAGAGGCCAGTGAGAATGCTAAAGAAAGCAGCAGCACCGGCGGTTTTTACAGCTCTTTTACCGGACAGGAGCAGAATGTATATGAGGAACCCGGGCAGGAGAGACGGGGGATGCATTATTATGATTTAAGTAAATGGTATTGGAAGCTTCTTGGAGTAGTCGCCATTATCTTTTTTTTCCTCCTTGTGGGAACCATCGTCACTGGTATTTTCAGCCTTCTGGCACCTGTGATGGGACCACTGCTTTTAATTGGTCTGATTTACTGGTTTGTAAGAGGATTGAAACGATAATGTCACTAATATGTAACAATATAAATGGAATATATTACAAAAGTATAACGGCATTTATGACTCTGAGTGGTCATAAATGCCGTTTTTGCTTGACAAAAACTGCAACAGAGGATATAATTCAAAATGTAACAATTATGTAATATTTAAGTCAAATATTTGCGGTGACAGTTATAATACGCAGACAGGAGATTGGTTATGAAAATCAGAATGTGGAAGGTCATGGGACTTTTAGGACTTTTAACTACCTTAAGTTTAAGCAATCAGACAGAGGCGAAAGCGGATGAAATCACAGTAGAAACCAGTACAACTCTTTATGCAAGATTGGACAAGCCTGTATCAGTCAGAACCACTGCGGAGGTTGGAGGATCAGTTGTGGCTTCTGCTTTGGAAGGTCAGACCTGTGAGGTGATTGAGCCTGCCAAGGACGGCTGGCTGAAGGTGAAAGTTCCGGAAGGCGACGGTTACATACGGAGTGATTCTGCAACACTGATCGAAAAAACTCAGGAAAAAGTGGACGAGTCTGCACTGGAGCGGAAAGAAGTTGTGGACTATGCTCTTCAGTTTGTTGGAGGACGTTATGTATATGGTGGTGTAAATCCCAGCACAGGAGTGGACTGTTCCGGTTTTACCAGATATGTCCTTAAAAAGACTGCAGATGTTGAGCTGGATCACAGTGCAAGGTCACAGTCAGGGAAAGGAAAAATCGTAAGTTATGATCAGGCCCGTCCTGGTGATCTGGTATTTTATGGAAAAAACGGATCCATTAATCACGTAGCTTTGTATATGGGAGATGGTAAAGTAGTCCATGCATCCACCGAAAAAACAGGAATTATCGTAACAAACGTCATGTATCGCAAACCTGTGAAATTTGTCAGTGTTTTAAACTAATATAATTTTAAATTCGTGCAGTTTTAAATAATACTTGACGAAAAGATAAAATAAATGTATAATAACCGTAATGAAATTAATAATTACGTAACATTTGAAACTCAAAAAGTAAAAATAGGAGCAGATTTCCCGATGATAAACAAAATATGGAAAACGTTAGGACTTATGGCTTTTTGTGGAACAATGATCATAGCAGTTCCTTCAGATGTAAGAGCAGATGAGGTATCCGGTCCAGGATTAAGTTTTGGGAATTACATGGTAACCGTAAATACAGATCAGGTTACAATTAGTAAAGATGAAGAAGGTACAGAACCCTTAATGAATGCTTCCAAAGGATCCGCCTTTGAAGTAGTGGAAGATATGGGGGATGGATTTTTAAAAATTAAGGTGAACGATACATATGGCTATTTGCCGGTAGAAGGAAGTGCCACTGTAACTGCAACCGATGAAGAAACTTTAAAAGCACTGGAAGAGAAGGCTCAGGCTCAGTCAACCGTTAATTTCAGACAAAGCATTGTTACTTATGCACTGCAGTTCGTAGGCGGTCGTTATTCCTACGGCGGCAGTGATCCTCATACAGGAGTGGATTGCTCCGGATTTACAAGATATGTAATGCAGCATGCAGCAGGACTTTCCATAAGCCGTTCATCAGGTGGACAGGCTTCACAGGGAAGATCAGTGAGCGCAGATCAGATGCGCCCAGGCGACCTGATTTTTTACGGAAGCGGAAGCTCCATCAATCATGTTGCCATGTATATCGGGAATGGAGAAGTAGTACATTCCTCAACTTATAGTACAGGTATTAAGACATCTCCGTGGAATTATCGGACACCTGTAAAGATTGTCAACGTGCTTGGCGATTAATGGAATAGCGGATTACCGGATTTTGGAAAGGGATATAGGACCTTCGGCATGGGATTGCCGGAGGTCTTTTGTATTTGCCCGGCGGTTGTTCCTTTTAAAATTCTAATACTGTTATTTTACAATGACAGCAGAATAATCACAGGGTGTTTTTAATTGAGCATTAGAATATTTTAACTAATATATCACAATAACAAACGTATTGGAGAGAAGGATTTGCTGATATAATACTGTTATTTATTGCAAGGAGAGCAAAAATAATAAACGTTCGAAAAGCTAGACGAATTAAGCAATTAATTGCATCGGTTTCATGTCAAAGAGAAACAGCCTGAATAGGGGAGCTATTCGGCTGCTTCTGAGGGGAGTATAAATAATTAATAAGGATGAGGAATAATATTCCTCAAGTAAATTATAATATAGGCTATCTAAAAATGCAAAGTTATTTTAAAAACAATTCTAAAAAATTCAGAATTATCCAATACAAAAAATCAAGTATATTCTGCCGGATATTCGCCATACTACACCATGTAACAAAAAACGCCCACAGGAGGTATGAAAATGTCTAAGAATAATTATAATGACAGCTACAACGATATGGATAATTCTTCAAAGAATTACTCATCAAACCAGAACAACAATAAGAACAAGGCTCAGGACAAGATGCAGGATAGGATGCAGGACAAGATGCAGGATTATAGCCGTAACTCCAGCCGTGACTGCAGCCGTGATTCCAGCCGTGATTCCAGCCGTGATTCTAGCCGTAACAACAACCAGAACAACAGCCAGAACAACAACCAGAACAACAACCAGAATAACAGCCAGAACAACAGCCAGAACAACAACCAGAATAACAGCCAGAACAGATTCTAATAACAAAAAATTAAAAAAGGCGTGGGAAAGAGACATCGGGGTCCTTTCCCGCGTTTTTTTTGTCTTTTCGCATCCTGGGAAATTCGGAATATATTATTACTAGAAAGGACAGGTGATAGTATGTTCACGACAATACCTGTATGGGAAGTCGATCAATATATAGAATATAACGGAAATATAATGATTATAGATCTGCGGAGTTCATTTTCCTATCAAAAAGGACATTTAAAGGGTGCCGTCAATCTTCCCTATGAGGAGTATGATTATTGGAAAAACCAGCTGCCCAGAGATAAAACACTTATCTTTTATTGTGCCAGAGGCGGACAAAGCATGAATGTTTGCAGACATTTGGAGTCGATGGGTTATCATGTCATTAATCTGGCTAATGGAATCTCCTATTATAGGGGAAAATATATGGTACGTGGATAGGTATTCATTGACAGATATACCTTCCAGGTCTTAAAATATACCTGATAAACAGTAAAGGAGAAAATACGTATGAAATATATGATTGCTTCCGACATTCACGGCTCTGCTTATTATTGCAGGGAGCTGTTAGATGTATATAAAAAATCAGGAGCTGAGAGACTGATCCTCCTTGGGGATATTCTTTACCATGGACCAAGAAATGATCTTCCCAAAGAATATGCACCCAAAGAGGTCATCTCCATGCTTAACAGTTATAAAGATCAGATATATAATGTCCGGGGAAACTGTGATGCGGAAGTAGATCAGATGGTACTGGAGTTCCCGGTTCTTTCTGATTACGCGTTGTTTGCAATTGATGGCCTGACTATTTATGCTACTCATGGACATATCTATAACAAAGAACATCTTCTGCCAATGCAAAAAGGCGATATACTGCTTCACGGTCATACCCATATCCTGACTGCTGAAACCTTTGGAGACATTACCATACTCAATCCAGGTTCTGTATCCATTCCCAAAGGAGGAAATCCTCCTACCTATGCGCTGCTGGAAGACCGGATATTCCGGATTATGGATTTTGATGGTAACATTGTAAAAGAAATGAACTTAGGAGAATAATGTGAAAAAAATTTACGAACTCATTGCTCCCTGCCATTTTGGTATGGAAGCGGTATTAAAGAAAGAAATAACAGATCTTGGATATGATATAACCTTAGTGGAAGACGGAAGAGTGACATTTCTTGGTGATGACGAAGCCATCTGCCGTGCCAATGTATTTTTAAGAACTGCTGAACGAGTGCTTCTAAAGGCAGGAAGTTTTCATGCGGATTCCTTTGAAGAGCTTTTTCAGGCGACTAAGAAAATTCCTTGGGAAGAGTATATTCCTGCTGATGGGAAATTCTGGGTGGCAAAAGCTTCTTCCATTAAGAGTAAGTTGTTCAGCCCATCTGATATTCAGTCCATTATGAAAAAAGCCATGGTGGAGCGTATGAAGGGGGCATATAAAGTAGAATGGTTTGAAGAGAATGGTGCAAGCTATCCTCTTCGTGTTTTTCTGTATAAAGATCAGGTTACTGTAGGAATCGATACTACGGGAGATTCCCTCCATAAAAGAGGTTACCGTACCCTTACCAGCAAGGCTCCCATTACGGAGACCCTGGCTGCAGCACTGATCATGCTGACGCCATGGAACAAAGACAGGATTCTGGTGGATCCGTTTTGCGGAAGCGGTACATTCGTAATAGAAGCAGCCATGATGGCAGCTAATATAGCTCCGGGTATGAACAGGTCCTTTTTGTCGGAAGACTGGAAGAACATCATACCGAGAAAATGCTGGTATGATACCATGGATGAAGCCAATGATCTGGTAGACAATGATGTAAAGGTTGATATACAGGGATATGATATTGATCCTGAGATTGTAAAAGCAGCCAGAGCCAATGCTGAATCTGCCGGTGTGGATCACCTCATTCATTTTCAGCAGCGTTCTGTGGAAGCGTTAAGCCATCCGAAAAAATATGGTTTTATTATCACGAACCCCCCGTATGGAGAGCGTCTTGAGGAAAAGGAAAATCTTCCAAAGCTTTACCGCCAGATCGGAGAGCGATATGCTGCTCTTGATGCATGGTCGTTGTACATGATCACTGCATATGAGGATGCGGAACGATATATCGGAAGAAAAGCAGATAAAAACCGTAAGATTTATAATGGAATGATGAAGACCTATTTCTATCAGTTTATGGGGCCAAGGCCACCGAAAAGAAAAGCAGGAGATGAGTTTGAAAAATAAAACCCGGTTTGCCCTTTTTCTTGCTGTGTTATGTACAGCAGCCGTCCTGGCGGCGGACTATTTTGTACCATTACAGGCAGATAATCCAGATACAGGGCAGCTTCCGGCTGTCTATGACGGAAGGAAAAACGGCCGTGCTCCGGCAGTGAAAAATCAGGGATCTCTTGGCACCTGCTGGGCGTTTGCATCGTTACAGGCATTGGAAGCCAGACTGTTACCAGAAGAATCCCTTGATTTCTCCGAGGATCATATGTCCTTAAATAATGGATTTTGTATCCCTCAGGAAGAAGGAGGAGAATATACCATGTCCATGGCATACCTCCTTTCCTGGCAGGGACCGGTACTGGAGTCAGAGGATCCTTATGGCGATGGAACATCTCCCAAAGGCCTCAAGGCAGTAAAGCATGTTCAGGAGATCCAGATGATACCGGGGAAAGATTACGAAAAAATAAAACGTGCGGTTCTTCGTTACGGAGGAGTCCAGAGCTCCCTCTATACCTCCATGAATGGAGACAGGAGTCAGTCAGCCAGTTATAATGAATCTGCGTCCGCTTATTGCTACATAGGCTCGGAGCCGCCTAATCACGATTCAGTAATTATCGGTTGGGATGATGGATTTTCCAGAGAGAATTTTAATGTCCCGGTAAATGGTGATGGTGCATTTATCTGCATGAACAGCTGGGGAGATGGATTCGGTGACCAGGGTTTTTTCTATGTATCCTATTATGATTCCAATATTGGTATGAATAACATTGTATACTCTGAAGTAGAGGATCTGGGCAGATATGACAGGATCTATCAGTCGGATTTACGGGGCTGGGTTGGCCAGCTGGGCTATGGGAATGATACCGCATGGTTTTCCAATGTCTATAAAGCAGAAGAATCCCAGTATTTAAAAGCTGTTGGGTTTTATGCAACAGCTCCTGGTACCTCTTATGAGATTTACGCAGTACGGCAGACGGGTAAAGATTCTGATATTACAGAAGGTAATGAGTTCGACCGGAAGATTTTCCTGACACACGGGGCGTTTGAAAATGCCGGTTATTATACGGTATCATTTGATAAAAAAACAAAAAAGGAACTGAAATTAAAAAAGGGAGAGCGGTTTGCAGTGATTGTAAAAATTACCACTCCCGATACAGTTCACCCTGCAGCCATTGAATATGATGCAGGGGACGGAAGAACCTTTGTAGATTTATCTGACGGGGAGGGTTATATCAGTGCTGACGGCAAAGTGTGGGAGCGGGTGGAAGAAAAGCAGAACTGCAATTTGTGTCTGAAGGCATATACAGCTGCCCAATAGAAAAAGGTTTGAAGGAGAGAACAGATGAGGGAGAACAGAATAATTTTTGCAACTGGGAACGAAGGAAAAATGCGGGAAATCCGTGAAATATTAAAGGATCTTGGAATGGAAGTCTGTTCCATGAAAGAGGCTGGCATTTGCCTTGATATTGAGGAAAATGGAACCACATTTGGGGAAAACGCTGAAATAAAAGCCATGGCAGTGTGGAAAAAGTCCGGAGGAATCGTTCTGGCTGATGATTCCGGACTGGTAGTAGACTGCCTGGGCGGAGAGCCTGGAATTTATTCTGCCCGTTACATGGGGGAGGAGACTTCCTACGAGATTAAAAATCAGACCATATTAAACCGCGCAGCTCTTTTTGAGGGAGAGGATAGAAGTGCACGCTTTGTATGCAACATTGCTGCAGTTCTTCCTGACGGCAGGGTTCTTCATACGGAGGCAGCCATGGAAGGTCTGATTGCGGACAAGCCGGCCGGCGGGGAAGGATTTGGTTATGATCCCATTCTTTATATACCAGAATTTCATATGACAGCAGCAGAGCTTACCATGGATCAGAAAAACAGGATCAGTCACAGGGGAAAGGCGCTGGAAGCCATGAAAGATAAGCTGAAAGAGCAGTTGGGAGAGGAGCGTCATGAAAGTACTGATTGTCAGTGATACTCACCGCAGGGATGAGAATCTTCTGCGGGTGATCCAAGAGAATAAACCCTTTGACATGCTGATACATCTGGGAGATTCCGAAGGAAGTGAAAAGAAGATTGAGAGCTGGCTGGATGAGGGATGTGAACTGCATATGGTCCTTGGAAACAATGATTTTTTCTCTGATCTGGAGCGGGAGGAAGAAATCAAACTGGGCAGTTACCGGATACTACTGACTCATGGACATTATTATAATGTATCTCTTGGAGTGGAGCGGCTGGAAGCGGAAGCAATGGAGCGCAATATTCAGATCGCCATGTTCGGTCATACCCACAGACCGTTTTATGAGGTACATAACGGGATCATAATTTTAAACCCCGGAAGTATGTCCTATCCACGCCAGGAAGGCAGGAGACCCTCTTATATGATAATGGAACTGGATGAGCAGGGAGAAGCTCATTTTACGCTGAATTTTCTGGAAAAATAATAAATGAAAAAGCCCTGACAGAGAGGATTTTTGACCAGCTCTGTCAGGGTTTTCTCTTATTTGTTTATCTCCAGCCTTCGGGTAAATATGCCAGAGTATTGGTAATCATATCGTCTGCCAGCTTTTTCACTTCTTCGTCGCTTGCTCTGCCTTTTACCAGTGGATCGCTTAAGAAAGCTTCATAAACCAGTGCCCGGTCGCAAGTAAGGGCTGCTTTTAAAATGCGCTCGTGATTTGCAACGTGGGGTTTTATCAGTTCCAGCACTTCCTCAGGAATGGAACCTGCGATTACGGGTTTTATGCTGTCACGGCCAAATACTGCATTCGTTTCTACAACCGCATCTTTTGGCAGATTTGCAATCTGTAAGAAAGAGTTTGGTATATTTACATTGCTGATAGTACGGTCAAGACCGCATAATGATTTAATTAAAAGAATTCCTTCTTCTCCTGACGGTTTTAACTCAATCTCCTGTTCTCCGTCAGCCAGACGGCGGCTCTTTTCCAGACGTTTTTTTAAGTCATTCTTTCTCCAGTCAACGGTGGTGAGACCGAATTTCCAGGATTTAACTGTTTCCGGGTCTTTGAGATAATCGGTTCCAGGCATGAATTCCGCAAGATGACGGTCTCCTGCAGCAGCAATCAGACCATAGCGGTGGAACAGGTCAAATTTCACCCGGTGTGCGCATTCAAATGTGCTGTTCGCCCAGTTTTTATCCGGCTCTTCATAGCCCTCTTCATAATGAGCATTGATATAATCCCGGTAAACTGGAAATAAGTCGATTCCTTTATAAGAGGCCTCATCAAACCAGGTAAAATGGTTAATACCAAGAACATTGACATGAATGTCCCTGCGGTCAATGGATTCCAGTCCCAGGGTTTCCTCACAGATGCCCTTTAACACTTTCTGGGTACCAAATACTTCGTGGCAGCAGCCAAATGCCTTAATCTGTGGAAATACATGATAAAGGGTCTTTACGCAAAGAGACATGGGGTTTGTATAGTTAATAATCCAGGCGTCAGGAGCGTACTCCCTGATTGCCTCTGCTATGGTTACAAACATTGGGATGGTACGCAGTGCACGGATCATTCCGCCTGGGCCGGCTGTATCACCAACTGACTGATAGATACCAAGTCTTTCCGGAAGATGGACATCAGAATCCATCTCGTCGAAGGTTCCCGGGAGAATGGAAATGACAGCAAAATCACAGCCTGTCAGTGCATCTTTTAAAGAATCAGACTGGACATAATCCCATTTTCCGATGGTATCCTTACGGGCACTTAACTGGCTGCCAATAATTTCATTGTTTTTTGAAGCAGCAGGATCAATGTCATAAAGCCGGATTGTTCCGCTCATGGAATCATCCATGGAAAGGTCGGTCATAAAAGTCCATGCCCAGCCTCTGGACCCGCCGCCGATGTAAGCAATTTTAATATCACTTACTTTGTTGTTTTCGTATTTCATAAAGGTTCCTCCTGAAACTAAGAAATATTGAATAGGTTCGTATCACTCTCTATTGCATATTATAATGCATTATAGTATTATAATACTAATAAAATTGATGCTTAATTTGCAATAATCATACTTTTGGCTACTGATCAGGAGAAGAAAATGGAACGAATCATATTTGAAGAGAGTATGGAAGGCGTAGTTATCGATGAGGTGGCAAGAGATGACGGATTTTCCATGACAATGAAGCATTTTCATGATACTTATGAGTTGTATTTTCTCTTAAGCGGAGAACGTTATTATTTTATTGAAAAAGAGACCTATTACGTAAAGACCGGAGATGTGGTACTGGTCAACCGGCAGCAGGTGCATAAAACAAGCCAGGCCGGAAGCGGAAGTCATGACCGTATTTTGCTCCAGCTTAACGGCCGGTATCTGGAGTCATGGTTGAATCATGCAGGGGTTACTTCCCTGGAAAAGCTGTTTGGTGATTATTATGGGGTTGCAAGACTTTCTGAAAAGGAATGGGGGGAGATGAAATCCCTGCTTCTGTCCATCAGAGATGAAATAAAAGGCAGGAGAGAACGATATGAAGTCATGGTTCGCCTCATGATTTCCAGAATTCTTCTTATGGTTTACAGAAGCCGTAAAAAAAATCTGTTAAAGGATATGCCCATTACGGTTCAGACCTCAAAACATGGTAAAGTGCATGAGGTGGCTGAGTATCTCACTCTCCATTGTGAGACGCCAGAGAGTCTGGAGGAACTGGCAGAACGGTTCTTTATCAGTAAATCCTATTTAAGCCGCATTTTTCGGGAGGTAACGGGGTTTTCAGTCAATGAATACAGAAATTTAGCAAGGGTGCGGAAAGCCAGGGAACTACTTTTGAATAGTGAATACTCTGTAACAGAGATATCAGAAGTTCTGGGCTTTGAAAGTGTTACTTATTTTGAACGGGTATTTAAAAAGCATACGGACGCAACGCCTTTGAAATACAGAAAAGAGGCGAAAAGAACGGAGCAGTAACGTTCTTTTCGCCTCTTTTTTTTGCGGGGAAGTTCTATTTTTCAAGTGCCTCACACAGTGCTGTAAGAGCAAGAGCCTGACCGTAAGCCATAGGCATGATTAATACATTTTTATAGTGGTCACTGTCCATACCGATTCCTGTACCTGCTGATACATGAAGGACAGTTCCATCATCAGAAATGTTATCGCATATAGCAGTAATTGCACGGTCTGCCGCTGCTTTGTAGGTATCATCTAAAATTCCTGCTTTTACACCTCTTAAAATACCGGCAGCAATGGCAGCGGAACCCGATACTTCTTCATAGCTGGTCTCGTCTGTCAGTACGGTTCTCCACAATCCGGAGGGGGCCTGGAGCTTTAAGAGAGCAGCTGCCTGAGAACGGAAGGTATCAATCAGAAAAGTTCTTACGCCTTCGTTTAAATCAGAACCGCAGGCATCTAAAAATTCCATGATTCCATAGGTGAACCAGGAGTTTCCACGGCACCAGAAAATGCCGCCAAAATTATCCATACGCTCAAAACTGAATCCATGATGGAAAAGTCCAGTCTGCTTATCAAATAAATATTTGATGTGTACCAGAAACTGATGAAGGGCTTCGTTTTTCCAAACCGGATTTTCTGCCTGCTGTCCCATTCGGTTTAAGAAAAGCACAGACATAAATAAAGTATCAATCCATATCTGTCCTTCATTTAAATTTACTCCGTTCCTGTCACCAATTGCACTTGTCACATGCTGAAATCCATTGTCGGTGGTCTTTGGAAGCCCATTAATCAGCCAGTCTGCCTGTTCTGTACAGAGCTGATAGAAGCTCTCTGAGTCTTTAAGACTGGTATGAAGGCAGGACAGGGGGAGGAAGGGAGCCGTTGTATTGATGTTTCTGGAGGGCAGACCGTTTTTTATATGTCCGCTGTACCAGTTTTCAAAAAAGGAAAGATACCGGTCATCTCCATAAAAATCCTGCAGTTTGTACAAGCCATAGAGACCAACGCCCTGAGGCCAGTCCCATTCTTCAATGCCGAAATCCCTCTGTATAATTCCTTTTTTGGTGTCTGTGGAGCTGACTGATTTGTCTTTGTCATAATCACAGCCTCCCAGATTCATAAGTTTCTCCACAACCAGATGGATTTTTTCCAGCAGCCTCTCGTTTGTCATTGTGTTATTCTCCTTTATGTTTTGTGTTTTTTAGCTTTTCGATATAATCTGTGGGCGGAAGACCTGTGTAACGCTTGAATACCTGGCTGAAATACTGGGGATTGCTTCCGAATCCCACCTGCCTTGCGATTTGCTTGATGTTGTCATTGTGATAGTAGGTCATCAGCCGTATGGCTTCCTCCATGCGCTCTTTGTTTAAATAGTCGGAAAAACGCATTCCTTCTTCTTTTACAAACTGTTTGCTTAAATATCCTACACTGACAAACAGGTAATTCTCAGCCAGCCATTTTAAAGACAGGTTCTCTGAGTCTAAGTGTTCCCTGATATAGGTTTTTAACAGTGCAATGTTGGAGCTGGTCTTATGTCCCCCTGTTTCATGCTCTTTCTGTACCAGAACCACGGAAAGAAGATTCCGGATTTCCGTTACGTTATCACAGGAATAGAGCCGGCGGAAAAAGTCACAGGCAGCATCTATGGGTGGCTTTTCCTGGCTTAAATCGGCCTGAAGGAAAAGGCCAAGGGCAAGGCTTCTTGCAGTTGCCGGGGGCATGGAGTCAATAAAAACGGAATTTAAAAGCTCGTTTGCCTGAACGATATCTGGTGCAGAGGTAATGGAATCTTCCAAATGACTGATCATCCATGGAGCTGTAATATGGTTTCTGATCTCATAGCTTTCTCCCTTTTCACTGAGCAGAAGAATCCGCTCAAAACGGGAAATCTTCTGAATTACAAAATAAAACAACTTTTCAGATGATTCCATATGGATAAATTCTGTTTCAAAGGTTACGGACTGATTGGGATATTGCAGCTTTAAAATGGAGTTCTTAATCCGTTCCTGTGTTGCAAGAGTAGTGGCAGGGAATATTAAAACAGCAGTATTTTTTACATATAGAATGGAAAAATCCAAACGAAGCCCTTCCGTACTCAGTATTTTAACAATATCAGTGGCGAAATTTTTCAAATACGGTTCCTCTACAAAGGAGCAGATGCATGCATAGAGGCAGCTTTCAGGCAGGGATAGCAGCTCCTGATATTTATGGAAGACACTTGAAAAAGTGTCCTGATGCTCCAGCAGCTCCATGATGAAACTTTGTTCCAATGGAATGTGCAAAGTCTTTAAAAGATCCACCTGCTGGGATTTACGGCGTGCTTCTTCCTGAAAGCGTTCCTTTCGAATGGAGACAAGAGAATCAATCAGCTCATTTTTATCGGTTGGTTTTAATAAATAAAACCGGACTCCGTATTTCATCGCCTGCTTGGCATATTCAAAGTCATTATAACCGGAAAGCAGAATAAATGAGATCTTAGAGTCAGTTTTAATGGAACGCTCTATGAGATCCAGCCCATTTAAAATGGGCATTCGAATATCCGTGATCACGACATCCGGATATTCATCACATATAATGTCATAGGCTTCCATTCCATTTTTGGCTGTTGCGATCAACTCATATCCTAAAGATTCATAATCAATCATTTGAGAAAGGGCTTCTCTGATAATCTGTTCATCATCTACAATCATTAACCTCAGCATGTCAAACCTCCTGTTCTTTGGGAATGGACAGCATAACCACAGCCATTCCGCTCTTATTGTAGAAATTCAGCCCGTAATTGTTGCCATAAAGTAATTTTAATCTGGAATTAATATTTACCAGTCCAACACCTGAACCCTGGGGCTGGATTTCCTTGTTTTCAATTTTGGAAAGTAAGTCAGGATCAAAAATGGAACCGGTATTGGATACCTTAATCTGGTAATCCAGCTCCATTTCTTTTATGGTAACCCGGATACAGCACATTTCGTCAGTGGCTTCCATGGCGTGCTTTAATGCATTCTCCACCAAAGGCTGAATACACAGCTTGGGAACGAAGATGTGGGAGATATTCTCTGGAACCTCCAGCTCAAAATTCAGCCTGTCTTTAAAACGCATTTCCTGAATCCGGATATAGTCATTTAACACCTCCAGCTCTTCCGATAGGGGAATGATATCCTTTTGACCAGCAATGGAAGCGCGGAATAAGTTACACAGGGAGCGAACCATCATGGAGATATCGTCTGCTCCGTATTTTTGAGCCATCCAGTTAATAGTATCCAGCGTATTGTATAAAAAATGTGGATTAATCTGCTGCTGCAGCATCTTAATGGTAGAATCCCTTAAAAGAAGCTGTTTATCATAATTTTCGTCTCTTAATACCTTTACACTGTGGGTCATCTCATCAAAGCTGCGGTGAAGCTGGCCGATTTCATCCTGCCTGTTCTCATAATCATAAGACTTGATGAGGCAGACAGGTGCTTCTCCATTACCAAAACGCTGGATTTTCTCAATTAAGTAATCCAGGTGGCGGAAAATATAGCGGAAGAGTAAATTTACCAGGATTGCAGTAACCGCAATAATGAAAAAGGTAAATAAAAGAATCTGCATGGTAATGAGGCGGACGTTGCGGAATAAAGGATTGTAATCTCTGAAATAGAGATAATCCCAGCCGACATTGGGAATATATCCGTTTATGATAAACTCCTTTTTGTTATCCAGAGATGTAATGGTATAGGTATTTTCCCTGCCCTGCCTGTCCGCAATGAGTTTCAGACAGTATTCCTGGTGGTAGGCCTCTGCCGGATAGATCCGCTTTTCTCCAGTCATTAAGACAAACCTGGAATTATCTGCCATACTTCCAGAACTTTTTAAACCATCTTCAATCATGTGTTCCATATCAACGGTGACATAGAGTCCTGCCAGTTTTTTCAGGCTTAAATATTTAAGCTTTAAGATCTGTCTTGCACACACGGTATCATCACCTGGTTCAATAGCAGAAGACCATACCGCTTTTCCTTTTAACTGGTCGATGGAACGGTCTAGTTCCGCACGGTTGAATTTAAAGATATCATCCGAACGCCCCATACAGATATTGGATCCGTCATCTAACACGATGTTAATGGATTTCACATATCTGCTTTGATAGATATAGGAGTAGAGCTGTTGATAAATGTCTCTTTTTGCAAGAGAACGCCGGTCACTGTATGGATTGTCAATCAGAAATGACAGGTTTCCCTGCAGAACAGCATCTCCGATGATATTATCCGTAACATTTTCAACCATCTGCATTTCCGATTCCAGATAGGTGGTTACATGGCTTAAAGAATCAGCATTTGCCTGATAAAGTACTTCGTTGTAGCGGCTGGTCAGAATCCGTATGCTGATAAAGATAGTGAGGCACAGGGCAAAAAGAGCAAGGAGAAAAACTGTCAGTATTTTTTTGTATAAAGACAGGTTGTTAAACCAGACTGTACATCGTTTCATAATCAGAATTCCTTTCTCAGATAATCGTATTATATAGTAAAAGATCAAAAAAAGAAATTGGAAAACCATCTCAAATTACACAAAGCTGTTTTTTCAACCATAAAAAGCCGTATTTTAACTTTACGTTTGTGCATATTTGACATAAAATGTGGTTATCTTAATGAAATCAAATGGGAGGTTTTGCAAAATGAAGAAAAGAATCTTAGCAACAACACTTGCAGCAATTCTTGCAGCATCATCATTAGCTGCCTGCGGCTCTAAAACAGAGCCAACAGAAACAACAAAGGCAGATGCAGCTACCACAGCAGCTACCACAGCAGCATCCACTGATACCAAAGCAACAGCATCAGGTGACAAAGTTTCTTTAAGCCTTTGCTGGTGGGGAAATCAGACAAGAAACGATGTAACAAAAAAAGCAGTTGATCTTTACATGAGTAAAAACCCAAATGTAGACATCAAAGTTGAGTTTACTGACTGGTCCGGTTACTGGGACAAGCTTTCTGCAATGGCAGCAGGCGGAAATCTTCCTGATATTATTCAGATGGATTACTCCTATTTAAACCAGTATCAGAAGAGCGGACAGCTTGCTGACTTATCTGAATTCATGAGCAGCGGTGTCATTGATACTTCCAAGATTCCGGAAAGCATCATTAAGAGTGGAGAGGTTGACGGAAAAACTTATGCACTCAGCCTTGGCAGCAACGCTCCTATGATGGTTTATGACAAAGCAGTCGTTGAAAAGGCAGGAGTTACCATTCCTGATCAGCTGACAATGGATCAGCTTTATGACCTTTCCAAGACAATCAGTGAGAAAACCGGTGTGAAAACTCTTTATGACGGCGGAATCAACATGATGCAGATCATGGCCAGAGCAAATGGTTCTCATTTATTTGATGAATTAACCACTGGCAAAGAAGATTCCATGAAGATTTATTTTAACACCATTGAAAAATTTGCTAAATCTGATGCCAGCATTTCCGCAGATTTATTAGCAGAGAAGAATCCTGATGTTGTAGAGACAAAGCCAATCATTGACGGAACTACCTGGAATGATTTAAGCTTATCCAACCAGTTCATCAGTATTTCCAAAACAGCAGGAAGAGAACTTGGAATTACCATGTTCCCAACTATTACAGATGCTAAAGTACAGCCACTGTATTTAAAGCCAAGTATGTTCTTCTCCATCGCTGAATCTTCCAAGAACAAGGAAGAAGCTGCAAAGTTCATTGACTGGTTCACAAACAGCACAGAGTGTAATGAAATCCTTCTTGCTGAAAGAGGAATCCCGATCAATACAGAAGTTGCAGATGCAATCAAACCAAAGGCAGATGCAGCAGCTCAGGTGGTATTTGATTATGTTGCAAAAGTAACTGAAATTGCAACTCCAATCGATGCTCCAGACCCATCTGGTAAAGGTGAAGTAGAAGCATTAGGAAAAACAGTTTCTGAAGCAGTCCGTTACGGAGATGCAACAGCAGACGACGCAGTTGGCCAGTTTGTGCCTGAAGCAAAGAAAATACTTGAAGAAGCGGCAAAATAACAGGTAAAATTCTGGAGGGGATAAGATGAAGAACAATCAAATGATCCCGAAAAGAAAAAAATCAGTGGGCCAGATCTTAAACACACCGAAGGTTGCAGGATATGTATTTATCCTGCCCTTCATTATAGGATTTCTTGCCTTTATGGCAATTCCAATGATTTTATCTTTAGGGTTTTCATTCACCAGATACAATATATTAAAATCACCGGTTTTTATAGGACTGGAAAATTATAAAACGATGTTTACGGCGGATCCAAAGTTCTGGAAAGTATTTGGTGTTACCATGTACTATGTTCTGTTTTCGGTTCCTCTCCGGCTTATCATGGCGTTAGCAGTTGCCATGCTATTAGTAAAAAGCACCAAACTATCCGGATTTTACAGGGCGGTATATTATCTGCCTTCTATTATCGGATCCAGTGTGGCTGTTGCAATTCTCTGGAAGAGAATGTTTGCAAGCGATGGTGTTGTAAACGCACTGTTAGGGATAGTCGGACTTCCCTCTGACCTTGCATGGCTGGGAAGAGCAGATACAGCGATCTGGACTCTGATTATTTTAGCAATATGGCAGTTTGGTTCTTCCATGCTCATCTTTTTATCCGGTTTAAAGCAGATTCCAGTCAGCCTTTATGAAGCAGCTACCGTTGATGGCGCCAATGGAATTCAGAGATTTTTCAAAATCACAATTCCAATGCTGACTCCCACCATTTTCTTCAATCTCATTAACCAGCTGATCAATGGGTTTATGGCATTTACACAAAGCTATATTATTACCCAGGGAAAGCCAAGAGATACTACATTGTTTTATACCGTATACATGTATCAGAATTCCTTTACTTATAATAAGCTTGGATATGGCTGTGCAATGGCCTGGTTTATGGTATTCGTTGTAGGCATGCTGACACTGGTACTTTTCAAAACACAGAAGAAGTGGGTACATTACGAAGCAGAAGGGTGATGAATTATGAAAACAGGATATCAGGAGAAAAAATTATTCACCACAGCGATTTATCATGTGTTTACCTTTTTGTTTGCATGTGTTATGATATATCCGCTTGTATGGATGGTGATGAGTTCCTTTAAAAACACCAATGAAATTTTCAGGACTGCTGCAAGTCTCCTGCCCGAAAAATTTACGTTTGAAAATTATACGGTAGGTTGGAGAGGTTTTGCAGGTTACGGTTTTGGAAACTTTTTTAAGAATTCCTTTATTATTGCAGGTTTATCCACAGTAGGAGCTGTTGTTTCCTCTGCTGTCGTAGGATACGGATTTGCAAGAATTGACTTTAAGTTTAAAGGCTTCTGGTTTGCATGCATGCTTCTTGCAATGATGCTGCCTTTCCAGGTAATCATGATTCCGCAGTACATTATCTTTAATAAAATGGGCTGGGTTGGAAGTTATCTTCCCATCATTGTACCGCAGTTTTTTGGACAGGGCTTTTTTATCTTCTTAAATGTTCAGTTTATCAGGGGTATTCCCATTGATTTGGACGAGGCTGCCAGAATGGACGGTTGTACGATCTACTCCATATTTATCCGGATCATTCTTCCCCTCGTGAAGCCATCTCTGGTTACAAGCGCTATTTTCTCCTTCATGTGGAGATGGGATGACTTCCTTGCAGCTTTGCTTTATTTAAGCAATCCTTTAAAATATCCAGTCAGCTATGCATTAAAGATGTTCTCAGATCCGACAGCTGGTTCCGACTGGGGTGCAATGTTTGCAATGGCAACTTTATCTTTGATTCCGATCTTCGTTATTTTCTTGACTATGCAGAAATATCTGGTTGAAGGAATCGCCTCTACAGGAATAAAGGGCTAATAAGGCTTTTTAGGTGGGAGACCCGCATATGCGGTGTTTCCTGCCTTTTTTAAAATTTAAGACAAAAGGTGGAATGACGAATGAATCCGATCAGAAACAGATTATTGGCGGCGCTGGAAGCACTGAAACCGCTATGCTATTCCAATTTAAAACCGGCAGAAGAAATGTGGATCAGCCCCGGAAGTTATGAGTGGAAAGAAGAGTTTGACAGCAGCATTTTAAATTGGGAGCCTTTTGGCAGGGATGAGACCTGGGGAGGATCGGATCGGCATTACTGGTTTAAGACCCGTATTACGGTACCCTCTGATTTAAAAGGAGCGCAGGTAAGAGCAGTCTTAAACACGGGAGCGACCGATATCTGGAATACAGACAATCCTCAGATCATGGTGTTTTTTGACGGAAAGCATTCCGGAACCATGGATATGAATCATCAGGATTTTATTGTGACAGAACATGCAAAAGAGGGAGAAACACATGAGCTGGCATTTTATGCCTATTCCAACAGTTCTGGACGCACTAATTTCTTTCATCTGGAAATCGGAGCCTACGAAGAAGAAGTAGCAAAGCTTTACTATGATCTAGCAGTTCCATTTGAAGCAGCAGATCTTCTGGAAGAAGATGACTTAGAGCAGATTGAGGGATTTAAGGTTCTGTCAGAGGCGGTGACCCGGATTGACTTTACCAGACCCCATTCCAGACAATTCTTTACATCCGTAAAAGAAGCAGATGAATTCCTTATGAATGCCTATTATAAAGACAGACCAGTAAATCCGGTAACTGTTCACAGCATCGGGCATACTCATATCGATGTTGCCTGGAAATGGCCTTTAAAACAGACAAGACAAAAAGCAGTGAGAAGTTTCCGCACAGTACTAAATCTCATGGAGCGGTATCCGGAATACAAATTTATGTCCAGCCAGCCCCAGCTTTACGAATTTGTAAAAGAAGAGGCTCTGGAGCTTTTTGAAGAAATAAAGGAAAAAATAAAAGAGGGACGATGGGAGACAGAAGGTGCCATGTGGCTGGAACCGGACTGCAACCTGGCATCAGGGGAATCCTTAGTCCGTCATATTCTTTATGGAAGAAGATTCTTCGAAAAGGAGCTTTCCGGTCCTGTAAACGAAGTGCTCTGGCTACCGGATGTATTCGGCTACAGCGCTGCCATACCGCAGATTATGAAGCAGTCCGGATTGTCCTATTTTATGACAACCAAGCTTGGCTGGAACGAATACAATCAGTTTCCCTACGATACCTTTGTGTGGCGTGGAATTGACGGAAGTGAAGTTTTGACCTATCTGATATCCACCAAAGATTATTATAAAAACGGTCAGCCATCCAAAGGCTACAGCACCACCTACAACGGCAGACAGGATCCCAAACAGATTATGGGAACCTGGCAGAGATTTCAAAACAAGGATGTCAGCCGTGAAGTACTGACCTGTTATGGATACGGTGACGGAGGCGGCGGCCCAACAGAAGAAATGCTGGAACAGAGCAGGAGAATGGAACGGAATGTGGCCCGCTGTCCAAAGACAGAGCAGACCTTTGTGAAAGACTTCTTTCACAAGCTGGAAGAAAAGCTGGATAAAAAGCGGCTTCCTGTATGGGCTGGTGAGCTGTATCTGGAATTCCACCGGGGAACTTATACATCCATGGCTAAGAATAAGAAATACAACAGAAGCTGTGAGTTTTTAAACGGTGATGCAGAATTTTACTCAGTTCTTCAATCTCTTATTACCAAAAGCGGGGAGTATCCAAAGAGCCAGCTGGAGGAAAACTGGAAGCTTCTGTTGTTAAACCAGTTTCATGACATTCTTCCAGGCTCATCCATCAAGGAGGTATATGAGGATTCTGAAATTCAGTACAGGAAAATTATGGAATCAGATCTTGATATAATCAATAAGAGCCATGACAGTATTTTAAAGATATCTGGATTTGAATGCGACAGGAAGAACCCGACTGCCCTTGCAGTGTGGAACTCTTTAAGCTTTAAAAGAACCGGAATTGTTGAGTTTGAGACTGCGGTTAAGAATCTTTCAGCGATCACCCAGAAAACCTTTGATGGGCACATGATTGCATTGGCTGAGGCGGTGCCATCAAAGGGTGTAACGGTACTTTCAGCAGGTGATTCATTGGAGAAGGCAGAGTCCGTATTTACTTCTGTGGAATGCGGGGAAGATGGAGCCGTGATAAAGGTAGTCAGCCCATATTATGAGGTGGAATTTGATCAGGCAGGAAATCTATCCCGTATCTATGACAGAACAGAAGAAAGAAGTCTGTTAAAGGAAGGAAAAGCGGGAAATGAACTGGTTGTATTTGAAGACCGGCCACTGGAATTCGATGCATGGAATATTGATTCTACCTTTGAGGAGAAGCAGTGGCAGGTAAATGACGTAACGGAAATGAAGCTGCTGGAAAATGGCCCGGTAAGAGCAGTGGTACTTGTAATACGGAAATTCATGGATTCTGACATTGAACAGCAGATCTGCTTTTACAGTCATACAAAGAGAATTGATTTCAAGACCAGAATTGACTGGAATGAGCATCAGATGCTGTTAAAGGCTGCCTTTCCTCTGGATATTCTGTGTAAAGAGGCCAATTACGACATTCAGTTTGGCAATGTAAGCCGGCCGACTCATAAAAATACCACCTGGGATCAGGCCAGATTTGAAGTATGTGCCCATAAATGGGCGGATGTTTCAGAAGCAGGCTATGGCGCTGCTGTTTTAAATGACTGCAAATACGGTTATGACGTCCAAGATTCTGTCATTCGCCTTACGTTATTAAAATCCGGCATTTTCCCAAATCCGGATGCAGATCAGGGAGAGCATACATTTACCTATTCACTGCTGCCTCATAAAGGAGATTTCCGTACTGGCAGAGTAATACAGGAAGCGTATGACTTAAACTGTCCTCTTATTTCTACTGAAATTAAGGGAAATGGTGTTCTATCCTGTTCCTTCTTAGAGATTGAGAATGAAAATATACTGGCTGACACCGTGAAGTGTTCCGAAGATGGGGAGGGACTGATTGTACGTTTCTATGAGTCTTATGGCATGCGGACCAATACCCACGTAACATTCTCCATGACAGAGGGTGCACAGATCAGCGAATGCAACTGTATGGAGGAGGAAACTAAGAAGGTGCCGTCAGAAAACGGACGGATTGCCCTTACCTTTAAGCCTTATGAAATAAAAACCATAAAGATTCAATTGTAAGAATTATATTTTTGCAAGATTTGCAAAAGATATACAGTAACTTGACAAACTTTGCATAGTCACTGCCTGTGAGATATCATATAATGGTGCAATATAACTGTATCAGAAAAGGGAGGATATGCAGATGGAGCTTGCTGCAGAACGAAACGGACGGATTCACATATGGATGGAAGAGCTAAAAAGCCATTTATTTGAAAGACTTTCATCAGTGACTTTTACCGGTTTTACGACAATAGAGCATTTCTCTTATGAGGAAGCATTAAAGCAGGAGTTTAACCCCATGCCTCAGGGAACCCCCTGGGGCAGTAAATGGGAATACGGCTGGTTTTTAACGGAGATCGTCATGCCAGAAGAGGCGGAGGGAAAGCGGATTTTTCTTCACCCGGAGGTAGGCGGTGAGATGCTTTTATGGGTAAATGGGAAAACGGCAGGTTCCAGAGATTTAAAGCACGATGGAATTACACTGACACGCCATGCAACGGCAGGTGAGCGTTTTTTTGTTGTGGCAGAAAGCTATGCAGGGCATGGACCGAGACTGGAAAAGGGCGGACCATGCCCTGATTTTCGTACTGCGGTTCCAGAACCACCGGAGTTTCAGGTTAAGATAGGAGATTCGGATTTTGGAATCTGGAACGAAGATGCATTTCAGCTGCTGATGGACGTATTTACATTAAGCAAGCTTTCTGAGGGGCTTGATCCCAAATCCTTAAGAGCAATGAAAATAAATCAGGGACTTTTGGAATTTACATTTACAGCTGACTTTGAGCTGGACCGGGAAGGACGAAATAAATCGTTTCGTGAGGCCAGGAAAAAACTGGAACCCCTCCTTTCCTGTGTAAATGGGTCAACGGCTCCGGAGTTCACCATTTTCGGACAATCCCATCTGGATCTGGCATGGCTGTGGCCATGGGAAGAGACAAAACGCAAATGTGCAAGAACGCTATCCACCCAGATTGCCTTATCCGATGAATATGAGGATTATAAATTTCTCTTATGTGAGCCGCCGATTATGGAAAATGTAAAAGAACATTATCCTGAATTGTATGGACGCCTTTTAAAGAAAGTGGAAGAGGGATCCTTTATCCCTGAGGGCGGCATGTATGTGGAACCTGATACCAATCTGGTATCGGGAGAGAGCCTCATACGCCAGTGTCTGTACGGAAGAAAGTGGTTTCGAAAAGAACTTGGCATAGAAAGCGTTATGGTCTGGCTGCCGGACTGCTTCGGCTTTAACGGACAGCTGCCCCAGATCATGAAGGGCTGTGGAATCCGTTATTTTGCTACTCAGAAGATGGCCAGAGCGCTGAAGGGCTGTGATGTTTTCCCTTATAATAATTTTTGGTGGGAAGGAATCGATGGTACCAGGATACTGACCCATTTTTATAAGAAGAACAATGCAAGGCTGGATCCTCTTGATCTGATTACCAGATGGGAGGAAGACCGGGTACAGCAGGAACATATTGATAGCTTTATTTTCCCGTTTGGATTTGGAGACGGCGGCGGCGGTGCCACCAGAGAAATGGCAGAGGTAGCAAAACGGGTGAAGGATTTAGAAGGCGCGCCCCGTACCCGAATGGAAAGTCCGGTTAAATTCTTTGAAAGACTGGAAGAAGAAAACTCTGTAAAAGAGGTTTACAAAGGGGAACTTTACCTGCCATGGCATAGAGGAACCTATACGTCCCAGGCACGGATTAAGAAGGAAAACAGGTTGATGGAACGAACTCTTCGGGAAGCGGAGATGCTTAATTCCATTGCATGTTTTGTGGAGAGCGGCGAGAATAAAAGAGAAGAACTGGAAGCTTTGTGGAAAGTGCTTCTGTTTAACCAGTTCCATGATATATTACCGGGAACTTCCATCACCAGAGTTTATGAAGATGCAGCAGCCCAGTTAAAAAAAGCAGGAGAAAGCGCTCTCTGTATTTACGGGGAAGGGAAGAAGAAGCTCACTGGTTCAAAAGACGGGGGTCTGCTGGTATTTAACTCGCTTTCCTGGGAGCGGGAAGAACTGGTGGAGATACCTCTTGAAGAAGGAGAAGAACTAATTAACTGTGGCAGATTGCAGGTAAGTCAGACAATGGGAGATCAATTGCTGGTACCCGTGAAGGTACCTTCCTGTGGCTATGCCCAGATTGAAGAAAACAGCTGTGCAATACTGGAAGATACTTGCAGAATCTATGAAGAGAACGGGTTCTTTATTTTAGAAAACCAGCTTTTAAGAGTAACCATTGATGGCATTGGACAGGTACGGAGCGTACTGGAACAGGATACGGGAACGGAATTTGTTGATGGAATTGCAAATCAGTTTCTTCTTTATCAGGATATCAATGTGGATTATGATGCATGGGAAATCAGCTCTTTCTATAAAGATGTGCCGGTGAAACTCAATCAGGATGCAGTTATTACCATTGAGGAGACAGGCCCTTTAAAAGTGGTGCTTCTTGTAAAGCGGCAGATTCATAGGTCAGCCATGACCCAGAGAATATCCTTGTCTTATCACAGCAGGCGGATCGATTTTGCAACAGAGATTGACTGGCAGGAAACCCACAAGCTGTTGAAGACTTCGTTTCCCGTTACGATCCGGGCAGAGGAAGCGTTGGAAGAAATACAGTTTGGATATGTGAAACGGCCTACTCACCGCAACCGCCGTTATGATGCAGACCGGTATGAGGTGTGTAATTACCGTTATACTGCGATGACAGAGCCTGGAAGAACAGCGGCAGTGCTTAATGATTCCAAGTACGGAATCAGTACGGACGGGAATGCTATGGAACTGACATTGTTAAAAGCACCTGTATGGCCGGATATGTATGCAGATAAAGGGCTGCAGGAATTTACTTACTCCTTTTATGTAAAAAGCAGTGATTTTGCGGACAGCGGTGTGGTACGCGAAGGAATGCAGCTGAACAGCCCGCTTAAATTCTGGGGAAAAGGGGCAGGTACCAAAGAGTATTTTGGTATATCGTCTGATAATGTGATTTTGGAGACAGTTAAAATGGCGGAAGACGGGGAAAATCATCTGATTTTAAGATTTAATGAGGCATTAGGAAGGCATACTTCCTGCGTGATAAAAACTGGTTTTAAAATCAGCAGACTGTGGGAAACTACAATGGAAGAAACCATATCATCCACAACTACACTGTCTGTAAAGCTCCTGGAGAATGAAAGTGAGATCCTCTTAAATTTTGCTCCTTTTGAAATAAAAACATTGCGTTTAGTTTTATAAACGCAAAAAATGCGAGTAAGATGGTTTCAATAAAAACAAATTACGCATAGCAACAATGTACCCAAAATATTATAATGTTTTCATCAGCTTTAAGAAAAAACACACCAAAATTTGATATGGAGTTAACAAAATGCAAAAGAAGCTAATCATTTTTACAGACAGTGGGGATACCATTATTGACGAAGGTACTGAAATTCGCAATGATGAGGATATTGTAATCCACGCGGAATTAATTCCCGGTGCAGGAGAGACCTTAAAAGCTCTTTACGACGCCGGTTATGTCATTGCTATGGTGGCTGACGGAGAAGAACAGTCCTTCACCAATGTTTATGAAGAAAATGGCCTTGGTTATTGCTTCCACACCAGAACAATTTCCGAGATCGTTGGGGTCCAGAAACCTTCCGAGAGAATGTTTATAGATGCCATGGAGAAAAATCACCTGACAGAAGAAGATAAAAAACGGGTGGTTATGATTGGAAATAATGTGAGAAAGGACGTTGCCGGAGCCAACCGCTTTGGAATTACCTCTATTCTCATAGACTGGTCTCCGCGCTATGATATGAATCCGGCCGATGAATGGGAGACGCCGGACTATACCGTCCATGAGCCGAAAGAGCTTCTGGCACTGATTGAGAGTCTGGAGGCAGAGCTTCAAAAAGACGGAAACGAATAGAAGGAGGGTATGGATATTATGAAAGAAAAGACAATCAAGGAAAAGGCACGTAAGATTCCCTTTAAGGTGTATGTGCGCAATACCTGGCAGCTTTACTTAATGCTTCTGATTCCGGTTGTTTATATGCTTATGTTCCGTTATAAGCCCATGATCGGAGGAATTATTGCTTTTAAGAAATTTAACGTATTTGCAGGAATATGGAATAGCCCATGGGTTGGTTTTGCTCATTTTAAAGAGGCATTCGGTTCCAAAGATTTCTGGAATGCGTTAGTCAATACATTGATATTAAATATTGGTGACCTGATTATTGGATTTCCGGTACCAGTACTGATTGCTGTATTCCTGTTTGAAATCAGAAATGTGCATATCAGAAAAGCGACACAGACTATTTTGTATCTCCCTAACTTCCTTTCCTGGGTTATTATTGCAGGTATCATTACCCAGCTGTTCTCTACAAGCGGTCTTGTAAATGATATTTTCCGCAAAGTTGGAGCTCGGGAAGTGAACTTCTTAAGCAGTCCTTTTATATGGAGATTTGTTTACTGGTTTGCAGGAATCTGGCAGTCAGCCGGTTATTCTCTGATTATTTATCTCGCAGCGCTTACTGCTACGGATCCGTCTCTTGGAGAAGCGGCTTATATCGATGGCGCAACCAGACTACAGAGAATAGCCCATGTGACCATTCCACAGATCAGACCTACCATTTCAATTATGCTTATTATGCAGCTTGGTAAGATCGTCTCCATTGATTTTGACCGTCCATATATGATGGGAAATACGCTGGTTAAAAGTGCAGCCGACGTTATCAGTACTTATGTTTATAGTGTAGGTCTTCAGGCAGGACGTTTTGATTTCGCTACTGCCGTGGGTCTCTTCCAGTCCGTTGTCGGAATCATTATGATTCTGTCAGTGAATCAGATTTCTAAAAAAATGGGAGAGGAGGGAATTATGTAATGAGCGAATTAAAGAGCAAAGCAGACAGAAGGTTCCAGCTTTTCTGGAACACATTTTTCGTAGTAATCAGTATCGTGGCATTGATTCCCATAGTCAGAGTAGTATCCATGTCATTGAGTTCCAAGGATGCCATTCTGGGTGGTAAAGTATTCCTTTATCCTGTCCAGTTTACAGTGGAAGCTTATGTCAGATCATTTCGCAGCGGAAGCTTCATTTCCTCATTTATTTACTCCGTGTTCCTGATGCTTGGATCCACTGCCGTATGTATCGTCATGACCGTACTTGCAGCTTATCCCCTTTCTAAGAAGAACTTAAAAGGCGGAGCAATCATTATGACCTTGTTTGTAATGACTATGTATTTAGATCCAGGTATTATCCCGAAATATCTAAACGTAAAAAGTCTTAAGCTTATCGATACGGTTTGGGCTTTGATTATACCGGAAGCACTGAGTGCGTATAACATGATCATCATGTGTACTGCATTTAAGGGACTGGATTCATCCCTCTACGAAGCAGCGAAGATTGATGGCTGTAATGAAATACAGACATTATTCAAAGTAGCACTTCCGCTGGTTTATCCGACACTGGCTACATTGGCATTGTTTTATGCTGTGGGCAGATGGAACCGTTTAAGTGATGTTCTTTACTATGTAAACTCTTCCAAGCTGTATACCGTACAGATGGTGTTAAAACAGCTGATCGAAGCAGTAAAGCTGACCCAGGAGGAAGGAATTCAGTCTCAGCTTGTAGCAGATAACATTAAATCAGCAAGTATTGTAATTTCCATGACACCAATGGTTATTGCATATCCATTTATTCAGAAATATTTTACAAAGGGCATTATGCTTGGTGCCGTTAAAGGTTGATTATTTATTAATTAAATAATATAAACGATATGAAAGGGAGGTTTTATAATGAAAAAAGCAAAATTATTAAAGAGCTGTGTAGCTGTTTTAGCTGCAGCATCTCTGGTAACCGGATGTGGCTCCGGCGCAGCAAAAGATGCAACAACAGCAACCACCGCAGCAGCTGGCGGTACAGAAACAAAGGCAGCAGAAGCTTCCTCTTCCGCTGACAAGGGCGAAGAAGTAAGCATTAAGGTTATGATCTGGGACAGAGGTGATGCAGCTCCCGGTACAACAGTAGAGAATAATACCCAGACAGAATGGGTAAAGAAACAGGTAAAAGAAAAGTACAATATTAACGTAGAGTACGTTTCAGTACCAAGATCTTCTTCTGATGAAAAAGTAAATATCATGATGTCTGGTGGAAGTGCTCCTGATATCGTGTTTACTTATAATCAGGGTCTCTTCTACAGCTTTGCGCAGGCTGGCGGTCTTACAGATTTAACTGAGGCTTATGAAAAGAACGGCGCAGATATTAAGAAATTCGTGGCAGATGCTCAGAACATGGGACAGATAGATGGTAAGCAGTTTGCAATCATGAAACAGAGAGGTGTTGAATCTCCACGTCATACAGCTTATATCCGTCAGGACTGGCTGGATAAACTTGGAATGCAGATGCCAAAAACCAAAGAAGAGCTTGTTACTTATTTACAGGCAGTAAAAGACAAAAACCCTGGTGGCGTAGACAATGTAATTCCATGGGCCATGAGTGGACGTAATGATACTGAAAAAGGCTATATCAATTACCTTGGTTCTTATGTTAACCTTGCAAGCGATAAGGATGCTTATGTATACAGTGAAGCTTATATGGCTGTAGCTCCTGGCGCTGTTGATGGTCTGAAAAAATTAAATGAACTTTATAACAAAGGACTTATTAACAAAGATTTTGCAACTGATACAAACGAAGATCTTTACAAGGCTCAGGTAACAGCTGGAAACGTAGGTTTCTTCCTTGATGATACAGAAAGTCCATGGAACTATATCACTGTATTAAATCAGAGCGCAGGCGGCAGAACTTTCGTTCCTGTACAGTGCTTTGAACTGGCTGACGGTTCTTACCGTACACCATTTGAGCCAAGACACGGTATGTTTGTAATGGTACCAAAGAGCAGCGAGAAGAAGGCAGATGCCTGTATGAAGTATTTAAACTGGATGGCAGATCCAGCAGTTGCTGAAAATATCGTATTCACTGCAGAACACAAGAGAGATGAAAACGGAGTTCCGATCAAATTATCCAGCGAAGAGCTTTCTTCAAAGGGATACCCAGGAACCTGTGATGACTTAAATATCGTTAACCTGGCTATGGATTGGACTACAAAGAAAGATTCAATTGTATCTAAATGGATTAAAGATCAGTCTGTTGAATGGGAAACCCCTGACTGGTTCTCTAATTTCTATGATGTTCGTTCCGAAGGAAAGTTCCGTTTCCCTGTATATGCTAACATTTCACAGGCAGAAGCTGATTACGGTAAGAATGTTGAGAACTTAATGGTAGGTTATGTTTACAAGCTGATCAGCTGTACACCGGATCAGTTCGATAGTCTGCAGAAGACAGAATATGACAATCTTGTTAATGCAGGGCTGCAGAAGATTCTTGACGCAAGAGCAGAATATTTTGACACAATAAAGTAATTCCTTAACAGGGCAGCAGGCTATAAGAAGCTCGTTACAGCTCTTTTTCATCAAAATAATGATGATGCCGGGAAGCTGTAACGGGCTTTTTCTGCCCATCTGATCGTTAAAAAATTGTCGGAATGCTGTTTCCGCCTCCATCTTTACGGAATTCAGAGGGCGACTGGCTGCAATACTTTTGAAAGATTCGGTTAAATTGTGAAAAGCTTGTAAATCCGCATTCTTCCGCCAGTTCAGAAATCTTCTTTTTCGTGTTTAAAAGCAGGTATTGCACGTTTCGTATCCGTGTCATCTGAATGTATTGGGTCAGGGTGTAACCAGTCACATCTTTAAACTGATGGGACAGATAGTAAGGACTGATATAAAATTCCCTGGAAAGGGAGTCCAGTGTTAATTCTTCTGAATAATGATTATGAATGAAGTTGGCAATGGTGTATATTTTTTGAGAAGCTTCATCTTTTAACGGTTCATTGGAATAGGTGTTAAAAGGTGCCAGCTGCCGTAATGTATAAAGAAATTCCACAAACATTCCGTGGACAATGAGTGATTTCAGTTCCGGTTCTTCGTCCTGAAAGGAGTATCGGTAAATGCGGTTAAGTTTTTCATTAATCAGCTGCTGCTGTTTGGAAGGAAAACGGAAAATCGGCAGTGGTGAGTAAAAAGGTTCAAAAAGCTTCTGATAGGTTTCAGGCATTCCCCAAAGGGAAGGGGGATACAAAAAACCGATAATCAGCCGTTTGCTGGGGGCACCTTTCTGATATTCGGAGCGGTGCAGCACCGAAGGGCGAAGAAGTACGATATCACCGGATCGTATGGAGTATGGGATACCTTCTACCAGATGGTATGCCTGGGGACTGATCAGTATCATCAGTTCATAAAAGGAATGAAAATGCTGAAATGGCATGTTGATATCAAAGGATCGTTCATCATAATCAAAGTAATAATAAAGAGAGTGCTGGATATCGTTAATGGTGATATTATGTTTTTTCTTATAAAGCAGTGTATCATCAGGGTTTGTCATAGGATCCACCTTTATACTTTCTATGAAATAGTCATGTATCGGATAATCATTATAGCAGAATGATGACAAGATGTGCAATACATTGGTAAATAAAAAAGAAAAATATTGTAGAGATTGCAAAGTGCCCCAACCAGTTCGTTGGCTGGCATCAGAAAGGAAGTGGCAAAAGAATGGAAAATTTAAAAGAGAAAATAAACCTGCTTGTATCCAGCTTTGAAAAGATTCTGTATGATGAAGATGATATCTTTTTAAAAAACATGCAGTCGAATAATCTGGCTGGAGACAATCCGGAACGGTACCGCTATTGGGAATGGACACAGGGAGTAGGCTTATTCGGTTTATGGAAGATCTATGAAGAAACCGGTGAGGAAGAAATTATAGAGAAACTGAATAAGTATTATGAGAGACAGCTAACCATTGGTTTGCCTGCCCGTAATATTAACACAACAGCTCCTCTTCTGGCTTTAACCTATCTGGTTGAGAAAGACGGAAATGAGACTTATATGGAAATCTGCCGGGACTGGGCGCAGTGGCTTGTGGATGAACTTCCCAAAACAGAAGAAGGCGGATTTCAGCACCTGACTTCTGATACTTTAAATGAGCAGGAACTTTGGGATGATACGCTCTTTATGTCCGTTTTATTCCTTGCCCGTATGGGTGTGATTCTTAAGAAACAGGAATGGATTGATGAGGCTGAATATCAGTTCCTCATCCATGTGAAATATCTGGCCGACAAAAAGACCGGTCTCTGGTATCATGGCTGGACGTTCCATGGCTGCCATAATTTCGCCGGTGCATTCTGGGGTAGAGGCAACAGCTGGATCACAATGGCGATTCCGGAACTGTTCGGCATCATTCCATGCAGCGGTGCTGTCAAACACTATTTAACAGAAGCATTAAAAAATCAGATTGATGCGTTGGTTTCCTACCAGAACGAAAACGGCATGTGGCATACAGTCATTGATGACAATACCTCTTACGTTGAGGCCAGTGCAACCTGTGGTTTTGGATATGGAATATTAAAAGCGGTTCATTTAGGACTTGTGGATGCTTCTTTTGAGGCAAGTGCCAGAAAGGCTCTTCTACCCGTTCTTCAGTGTATTGATACGGAAGGTGTGGTGCATCAGGTATCCTATGGAACACCTATGGGAAGAGAAAGTGTACAGTTCTATAAAGATATTGAACTTCGCCCAATGCCATACGGACAGGCAATGGCTATGCTCTTCCTGTTAGAAGCATCAAAATAATAAAAGACAAAGGGCGGACCCATTATACGGCAATCCGCTCTTTTACTATGGAGGAAAAAATGAGCACAGACTTAGAACTTCTGGGAGCCTATAAACCAGTCATCATGCAGGATAAAAAAGAGCCTTTTGTAATTACAGCCATGGGGTGTACTATTTTCCGGGAAACAAAGAAAAGCGATTCATTTCCCAAACGTGAGATTGTGATTAATAAGGAAGAAGTGGATTTTGCAATTGAGTATGCCATCTGGTATGATTTTGATATCCAGCATTTATACGAGCTGGAACATGTCTGGGTTTATGTTGACTATAATGGAAGAGTAAAAAAAGTGGAAGCCAGCTTCCATGGCAAGTTTTTAAATATGGTAGACCTGGAAAAAGGTGAGCTGATCCTGGAGGGCGGTACCCATCCAGTAGTCTATGCCCAGCCCGGCAAGCACGCGCTGGTGCCTGATCCAAGAGTGATCAGAATGATACCGGCCTGGTTAGAAAGCTGCCAGGAAAAGGCAGGGTTAGACGGTGTCCTGGTTCAGGATATGTTTGAGGATCAGATTCATACCGATGATGATCTGCAGAAAATGACAGAGATATATATTAAGGAAGTATTTGGGTTTAAGCCTTCTATGGAATTTGTACCATTTACCATGGAAAATGACAAGCTGATGTCCTGGAAAGAATTGAAAGATTCCATTCCTGACCGTGTTAACAAACAGATTGCAGTGATTAAAGCTTACTTTCATAAATAAAGAATGAGGGTGCAGGAATGCACCCTCATTTTATACTAATAGGCGGCTGGAACCGCACGTAGTGATATGGTATGCTTAAAGCAGGTAAAGTCAGTAAAATAGACCGTATAACAGTCATGTGAACGTCCCTGACTTCCAAACTTGCCTGCTACATAATTATGAGCACCAAAGCCAGGTCCGGCTGTAATGGCGTATTTACCCTTGGAGGCAGTAACAGTTCCTTCTCTTGCCACAATTCCGCCGCCTGCATTTCCTTCAGAGATGAAATAAGGGGATTCCACCCGGCATCCTGCATCAAATGCAAGTTCCACCCGCAGCGGAGCCCGGTCAATTCCAGCAGTTTCAATGGTGATATCAACCCCATCCGCTGCCTCTGTAACAGTCAGAATAAAATTCATGTCTGGTCCATGCAATTTTTCTCTCTTTGAATGATCCATCTTCCACCAGTCCGCAGTGTCCTGAGGTTCCTGAAAGGGAAGGTAGTACCAGCCTGCCATTTTCTGATTCAGTACAAATCCCTCTTCTCCTGGAAGCTGTACCAGGTTCTCCGGAACGAAGTATCTGTGCTCACAGAAGCTTGCACCGATCTTCATACTGACACATAAATCCCCATGTACAAAATAGAGGAAGGAAGGGCTGTTTTTTAAGATAGAACAGGAATAAGCTTCTCTGCGAAGCCGTACAATACCGGAATCAGTATAGTGATGGCAGTAATTAGTCAGAATTTTGCTTTCCTCATATTCAAACTCGCCCAGTTCAGGAAGAAGCATGAAATGAATCAGCCAGTCCAAAGGTCCGATTCCTTTTGCAACAGCCTGATCCATGATAAAGCAGGCAGCCTGCAAAAAGGTTTCGTTGTGGAATCTGATTCCCATATATAAATATTCCAGATAATACCCGGTTGGATAAACCCTTGTGCCTCGGTCCTGCCTGGTGGAGTTATTGGTAAAGATACTTCCGTCCGGCTCGATATAGTGAAGCATCATGGTTAAATTTCTTTTAACAGGCTCATACCAGGAATCGTCACCGGTTGCCTTTGCCAGCATAATCATAGCGTTATTATTAACCAGGTTATATCCTCCTGCTGACCGTTCTGCGTATTCTCCGTCCTCATTGCAGTCACAGCCTTCGATTAAGAATTTCTCTGCCCCTTTCTTCATGGATTCATCAGAAGTAAGGCGATAGAGCATCATTAAAGTGGAAGCAATGGCCCAACGGTGGTTGGGAGTGTGGAATCCCCCGTTTATCATGGCCTTTCCGCCTTTGATCAGAATGGACTCCATAACAGGCATAAGAGCAGAAAGCATGGTCCGTTCCATAGAAGGGCAGTCTTCCTTCCCTGACAGCCGGTTCAAATAAATATAAGCGGGCAGAAGTCCGTCAATGCAAAATGCCGTATCTGCACTAGAATAAAAATTACAGTTTATAAGGTCAAAAAATCCGTTTTCCCGCTGACCGTTTGCAATATAGGAGAGAGCAATGGATATTCTATTGTAAATATCTTCATTGCCGTAAAAACGGCTATTACTGTTAAATAAGCAGGCGGTCATGGTTGTCACCTGAAAGATGGCAAGTTTCGGTTCTACCAGCCCGTCATGATCACGAAAACCTCCATAGAATTCTGAGGTCTCATCCATGACCTGCTGATTCATTATTTCTTCTGTTTTCCGGTCGCTGTATAAAATGATTTTTTCGTAATGTTTTTTCATAGATGCTCCATTCTCCGCAGTCTGCGGCTTAAGTCTTTGCCGTTTTTATTGTATCACGGGAGTGGGAGCGGGACAATGCAGATGTTGCCAATCTGTTTTTTAAAGTTCGTAAAAATTGCGGTTCTTTTTAAAATGTGCGGGCTGGGAATAAATTTGTATTAATTTAATAGGAAGACATGATAAAAAAATGGAGCACCGCAGGATTGGGGAAATACGGTACTCCTAAGAAGAGTTACATAAAGTATAACGCAAGAAAACCGTTAAGTAAAGATAAATATGTAATTTTTTTTATTAATTAGTGAAAACTTAAAAAAAACAATGGGTATTTGAGATTATATAAGTAAGAACAACAGTGTTATTATGCAGTTGAAAATTAATTTCATATTGAACAGGTTGCTGCATAGATTATACCATATGCTCCATCTGAGATTGCAGGAGGTGCGAATGGAAAAAATTCTGGACAATCGATATTACGATTTGATTATTAGCAACGCCCTGGTCACTTCGTATAATACCGGTGATAACATTACAATGATGAACGATTTGTTTTCTCTGCTTCATATCCCAAAGGATCGTATGGAGCCTTGTGATCTTGGAGTAAATGCCTATCATAGCTTTCCGGAGCTATATACACTGGAATCTGTTGTCAGCATGGAAAATACCGGTGAAGAATCAAGACAGATCGCTGCTACCCAGGCACTGTTCGGCAGAGGCGTCATAGTGGGTTTTGTTGATACAGGGATTGATTACCGTCATCCTGCCTTTATGAATAATGACAGAACCAGCCGTATTCTTTCTATATGGGATCAGACAGTGGAGGGTACACCCCCGTCAGGCTTTACCTTTGGATCGGAATACACAAAGGAGCTGATTAATTTCGCCCTTCTTTCTCAATATCCCTATAATATTGTACCCACCAATGATCCCTATCGGCATGGAACGGCAATCACAAGCATTGTCGCAGGACGTTCCAATGATAAGGAAGGATTCAGCGGGGTAGTACCCCAGGCTGATTTAGTGGTGGTAAAATTAAAGGAGGCAAAAGAAAATTTAAAAAGATTGTTTTGCGTTCCAACAGATGCCCTGTGCTATCAGGAATCAGATATTATATTAGGAATAAGGTATTTACTAAACATTTCAAACAAGTTAAACCGCCCCCTGGTAATCTGCCTGACGCTGGGAACCAATCAGGGCGGACATGACGGACGTGGAGCTTTAAGCAACTATTTAGACAGTCTGATGCTGCTGCCTAAAATAAGTATCATTACCTCGGCAGGTAATGAAGGAAACAGCCGAAGGCACTATTATGGGGATGTCACAAATGAACCGTTTTCTGACAGTTTCCAGTTAAACTCTGGAGGTATAGACAACGAATATAATATAGAAATCTGGCCCTATATTCCTTCCAGACTTTCCATACAGCTGACTGCACCCACCTGGGAAAGTTCTCAGGTTATTAAGCCTGCATTAGGACAGTGCCACAGGCTGAGTTTTCAATCGATTAAAACCAATGTCTGGATAAATAATGTTTTATTTGAATCAGAGACTGGAAATCAGCTTATCCTGCTACGGTTCCGGAATATGGAACCGGGTATCTGGTATATCAGGCTGGATAATAAGGATCCGAAACCGTTTTCAATTCATTGCTGGCTCCCAACTGGAAATTTGATTTCAAATGAGACTTATTTTGTAAATTCCGATCCCAATACAACCATTACCATGCAGGGGGATACTGCAAATCTTCTGTCTGTTACAGCATATAATCAAAATACCGGCTCCATTCTTGCACAGTCCAGCAGAGGATATACTAGGCTGGGAGGGATAAAACCCGATCTGGCCGCACCCGGGTATAATATTCCATGTGCAATACCGGATTTTCAATATGGAACAGCCACTGGAACCGGAGTAGCTGCGGCATATGCTGCGGGGATAGCTGTGAAAATCATAGAATGGGCGTACATCAAAGGAAATTACACAGCAATTACAGGAAACCAGATCAATCGCCTGATGATGAGGTCGGCAGAGCGGGATCCTGATGCCATCTATCCCAAT
Organism: Lacrimispora defluvii; assembly: GCA_013036995.1. Lineage (GTDB taxonomy): Bacteria > Bacillota > Clostridia > Lachnospirales > Lachnospiraceae > Lacrimispora > Lacrimispora defluvii. The sequence goes on from JAAOXG010000016.1 coordinate 147,598, forward strand.
AATATCTGGGGGTATGGAAAGATTAATGCTGAAAATATTTTTGATGAATTAGAAGGCTTCTAAAAACTACCTCCTGACTGGTGAGAAAGACCAGCCTGATTAAACAGACTGCATATCCTGGTTTGGTTTGGCGGGTTATCGGTAACCCGGCCCGCCTACTTCCCGTCGCCTAATTCTTTTCTGACTCTGGGGTTAATGCCCCTGCGTTTCATCTCACCTAAGATGTTTTCAAATTCGTCCGGTGGAGCAGCAGGAGTCTTTATATCTCTGCTTGCTGCTTCCAACCGGTCGAATTCTCTTGCCAGCCTTATTTCGATTTCTTTCCTTTGGCGTTTCAAGCGATCACCTCCCAGAAAATTATATAACGTTGTATAATTTTCTGCTATCGGCGAGAAGTGGTGAATGAAATGGAAGAGAGAGAAAAGTAAAACACCGGACTACCTTGTATTACAAGGGACTCCGGTGTTTCCATCAATTCATTATTCATGCGGGTAACAGGACTTGAACCTGCACGGTCTCCCACCAGAACCTAAATCTGGCGCGTCTGCCAATTCCGCCATACCCGCTGATAGCAAACAGATCATAATAAAATGAGACACCGGGGATTCGAACCCCGGACAACTTGATTAAAAGTCAAGTGCTCTACCACCTGAGCTAGTATCCCATACTGGGCTAGTTGGATTTGAACCAACGAATGCAGGAGTCAAAGTCCTGTGCCTTACCGCTTGGCGATAGCCCAATAACATCTCCTGATAAAAAAAAATTCCCTTTAAGGGAAAGGTGAGTACAGGGATTCGAACCCTGGGCCTCCAGAGCCACAATCTGGCGCGATAACCAACTTCGCCATACCCACCATAAAAAGCTTCACACTGCTGGTTGACAGTGTGAAACGAGCCTGAAGGGATTTGAACCCCCGACCCACGGCTTAGAAGGCCGTTGCTCTATCCAACTGAGCTACAGACTCAAGAGCGGGTGATGGGAATCGAACCCACGTATCTAGCTTGGAAGGCTAGTGTTCTACCATTGAACTACACCCGCAAAGGTTTTTTGAGAAATAGATGACTTGATCTCAAGTCGGGGTGACAGGATTCGAACCTGCGACTTCCTGGTCCCAAACCAGGCGCTCTAGCCAAGCTGAGCCACACCCCGAAGGTTTTTTGCGTCTTCGTTTTTTTCTTGTTTTCCGCAACGCAAGAGTTATTATATATGATGGATATAGATTTGTCAACAATATTTTCAAAAAAAAATAAAAATCAAAAAAAGCTGATATTTGCGGGATTTCGTAAGGGTAGAAAAGCAGAAAGAATAGCCTTAAAATGGGAGGAACCGGCAGGTACATAAATGTTCCTGCCGGTTTGAGTATGAAAAATAAAAAGTCAATGTTAAAAGGGTGGGGTTCCTTTACAAATATCAGTATACCCTGGAATTATGACATAAGTTTGACCAGTCGATAAAGATTTCATAAAAAAACTAAAAGAATTCTAAGTAATGTTTGAAAAAACAGAAAGTTTATTGGCTGTTCTATGTATTACTTCTTATGATATAATTGTTACAGACAGTAAAACAGAAAAACGAAAGAGAAAGGAGCACTTATGAAATGCTGGGATATTTTTGAGAGTGAACTGGGTCCTATTCAGGTAATATGTGATGAGGAAGGGGTATTAGGTGTGGAATTTGGAATTGATGCTCCTAAAGAGGGGCTAAAAAAATCCACAGACCTGATTAAGAAGACGGTTCTTCAGCTGAACGAGTATTTAATAGGAGAAAGAACACAATTTGATCTTCCGTTAAAGCCTGAGGGAACTGCATTTCAAAAAAAAGTATGGGAGGCACTTTGTACCATTCCTTACGGACAGACAAGAAGTTATAAAGAGATTGCCGTGCAGATTGGCAATGAAAAGGCCTGCCGTGCAGTGGGGATGGCAAATAACCGCAACCCCATTTCTATAATCATCCCCTGTCATCGTGTAATTGGTGCGGACAAAAGCCTTGTAGGATATGGGAGAGGACTGGATATTAAAGTGAAATTATTGAATCTGGAAAGTCCTGGTGTCACCTGGAAAAATTATTAAGATTTCATTGTGATTCTTTCGGTTCGTTTAAAATGCTATACTTTCAGGACTGTTCATGTTATAATCCTCCACGTCACCAGAAAAGAATTTTATGATGAGGAGTGATTCTATGAGAAAAAATAAGATCTTAGCAGGGATTTTAATTGCGATGGCAGTGATGATGACAGCGACAGCCTGCGGAAAGAATAATACTAAAGCGGAATCGACGCAGGAAACCAAGCAGCAGACACAGGCAGAAGCATCTACTGAGGCAACCACAGCGGTGAACGCAGAAGTGGCTTCTTCGGGGCAGGAAACATCAGAAGGTGAGGATACATCGGAAGAAGAGGAAACTAAAGAAACACAGCCGATTACAGCCAATGATGCAGGCGACATTAAGGAAGGCTTATTTACTTCCAAATCAGGAAAATATCAGATTACGCCGCCAAAAGGCTGGTCACTGGACGAGGACGGAGACGAGAGTGTAGTAGCATTTACTTCACCCAATGGCGAAGATTACCTGGAAGTTACTTATGTACAGGGTGATGATGCAGATGGAGCCAGAGAAGTTTATCCGGCTACCATGGATGAATATAAGAAGTTAATCAGCCGTGGTGAGGATATGGAATTTGTCCGCTATGATGTTAAAAACGGCAGCGACGGCAGCCAGACCTTCCGTTATGCACTCCGGTATAAGACACCTCAGGATGGAGTTCGTTATTATGCCATCTCCGGTTCTTATAACGCAGCTACAAAAACCTATATCAGTGCAGCAGGAACCATTGGTTCAACTGACAGCGGCGTAGAGGGACAGATCGAAGCAGCTCTGGATTCTCTTAAACTGAAATAAAAAACAATAATAGAATGAATGAAAGCAGGGGCGATAACCAGTTCAACATGGTTATCGCTCCTGCTTTTATAAGTGAATCTTTATTCCGTTTAACAGCTGGACATCCTCTTCCTGATGTGTACTGATTAAAACCAGCTTTCCTGCCGATTGCTCTTTTATATAGGTTATCACCTGTTGTTTTGTCTCCTCATCAAGGCCTGTAAACGGTTCATCCATGATTACCATATCAAAAGGTACCATTAGAGCGCGTATTATGGCCACACGGCGCTTCATTCCACCGCTTAAGGTTGATGCCGGACGATCCAGAGATTCGTCAGGCAGCAGTCGTTTAAGGGCTTCCCTGGCCTTCCTTTTATTATTTCCCGAAGAGGAAGGCATTACCATGGTTACATTCTCTACCGGAGTGAACGCTTCGCAGAGCCGGTTTTCCTGAAATACGGCTGAAATTCTTTCGTTGTTAAGTCCGTTTACCTCTCCGGAATCTGCTGAAACAAGACCCAGCAGTATATGAAACAATGTGGTTTTCCCTGATCCGGATGGCCCCATGAGGCAGTAAATATTACCCGATACCAGATGAAGATTTACATGGTCAAGTACGAAGTGTCCGTCAAAGGACTTGAAAAGCTTTCTGATTACAAGTTCCATATTCATCCTGCCTCTTTCTTTTTTTGTCTGATTCCGGGTGATGCCAGGTATAAAAGCCACAGGAAGAAGGATTCAAAAATCGCGCTGAGCAGAATAATTACCAGTGTCCATGCAAATAAATCAGCAGTACTTAAATAAATCTTGGAAAGATAAAGCTTTTCACCGATTGAATGGAGAGGAACGCCGATTACCTCTGCAGCAATTCCTGACTTCCAGCTCATACCCAGCGCCACCCGGCAGCCGCTTGCCAGATAGGGAAGCAGCGCCGGACGGTAAAGGTAAAAAAACCTTTTTGCTTCTGACATCTGAAAAACATCAGCCATTTCCAGCAGATGATGGTCTGTGCTTTTGATTCCTGCAATGGTCTGTATATAGATTATGGGAAATACAACAAGGAACCCGATAATCACAGAGAGATTTTCAGATCCTGCCCATATTAACGCCAGTATAACAAAGGATGCAACCGGAACCGATTTGATCAGTGCCATAAGAGGCGACAGAAAATCCCCGATGAGGGGGTATCGGCAGGCAGCTGTGCCGGCTAAAATCCCGGCTGCAAAAGCAGAAAGAAATCCAAGGTTGATTTTTCCAAAGGAGTAACCTATGGTTTTCCAAAAGTCTGCCAGACCGATCTGGTTGAGCAATGCCAATATGACGTCCAGCGGACCTACCAGTATAATGCTGTTGTGGACGGCCAAACTGGCGGCCTGCCATATCAAAAGCCAGAACAGGATAATTCCGGCTTTTTTTAAGCGGAGAATGCCTGCATTCATAATTGGATCTCCTTAAGGTGTTTACTGATGCATATAGTAGAAGTCATCACCAGGCAGTGCGCCTCCCACTGTCTGAGGCTCCATTTCATAAAGAACATTTAAATATCCGCTTAAAAGAGATTTCATTTTTTCACCGTCTACATAGGTAATGCTGCAGAAAGGAATTGCTTTTTCTGCAACAGGTGCCTTCTCAATAATTCCAGCGGCAGCCACTAATGCAGCAGCCTCGCTTACATTATTATTGGCAAATTCTGCAGATTCCTTGTGATCTGCAAGAAATTGATCAATGGCGTCCTTATGATCCTTTAAAACATCATTTCTGCAGACGGTAACGCCAGTTACCAGACTTCCGCTGCCTTCTTTTGCAGCTGCATCCCACTCTTTGTTTAAATCAAGAACCATGTTCAGCTGATCGTTCTGAGCCATGGCTGCTGTCACAAATGGCTGGGGAAGAAGACCTACTGCATCCGGTTTTTCTTTTAATACAGCGGCTACTTCCGCTGCTTCTGACTTATATTCCAGTTTTACATCATCAGCAGTCAGCCCGTTTGCCTTCAGGACGTAATTTAAGGCATAATCAGGAGTGGTTCCTTTTCCTGTTAAATAAACAGTTTTCCCCTTTAAATCAGCTGTAGTGTGAATGGAATCATCCGAAGACACAGCATAAAGAACGCCCATGGTATTGATGTCAAGAACGGTCACATTATGTTTGGTTTTGGTGTAAAGGATGGATGACATATTGGCAGGGATCAGGGCGACATCCAGTTCTCCGCTCACAATTTTACCAAGAAGCTCATCTGCTGCAGTCACCATGGTAAATTCATAGGAATTCCCGGTTTCTCCTTTTTTAGCCTTGTCCATCAGCTTTACCAGTCCCATGGAAGTAGGGCCTTTTAAAGAGCCGATCTTTAAGGTGTAGGAGTCTTTTGAACCCTCTGCTTTTGAAGGTTCCGGTGCTTTGGTGGAATCTGGTGCCGCTGTAGTCTGGGCCGCAGATGTGCTTTCCGGTGTGGGCGTGGAAGCCTGTGGACTGCTTTTTGCACAGCCGGTTAATACAACGGCTGTCATAGCAAGTGCTGCAAGTGCTGATAAAACTTTTTTCATAATAATCCTCACTTTCTGTCCGTACCTTTTAATATTGGTTTTTATGCAAACAGATGAAAAAAAACCACGCCGACAGGCATGGGATTTCCGGTTTGACGTATTCTCCTCGCCTTCTCCGTCAGGTGTTCCTTTCGGGTTAGTACGAACAGGTAAAGTATACCATTTTTCAGTCTTGTTTGTCAAAATATTATGCAGAATCTCATGGAAATGTGTTATACTTGTAACACCTGAAGAGCGTGACTCTGTCAGGATTGTGAAAGGAGAAAAACAATATGAATGATGTATATGAGAAGCTTTTAAGCTGTTTAAAAAGTGTACGGGAGAAAACTGATTTTGTTCCCGAGGTTGCCCTTATTCTTGGTTCCGGACTTGGGGAATATGCGGAGGAGATTGAAGTAGCTGCCACCATAGATTATAAAGACATTGAGGGATTTCCGGTTTCAACCGTAGCTGGTCATAAAGGAAGATTCATCTTTGGTTATGTAAATAAAGTTCCAGTAGTCATTATGCAGGGACGGGTTCATTTTTATGAAGGATATCCAATGACAGATGTAGTTCTCCCAACAAGACTTATGGGACTTATGGGTGCAAAAACTTTATTTTTGACCAATGCCTGTGGTGGTGTGAACAAGGATTTCAAACCGGGCGATTTTATGCTTCTTAAGGATCACATTGCCACATTTGTTCCTTCACCGTTAATTGGAGCCAATATTGGGGAGCTGGGAACCAGATTCCCGGATATGAGCGATATTTACCGCAAGGAGCTGAGAGCGGTAATTAAAGAAGCGGCAAAGGAAGAGGGAATTGAACTGCAGGAGGGAATTTATCTGCAGCTGACTGGACCGGCCTATGAATCTCCTGCAGAAGTGCAGATGTGCCGGATACTGGGAGCGGATGCAGTCGGAATGAGTACAGCCTGTGAGGCGCTTGCTGCCAACCATATGGGTATGAAGGTTTGCGGTATTTCCTGTATCACCAATATGGCATGCGGTATTATCGACCAGCCTTTAAGCCATGCGGAAGTTCAGGAGACTGCAGACCGGGTAGCACCGTTGTTTAAAAAGCTGATTACGGCATCCATTACAAAGCTTGCCGGTAAATAAAGGAGGAAGGGGCCTATGGATCGTATGCTGGCGGAACGGATTTTTGCTGCGTCAGGAAGAAAAAAGCCATCTCTGGTATTGAAAAATGCCAGGATGGTGAATGTATTTACTTCAGAGCTGGAAGATGGTGATATCGCCATTGAGGGCGGATATATTGTGGGGATCGGTTTTTATGAGGGGGAAACAGAGGTGGATTTAGGGGGCCAGGTGGTGTGCCCCGGTTTGATTGACGGACATATCCACTTGGAGAGTTCCATGCTCTCCCCTGAAGAATTTGCGAAAACCGTAATACCTCATGGTACTTCAGCAGTCATTACGGATCCCCATGAGATTGCCAATGTGGCGGGAACAGAAGGTATCAGATTTATGATGGAGCACTCCAGGAATCTGGATTTGGATGTGTACTTTATGCTCCCTTCCTGTGTTCCGGCAGCAAAGCTTGATGAGTCCGGAGCTGTTTTAACAGCAGATGATCTAGCCCCCTTTTATCAGGAAAAATATGTACTTGGACTTGCAGAGCTGATGGATTCCCACGGAACCATACAGGCAGATCCGGGTATTACGAAAAAAATAGTGAGTGCCGCAAAACACGGCCGGATCATCGATGGCCACGGCCCCCTTCTTTCCGGCAGGCAGCTAAATGCTTATATCACGGCCGGTGTTGGCTCGGATCATGAGTGCTCCTGCATGGAAGAAGCAGTGGAAAAGATTAAGAGGGGACAGTGGGTGATGATACGGGAAGGAACTGCGGCCAGGAACTTAAAGGCTCTCCTTCCCCTGTTTGAGGAGCCCTATTATCACCGCTGCATGCTGGTGACCGATGACAGGCACCCTGGCGAGCTATCCAGGCTTGGCCATATGGATTATATTATCAGAAAGGCAATCAGGCTGGGAGCTGATCCGGTGCGTGCCGTAATCATGGCTTCTTATCAGGCTGCCCGGTATTTCAGCCTCAATGAGACAGGAGCCATTGCACCCGGTTATCTGGCAAATCTCATTGTTGTTTCTGATCTTAAGGAGTTTACAGTCAGTAAGGTTTACCGGAAAGGAATTCTGGTGGCAGAAGATGGAAGGCTGGTACAATCTCCAGAGGCTGGAACAAATGCCCGCAGACAGATACCGGATAAAGTGGGTAACTCCTTCCGGTTAAAAGAGATTGTGCCAGAAGACTTTGTTATGAAGGAAGAGGGAGACACCATACGGGTTTTATGTTTAACTCCAGGAGAACTGACCACAAAAGAGAGACTTGTGCCATGGAATGAAAAACTGAGAGCTGATCCGGATGCCCTTACTGCCATGGATATTGTAAAGATGGCAGTATTGGAGCGGCATAAGAATACCGGACATACGGGCCTTGGTTTCCTTGGCGGATACGGACTAAAACGGGGGGCTGTGGCAACCAGTATTGCCCATGATTCCCATAATCTGATTATAGCAGGGACAAATGACCGGGATATGGCCCTTGCAGGGAATACAGTGAGGAAAAACCAGGGTGGCATTGCGGTTGTGGCAGATGGAGCGGTACTTTCAGAGCTGGCTCTTCCTATCGGTGGACTTATGAGCCCGGAGTCTGCAATATGGGTAGACGAGCGGCTGGAAAGGCTGAAGATACATGCGCACCAGCTTGGTATCGGGACGGGAATTGACCCTTTTATGACCCTTGCATTTGCCAGTCTTCCAGTCATTCCCATGCTGCGGTTAAATACCTGTGGTCTGATTGACGTACAACGGCAGGAAGTTGTAAAAACCATATTTTTCAGTACTTTAAAAAATACATCCAATCAGTAAATAAGTATTGATATAAATATAACAATATGCGATAATGGTCGAAAAGGCAGTTGATGCAGGGGGATTTATTTCGGAGGGAGAATATTCATGAGAGTAACAATATGCATAGGAAGTGCATGTCATTTAAAAGGATCCAGAGAGATCATAGCCCAGCTTCAGAATCTGGTGAGAGAGAAGCATTTGGAGGAGCAGGTGGATTTAAATGGTTCTTTTTGCAGTGGAAATTGTGTGAATGGAGTCTGCGTAACGGTTGACGGTCAGATCTATTCATTAAAACCGGAAGATACAAAGGAGTTTTTTGATAAAGAAATTCTGGGGAGGCTTTAATCATGGGAATTATTGATTTCAAGGCGACCAAATGCAAGCACTGCTATAAATGTGTTCGCAACTGTGAAGTCAAAGCGGTCATGATTAAAGATGAACGGGCAGAAATCATGTCTGATAAGTGCATTTTATGCGGAAAATGCATGCAGGTATGTCCTCAGTCTGCCAAAACGCTTATCAGTGATCTGGAACTGGTCAAAGGATTTCTTGATATTGGTTATAAAACTGTGATTTCACTGGCTCCATCCTATATGGGGCTGTTAAACTATAAAACGGCAGGACAGGTAAACGGCGCCCTTAGAAAGCTGGGATTTTCCGATGTGCGGGAAACCTCGGAGGGGGCGGCAGTTGTAACTGCTGAGTATACCAGACTTTTAAAGGAAGGCAGCATGGAGAATATAATCACAACCTGCTGTCCCAGTGTTAATGATTTGATTGAAATATATTACCCTGCACTGATCCCTTATCTGGCGCCGGTTGTTTCGCCTATGGTTGCCCATGGTAAAATGTTAAAGGAAGAATTTGGAAGTGATACCAAGGTGGTCTTTCTGGGACCCTGTATTGCCAAGAAAAAAGAAGCTGAGGATTTAAGGCACGGGGATTATATTGATGCTGTATTAAATTTCAATGATATAGAACGGTGGCTTGCACAGGAAGAGATTACCATCGGGGATTGCGAGGACATCCCTTTTGTTCATATGAATCCAAGAGTGAACCGCCTCTATCCGGTTACCAATGGAATTGTAAGCTCTGTGCTGGCAACAGAGGCCGAACGGGATGGATACCGGAAGTTTTATGTCCATGGCTGCCGCAACTGTATTGATCTTTGTGAAAGCATGCTTCGTGGTGAGATTACGGGGTGTTTCATTGAGATGAATATGTGCTCAGGCGGCTGTATCAAGGGACCTGCTGCAGATCATGAACATGTATCCAGATTCAGGATAAAGCTGGATATGGAAGATACCATTGAAAAAGACGGGGTTCCCGATGAAGAGATCCAGGAAATCGTCAATTCCCTTACCTTTGGAAAGCGTTTCTTAAACCGTGCCCCCAGGGATATTGTTCCTACGGAAGCCCAGATTCAGGAGATTTTGAAGAAGACAGGAAAGACAAGACCGGAAGATGAACTAAACTGCGGAGCATGCGGCTATTCCACATGCAGAGAGAAGGCCGTAGCTGTTATTCAGAAAAAAGCGGAATTAAATATGTGCATCCCGTTTATGCATGAAAAGGCGGAATCATTATCCAATCTTGTTATGGAGACGTCTCCCAACATTGTGCTCATTGTTGATAAGGAGATGAAGATTCTGGAATATTCTGCAGTTGGTGAAAAGTATTTTGGCAAGACCAGACAGGAAGCTTTAACCATGTATCTGTATGAATTGATTGATACCACTGATTTTCAGTGGGTTTATGATACCCATCAGAAAATTCATGGCAAAAAGGTCACATATGGAGAATATAGAATTTCTACTCTTCAGAACATTGTTTATGTAAACAAGGAAGATGTGGTGCTGGCTACGTTTATCGACATTACAAAGGAAGAAGAACAGGCCAGACAGGAGTACGAAAAGAAGTTAGAAACCATCGATCTGGCTCAAAAGGTAATTCATAAGCAGATGATGGTAGCCCAGGAGATTGCAGGCCTTCTGGGAGAGACTACGGCAGAAACGAAAACCACACTGACCAAGCTGTGCAAGTCTCTGTTAGATGAGGGCAGCGAAAGCGAGGTTAAGTGATGGGAGTTACCGTTGACGTTGCTTATAAAAGCTTAAATAAATTCAGTGAAGTACTTTGCGGGGATAAGGTGGAGCTTCTCCATACGGATGACTCCAATATTATGATCCTTGCCGACGGTATGGGAAGCGGGGTAAAGGCAAACATACTGGCTACCATGACCTCCAAGATACTGGGCACCATGTTTTTAAACGGAGCAACCCTGGAAGAGTGTGTGGAGACCATTGTAGAGACCCTTCCTGTCTGTCAGGTGAGACAGATTGCATATTCTACCTTCAGTATTCTTCAGGTATTCCACAATGGAGATGCCTATCTGGTGGAATTTGATAACCCGGGCTGTATCTTTATCCGGGATGGGAGTCTGGTTCCTATTCCACACAGCATGCGGGTGATACGGGATAAGAAAATTAATGAATACCGGTTCCGGGTTAAAAAAGGAGATGCTTTGATTCTGCTTAGTGACGGAACCATTCATGCAGGAGTGGGGCAGCTTTTAAATTTTGGCTGGCTATGGGAAGATGTGGCTGCTTATGCGGTAAAACAGTACCGTATGACTATATCGGCTGTTCGTCTGGCCAATGCGTTATGCAGAGCGTGTGATGAACTCTACCAGTACCGGCCCGGAGATGATACAACCGTTGCTGTTATGCGGATCATCGACAGCAAACCGGTTCATTTAATGACAGGGCCGCCAAAGGATCCGGAAGATGATGTTTGTATGGTAACAGATTTCTTATCCGGAGATGATACCACCAAGAGGATTGTCTGCGGAGGAACCAGTGCCAATATTGTTTCCAGGACCATGGATAAGAAACTGACGGTATCCCTTGAGTATAACGATCCGGATTTACCGCCTGTAGCTTACATTGATGGCATTGAACTGGTCACAGAAGGGGTATTGACTTTAAACCGGGTTTTAAAACTCTTAAAGCGGTATGTTAAAAATGAATCAGTAACGGAGGAATTTTTCCTGGAACTGGATAAACCAAACGGCGCATCCATGGTAGCAAAGATGATTATTGAGGACTGTACGGAATTAAAGCTGTATGTGGGGAAAGCGATTAACAGCGCTTACCAGAATCCAGGGCTTCCCTTTGATTTGGGAATCCGGCAAAATCTTGTAGAGCAGCTGAAGCATGCGGTGGAAGAGATGGGGAAGACGGTTACAGTTGCTTATTATTAATAGAGAATATTCACACAGCCACGTTTTGTGGAAGCTTCAAGGAGGAACGATATGGTAACGAATGATGCAACATTACTTCGCATCAAGCATCAGGTTTTAAATGAAGTAGCGAAGCTTGCCTGGGAAGGTACATTGGAACAGAAAAGGGATGAGATTCCCTATCATATGATTCAGGGGCCAAAGGCACAGTTTCGGTGCTGTATTTACAGGGAGAGGGAGATTATCAGAGAGAGAGTCAGGCTGGCAGAGGGGTTCTGCCCCAGTGGCAGAGACACCAAAAATGTAGTGCAGGTAATTAATTCTGCCTGTGAGGGATGCCCCATTGCCAGATATGTAGTAACAGATAACTGCCAGCTCTGTATGGGTAAGGCCTGCCAGAATTCCTGTAATTTCGGAGCCATTTCCATGGGTCATGACCGTGCCCATATCGATCCTGATAAATGTAAGGAATGCGGAAAATGTTCTCAGGCATGTCCTTATAATGCTATCGCAGATTTAACACGCCCCTGTAAAAGAAGCTGTCCGGTGGATGCAATTACCATGGATGATAACGGAATCGTTGTAATCGATGAAAGCAAATGCATTCAGTGCGGAGCGTGTATTCACAGCTGCCCATTTGGCGCAATTGGATCAAAAACTTTCATGGTAGACGTAATTAATCTGATTAAGGCCGGGAAAAAAGTAGTGGCTATGGTGGCGCCTGCAACAGAGGGGCAGTATGGACCGGATATTACCATGGCAAGCTGGAGAACAGCACTTAAGAAGATCGGATTTGAAGATATGGTTGAGGTTGCCCTTGGGGGAGATTTAACAGCTGCTGCTGAAGCTGCGGAATGGGCAGAGTCTTATAAGGAAGGGAAGAAGATGACTACTTCCTGTTGTCCTGCTTTTGTTAATATGATTAAGCAGCATTACCCTATGCTTCTGGAGAATATGTCTACGACGGTATCTCCCATGTGTGCAGTTTCCCGAATGCTGAAGGAGAAAGACCCGGAAACCATTGCTGTCTTTATCGGACCCTGTATCGCCAAGAAAAGCGAGGCTCTGGATTTAAATGTACAAGGTAATGCAGATTACGTTCTGACCCTGGGGGAGGCTCATGCCATGATGGTGGCCAAAGGAGTAGAGCTGGAGCCGGAGGAGAATACATATCAGGCAGGTTCCGTATTTGGAAAACGGTTTGGCAACGGAGGCGGTGTTACTGCTGCAGTTTTAGAATGTCTCAAGGAATCAGGAGAAAATACAGATATTGAGGTCATGAAATGCAACGGGGCTGCAGAATGCAAGAAAGCGCTGATGCTTTTAAAGGTTGGAAAGCTTCCTGCAGATTTTGTGGAAGGAATGGCCTGTATGGGCGGCTGTGTAGGAGGCCCAAGCAAGCATAAAAGTGAGGGAGAGGCCAAAAAGGCAAGGGACTTGCTCCTTGGAAAGGCCGATTCAAGACTGGTTCACGAGAATCTGAAAAATCAGGGGCTTGAGACTGTTAAGATGCATAGAAGCATTTAAATGAGATAAGAGTAATATGTATAAAAATATCCCTGCCGGATTGTGATCCGGCAGGGATATTTTTAATTAAAGGGCTGTTTACATTCCTGCAAACTGATTCTTTACTTTGGAAATTTTTTGCTGTTCTGCCTGTTCTGTGGTATACCATCCCTTGGCGGACATCTTTTTATAGATATCATCCTGCATGCACAGTGTATCATTTAACGCATTGTCAAATGCCTGGTGTACATTCATGGTAGGGGACTCAATGGTTCCGTGCAGATACAAATCACAGGCACCCTTTGTGACGTTGAGTAAGTTTTCCATAATACACTTATCGTCCATCTTGCTTCCTCCTTACACTAAATTATAGATGTTATCAAAAATTTGCTGGTGTTTTTGCTGCAACTGCTGTGCGCAGGCTCTTAATTCAGGATCCTGTAAATTTTGTGCAGCTTCCTGACACTGGGTTTTTAAAAAATTTTCATGACCGAGAGCGTCTTCAATATAATTTAATTCTTTTGGGCTCATGTCTTATCACCTCCAATCTTAGTATGGAGAATTTAAGGCGATCCATGCATTTTTCATTTCAATTTCTTTTTATGACAAAAAAAACTCCTTCTGACCAGGCAGAAGGAGTTTAAAAATTAATTAATTATTATTGATTGATCTTTTTACGTAGCTGGTGTGAAGCAGGTGATGTGCTTTTTCACTTCCAGGTGCGCCAAGATAGGTATCATAGAGTTCCTTGATTGCAGGGTTCTCATGGGATTTACGAATCGGCGCAGCCGCATCGGTATCGTAGAGAACTTTTGCACGCAGTGTGCGGATATCTGTGGTGTTGCGTACATATCCTGGCTGCTGAGGCTGACCGCCGCCGTTTACACAACCGCCTGGGCAGCCCATGATCTCGATGAAGTGATAATCAGCTTCCCCGGATTTAACCTTGTTTAAAAGGTCTCTTGCATTGCCAAGACCGGAAGCAACAGCAACTTTTACATCCATATCGCCAACATGATAGGTGGCTTCCTTGATACCTTCTGTACCACGGACATCAGTGAAATCCAGCTTCTGCAGTTCTTCACCGGTTAATGTCTCTACAGCAGTACGAAGAGCAGCTTCCATAACGCCGCCGGTAGCACCGAAGATCACACCTGCACCGGAATAGATTCCGAGAGGAGCATCAAAATCTTCGTCAGGAAGATTGTTAAAACGAATACCAGCCTGTTTGATCATTCTGGCTAATTCTCTGGTAGTTAAGGAATAATCTACATCAGCAACGCCGTTGGCATCCTGATCATCTCTGCCAATCTCAAATTTCTTTGCAGTACATGGCATAATGCTGACGGATACAATATCTTCCGGCTTAATGCCCATCTTTTCTGCATAGTAGGATTTGGCAATGGCACCGAACATCTGCTGCGGAGATTTACAGGAAGATAAGTTCTCTGTCATATCCGGGAAGTAGTGCTCGCAGTATTTAACCCAGCCTGGAGAGCAGGAAGTGATCAGAGGCAGAACGCCTCCGTGCTGTACACGCTCGATGAACTCGTGAGCTTCTTCCATAATGGTTAAATCTGCACTGAAGTTGGTATCAAATACTTTATCAAAGCCAAGTCTTCTGAGAGCAGCAGCCATCTTACCTTCTACATTGGTTCCGATGGGGTAATCAAATTCCTCACCAAGAGCAGCACGTACAGATGGTGCAGTCTGAACGATAACATGCTTTGCAGGATCTGCTATGGCAGCAGCTACTTCATCAATGCTTGATTTTTCGTAAAGGGCACCTGTAGGACATACTGCGATACACTGTCCGCAGGATACACAGCTGGTTTCTCCCAGTCCCATATCAAAGGCAGAACCGATAAATGTGGCAAATCCACGCTCATTTGGCCCGATTACGCCAATTCCCTGTACTTTCTCACAAACTGCAGTACAACGGCGGCAGAGGATACATTTGCTGTTGTCTCTGACCATGTGAGCGGCACTCTCGTCCAGAATGGAAGGAGTCTTGTCACCGTCAAAGTAGTCATCAGCATCCACACCCAGTTCCTTACATAAAGTCTGCAGCTCGCAGTCTCCGCTGCGTACGCAGGATAAGCAGGAACGGTCATGGTTGGAAAGAATCAGCTGAAGTGTTTTCTTTCTGTATTCACGAAGGCTTGGAGTATTGGTTTTTACCTCTAAGCCCGGATTGATTGGGTATACGCAGGAAGCAGCAAGTCTGCCTCCGTTGATCTCAACGGTACAGAGTCTGCAGGCTGCAATCTCATTGGTATCTTTTAAAAAGCATAAAGTCGGTATCTCAACATGGGCAAGTCTGGCAGCTTCCAAAATGGTGGAGCCTGCCGGAGCGCTTACGTCCATGCCATTGATTTTTATAGTGATATTCTCCATGATACAATCTCCCTCCATTATTTTTTGTAGACAGCGCCGAATTTACATTTCTCCATACAAACGCCGCACTTGATACATTTCTCAGGATCAATCACATGCAGGTTCTTTACAGAGCCGGTAATGGCATTAGCAGGACAGTTTCTTGCACAAAGCGTACAGCCTTTGCACTTGTCAGCATCGATGTAGTAGGAAAGAAGTGCCTTACATACACCAGCCGGACATCTCTTTTCATAAATATGGGCATTGTATTCGTCACGGAAGTACTTTAAGGTAGAAAGTACCGGGTTTGGAGCTGTCTGTCCAAGTCCGCAGGCAGAGTTGGCTTTCACGTAGTAGCACAGCTCCTCCAGACGGTCAATATCTTCCGGTTTTGCCTGTCCTTTTGTAATCTTGTCAAGTATCTCAAGCATACGCTTGGTACCGATACGGCATGGAGTACATTTACCACAGGATTCCTCTACGGTGAACTCTAAGAAGAATTTGGCGATATCAACCATACAGTCGGTTTCATCCATTACGATCAGACCACCGGAACCCATCATGGAGCCGATTGCCAGAAGGTTGTCATAATCAATTGGAATATCGTAGTGCTCAGTAGGAATACAGCCGCCGGAAGGTCCGCCGGTCTGGGCAGCTTTAAACTTCTTTCCGTTGGGAATGCCGCCGCCGATTTCCTCGATGATTTCACGCAGTGTGGTACCCATAGGAACTTCTACCAGACCGGTGTTGTGGATCTTACCGCCTAAAGCGAATACTTTTGTTCCCTTGGATTTCTCTGTACCCATGGATGCAAACCATTCCGGGCCGTTTAAGATGATCTGTGGGATATTTGCATAAGTCTCAACATTGTTTAAGATGGTTGGTTTGCCAAATAAACCTTTCTGAGCAGGGAACGGAGGTCTTGGTCTTGGCTCGCCGCGGTTTCCTTCGATAGATACCATCAGTGCAGTTTCCTCGCCGCATACGAATGCACCTGCACCCAGACGGAGATCAATGTTAAAGGAAAAGCCTGTTCCGAAGATATCATCACCTAACAGTTCCATCTCTCTGGCCTGTGCAATGGCGATTTTAAGACGGTCAACAGCAATTGGATACTCGGCACGGACATAGATATAACCCTGGGAAGCACCGATGGCATAACCTGCAATGGTCATGGCCTCCAGTAATGCATGAGGATCTCCCTCTAATACGGAACGGTCCATGAATGCGCCTGGGTCACCCTCATCTGCGTTACAGCATACGTACTTCTGATCAGCATCATTCTGTTTTGCCAGTTTCCACTTCATTCCGGTAGGGAAGCCAGCGCCGCCGCGTCCTCTTAATCCGCTGTCTAAAAGCACCTGGATTACTTCGTCAGGAGTCATCTCGGTAAGAACCTTGCCAAGTGCCTGATATCCGCCGGTACCTATGTATTCTTCGATTTCTTCCGGATTAATAACACCGCAGTTTCTTAAAGCGATTCTGTGCTGCTTTTTGTAGAAATCGGTATCACTTAAGGCTTTGATTCCGGTAGGTGTTACTGTCTCGTCATAAAGAAGACGTTCAACCGGACGTCCCTTTAATAAGTGTTCACTGACAATCTCCGGAATATCCTCTTCTTTTACCATTGCATAGAAAGTAGCATCTGGGTAGATAATCATAATGGGTCCTAAAGCACAAAGACCATGGCAGCCTGTCTGTACTACGGATACTTCTTCAGAAAGACCCTGCTTTCCTAATTCATCTCTTAATTTAACCATAATCTGCTGGCTTCCGGAGGAAGTACATCCGGTGCCGCCGCAAACCAATACATGTGAACGATACATCCTGATTCCTCCTTATTTGATATCAGCAGATGATAATGTGTAGTTTTGAACAACGTGTCCGCCAAGAAGATGCTCTTTGTAAACTTCCTCTGCCTTCTCCGCTGTCATCTTTATGTAGGTTACTTTTTCTTTTCCTGGCTCTAAAACTTCTACGATTGGCTCGTACTGGCATAAACCGATACAGCCTGTCTGGGTAACAGAAAAACGGTCTGTCATGTGGTTCTCCTGAACCAGATCTGACAATTTATTAAGAACAGGTCTTGCTCCGCTTGCAATTCCGCATGTTGCCATACCAACTAAAATACGGGTACGGGCGTGATCTTCTCCGCGCATGCTGACCTGACTCTGCATCTTCTCCCGAATTGCTTTTAATTCTTCAAGAGTCTTCATGTTTATCCTCCAATTCTGACGGGTCTAAATGACCGCGCCTCCATCAGTCTCCAATTTGTTTTCAAATAAATATTCCTTTATATAAGCGGCTACCTCTGGTGAGTCAAAAGGAATCTCACCCAGAATCTCCCGAAAGAGTCGCGTATCCAGCTCAAAGGACGCTTCGTTATAACGATAGATATAGAGAAAATCTGTATCCGGATGGCAGGTGATCAGTGTCTGAATGGTACTGTTCATGTCACCTAAGGGCATTCGGTCTATGTGGGAGAGTCCGAACACAGCAGTTGTCTTCGTTCCAATACCCGGTTTCGACTCAATGGAGAAGCTCCCTCCCGTGGATTCCGCTGCATACTTAAAAAACGGAATACCAAGACCGACCTTTCTGGTCTGGCGGGTAGTAAAAAACGGGTCTGTTACGTGTTCTAACTGTTCTTTCGTCATTCCGCAGCCGTCGTCAGAAAGCTGGACGGTCAGTTCATCTGCAGAAGTATTAACAGAAACAAGAATGGTAACAAGGCTGGCGCCTGCCCGTGTGGAGTTCTCTGCCACATCCAAAATATTTAAAGAAATCTCTGTCATCATAAGCGTATGTAATTATTCGTATTTGGCTAAAATACCTGGAACATCATCAACTGTCAGTCTTCCGTAAACTTCTCCGTTCACCATCATGACAGGAGCCAGACCGCAGGCACCTACGCAGCGGCAGGAATCTAAAGAAAACTTTCCATCCGGAGTGCATTCTCCGTTGGTGATGCCAAGAATTTCCTCAATTTTATGGAAAATGTCACCGGAGCCTTTTACGTAGCATGCGGTTCCAAGACAAACAGATACCTGATATTTACCCTTAGGCTGAAGTGCAAACTGGGCATAGAAAGTGGCAACACCATAAATCTTCTCAAGGGGAATACCCGTTTCGTCAGAAATTATGGTCTGAACTTCAATTGGAAGATAACCATAGATATCCTGTGCCTTCTGCATGATAGGCATAAGAGATCCTTTTGTATCTTTGAGCTGGGAAATTATTTCTTTCAAAGCAACTTCCTGCTCTTTTGTCCCGTTAAACTGGACGCCTTGTTTTTTACAAGTCATTTGATAACCTCCTTCAATGTTGCTTATGCAATGTAACTGATATTTTATCATGTAATTGAGAAAAAATCTATAGTTTTAATCAAGATTCGACAAAAAAATAACAATGATTACGTGGGAAATTTATACACTTGAGGCACTATTTATGATATAATTATCAATAATGTCTTGAATTGTGTGAATAGCGTGAATGGATGGAGGAAAAGGGCCATATGACAGTCGAAGATATCAGGAAAATACTGGGAGCAAAAGTGCTGGTTGGAGAGGAGCATCTGTCTGAGGAGGTGAGAAGCGCCTGCGGTTCTGACATGATGAGTGATGTGCTTGCTTATTCAAAGGATCATTCTGTACTGCTCACAGGGCTATGCAACCCCCAGGTGGTTCGGACTGCTGAAATGCTTGATATTGTGTGCATCGTGTTTGTAAGAGGGAAAAAGCCGGATGAAGCCATGCTCCAGATGGCGGCTGAGAGGGGGATTATTCTCCTGTCCACCGGCCACCGTATGTTTTCCGCCTGTGGAATGCTCTATGAGGCAGGACTACACGGAGGTGCGATTTAGATATGGATGTGATTACGTTTCATTATACGATCTCCCCGGATGATTTTACAAGAGCCGGAGAGGCCAGCAGCGATGTGAAGAGCAAATTGAAAAAAATGGGCGTTACACCGGAAGCTGTACGCAAGGTTGCCATTGCCATGTATGAAGGAGAGATCAATATGGTAATACATGCCAAAGGCGGGGAGATTACGGTGCATATATCAACGGAATGTATTGAGATGGTTTTAAAAGATGTTGGCCCCGGAATCCCGGATATTGATCTTGCCATGCAGGCCGGATATTCCACCGCTCCGGATGCAGTGCGCTCCCTTGGCTTCGGTGCTGGGATGGGACTGCCCAATATGAAAAAGTATTCCGATGAAATGGAGATACATACGGTGATTGGAGAAGGAACCACCATTCGGATGGTGGTGAATCTATAGCCGCAAAAATATGGATTGCTAAAAAGAGGTGAGCCATTGGATAAATTTTATCATTCTGTAAGACTTGATGAGGATCTCTGCATGGGCTGCATTAACTGCATTAAGCGCTGCCCCACCCAGGCCATCAGAGTCAGAAATAAAAAAGCACAGATTAACAGTAAATTCTGTATCGACTGCGGTGAGTGCATTCGTGTATGCCCTCATCACGCCAAACATGCCATTTACGATACCATGGAGGATTTAAAGCAGTTTGAATACACGGTTGCCCTGCCGGCACCATCCCTGTACAGCCAGTTTAATAACTTAGATGATGTGAACATTGTGCTAAATGCACTGCTGCTTATGGGATTCGATGATGTATTTGAAGTGAGTGCGGCAGCGGAACTGGTCAGTGAGGCAACCAGGGAGTATTTAAGCAAGAATCCGGATAAGCTTCCGGTTATCAGTACAGCCTGCCCTTCGGTAGTACGGCTCATCCGCGTTCGTTTTCCTAATTTGATCCCCAATCTTCTGCCGCTTAATCCGCCGGTTGAGGTGGCTGCCATACTTGCAGTGAGAAGAGCGATGGAAAAGACGGGACTGCCCAGGGAAAAGATTGGGATCATATTTATTTCTCCATGTCCGTCAAAGGTGACTTATGCCCGTGCTCCCCTGGGAACAGATCACAGCGAGGTGGATAAAGTCCTTGCCATTAAGGATGTCTATCCACGGCTTCTTTCCTGCATGAAAGCGGTGGGAGAAGAACCGCCGGAGATCGGAACGTCGGGGAAAATCGGCGTCAGCTGGGGAAGAAGCGGAGGAGAGGCAAGCGGTCTCTTTACAGAAGATTATCTGGCTGCAGACGGGATTGAGAATGTCATACGGGTTCTGGAGGATATGGAAGACCAGAAATTTACGAATTTAAAATTTGTGGAGTTAAATGCCTGTAACGGAGGCTGCGTGGGAGGGGTTCTTACTGTTGAAAATCCTTATGTAGCGGAGGTAAAGTTAAAGCGTCTGCGCAAATATATGCCTGTGGCAAGAAGCCATATGGAATCTGAAGGGGAAGAACTTGTGAGATGGACCAGCATGGTCCAGTATGAGCCGGTATTTCACCTGGGTGACACCATGATGGAAAGCTTTGCAAGGATGAATCAGGTAGAACGGCTTCTGAAGAAATTTCCGGGACTGGACTGCGGTTCCTGCGGTGCTCCCACCTGTAAGGCACTGGCAGAAGATATTGTCAGAGGGGAAGCTTCGGAGTCGGACTGCATCTATTTCCTCAGGGATAATGTTCATAAGCTGACAAAGGAGGTTGCCAGACTGGCCGCTGATATTGAGGAGGGAGATGGGGACAGCTACAGTAAATTTAGAGCAATGACTTCATATATAGTAAGGATTTCTGATGAAATGAACCAGCTTGACAGGAAAGAGGGGAGAAATCAAAATGACGATAAGGGAACTGATTGATACTGGAGAATTTGAGACAATTCATGTAGGTGATAGAACAGACAGAAGCATCACAAAACCATTTTGCTGTGATTTATTAAGTATTGCCATGGGCAAAGCACCTGAGGGCTGTGCATGGGTGACTGTTATGGGAAATATGAACACCCTTGCTGTTGCGTCTTTAACGGATGCCGCCTGTGTGATTCTTGCAGAGGGGGTTGCACCTGACGAGGCCGCAAAACAAAAAGCAATCGAACATAATATTACAGTAATGAAGACCGGGCTTCCTATTTTTGAAGCCGCTCTGCTGATTGAGAAAAG
Source organism: Lacrimispora defluvii (assembly GCA_013036995.1). GTDB lineage: Bacteria > Bacillota > Clostridia > Lachnospirales > Lachnospiraceae > Lacrimispora > Lacrimispora defluvii. The sequence goes on from JAAOXG010000016.1 coordinate 169,050, forward strand.
GCTTTCCCATGAAGACGCTTGAATATGACCTCCATATTCATTCCTGCTTATCCCCCTGCGGCGATGACGATATGACACCTGGTAATATCGTAGGGATGGCAGCATTAAAAGGACTTGAAGTGATTGCGGTGACAGACCACAATTCCTGCAAAAACTGTCCTGCTGTTTTACATTTTGCAGAGGAATTCGGGATTCTTGCAATTCCTGGTATGGAGCTTTGTACGTCAGAGGAAGTACATGCGGTGTGCCTCTTCCCTACGCTGTCAAAAGCCATGGAATTCGATGCATATGTGGAGAAGAAACTGATCCCCTTTCCAAACAATGTGAAAATTTTTGGGAATCAGTTTATATATAATAAGGAAGATGAAGCAGCAGGGACATTTGAAAATCTTCTGATTAACTCCACAGAGATATCATTTGACGGACTTTGGGATCTGGTCCGTTCCTTTGACGGTGTTATGTTTCCCGCTCATTTGGACAAAAACGCCAACAGCCTGTTGTCAAACCTGGGGTTCGTTCCGCCTGACAGCCATTTTATGGCGGCAGAAGTGAGGAACCAAAACAGTCTTCCTGAACTGGTCAGACAGAATCCATATCTTGAGCGCTGCGTGATCCTTCAGAATTCAGACGCCCATCAGCTGGGGGATATCAAAGAACCGGGTCTGCCTCTGGAAGTAGAAGAAAAAAGCGTGGAAGGGATTATGGATGCTCTTCTGAAGGGAAGATTTGTATAAATATGAGGGACTGAAGCTGCAGTCGTTCTTATTCCTGTATGATTAAAAAAGAGAAGGCTCCGGAATACAGAGAACAAACTGTATTTTGGGGCTTTTTTTGCTTTTTACTTTCCATTTTCCCTTAATTCCTGTATAGTAGAGATTAGTAACAGGGAAAGGAATGATGTTTCATGAAGAAATTTTTACAACTGGGTATGGGTATAACAGCCCTAGCCCTTATAACAGCCTTTGTGCCTGCTTCCCCATTTCCGTCCATGGCGTATGAAACGGCGGCAGCTGCAGAAGAGACAACGCAGGTACGAGGCGGCTGGATAGATGAAAACCTGGGGCCTGGAGTTGCCAGATGGGTAGATGAAAGCGGAAACGTTTCTACAAAGCCAGGAAAGCAGGAGGAGATACAGACAGAGACCGCGACACAGTCACAGGCGGAGACAGAAAGTCAAAGTACAGGAGAGACAGCGGGGCAGCAGGAATCATCAGAAACTGAGGGACAACCTGCTGGAAGAGTGATTGATCCCTCCAAACCAATGGTTGCACTGACCTTTGATGATGGTCCTTACGCTCCGGTAGGAAATCAGATTATGGACAGTCTGGCACAGTATGGCGGAAAAGCAACTTTTTTCGTGGTGGGAAACCGGGCGGCCTATTATCCTGATGAATTAAAGCGTATGGCTGCAGAAGGGCATGAGATTGGTAATCATACATATGAGCATAAGTATTTAAACAAGTTAAATGCCCAGCAGATTCAGAGCCAGATTAACCGCTGTAATGATGCGGTACAAGCTGTCTGCGGTGTAAGACCTGTCTTAGTCAGACTGCCGGGGGGGAATAAAAACAGCACAGTTCTTCAGAATGTTCATGCGCCTATGATTATGTGGAGTATTGATACGCTGGACTGGAAGACCCGGAACACGGCTAAATCCATACAGACTGTGATGAGCCGGGTGAAAGACGGGGATATTGTGCTGATGCATGAACTCTATCCTCAAAGCGGAGCTGCCGCAGTTGAAATTATCCGCAGATTATCTGAGCAGGGATATCAGCTGGTTACCGTAAGCGAGCTGGCAAGCTATCGGGGCGGTATGGTTTCCGGTGGGGTTTATTCACAGTTTTATCGATAAGAATAAAAAGAGGAAAACTGTACCCTAATAGTAATACACAGTAAAAAGTCTGTGTTAAGCTATTAGGGTATTTTTACTTAATATGGAGAAGGTGAACCCATGATACTGAGAATAAAAGACATATTAGAAAAATTAGATGAAACAATTATTATAAGTTCAGTTTTATGCGAAGAAACTCTGACTATACGGGGAGTGAAACTATTAACTGGCCATATTGCGGTTTTTGATCCTCATATACTTTATATTGGCGGATATTATGAATTTTTTAATGGCTCCGGAGACAATTTTCCCATGAATGTTCTTTTGATGGATTGTCCGTCTGACCTCTATATCTCTCACATGGTAAATGAAGAACGTCATGCTAATATGGTTTATATACAGCCGGGAATCACCACGGAGGAACTGCTGAATGATGTTACGGATATACTTGTGGACCAGTATTCGTTAATTGAACGGCCAGCTGCACTTTTTAACACCATTATACAAGGCAGAGGGCTTCCCTATATTATAGATATCGCCAGTGAGTTATTGGGAAATCCCGTTATGCTGGGAGATAATAACCACCGATTATTAGCGGCATCAGATTTTAAGGAAGTAGATGATCTTCCATGGATGGAATATAGGAATATGGGATTTACAACCTATGAGTATACACAGAAATATAATTTTAAGCAGTGGATAGAAAAAACGGTACAAAGCAAGAAAGCGGTTATTGGGAGTCTTGGAGAGGGTTACAAATATCGAAGAATATTTTGTGCAATACGGTTGGAGCGGCGTATTGTGGGACATTTTGCTGTTCTTGAATATAACAGGCTTTTTACAGAGAAAGATCTGGAGATAACGGAATTTATATGTGATGTAATAGCAAATGAGATTAAAAGCAATCAATCCTCAGGTTTTCAGTATGACTGGCTGGCAAACCGTTTTATTTCGGATCTGATACAGGGAAGTCTTACGGAACCGGATTTAATTACAGACAGGGCAAAGAGACTGCAGTGGAAATTGCCGGATAAAAAATATCTTATTATTATAAAATACAATCATTATTCGGAAACATTCAGCTTAATCTCTTTTATAAGAGAATCAAAACTTTTTAAAGGTTCCCATGGGGAATTAATGTTCCATGAGAATCATTTAATATTTATTACTGGCTGCAGTCAGTCCCAATACCTGACCAACGAAGATATTCAGCCTATTACTGATTATTTAAAGCAGATGCACATGAATGCCGGTGTCAGTCAGGGCTTTAGTGAAATAATGGAGATCCCCGAGGCGTACCAGCAGGCATTGGCAGCCATCCGGTTAGGTAAAAAGGAAGCTGCTGAGTTATGTATCTATCGATATGAGGATTATGGAATTTATGATATGCTGGACCGCATAAAAGAACAGAAGGACCTGATCCATTATTGCCATCCGGATATATTAAGATTAAAAGAATACGATGAGAACCATAAAACGGATTATTTGAAAAGTTTATATACGTACATTATAAACATGGGGAATTTAGTGGCTTCTGCCGATGATCTGTATATTCACAGAAATACAATGAACTACCGATTGTCTAAAATACAAGAACTGATATCCGTGGATATTTATAACCGCGACTGTTATATGACACTATATTTTTCGTATAAAATCTTAGAATATATCAGTAAATGAGATAAAAATTCATTTGTGCAGAAATGTCATTGTTTCTGATATTTTTCTAAATAAATGCACGATGCATAAAAGTCCGTAAGTATGTTACCATAAATATGTTAATATTTTATCAAAAACATATTTACGGAGGCGGCATATGAATTACGAGATTTTAAACACACCATTTTCAATCGGAAATATGATTGTAAAGAATCGTATTGCCATGGCACCAATGGGACTTAACTCAGGCCATATTGACGGAACAATTGCTGATGATGAAATTGATTATTTTGAAGAGCGGGCAAAAGGGGGAACCGGACTGATCATTATGGGCTGCCAATTCTTAACACAGGAACTGGCTCAGGGCTCCATGGAAGGATATCTGGACAATACCTATGTGATTCCTCAATTAACCACATTGGTGGAAGCAGTTCACCGCTATGGAACAAAAATCTGTGCACAGCTGAGCTGCGGAACAGGAAAAAACGCATTTCCAAATATGTTAAATGGGAAGGCGCCTGTTTCTTCTTCTGCAATTCCTTCCATGTTTGATCCGAATTTAATGTGCCGCCAATTAACGGTTGAAGAAATCAAGACAATTATGAAGCAGTTTTCATTCTCTGCAAAAGTACTGAAGGATGCTGGTTTTGATGCCATTGAAGTTCATGGTCATGCAGGATATTTAATCGATCAGTTTATGTCAGAAATCTGGAATAAAAGAACAGATGAGTATGGTGGAACACCGGAAAACCGTATGCGTTTTGCCGTTGAAATTGTACAATCCATACGGGAAGCAGTGGGACCGGATATGCCCATCCTGTTTCGAATGGCAGTAAAGCATAATTTTGAAGGCGGACGTACCTTTGAGGAAACCATTCCTCTTATGCAGGAACTGGAAAAAGCCGGAGTCGATGCATTGGATATTGACAGCGGAAGCTATGAAAATATTGATTATATATTCCCACCTGCTTATCTGGGTGATGCCTGTATGGCAGATGTTTGTGAGGTTGCACGCAGGGCAGTTAAAATTCCACTTTTAAATGCCGGTAACCATACTCCGGAAACAGCCGTTCAGTTAATTGAAAGCGGAAATGCTGATTTTGTATTGATGGGAAGACCTTTAATCGCTGAACCGGAGATGGCAAACAAAATCTTAACTAACCGCCGTGATGAAGTTCGTCCATGTATTCGATGTAACGATGACTGCATCGGAAGAATTCTCACCAGACTGACGAAAATCAGCTGTTCCGTAAATCCAGCCACTGGATTTGAGAAACGTTTTAAACTTGAAAAGGCGGATAAACAGCAGCATGTAGTCGTAATCGGAGGAGGTCCTGGTGGAATGGAAGCGGCCAGAACAGCGGCGCTCATGGGACATAAGGTCGACTTGTATGAAAAAGAAAGTGATTTAGGGGGTCAATTACGCAGTGCAGCAACTCCTCCTTTTAAGAGCCAGCTGCGTGAACTGATTACCTGGTATAAGCGCCAGCTGGAGTTAACTGGTGTTACAGTTCATGTGAGTACGGAAATAGGAGAAGATGATCCGGTGTTTGAGAAGGCGGATGCGATCATCGTTGCTACCGGAGCAATTCCAATGATCCCCCCGATTAAGGGAATTGAACGTGCAATTAATGTTTTGGAAGCACATCTTGATGAAAGTAAGCTGAAAGGTGAAAAAATCATATATTGCGGCGGCGGTCTGTCTTCCTGTGACAGTGCTTTGGAGACAGCATTAAAAGGAAAAAAGGTGGCAATCATTGAAATGCTTGATGAAGTGGCAGCTGGAGATCATATGATTAATAAAGCATCCCTAATACCAATGCTTTTAGAAAATAAAGTGGAACTTTATACCGGACATAAGGTGCTTGAAATCACGCCAGAAGGTGTTCGGGCAATGCAAAAAGACGGAAAAGAGGTTTTCCTTGAAGGAAACACAGTAGTTGCTTCCTTTGGAATGCTTCCTAACAATGAAACGGCGAAAGCCATTGATGCAAAATATCATAATAAGGTTCGCCTGATTGGTGATTGTACAAAAGTAGGCAAAGTAGGCGGTGCTGTGAGAAGCGGTATGTATGCTGCAATGTCTTTAAGATAATGGAATACAGGGCAGGAATCCAGCAAGAGGATTGACCTGCCCTGTTTTTAAATATTATTTCTCATCACAAACCTGAAAAATATAGAATTTCAGGTAGTAGGAGTTTTCATCTCCACTCCAGAGAATCGGGTGATCTGCAGACTGGGTGCGGTATTCCACCTGACGCAGGCGCTTATGAGCGCTTGCCGCCGCTTCTCTTATGGTTTTGGTAAACAGCTCCGGGGTCATGAAATGAGAGCAGGAGCAGGTGGCTAAATAACCGCCATCCGTAACAAGTTTTAATCCCCGGATATTGATTTCCCGATACCCCTTCACTGCGTTTTTTACGGAGTTTCTGGACTTGGTAAACGCGGGAGGGTCGAGAATAACCACATCGAATTTTTCTCCGGATTTCTCAAGCTCCGGAAGGAGTTCAAAAACATCGGCACAGCGGAAGGAGACACGATGGGAAAGTCCGTTTAACTCTGCATTCTCCCTTGCCTGCTCAACTCCAAGTTCCGATGCATCCACTCCAATTACTTCTTTTGCACCTGCAATACCCGCGTTTAATGCGAAGGAACCGGTATGGGTGAAGCAGTCTAAAACCCGTTTGTCCCTGCATAAGCGTTTAATGGCAAGCCGGTTGTACTTCTGGTCCAGAAAGAATCCTGTTTTTTGACCATCTTCCACATCCACCATATATTTTACATCGTTCTCTGTAATCTCAACCTTGGTGTCAAATGGCTCTCCGATGAATCCCTTGAATCGTTCCATCCCTTCCTGAAGCCGTACCCTGGCATCGCTGCGTTCATAGATCCCCCGGATCTGAATTCCGTCTTCTGCTAGAATATTTTTCAGCTTTTCAAGAATCACAGGTTTTAAACGGTCAATACCCAGTGCAAGAGATTCCACTACCAGAACATCAGAGAACTTGTCCACTACGATTCCCGGAAGAAAATCGGCTTCTCCGAAGATAATCCGGCAGCTGCTGGTGTCTACGGTTGTTTTCCGGTATTCCCATGCGTTTCGGACCCGCATTTCAATGAAATCCTCATTGATCTCCACATCTTTTTTCCGTGTCATCATGCGGACTGTGATTTTTGAGTTGGTATTAATAAAGCCCCGGCCCAGGCAGTAGCCGTCAAAATCATGGACAGTAATAATATCTCCGTTGGTATAATCTCCTGTTATGGTATCAATTTCGTTGTCAAAAATCCACATTCCTCCGGCTTTTAAAGACCGTCCTTCTCCCTTTTTAATTCTTACAATAGCTGTTTCCATAGTCTGATACTCCTTTGCTTTATGATTGATGCTGTTTCAGCCGGACCAGCAGCTGATATAAGGGCTTAAATAAAATAAGTGAAATAGTGAAATTCCCCATACCGTGGAGGATGTCAAATGGTATTCCGGCAGTCCACCAGACAAAGGCTGCATACGGTCCTCCGGTCAGAAGAGTGGGCAGAGAGGAAAATAAACCAAACAGCATTCCAAAGGTTCCTGACAGCAGTGCAGCGGAAAATGGTGATGGGCAGTTCTTATTATAAAGAAGAAAAATGGCAGCTGGAATAATCGCCCATACATACAGGTAAGAAAACCACCATATGCCAATTCCCCAGAATAATCCTTCCAATAGAACAAACACGTACAGGATAATCCATACGTGTCTGCCAAATACCAAAGTGTATAAAATTAAAAACAAAGAGACCATCTCCATATTGGGCAGCCAGGATAAGCTTACCTGACTGATCAGTAACAGTGAACTTAAAAACCCATCAATTACCAGATTCTTCGTGGTAATGGGACGATATTGTTTCATGCCCCGCCGCCTTTACCATCAGAGAGGGTGTACTGAAAGGTGTAGTGTTCCCCGTCTTTAATCGCCTGCTGGCTGACGCCGTAATTACATGGTTCTCCGTTACAAAGAAGAGCCCAGTAGGCACCGTCTTTTTTATAATCGGCCTGTTTGCCATTAATTTTAATCACCATCAGGCCCGTTTCCTCGGTGGTGGTCCCTTCCAGAGTAAGACCTGGTATGGCATTTATGGCTTCCAGTAAGAACTGGGCTTCCGTCTTTAACTGATAGTGGTCTGTTGTCCCGTCCTTGTATACTACATCTACGGTAATGTTCTTGGTTCCCGCCATAGGAACCGGCCTTGTCAGAGTATAGATGACTAACAGCAGTGCCAGGACTGCTATTGCGGTACAGCCTCCCAAAAAGGGAGAGAGCCTTTTGAATCGATTCATGTTATGCTGACTTCCTTTTTCATTATTCAAATAGCACAGATTAGTATAGCATACAAGAGAGGACTGCCGCAAGGTGAGAATTTCCATCTTTTCTTAAAAACTTAAGTGATGTATAATGGATCAGTACTGTAGAAAAGAAGGTGGATAACGTATGGCTTTGAAAGAGCAGATATTAAATGAAATAAAGGAATGTGAGAAGCTTTTAATTGGAATCGGAGAGGAATGGAACAGCCTTTTAGCTGGCGGGGAAGCCAGTCTCTATGAGAAGCTGGGCGGACTTATAAAAGACAAGGATTATTTTATTGTCACAACACTGACCAATGGAGAGTTGATGAAGTCCGGTCTGGATCCAAAACGTATGGTAGCACCCTGTGGCAATGTAACCTGGAGACAGTGTTCCAAAGCCTGTACGAAAGATATCTGGGAACCTGGAGAGATCGCTGATGATATCTGCCCTCATTGTGGAGAGCCGCTGACTGGAAATACCATTCAGGCGGAAACTTATATTGAAGAGGGGTATCTTCCCCAGTGGAATGCCTATACCAGATGGCTGGCAGGAACACTGAATAAAAAACTTCTGATTATAGAACTTGGTGTGGGATTTAAAACGCCGACTGTAATCCGGTGGCCTTTTGAGAAAACGGCTTCCGTAAATAACAAGGCATTTTTGTACCGCATTCATGGAAGTTTTGCACAGCTATCCGAAGGACTGCGGGGAAAGGCAGAATCAATTCCTGTAAATTCTGTTGAATTCTTAGAAAGCATTTAGTCACGTTTTGCGTTGTGCAGGATCAGGGACTGTGTTAGAATATTGGAAAAAGGCGAAAAAGAGGTGGCTGCCATGATTGCGATTATTGACTATGATGCCGGAAACTTAAAAAGTGTGGAAAAAGCCCTTACTTCGTTAGGGGAGATACCGGTGGTAACCCGGGATAAGGAAACCATACTTGCAGCAGACAAAGTGATTCTACCAGGTGTGGGTGCATTTGGCGACGCCATGGATAAACTTTGCCAGTATGACCTGCCAGATGTGATCCGGAAGGTAACAGAAAAAGGTACTCCATTTCTGGGAATCTGCTTAGGACAGCAGCTGTTATTTGACAGCAGCGAGGAAGGTGAAGGAGTCAAAGGACTTTCTATTCTTCCGGGGAAAATTGTCCGTTTTCCGGACCAGTCAGGTCTTAAGGTTCCCCATATGGGCTGGAACAGCCTGACAATCAGGCCGGGCGCAAGACTTTTTAAAGGTCTGGATTCCGGTGCATATGTTTATTTTGTCCATTCATATTATTTAGAAGCAGACAGGGAATCGGATGTTGCCGCCTCCTGTGAGTACGGTGTGGCTTTTGGGGCATCGGTGGAACGGGATAATGTCTTTGCCTGCCAGTTCCACCCGGAAAAGAGCGGAGATACCGGTCTTAAGATACTGAAAAACTTCATTGAACTGACATAAAGGAGGAACCGGATGCTTACAAAACGAATCATTCCATGTCTGGATGTACATAACGCAAGAGTGGTAAAGGGTGTTAATTTCGTTAATTTACAGGATGCCGGAGATCCGGTGGAAATTGCAGCAGCCTATGATAAAGCTGGAGCAGATGAGCTGGTATTTCTTGATATTACAGCTTCCTCCGACAATCGTAATACAGTGGTTGACATGGTACGCCGGGTTGCAGAAAAGGTCTTTATTCCATTTACGGTAGGCGGAGGAATCCGGACAGTAGAAGATTTTAAGATGCTTTTACGGGAAGGGGCGGATAAGATATCCATTAATTCCTCTGCGATCAATACACCCAGACTGATTTCTGATGCTGCTGATAAGTTTGGGCGCCAGTGCGTGGTGGTTGCCATTGATGCAAGAAGGAGGGCTGACGGAAGCGGCTGGAATGTCTTTAAGAACGGCGGAAGAATCGATACAGGACTGGATGCGGTAGAGTGGGCTATAAAAGCAGACCGTCTGGGAGCCGGAGAGATTCTGCTCACCAGCATGGACTGTGACGGTACAAAAGCTGGTTATGATGATGAACTGAACCGGATCATTGCAGAGTCTGTATCCGTTCCAGTCATTGCGTCGGGCGGAGCTGGAACCATGGAACATTTTCACAGCGCTCTTACAGAGGGCAAGGCAGATGCGGCTCTGGCGGCCTCTCTGTTTCATTACAAAGAACTGGAAATTATGGAGTTAAAACGGTACTTATCAGAGAAAGGAGTGCCGGTTCGGATTTAAAGATGCAAAGGAGAAAAAATGGGAGCAATTGATAACGACTGGCTGGAACCCTTAAACGGGGAATTTAAAAAGCCATATTACAGGGAACTTTATCAGAAGGTGAGGAAAGAGTACGAAACGACCCAGGTCTTTCCAGACCCCAATGACATATTCAATGCGTTTCAGTTTACCCCCCTTTCCAAGGTTAAGGCGGTAATACTGGGGCAGGATCCTTATCACAACGTGGGTCAGGCTCATGGCCTGTGCTTTTCTGTGAAGCCTGATGTGGATATTCCGCCGTCACTGGTGAACATCTATCAGGAACTGAGAGATGATCTTGGCTGTGAGGTTCCTAACAACGGATACTTAAAAAAATGGGCAGATCAGGGAATTATGTTATTAAATACCGTACTGACTGTAAGAGCACATGCAGCTAACTCCCATCAGGGAATTGGCTGGGAGACTTTTACGGATGCGGCTATTAGGATTTTAAATGAGCAGGATCGCCCTATGGTCTTTCTTTTATGGGGGCGTCCCGCACAGAATAAGAAGGCAATGCTTACAAATCCCAAGCACTTAATACTGGAAGCGCCACATCCCAGTCCTCTTTCCGCTTACAGAGGATTCTTTGGATGCAGACATTTCAGCAAAACCAACGCTTATCTGGAGGCAAATGGAATGACTCCCATTGACTGGCAGATAGAAAATATTTAAAACAGAGGAATTAAGATGAATATTATTGAGATATTAAAAGTTATCGTTCTGGGAATCGTGGAAGGATTTACAGAATGGCTGCCAATCAGCAGCACCGGTCATATGATTTTAGTAGATGAGATCATTCATTTAAACCAGCCGGACAGTTATAAAAACATGTTTCTGGTTGTGATCCAGCTGGGGGCGATTCTTGCAGTAGTAGTGTTGTATTTTGACAGGTTAAATCCATTTTCACCAAGAAAAAAGGCGGCTCAGAAGAAGGCAGCATTTATTTTGTGGAGCAAGATTATACTGGCATGTCTGCCCGCGGCTGTGATTGGAATATTAGTGGATGACATCCTGGATAAATATCTAATGAACGGCTATGTAGTAGCAGCCACTTTAATTATATACGGTGTTCTCTTTCTTGTGATTGAGAACCGGAACAAGTACCGCAACTTTGAAGTGCAGAAGGTGGGAGAGATATCTTACCAGACAGCTCTTTATATTGGGTTGTTCCAGCTGCTTTCCTTAATTCCCGGTACATCCCGTTCCGGATCCACCATACTGGGTGCCATGATTTTAGGCTGCTCCAGAGCGGCATCAGCTGAATTTTCATTCTTTCTTGGGATCCCGGTTATGTTTGGCGCAAGCCTTTTAAAGATTGTGAAATTCGGTTTTAATTTTTCAGGAGCTCAGGTTTTTTATCTGATTTTGGGTATGGTAGTGGCATTTGCTGTTTCTGTGTATGCGATTAAGTTCCTTATGGGATATATCAGACAGCATGATTTTAAATTTTTTGGATATTACAGAATTGTCCTTGGGGCAATAGTACTTTTGTATTTTGGTGTAACCGCATTCCTGGGTTAAGGGAACCATGAAAAAGAGAGCTGTCCGCCGGCCAATCGCCGCGGTCAACTCTCTTTTGTATTGTAGGTCATATGGGTTCCTTTCCGACGTCTACGGTCTAAACAGCATTCCGATCCGCCCTTCAGCAGCCAGTTCATCTTCGCCGTCGAAGTTAAATAATAAATTCCGATTCTGTGTAACCAGTCCCATCTTCATTTCATCGTAGTCTTTAACATTAACTCTGGTCAACCCGTAATCAATATAGATATCACACATAAATGCATTGGCAGTATTGATCAGGAGTGCCAGCGGAATGGGAATGGTACGCAGCTGGATATCGACATTCATCGTCCGCATATCCGTACCTCCTTCTCTTTAGCACCGGTCACGCCGGTGTGGGCTTATGAAACGTTACGTATAGGGGTAACTCTGGTAGTTTCATTTTACTCAATTCTATTTGAAATTACAAGAGTGAAAATAAAAAACTGGAAGCTGGGTATTTGATTCTATCATGTATTGTTTATTATGCTATAACTTTTTTTGATTTAGTTTCATTTGAGACTGCAACAATGATATGGCTAAGTATGTTTATTGGGACAATATTAGTTGCTGTGGGAGGGGATTTAATTAGAGAATCCCGTGAGAGATCTACAGCATTTATTACGATACTGGAATTATTATCAGGAATTTTACTAGCATTAATTGGTCTGCTTATTACGATACTGACTGTAATCGGCAGAAATGATATATTTTTAAATTATTTTATTTAGTAGAATAAAATATGAAAAAAGCTCATGTAAATTAATAGAAGGTATAGACCAAAGTAATCTGCTGTAAGATACATCAGACTGTTTTGGTCTATACCTACTTTTAATTTTCTTGAAATTGAGAAAGATGCTTGGGCGATTAGCAGTTCTCCGCAATCTCATAAAGCAGACGCTCGGATTCCTCCCACCCAAGACATGGATCGGTAATGGATTTTCCATAGCATCCGTCTCCAACCTTCTGGCAGCCAGGCTCGATATAGCTTTCAATCATCAGTCCCTTAAGAAGACTGCGGATTTCAGGCGCGTGCTTTCTGCTGTGAAGGACTTCCTTGGAGATACGAATCTGCTCCCTGTATTTTTTATTGGAGTTTGAATGGTTTGCATCTACGATGCAGGCCGGGTTTTGCAGATTGCGTCTGCTATACATCTCATGAAGAAGAAATAAATCTTCAAAATGATAGTTGGGGATGCACTGACCGTGCTTGTTAACCGCACCCCGCAGGATGGTATGGGCAAGGGGATTGCCGGAGCTTTTTACTTCCCATCCACGGTAAGTAAAATCATGAGCCTGCTGGGCAGCTACTACGGAGTTGAGCATAACCGATATATCGCCGCTGGTAGGGTTTTTCATACCAACTGCCACCTCACAGCCGCTGGAGGTTAACCGGTGCTGCTGGTTTTCTACGGAACGGGCACCGATGGCAATGTAGGACATGATATCGTCAAGGTAGGTTAAGTTTTCCGGATACAGCATTTCGTCTGCTGTGGATAAACCGGTCTCCTCAAAAACTTTCATGTGCATGCGGCGGATGGCAATGAGTCCTTCGTGCATGTCCGGCTTTTTTTCCGGGTCAGGCTGGTGAAGCATTCCTTTATAGCCTTCGCCTGTGGTTCTTGGCTTGTTGGTGTAAATTCTGGGAACCAGAATCAGACGGTCTTTTGTTTTTTCCTGAACCTTCACCAGCCGGTTTACATAATCGCAGACGGAGTCTTCGTTATCAGCAGAACAGGGACCAATAATAACCAGAAATTTGTCACTGTTTCCTGTAAGTACGTCACTGATGGCCTGGTCTCTTTCTATCTTAAGGGCTTTTAAAGCGGCTGGAAGAGGAAAACGATCTTTGATTTCTTCCGGGCTGGGCAGATTGCTGACATATTGAAATCCCATAATATCCTCCTGTTTCATTGCTGTTTTATTTTTTGCAGTTGATTATATAACAGAACACGGGAAAAATCCAGTGTTCCTTGAAATTTGGTTAAGTTTGACCAAGTGTATCTTGTAAAGTGTTCCTTTTTTTAAAAAAATGTTGTATGATGTTAACGAATGAAAATGGAAAGGTGTTAAAAATATGGAAAAATATTGGAACTGGGGAGGAAGCTATATCGGGGTGAAGCAACGGGATTATTTAGTTGCTTGTGATGGAACAGTTCTTGGTAAGTTTTATGGCAAAGAGCTGTATGACAAGAATGGAAATTACATAGGCGAGTTAGGAAGAAATGACAGACTGATTAAAAATAAAACAAAAGAACTATTTCGCCGTCTGACATTCAGTCCTTATGTTAAGGGGACGATAACCAGTCCGGTGAAAAGCATTGCACCGTATCCCATGATTTCCGGATTTGAGGATTTTACTGTCTGACGGTATAGACCGATGGGAAGAATATGAAGATGACTAAGGAGAAAGTATGAAAGACTTAACGAAAGGCAGCCCTGGAAAAATCATGCTTCAGTTTGCGCTTCCCGTTGCAGCTGGTAATCTATTTCAGCTATTTTACAGCCTTGCAGATACCAGGGTAGTGGGAAGCACCCTGGGAGAGAGTGCACTGGCAGCTGTGGGGGCCACAACTTCCATCAGCACTCTGTTTATTGGTTTTTTGTCCGGACTGACCGGTGGCTTTGCCCTGCTTACAGCAAGAAGCTATGGAGCTGGAGACGAAGAGAAGGTCAGAAGGTATTCGGCCGGATGTCTGCTTTTAGGGACTCTCACCTCCGTTGTGATCACTTTGCTGTGTGCGGGAGGTCTGCCTTTGTTTTTAAGGGCACTTCATGTACCGGAGTCTTTGATGCCTTCTGCAAAGGGATATATCCGGATCATTCTGTTTGGAATGGTCATGACCGTGTTATATAACGCCTGTGCCTCCATTTTAAGAGCGGTGGGAGATACGGCAGCCCCTTTGGCATTTCTGGTTTTATCCAGTATACTCAATGTATTTCTGGATCTTTTCTTCATACTTGTTCTCCATAGCGGGGTGGAGGGAGCGGCCATTGCAACCGTATTGTCCCAATCCCTGTCGGCAGTGTTAAGCCTTTGCTATATGATAAAACGGTATCCGGTTTTTCGCTTTCATATCCGGGATTTTAAAATTACCAGAGGAGAGATCAGACAGCTCTATTCGTCGGGAATTTCCATGGCGCTCATGATGTCACTGGTATTTTTTGGAACCCTTTCCCTGCAGAGCGCAATCAATCTTCTGGGTACAGATATTATTGTTGCACACACGGCGGCTCGTAAAATTACAGAGTTTTTCATGCTCCCGTTCTCAGTTATGGGCGTAACCATGGCGAATTTTTGCGGCCAGAATATGGGAGCGGGTAAGATTTCCCGGATTTATAAGGGTATTACCCAGGCTCTTATCATTACGTCCGTCTGGTCACTGGCAATGATTCTTTTAAGTTATACGGCTGCGCCTTATCTGGTGTATCTGGTGACCGGTTCTTTAAACCGTGATATAGCAGGAACGGCTGCCCTTTACTTAAAGATTAATTCCCTGTTTTATTTTGTACCTGCGGCAATTTCTATTTTCCGGAATGCACTTCAGGGATGCGGGGATCATAAAACGCCGGTTGTATCAAGCTTTATTGAACTGGCAGGAAAGGTTGCTATTGCAGCATTTCTGGCACCGGTTCTTAAATATATGGGGATTATTGTGGCAGAACCAGTTGTATGGATTCTTATGGTGATTCCATTGACGTTAAAAATCAGAAATCTGTCAGGATTAACACCGAATAAGAGGTAGATTATGAATCATTATGTTGAACTTGAAGAAATGCTTCAATTCCGCGAGAGGAAAGCCAGAATTCAGGAGGAACTGAGGAGAAAATATAAGGGCCTGGTGACGATGACACTGGCAATGAACATACCCGGTCCCATTAAAACTTCTGAGGATATTTTGTTTGCTTTTGAGGTGGGAACCAGGTCGTTAGAGCAGAAAATTTCTGATTCGGGCATAATAATTAAAGAAATGACCGGAGTGTCAGAGAATGCGGGATTTATGAAATTCTACACTCTGGACTGTACGGATCCTGCCTTGGTGAAGGATCTGGCTGTCGGACTGGAAGAAACTCACCCATTAGGCCGCCTCTGGGATATTGATGTTTATAATATTGAAGGTATCAGTATGAGCAGAGCATCTGCTTCTGCACCTGCCCGCAAATGTTTTATCTGCGGGCAGGAGGCCAAAGGGTGCGCCAGAAACAGAACTCATTCCGTTGAGGAGCTGATGCGTAAAGTAGAGAGTATGATCCGGGACTATCAAAAGCACCAGGAAGAATAATAGGTATTTAACCGGTTAAGAAAGGGAGCCTGCACGAAAATTGCAGGCTCCCTTTCTTAACATTTTTTAAGGTACATTTTTTCCAGAGTTAAGATTCCCCGAGTAAACTTAAATTATAGAAAATAAAAGGGAGGCTTTAAACAAAATGGAGATAGAAAGACCGGCTATGGCCGGAACGCTGGAATCCAGTGACTGTCAGGTAACTGTTGAGCCAGGAGACGGCAGAATCGATTTTACGCTGGAAAGTGCAGTGATCAATCAGTATGGCAACCAAATCAGAAAAGTGGTATTTGAAACTCTGAGTCACCTGGGTGTGGATAATATAAAAATTTCCATGGTAGACAAGGGGGCTCTGGACTGCACCATCAAAGCCAGGGTAGAAGCGGCCGTTTCCCGCTCTGTGGATCAATTTACCAATATTTTATGGGGAGGTGCTCTCGAATGATCAATTTAGTAAAGAAGCGACTCAGAAGAACCATGATGTTTTTAAATGCCCAGAAACCGGGACTTATTAAGGATCCCTATATTTATAAACCAGACAGCATCATCCTTGATTTAGAGGATGCAGTTGCAGAAAACCAAAAAGACGCTGCCAGATTCTCCCTGTATCATGCTCTCAAAGAAATTGATTACAGAGGGTGTGAACGGGTGGTAAGAATTAACGGGCTTGATACGCCATACTGGCAGGAGGACATCCGCTGCGCAGTAGCTGGTGGATGTGATGCCATCCGTATTCCAAAGGTGGAATGTCCCAAAGACGTTCACAGAGTGGAAGAGGAGATTTTAAAGGCAGAGAAGGATTTTGGAATGCCGGAAGGTATGATCCTTATTATGGCGGCAATAGAATCGGCAAGAGGTGTTATGAAGGCTTTGGATATCTGTGAAGCATCAGACCGTCTCTTTGGAATTGCTCTGTCAGGAGGAGATTATACAAAAGATTTGCAGACCCGCATTACAGGTACGGGTATTGAGCTCATGGGAGCCAGACAGAATCTGATTATCGCTGCAAGAGCGGCAAAGGTACAGTGCTTTGACACCGTATATACAAACCTTGATGATATGGAAGGCTTCCGCCGCGATGTGGAGACAATTCATCTTATGGGATTTGACGGAAAGTCAATTGTTAATCCCCGCCAGATTCCAATTGTTCATGATATTTTTACCCCTTCTGGAAAAGACATCATCTTTGCAGAGAAGGTGGTAAGAGAGATCGAAGAGAAAAAGGAACTGGGAATCGGTGTCTTTACAGTAGATGGAAAAATGATTGACATTGCATTTTATGACGGAGCTAGGAGAACCATTGAACTGGCAAAGGCTTCCGGCGTATATAAAGGAGATTTATAAGATGATCAATGCAGTAGGAAGAGAGATTCCGGAAGAAATCTTAAAAATAACAGGAAAAGAACCATTTAAAGGAAATCACTTTTTTGATGGATACGAATATAAAAAAGATGGTCCTTCTACCAGATGTGTCATTAATTCAGAGGGAAGTAAGCTGGTAGAGAACATTCATGAAGTTCTGGTAAAATGCGGGATTAAGGATGGGATGACACTGGGCTTTCACCATCATTTCCGGGATGGAGATTATGTTGTTAACATGGTGATGGAAGAGATCCACAACATGGGAATCAAGGATATTACCATCTGCGCAAGCTCTCTGGGAAAAGCTCATGATAAGCTGGTGGAATTTATTGAAGATGGAACAATTACAAACATTCAGTCCTCCGGTGTAAGAGGAAAAATCGGTCGTGCCATTTCTGAAGGAAAACTGAAAGGACTGGCTGTTATGCGTTCCCACGGCGGCAGAGTCCGTGCCATAGAGACTGGAGAAGTGAGAATTGATATTGCATTTATTGGATCTCCTACCTGTGATGATTACGGCAACTGCCGCGGAATCGGCGGAAAGTCTGACTGCGGTGTGCTTTCTTACTCCATGGTCGATGCGGATTATGCGGATAAAGTGGTTGCTATTACCGACTGCCTGGTTCCATTTCCAAACTTTCCTGCCCATATTTCCATGACAAAGGTAGATTACGTGGTTGTGGTGGATGAGATTGGAAATCCCGATAAAATCGCTACAGGAGCGGCTAAGCCTACTACAGATATGAGAAAGCTGATGATGGCTGATTATTGTACTCAGTTTGTAGTAAATACACCATATTTTAAAGATGGATTTTCTTATCAGACGGGTGTGGGCGGCGCTTCCATTGCTTCAACCATATCTCTTTCTAAAATTATGAAAGAGAGAAACATACGAATGAAGTTCGGCGTGGGAGGTTTAACAAAACCCATGTGCGATCTTTTGGAAAACAATCAGGTAGATGCACTGCTTGATACCCAGGATTTTGACTTAAATGCAGTAGAGTCTGTAATTAATCCCAGACATTTCCGCATTAGTGCCGGTGAATATGCCGATCCGTTTAATAAAGGAGCGGTGGTTAATAAGCTGGATTTCGTAATTCTGGCTGCATTGGAAGTAGATGTGAATTTTAACTGTAACGTTGTGGTCGGCTCTGACGGTATTATTACCGGCGCCCAGGGAGGACATCCGGATACGGCAGCCGGTGCGAAATGCACCATTGTGATTGCACCTCTTTTACAGGGAAGAATTCCGGCCATCTGTACCGATGTGACAACAGTTACCACTCCGGGGGAATCCATTGACGTGGTAATAACGGATTACGGTATAGCAATTAATCCCAGGAGACAGGATTTAATTGATGCAATGAAGAACGTGGATCTTCCGTTTAAAACCATTGAGGAGCTGCGGAATATTGCATATTCCATCGTGGGAGAGCCGGAGCGGGTACAATTTGATGATAAAGTTGTAGGAATCATTGAAAGCCGTGATGGTACTGTAATGGATGTTGTCCGTAAGATTAAAAAATTTGAATTTTCAGGAGAATAGACAATGCAAAGCGGGTCTTGTGTGAACGTTCCTTCAATGGAGGAAGAAGCTGCATATCGGATTGGAAAACTGGCATACGGTGCGCTGCTGGAAGAGGTCTATACGCTTCCAAAGCCAGGGTTAGTGGATCCTTATTCCAATGGGGCCCATACGGATATGAATGTAGTCTCCTTTGAACGGAGCGCCAAGGCCCTAAAGCCTTATTTTGTCACAATGGCTCTTGAGGGGGAGAGGTTGTGGGAAGCACCTCCTGTGTTATTTGAAACCATTCGCAGAATCGGAATTCTGGCAGAACGGGCCATGTATCAGGCGACTGGAGGAGTAAATACACACAAGGGGCTGGTCTTTCATCTTGGGATTTTATGCGGGGCAGCAGGAGCCTGCCACCGCACTTTTGGAAAAGTTACTTTAAAACAGCTGATAGAGATGGAACAGGCAATGGTCAGAGATGTTCTGGTGAAAGAAGTACAAAGCATGGATCACTTTGTTTCGAAAGGTGAAAAAAACCTCCAGAAATACGGTCTGACAGGTGCCAGAGGAGAGGCCATCAGCGGCTATTCCTCTGTATTTCATATTTCACTGCCTGTGATGACTATGGGTCTTTATAACGGTCAGGAATGGAACAGTATTAAGCTGGAGACCCTGTTCCATCTTATGAGTCAGGTGGATGATTCAAACATTCTTTCCAGGCATAATCCCGTGGTGCTAAGTCAGGTGAAGGACATCGCTGCCAGGTTTATTCAAGACGGAGGCGCCTACAGGAAAGAGAGTCTTTCTTTATTAAAAGAAATGGATCAGTGGTTTGTGAAAAAGAATATCAGTGCAGGAGGAAGTGCAGATCTTCTTGCTGTCACCATATTTCTCACACAGTTAACTGGAGAGTGGGGAGGAGCCTATGGAATTCATGAGACTGGAAGGGAGACCTTTCCGGGGGAAAGAGCTGGAACGGTTGAAGGCATTTCTTACCTTAAATCAATTGGATTATGATGAAGGGATTGAGTACACCATCTGTCTTTTAGATGAGAATTACAGGATCGCGGCAACCGGATCTGCTCATGACAATGTGCTGAAATGTATTGCGGTGGACCAGGAAGCCAGGGGATTCGGACTGGCAGCAACCATTGTATCTGCACTGGTTCAGTATGAATTTGAAAAGGGAAGATCCCATATCCTTCTTTACACAAAACCGGAAAACCAGGAAATGTTTGAAAATCTGGGATTCTATGGTGTGTTGAAGACCAATGA
Source organism: Lacrimispora defluvii (assembly GCA_013036995.1). Lineage (GTDB taxonomy): Bacteria > Bacillota > Clostridia > Lachnospirales > Lachnospiraceae > Lacrimispora > Lacrimispora defluvii. The sequence goes on from JAAOXG010000016.1 coordinate 189,081, forward strand.
AATTCTTTTTATGGAAAACCGGAAAGATGGTTTTGATCAGTTTATACACCGCTTAAAAGAGGAGTCTCCCAAAGAAGCGCTGGAATCCGGTCCCGTAATCGGCTGCATGGTTGTAAACTGCAATCCATTTACCAATGGACACCGTTATCTGGTGGAACAGGCACTTCTTAATTGCGACTATCTTCACGTACTTGTTTTATCTGATGACAGGAGTTTCTTTCATGCGGAAGACCGTTATCAGTTAGTAAAGGAAGGCGTCAGTGATTTATCAAAGGTGATTGTTCACCGGTCCTCGGATTTTGTTATTTCGGCGGCTACTTTTCCTACCTATTTTATTAAGGAGAAAGCCCAGGCTCAAAAGGCCAACTGCCTTTTGGATCTGACTTTATTCGCACGCCGGATCGCTCCGGAACTTAAGATCACCAGACGTTTTGTGGGTACAGAGCCAAACTGTGCCATAACAGGACAGTACAATGAGCAGATGAAAGAGATTCTTCCTCAATATGGGATTGAGGTAATTGAATTTGAAAGAAAACAGTTGAAAGGGATTCCTGTCAGTGCCTCCATGGTGAGAGCCTGGTATGAGAAGGGAGACTTTCATCACATAAAGGAAGTGGTACCAGAGACTACTCTTAAATATCTGGAAATAAAAAAAGGCCAGAGGCCTAAGGGATAAACCGGTATCCCAGACCTCTGACAGTTACAATATGGGCCGGCTTTTGCCGGTCCTCTTCGATTTTACCGCGGAGACGGTTGATGTAAACCATAATGGCGTTATCATCAACTGCCACACTGTTTCCCCATACGTGCTCATAAATCATCTCTTTTGTATAAACCTGTCCTGGATGCTTTAAAAATAAGAGCATCAGGCTGCTTTCCTTGGAAGAGAGTATGATCTCTTCCCCTTTGTTATAAAAACGCATGGTGGAAGTGTTATAGGAAAAGGGACCGCATTCCAGAATATCGGAACTGTCCAGTACCTGATTCTTGTAGCGCCTTATGAGCGCCTTTACCTTGGCACCTAATACAAGCGGGCGGAAAGGCTTAGTGATATAATCATCGGCTCCCAGAGAAAGACCATATAAGGAATCGTAGTCCTCGTTCCGGCCGCTGACAATCATAACCGGCGTCTGTATTCCCTGGCTCCGAAGTTTCTTAATGACTTCAAAGCCTTCCATATCTCCCAGCATGACATCCATAAGGATCATATCATAGGTATGATTTTTTATACAGTTAAGAGCAGCAAGACCGCTGTCTGCCAGAGTAGTTTCTAAATCATTGCTGTGCATGACTTTCTCCAGCAGCTTTAAAACAGATGGATCATCATCTACGATTAATACTTTATCAGACATAGCTTCCCCCAAATGAAAATCATGTAGAATCTTATCGAAATATGTTATAATTTATTATAATATTAATAACAGAACAAGTCAATGAGGAAGAATAAAACGAGGAGCTTTAATCATGAAGAAAATAAAGGAAAATAGAAATTATACTGGAATATTTATCTGCTGTGCCATGGCAGCCGTTCTGATTATTTTCTGCTTCCTTGTTTTTGGAATCTGGAAGGAATATAAGGATGCCATTATTAACAATCAGAAGAAGCAGATGCTGTTAACAACCCAGAGCATGGGGGAGAATCTAAAAGTATTTATTGAAGGATATCAGGCAGATTTAAGTACGATTTATGATATTGTAGATGATAATTATAAAAAAACAGGAACCAGAGACTGGAGTATTATCAGTCAATATGTTTCCAATCATAAACGGTTTGTCTATGATGTGATTGTAGAAGATACTTCTGGAAAATTAATAAAAAGCATAAAAGGCTATGGTGTTGAGAAAACCTACTCGGTCACTGCAATTAGCAAGTCGGAGCAGTTTCTTCAGTGCAAACTGGAAAACGGTGATCTTTATCTGGTGTTAAAGCGCAATTTACCTGACATCGGATCCATTTCCATAGTTATTAATGAAAGAAGCTATTATAAGTCACTGGTTTCCAATATCCGCCTTGGAACCAACGGATATGTTGTCATAAAGGATTCTAAAGGCATCATTCTGGCCCATCCCCAGGAGAAACAGTGGGGAATTAATGTAATCACCGGCAGGAAAAAGATGTTTCCGGGCGTGAATTTAAACAGCCTGGAGCAGATGATAGACAAACAAAACCGTGGGGAAGAAGGTGTTTCTGAGTATTATTCTTATTGGTGGGTGGATCCGGGGGTCCCGGAAGTTAAAAAAATCAGCGCCTATTCACCGGCACATATCGGGGATGGATTCCTGGTTGTCAGTGCAGTGATTGATTACAATGATATCTATATACCAGTTGCAACCGGATTTTTTAAACTTGGACTTGTTTTTTTCTGTGCCATGGCAATTGTTCTGGGTCTGGTCATTTATATCGGAGATTTAAGGGTCCAGAAACGAAAGGATACAGAGGAAATTGCATATTTGCTGGAACTGAATAAGATTCTGGAAGAAATTCACCAAAGTGAGGAAACCATTGCCCATCAGCAGAGGCTGCAGATTATGGGAACCATGACAGGGGGCATCGCCCATGAATTTAATAATCTTCTGACTCCCATTATGGGGTATGCAGAGCTTTTGATGATGGATTTGCCTGAGCGGTCAGAAAACTATGAAAACGCCTCGGAGATTTATGAGGCATCGGCAAAAGCAAAGGAAATTATCCAGCAGATTTCATCATTAAGCAGAAAAAATATGGAAACTGCCTTTAAAAATCTTCATGGGGAAAAAGTGATAAAACGGGCGATAAAGATGGTTAGTTCTGTCTGCCCTACCAATATACATCTAAATGAAATGATTACTCTTCAGGAAGAGTGTTTTCTGGGCAATGAAACCCAGCTGAATCAGGTAATACTGAATATCTGTGTCAATGCCATTCATGCAATAGGACATAAAGAAGGAACCATATCCATATCCTGTCAGACCGTGGACCGGGAGGAACTGGCCCAGTATAAGCTTTCCACGCTGCCGGAGGGATGGGATCATTATATCCGGATTGATGTGGAAGACGATGGAGAAGGAATGAGTGATGAGGTGCTGAAACAAATATTTGACCCGTTTTTCACCACTAAGAAAAACGGCAAAGGGACAGGGCTTGGTCTGTCCCTGGTGGAGCAGATTATTCACTCCCATAAAGGATATGTGTTTGCAGAAAGTACTCTGGGAAAAGGCAGTATCTTTCATCTGTACCTTCCTGTTAATGAACAGAAGGAACGGGAGGATCAGATCCAGCTGGAGGCCGGCGGGCCGGTTCTTCGCATTATGATTGTGGATGATAATCCCAAGGTTTTACGCCTTCTGGAAAAAAACTTCAGCCGGCTGAATGTACCACTAATCTCCTGTATGGATTTTGATGAGGCAAGAAGAGTTTTAAAAGAGCAGGGAGTGGATGCGGTTGTAACAGAGCAGTATGTCAAGGGAAAAAGCGGGGTGGATTTCTGTATGTCTTTGCAGGGACCATATCCGGGGGTGATCCGCATTCTTATGACTGACCGGGTTACAAAAGAGCTTATAGAGGCGAAGAAGCGGAGAATGATAGATGAATACATTGATAAGCCGGTTTCGGATTCCTCTATTTTAAAAGCAGTAAAGAATTTCAAAGATTTATATTAAATCAAAAGTCCAATCTTAACAACTTTTAATTTTTCTCTTAAAGAAATGAAAGGGAGAAGATGTGAGGCTGTAAGGTTGGACTTTTATAATTTCCTCATAAACAAAATATAGAGGAGGAAGAAAAACATGAATGAGACAATGCTTGCATTATTAGGATTTGCAACCATTATCATGATCATTGTTTTACTGCTGAGAAATGTTACTGTTCCGGCTCTGGCATTCATCGGAGTATCCTGTGTCAGTGCGCTGATTCTGGTATTAACAGGAACCTTTACAGTCAAAGAAGTTGGGGATTTTATTAAGGCGGGGGTTGCTGATGTGCATTCCACTGCTGCACTGTTCATATTTTCCGTATTATTTTTCGGAATTATGACGGATGCGGGTATGTTTGACAGCATCATCAATGCTTTAATGAAAAAAGTGGGGCACAATGTAATTGGTGTTGCGTTTATGACCTGTATTATTGCAATGATTGGTCACCTGGACGGAGGCGGAGCTTCTACGTTCCTGATCACCATACCGGCTATGCTTCCGATTTACAAAAAGCTGAAAATGCGTCCTACCACGCTGCTTTTAATCTGCGTAACAGCTATGGGCGTTATGAATTTACTTCCATGGGGCGGCCCTACCATGCGTGCTGCTTCTGTTCTTGGAATTGAAGCCAATGTGCTTTGGATGAGAATTCTTCCGATGCAGGCAGTTGGTATTGTAATTGCGTTATTTACCGCATTCTTCTGGGGTATGATGGAGAAAAAGCGTGGTGCAGGAATTGACAGTACGCTGGAGATTGATGATTATGAAATGCTGGAAGAAAGCGCTTCTACCAGTGAACTGGGTGATCTTGCAAGACCAAAGCTTTTATTCTTTAACATAGCTCTTACCCTGCTTGTTATTTATTGTCTTGTATTTTTAAAGGTTCCATCTTACTTAACTTTCATGGTGGGCTGTGTAATTGCACTTCTGGTGAACTATCCGGGAGCTAAACTGCAGAATAAGATTATTAAATCTCATTCCGGCCCTGCTCTTATGATGGCTTCTACCATTCTTGCAGCCGGTGTATTTTTAGGCGTGCTGGAGCAGAGTGAAATCATGAACCATATGGCTAATATTCTTGCTTCATTCATTCCTCAGTCTATGGGTCATTTTATGCCTCTGATTATTGGCGTTTTATCTGTACCGCTGACAATGCTGTTCTGTACGGATTCTTATTTCTACGGACTGCTTCCGGTTCTTATCAGTGTAGGAAACAGCTTTGGAGTAGATCCTGTTCATACCGCAATTGCCATGGTAGTATGCCGCAACTGTGCAACCTTCATCAGCCCGGTGGTTCCGGCCACTTTCCTTGGTGTCGGTCTTGCTGGTGTTGAGATCAAAGACCATATAAAGAATTCGTTCCTTTGGATCTGGGGTGTCAGCCTCGTATGTCTGGTTGCCGGCGTTGTGCTTGGTGTCATTACATTTTAGTTGAAATATCTCCTAAGAATAACGGGGCTGCAATATGCAGCCCCGTTAAAATTTACTTCATTAAAAAATGCGTTCTGAAATGCTTGTATCAGCAGTCAGAACGCATTTTTATTTTATGAGGCGCTGACAGGATCCAGCCTGCCGCAGGAAATATCCATAACAAAGCCTTTTATGATAACACCGGAAGGCATAAGTGGATGCTCTTTTAACAGAGAAACAGAGCGCTTAACAGAAGCTTTTGAATCCTCAAAGCCCTGAAACAGGTTTTCAAAATCAAACCCCATTTCCCTTTGATTTTGTATTGTTTCTCTTGTAATGCCCCGCTGCACTAAACGGGTAATAATGGATTCTGAACTGACAGATGCGGCCCCGCAGTCAGTATGGCCAATTACCATGATCTCTTCCACACCAAAATCCAGTATGGCAATCAGCAGGCTCCGGATTGTACTGTCACAAGGATCCAAGATCAGTCCGCCGGCGTTTTTAATTAATTTCACGTCTCCGTTATGAATGCCCAGAGCCGCTGGAAGAAGCTCTACCAGCCTTGTATCCATACAGGATAATATGGCAAGCCTTTTTCGGGGATATTTGTTGGTATTAAAGCGTTTATAGAAACCGCTGTTTACAAAGATATCATTGTATTTCATAATTTCCTCAATCATAATCTGCCTCCTTTTATATGGTGTCAGGTTAATGATAGAGGTTTAATCTTAAAGGGGACTTATATTTCTCCTTAAAGATTATTTAGCTTGGAAGGTCAAATGTGCTTTGAAAATGAAAAATGTCGAAAAATGTAAGTGCTTAACCGACCTTGTTTAATGAAAAAACCAATAAAAACACAAGTGAAAATATGCATAAAAACGACAAATTGTAAAAGCGTTATTTGGAAAAAATTGGCGTTAACATATAAAAATGTTGTCATTATTTACCAAAATCGCATAAGTAAGCTTGATTAATTTGAAAGAGAGTTGTAAAATTCTGCTGTAAGCGCTTACATTATATAATGGGAGGAAATAAGTATGAATGCTTTGCGAAAACAATGCAGGAGGGGTGTAGCTGTGCTTTTAGCAGTTGCCATGCTGCCGCAGTGGGGGATGCCCGGCGGCGGTCTGGCACATGCAGAACTCTTAAAGGAAATGGAGGATAGGGATTATGCCACACCGTCAGAAGCGGCGGAAGTGTTAACTGCCACACCTTCCAATGCTGAAGTTTCACTGTCTGTTGAAACCGCTTCCCCATCCAATGCCAGTCTGACACTTGCAGAGGTAAAACATTACAGCGCGTCAGAGGGGAGCTGCGACGTGACCAACTTAAGAGTTCCCACACTGGCCTATGACGACACATCAATTACACTGGTATGGGACAAGCCGGAGAATTATGCGGACGTTGCCAACTACTACGTATACTTAAATGATGTGAAACTTGGTGATGCAAGAAGTAATTTTGCCAGTCATGCAGACTGGGCATCTGTTTACATGAAAGCATTTTACGATTATTACCAGGAAAAAAACATCGATATGGTAAACGTAGATATTCATTCGTTCCGTGCAGACGGTCTGAAACCGGATACGGATTACAACTTTTCTGTAGTGGCGGTGGATAGGGCAGGAGAGGAGCTTGGCAGCCGTGCAAGTATCTCCTGGTCAACAACCAGCAAACCGGAATTGTTTGACATTACGGATTATGGTGCAAAGCGGTCAGAAGAGGGATTTACCTCCATTGATGAGGAGAAAAATGCGTTTACAGTAGCCAATACCAAGGCAATCCAGGATGCCATTGATGCCTGTTCAAAAGGAGGAAAGGTTGTAGTTCCAGAGGGGATTTTTATGACTGGAGCCTTATATTTAAAGAGCAACATAACTCTTGAACTTTCTGAAGGGGCAGTGCTGTTCGGATCACCAAATGTAGATCATTATGATCAGAATTATCTGCTTTATCCCTATTCCACAGATACAAGATCCTGGGCACTGATCAATACCTACAGTGCAGATGAGGAAGGCGGATTTGAGAATATCCGGATTGTGGGAAAGGGTACTATTTATGGGAATGGTTGGAAATATGGTTCGGGAACGGTTCCTGCCACAGACGGAAGCGGATATCTTCCTGCCATTCAACCACGGCAGAGCGGAGATCCGGACTGGACAAAAGGGGAATTTTCCAAATATGCCTTAAAAGGTTTTGTGGGAAGAAAAGATAAGAATTACAATGACATGAACCTTGGAATTCTAGCCCAAAGTGCCTTTGACAATGGTAAAAGCAATGGACTTAGCAATACCTCAGCTTATGCCACCAGACCCAATCTCATTGTGCTTCGAAATGTAAATGGAGTTTACATTGAGGGAATCACTGCAGAAAATCCTGCATTTCACACAATAGCAGTTCTTGACAGTGAAAATGTGGTTTCCGAAAACGTAAAATACATTACTTACGATGCAAACAATGCGGATGGAATCGAGCTTGGCAATACCCAGAACGCCATGGTCTTTAACAATTTCTTTGATACTGGGGATGACGGGATCAATTTTGCAACCGGAATGGGGAAAGGTGTGCAGGATACAGATCAGAAGCCGTCAAGCGGAATCTGGACATTTAACAATTTTCTGAGGGAATGCCATGGCGGCGCAATTGCAGCAGGAAGCCATACGGGAGCAGGCATTGGCAGTATGCTTGTGGAGGACAATGTTTTAAATCACAGTGATATGCCGTTCCGTTTTAAGAGTGCACCTGTAAACGGGGGCGGAATCTATGATGTACTGATTCGAGACTGTGCGGTGGGGGATGCCCAAAAGGTATTCACCTTTAATACGACTTATAGTGATGCGAACCAGGCTATGACTGTGGAACCGGCAGATAAGCCGGCAGAGTTTTACAACATTGATGCATTCCGCATCACAGCGGACACCATCACAAAAAACACCATTGATATTGTGGCAGATGTGGATGACCAGATGCCTTATAAACCCGTACATAACCACCATGATCTTTATTTCCAGGACATAACATTTACTAATATTGACACAAAGCTTGCAAAGAGCTCTGAAATCTTACAAGGAGCTTCCAATGTTACCTTTAATAATGTGGTAATGAACTGGAAGAATATTGAAAAAGGGTCAGATGATGCAACAGCAGAAAGCTATCAGGCATGGGCGGATATCAGCGCCTGCAGCGATTTGAATTTTATCGGTACAACTACACAGTCAGTAAATTCCTATGATGCAATGTCAAAGCCCGCCTGGCCAGAGGACGCAGCCGTGCTTGCCAGTGCATCGGAAGCAACTAAGAGTGGATCTGAGCGGAAAGTAACATTAAAATGGCCTGCTGCCAGGGATGGGGATCAGGTGGCAGGTAAAGGAGAAATTGCCGGGTATATCGTGGAAACATACCTGGAAGATGAGTTAATCGACAAAACAAAACCAGTAAGCGGGACATCCTGTGAAATCGGGGGACTTTCACCGGATACCTGTTACTTATTTAAGGTTTATGGTGTCGATCAGACAGGAAACAGGACACCAGAGCTGGCGTATGAAGTAACCACAACAGAGGGAGAGGATCCGGAGTTAAAAGAACCGGAATCCAGTCAGGTTACATTCAGCGGAGTGGGGTACACCTGGGCGACTGCTAAGTTTGCAGCCAGTAAGGATCCACGGGTCAGAGGATACCGGGCATACGCAGACGGGGAGCTGGCAGCTACCGTTTATAAATATCAGCTTGCCGATCCAAAAGCCAGTAACGTAAGTATGACCATCGGAAGAATGATGGAGGAAAGCAATGAAATAACCGTTGAGGCATTCAGTGACTCAGGACAGACTTATGAGTATAAGGAAAAAACAGTTAAGACAATGAAAAACTACGATTACAAAGCTCCAGTATGGGAATCGGATGCCCTTAAAGCGACTGTTACAGGGGAGAATGTGCTCCTGACATGGAAGGCACCGGAGGATGAGTCGGGAATTTATGCATACCGGGTCTATGTGGATGAGAAACCGGTCTATACGACAGAGGGGGATTATTTTAATCATGTCAATGGAACCTATACCACAAAGGATGGATTTTACACGGTAAACAATCTGGATTTATCCGTACCACATACATTCCGGGTGGAAGCGGCAGATGCCTGGTGGAGAGCAAAAGATGGCAGCGGGCCGTTCCACTGGACAAACAGCGGGCCTGAGGTTATGTGGAATGGGTCTGGTTTCGTTCAAAAACGTACGATGACTGGATCTGAAATTCTTTGGAAGTCTTCGGCATTTGGGCAGTCTACAGATTTGAACTTTAAATCTGGTGTCTTAGAGGACAAGATTGGAACGAATTATACCTGGCCTGTGAATAAAGATGTTCCACTGGGAACAGAGGGAAAACCGGCTCAGGATGTTGTAATTGAATCCAGGGGAGGAAAGCTTCAGGCAGGACATGACGGGATTACATTTTATTATACCGAAGTGCCGGCCAGTAAAAACTTTGCTCTTACTGCAGATGTTACAGTGGAAAAGATGGGACCGGAGAACGGAACCAAGCCTAATCTCCAGGAAGGCGCGGGACTTATGGTCAGGGATATAAACGGACCGCCCAGAAAGGATCCGCTGGAGGAAGGATACGAAGAGTACCCGGCTGCTTCCAATATGGTCATGCTGCAGGTTGGGGCAGCTGGAAAATCTCTTAGTGCGGACTTAAACTTACTTGCATCGGCCCGCTATGGTGTAAACAGCCCGGCAGGAAACTTAAAGTCTGTAAAGACCACTGAGACTTTTGCAAAATCTGTTGGAAAAGCAGACAAATCAGGAGGAAAAACCAATAGTTATAATACTGAACTGAAGTTGAAACTGGAGCGGACGGATGCCGGATTTACCACTACTTATCTGGATAAGGATGGAAAGGTAATCAGTACATATACCTTTAAAGATAAAAATGTGACTCCCAATATCGTATCTTATTTAGATGAGGATTTGGTGTATGTTGGATTTTTTGCTTCCAGAAACGCCAGAATAACGGTTAAAAATATTATTCTTGATTTAACGGATGTGGTAATACCGGATGAATCACCGGTATATGTGGCACCTGATGATGAAGGGGCATCTCTTTATGTGGCTTCGGGAGAATATTCAAACAGCCAGGATTATATGGTTCAGGCGCTGACAAATCAGTCTGGCAGTATGACAGTAAGCCAGGATGGAAGTGTAATTGTTTCAAAAGCGAAAGTAACCGGAGGCACTCAGTTTAAAGTACCAGCCGTGTTAAATGAGACTGGAGGAGAGTTTAATCTGACCTTTGTACCATCAGAAGGGTTAGATACCGGAAAAGAAATCGTAAAGACCTTTCAGGTAAAAAGAGAAGATTATGGCAAAGATCTTTATGTTTCATCGGAAGGATCAGATAATGCATTAGGAACAGCCGCTGATCCTATGTCCATTGAGGCCGCAGTAAAGAAACTGGTACCGGGTGGAACTATTTACATGAATGAGGGAATCTATCAGCCATTTCAAATTCCTTTGACTGCGTCAGGCAATAAGGATAGCAGAAAGACCCTGAAAGCGGTAGGAAAAGTTACTATAACAGGAAACTTAAAGATATTTGTCCTGGATTCAGATTACTGGAATGTTATGGGTCTAGATGTAGATGGGCGTAATGTGGAAAACAGCCGCGGTGTTATGATCCATGGCAGCTATAATCTGATGAAGGATTCCCTGATTCACAATACTTCCAGCGATGCAGGTCTGACCATTACAAAATCAAGAGGCAGCAGAAGCTTATGGCCGTCTTATAATGTGGTTGAAAACTGTGAGTCATATGAAAACAAAGATGGATCTATGATTAATGCGGATGGTTTCGCTTCAAAATCAGGTTCCGGTGATAACAACCGGTTTGTAAACTGCGTATCTCATGATAATGCAGATGACGGCTGGGATTTATATAATACGTTATCAGATGGGCCAAACGGCAGAACCATAATTGAGTACTGTGTGGCATATAACAACGGAAACAATGGATTCAAGCTTGGAGGAGAGGGCAGAGAAGTACCTCATATTTTACGCAACAGCATTGCTTACCACAATAATCTGGACGGAATCACGGATAACTTTAATCCAGGTAAGCTTAGAGTTGAAAACAATACTTCTTTTGATAACGTCAGATTTAATTATATTTTACGCCCAAGTCCTTATAAGAAAGATGGGGGTGGAAATCTGACTGCGGATGGAATATTTAAGAATAATGTTTCCTACCGGACCGATGCATATAGTGCAAAGCTGAAAACGATCTATGGAGATAAAATAGCTGCAAGTGAGATCAGCAATAATTATCTTTATATGGAAACCGGAAATACCATAGGCGGAGAAAATTTCCTCTCTCTGGATCCGGAGGCCTGCTACTACCGGGTTGACGGCAGAATTATGTTTGGAGATTTCCTGCGCCCGAAAAGAGGAAGTGTGATTGGAAATGCAAAGGCTGGCGCAGTACTGCCTGGAATTGATGAGCCGGAGCCGGAGCCAGAGCCGACGCCAGATCCTACTCCCAATCCTTCCCATTCCCACCGGGATTCCGATTCGGACAGGGATTATGGTATCAGAAAGCCATCTGGATCAGGAGAGGTAGCAGGTGACTGGAAGCAGGATGAGAAAGGATGGCGTTTTAAGAAGAAAGACGGTTCCTATCCCAAAGAGGAATGGGCAAAGGTCAACAGTGTCTGGTATTACTTCGGACAGACCGGATATATGACTACCGGCTGGAAGCAGGTAGAGGGGAAATGGTATTATCTGGCAGTCGATGGAGGGATGCAGACGAACTGGGTATGGACCGGAGAAAAATGGTATTTTATGAATGCAGACGGTTCCATGGCAACCGGTTGGGTCATGGTAAATGAAAGCTGGTATTATTTAAACCAGTCAGGAGAATGCCTTTTAAATGCGGTTACACCCGATGGATACCAGGTTAATGAAAAAGGTGAATGGATGAAAACATAATTTTACCTGACGTAATATGTACATAATAAAATAAAAAAATGAAAGCGTGCTGCAAGAACAGAAAAATACTATTTTTGCAGCACGCTTTTTGTCGGATTTTGTAGAAAATGGCAGAAAATGAAATTGTAGAATCTCCCTTTAAATGATAATATAGTTCTATAATCAATTGCTGCTTGTCCTGCTTAAATATGATTCACACTTTAAGATTGTGAGGAAGTCTTTATGTTACATGAGGCAATGAGATCCTATTACGCACCGCTTTTAATTCTGCTGTTTTTTGGGGTAATGGTTTTGGTGGACAAACTTTTTTCCCGGAAAATTAAACGTTTATTTCTGCTGGAAATTTTTCTGCTGCTGTTTTTAATGGCTGTCACATCACTGGATCAATATTTTGCAGCATTGGGTGGTTCAGGACTGGCCTGGAGGTTTAGAAGCATCACTACCTGTCTGAATTTTGTTATTGGCCCGTGTTCTCCTATGATTATGGTGTTGATTTATGATACTGGTGTGTCAGGAAAGATGTCAAAAATGTTTTATTTTCCCCAGTTGATCAATACTGTGCTAAGCGTATTAAGTTTATGGAATGGCTGGATTTTCTCTGTAAGCAGCAGTAATCTGTACAAAAGAGGGCCCCTGTTTCCCACGTCTTTAACGGTTGGATTTTTCTATCTGCTGATACTGATTATATTTTCTGCCAAACAGCAGAATAAGCCCAACAGAAGGGCAGAGACGACATTTCTAACAGCTGCTTTTATGGGGATTGGTTCAGCTGTCTGCCTGGAATTATTTTTTGATTTGAATTTTATGATATGGAATGTTTCATCTGTATGTGTTGTTTTGTATTATTTACTTTTAACTACCCAGAAAATACTTTACGATTCCATGACAGGTACATACAGCCGGGTTGCTTATGAAAAACAAATGGAAAAGATGAACTTTAAACATCCATGCACCATTGCCATGATAGATCTAAATAATTTAAAGCAGTTAAATGACCGGTATGGACATTCCACAGGAGATTTAGCAATCTGCAGAGTAACAGAAGCTGTTTTAAAACTGAAGTCCAGACATATGAAGTTATATCGTTATGGAGGAGATGAATTTGTTCTTATCAGCAGCCGTATTTGTGAAGTAGAGATGAAATGTGTATTAAAAGCAGCACAGAAATATTGCGGTACGATTTCCGAACTGCCAATTTCATTTTCCTATGGAGTCGCTATTCATGAGAAGGGGGAAGATATCTATAAAGCAATTTATTATGCAGATGAGACGATGTATCAGAATAAAGCGAAAATTCATCTTTAATTATCTTTGCTCTTTTCAGGCTCTCTTTTTTTACTTACAAAAGGTCTTCTTTACATTCCAAAACTTTTTAAAGTTAATAATGTATGATAAATTATTATCAAAGTTTTCATGCAATTAATTAACTTGGAAAACTGTTATTAACAGCAAAAAAGTGAGGAGAATGATATGAAAAAAGGAATATTTGTGGGTATTGCTGCAATGGCAGCAGCGGCAGCAGCGGTAATTGTATTATCCGGTCCGGCTTATACCAGTCTGGACAAATCCGGGAAAAAGAATGTTCAGGAAGCTGCAGCGGAAGGCTCGCTGGAACGTGAATCAAAAGAAAACGAAAAGCAGGCGGATATCGTTATAATCGGAGCGGGGGGAGCCGGTATGACAGCGGCCGTTGAAGCCACACAAAAAGGAGCTACAAATCTGATTGTATTAGAAAAAATGCCCATTACAGGAGGAAATACCGTCCGTGCCACTGGTGGTTTAAATGCAGCTGAAACACCATATCAGAAGGCTGATGGAATTGAAGATTCCATTGAGCTGTTTGTGGAAGATACCATGAAGGGCGGCAAAAATTTAAATGATCCGAAGCTTGTGCAGGTAATGGCGGAGCAATCTGCAGACGCAGTTACGTGGGTCAACGAAATAGGCGGAGACTTATCGGTAGTAGGGCAGTTCGGCGGAGCCAGTGTTAAGAGAATCCACCGGCCGTCTGATACATCGGCAGTGGGGCCCATGCTTGTAAATGCTCTTAATGCCAAGCTGAAAGAATTAGATGTACCTGTATTTTTAGAGACGGAAGCAGTACATATTTTACTGAACGAAGAGGGCGCCGTGACGGGAGTGCAGGCGGCAACAAAGGGTGGAGAGCCTTATACTATTTCATGTAAGGCTGTAATTTTAGCATCTGGAGGTTTTGGAGCCAATTCTGAACTGGTGGTAAAATACAGAAAAGATCTGGACGGTTTTTGCACCACCAACCACTCTGGAGCCACTGGTGACGGAATTGTTATGGCGGAAGAGCTGAAGGCCGGACTGGTAGATATTGATCAGATCCAGACTCACCCAACCGTGAATCCGGATACAACCACCATGTACACAGAAGGCGTCCGTGGAAACGGAGCAATTTTAGTCAACCGGTCCGGAAAGCGTTTTGTCAATGAGCTGGAAACCAGAGATGTGGTTTCAGAGGCCATTTTAAATCAGGAAGGAAAAACCTGCTTTATGGTATTTGACCAGTCTGTAAGGGAGAGTTTATCTGCCATTGAAAAATATATCGGTCAGGGCATCATTACCCAGGCTGACACTCCAGAAGAGCTGGCAGAGGCAATCGGTGTTGATAAGGATCAGCTGAAAGCCACACTGGAACAGTATGCAAACTATCAGACAGGTGGTAAGGATACAGAATTTGGAAGAGAAAGCATGGAAGTTCCATTAAACATGCCTCCTTATTACGCGGGACTATGCGCTCCAGCGGTTCATCATACCATGGGCGGTGTAAAGATTGATACAGCTACCCAGGTTCTAAAAGAAGACGGAAATGCAATCCCGGGACTTTTTGCAGCCGGAGAGGTAGTTGGAGGCGTTCATGGAGCAAACCGGCTGGGTGGAAACGCAGTAACTGATATTGTGGTTTTCGGAAGACTGGCGGGAAATGCCGCTTATGATTATGTTATGAAAAACGGCGGGTTTACGGAGAAAACCATGAAGGCTGCAGGTGAAGAGGAAGCAGCACAGCCAGAAGTAAAGGGAAATTATAAGGACGGAACTTATACAGGAACCGGAAAAGGGAATAACGGAGATATTACAGTAGAGGTGGTAGTGAAAGATGGAAGTGTGACTTCCGTAGAATTAACAGATCATCATGAGACTCCTGGAATTTATGAGGCAGCAGAGAAGGCGGTCACAGCAGCCATCATCAGAACCCAGAACACTACTGTAGATGGAGTATCGGGAGCGACCAATTCTTCCAATGGAATCAAGGAAGCGGTTGCGGAGGCTCTTGAAAAAGCAAAATAAATTTTAATAATGATTGTAATATATAGAGCGCTGGAACCATTCCGGCGCTTTATTTTTATGCTTTTTCCCAGACGGATTAACTTTTTAGAAGAAAATGTATTTGAACTATTTGCAGTTCAACGTTATAATAGAAAAAATAATTTAGGGGAATTCTGTAGTGTAAGGAAAGGAAGACAGGATGAAAACGGTCAGAGTAAGAGATGTAGTCATTGGCGAAGGTATGCCCAAGGTATGCGTTCCTATTGTTGAAATAAAACTGAAAGATGCGGTAACGTTTGCCGAAAACCTGGAAGCAGGCGGAGCTGATATAGCGGAATGGCGGATTGACTGGTTTGATGAGGCATATGAAATCAGTAAAGTTGTGGAAGCGGCAGGCTGTATCCGGAAAGCACTAAAGGAGGTTCCTCTTATTGCAACCTTTCGGACTGCTGGAGAAGGGGGAGAAAAGGAAATCAAAGTGGAGCAGTATATTGATTTAAATCTTGCTCTGATCCGCTCCGGTTTTGTGGATGTCATCGATGTGGAATTGTTTTTTGATGAAAAAGCTGCAAAGATTCTTGTGGAAGAAGCTCACAGGCTTGGGGTCTGTGTCATAGCTTCCAATCATGATTTTCACAAAACACCGGAAAAAGAGGAACTGTTTCGCCGTGTGAAGCTGATGATTGAACTGGGCGCAGATATTCCTAAAATTGCAGTAATGCCCCAAAACGTGGAAGATGTTATGGTACTTCTTACAGCAACCTATGAAATATCCCGTTATATTTCTGACCGGCCTGTCATTACCATGTCTATGTCAAAAGAGGGTGTGATCAGCCGGTTTTCCGGTGAATTTTTTGGATCTGCACTGACCTTTGCTGCAGTTGGAAAAGAATCTGCACCTGGACAGGTTGAAGCAGGCAGCTTAAAAAAGATACTCAGCCAGATTCACGATATTATTTCGTAAATTTGCCGTTTTCCACGGGGGCTGCTTTGATAAAAAGGATCTTGACAAATAAAAGGAAACCTCATATACTAAAAACTAACTTCATATATAAACAAAAGCATTGATAAGAACAAGTAACAGTACGTAAAACCAGACAGAAAGCAGCCGGTTGATGAAAGGCGCATGGAAAACGGACTGCGAATACATCTTTGAGCTTCGCTCCCAAAGGTATGATTTCCCGGTAGGCGGCGACGGATTCCTGCACCCGTTATTGTGCTAGAGTATCAGACGGTACTTGAAGAGATAAGCAGCGTGAGCTGTTTATGAAAAAAGGTGGTAACGCGAGATTTTAACCTCGTCCTTTTAACAGGACGGGGTTTATTTTTTTGTAAAGGAGAATTGGAATGACAATCTACGAAGAACTGAAAGCCAGAGGGCTGATTGCCCAGGTGACCAACGAAGAAGAGATCAGCAAAATGGTCAATGAAGGAAAGGCAGTATTTTATATTGGATTTGACCCAACAGCAGACAGTCTCCATGTGGGACATTTTATGGCTCTGTGTTTAATGAAACGTCTGCAGGAGGCAGGAAATAAACCGATCGCCTTAATCGGCGGAGGAACCGCTATGGTTGGCGATCCTTCCGGAAGAAGCGACATGCGTCAGATGATGACAGTGGAAACCATTGCCCATAACTGTGACTGCTTTAAAAAGCAGATGAGCCGTTTTATTGACTTTTCTGAAGGAAAAGCAATGATGGTAAACAACGCGGACTGGCTGATGGACTTAAATTACATTGAATTCCTGCGGGAAATCGGTCCCCATTTCTCAGTAAACCGGATGCTCAGTGCAGAATGCTACAAACAGCGTATGGAAAAAGGATTAAGCTTCCTGGAGTTTAACTATATGATCATGCAGAGCTATGATTTCTACGAGCTGTTCCAGCGCCATGGATGCAACATGCAGTTTGGCGGTGATGATCAGTGGAGCAACATGCTTGGAGGAACCGAACTGATCCGCAGAAAGCTTGGCAAGGATGCCCATGCAATGACCATAACCCTGCTGTTAAACTCAGAAGGCAAAAAGATGGGAAAGACCCAGTCAGGTGCTGTGTGGCTTGATCCGGAAAAGACTTCTCCATTTGATTTCTTCCAGTACTGGAGAAATATTGCCGATGCTGATGTATTAAAATGTCTGCGTATGCTTACTTTCCTTCCTTTAAGTCAGATCGATGAGATGGATAGCTGGGAAGGCAGCCAGTTAAACGAGGCAAAAGAAATTCTGGCTTACGAGCTGACCAAGCTGGTACATGGGGAAGAAGAGGCAGAGAAAGCGAAAAAGAGCGCAAGAGAGCTGTTTACAGGCGGAAATGCAGAAAATATGCCGGTATGTGAGCTTGATGAAGCTGATTTTACAGACGGCAGTGTTGATATCTTAACCATTCTTCAGAAATCAGGACTTGCCCCATCCCGTTCAGAAGCGAGACGGAATGTGGAGCAGGGAGGAGTCACCGTAGAGGGTGAAAACGTGAACGATATAAAGGCTTCCTATACAAGAGAACAGCTGGCTGACGGAGCTGTTGTGCGTCGGGGAAAGAAGAAGTTTGTGAAAGTGATTGCAAAATAAATATCATGCTCCCTTTCTGGCAGGCAGGTAAAATGATTTACCTGTTTACTGGGAAGGGAGCATTTTTTCGTTTTTTAAGAAATGAGTCTATAGGAGTTATGCCATCAACAATAATTATCATATTAAAAAAGGAAAATCATGTGGTGGAGTTTAGTTTTAATCATAAGTATAATGAAATCATACAAATATGGAGGTGATGGAGTAATGAATAATCTTGAGCAAATTGTCATGGAGCTGGTGGTAAATGGGGGGAATGCCAGAAGTATGGCAATGAAGGCGATCACCGCTGCGCAGAATAAGAACTATGATCTTGCTGCAGAGAGCATTGAGCAATGTAACATAGCTCTTAACAGAGCACATGAATTTCAAACCGGAATACTTCAGGCTGAGGCCGGAGAATACGGTCAGACTCCTGTCAGTTTAATTATGGTCCACGGTCAGGATCATTTAATGAATGCAATTACAATACGGGACCTGGCAATTCAAATGATTGAAATGTACAAAGCAATTTACAAAGAAAAGGAGGAACAATAATGATTTATATTACTCTTGTGTGCAATATGGGTATGTCAACCAGTATGTTAATGAACAAAATGCGTAAAAGCGCAAAAGAACGGTCTCTGGAGGTGGATATTGTGGCTATGGCAGACAGCAATCTTCCTAGTACTGAACGCCATACAGATATACTTCTTTTAGGCCCCCAGCTTTCTTTCATGCTGGAAGGGTTCAAAGAAAGGTACAAAGAGAAGATTCCTTATATAACAGTTGTAAATCAGATGGATTATGGAATGATGAATGGAGAAAAGGTTCTGGATGATGCTCTTGCTATGCTGAATTGATCCATAAGGAGAGGCGTTCAGAGTGAGAAAGTGAGGAGCTTATGAATCGCGAGATTACAGAAATCCTGAGTCTGCTTACAGAAAATACTTACAAGACGGCGGCTCAGTTGGCTGATTCCGTTTTAGTACATGAAAAAACTGTACGTACCCGAATCAAAGAACTTAATAGAATTCTGGAATCCAATGGAGCCTCAATTGAATCAAAGCAAAAATATGGCTATCGTCTGTTAGTTCACGATTTAGAGTTATATACATCATTCTGTACTTCCTTAATGGACCGCGGATATCAGATGCTCCCATCGAATTCAGAGGAGCGTGTCAATTACATGTTGGAATATCTTCTGAATTATTCCAACTATGTAAAGCTGGAATACTTTGTTGAAAATTTATATGTATCGCGCAATACAATAACCGCTGATATCAAGAAGGTTGAGTATATTTTTCAATTTTATCATATAAAACTTGCCAGAAGGCCTAATTATGGGGTTAAAGCAGTTGGAAGTGAATTTGACAAACGTATATGCATGGCAAATCAATTTCTAAAAGCAAACCTGTCATTTAAGAATGATGAAAAGAAGCATGAAGATCAGCAGACTGTGTCACTGATTTTACAGAGCGTTCTCTGTAAGAATTCACTTCGTATTTCGGAAATCGCTTTTCAGGCATTGACAATGTGCCTTTATTTTGGGGTTAAGAGAATTCAGTTGGGAAATTACATAGAGGCGGATAGCATTGGCAGTAAGGTCAATCGTGTGAACGGTAAGTTGGATATTGATGTCAGGATAATGGAGGTAGCTGCTTTTACGGCAGTTGAAATTGAGGCTCAATTTTCTATTACATTACCAGAGGCAGAAGTTCGGTATATCGCAATCCTTCTGGCGGGTACTGTGTTATCTGATATTGACCTGCCAATTAATAAAAACCTGGAAATTACTCATTTCATAGATGATTTATCAATGCAGATGATATTGCGTGTGCGAGAGGGTTTTAAACTGGACTTTTTAGATAATTTTGACTTGCGTATGTGTCTGAACAAACATATGGTTCCTTTCAATATTCGTATGCTTTATGGTATACCTCTAAAGAATCCTATCCTGGATAATGTAAAAAAGGAATACCCATATGCATATAATTTGGCTGCCCATGCATGTACCGTTTTAAATGAACATTACAGCACCAGTATACCGGAAGAAGAGATTGGATATTTTGCTCTTTTGTTTCAATTCGCTCTTGAGAAACAGGAGAAGAAGATACAGAAAAAAAACATTCTTATTGTTTGTTCATCGGGAATTGGAAGTTCGCAGTTATTTATCCATCGATACAGACAGATGTTTGGAAAATATGTGGATCAAATTCGGGAATGTACCGTATTGGAAGTAGCGTCATATGATTATTCCGATATTGATTATTTATTCACTACGGTACCGCTGGATGTGCCGGTACCGGTACCAGTTTTTTTAGTGAGCCTGTTTTGGGACAAGGAAGATTTCGCCAATGTTCATAAATTATTTGAACCGGATGATACAAAGGTGATTCAGCAATTTTTTGTTCCGGAACACTTTTACAATAATATACAGCTGCAGAGCAGGGAGGAGGTAATACGTTTCCTGTGTGATGCAGCAAATCAGCATTTTACATTACCAGAAGATTTCTATGAATCAGTGATGAAGCGTGAATTTCTTGGACAGACGGATTTTGGCAATTTAGCGGCCATCCCACACCCATTCACTATCATGACCGATAAAAGCTTTGTTATAGTTGGGATATTAAAAGAACCGATTCGGTGGGGGCGCAATGATGTGCAGATCGTATTCCTAGTGTCCGTTTCTAAAACAGGTGACAAGAATATTGAAGATTTTTATCAGCTGATAACAAACCTGTTATTCAATACGGAAAAGATAAAACAGTTAATAGAGGAACCGTATTTCGATCACCTGGTAAAATTGTTAAAAGATTCAGCTGAATAATCTGGCACTGTGATAAGCGCTTTTAGTTACTATTGTTTTAGCAAAAGAAAAAAATTTGTGAGGTGGGAGAATGGATAAGTTGACAAACTGGGTGCAGCAGGTATTAGTCGGTAAAATGAATAAAATTACTAATTCTCGTTATTTTCAGGCAATAAAATATGGTTTTCTGGCGATTATGCCCCTAACTATCATAGGCTCTATTTTTATGCTCATTACTGATTTCCCGGTTCCCGGCTATGCTGAATGGATGGCAGGGATATTTGGTGAAAACTGGATGGATTTTATTTCTCCAGCATACCGTGCTACATTTAATATTATGGGATTGGTATTTTCCGGCACTATGTCTTATAAGCTGGCGGAACGATACAAGATGGATAAACTAACTTCTCTGGTATTAGGAATTGTTGCTTACGTTGTGGTAATTCCTAAAACGGTAATTTCTGAATCCGGTGAAATTATCAGCAGAGTGATGCCATTTGAATGGACAGGAACGAAAGGAGTGATTGCTGCTTTAATCATGTCTATTATATCAGTGGAAATCACCCGGTTTTGTATCCGGAAAAATATTATAATTAAAATGCCTGACAGCGTCCCTCCTATGATAAGTAATGCGTTTAGTGCTTTAATTCCGGGATTTTTAATTGTATTAACAGCATTAATTTTTAATGGAATCGGAGTCAGAATATCAGGTTCATTCCCTCAGCTTCTTTATTCTATTATTCAGGTTCCGTTACAGGGAATTATAGGTTCACCAATAGCGATTATAATAGTAGCCGGATTAAATGGTCTGTCCTGGTGGTTTGGCATTCACCCTACAGTAGTTAATTCCATGCTTTATCCAATTTTGTATGCAAATGCAGATGCAAATCAGGCATTGGCAGAGGCTGGTAAATTGACTATACAGACAGGCCATATTGGCACAGTACAGATGTTAGATCAGATTGGCACCATTGGGGGAGCTGGTTTAACCATAGGATTTGTGCTGAGTATGTTTCTGGTCAGACGTTCTTCCCGAATGAAAGCAATGTTAAATGTATCTCTGATTCCCTCTTTCTTTAATATTAATGAGCCGATTATATTTGGAGTCCCGGTAATTTTCAATCCATTGTTTTTAATACCGGTAACACTGGCTCCCGTTGTTTCTGTAATCATTGCTTATGTATCAATTTCAATTGGATTCATGCCGATGTTTGCCGCCAGACAGGCTCCATGGGCTATGCCGATTATCTTTTCAGGATTTGCTGTTTCCGGCTGGCAATGTGCAGTGACTCAGGTAATGGCAGTTTTGGCATCTACGCTTATTTACTATCCTTTTGTTAAAGTGTTAGACCAGCAGTATTGCAAAGAGGAAAATCAGGAAAATCTTAGTGCTTAGTCATATGAATGAGAATTGGGGTGAGTAAATGACGTTGAAGAGAACGTACGATTTTGACCAGGTGATCAATCGCAAAAATACGGACAGCCTAAAATATGACTTTGTTCTTGAAAGAGGAAAAAAAGAAGATATCCTTCCTATGTGGATAGCTGATATGGATTTTAAAATACCTGATGAAATTGTGGATGCCCTTCATAACCGGGTGGATCAGGGTATATTCGGTTACACTGAGACAAAAGACAGGTACTTTGAGGCAGTCCGTTATTGGATGGAGAAGAGGCACGGCTGGATTGTGGAAAAAGAATGGCTGGTTAAGTGTCCTGGAGTTGTATTTGCCCTGGCAATGGGAGTGAGAGCCTTTACCGAAGCAGGAGACGGAGTATTGATTCAACAGCCAGTATACCAGGTCTTTGACAAAGTCATAAGGGAGAATGACAGAGTCGTTATTGATAATACACTTATTCTCGGAGAAGACGGAAAATACCATATGGATCTTGAAGATTTTGAAAGAAAAGCTGTACAGCATCAAGTTAAATTATTTTTATTATGCAATCCTCATAATCCGGGCGGGATCGTATGGAGCCAGGGAGAACTTGAGAAGCTGGGTGAAATTTGTATTAGGAGAGACATTATTATAATCAGTGATGAAATACACCAGGATTTTGTATTCAAGGGAAAACATCAGGTATTTGCAAATATAAATGAAGCATTGAAAGAAAGAACCATAACTTGTACTGCTCCAAGTAAGACTTTTAATCTGGCAGGATTACAGGTAGCTAACATTTTTATTCCAAATTCCAGTCTGAGAGAAACGTTCTGCAAGCAGATGAGAGCAGTGGGTTATGACCATCTTAATACGTTGGGGCTTGTTGCATGTGAGGCAGGATACCGATATGGGGAAGCTTGGTTAGAGCAGCTGTTAGACTATTTAGAAGGAAATATCTCATATGTAAGGGAGTATCTGGAGAAAAAAATCAGCAGGATCAAACTAATTGAGCCAGACGCAACCTACCTTTTGTGGCTGGATTTCAGGGAATTGGGCTTATCCGAAGAGGAGCGCTTGGATCTGCTGGACAATAAGGTTGGTATCTGGCTGAACAGTGGCCTCAAGTTTGGAAAATCAGGGGAAGGCTTTGAACGAATGAATATTGCCTGCCAGAGGTCAGTACTTAAGGAGGCTTTAAGGAGACTGGAGCGGGCTGTAAATGCCAGGTAAGTATCTATATTGTTATAATTACAGCAAATATGGAAAAAGGGGTTTGATTCCATTTTAATCAACCCCCTTTTTTGTAATAAATAAGATATTCCTTTTTATTTAAGGCCATAATTCAGCTTTTTCCGGCTGCTTTATGGAAAGTGCAAAGCGAAGTTTTTCTTCATCTCCATTAAGTATTAATAGATTCTGGTATTCTTTATTCAGTTTTTCATAGATATGCAGGATGGGTCTGCAGCGGACAGCTGTAGTTTCAAGGATACAGTACAGATGTTTCAAGGCAATGTTCACAATATCCGGATCCACAAGCTCATCGTTTTTCATTTCTTCCAGTATAGTCTTTATCTTTTCCATCGGATAAGTATCCTTATAGCTTCTTGTCCCTGTAAGTGCACTTATGATATCCGCAATGGCTACAAGACGTTCTTCTTTTGATAAATCTTTTGCAGACAGCCCCTTTGGATAGCCGGTACCGTTTAACTTTTCATGGTGTCGAAGAGCAATCCGTTCCACCGCTTCGTCTATGCATCCGCCAAAGATCTCTTTCGTGTAATCCACATGGGTCCGCATGATATTCATTGCCTGGCGGCTTAGTTTTCCCGGGTATTCAAGTATCTCCACTGGTATTGCAATTTTCCCCAGATCGTGAAGGAGAGCGCCGCAGAGAATTACATTTAAACGGTCTTGCGGATAGGAAAGAAGCTTACCCAGTTCGTAGCTGATGCTTGTGGTAGTGATGGTGTGGGTGACTGTATGGTGGCTTCTGAAATCGATAATAAAAACCAGCATCTTTAAATAATCCGTAATCGCCTCTCCAGACAGTGGAATTCCGGTAAGAAACTGATTGAACTGACTGTCCGCTTTCCATTCTTCCTCAATGGAATTTTTAAAATCCAGTTTTTCTGCCAGTTCTATGATGTGAGGGGCATAAACGGTTCCCTGATCCTTTTTCAGTAAGGAAAGGGTCTCCTCCCAGGAACAATTCTGCAAAGACATTAATACATCGATTCGGTCTGCTATATGGATCAGCTGTCCCAAATCCTTCATTAAAGAATTCAGGCTGCATTGTTTTTCCAAAAAATCCCAGTTGAGATGGTGCAGGAGTACTGCGGGAGCGAAATCCTTTAAGGGCGAGAAGTAACGGATAAAAAGATATCCATAAAAAGAATGGTCCCAGACATCTTTTGTTTCAAACTGAAGCATTCGGGAGATCTCTTCTGTCTTGTAGGCTCCCACATCATGAAGCTGAGCCACAAAGCAGATGTTTCTCAGTTCTTCTTTTGTAAAACGGCCAGTTTCTCTAAGCATCTGGAAAACAATATAAGACACATGGGAACCATGCTCTGTAAGCCGTGGATCTATGTAATTGCAAAAACGGCGAATGATGTTTAGAATGCTCTCGTTATTAATATCTTTGGTGTACTGAACCTGCATGCATGCGATTCTCCTTTCGTACAAAACTCTGTATCACAGTTTACCATATCCGACCAGATATGGAAAGAAGAGATTCACATCTTTGGTATGTAAATTTTAAATACGGCGGGGGAAAACGAGTTGAGAATAATGAAAAGCGGTTGTATAATAAACTGGTTAGTATCATGAGAAAGGTGCTTATGGAGGGAATCGCATGAAGAAAGAAACGACGGGTTACGTTCAACTGATTGAAGAAAGGTTAATTTACGACAATCCCCTTTCCAGACCGGAAGATATTGAAGGCTTCGTGGTAGAAGGAAAGGCATCAATAAGTTTTGAGGAAGGCAGTATGCGCTTAAAAAACAGCCTTGATGAGGAGTTGGGACAAAAAGCCAATTACGTTTTGTGGTGTCCCAAAGAATTCCCGGAAAATGTTAAAATTACATGGGAATTTAAGCCGGTTACGGATCAGGGGCTTTGCATTTTATTCTTTGCTGCTAAAGGGCGGAACGGGGAAGATTTATTTGATTCCTCCCTTGCAGAACGGACGGGAGAGTACCCCCAGTATCACAGCGGTGACATCAATGCATTCCACGTATCTTATTTTCGCAGGAAAGAGCCGGATGAGAGAGCGTTTCATACCTGCAATTTAAGAAAAAGCTATGGCTTTCACCTGGTTGCACAGGGGGCGGATCCTTTGCCTGGTGCAGCAGATGCACTGGATTTTTACCGGATATCCATACGCAAATATCATGGAGATATTCGATTTTCCATTAACGATATGACTGTGTTTGAATATAATGATGAGCTGGAATTATTTGGAGAGCCGTTAAAAGGCGGAAAAATTGGATTCCGTCAGCTGGCTCCGCTGACGGCTGATTACAGAAATCTGAAAGTATTTGAATTATGTTAACTGATTTGAAGAATAAAAAACTGTTTGCCATAAAAGACGGAAAATATGAAAAGCGCCTGTTTACCCAGTTTCTTCTGCTTGTAACGGTTCCGCTTATTGTGATGGGACTGGTTTCTTATTTCATCTATGTAAATGGAGAGACAGAAAAAAGCAGACAGGCGCTGGAATCTTACTGCAATAGTGTGGCTAATGAGTACGAGAACCTTTTTTCTTCTGTCAGGGAATATTATCTGGACAGTACAAGCAGTACCTCCATCAAATGGCTGGTTAATCAAAAGGAGGTTCCCTATTCCCAGTACAAAGAAGTGAGGCAGGCCCAGAACATGCTTCAGGGCAATTACTTTTTATCCAAATACATCGGATTTTACAATTTTATTAATGTAAAAGAAGGATGGGTTCTCAGCAAGTTTGGAATGTATAACTATAAAGATTTAAAAAACAGGGAAGAGACAGACCTGTTTTTACAGGATCAGAAAGAAGTTCCTTTATCACTTTACTGGCTGAACCGGACCGATGTATCGGGTCCCTATCAGGAAGGGGCGAAGGAATCCGGATTTATTGATACATCAGGGGAACTGCTCATAGTAAAGGAAGAGTACGCCAGTACGGGACTGGTCTACCTGCTCACGGTTCAGCTGAATATGAAGCAGCTTGGAACTCTGACTGAGCCATATCAAAAAATGGGTTATGATGTGACTGTGTTAAGTCAGGGAAAGGTCTTGATGGAAACTAATCCTGATTTTACAGCTGCTTTTTTAAAATCGGGGAAGAGTAAGAAAACAGACGTAGGTTTTTTTTCATCACCCAAAGGGAAGAAATACCGTTATCGTGTCAGCCGTTCCGGCAGCAACGGTCTAGTTTACATAACAGGAATGGATACGGAGAAAATGAAACGGGGCGGTATCGTATTTGTCTTTGCTTCTGTGGCAGTTATTGCCGCTTTTGGAGTGCTCCTGGTTCTTTTACGCTTTGCTGCCTCTGTTTTTTCGGAACCTCTTTTGAAGCTCCAGAGGTTTGTGGATGATCAGAATGTGCAGATCAGGGAACTGTTTGTGTCAAACCTTGTAAAGGGTGAGCTGAATATGGACAGGATACAGGATACCATGAAGAAATATGGCATGGAGGCGTTTCATTCCTACCGCATGATTGGAGTTTCCTGTAAGTTTGATGAAAGAGAAAAGAATCTGACCCAGGAGGAGCAGGATGAACTGAACAGAAAGATCCTGCTTGGGCTTCCTTCGGAAGTAAAGGAAGCATTTTTTGTGGCTCCGGTAATCTATGAGCACACACTGTTATTTATGATTGGAGAAAACGATGATATAGAAGAGGATCATAAGACTGCGCTGGTCTATAAGCAGATGAAGGATTATATTATGGAGGCGTACGGATATCCCACAGCCTTTGGAATCAGCCGGACCTTCCATAAACTGACCCATGCAAGAAGAGCGTATGACGAATGCTCGGAGGCACTTCACAGCAAAAATCATGACCGGAATGAAAATGGTCCATCTCTGGTTCTTTATGATGATTATTCTCTTATGGATCCGGCTGGGAATGTTTATGACAGAATTGTGGAGGATGAGTTAATTCATGCCGTGGAAAGCTGCAATGAGGAAGAAGCCAGGCGCCTCCTTGATCTGATCCTGGAAAGGCTTGAAATCAAAGGGGCTTCCGGCATGGAACGGACTTATTATGTCACCCGGCTTTTGACAGCCATCTTAGATATACCTGCAAAGGTCTCCATGCCCCTTACTGATATTTTTGACAGCGAGCAGTACGATGTCCTAACCAAGGCATCAAGAATTTACGGTAAAAAGGAACTTTTCACCTATTTATTTACGGAAATACTCAATCCGGTGATGGAGGCCCTTAACGATTACCGGCAATTAAATTCCTGCGATATCGCAAAACAGGTAACAGCCATGATTAAAACCAGCAGCGGAAATATTACCCTGAATGAGTGTGCCGACGCCTTAAGCTATCATCCCAATTATATCAGCCGGGTGTTAAAGCGGGAAAAGGGAATGTCATTTACGGACATGGTCAACGAAGAAAAACTGAAGATAGCGAAATATATGCTTTTAACCACCCAGGATCCCATCGCTGAAATTTCAGCCAGATTAAATTACAATAACGTACAGAATTTTATCCGTTTTTTTAAAACCCAGGTAGGAATCACCCCTCTGGCCTTTCGTAAAGAACATCGGGAATAGTAAAATGAGATGGGAACAAAATGATAATTCTAAAGGCCAAGCCTTGGAAACTCCTTATATTATAAGGGGATCCAGGGCTTTTTTGTGATAAAAATAAGGTTTGATTATGATTATTTACAAAAGCAGATACCTGGTGTAGGATAGCCTCACAACAGGGGAGCAAATTTCATAAGACAATCCCCGTAATATTGAGGAGGAGAGACAATGAGTCAGAAAGCAGAACGTTTCGTTCCGCAAAAAAGGGGTGGATCCCTAAAGCAGGCATACCGCTCTCATAAGTGGCTGTATCTAATGATCATTCCGGGAGTAATCTATCTCTTGGTTTTTCATTATCTGCCCATGGGTGGTCTTGTCATGGCATTCCAGGATTTCAGCCCTTATAACGGAGACACCATGCTGGGGGCATTTTTTCACAGTCCGTTTGTGGGATTGGCAGTTTTCAGAAAGTTTTTTACCGGGCCGGATTTTATTCGTATATTAACCAATACGCTTTCTATTTCCATAGCCAGCCTTATTTTTTATTTCCCAGCGCCCATTCTTCTTGCGCTATTATTAAATGAAATCAAGAATATGGCATTTAAAAAAGCAGCTCAGACAATGGTATACATTCCCCATTTTATTTCCATGGTGATTGTGGCGGCGTTAACTGCCCAGCTGTTCAGCACAACCGACGGTTTGGTTTACCACTGGCTTACTGGAATATTTGGAAAAAGTCATGCTCCGGATATCATGTCCAATCCAAAGCTTTTTGTCCCCATGATTGTTGGTCAGAATATGTGGAAGGAAACAGGATACGGAACGATTATATTTCTGGCTGCTTTATCCGGCGTTGATGTACAGCTTTATGAAGCGGCTGAAGTGGACGGCGCAAACAGGTGGCAGAAAATGTGGCATATTACCCTTCCGGCCATTCGATCCACCATTGTAATCATGCTGATCTTGAAGGTGGGAACCATTTTAAATACCGGCTACGAACAGATTTTCCTGATGCAGAATTCCATGAATCGTGCCGTATCCGATGTATTTGATACTTACATCTACACAAAAGGTGTTGTAAATGGCAATTATTCCATGGCAACGGCAGCAGGTATGTTTAAATCCATTGTCTGTATGATCATGGTACTTGGAGCAAATAAGCTTGCTAAGCTGTTTGGGGAATCAGGATTCTATTAATGGGGAGGTCCATAAGATGGCAAACACGAAAACAATCAAAATAAAACGAAGTCCGGGAGACCAGCTGGTTCAGGTGATTATTTACATCCTGGTAGGGGGATTTGCACTGGCTACCCTGCTGCCCTTCGTATACATTGTGGCAGGATCTTTTGCTACAGAACGGGAACTGACAGAACGGGCATTTTTCGTATTCCCTCACACCCTTTCCTTAAATGCTTACCAGTATATATTTAAAACCGGCGATGCAGTAAAGGGTATTATAAATTCAGCATTTGTAACAACCGTGGGAGTAATCATTAATATGACGTTATCGGCAACCCTTGCGTATCCATTATCCAGACCTTATTTTAAGGGTAGAACGTTCTTTACCAACATGGTTATCATCACTATGCTTTTTACCGGAGGAATGGTGCCTGCCTATATGCTGGTGGCAAATGTTCTTCATTTAAAAAATTCTTATTGGGCGCTGTGGCTTCCTGGAGCTATCAATCCTTTTAATATGCTTATTATTAAAAACTACTTTCAGGGATTACCATCGGAGCTTGAGGAGGCGGCCAGAATGGATGGCTGCAACGATGGGGAGATATTTGTTAAAATCATTCTTCCATTATCCAAACCGGTTCTTGCCAGTGTTGCCCTGTTTTACGCAGTTACTCACTGGAATTCTTATTTCAATGCAATGATGTATATTTCAGACAGCTCAAAGGAAGTAATTCAGATTGTATTAAGGAGGATTATATTCCTCACTTCCAAGGTGGCCAATGAGAGCAGTTTCGATTGGGGAGCCTTTGGAATGCCGCCTCAGAAAGCGGTAAAGATGGCAACAACCGTAGTTGCCACCATTCCCATTTTATGTATTTACCCATTTGTTCAAAAGTACTTTACACAGGGCGTTATGGTTGGCTCTGTAAAAGGATAAATAAAAGTTTAAAAGGAGAAGTGTTATGATGAAACAGGTATGGAAGAAGGCAATGGCAGTGACCCTTGCCGGTACAATGGCGTTGTCCATGGCAGGGTGCAGTTCCAAAACAAACAGTCAGACGGCAGGGGAGTCAAAAGAGTCAGGAACGGCGGAAGCGGGAGAAGGAAAAGCATCTATTTCCATGATGGTTACCCAGTTTTATGGAACCGAGCTGAAAAATGATCATTCCGATGAAGTAATTAAAAAGTTTGAGGATTATACCAATACCAATGTGGATTTCCGCTGGGAGGCAAACGACACCTATAATGAAAAGCTGGGGCTGGTGCTCATGGACAAAGATAATATGCCTATGATTATCACTGGAAAAGGAGATTTATCAGCTAACGTGGTTGATGCAGCAAAGAAAGGTGCGTTCTGGGATCTAAGCGAATTTATTAAGGACAGTGCAAGCTATCCCAATTTATCAAAGGCGGATCCCCAGGTATTAAAATCCATGACAGTGGACGGAAAAGTCATCGGACTTTACCGTGCAAGAGAAATCGGCAGATTTGGATTTTCTTACCGCACCGACTGGGCAGAAGCAGTGGGAATTACCCAGGCACCTAAAACAGTGGAAGATGTTTATAACATGCTTTATAAATTCACCTATGAAGATCCCGATGGCAATGGAAAGGATGATACATACGGGCTGGAAATGACCAAATATGTAGGACCAATCGATATTATGCAGACCTGGTTTGGAACCGGCAATGAGTGGGTGGTGCAGGATGGAAAGCTGATTCCAGTTCATCAGACTAAAGAATACAAAGAAGCCCTAACCTGGGTCAAGAAAATATATGATGATGGTCTGATCCGGAAAGACTGGGCAACTGTGGATTCCGGTACATTTGGTGATGCCCTTAAAAAGGGAGAAGCCGGTGCATTCGTAGATGTTATGGACAGTGCAAAAAGAATCTGGAACTATTACATTCAGAATGATATAAAATCAGTAACAGATCCGTCTAAGACAGCCACCATGACCATGGTAGGGCCGATTAACGGAAAAACACTGGCTACCAGCGGTTTTAACGGTTATTATCTGATTACAAAGGCAGGTGCAAAAACAGAAGAAGATGTGAAAAACTGCCTGCATTTCCTGGATAAGATGTGCGACAATGAAATGCTTGTTCTGGCTGATTATGGTCTTGAAGGTGTTACTTATGATTTAAAGGATGGCAAAGTAGTGGTGAGAAATGATCTGGAAGTTCAGCAGACTCCTCATACCGGATTAAATCAGACCATCTGCTATATTCCAAACCTTGCTTCCACGGAACCGGTTCTGGAAAAGACGGAACCAACCATTGCACAGGATAAGGCTTATGCAGAAAATAAAAAGGTTGCAGTCTTTAATCCGGCACTTGGTTATCTTGCTAATTCCGGTGTCAATGCAGAAGTAGGTACTGATATTGAACAGATTATTGATGATGCAAGAACCCAGTATATCTGCGGCCAGATAGATGAAGCGGGTCTTGACGCAGCTGCCAAACAGTGGTCAGACAGAGGCGGTGACAGATTGATCGAAGAAATCAATCAGCTGTATCAGCAGGATACCGGGAAATAGGTTTGGCCTGGGCGGTGCGGATTCCTTGCAGGAGCCGTACCGCCTCTTTTGATGAAAAAGCGCAACTATGCGCAGACGGAGGATTATATGAAACTGCATAATTTAAAAGACAGGAGGAAACGGGGGTACACTACCTGGGGATGCATGTGGAATCAGGGAGAATGCGGAAAAAATCAGTCCTATTTGTTGAAAAATCAGGATGGAACCCAGGCTGCCATGCAGTCCAGAATTACGGCTTACTGGCCTGACGGCTCAGTCAAATGGACGGCTCATACTGCATGTGCAGACCAGCTTACCGATGAAATCCAGGTTCTGACTGCTGATGGGAATACACAGAAGATATCCCGTAGCCTGATCATTAGCAAGGGGACAGAGGGGCTTTTCATAAAATCGGAGTTTTTGTCTTTTTTTGTTCCTTATAAAGGCTCTTTTTTATTTGAGAACCTGACAGTCCGTGGAGAAATCCGGGTATCGTCTGCAAACCCGGTACTTTTGCTGGAAGAACCTTTTACAAAAGATGAAATGAAAGGGCAGCTGCAAAAACAGTACCAGGGTTTTGTGGAGGAAGTCACTCTGGAGGAGGAAGGTCCGCTTCAGGCTGTTATTAAATACACAGGAGTCCATATTTCCAAAGACGGGGACAGAAAGCTTCCCTTTATAATTCGCCTTCATGCAGGTATGGGCAGTGAACGCCTTCATTTCACCCATACGTTCCTTTATGACGGGGATGAAAACAGAGACTTTTTAAAAGGAATCGGCCTTGAATTTACCATTCCGGTAAAAGGAAGTATGTATAACCGGCATGTAAGGTTTGAAGGAGATTTTGGGACGGTTCATGAGGCACTGGCAGAGCTTTTAACCTGGAGACCAAGGGTGCCGGAAGCAGTTTATTCCAGCCAGATGGCTGGAAAACAGTTGATTCTACAGGGAAATGACAGAGAAATTGTGGAAAAAGTCATGGAAGATATGCCGTTTTGGGATGAATATGATTTCTGTCAGGACAGTCCCAGTCATTTCCGGCTGAAGAAGAAAATGAAAGAGGAAGGTGTTTGTTACTTAGACTGCCTCCATGGAACAAGAGCAGGAGGGGCAGCTGCTTTGGGAGGAGAAAATGGAAGCGTGGGATTTGCTATCCGTGATTTCTGGCAGACCTATCCTTCCGGATATACGTTTCGCAGCCTGACAGGAGAAGAGGCAAAAGCCACAGTCTGGCTTTACAGTCCTGCAGCAGAGGCAATGGATTTCAGACATTATGCCAGCCGGGGATATAACCAGGTATATTATGAGGGGTATGATTATAAGGGGGCGGATCCCTTTGGAATTGCATCCACCAGCGAATATTCTGTAGCGTTCTTTGATGAAGTCATTCCCGGGGAGGAAGAACTTCTGGAATTTTCAAACGAGGTGAATCATCCTCCCCAGTACGTGGGAACTCCGGAATTTTATTATGAGCACCGTGCGTTTGGATACTGGTCCCTGCCAAAACGGGAAAGCGAGATGGAAATCTGGCTGGAAGACCAGCTGGAGAGAGCCGCTGTTTTCTATGAAAACGAAGTGGATCAAAGAGGCTGGTACGGGCTTTTTAATTATGGGGATTTTATGCATACCTACGATAAGGAGCGCCACCAGTGGAGGTATGATATGGGCGGTTACGCCTGGGATAATACGGAACTGGTTCCCACACTCTGGCTCTGGCTTTCCTTTTTGCGCTCCGGAAGAGCAGAAACATTTTCCCTTGCGGAGAAGCTGACCAGACATGCTTGTGAGGTTGATGTATATCATATGGGAAAATATAAGGGGCTGGGCTCCCGGCATAATGTACGCCACTGGGGCTGTCCATGCAAGGAAGCACGGATTGCCATGGCAGCTCATCACCGGTATTATTACTATATGACGGGAGATTACCGACTGGAGGATATCTTTGAGGAACTAAAGGATAATGAAAAAACGTTTCTTACAAAAGATCCACTGGCAGATTTTTATGATTCCTCTGAAATGGTCTTTAGTAGCCATGCCAGAAGCGGACCTGACTGGTCTTCTCTTTGTGCAAACTGGCTGACCCAGTGGGAACGGTTTGAGGATACCCGTTACCTGGATAAAATCCGTACGGGGATTGAGGATATAAAAATGGCTCCATTAAGGCTGGTATCAGGACCGGACTTTGAATTTGATCCTGAGACCGTACATTTAAGGTACATTGGAGAGCGGGCAGCAGGTGGGACACACCTGCAGATCTGTATGGGAGCGCCTCAGATCTGGCAGGAAATGGCGGATCTTCTTTCTGATCCCAAATGGAAAGAGATGCTGGCAGAGTACGGCAGATTTTATTATCTTCCAAGAGAAAAGCAGCTGGAGGAATCCAGGGGGATTATTGGTGACCGGGAGTTTTCCCTTCCGTTTATGGCAGCAGCCATGGGAGCTTATGGAGCCTGGTATTATAATGATGAAAAGCTTGCAAAAACCACCTGGAGTCATCTTCTTCACGCTCTTCTTTGTGAAGAGAATCACAGCGGTTTTCAAACCACTGTTTTAAAAAACTGTGCGAACCAGGAAGAGCTTCGGGAGATTGCCTGGATTTCTACTAATTTTGCAGCACAGTGGTGCTTAAATGTGATTTGTACTCTGGAATTTATCAGAGATCAGCTGCCGGAAAGTTTAGAGGAGGCGGACGCCCTGATATCTGAAATGCCTTCTGAAAGCTTTCGGAAAGCCTAGACGGAAGGAGGGATTATTATGATACAGCTGATCTCTATTCATCCACAGGAGTTTACCATTACCTGGGATCCGGTCAATAAGGCCAAAACTACCTGCATCTACTGGTCGGATCGGGAAACCAGTGAAGACTGCTATCGTTTGATGACGGAGATTCATGAGACGGATAAAAAGTTGTTTACTTTGAAAAAGGCTACTTTCATTCCCCACCACATTCTCATCTGCCATATATCAGAAGATGGCTGTGTGTTAGAAAAAGAGTCCTTTGTTTCTCCCGTTCATTTTCATCAGGAGGAACAGCTGGAGAAACTTTCAAGAGGTCTGATTGCAGTTAAGGTGAAGAATGGTATCTTCTTAAGCTGGCGCCTTTTTCTGAATGAAGTGACTGGAGTATCAGACGGAGGAGATGGTCTTACAGGCGTGGATTTTAGAATTTACCGGGATGGAGTCAGTCTTGGGGTTGTGACAGACAGTACCAGCTATCTGGATAGTCAGGGAACGGAAGTGTCAGTCTATTGTGTGGCACCGGTCATCAATGGAGTGGAATCTGAACCCTGCGGGCCAGTAAGGGTATGGGAGCATGATTATCTGGATATTCCGGTTAAAAAGCCAGCCGGGGGAGTGACACCATCAAAAGAAGAATTCGAGTATTCTGCCAATGACATGTCTGTGGCAGATGTTAACGGAGATGGAGAATACGAATATATAGTCAAATGGGATCCATCGAATTCCCATGACGTATCCATTTCCGGATATACGGGAAACTGTATTCTGGATTGCTATCAGATAGACGGAACCCTTTTATGGCGGCTTGACATGGGACCAAATATCCGGGCTGGTGCCCATTATACGCAGTTTATCTGCTACGATTTTAATGGAGATGGAAAGGCGGAAATGGCTGTTAAGACGGCTCCGGGGACCCGTATGACCAGATATGGAGCAGGCGGAGAGGTTGTGGAAGAATTCTATATTACCATGCCACAGGAGGATTGTAACAAAGGGTACAGCCATAGTGATTCCTATGTGTCAGGAGCTGAGGATTATGAGGCCCACCTTTGCCGTTTGTTTGCCGGATGGCAGGAGCAGCCGGAGGTAAAGGCGGGACAATGGCCGGACACTTTAGAGGAATGCTTTCATATCCCGCCCAGCTGGAGTTATCCCTTAAATGAGATCCAGCAAAAAGAGGCAGTCGACTACTTCCTTGATGTGTATGCGCCTGCAAGGAGTCCGAAAAACAGATTAAGGGAATGGGAGGGCTTTATCTTTCACGGACCAGAATATTTAACCATGTTTGCCGGTGACGGAAAAGAACTGGATACCATTGTATTTCCATTTGAACGGGTAGATGATGGTCTGCGCTGGGGTGATTATGCCATGCCCCGCATCGAACCATGCAACCGGGTGGACCGGTTTCTGGCAGGAGTGGCTTATCTGGATGGAAAAAGGCCTTATTTCATTGCCTGCCGTGGGTATTATACCCGGGCGGCAATCGCTGCCTATTCATTTTTTGAGAACCGCTTTCTTAAGGAATGGGTAGCAGACAGCGGGTTTGTTCCCATGAAAAATCCATTCTGTGACAATCCACATGAGAAATGGGGAACTGATCCGGTTTATGGGAAAATGGCAGGACAGGGAAATCATTCTCTCTCTGTTGCGGACGTAGATGGGGACGGCTGCATGGAAATCATCTACGGAGCAGCCTGTATCGACCATGATGGGACTCTTTTGTACAGCCTGACAGGACTTCTCCCTGACGGGAGAGAAGGGAAACTGGGGCATGGAGATGCCATGCATGTGGCAGATATTGATCCGGACCGCCCTGGATTTGAGATATTTGCCGTATTTGAAGGAGCAGAGAATGCACCATACGGCTATGCACTGCGGGATGGAGAAAACGGGCAGATCATTTTTGGAAAATATGCCGAAGAAGATCTGGGCAGATGTATGATCGGTGATGTGATACAAGGAGTAAGAGGACTGCAGTGCTGGGTAAACGGAGAGGGAACCTATGATTGTCATGGTGTATTGATGAAAAAGGAAACCCTCGGAACCAATATGTCCATCCGGTGGGCAGGAGATTTATCCACCCAGATTACAGACGGAACGGATTATCTGACCCAGCATCCCACAGGTGTGGTAAATGACTGGGTCCATGGCACAATGCTCTGTCCGGAGCAAACGGCAACAAACAATGGAACCAAGGGAAACCCATGCCTTGTGGCGGACATTTTTGGGGATTTCAGGGAAGAGATTCTTGTGAGAACAAAGGACAGTTCTGCCATACGTATTTATACCAACACGGAAGTAACCGGACATAAACTGTTTACACTCATGCACGACACCCAGTACCGCTGTGGAGTGGCATGGCAGAACAACTGCTATAACCAGCCATGCTATCCTAAATTTTATTATGGAACTGATATGGATTTTCGCCGTGTACTTCCTTTTATGCAGGGAAAACCTGTGATTTTTCTGGCAGGTGACTCCATTACACAAAGTTATTGGGATGAAGAGAGAAAGCAGACCGGCATAGGAGAAAAACTGCTTTCCTGCCTGGATCATGGCAGCTCCTATGAGATCAGGCGCTGCACAGCGGGTTCATTTCCCCAGGAAACAAGATACGAGAGCAGGAGACTTGTAGTGGATAACTGCGCAATGGCAGGAAGATCTTTAAAAACATTTCTAGAAGAAGGAAGACTGGAGGATATAAAAAGACGAATGAAGCCAGGGGACTATCTCTTTATCCAATTTGGACACAATGATGCCGCTGCTTCAAAAGAAGACCGGTATGTACCACTTACGCGGCTTTCTGAATATCTGGAACTCTATGTGGAAGCGGCACTTGAAAAAGGTGGTTACCCTGTTATTATCACCCCTGTCTGTCTCTGCCCCTTTGATCGGGACAGGAAGGAGGAAAAGGAAGAGATTGCCCGTCTTCTTCCGGCTTACAGGGATGAGATGAGAAAATTTGCAGAAACAAGGGCGGTTTTATTTGTGGATTTATATGGCTTATGTGAGGAGTTTCTGTGGAAAGCAGGAGAAAAGACGGCAGTGGAATGCTACACAGAAGATCTGGTTCATTTATCGGAAATGGGTGCCGGTATCTTTGGGCAATTATTGGCAAATGAAGGAAAAAGATTTATAATAGATGGAAAAACGGAGGTATAAGTAATGGGGAAGTTACATTATGATGAGAAAAGAATTACAGATGCCATGAACCTTATTCTGGAACGGACCAGGAGAATGGATATGTCCTGGGACTGGCCCTGCGGAGTGGCATATTACGGGCTGGCAGAAGCCTATGAGGTAACAAAGGATGAATCGTATCTGAACTTTTTAAAGGAGCGGGTAGATGAACTGATGGAACTTGGATTACCAGTGCTGACAGTTAATACCTGCGCCATGGGGCACTGCCTTATTACCCTTTACGAAGCCACCGGAGAAGAAAAGTATATGGATGTAATCCGGTTAAAAACCCGTTATTTAACGGAGGAAGCACTTCGTTTCGGAGATCACGTCCTTCAGCATACCGTATCTGCAGACAATGATTTTCCTGAACAATGCTGGGCGGATACTTTATTTATGGCTGCCTTCTTTCTCCTCAGAGTGGGTGTTATGACGGGCGATGAGGCCATGATAAAGGATGCCTTAAATCAATATTACTGGCATATTCAGTATCTCCAGGACGAAGAAACCGGACTTTGGTATCATGGTTACAACAATATCACCAAGGATCATATGTCAGGCTTTTACTGGGGGAGAGCCAACTGCTGGGCAGCCTACACCATGAGTAAGGTGGGACTGATTCTTCCTCAATGTTATCTGTATCCCCAGTATTTGGAAATTGTTGGAAGTTTAAATGAACAGCTGTCTGCATTAAAGGGACTGCAGACGGAGAATGGGCTTTGGAGAACCATTTTAAATGATGAAGAATCCTATGAGGAAGTATCTGCCTCTGCGGGGATTGCTGCAGCCATGGCATTAAAGAGAAATCCTCTTCACATCAAATATGTGGAACGCTCCATAGAAGGAATTCTTTCCCATGTGGCAGCTGACGGAAGAGTGACCGATGTATCCGGAGGTACGGCAGTGATGAAGGACCGGGAAGGTTACCGGAATATATCAAAAAAATGGATTCAGGGCTGGGGACAGGGAATGGCACTGGCATTCTTTTGTGCTGTACTGAATTACGATAAGATTGCAGGAGACGGAGCATTATAATGATGGAAAATATGAAAAATATCTATATCTGCTATCCGGAAGGGAAGCATAAGGCACTTACCATGAGCTATGATGATGGGAGACTGGAAGACAGAAGGCTGACCCAGCTGTTCAATCAATATGGAATCAAGGGTACATTTCATATCAATTCAGGACTTGCAGATCAGGAAGACAGGCTGAAACCGGAAGAGTGGAACGAAGTATACAAGGGTCACGAAATCTCCTGCCACACCGTGCTCCACCCAACCATAGCGAGATGCCCATTGCCTTTGACGGCACTTCAGGTATTGGAGGACAGGCGCGGGTTAGAACGGGCAGCCGGTTATCCGGTCCGTGGAATGTCTTATCCAAACGGTAGTTACACGGAAGAAATTGTAAACATGCTGCCCGGTCTTGGAATCGAATACTGCAGAGTGGTGGGAAGCACCGATGATTTTTCCATGCCTGAAAATTTTCTGAAATGGAAAGCCACCTGCCATCACAACCATAACCTGCTGGAAAATGGAAGACGGTTCACTGAGCTTAATAAAACCCAATACCTCTATCTGATGTATGTATGGGGACACAGCTATGAATTTCCCCGGGATGACAACTGGGAGCTTATGGAAGAATTCTGCCGTATGACCGGGCAGCGGGAGGATACCTGGTATGCAACGAATATTCAGATTGTGGACTATATGAATGCGGCAGCGGCACTGAAATATACCATTGACGCAGACTTTGTATATAATCCATCTGCAATGGATGTCTGGATCAGTGTAGATAAAACAACAGTGAAAGTGCCTGGCGGCAGCCAGATCAGGATATAAATACGCCCCTGTTTACATCTCAAAGAGATGCTGGAACAGAATTTTAACCCCCATCACTATGAGAATGATTCCCCCAGAGAATTCTGCTTTTGATTTAAAGCGTGAACCGAAAACATTCCCTACTATGATTCCTGCAATAGAGAGTGTAAAGGTGGTTGCTCCGATAAATGAAACAGCAGGAATGATCTGAACCTTTAAGAAAGCAAAGGTCACGCCGACGGCCAATGCGTCTATGCTGGTGGCAATGGCAAGCATGAACATATTTTTAGGATCCAGGGAGCAGTCTGCACATTCCACTTCCTCTTTGCTAAAGGATTCTTTGATCATATTGATGCCGATAATACCCAGAAGGAAGAAGGCAATCCAGTGGTCATAGGAGGTAATGGCTTCCTTAAACTGGGAGCCAAGCAGATAACCCATAACCGGCATTCCTGCCTGGAAGCCACCAAAATACAGACCGGCAATAACTGCATTTTTCCAGTTCATCTGAGGCATGCAAAGACCTTTGCAGATTGAAACGGCAAATGCATCCATGGACAGACCCAATGCAATGATAAATAACTCCAATAAAGACATGTGATTTTCCCCCTGTATATGGTATCTAATTATATGTGTCAGAGGGAGAATATAATAAAAAGGGGCTGTAAAAAAAC